>CAWKBE010000010.1:0-40000 GCA_963847785.1 uncultured Alphaproteobacteria bacterium
GCCCGGCGGTCATCCTCGGCCACGTGGATTCGCTCACCGGCATCTCGGTCTTCTACTACCTCAAGGACCTGCACGCCGGGGACAGGGTCTACGTCACGCTGGCCGACGGCAAGGTCGCCACCTTCGTCGTGGACGGGGTGCAGAAGGTCGCCAAGGACGCCTTCCCGACCGCCTCCATCTACGGCAAGGCCAGTTACCCCAGCCTGCGGCTGATCACCTGCGGCGGCCCCTTCGACCGGGCCACCGGCCACTACCTGGACAACATCATCGTCTACGCCCACCTGATCAGGAGCTAGGCCCCGCGCTCGTGCCTGACCGCGAGCAGGGCGGCCTGCGTGCGGTCCTGCACGCCGAGCTTGGCCAGCACCGAACTCACGTGCGCCTTCACCGTCTTCTCCGACACCCCCAGGGCCCGCGCGATCTCCCGGTTGGACCGGCCCTTGGTGAGTTCGGCGAGGACCTCGCGCTCGCGGCTGGTGAGCGCGTCCAGGCCACGGCCCGCAGTTCCGGGCCCCCAGGTGCCCGCCGACCGGACCAGGGGGCCAGCCGCCTCGGAAGCGAGCAGCAGGTGGCCGTCGTGGACCGAACGGATCGCCCGCACCAGCGCGTCGGGGTCAACGTCCTTGTAGAGCACCCCCGCCGCGCCTGAGCGCACCGCCAGGCTCGCCGACGCGGGATCGGTGGCGCTGGTGAGCACCAGTACCCGGGCGGCGCTATCGCGGGCTCTGAGCTCACCCAGGACGGCGATGCCGTCCATGCCGGGCAGCTTCAGGTCGAGCAGGATCACGTCCGGGGCGTGCTCGGCGGCCAGCGCGAGCGCCGTGGCGCCGTCGCCGGCCTCGCCGGCCACCTCGATCCCGTCCTGCACCTCCAGCAGCACCCGGAGCCCGCGCCTGACCACCGGGTGGTCGTCGACGATCAGCACCGCGATGGGCCGCGTCATCGCCCGCCTCCCGCCGTGACGGGAACGGCCTTGAAGGGCACGGTCATCCGCACCAGGGTGCCCGTCTTCCCCGACCGGATGGTCAGCGCGGCGCCCGCAGCCGCCGCCCGCTCCCGCATCGAGGCCAGCCCCAACCCGCCGGACGGCGCCTCGGGCACGAACCCGTGACCGTCGTCCGACACCTCGAGGACAACCTGGCGCGGGGCCTTCGGGCGACGGCGCCTTCGACGGCGCCTTCAACAGGGCGACCCGGACGCCGGACGCCCCGGCGTGCCGCAGCGCGTTGTGCAGCGCCTCCTGCGCGACCCGGTAGAGCGCCGCCTCCGCCCGGGGCCCGAGCGCGGGCAGGTCGCCGGCGGTGAACGTGACCGGGACCCCGTGCGCCCGCCCGGCCAGCGCCGCGTACCGGCGCAGGGATTCGGCCAGCCCCGCCGCCTCCAGGTCCGGCGGGGCCAGGCCGTCGATCACCGCGCGCAGTTCGGCGTGCGCTTCGGCGCCGAGCTCGCCGATCACCTCGATCTCGGCCCGGACCCGGGCCGCGTCCACCGGGTCCCTGGCCGCCAGGACCGCGGCGGCCCGCGCGTGCGCCCTGATGCTGAACAGCTTCTGCGTGACCGCGTCGTGCAGGTCCCTGGCCAGCCGGGAGCGCTCCTGCAGCACGGAAAGCTCCCGGCTGCGCTCGTACAGCCGGGCGTTGGTCAGCGCGATCGCGGCGTGCGCGGCGAACAGCGAGAGGATCTGGAGATCGCGCTCGGTGAACCCGCGGCCGGCCGCCGCGGCGGAGGTCTTGTTGGCCGCGAAGATGATGCCGAGGACCCGGTCCCCGTCGCGCACCGGCACCCCGAGGAAGTGCGACATCTGCGGATGGGCGGACGGCCAGCCCTCGAACCTCGGGTCTTTGCGTATATCGGCGAGCCGTTCCGGCTTGCCCTCGTTGAGCAGCACGGCGAGCATCCCGTGACGGCGCGGCAGCGGCCCGATCGCCTGCCACTCGGCTGAGCTGATCCCGTCCACCACGAACTCGGCGAACGAGTCCCCTTCGTCGGGCACGCCGAGCGCCGCGTAGCGCGCGCCGACCAGCGACCGCGCCGACCGCACGATCACCTGCAGCACGTCACGGACGGACATCTGCCGGGTGACAGACAGCACCGCCTGGCTCACCTGGTACAGCTCATCCAGCCCATCGCTCACGTGTAAAAGCTAGCCGGGCCGGGCGGTCCCCGCATCGGGCGGCGGTCCTAGGACCATCGGCCCAGGCCGGGCCGGTCCCGGGACCGATGCGGGCAGGCACGGTGGCGCCTAGCGTGCGAAGACATGAACGACACTCCGACAGCCATGATCACGGGGGCCTCCCGCGGGCTGGGCCGGGCCCTGGCGGCCGGCCTGGCTCGCGAGGGCTTTGCCCTCATCATCGACGCGAGGAACGCGGCCGGGCTGGACGCGGCGGCGGACCGGATCAGGGCCGCGGGCGGTACCGTCACGGCCGTGGCCGGCGACGTCACCGACCCCGCGCACCGCGCCGCCCTGCGGCAGGCCGCCGACGCCGCGGGCCGGCTGGACCTGCTGGTGAACAACGCCGGGACGCTGGGGGCCAGCCCGCTGCCCGCGCTGGCCGACTACCCGCCCGACCAGCTGCGCACCGCGTTCGAGGTGAACGTGATCGCGCCGATCGCGCTGACCCAGCTGATGCTCCCGCTGCTGCGGGCCAGCGGCGGCGCGGTGCTGAACATCACCTCGGACGCGGCGGTGGAGGCGTACGCCGGCTGGGGCGGCTACGGCGCGGCCAAGGCGGCCCTGGAGCAGGCCTCGAACGTGCTGGCCGCCGAGGAGGTCGGACTCCGGGTCTGGTGGGCCGATCCCGGCGACCTCCGCACCGACATGCACCAGCTGGCCTTTCCCGGCGAGGACATCTCGGACCGGCCGGAGCCGGAGTCGGTCGTCCCCGCGTTCGTCCGGCTCGTCTCGCAGCGCCTGCCGAGCGGCCGGTACCGCGCGGCTCACCTGATGCCGACCGGCCACTCCGGCTAGGGGATCCCATGCTCATCGACTTCGCCCAGCCCGAGTCCGGTTTCACGGTGGCCGGTTTCACGGTGGCCGATTTCACGGTGGCCGATTTCACGCTGCCCGCCGAGCTCGAGGCGCACGACCCGCCCGAGGCGCGCGGCCTGGCCAGGGACGGCGTCCAGATGCTGGTCAGCCGCCGGTCATCGGGCGAGATCGGCCAGCACGGCTTCCGCGACCTGCCCGGCCTGCTGCTCCCCGGCGACCTGCTGGTCGTCAACACCACCGCGACGCTGCCCGCCCAGGTCCGCGTCGACCGGGGACGGGCTGGCCGTGCACTTCTCCAGCCCGCGCCCTGACGGCGCGTGGCTGGTCGAGCTGCGGCAGGTCAAGGGCAAGATCTCGATGCCGAACGGTCCCGGGTACCCCGGTCAGCTCATCAGCCTGCCGTCCGGGGCGGTCCTGACCCTGGAAGGAAAGGCCAGCGCCAGGCTCTGGCGGGCCCGGCTCTCGGTGGCGGTGGTGCCCTACCTGCTCAGGCACGGCGTCCCCATCAGGTACTCCTACGTGGGCCGCGAGTGGCCGCTGCCGTACTACCAGACGGTGTTCGCACGGGAGCCGGGCAGCGCGGAGATGCCGAGCGCCAGCCGCCCGTTCACGCCGTCCGTGGTCACCGCGCTGGTGGCCCGCGGGGTGCTGATCGCGCCGCTCACCCTGCACACCGGGGTGTCCTCGCTGGAGGCCGGCGAGGACCCGTACCCCGAGCCCTACGACGTGCCGCCCGTCACGGCCCGGCTGGTCAACCACGTGCGAGCGCACGGCGGCCGGATCATCGCCGCGGGCACGACCGTGGTCCGCGCGCTCGAGACGGCCGCGGGCGGCGGCAGTGGCGTTGACGGCCAGGTGGCGGCCTCGGCGGGCTGGACGTCACACGTGGTCACGCCGGAGACCGGGGTCACAGTGGTGGACGGGCTGCTCACCGGGCTGCACGAGCCGCGTTCTTCGCACCTGCGGATGCTGGCCGCGTTCGCCGGACCGGAGCTGCTCGACCGGTGCTACGAAACCGCGATCAGGTCCCGGTACCTGTGGCATGAGTTCGGTGACGTGCACCTGCTGCTGCCGTAACCTCGGTGGGGTAGCCTGGCGCCCGCGATGAATACTCCGCGGACCTCGCTGCTCATCACCCTGACCGGCCGGGACCGGCCGGGCGTGACCTCCAGGCTGTTCGCCATCTTGGGCGGGCACCCGCTCAGCGTCCTCGACGTGGAGCAGGTGGTGATCCGGGGCCGGCTGGTGCTCGGGGTGCTGCTCGGCTGCGACTCGCCGCCCGACCTGACCGGCATCCACGCCGCGGTCAGTGCGCTGGCCGGTGATCTCGGCCTGGAGGCCGAGATCACCACGGGTTCGGCGGCCACCGGCGATCCGGCCGCCCGCGGCGGGCGGCTGCACGTCACCCTGCTGGGCAGCCCGCTGGCGCCCGCCGCCATCACCGCCATCGCCGGGCGGATCGCGGCCAGCGGGGCGAACATCGACCGGATCGGCAGGCTCGCGCAGCAGCCGGTGACCTGCATCGAGATGGACGTCTCCGGCGCGGACCCGGCGATGCTCCGCGAGGACCTGGCCCGCGCCGCGGTGGAGCAGGGGGTCGACGTGGCGGTCCAGCGCGGCGGGCTGCACCGGCGTGCGCTGCGGCTGATCGTGATGGACGTGGACTCCACCCTCATCCAGGACGAGGTGATCGACCTGCTGGCCGCCCGGGCCGGCTGCGCCGCCGAGGTGGCGAAGGTGACCGCGGCCGCCATGCGCGGCGAGCTCGACTTCACCGCGTCGCTGCGCGAGCGGGTGTCGCTGCTCGCCGGGCTCGAGGCCGGGGTCCTCGACGACGTCCGGGCCGAACTGCGGCTGACCGCGGGGGCGCGCACGCTGATCGGGACGCTGGGCGGCCTGGGCTACAAGTCGGGCATCGTCAGCGGCGGTTTCATCCAGGTGATCGGGCCGCTGGCCGCCGAGCTCGGCATCGACTACGTGGCGGCCAACGAGCTGGAGATCACGGCCGGGAAGCTCACCGGGCGTCTGCTGCGGCCCGGTGATCGACCGGGCCGGCAAGGCGGAGGCGCTGCGCAGGTTCGCCGCCGACGCCGGGGTTCCGCTGTCCCAGACGGTGGCGGTCGGCGACGGCGCCAACGATCTCGACATGATCGCCGCCGCCGGGCTCGGCGTCGCGTTCAACGCCAAGCCCATGGTGCGCGACGCGGCTGACACCTCGGTGAGCGTCCCCTACCTGGACGCCATCTTGTACCTGCTCGGCATCTCCAGCGACGACGTGGCCGCCGCCGTCCTAGCCCGGCCCGGGACGGCAAGAACCCCGGGTCCGCGTGGGAACCCGGGGTTCATGGCCTGGCGAGTTATTCCGTTCGCTTGACGGCGGCCGCGCGGTCCTCGGCGTCGTCCGCGACGGTCGCCTTGGTGACGTCGGGCACCGCGCTGGCGCCCTCCACCGCGGGCGCGCTGGCGCCCTCCACCGCGGGCGAGATCGCGCCGGTCACCTCGGCGCCGGCCGGCGCCTCCTCGCCCATGCCATGGGCGCGCCGCTTGGAGATCACGATCGCCGCGACCACGATGGCCACCGCGCCGACCGCCACCCCGGTGCGCAGCCCGACGTTACTGCTGTACTTCACCACGCTGGTCGCGACCAGCAGCGACACCAGGTTGATCACCTTGAGCAGCGGGTTGATCGCGGGGCCCGCGGTGTCCTTGAACGGGTCGCCGACGGTGTCGCCGATGACGGTCGCGGCATGCGCTTCTGAGCCCTTGCCGCCGTGCTCGCCCTCCTCGACGAGCTTCTTCGCGTTGTCCCAGGCGCCGCCGGAGTTGGCCAGGAACACCGCCATCAGCACCCCGGCCGCGATCGCGCCGGCCAGGTAGGCGCCGAGCGTGGCGTACCCGAACGCGAAGCCGACGGCGATCGCGATCAGCACCGCGAGCAGGGCCGGGGTCACCAGCTCGCGCAGCGAGTCCTTGGTGACGATGTTGACCACCCGGCTGTAGTCGGGCTTCTCGGTGTAATCCATGATCCCCGGGTGGGTGCGGAACTGGTTCCGCACCTCCAGGACCACGCGCTGCGCCGCCCGGCCCACCGCGCTGATCAGCAGGCTGGCGAACATGAACACCACGGAGGCGCCGATGATCACGCCGACCAGGACCCTCGGCCGGTCGACCGACAGGCTGAACGAGCCTGCCCCGCTGCCGAGCGCCTGCTCGATCGTGGTGCGGAAGGCGCCGAACAGCGCGGTCGCGGCGAGCACCGCGGTCGCGATCGCGATGCCCTTGGTGCAATGCTGTGCTGGTCGTGAAGATTGCAACTGGCAAACTCGAAGATCAATCCGCAAAGAAGAACCCCGAGCTATTGCGGTTGGTCGATTAGGCGGCAAGAAGGGCCGCAAAGGGATTTCCCTTTGGAGGGACGCGAGCGGTCATTGCAATGACCGCCTATACGTTACGCTGCCTCGGCAGCATCGTGTCGGCTCAGCCCGCCGCGTTATTACTCTATAAATAAAATTTCACCGCAGGTGTGGTGCGATCCCTTGACCTAGAACAATAACCGCGTCGCGGATCGGGGGATTGCAGAGCATCACCATCCCCGCGGTTAGGGGCGTTTGAACGGTTCCCAACTATGCCTTGAACGGATGGGGCGGCGGGAGCTTCGACGTTCATGCACCGTTGGCCGGTGCGAGCGACGCATGAAAGGAAGACCGGAGGCACTGCTTCGGAGCCTATTCTGCGCGCGCCGATTTGACGTGGACCTTTTAGTGGTGGCGAGTAGGTTTCTTCAAGCGTGACAAACAACGTCACACCCTCGTAGTAGCCCAAAGACTATAGTCAAAAATCAGCCGCGACCAGGTCGTAAGACCCCTTACGACGACGCTCATAAACCTTGGCTGCGGTCGCGTAAATCAATTTGCGGTTCGAATCGAACGTGCCCAGAAGTCCAACCTCGTCCAACGGCATGTCGGGTTTAATTCTCTTCAACGCATCGGCATCGACGAAAAACGATGCCTCCATCGCGCTATCGTGCCCCCAAAACCGGACGGCCCGCCGCGTAGCATCATAAAAGCGGCTTGGATTTGGAAAACTAAGCGTCATGCTTCAGGTCCTGTGCTGCCTCGAGAGCTCTTGAGGATCAATGGCCACCATCTCAACCGAGGAAGCAGATTTGGCTGGCACGAACATCATCATGGACACGCGGCGATAGACGCGAAATGACAATTCTTCGATCAGTTCTTCATCCGTGACGACCCGATAGTTTCCAGCCGGCATTTTTTGCTCAATCCCCCTCAGCTTGAGCCGTAGAGCGAAAGTCACTATTTTGCTGGTTGTTCGCGTGGGCATCGCTTTCTGATCTCTCCAGGTCCATGTGGCGCCGACTAGACGTCCATCGCCCCCGGCAGCCATAGCAGCGTAGATGACCGATTTCCCGAGCAGCATGCATTCACAGGTTAATCACTTGAAGCATAGCATCTTTGATTTCCGTCAAAATTAAGTTATCCTGTGTTCTGTAAGCTGTGTCGTGGCGTCCCGATGTCCGCCCTACAGCTGCACCACCGAAGGCGTGGTTGCAAGTCCAGGACTCCCAATCTCGATCGAGCATCGGTCACGGCTTTCCGGTCCGCGGCAGCAACCAGCCCATCATCACCTGATAAGCGTCGTTGCAGCTGCACGGAGGCTCGTGGCCCTGTACGGCCTTTGCGGCAAAGCCGGCTGTCTGCCTCCTCTCTGTCTATCGCTTGTGCGTTGGAAGCGCCATCCACTCCCGAATGACCGCCCTTGCGAACCTCTTGTCTGTTTCATCCTTGCGCTCCCGACGTTCTGTCCTCACGCTGGATGCGTTCCGCGTACTGTGCGAATTCTAAACGGTGGTCAACAATAACATCGCGATAAACACAATGATTGCTGCTGCTAACGAAAAAAACACTGTTCGCATCATGTGATCACGAAGAACATTGATAGTCATGATCTCCTCCTTGTTCCTCACGCCTATCTCACTCGAGCGCAGCTAACTTCGGTTCAAGCTACAACGCGTAGCAAGCGTCCAGAAGGCGGATTTGCCCGAATGTTTCGAAAACGAGGCCATCCGGATCGGTTTGGGTTCAGCTTAAATTGAAGACCAAACGCTTTGAAATGGCCTATTATTATTATCGCTACGCCTTTGGGCATCCGAAATCTGAGCAAAATAGCTCACACCCGATGAGTTTGCTTTGTGGTTTCACAGACGGCGATAACGCATGACATTCTGGCCTCTGGTAAATTTGTCCAGCTAGGCCTAGCTGGAGTCTCGGTCTTTTGGGTCCGGCGCCTAGTCTTGCCGGAAACAAAAGCTAAGTTGTGCGTTGCACCAATACAGGTTCGCCGTCCAAAGCAATTGTGCCCCATGCCTCTAGTTGAGCAATTGTTGCCGCCAGGATCTAGCGTGCCCGCGTGTCGGTGCGGTAGTGAAATGCACTCGGTGAGTAAGTGCTCAATGCCGGAAGGAAATCACACGCAATCCGCGTCTACGATTGTCTTGCGTGTCATCATGAAATGCATCTCACCGTGTGGGGTACCGAAGCTGACGAGGATATGATAGCCGCGTGATCCAGACGGCCGCGCGGATGATGGTGCCGACCAGGAGGATAACCAATGCCGCTGACAGCATTTGCCGTCGATGAGGGGCCTCACAACATGGATGGATTGCTGCTTCATGCTTGGGAAGGGCCTGAGAGAGTGGAGGCATTTATCAGCAGGCGGGTCATGGATAGTTGGATCGATCCGATAGAACCCTATCAAGGGCGGAGAAGTCTCCTTTGTGCCCAATACAACGCTCTCGGCAAGTTCAATCTCGCGGCGATTGCGCGGATTGCCGTCTCCAAGTATCAGCGCGGCGTTGCGTTCAATCGCCAACATCCTTTCGTAGACATTTTGTTGTCCGACATCACGGAAAGCCGAGAGGCGCTGGATACGGCCGAGCTCGTGCGCGAGCCGTCGCCCCTGTCTTTCCATCGGATTTCACATTAGGAGGTAAGTCCGTCTCGCCCCCCGCGCCGCGCCGTATCCACGCGGGCGCTGCCTCTCAAAGTGCCCTAGCCTCCGAAGGTGGTTGAATTTACCCCTCAAGAAAGTGGCCAAATGCCGCCAGCGGATGAAGACGGTCGCAGATGATCTTAGTGATCGCCAGCATGGGCATAGAGAGGATCCCGCCCGGAATACCCCACATCCAGAACCAGAAGACGAGCGAGATGATGACGAGGACAGGATTGAGGGTGAACCGTCTGGCCAGAAGCATCGGCGTTAGAGTCTCACCCTCAATCAGATGAAATCCAAAATAAAGTCCCGCCGGAAGGAGCGCTTGCCAGAGCGTGTCGTGGGTCAATAGGCCAGCGAGAAGAAAGAACAATACGCCTAAAGCAGTGCCGAGGATCGGAACATAATTCAGCAGAAAGGCTACCGTCCCCCAGAGGATCGGGTCGCCCACCCCCGTGAGCCACATCGCCAATGCTGTCGCGATACCCACTGCCGCGTTCATGATCGTGATCGTGACCAGATACGCGGAGACGTCGTCTTCTATTTGCCGCGAGATTTCCACTACCTGGCGCTTACTCCTGAAGCGCGGCAGTATCTCGACGAGGCGGTGCAGAAAAATATCGCCAGAAACGAGAAGAAAAAAGAGAAACAGCACCGTCATGAAGAACCCGCTGGCGAAGCTTCGGGTCCCGGTAAGTAGCTTCATCAAAAAAGTGGTACCGCGCTCCGAGATGGCCCCATTTGGTGAGGGCCCCGTTGCGCCAATATCTTCTACCTGTTGCAAAAACAGTTGCAATGTATTGATGGGCGCCCGCATAAAACTCAGCCGCTCCTCAAGCCGAGGAATGCCCTCTGGAAGTTTGGCTGCCCAGGTACGGGCCGGGCCTGAAATGGCCGTACCCAAGCCCACGATCATTGCGAATAGCGCTAGGATCAGCAGCAGCGCTGCGACTATTGTTGGCACGCGCAGCCGTTCCAATACGCGCAAGGCTGGCTGCAGCAGGAGCTTGAGAACGATAGCAAACGCCAACGGCAACACGATTTCGCTCACGACATAGGCTGCCGCCAGCATCGCAAGGACGAATAGACCACCAAGGAATATGACTTTTGGATCCGAGGGCAGAGGCAAGCCCTCCGGTACTTCTGCCGGCGGCACGTCCTCGGTCCTCTGACTACTTGGTGCCATGTTCAACACTCCATCGATGTCTGCGTGCCCACTATACGTACTCGATGGTATCGGTGCTATTTGGCTCGAGTGCAACGCCATGGGGTGCGTGCTGGGCTTCAGCTTGCTCTACCGCTGAAAATGTCACGGAAAAGCTTATCGAGGGCCGCTCGATGCGTTAGCCTATTGGCAAACGCCCCGCCGACTGGATGAGACGTCACCATGATCAAAGATATCGTCGTCAAGCTTAGCATCGGTGAACGGGCAAGCCGCACCGAAGACTACGCCGTCTCCGTCGCCGCAGCCTTCGGCGCGCACGTCATTGGGATTGCCTTCCTCTACTATCCCATCGTTCCGGTCGCGGACGGCGGTTACACCCTCGCCGACATCTACGGTTCGAGGGCGGGCGTCGGTAGCGTCCCCCCCGAAACGATCGAGACGCAGCAGCGCGACAATGCTGCCGCTGCGAAGGCCGCAATCGACCGCTTCGCCACCGCGACTGCGCGCGCGAGGGTCTCGGCCGAATCGCTCTCGCCCGGCGCCAATTTCGCTAGCGCTGGCGACCAGTTCGGCCGTATTGCGCGGCACTTCGATCTCTCCGTTGTCGGGCAAGCCGAACCTGAGAGCAGCGCGATTGAAGAAAAGATCGTCGAAGCTGCCTTGTTCGATTCTGGCCGGCCGGTCATCGTCGTGCCCTACATCCAGAAAGCGCCGCTTAAGCTTGACCGCACCATGGTGTGCTGGGATGGCAGCCGAGCCGCCGCCCGCGCGATCGCCGACGCTATGCCGCTGCTCGAGCGGGCAGGACTCGTCGAGGTAGTCATCATCGCCAACGAACGCGGCAAGCAGGATGAGATCGAAGGCGCCGATATGGGCCAGCACCTCGCACGTCACGGACTTAAAGTGGAAGTGAAGCGCATCGATTACGGCAACCTCGACGTCGCCGACGCGCTGCTCTCGCACGCAGCCGATTCCGACGTCGATTTCATAGTCATGGGCGGTTACGGCCACTCGCGCCTGCGTGAATTCGTGCTCGGCGGCGTGACGCGCAGTATTCTGCGCACGATGACGGCTCCGGTGCTGATGTCACACTGAGCGCCATTAATTTTGCCTGGCGCGCGCTTAGCCGGCAAATATCAACTCCTTCGTCGGCGGCGTTGTGAGTAACCAAGCGGGCGACTTCGATTTCGGCGGTCGCGACGCGATCCTTTGAGCTCGCATATCGATGTTTAAACTTATGAGTGGGCCAAGTTGGGGAGTAGGATCAAAGGAGTTGGAGCTATGACGACCGTCGGAATTATCGGCGCCGGACACATTGGCAGCCAGTTCGCACAACTCGCGGTGGGAAACGGCCACAACGTATTTATCAGCAATTCACGCGGGCCAGAGACATTGTCTGCAGTCATTGCAGAGCTCGGTCCAAAAGCCCACGCGGCGACCGCCGTCGACGGCCCGGCCTGATGATCGTAACGCCATCCCGCCTATATTTCCGCAAGTGGCTCGCCGAGTAGAACCGATCGCGCAGGCTTTCAAGAAAACCTCTTGACCACGTCCCTTCTATCCGCGGCGGACGCATATCCGAGCGAATGTCAACTGATATCGACGTGCTGACCAAGTTTCATCGAGAGCTCTCACAATTTGCAGCTTTGGTGTCGCGTCCAACCGGCGCAGGGTGATCGCGAAAGAACCGCAGCATTTCCTTAGCTGCGTCCGGCCCTCGCGGATCGGTGTAGGAGCCGGCGGGACTGCCGCCCGACCAAGCGTGACCAGCTCCATGGATGCACCATTGCTCCAGGATTGCCCGCCCGTTCGCATCTGTATGGATCGTGCAGGTGTAGGCATAGCCACCAGGCACTTGCCCGCGACGCACTTTCGTTTGCCAGTTCGTCGCTGTCACAGAACGGGTGATGACATGATCGGCGTTTCGGGGATGTACTATTGTGTCACGATCGCCGTGGAAAACGATGGTTGGGAGGGGTGACCGGTCTCCAGGAACGGCCGAAGTATCATCGGACGCGGAAGAGTTTGGTGAACCGCCGTGCCGCATCGCGGCGAACGCGGAGATGAGATCGTCGGCGACTCCGCAGGCGAGACCAGAATGCACGCAGATTGCCGCATAGAGATCCGGGTAAGTTGCCCCCATCACGGCGGCCGCAGCCGCTCCGGCTGATAATCCTCCAACGTAGACGCGTCTCGGATCGACGGAATAGTCGTGCATGACTTGACGCGTGATGCCCGCGATGATCGAAGGTTCGCCGCGATCCCGGCGCTGGTCGCCCGGACGAAACCAATTCCAACATTTCGCCGGGTTCGCGTGACTCGGCTGTGCAGGATAGACCACAAGACAAGTCTCTTCCTCCGCGACCACATTCATTTGGGTCCCGGCAGCGAAATCGTCGGGCGTTTGAGTGCCGCCGTGCAACATGACGACCAAAGGAACCGCTTGGCCCTGATAGCCGCTGGGGATGTATAGCTTGTAGGTGCGGCTTCCCGCCGAGTTGGCATAAAACTCTTCAATGTACTTCCCGCCACTTGGCACAATGTCCGCCGTGGATAACGGTGCAGGCCCCATCCATCCCTGCAGTCCATGCCTTGAGGGGTATTTGAAGCGATGTTTTGGATCACGCAGCGGCCGGAAATAACCAGCGAAAGGCGCCGCGTTGAAGTGAGGAGGTCTCGTTTCATCGATGGTCTCTGCATGCCCATCAATGGTGGGCGGCCTGTTTCCGAGACGAGCAATCTCAGAATCCGTCTCGCCTCGAAGCGTGCGCTGAATGAGCGCCGTGGCCTCGATGAGTCGGCTTGCACGCGTAAGCCGCGTTGCCTCGAGCATCACGTCATTCATATCGAAAGCTGCCTTTTTGCCCGGAGCCAGCCACATGGAACACTATGAGTTTGCGTCAAATTTCTTTCACCTACAGGTTTCTTCGTCATCGCATTCTATCGGCGAGAGCGGCCTTGACCTCTGGACTGGCGTGCAACGCTCCCAGCACGACGACGGAAGCGATGGTGGCGCGGGCGAGTTCAGGGGTGACATCGGCCGCGATAGTGGCGAGGCCCAGTACGTTGATCTCCAGTATCTGCCCGGCGCGACGCGCTTGCTCGAGATCCTCGCGGCTATAATTCCGCAGGCCAAGATCTAGACTCTTTCGGGCGGTGGACTGTTTGACGACATCGGCATGGCGTTCGAGTTGGTTTCGAATTGCCGTTCGAATGAAATCAGTCCGATTAGAGTAAAAACCGTCCTGAACCATCAGATCGATGTGGCCAAGATCAACGTAGCCGAGATTAATCGTGATCTTTTCAGTGTCACTGGGCTTGGGTCGCAGTTGATGTACATTTTCTGCCATGATCACCATCCTATCAACATCTATATGGATGGTATATGGATGGCATTCGTTTCCGTCAAGGGGTTTATTTCGCCGCCAATGCCGATCGATCACGGCGGCACCGGATTTGTGGCCGTCGCCTTTAGACCTCGATGCGCCTCGGGGCTGCAGCGCGTTTGTCGGATGAGGCGCGGCGCGCGGTTGTCGACCGGCTCCCTCAGCGCGTCGAAAGATGAGCTTTCTTTCGGCAAAACCGGACGTCGAGGACGTCGGACGCCCGATCCGTCCGACAATAATGGCGAGTTATCTGCGACCAAGGCCTGCCCGAGTGCCGCGCTTGCAGTATTCGCCAGTTTTCAACGCACTGTTGGTTCGCTACGCCCAAGCTGCACGTTCATAGTTGCCTCTGATGATCACGACACGGCTGCGGTGAAGATGCGTGCAGCGTGGTCAAGATCGACGTAGCTGCCGCGATGCTACAGTCAGAGCCCTTGAGGGTAGAGTCCCAGCTCAGGGGCACCGCATAGCAGCGACCGACAAGTTCTTTGCCTGAGCGGTCCGCGTGATTGGACCACGATCATTGTCTCTCTGCCGAGCCATCGAACGCGGCACTCCGCAATTCGTCGATCAAGACCCTTGTGTTCTCGGCGTAGTCGACCGGTGCGGCGATCAGGTGCACACCACCCTCGCGAATTGCAACTTCCAGAGCCGACGCCAGCCCGTCTGCGGTTTCGATCTCGCTACCCTTCGCGTGGTGTGATCTGGCGTAAGCGGCGAAATCAGGATTACCGAAGGTCATTCCGAAATCCGGGAAGCCATCCACCTGCTGTTTCCACCGGATCATGCCGTAGGCGTTGTCTTGAAGAACCAGCACGACGACGTTGAGCCGTAGACGCACCGCCGTTTCCATCTCCTGGGAATTCATCATGAACCCGCCGTCGCCGCACACGGCGAGTACGGGCCGACGCGGACAGAGCATCGCAACAGCGATCGCAGCCGGCAGGCCGGCTCCCATCGTTGCAAGGGCATTGTCGAGCAGTAGGGTGTTCGCCACGTGTGTGCGGTAGTTACGCGCGAACCAAATTTTGTACATGCCATTGTCCAAACACACAATGCCATCTTCCGGCATCACCCTCCGCACGTCGTGCACAATCTGCTGGGGTGTCAGCGGGAAACGGCGCTCCTGCGCCCGCTCGGCGATGTGCGCGAGAATGCCGTCACGCAGCGGCAGCAGGGCGCCGGCATTCGGCAACTTGCCCTCAATTCTATCGGCCAAGAGTTTGAGGCTCGGACCCACATCGCCGACGAGCTCGGCGTGCGGAAAATATACTTCCTCCACGTTTGCCGGCAGATAACCGATATGGAGCACAATGGGTCCGCCGGCTCCCATGATGAAAGGTGGCTTTTCCACCGTGTCGTGGCCAATCGCGATGATGAGATCGGCCCGGTCGATCGCTCGATGCACATAGTCGCGTTCCGAGAGCGCGGCGGTACCCATGTAAAGTCCAGAGCCGCCGGTGACGGAACCCTTTCCCATCTGCGTATTGAAGAACGGAATCCGCACTCGGCGCACGAAGTCGGACAATTGGTCCGCGAGCCGCGGCCGGCTTGCCGCCGCACCCAGCATAACAAGCGGTCGCTCGGCATTGAGGATGAGATCGGCCGCGCGGTCGAGCGCGGTAGCATCGGCAACCGGACTGCCGATCAGGTGCGGCTTAACGAGCGGAGTTACGGGCGCCTCCTCCGCCGCAATATCTTCCGGCAACTCGAGATGCACCGGCCCCGGTCGTTCCTGCTGTGCCAAACGAAAGGCCTCGCGGATGGTCGTAGGAATCGTTGCGGGGCTGACGATCTGACGTGCCATCTTTGTCAGCGGCGTCATGGTCGCGACGATATCAACGACCTGAAAGCGCCCTTGCTTGCGGCTCAGAACCCCCTTCTGGCCTGTGATCATGACCATCGGCATCGCGCCGAGCAACGCAAAAGCCGCGCCGGTGGTCAGGTTCAGTGCCCCCGGACCAAGCGTCGCAAGACAAACTCCCGGCCGGCCGGTAAGCCGGCCCTGGGTAGCCGCCATGAATGACGCCGCTTGCTCATGACGAGTCACGATGAGTTTGATGCGGGAACGGCGAAGCGATTCAACCACATCGAGATTCTCTTCTCCGGGTACGCCGAAGATCCGCTCGACCCCTTCATTCTCCAACGCAGCGATCAGCAGATCGGAACCCTTCATACGCTGCACTCCCTCATTTCACGATCCGATGACTACGGGGCGTGGCCGCACATTAGTCGGGGATCGATGATCGAGCGAGTCAGCTTTGAAATCCGAGAAATCGTAACAAGCGTGAGCCAGTCTCGCTCCCATGTAAAAGCAGGCTGGCGCCTCGAATAACTTAGGCGATCCTGCCGCACATAAACCGTTGCTGATCCAAGTCGATAGTGGCACACTTGCGCTACTTCCGAGCGGTCGTGAAAGGAAACGCCATGACACTATCGACGGAGCGCGCCATTCTCGCTGGTGGATGCTTTTGGGGCATGCAGGATCTGATCCGCAAAATGCCCGGGGTGCTCTCAACGCGCGTGGGCTATAGCGGTGGCGACGTCCCGAACGCGACCTATCGCAACCATGGCACGCATGCGGAAGCGATTGAGATCGTGTTTGACCCGAATGTCATGAGCTACCGGACGCTGCTCGAATTCTTTTTTCAGATACACGATCCGACTACGCGCAACCGCCAGGGAAACGACACAGGTACGAGCTACCGGTCGGGAGTTTATTACACAAGTGCCAAACAGAAGAAGACTGCTCAAGACACCATCGCGGATATTGAGGCGTCGGGGCTCTGGCCGGGCAAGGTCGTAACGGAGGTCGCGCCCGCTGGTCCGTTCTGGGAAGCCGAACCAGAACACCAAGATTATCTGGAGAAATATCCAGACGGGTACACCTGCCATTTCATCCGCCCCAACTGGAGACTTCCGCATCAGGCAGAAGTAGCCAAGGCAAGCTAGAACGCATCCTTGTCTTAATGCAGTTTTTGCGCTCCAGACCTTTTCCGTGAACGGCGCCAACCCCGCAGGTGCAGGGGACGACGGACTTAACGGGCGAGAGGGACAGTGTGGCGACCTATTTCGCGGCGCGTGCACAACCCTCGAGGATCGGCGGTGCCCGTCTTCCGCACTGCCAGTGGATGACCTTGACCCATATTTCGTTTTCAAGGTCCTCAGGCTTCAAGAAATTCCTCGTGCAGACCGCCTGCTTCCTTCAGGCGCTCGTAGAGAGACGCGTGGCGCCTTGTCAAGTCCCCGCCCAGCCTCTCGAGGCGTTCCATCTCAATGTGATCCACGCAAATCCCGCTGATGAAATCGCCCAAAGACCTTTTCGCCATGGACGAGGCAGGCATCAAGCGCAACATCGACGCGCTGGCGAAGGTCGGCATCAATGCTCCGGCCGGCATATTCGATCTCAGTTTCCTTGCCGAGGTCAAGTAACGGGTCGACAGGCTTCGACGTCGGCGCAAGCTGTAAATGCGGGCTCGGCCGTGGCGTGGGATTACTTCCCACGCCACTTCCGTTACTCCATGCTCGCGACAATAAGTCATAAAATATTCGGCCGCGACATGCCTATGCGCTTGGCAAGGTGAAAGCAGCCTATGGCCACGCTCGACATCATTATCCGCCGCGCGCGCGTGCGCACCAATCCCGACCGACTGACTGAGATCGGCATCAGGAACGGCCGTATTGCAGCGATCGCCGAGCACATCAGCGATCAGGCGAGGGCGGAGATCGATGCCGGCAGCAATCTCGTTACAGAGAGTTTCGTCAACCCACACCTTCATCTATGCAAGGTGTGGACTTTACCGATGATGGAACAGGAAGCCCTCAAAGCGTATCAGAGCGACAATATGCGTGCGGCGGCTGCCGCGATCGATCTTGCCGCTGCAATCAAGCAAACATACGCAGAATCATGGATTGTCGAAAACGCGCGCCGCGCTGTGACGCTGGCGGCATTCTATGGATGCTCACACATCCGCGCCTTTGCTGATGTCGACAGCAAAGCGCAGCTCGAAGGGGTTAAGGCCCTCATCCGGGTTCGCGACGAATTCCGCGGCATTGTTGATATTCAGGTCGTCGCTTTCGCGCAGGACGGAATCGTGCGTGAACCCAGAGCCTCACTGCTGATGCGTGAAGCGATGCTGCTCGGAGCGGATGTCGTTGGCGGCATTCCCTGGATCGAACATAGTTCGACCGATGCCGCGGTGCATATACAAACCTGCTTCGATCTTGCGCAGGAATTCGGCAAAGATGTTTCGATGCTACTTGACGATGCCGGCGATGCAAACCTCCGCACCCTGGAAATGATGGCGGTCGAAACGATCAAGCGAGGCTGGCAGGGCCGCGCCCTTGCGCACCATTGCCGCGCGATGAGCCTTTATTCGAAAGAGCACCTGCAGCAGCTGATCGAGGTGCTACGTGAGGCAAGGGTTTCGGTTGTCACAGATCCTCATACCGGCCCGCTGCACGCCCGTGTCAAGGAACTGCTGGCAGCCGGCGTCCGCGTGTGCCTCGGTCAGGACGACATTTCCGACGCGTATTATATGTATGGGCGCAACAATATGCTGGAGGTGGCCTTTCTCGCGTCTCACCTTCTTTGGATGATGACCCGCGAGGATGTTTCCTTGCTCTACGACATGATCACCGGGGAAGCCGCAGCCGCTATCAATCTTTCATCCTATGGACTAGCGCCAGGAGGCCGGGCTGACCTTATCGTGCTCAATCACAGCGATACGGTCGAAGCACTTCGCTTCCACGATGCTCCGAAGCACGTCATTAGGAATGGACAAATCCTCAATCTTCCTACTTTCCGCGAGCAATCGGGAGTCTAAGGCCACCGGCCACAAAGCGAAAATGGCGGCGTCATCGTGGCCCGCAGGTCTGCATCGACTTGCGGCCGGCCTCCGAGGGACCGAGATTTCCAACGCCAGTACCGGCGGAAGCCGGCACGATGCCAACGCATCGAAGCCCTAGGCCGGATGATGGTGATTGCCTGCAAGATCGAAGGAAACCAACGATACTACTGGATCAAGAACAAGCGATCGTCGTTTGTGAGTTGGACGCGACCTCACACCTTGCGCAGCACGGTCAGCTGATGGCGGACCGCGGCGTTCTCCGCTTCAAGTCGGCTTCTCGACCTGAACGGCGAGCCCAGCAGCGTCAGCAAGAAGGATAACAGCGCGACCATCGTCGCCGACGTTAAGCGATCCTTCCTCCAGATCAATACGGACCACGTTTTCGGTACACACAGATAGCCGGTTTTGTGTCGCAAAAAGCACCGTGCGATGTATAATGGAATTTGGGAACATTTGGTTGGTCAGAAAATCGGCCAGAGTCAGATTCGACTGAGGGGCTGTTGATCCAATCGGAGTCTCGGGAGGCGCCATAGCACGCGTAATTCGGCGATTTCTCTGATCTGAACAAATGGCAAGGTGCGGCATGTCCGGCGCAAACAACCTTTTCCTGACACTCGCGGTAAGTCTAGCGTTGACGGCGGCCGCAGCTGCGGCCGAGCAAGGCGTCACAGCGGATACCATCATCATCGGCGCGTTTGGACCGATCACCGGGCCGGCGGCTTATATCGGCCTCGCCGGGCGAGACGGCGC
The DNA here is from genome assembly GCA_963847785.1 of uncultured Alphaproteobacteria bacterium. GTDB lineage: Bacteria > Pseudomonadota > Alphaproteobacteria > Rhizobiales > Xanthobacteraceae > BOG-931. The sequence continues at coordinate 19,153 of CAWKBE010000010.1, forward strand.
CGCCATGGCCATCAAGGAGATCAATGCCGCAGGCGGCATCAACGGCCGCAAGCTTAACATGACCTTCGAAGACGACGGTCACTCCCCTGCCAAAGCGCTGGCCGCAGTCAAGAAGCTCGTCGACGACGACAAGGTATTCGCGCTGTTCAACGTCGCCGGCAGTAACGGCACCATCGGCACCATAGATTACGTCAAGGAAAAGGGTCTGGTGATGTTCGTCTCCTTCGCCTCGGCTCCGGGCGTGACCTGGCCGTTCGCCAAGAACTTGTTCCGCGGCGGCACCACGGAAGTGCCGCGCTACGGCGAGCTTTATGCGGAATATATCGTCGATGGGCTCAAGGCGCAGAAGATCGCCATCATCAGCGGCCGCGAGGAATATCCCAAGAATGAGGGCGACGCACTCACCAAGCAGTTGCAGAAATGGTACAGCATCACTCCGGTGAAGCGGGTCGAGTTCAACATCGGCGACAAGGATTTCACGCCGCAACTCCTCGAGCTGCAGCAGGCCAACCCGCAAGTGATCGCCTTTTTTGGCAATCCGGCGGAGGCGGCGATCGCGCTTCGGCAGGCAAAGGAGCTCGACCTCAACCAGCCGTTCTTTGTCGGCACCACTATGGTCGATCAGGGGCTGTTGACCGCGGCCGGAGCTGCCGCCGAGGGGGCGACCGGCTTTGCGCTCATTCCACTGCTGCCCGGTTCAAGCGACCCGGCGATGAAGGCGTGGCGCGCCAAATGGAGCGCGGAATATCCGAACCTGCCCCCCAACCGGCCCAACATCTTCGACGTGCTCGCCTATGCCGACATGTACGTGCTGGCGGAAGGAATCCGGAACGCCGGCAAGGACCTGACCACCGCCAAGTTAATCGATGCGCTTGAGAACATCCACGACTACCAGGTCGGCCCGATCGCGAGCCCACGGACTTTTGCCAAGAACCACCACATCGGCAACCTCCGCCTGCAGTCTATGCAGGTGAAAAACGGCGAATGGGTGCAGGTGCCGTGGGAGAGCAAGCGGCCGAGCGACATTCTACAGCGCTATCAGTGATGGAGACGCGCGGCCGGGACGACGCATTTCCTGCACCCATGCAGAGCCGGTCATGACCAGCCGGATCGCGTTGCAGCTCGCGTTGTCGGGCCTGAGCGTCGGCAGCATCTACGCGCTTGTCGCTCTGTCGCTGGCGATCCCCTTCAAGGCGAGCCGCGTTCTGAATTTCGCGCAAGGCGAACTGGTGACGCTCGGCGCGTATATCGCGCTGGTGCTCACCTCCTACGGCTTGCCCTATCCCGTGATGGTGCCGGTAACGCTCTTGATCGCCGCTGCATTCGGCCTCCTGATCGAGCGCCTCGTCATCCGTCCGATCGTCGGCGCGCCGGAATTCACGCTGGTGATCGCAACTTTCGCGCTCGGTCTGATCATCCGGGCGCTCATTCGCATTCATTGGCAGGACAATGTTTTCTTCCTGCCCGCGCCGTACGCCGGACCGACCTTCGCGGTCGGACCGGTCCGGGTCAATCCGTCCTATCTCGTGATCATCGGCAGCACCGCCGTGCTGGTCGCCCTCCTCGCCCTGTTCTTCCAGCGCACCAAACTCGGCAAAGCCATGCGCGCGGTTTCGTTCAACCCGGTCGCCGCGCGCCTGATGGGAATTCGCGTAAGCACGGTGTTCGGTTCGGCCTGGGCATTGTCGGCCGCAATCGGCGCGCTCGCCGGATTGCTGCTGGCGCCGGTGATTGGGATCAATCCCGAACTTGGGCATCTCATCATCAAGGCGCTGGTGGCAGCGGTGATCGGCGGCTTCGGCAGCCTCGGCGGCGCCCTATTCGGCGGGCTTCTGCTCGGCGTGCTTGAGACTTACGCCGGCGCGATTTTCGGCGCCGCGCTCAAGGAGATCATTCCCTTCGCCATCCTGATCGCGATTCTCCTAGTCCGGCCCCAGGGTTTGTGGGGCGCGACGCACGCCCGCGTCTAGTCGGCAATGCGCGTCTCGCATGTCCTGATCGTGATCGCCGCGGCGCTGGCTGCGGCGCTGCCGCTGTTCAGCAGCAGCTACCAGATTTATCTGGCCGAGCTCATTCTGATCAACATCGTCGCCGCCATCGGACTCAATCTTCTCACCGGCAATTGCGGACAGATTTCGCTCTGCCACGCTTCGCTCATGGCAATCGGAGCTTATACGACGGCGTTGCTGATGACGCGCTTTGCCGTCACCTACGCGCTGGCGCTGCCCACCGGGATCGTCGTGACCACGCTGTTGGGCGCGAGCCTAGGCTATCCAGCCCGGCGGCTGTCCGGCCTTTATCTTGCCCTGGTGACTTTAGGCTTCCTCGAAGTGGTTTCGATCGCCATCGAGGAATTCCCCGATCTCACCGGCGGCGTGCGTGGCCTCAAACTGGCGACACCCGAGCTCGCGGGCTGGCCCCTGAGCAGCGACGCGCTTTATTACTTTGTGCTCGGCGTCACCGTGCTAGCCATTCGCGCCGGATGGGGCCTGCAGCATTCACGCTATGGCCGCGCCTTCGATGCGGTGCGGCAAAGCGCGATCGTGGCGCAGGCGCTGGCCATCTCGCCCGCGCGCACCAAGCTCCTGGCGTTTTCCATCGCGGCAGCATTCGCTGGATTGGCCGGCGGATTATTCACCGCCGTGGTCGGCTTCATCGATCCGACCGAATTCGACATCTCGGCGTCGCTCCGCGAGATCACTTTCATTGCTGTCGGCGGCCTCGGCTCGGTGTGGGGATCGGTAGTCGGCGCCGCCGCCTTGACGCTTTTGCCCGAGACCTTGCGCGGCGCGAAAGAGTATAGCGACGTCGTGTACGGCGTGATCCTCCTCGGCGCGCTTATGCTAGCACCGAAGGGTATCGTCGGCTCGCTGGCGTCGCTGTGGGGACGCCTTCCCAGCGGCAAGGCGAGGCTGCCATGAGCCTTCTTGAGATCGACAACGTCTCGGTCAGCTTCGGCGGTGTCGCCGCGGTGCGCGCCGTGACCATGCGGATCGAGGCCGGCGAAATTCGCGGCCTGATCGGGCCTAATGGCGCCGGCAAGACGTCGCTGATCAATGCGATCACCGGGATTGTCCGGCCGGCCAGCGGCGCAATCGCGTTTGCCGAGCAGGCGATTACCGCGCTCGCGCCCGATCTCATTTCCGCGCGCGGCATCGGGCGGACGTTTCAGCATGTGGAATTATTTCGCGACGAGACCGTGTTCGATAATCTGCTGACCGGCCTTTACAGCCATCATGTTTATGGCGTCGCCGCCGCCATTGTCGGCTTCGGCCGCGCGCGTCGGGTCGAAGCCGACGCGCGGCGCGAAGCGGCGGCCCTGCTCGAAGCCTTCGAGCTTGTTCCGCTCGCGGCGGCCCCGGTCCGCGACTTGCCGTTCGGCATCCAGAAGCGCGTCGATCTGGCGCGCGCGCTCGCGGTACGGCCGCAGCTGCTGCTGCTCGACGAGCCGATCTCGGGCATGAGCGAGGCCGAGGCGGACGCTGCGGTCGCAACCATTCGCGCACTCGCGCGCGAGCGCAACATCACACTCCTCGTAGTCGAGCATAATATGCGGGTCATGATGCAGCTGGCCGAGCGCATCACAGTGATGCACCAAGGCTGTATCATCGCCGAGGGAACGCCGGATAAAATCCGCAGCGACCCACTAGTGGTTGACGCCTATCTCGGCGAAGAGGACGAGCATGCTTGAGGTGCGCAACCTCGACGCGGGTTATGGCCGCGTGCGCGTGCTATGCGGCGTTTCGCTGAACGTGCCGGCCGGCAAGATTGTTGCCCTGCTCGGCGCCAACGGCGCCGGCAAGACCACGCTGATGCGCGCCATCGCCGGACTTGCTGCGATCCATGGTGGCAGCGTCACGCTCGGCGGCGAGGCGGTGACCGGCCGCGCGCCCGAAGCCCTGGTACGCGAAGGTTTGGTCCTGGTGCCGCAAGGACGCCTTCTGTTCGGCGACATGACAGTGCGCGAAAATCTGGAAATGGGCGCCTATACGGTTCCCGGACGCGACACCTGGCGAGCGCAATTGTCACGCGTTGAAGCGCTATTTCCCATCTTGCGCGAGCGCGCCGGCCAGATGGCGGCACTCCTATCGGGCGGCGAGCAGCAGATGCTGGCGCTGGCGCGCGCGCTCATGTCATCCCCGCGCTTTCTCCTGCTCGACGAGCCCTCGCTCGGGCTTTCGCCGAAGGCGTTCGGCACGATCATCGACGCGATCCGCAGCATCAATGCGCAGGGTACTCCGGTGCTGATCGCCGAGCAGAATGTCCGCCGCATCCTGCGGCTCGCCGATTACGTGTATGTTCTGGAAACCGGCCGCATCGAGCTTGAGGGTGAAGGCCCCCAATTGATGGCCGACGACCGCATTCGCGCGTCCTATCTGGGCATGGGGTGACAATGAGAATCATCGATATGCATTCGCATTGGGGCACCAAGCGCGGCTATGTGCTGCAAACGAAGGCCGAGCTGGCGCAACAACGCGCGACGTGGCATTCGGAGCCGGATTACAAGACCGAAGACGAGATGGCGCAATATTTTCGCGCCAACAATGTGCGCGCGATTCTCGACCTCGGCTTCGCCAAATTCCTGCCGCTCGAACAGATGCAGAGTCTGCACGACTATTGTTTTGCCACTGAGCGTGCGCATCGAGACGTAATTTTGGGGCACTGGTTTCACGTCGATCCGCGCATGGGGCCGGCCGGTGTCCAGGAACTGCGCCGCTGCATCGACGGGCGGGTCGGCTTTGTCGGCTATGCTGTGTCCGCCTCGAAATCGCCGCCGGGGAGCGATCCCGCCTACGATCCGTTCTACAAATTATGCATCGAGGCTGGGATTCCGGTGCTGTTCTTTGTCGGCACCACGGGACTGGGCGCGGGGTTGCCAGGCGGGGATGGCGTCATTCTCGATCACTGTCATCCGCGCCATCTCGATTGGGTCGCGGCCCATTACCCTGAGCTGAAGATCGTGGCGGCGCGCCCGGGCTGGCCGTGGCAGACCGAGACGATCGCAGTGCTGATGCACAAGCGCAACATCTGGTATGAGCTGCACGGCTGGTCGCCGAAGTATCATTCCGCCGATCTCAAGCACGATATTCCGCGCCGCCTGAAGGATCGGGTCATGTTCGGCGGCGATTATCCGCTGTTCGGATACGAGCGGCTGGTGAAGGATTGGATCGCAGAGGGCTACGCGCCCGAGATGCTGGAGAAGCTGTTCCACTGCAATGCCGAAACGTTCTTCCACAGTCTGGGACTCGCATGGACTTAAAACTCAAGGACAAGATCGCCATCGTCGGCGGCGCAAGTCAGGGCATCGGCTTCGGCATCGCGCGGGCACTGGCAGCTGAAGGCGTCAAGCTCGCCATCAGCGCCCGCCGCGAAAAACTGCTGCACGAAGCGTGCGCCACAATCCGCGATGAGACCGGGCTCGAACCGCTTACCGTGGCGGCCGATTGCCGCCGCGCCGAGGATTGTGCCGAGGTCGTGGCCAGAACCGCCGCGCATTACGGCGGCCTCGATATTCTTGTCAACAACGACGGCGCGCCGCCGCTCGGCGAGCTCATCGGCTTCGACGATGCCGCGTGGCAGCAGGCGATCGAGCGCAACTTGATGTATGTGGTGCGCATGTGCCGCGCCGCGGTGCCGCACATGAAGGCGCGCGGCGGCGGCAGCGTGCTCAACATCACCGCCATCTCGGCCATTCAGCCGATTGCGGGCTTCGGCCTCTCGGTCGCCACCTGGGACGCGGTGATCGGCTATGCCAAGACTCTGTCCCTGGAGCTCGCCACCTTGGGCATCAACGTCAACACGATCTGCCCCGGCTATATAGAAACTGAACGGCTGCAAAAAGTCTTTGCCTCCGGTGGCGAGGATGCCGACCTCATGCGCGAGAAGCTGGCGAACGAGGTAGCAATGCGGCGCATTGGCACGGTCGAGGACATCGCCAACCTGGCCGCTTTCCTCGTCTCGACGCGCGGCAATTACATCACCGGCACCGCGATCCAGGTCGACGGCGGCCTGTTTCGCGGCCTACGTTGAGGTTCATTCCATGGCTTACGTGAATATGGTCACACCCGAACTCGCGAGGCGCTATACGGCGGCGGGGCTGTGGACCAACAAGACCTTCTTCGAGTTCATCGAGCAGCGCGCGGCGGCGCATCCTGACCGCGAAGTCTTCGCCGACGCTACGCGCCGCATCAGTTATGGCGCGCTCAAGGACGAGATTCTCCGCTGCGCCGAGCTATATCGCCGCATCGGCATCAAGCGCGGCGACGTCGTTACCGTACAACTGCCGAACCGCACCGAGTTTGCGGTGGCGTTCTTTGCGCTCGAGCTGATCGGCGCGATCGCCAACAAGGTCAATCCTGATTTCCGCGCGCGCGAACTCGATTACATCCTCAAATTCTCCGGCAGCCGCGCTTACGTCTTCCCGCGCGAATTTCGCGGCTTCGATTATCCCGCCATGGCCAAGAGCTTGCAGGTCTCGGTGCCCGGGCTCGAGCATTTGATCATCGCCGGCACCGCGACGGAAGGCGCCAGCAGCCTCGATGAATTGCGCAATTGTCCGCCGCTTGCCGCCGAGCACCGGGTTCACATGGACCCGAACGAGGTTTTCCGGATGGCGTTCACCTCCGGCACGACCGGCGATCCGAAATGCGTGCTGCATAGCTTCAACACCACGATTTACGCGCCTTGGCTGCTGAACCGCGACACGCAGGTGACCGAGCGCGACGTACTGCTGATTTATTTGCCGGTGGGATTGAACTGGGGTTACATCACGCTCATGCAAACCATCATGGCCGGCGCCCGCGCCGTGCTGATGGAGCGGTTCTCCGGCCGCGCGGTGCTGGAAACGATTGAGCACGAGCGCGTCACTTACATTCCGACCGCGCCTGCGGCGATCGTCTCCATGCTGGCCGAGTCCGAGCTTGACCGTTTCGATCTGTCATCGCTGCGCGTCGTCATCACCGGCGGCGCATCGGCGGCCATCGAGACCATCCGCGCCTATCAGGCACGCGCCAAGGGGTATCTGATCGAGCTGTACGGCATGCTGGAAACAGGCTTCCATACCTACACGCGCTTCACCGACGATCCCGCCAAGGTGAACGGCACCATCGGCCGGCTGGTGGGCGACATGGAACTGCGCATTCTCGACAGCGCCGGCAACGACGTGCCCTATGGCGTGATCGGCGAAGTCGCGGCGCGCGGACCCTCGGTGCATCTCGGCTATCACAACAACCCAGCCGCCAATTCCGCTTCGTTCACCGCCGACGGCTGGTTTCGTACCGGCGATCTCGGCCGCTTCGTCGACCAGGACGGCAATGTGCAGCTCTCCGGGCGCAGCAAGGAAATCATCAATCGCGGCGGCAAGAAATTCTTCCCGCGCGAGGTTGAGGAAATTCTCTACACCCATCCGAACGTTCTGCACGCGGCGATGGTCGGGTTGCCAGACGCCCGGCTCGGCGAGCGCAACTGTCTTTGCATCATCCCCAAATCAGACCGCGATCTGTCGCTCGATGAAGCGGTCAAGTTTCTCAAAGGTCAGATCGCCGATTACAAGCTGCCGGAGACAATCGAACTCTTCAATGAATTCCCTATGACTGGGACGGGAAAGGTTCGCCGCCACGTGCTGCGCGATTGGGTGCTCACGCGTCACAAGCCATCAGGTTTGTCCTGACGCCTCCATCCCGCGCTTGAAAGTCTTGGTGTCACCGGCAGCCCATGCCGTACGAATTTTGTCGGTCTTGCAATTCATGCCGCCAGCCCAGCGCCGCTAAAATGCGAACTGCGAGTGCTCTAGCGGAGCTTGGCGAGAACCTCCATGGGGGCATTTCTGCCGCATGTTCAGCAGCGGGGTGGCGCGGCGGTTGTTTGGCCCATCTGAGACCATAAGCGGGCCAACGTCGTCGACCCAAGCGGTTGACCACTCGAAAAGTGGCGGACGTGAAAGGACGGACGGCGTGCTTTGGCCGCCCGTCGGCTAGGGCCGCTGCAATTACTGGCCAGTGCCTTTGGCCGCCGCGGCTGCCTCAGCCATCCGCTTCGCCATCTCCGCTTTGAGAGCGTCAAGGTTGAAGCTCGCGCCGCGCTGCATCGGCGGGAAATCGAGGAAGGTCTGGATTTCCTTGGCCATTAGCTGCTGGACGAACACGAAGCGCCAGAATTGGTACTTGAACCAATCGAAGTACTGTTGGGCCCCTTCTTTCGTCCCATTGTTTGGCCAGCCCGTGCGCTCGAACGGATCCAAGCGCAGGTTGGTGATGTAAGGCACATCCGGGTGGGTTTTTTCGCCCAACCAGCCGGCGGGCTGGTCTATGAAGCGGTACTTATAATCGTCAATACGCACCGCACCGACCGTGCTTTCACCAAGGTAGAAAATTTCGTGACGCACGGACGGCCCTTTCCCGGTGATGGCGGCCATCTGGTTGTATCCGTCCAGATGGTTCTTGTAAGTCCGGTCGCCGATTGTTTTACCGTTCAGCAATTCTTCGGTGATGTTCGGGTTACCGGCCGCGGCCGCGAAGGTCGGCAACCAGTCCAGGCCGGAGAAGATTCCGTTCTGCACCGAGTCTGCCGGCACATGACCAGGCCAGCGAAGGAGCGCGGGCACGCGGAAACCGCCCTCCAGCACCGTCCCCTTGGACTGTGCGAAAGGCGTCTGGCCGCCATCGGGCCAGGTAAAGAGTTCGGTACCATTGTCGGTCGTGAAAACGACAATGGTGTTGTCGTCCACCCCCATGTCCTTGATCTTCGTCATCACCAGACCGACGTCGTCATCGAGCTGGGCCATGCCGGCTTCCTCTTCCGACCAGCCATTCTCCGAGTTGCGCATCGCTTCGTACTTCGGCGAGAGGTGCGTCACGATGTGCATGCGAGTTGGGTTGAGCCAGACGAAGAACGGCTTGCCGTCCTTCTTGGCTTTGTCCATGAAGTTGATGGCTAGGTCGCGAATCTCGTCATCAACTGTTTCCATGCGTTTGGGATAGAGCGGCCCGGCATCCTCGATCCTCTGTTTGCCTATCCTGCCCCAACGCGGCATCTCCGTGGGATCATCCTTCTCAGTCGCCCAGCTATGAACCATGTTGCGCGGGCCGACGACGTTCAGCAGGTTCTGCGGATAGTTGGGATGTGCCGGATCTTCCATCGCATCGAGGTGATACAAATAGCCGAAGAACTCGTCGAAGCCGTGGACAGTCGGCAGAAACTCGTTCTTGTCTCCAAGGTGATTCTTGCCAAACTGGCCGGTGGCGTAGCCCATGGATTTCAACACCGTCGCAATGGTCACGGCTTCGGCCGGTAGACCGATCGATGCGCCAGCCTGCCCGACCGTAGTCATGCCGGTGCGGATCGGTAGCTCGCCGGTGATAAAGTTGGCGCGACCTGCCGTGCAACTCGCCTCGGCATAGTAGTCCGTGAACAACATGCCTTCCTTAGCGATCTTGTCGAGGTTGGGCGTCCGGCCGGCCATCATGCCGCGATGATAGGCCCCGATATTCCACATGCCGATGTCGTCGCCCATGATGACGACGATGTTGGGTTGCTGTTGTGCGGCTGCTGGTGCGCTCGCCACTGTCATGGCGGCAAGCGAAGCCAAGAAGGCAAGCCAAATAGGTTTGTTGATTCTCATTATTTTGTCTACCTTTGGACTAAGGAGGTCGCGTTGTTCAAGCACACTCTAGCCGCACTCGCGCTTTTGGATCGATACCGAAGCGGTTTATCCCAGATTCAGAACGCTGCGGTTTGAATGGCTCGCATCAGATTGGCCTTCCGGTGCGCGCGGCAGTATTTCTCGACCAGCTTTTTGTTGGTGGCAAATCTACCAAAGTCCACCGTCGGCATGTTGCGCGCCGCATTAAAATAGCCGCTCATCCAAGCGGCCATCAATTCCTGCCGCTCGGGGGGTGCCTCCAGATAATTCATGCAGGTCAGTGCCGACATCTCCAGTATGACCTGCGCTTTCACAGGACTATGGGAGCCAACGGTCAAAAGAGCCGCCGCACACGCTACGTATTGTAATGTCTTCATGGGTATTTTCATGGCGCTCACTTGTTTCCGGTTGCACGCTGTAGGCCGGTCATGACCAATTCGCCCGGATTGGTGGCGCACCAGGTTGTGACGTTTGCGATGTTCCGCTCATAGGCCTGAAGATTGACGTAGGTATAACCCATTTTCTGATTGAACCAGCCGCTCATCCAGGCGGATAAAATCCGCGATTGCTCCGGTGGTAAGGCAAGATATTGCGTGCATGTCACCAGCGACATGTTAATCCCCACTTGCGCCTGAGAAACGGACGGGACCAACAACCCGGCGAATGCCAGACACCAGACAAATTTTCCGATCCGAAGATTGCTCATGATGTTTTTCTCATGGAGGGGTACGAACTGAAATATGCCGATACTCTGCGAAGTTAGCCGATTCACATACCGAAGCGCCAGTTCACGCCAGCGCGAAGCATGTTTTCCTTGAGCGTGTTGCCGGCCCCCGCGCCGACCCATATCCACTCGCCCTTCGCGCTCAAGTTTGGTGTAATACCGTACTCGACGCCAGCGCCCGCCGCCAACCCGAGGTGAAGGCTAGTCGGTGAGCTACAGGGCGGACTGCCGGCTGCGCCGGTGCCACAAACAAAACCAACCGGACCGGTAAGGGTCGATGTTTCATTTGTGACTGCAAGTCCTCCGGTCCCATAAAAAAGCCAATTCTCATAGGCGTAGCCGACTCGCGTTCGGAGCGTACTAACTGACGAAAGAGATGAAGACAGCGTCGCAGTTCCGATCTGGAATCCGTTGAACGCCACTGGGCCGGCACCTGAGGCGTTGATACGGGCCCAGTCAATGTCACCTTCAAGACCGATCACAGTATGGCCACTTTGAATTTGCGCGCCGACCGTACCGCCACCTAACCATCCGTTTGCGTTGTAATTGAAGGCCGAAAAGCTGTCGCCAAAGAGGCTTCCTGGCGTTTGCTGGCCGAAGCCGTAACCGCCGTTCACGCCGACGTAAATTCCGGTCCAGTTGTAGACCGGAGTCGGTGCAGGAACGTACGGCACCGGCGGCGCGAGCGGCAGGTCGGCTGCATTACCCAACCCGCACGTAAAAACGGCAAACGCAACTGTGGCGACAGCTAATCTTTTCATTGTGCCCTTATGCCCCATTCATGCGCTGTCGTGGACCACGACGCGCGCGCCAGGGTCACGTTGTTACGAAAATAAGACCACGCTGTGACGTAATTGACAGACGGGAAAAATATAAATCTACTGCGCTTCCGTCAGAAATTTTGATGTCGGTGGCGTCGATTTTTCGCGGGCGCTTTCACCCTTTTTCCATTATAATGCCGTTGACCAGGGGATATTCTAGGATTTGTCACTGCACTTTTATTGTTCATAAAATTAGTCGAGTGCAATCCATGTCCGCCGCTGCACAATATGATGCCCTGGTTGTCGGGGGCGGCCATCACGGAACGATTATCGCGTGCTATCTTGCCCGCGCCGGCCTCAAAGTCGGCGTCTTCGAACGCAAACCACACTTCGGCGGTGGAGCTACGAGCGGTCGCGGTCCCGCCCCCGGCTTTTTAATGAACTATTGCTCACCTGGACGCGCTTCTACGGCCATCCCGCGTATCGTGATTTCAATTTGCAGGCGGAAGGCCTGCGTTATGTTTTCCCTGACGAAAACGAAGGCATGGTCTTCGAGGATGGAACTTCTTTTGTCGGCTATTCTGCCTTCAAGGTGGTCGACCACGTTACCGGCCGCCAGGAATATTCACAGCAGAATGTCGATCGCACCAATCGGCAAATGCAGCGCCCATAACCGTTCTTGGCGCGGTAGGCGGTGGCGCGCGCGGTAAACAGGTTGCCCAGCAATCCCGCACGCGCTCGATCACGGCGTCGGCTCTCGAAGAAGTCGTACGCGAGCCGGCGGAGCGTCATGAACTGATGGACCGGCTCGATGGTCCTGTCCGAGTGCCCCTTCAAATAGATTTCAGGCTGGTAGCGGGTGGTGGCGCGAGACGTTCTGATGTCGCAAGAAATTGAACGTAAGTATCTTGTCCGGCTAGATGTCTGGAAGGCGACGAATGCCGGCGTGCTTTACCGGCAGGGATATCTGTCGAGCGTCGAGGAGCGTTCGGTGCACATCCGGATCGCCGGCGAGCAGGCCTACCTGACCATCAAGGGCCCAACCTACGGCATCACTCGGCTGGAATTTGAATACGCTATTCCGGTAGCTGATGCGGCAATGATGCTCAATCTGTTATGCCAGCATCCGCTGATCGAGAAGACTCGGCATCGTCAACCGTTTGCTGGGAAAATTTGGGAAATCGATGTCTTTCACGGCGACAACGCTGGCCTCGTCGTCGCCGAAGTGGAAGTTGCAAGTGAATCGGAACAATTCGAGCCGCCACCTTGGCTCGGGCGCGAAGTGTCCGCCGACCCGCGTTATTTCAATTCCAGCCTTGTCAATAACCCGTACAAAAATTGGCGCAGCCCACGCGATTAAACGCCCGTCCGACAGACGCACTCGTCGTTGAGACCAGCCAACTGCTATCGCTTAGGGAAAAGCATATCCCGTATGTATTGCGACGTGGGCGTAAGTCGGATGCCGCGAGGCTTTTGCCAGCTCGCCTTGTCAATCTCGTGTTTGTCACCAATCGTTAGGCCACCGGATACTTTGTTCGCGACAAAAATTGCGTCGCTCATTTTTCGACCAGAACGATGGTTCTTGGCTTTGATTTTTTTCCAAAGCCTGATCCGCCGTAGCCTGAGCTTCGGGAGCTCCTCACTGATTTCTCTGCGCAAGCAGTCCTTTTCGCTTTCGCGCGGACGCTTTTGACCACCCGGCAACATCCACAGCCGGTCGCGCCGCCGCCTTACCAGAAGTATCCGGCCGCGCTTGAGCGCCACGAGCTTCGAGGACTTCGCCATTTTTATTGGCCCGCTTCGATGCAGCTGACTTGGCAGTTTCGGCGGCAACCTCTTCCAAAATTGCTGCCTGTCTTCATCCAACAACAAATGATTCGCACCACCACGTGATGATTATCGCTAACCTATGCATATGACAAGTACTTCCATCAGAAGGCCAGTTGCCTGTCATTTCTTCGCAGTTAATTTTTCTCCAAAGAATCTGGATTGGATTGGACGCATCGCCAACAGTCTGCGACCGCATTTGCACCGCTAGCTTGACCCTCAGGAAGAAATTCTAATTGGCTGGCATCCAAACAGTCCTAGACGGTCTCACCCGATGCGATCGTAAGCTGTGTAAATGCGCATCACCGTCGTCGCATCTTCCGTTATCCCCGACCCCGTAAGCGCCCCGGTCCTCGGCTCGTGATTCGCCGAAGGGCACCAGGACATCGCTTATCAGATTAAATCTTACCTACCGCAGAAGAGGTTTTATCGTCGCGTGATCCTCGACGAGTGGACGCAATATCGTCGCTCGATGTTCGGTTTACCTTTCCATCGGGTACGAGCACCACAATATTGTATTGGGACAGGGTAAGCAGAAATCGCTGCTTCACCTCGGCTTTCAACTAAAACTCGGGACCGATCTAAAGGATTTTGCCAAAAAGGCCCAAGATTATGGGGTCGGCGCTGAGCGCAAATCCAACAGTCAGTCCGGCATTTCTAATTTAGTGGAGATAGAAATTCCTCACGGCAACGTGTTTCAATTTTCGCTCATTTGCCCTCTAAGGCGCAGCGGACCCGCAGCCGCTTATTCTCCCAGTCCAGCCGCTCGATCTCGGCGACAATATTCGATGTTATTGAGCGGTTGCGCAGGTCGATAAGGGTGGCGATTGCGTCGGGATCAGGAAGGCGCCAAAACTGGGAGAAGGCTTTTTGATTTTCGCGACCGAAGTCGCCGCGGACTACTCCCACCGTCAGCGTCACCGTGCCGATAAAGACAATCAGTATAGCGACCAGCAGACGCACATCGCGCCGGCGCCGCATGGTGGCCTTCACAAATCTCCTCATCCATTCGATTTCGGCGTCCCTGTGATCGATCATAGCAGCCTCGTTAGTCTACCGTCGCCGGCAGGTAGTGCCCCGGTACGCTCAAATATTCGAGCAGGGTGTTGCACGCCTCGAAAGTCTCGAAGCACTCCTGCATTTCGCGCAAAGTCCATTTGCTGCGAAGCCCCATGGTTCGAAGCTGGGTCACATTGGCATGCGAGCGTGTCGATCAGCCACGCCCTTACAAGATCATCGAGGGCGCCTCGGTCGAGTTTAAGCAGGTATTGGTTTGCAATCGTCCTCGTCGTCGCTCCACCGTTCCATCCATTTTCTTCTTGAACTTGCCGTCACGATTGGTCTGGAAGCCCGGTGTGGATGCCAAAGGTGATCCACTGTCTCACGCTTCGCGGGAGAACATAACCAAGCACTGGTTCAACACGTCCCTTCGAAAAGTACGCGTATTTTCGCGATTCTACCGCGATCAGCGGCCGTCGCGCCCCACGCTTGTCGCTTGTCACCTCGCCAGATAATTCCTGTGCACCCAGCCGCCATCAGCTCGCTGGGTTTCCGAGTATAGAGAACTGTCGCCGTCGCGGGTCAGGAGGCGGACGCTGGTGTTGAGCACGCGTTCCGATTTGGGAGTGCTTTCCGCCGCCGTCAGGAAGGCTTCGACATTGTCAAGCGATGGTGGCGCGGCCCCCGCCTCCTTTTTCTCGGCGATCGCCTCTGTAACGTTTGCAGTCAGCAGCTTGCGCCACATTTTGTGAAACAGTGTCCCTGATGCGTAAACATCGCCTCCGCTAATCTTGCCGTTAATGGCGAAAACATAGCCGACAATATCGTCGCTAGATTCGCCGGCGCCTTGCAGCGCGTCGATGTAGGCCGCCTGCGCCTCCTTGAGCTTTGCGCTCTCGAGCGAGAGCTGCAAGCTCGACGGCGAGGCGGCGGCGGCCACTGGCGCGCCGACCGAGCGCGAAAGTTGCTCCTGTGTATCTCGCACCTTTGCCCAGATTTCCGCCTGACGGGCAGTGGCATCGGCTTGGTGTTGGGCAAGGGCCGCACGGGCGTCGGAGTTTCGCCCCACCGGCGCTGCCGCGACGTAGTTCCGCATGGCGAGCTTCGCCTCATGCGACGGCATGGCGGCGGCGGCGGTCGAGAATTGCCTCGGGTCCTCCTGACCGCGCGCGGCCCAACGACCGGACTCGACGCAAAAAGCCGCGATGGGTACCCGCCCGGAGCCCGGCGGCGACAGCAGATCCATCGAGAGAACCCGATCCTGCCGCCCACCTTTTACGATTTCGCCGGCCTGAACGAACACTTCCTCGTCGCCGACATTTTCGACCGTCAGCTCGTTGACGCTGCCGGTTTCATTGACTCTTAGTCGCCCCTTGGCGAGCGCCTCTTCCAAGCTCATCGGCACGGCGCTCTGAGCCGCCGAGCCATGCACGAAGTAGACCGCGAGATTGTCATGGACGACCGGGCCTGAAACCTGAATGCCGGGGGCGGTCGCGGCCGCGGCCAACGGGAGGAATGCAATGCAAGACACAACCGGATGCACGAATAATCTTCGACGCATGGAAATCCCTCTCGATTTTGTGGCTGCGCAAACCACCAGCCAGAAGCGGTCGCATCCATCAATGCTCAGGAGTTCGCTAGATTCGGACACGCAAGAAAAATTTGTTTGATATCGCGCCTGATTGTTGCCTTAAATTGGCTAGCAGCCACTGTCGATTGGCGGTCGGTGCGCGCGTCGGAAAGTTGATCTTGCCAAAAGAAGAACCCTGAGCGGTACGCGCTTAAGGTTCTGAGTTCGTTACCTCAACCCAGGCTTCTGGTGACCGGGCGGCGGGGTGTCGGGGGGCTGCGCACCACCCGTTCGGCCTGATTCTGTCAGCAAAATCTTAGGTTGCCCTTGCATCGTGTATTCGCTTTCAAAGGGTGCATTACGATCCGTCTTCACCCGCGTCTGTTAAGCGCAAGTGTTGGACGGATTCGGACAAGCGCCAAAAAAATATTTTTTGCGACTGCGCCTGTTTGTTGCCTTAAATTAGTCAGCAACTATTCGTGTTTTTAACGTGCCGAATTGGCGGCCGGTCCGCGCGTTGAGATGACGATAGTCTCGATAGCAATTGAGGGCGAAGCATCAACAGCGCCGCTATCACACGCTGAACTTATCGCGATCATTCAAGCACTTACCGAGGCCGACAAAATAGCCCTGATGAAGATCGCGAGGCTTTACGCGCGAAGAACGCCGTTTGATCCCGATGACCTGTTGCAGGAAGCGATTTATCGCGTTCTCAGCGGCAAGCGAGCGTGGGCGAGAGGCGCTCCGTTCTTGTCATTCCTCGTCGGCGTCATGCGCAGCATCGCCTGGGATTGGAAGGGCGAACCCCATGAAGGAGTCATTGACGCGCCTGATCCGCGATGCGGCGAACCCCCGATGCTGGCGTCGATCGACATATTGAAGATCGTCGCGACGTTCGCCGATGATCCGGTGGCACAGAAAATCGTCATCGGGATGATGGAGGGAGCACGGGGAGAGGAGCTGCAACGTACCAGCGGGCTCGGTAAGGTCGAATACGAGAGCAAGCGCAAGAAGATCCGCCGCCGCATCGAGAAGCTTGGCGGGTGAGTAAATCGTAATGAGCATAAATTCGAGATCAGACCCATCGTGGCACCTCGTCGACGCGCTTAGCGAGGATATACTGAACACGGGCGCCGAGGACTTGTTTGGCGAAATCGCGGAGGATCATCAAGACCGTCGAGCCCTGGCGACTGAGTTCGACCGAATTTTCGATCGTGGCCTGAGACGTGTGCGCGGACAGGAGCTCAAGGAGCGACTGAAGCAATTTATCGATCTGCCATGGCCCGCTCCCAGGTTCGCGACGGCATCCATTGGAGCGCTTGCTGCTATCGCAATTGTGAGTGCTCTCTATCTCGATCTGCCTGCGGAGCGGCAGCCGACCAATCTCACCAATGTTGTTGCAAGCCTTACGCCGCCGATTGTCGTGGCCGATTTGAATGTTCAAAGCCCATCTGCTGCTTCACTGCCGGAATCGCCGACCCCCGCCCCCAAGGCTGCCGCCGCGGCGGGCGCCCAGCCCGCGGCGCCGCCGATTGCCACCGGGGCCGAATTGGAGCGCGCCGAGCGGGCACGTCAAGTGGCGCAATCCGCAGAGCTCCGGAAGGCCAATGGCTCCGTCGCATCGCTTGCCACGGAGTCGCTGACGCCGAACGACGTCTTGCAGGACGCGGCCAAGCTGCCTGAAAACGGTGACGAGGCGAAAACGCTCAGCGCGCTGCAATATGCGGCTGATCAGGGTCACCTTGCGGCCCAATGGAAAGTCGGTCGTACGTACGCGGCCGGCGAGGGCGTCCCTCAGGACGACCAGCGCGCCTTCGCCTATTTCAGTCAGATCGTTAACACGCACCCGGATGAGCCTCCGGGCACCGCGCAGGCGCGGATCGTGGCCAATGCCTTCGTGGCGCTGGGCCACTACTATTTGAAGGGTATCCCCAACACCACCGCTGCGCCGGATGCGGTTCGCGCGCGGGATATGTTTGCCTATGCCGCATCTTATTTCGGCGACGCCGACGCGCAGTATCAGCTCGGACGCCTTTATCTCGACGGTTCGCCGAGCGACCCACGCCAGGCGGCGCGCTGGTTCCAGCTTGCCGCGACGAAAGGCGATTGCCGCGCCGAGGCGGTGTTGGGCGACATGCTGTTCCAGGGCCAGCACGTGCCACGGCAAGCGGCGCGGGGCCTGATGTGGCTCACGCTCGCCCGCGATTGCGTCGACACGGAGGAGGATGACTGGATCAAGCCGCTCTACGAGAACGCCTTCCGTCGCGCCAACGACGACGAGCGGGCAATGGCGCTGGTCTTTCTCGAAAACTGGCTCAAGGGACGCAGGGATTGGGAGTATTACCCCCAAAATTTCCTCGGCTTCGTCCGACTCGCTTGCCTCGTCATCCTCTTCAGGCGATTTTGAGAATGGGATGGACCGGCCGTGCTCCTGCCCTATCAGGTAGGGCTTCAAAGCACATGACTCGCATAGCTTACGGGCGGCAGGGCAGGATGGAAGTCGATGCCCAACAGCCGCTCGACGATGATCGCGGCCACAAAGATCGGCTGAGGGACTGTTCGCTCCGTGAGTATAACGGCGTGCGACCTAAACGCGCGGCGCCAAGCTGCTTCCCGCGCCTGTCGTGCGACCTCCTAGGCTTCAGCGATTCGGCGACGTGTCTCCTCGATTGCGAGCTCGACCACTTGGGTCGCTACGTCAAGCGCGGCGGGAAGTGCGCGGACTAGATTTCTGGTCTTGTCGCGGTCGCCGGCCAGAAGCTCGTCGAGCCGCCGCAAACCTTTGGCGAGTTTTTGTAGCCGGCCCGGCGCACGAGGTCCGGCCGGCTCAGGTCAAGCACGCGCGTGCGATCAACGATCAGCGATACAATCGCCAGCGGTACCGAGATAAAAGAATTGGCCGTACACATGAAACCCTCTGTCGCTAATTCGGCGCGGAGGGCTGGCGTCCTTCCGTTATATTTGCCGCTAAGTTACGGCCACATCCCACCTGCGTGGAAACCACCTCGCTACGGATAAGGCAGGTTGGGGAGAGCGCCAGCCCTCGTCCCGATGTGGAAAAATCTCGAGGCCTTCATCGCTCTCCGCTCCTCCCAGCCGGGGAATCACCACGGAAAACTCTAGCCAAAAACGATCCTAGTTTTGAGCACTCGACATCGTCATCGTCATTTTCTTCGGCGTCTTCATCAAACTCTGCGCGCTTCTCTTCCAGCCACGATTCCACGCGTTGTTCGATCAATTTTCCCAAATCTGGCTCCTCAATTACCTGATCGCAGCGACGCATCAAGGATGCATGTGCACCTTCAAGAATCGAACTGATTTTGTTATGATCGATTTGGAACATCGTCATTGCTACGATCCTCCGATCTGTACAAACATTTTTAGCTAACGTATTTCGTATCCAGCACATCCGCTATCATTCGCTAAGTAATACCAGCCGTACTTCCCAGATCTCCTTACCCTGAACAAGCAGTCTGCTATCACCATATGGTAGAGCGAAACTCGCACGACCGGTAGAATCTATTTCCGCGGTTTTGAAATCTTGCTTTTTATGGACCGATGTAAGGAATGGCGTGCCTCGGCCAGCGCCGTTAAAGGCCGGCCCTTGGGCTCTGGATTCATCGTTGCCTTCTCGGCAGACGGCACGTATCGACTGATCGACTGACGGCTTGCCGAGCTGCGTTAGCTACCTGTTGCAACTCTTGCGGCAACGCGACAAGCTGTTGCTCCACCGTTTTCAATTTGTCGGATCCTGACAAATCGGCAATTTGCTCACAGTCGGCTACGATCATTTTGTCGGTTGATTAATTCCTCCCACGTGCCCACCAATGGCTCGAGCTGAATGGTGAGGTCTCTAGTCATAAGCAAGTGTTTGCTCACCAAAGCCAACATTGATCCCAACATTATTCTGGCCTTTGGATTGCGAGAAATACGTTGTACTGGCAGCCGCTCCCGAGCGCTTTTACTGGGGATGCTTTCTGCTGCCATTGGAAGAAGTGGTGGCACACCACAAGGGCGCTTCAAGAACGCCTCGAAATTTTCGAGAAGGTCTTTTGGCAGAGGTCGAGCGGCTGCGAATGCGTCCCTGAACTGGAGTCGATCGCCAAAGCTGCGGATTTCAATCTGTCCTGCGATGTGTCGCGGTATCTTTCGCGTCGGATCGGCTGCACGTTGCCGGTCGCGTTTGTCTGGCTCCGAATTCGAGCGTCGAACGCAAGGTTATCAACCGACCGAATGCGCAGGGATCGCTGCGGATTGCTTCCTCCAATGATGACCGCTGGTCCTGAGCAAGGCTCCGCATTCAGCAAAGCTCCGCCGCAACGAGAGGGGCGATCCGAGCTCATATTCATTGGACATAAAGACTAGACTTCCGCTGCGGAAGGAGCGTCAGTGTGACCGTGTTGATCAGGGCTTCCTGGCCCCATCTGGATCTGCCCCGCTGGCGATACCGCCCCTGTGGGGTTTCGGTGGTGACGGTACCTGATGCCGTCGCGACCGAAAGGATCCTCAAATGTCGCATAGCAAAACGCTCAACAAGACGGAGCCTGCGCGCGCCAAAAGCGCGAAACGACCTGCGAGATACACGGGGCGGCCGGGGAACACTGCCTCGGCTGCGAGCCAGGGCCGGACCAAACAGGAGGCAGTGCTCACCCTTCTAAGACAGCCTAAGGGTGCAACAATAACCGCCATTATGAAGGCGACCGTCGATCCAAGAGCGGGGCCGCTAACGAGACCTCTTGACGTTGGCGCAATGTCTGAGAATCGCGTCCAACACAGAATATCCTGCGGCCCAAGGAGGGATTCGACCTTCCACCTCAGGCTGTGATGACACTAGAACCAAGGTTTGCAGTCGCGGAAAGTTCGATCTTCAGCAAGCCGGACTGATCGCACCAGCTCACCGCGCACCTCTGCATCGGAAGTGCGTCGGAGCCAAGTTGGACGCCGATTAACAACGGTGTTTAGGTTGGTTGCGGGGGTAGGATTTGAGCCTACGACCTTCAGGTTATGTAGTCTAACTATCTGGTACGCGGTGCCTCCCGCGCCAAACCGCATCCTGCCATCCGCGACGCGCCTGGATTGTATTTTACCGAAGATGCTTGACCTCGGACAGGTCCTTGGCACCTCGCGTTTGGCTTTACCACCGCGGCGGGGCGGGAGCCGACTGTCGCGTCCTCGCGACGAAACTCCTCGTCATAGTTCATAATTTCGCGCATCAACTGTTCGATCAAATGCTGTCGGATCGGGCCATCTTGGCGGGAGGTCAGTTCCGCGACCGTCTTCGCGATAGCGACGATCACTTCATCGGCTTCATCGGTATCGACTTTGTC
>CAWKBE010000010.1:45000-131214 GCA_963847785.1 uncultured Alphaproteobacteria bacterium
TGCCTGGAGATAGCGCGCCGCCCGCGGCTTCACAGCCGCGCGTAGCGCTCGGATCGATCTCCTCTTCACGATGTCAGACATCACGCCCGCCCCGACGAAAGCCGAGGGCACGCGGATTAAAATTCTCACGAACGAGCTTTGAACATTCGAGCTTTGAACATTGGCGGTAAGGTCACGCCGGCCGGCCGTCTGGTGGAGCCAGACGGGATCGAACCGACGACCTCCTGCTTGCAAAGCAGGCGCTCTCCCAACTGAGCTATGGCCCCTCACCAGTCAGCGTCTTGGTCGGCCTCGCGTCGCTAATGGCCCGCCAAGCCGTACGGCGTCGCAGCCTTCGCTTCGCCTGCGCGAGTCGAAGGTTGGTGGGCCTGGGAAGATTTGAACTTCCGACCTCACGCTTATCAAGCGCGCGCTCTAACCAACTGAGCTACAAGCCCGCTTCCCAGGTGTCAGCGATCGGTAATCAGGGCTCAGACGAAAAGTGCGCAGCCGACATGGCTGCGCATCCGCTTATCTGAAACCTGAATACCGATCCCTGGTCTGCTCGTTCGCGAAGAAAGAGAAATGAAGACGGCGGTGTCCTGCAAATGGACCTGATCGATTTAACCCGATCGGCCCTGATGTTTCCAAGAGATCCGATAAAGACGCGTGAGGCGCCTCTGAAGGATCATCCTTAGAAAGGAGGTGATCCAGCCGCAGGTTCCCCTACGGCTACCTTGTTACGACTTCACCCCAGTCGCTGACCCTACCGTGGCCGGCTGCTCCCTTGCGGTTAGCGCACCGTCTTCAGGTAAAACCAACTCCCATGGTGTGACGGGCGGTGTGTACAAGGCCCGGGAACGTATTCACCGCAGCGTGCTGATCTGCGATTACTAGCGATTCCAACTTCATGTGCTCGAGTTGCAGAGCACAATCCGAACTGAGACGGCTTTTTGAGATTTGCGCAGGATTACTCCATTGCGTCCCATTGTCACCGCCATTGTAGCACGTGTGTAGCCCAGCCCGTAAGGGCCATGAGGACTTGACGTCATCCCCACCTTCCTCGCGGCTTATCACCGGCAGTCCCCTTAGAGTGCCCAACTAAATGATGGCAACTAAGGGCGAGGGTTGCGCTCGTTGCGGGACTTAACCCAACATCTCACGACACGAGCTGACGACAGCCATGCAGCACCTGTCTCCGGTCCAGCCGAACTGAAGGGATCGATCTCTGGTTCCCGCGACCGGGATGTCAAGGGCTGGTAAGGTTCTTCGCGTTGCTTCGAATTGAACCACATGCTCCACCGCTTGTGCGGGCCCCCGTCAATTCCTTTGAGTTTTAATCTTGCGACCGTACTCCCCAGGCGGGATGCTTAATGCGTTAGCTGCGCCACTGACGAGTAAACCCGACAACGGCTAGCATCCATCGTTTACGGCGTGGACTACCAGGGTATCTAATCCTGTTTGCTCCCCACGCTTTCGCACCTCAGCGTCAGTACCGGGCCAGTGAGCCGCCTTCGCCACTGGTGTTCTTGCGAATATCTACGAATTTCACCTCTACACTCGCAGTTCCACTCACCTCTCCCGGACTCAAGCTTCTCAGTATCGAAGGCAGTTCTGGAGTTGAGCTCCAGGATTTCACCCCTGACTTAAAAAGCCGCCTACGTGCGCTTTACGCCCAGTGATTCCGAGCAACGCTAGCCCCCTTCGTATTACCGCGGCTGCTGGCACGAAGTTAGCCGGGGCTTCTTCTGCGGGTACCGTCATTATCTTCCCCGCCGAAAGGGCTTTACAACCCTAGGGCCTTCATCACCCACGCGGCATGGCTGGATCAGGCTTGCGCCCATTGTCCAATATTCCCCACTGCTGCCTCCCGTAGGAGTCTGGGCCGTGTCTCAGTCCCAGTGAGGCTGATCATCCTCTCAGACCAGCTACTGATCGTCGCCTTGGTGAGCCGTTACCTCACCAACAAGCTAATCAGACGCGGGCCGATCCTTCAGCGATAAATCTTTCTCCTTACGGACGTATCCGGTATTAGCCCAAGTTTCCCTGGGTTGTTCCGAACTGAAGGGCACGTTCCCACGTGTTACTCTCCCGTCTGCCGCTCCGTATTGCTACGGCGCTCGACTTGCATGTGTTAGGCCTGCCGCCAGCGTTCGCTCTGAGCCAGGATCAAACTCTCAAGTTGAAGAGATTTGATCTCGGCTGATCACAACGTTTGACGAGGTCCCTACACGTCCGACCGCTTGCGCGATCGGCCAATGTAGAAAACCTTGAAACGTAGACCGCCGAAGTCTCTTCCAGCCGCTCTCTTGCGAAAAAGCCCAAGCCCGAGAGCCTACGCCTTCTCCGTTCGAGGAAGCGGCCCGCAAGGACTCCGCCGTCCACGTTTCTCTTTCTTCCAATTCACTTTTCAAACATCCCGGGACCTTACGGCCCCGTCTCCGGCAAGCTCCGGAGCCGCCGAAGCCCGTACATCCGACATGGCCATAGCTCATGGCCGGATGATTCACCGCGTAAACAGTGAGGGGCTTCGCAGACGCGCCATCGCGCAAGGCGGTGGCGCGCCAAGACTGGTTATATAGTCTTCGGCTATGGCCATTGTCAACGGCTCGGCCGCCAAAATGACCCCTGTGGATTACCGATAAGTCGGCAATTTCTGCCGGCTCGCGCTCAGCGCGAACATCGCGCGCGACACTATCCGAGGCCCGCGCGCATACCATGTCTTGCGCCGCACTGCGGCCACATTCCTCCGCCGTTCTTTGCACTATCGCGTCGGGGATGCGCAATGCGGGGGGAGCGCCACCAATCCGATAAATGACCTTCGCGGTCCGGTCAATTTGACTGTGCCGACGGGGGTATCTGCGCTGTTTACGTATGAGGCGACGGCGCGAATTCGTCCGACGCGATCGCGAGTGCAGGGGGACCGTGGTCTTGGACCAAGCAAGGCTGCGCGGCGCCAATCGGCGGCTCGAGACCGAGGCTCTCAATCTCGGCAATGAGCCGCCGCTTTCGGTGGATGGGGGCAACGGCGGTCTGATCGACCGGCGTCGGCTCTCCATCCAATGGTTCTCCGGCACAATCCTGACCGGTTTGTGCGGCGCCGCCCTGATGGGGGGCGCCGTTTTTGCTTCACTCGACGGCGAAACGAATTTTGCGACGGCGCCGGAGCGCGTCGAGCTTGCGCTACGCGGCGCGCTCGCCGGACGCTTGAGCGGAATTCACAAGACCGATCGGATGGCTGCGGTCAGCGAACCGAGCGTCGCGCGCCAGATCGTGCGGGTGCCGATCAGCTCCCGGGTACGTGAGCGCGAACTGGTGCGAACGCGCTCCTTCGTGCGCGTCACCGGGAATCTTGCATTGTCGCTCTCTGAAATTTCCGCCAACATTCCACCGTTCAACCCGCAGAAGCTGCTCACCGACGGCGTCGCCAGTACCGACGACGCCCCGCCGGCGGCAGAACCGGATGCCGAGGTAACCTTCGTCACCTGCGATTTTGCGCTCACGGGCTCCAAGGCCAAGGTATCGCCGGCCGTGTGCGATCTCAATTCGCTGCTGCCGAAGATGAAGCAGTCATCGCTCCTGCCGCTCGACGAAATCGTCGCCCGCGTGCGGGACGTCGCCAGCAAGGCCGCGGCGCAGTCGCCGCTGCTTGCGAACGCCGATATGAGCGCGACGCCAGGCATCAGACTGAATTACGCCGCCGAAGGCGACACGGATCCGTATATCGGATTCGAAGCGCGCATCGTTCCGGAGAACATTACCCTTCTCCCCAAGACGAGCGGCAGCACCGATTGGAGCGAACATCTCGTCATCGTGAAAAAGGGCGAGACCGTCGGTTCGATCCTGCGCGAACTCGGCAGCACAGCCGAGGAAATCAAGGCAATCCTTGCCGTGCTCGGAGCGCGGGGGCGCGAGGGCGGCGTAAAGGAAGGCCAGAAGCTGCGCGTGCTCACGACCGCGGCCGGCCTCGGGCACGTGCAGCCGCTGCGCGTGATCGTCTCCGGCGACAATGGCGTCGAAGCGGCGGTGGCGCTCTCCGACATCGGCAAATACGTCGCCGTCGATATCCGCAACGTCGACACCGGCCCCGCCGAAGGGGATGAGGACGAGGCCAGCGACGACGGCAGCGGCGTGCGGCTTTACCAGAGCATCTACGAGACGGCGTTGCGCAACAACGTTCCGAACCCGGTGATCGAGGAGATGGTCCGCATCTACTCCTACGATGTGGACTTCCAGCGCAAAGTGCAGCCCGGCAATTCACTCGACATCATGTACTCCGATGACGACAACAACGACGGCAAAAACGAGGTGCGCTACGTTTCGCTGACGGTCGGCGGCGAGACCAAGAGATACTACCATTATCAAACCGCCGACGACGGCACGTACGATTATTACGACGAGACCGGAAAGAGCGCGAAGAAGTTCCTCGTACGCAAGCCGGTCCCCATTGGCATCATGCGGTCGGGCTTCGGCGAGCGTAATCATCCGCTGCTCCATTATATGAAGACACATACCGGCGTCGACTGGGCAGCGCCGTTCGGCACGCCGATCTTCGCTGCCGGCAACGGCGTGATCGACGAAATCGGCCTCAAGGGCGGCTACGGCAAATACGTCCGCATCCGCCACGCCAACGGCTATCAGACCGCCTACGGCCACATGACCGCGTTCGCGCGTGGGCTCAATGCCGGCAGCCGCGTGCGGCAGGGCCAGGTCATCGGCTTCGTCGGCTCGACCGGCCTTTCGACCGGCGCGCATGTGCACTTCGAAATCCTCATCAATGATCGCTTCGTCAATCCGATGACAGTCAAGCTGCCGCGCGGACGCGTGCTCGAGGGCACCTCGCTCGCCTTATTCGAAAAATCCCGCGAGCAGCTCGACTCACAGATGGCGCACGTGCCAGGGCGCGTCGCGCAAAGTCGCTAAACCTTACCTGCCCTTTAGAGAAATCTAGTGAACGGGCTTATCGTCAACGAGCGCCTCGAAGTGTATTCGAGCCGGCTGTGGGCGCTCTTGCACTTCAGTTTCAGTCGCACATCGCCGAAGTCGTGCATACCCGCGGGCTGATCTGGGACAGGATCAGCGTCGAAAGCTCGGGCGGGCTGAACCCATTGGCGCTTGCGGGCCTGCCGAAAAGGCAAGCCCGCTATTTTGTCGAGCACGTGCGCGAGCGCCTCAACGAAACCACCGCTACGCCGCGACCGCCACCACCTCGCCGTTGAATTTAAGCCCCAGCTTGCCGGCCGAGATCACGACTTTCTCGCCGTCCTTGATGCGGCCGGAGAGGATCATTTCCGCCAGCGGGTCCTGCACCGACTTCTGGATCACGCGCTTGAGCGGGCGCGCGCCGTAAGCGGGGTCCCAACCTTTGTCGGTAAGCCAGTCGCGCGCGGCCGGCTCCAGCGTCACCGTTATCTTGCGCTCCTCGAGCAGCCGGGCCAGGCGTTTCATCTGGATGTCGACGATGCGCGCCATCTCCGACTTCTGCAGCCGATGGAACAGAATGATCTCGTCGACCCGGTTGAGGAATTCCGGGCGGAAGCTCGCGCGCACGATCGCCATCACCTGATCGCGCACGGCGTCGGTATCCTGACCCTCCGGCTGGTTGACCAGGATTTCCGCGCCAAGATTCGACGTCATCACGATCAGCGTGTTGCGGAAATCGACGGTGCGGCCCTGGCCATCGGTCAGGCGGCCGTCGTCGAGCACCTGCAGCAGGACGTTGAACACGTCCGGGTGGGCTTTCTCGATCTCGTCGAACAGCACCACCTGATAGGGCCGCCGCCGCACGGCTTCGGTAAGCGCCCCGCCCTCCTCGTAGCCGACATAGCCGGGAGGCGCGCCGATCAAGCGTGCGACCGAATGCTTCTCCATGTATTCCGACATGTCGATGCGAATGAGCGCGGTCTCGTCGTCGAACAGGAATTCGGCGAGCGCTTTGGTGAGTTCGGTCTTGCCGACGCCGGTAGGCCCGAGGAACATGAACGAACCGATCGGACGGTTCGGATCCTGCAGGCCGGCGCGCGCCCGCCGCACCGCGGTGGACACCGCCTTGACCGCATCGGCCTGGCCGACCACGCGCTTGCCGATCTGCTCCTCCATGCGCAGGAGCTTTTCCTTTTCGCCTTCGAGCATGCGGTCGACCGGAATGCCGGTCCAGCGCGAGACTACCTGTGCGATGTGGTTGGCGGTAACCGCCTCCTCGACCATGGCGCCGCGGCCTTCGCCGCCTTCCATCGCCCTGAGCCGCTTCTCGATCTCGGGGATGCGGCCGTAGGAAATCTCGCCGGCGCGCTGATACTCGCCGCGCCGCTGCGCGTTGGCGAGTTCGACGCGCAATTGGTCGAGCTCGTTCTTGAGTTTCTGCGCACCGGAGAGTTTCTCCTTCTCGGATTTCCAGCGCGCGGTCAGATCGGCGGATTTTTTCTCCAAAGCCGCGAGCTCGGTTTCGAGCCCGCTCAGGCGGGAACGCGAACCCGGATCGCTTTCCTTTTTCAGCGCCTCTTGCTCGATCTTGAGCCGGATGATTTCGCGATCGATCGAGTTGAGCTCTTCCGGCTTGGAGTCGACCTGCATCTTCAGCCGTGCCGCCGCCTCGTCGACAAGGTCGATCGCCTTGTCGGGCAGGAACCGGTCGGTGATGTAACGATGCGACAGCGTCGCCGCGGCGACGAGCGCGCCATCGGTAATGCGCACGCCGTGATGCGCCTCGTACTTGTCCTTGAGCCCGCGCAGGATCGAGATCGTGTCCTCGACGGAGGGCTCATCGACGAAGATCGGCTGAAAACGGCGCGCCAACGCCGCATCTTTCTCGACATGTTTCTTGTATTCGTCGAGCGTGGTGGCGCCGATACAGTGCAGTTCGCCGCGGGCCAGCGCCGGCTTGAGTAGGTTCGACGCATCCATGGCGCCGTCGGCTTTGCCGGCGCCGATGATGGTGTGCATTTCGTCGATGAACAGGATGTAGGCGCCGGCAGACGACGTCACTTCCTGCAGCACGGCCTTCAGCCGTTCCTCGAATTCGCCGCGATATTTCGCGCCGGCGATGAGCGCGCCCATGTCGAGCGAAAGCAGCTTCTTGTCTGCCAGACTCTCGGGCACGTCGCCGTTGACGATGCGCAGCGCCAGACCCTCGACGATCGCGGTCTTGCCGACGCCGGGCTCACCGATCAGCACCGGATTGTTCTTGGTCCGGCGCGACAGCACCTGAATTGTCCTGCGGATTTCCTCGTCGCGGCCGATCACCGGATCGAGCTTGCCGTCGCGAGCCGCCTGGGTGAGGTCGCGGGCATATTTCTTTAACGCCTCGTAGGCATTCTCGGCCGACGCCGAATCGGCGGTGCGGCCCTTGCGTAGCGCCTCGATGGCGGCGTTGAGGTTTTGCGGCGTTACGCCGGCGTTGGCGAGGATCTTTCCCGCTTCGCTCCCCTTTTCCAGGGCGAGAGCGAGCAAAAGTCGTTCAACGGTGACAAAACTGTCGCCGGCCTTCTCGCCCGCCTTCTCGGCAGTTTCGAAGACCCGCGCCAGCGCCGGATCGAGATAAACCTGTCCGGCGCCGCCGCCGGAAACCTTGGGGCGCTTGGCCAGCACCGCCTCGACGGCGGACAAAGCCTGACGCGAATTGCCGCCGGAGCGGTCGATCAGACCGGCGGCGAGCCCTTCCGGGTCGTCAAGCAACACCTTGAGCAGGTGTTCGGTTGCGAATTGCTGGTGTCCCTCGCGCAGCGCGAGCGACTGGGCGGATTGGATGAAACCGCGACTGCGGTCGGTGTATTTGTCGAAATTCATGTCCCTTCCCTCGGCCTATCCCGAACGCCCTTACGGCGCGAACGAAACATCGTCATGGGGTTGTACCTACGGCCACGAGCGTTCCGTTGATCCGCATCAAACCGACGCGGCAAGGATCGCCGACACCGGCGGAGGCCGAAAGCATCCGCCCACGTTAAATATGGGGGCTCGGCCGCCCCGCGGAAGAGCCGCCGCGAGCCTCGGCTAACGCATAATTTAAACCATTTAGGCCGCGCGGCCTGTGGGGCGACTACCCGAACACCCGCTCGCCCTGCAGATCGATCATCTGCCGGGCCTTGGCGAGCGTGAAGCTCACCGCATCGTCGTAGGACGCAAACGCGTCGGCGCGGATGAATTGGTGCTCCTTGCGCACGCCGCCGATCTCGCGCTCGATGACCCCCGCGGTCTGGTATTGGCCCTCGCTCTTGAACGGCGCGGCGCGAATGACGAACCCCTTGTATTCGACCGGCTCCGCGATTTTTTCCGCCGGCGCGGGGGCAAGCCGGCCGAACAGCGCGCTGAGAAACGACATCACCGTCCTCTTTAAGTTCCTCTTGCGTTTTCAACCCCGATCCGGTCCGTAACTGAAAGTGCGGCCGTAGCCGAAATAGCGGCGCTCGTTCGGGCCGGAATAATGCGAGGCCGCGGCGGCATCTTCGTAGCCGCCGAAGGGACCGTAGAACGGAGAATGAGCGATCGCATCGATCGTTTCGCGCGTAAAGCGCCGCTGGGCCTCGGACGCATAAGGGTGATGGCAATAGCCACGAGAGCCGCGGCACCAATGCGCCTGCGCCGCGCAAGATTGCGCAAGCAAGGCCGCAACGCCGGCGGCCACCGTCAGAAAATGCGAGCTACGCGGCATCGGGCGACTCCGTTTTTCACGTGTGAAGCCTTCGGAACGAACATACGCCGCGCAACCGAAAACAATAGGCGCGATCCTAATAACCGTGCGAATACAGCACAAGCGTGCGCGTTTCGTTGCCATGGGCGCCGCGCCAAGCGCCGGCGAGATAACGCATTCCGTAGGTCATGTTGACCGCGGGATCGAGCAGGCCTGCCGCCGTGCCGCGGTAGCCGAGCGAGCGCGCCGTGCCCAGCCGGATTTGCATTAGGCCGTAGTTGCCGTGATCGACGAGGCGCGGATTGAAATTGCTCTCGCGCCGGAGCCGGATGACATGGCGAACGAACGGACCGGCATGCCGCTGGCGCTCGCATGCTGCGCCATCAGGGCGTCGATCGCCACGCGTTCGTCGGCGGCCGCCACCGGCAATGCCGGCGCCGGGAAACAACATGCCATCGCCCGCAACATCGCCACGATCCCCTCCAGGGCCGGCCGCGATGATAAGGCGGCCTGGCTTTGTCAAACGCCGCGGAACCGGCGGAAACCGCGCCGGCAAATCGTTAAACCTGCCCGACAGCGCCGACAGGCGGCCGATTGCCAAATCGGCAAACTCTCTCTATATACGCGCCATTCGCGATTGAGCTTGCCTTGCCGTTTCGCCCCTACAGCATGATCCAGAAAAGTGAATACCGGTTTCCGGACATGATCGTGCTCCATGTAAAAAGCTGGAGCATGACCGCTCCGAAGGGCCTTTCTCAAGAACACGCAAAATCCGGATTGGACCGCGCGAATGGTTCGCACGGCCACGAACGCATGATGCGTTTCAAAATGGAGGCCTTTAATGGCTACAGGTACCGTTAAGTTTTTCAACGCCCAGAAGGGCTACGGCTTTATCGTGCAGGACGCAGGTGGCCCGGATGTGTTCGTTCACATCTCCGCCGTCGAGCGCGCCGGCATGCGCAGTCTCAACGAAGGGCAGAAGGTTTCGTTCGACATCGAAGCCGACCGCCGCAGCGGCAAGTCGGCTGCCACCAACCTGCAAGCGGCCTGATCGCGTATTATATAGCAGCCCGAAAGCCGGTGACGGATTTCGGGCAAGACCACGCCCAGAAATACCAGCCGGCGCCATACTGGCGCCGGTTTTTTCTTCTCTATCCGGGCGCCACGCACGATCCCGAAAGGTAGCCACCGGTTTCGGGCAAAGATCATGCGGAACCAAGAACAACGCAAGAAAACAGCGAGAACAGCTATGCCCAGAAAGCCGGGATTGAATTCCGAATTCGTCATGTTCGACGTCGTCTATGAGGACGGCACGCAACGCTCGAACCGCAAGGTGCCGCGCGCGCTGACCGGCGGGCTCGACGGCGACAAGCCGGCGCACGAATTCCTCATCGAACAGGACCGCGACATCGCCGAGAAATCGGGCCGGCCGACGGCCAAGATCGCGAGCATCAACCGCGCCGGCGCGCGCAAGAAAGAGCGGGACTATTCCGAAAGCCGCGCCAGCTGAGTTTACGCTTTCATTTCACTCCTTCCTCTTTCAATTCGTCACCGCCGGACGTGTCCTGGTGGTCCATGCCGACGCGTGGCCGGTCCAGAGCCGCGCCTCGGGACTGGAGTACTTCGCGATGCGGATGCGCTCCCCTTTCGTCACCGCCGGCTGACCCGGTAGTCCATGCTGAGGTGCAGCGAACGAACCTTACGGCGACTGCACGGATTGCTGGGTCAAGCTCGGCAATAGCGATATAGAGAATTGTTCTCGCGACGCGTTTCTCGCCATCGTCATTGCGAGGAGCGAAAGCGACGAAGAAATCCAGAGCGACATCTCAGAACTGGATTGCTTCGCTGGCGCTCGCAATGACGCGCATTCCCGCAACACGGCTGCGCCCGATTTTTGCAATGTACGGTGGGCGACGGCGCAAAACCGCCGCGGCCACGTACCTGAAATTCCTCGCAGTCGGTGTAGGCTTCGCTTCGCCCAGCCTACGTCTTAAGTATCTCGGCGCCAAAGACGTGGATGCCCGGCACAAGGCCGGGCATAACGAATAAGCTGGATGCGCAGGTCGAGCCGGGCATGACAGTTTGAATTAGTTGTCGAGGAAACTTCTGAGCTTCCGGCTCCGACTCGGATGCTTCAGCTTGCGCAGCGCCTTGGCCTCGATCTGGCGGATGCGCTCGCGCGTCACCGAGAATTGCTGGCCGACTTCCTCCAGCGTGTGGTCGGTGTTCATGCCGATGCCGAAGCGCATGCGCAGCACGCGCTCCTCGCGCGGGGTGAGCGAAGCGAGCACCCGCGTTGTCGTCTCGCGCAGGTTCGACTGGATGGCGGCGTCGATCGGCAGGATCGCGTTCTTGTCCTCGATGAAATCGCCGAGATGCAAATCTTCTTCATCACCAATCGGGGTTTCGAGCGACAGCGGCTCCTTGGCGATTTTGAGAACCTTACGCACCTTCTCGAGCGGCATGCCGAGCTTTTCCGCGAGCTCCTCCGGCGTCGGCTCGCGGCCGATCTCGTTGAGCATCTGCCGCGAGGTGCGCACGATCTTGTTGATGGTCTCGATCATGTGCACGGGGATGCGGATGGTACGCGCCTGATCGGCGATCGAGCGCGTGATCGCCTGCCGGATCCACCAGGTGGCGTAGGTCGAGAACTTGTAGCCGCGGCGATATTCGAACTTATCGACCGCCTTCATCAGCCCGATATTGCCTTCCTGGATCAGATCGAGGAACTGCAGGCCGCGGTTGGTGTATTTCTTGGCGATGGAAATGACGAGGCGGAGGTTCGCCTCCACCATTTCCTTCTTCGCCTGGCGCGCCTCGCGCTCGCCCTTCTGCACCATGTGCACGAGCTTGCGGAATTCGGGGATTTCCAGCCCGGTCTCGCTGGCGAGCACGTGGATCTGCGCGCGCAATTCCTTGATGCGGTCCTTGTCGCGGCCGACGAAATTCTTCCAGCCCTTGGCGGAGAGCTTCGATACCCGGTTGAGCCAGCGCGGGTCGAGCTCGGAGCCCTGGTAGTTCTTGAGGAAGTCCTCGCGGGAGACGCCGTGGCTCTCAGACAGCCGCATCAGTCGGCCCTCGTGGCCGACAAGCCGCTTGTTGATGTCGTAAAGCTGCTCGACCAAAGCGTCAATGCGCGCCTGATTGAGCCGCAGCGACTTCACTTCCTGGATGATGTCTTCCTTGAGCTTCTTCGACTTGCGCTCCTGCGCCGGGGACAACGTCTCGTTCTTGAGCTTGCCCTGGATGTCGAGCTCTTGCAGCCGGCGCAGCCGCTTGAACTCGTTGGCGATGTTGTCGAAGGTCTCCAGCACCTTGGGCTTGAGCTCGGCTTCAATGGCGGCCAGCGACATCGAGTTTTCGAGTTCGTCCTCGTCCATCTCGGCTTCGCCGATCGCCGCTTCGAGGGCTGCCTCCTCGCCGTCGGCGGCGGCGCCGTTGGTTGCCTGCGGCTTGAACGGGGTCGCGGCCGGCGGCGCCGAGGGCGGTGCTACCGCCTGCGGCGGCTGCGGCACAAAGCCCATGACTCCGGGAACAGCGCCGGGCGCTGGGGGATCGCCGGGCGGGCCCACCGGCGCCACGTTCTTGGCATCGGGCCCGGCATAGGTCGCCTCTAGATCGATGATGTCGCGGAGGAAAACCTTGCCCTCGTTGAGCTCGTCGCGCCAGATAATGACGGCTTGGAAGGTGAGTGGGCTCTCGCACAGGCCGGCGATCATGGCCTCGCGGCCGGCCTCGATGCGCTTGGCGATGGCGATCTCGCCCTCGCGCGACAAAAGCTCAACCGAGCCCATTTCGCGCAAATACATCCGCACCGGGTCGTCGGTGCGCTCGGCCGGCTCCTTGGCTTCGGATTTTGCCGGCGTCTTCGGCGTGACCTCGACGAGTTCGCCGCCCTCGGCTTCCTCCTCCTCGGGCTCCTCGCGGGCGCCCTCTTCCTCTTCGACTTCAGCTTCCTCGGTCTCCACGACGTTGATGCCCATCTCGCTCATCATCGCGAGCACGTCCTCGATCTGCTCGGAGGTGACTTCCTCCGACGGCATGACCGAGTTGAGCTGCTCGTAGGTGACGTAGCCGCGCTTCTTGGCCTGCTTGATCATCTTCTTGACGGCAGCGTCGGAGAGATCGAGTAGCGGCAGCGGTGCATCCGGCGTATCGGGGGCGTCCTTCTCAGGCGTCTCACCGTCCTTTTGCGGGGCGGCCTTTGGCGTCGCGGCGGCTTTGCTCTTGCCCGCAACGATCTTGGTAGCCACGCTCTTGCTCGCCATTTTTATCTCCACGAACGCCTGTCCTTGCCGCCCCGCGGGCCACCGCGCACTTCTTCGTCCCTACCCTATGAGTCCACGCTTTCGCGGACCGCTCCCCTTTCGGGTCTCTACCCTATGATTGACTGTCGTGTGCCTATCCGTTGCCTTGGCGGACATTTAGGGCTCAAAAGCCCATTCCCACGGCCAAAAATGGGCAGCGCCCGCCCGGCGCCGCCCGAATCGATACCCGCTACTTGTCGCGGAACTCCGTTAAGCTCCGACTAACCCTGTTTAGGGCGCGCGTGCGCCCTCTTATTCCCTCGCTTTCGAGGCGTAAAGCACCCGATCGGGGCATCCGGCCCCGCGCTTCCAGCGGCTGCAACGCACGCCACAGAGCACCTTACAGGGAACGTGAAGGCCGCCCGGACTGATCGCCGAAGCCTTCGATCAGGGCCTCGGTTCCGTCGATCGTGGACAGCCGGAACTTCACGTCGCGCAGCCGCGTGTAATTCGCCTCGCTATTGTCCTGACCGAGCGCCAGTTCCGCGTCCTTCAGCTCCCTAGTTAGGGAATGCCATTGCCGATGCAAGGCAAGAAGTTGCTTCCAGGTCTGCAAAACATCGCCGCCGGCGGCCTCGGCTCGCGCCCCCCAGACCGACGGCGTGGTGATGGTGCGCTCGACCCGGGAGACGAGATCGGCGAAGCCCGCCCGGGTCAGTTCGGCCAACAGCGCCGCCCGGTCGGCCGCGGCCTCGTGGCCGGCTTCGCGGCCGGATTCGTGTCGGGCTTCAGGTCGGGCTCCTTGCCCAAAGCGATGCGCGTGCACGTCGATCAGCGCGGCCTTGAGCTTTCTCGTGTCGGCGTGGCGGAACTCGGTCTCGGCCAATTCCTCGAGGTGATCGTGCAGAAGCCACGGATGGTTGAGGGCTGCCTGCAGGATCAGCGCCTCACGCCGCGGAATGGCGGTGCGATGGCCTCGATGCAACTGACTGGCGAGGAGATGCGGGCTTACCGCGCCATAGCCTTCATCGCGGCCGAAGGCCGCGCGCGGCGCATTGCGGGCGTCCGCGCCGTGCCGGCGGCTTCGGTCCTCCCAACGACGGCTTTCCCAAGAGAGGTTTTCTGCAGGACGGCGGCGCGTCGCGACCTCGGCGGGCGCGAACAGCGCCCGTAGCCGCGATGCAAAATCCTGCCGGTAATAGCGGCGCACCGTCTCGTCGGCGATGGTCGCGGTCACTTCGGCAAGCCGCGCTTCGAGTGCCGCGCGCCGCTCCGGCGTCGTGAACGGACCGGCCTCGATCTCCCGCGCCCACAGCACGTCGGCGAGCGGACACGCCGCGGCAAGCACATCATCCACCGCCTCGCGGCCGCCAGAGCGCACCAGATCGTCCGGATCCTGACCGTCAGGCAACGCCGCCAGTTTGAGGCTCTTGCCCGGGGCCACCAGCGGCAAGGCGAGATCAAGCGCGCGAAAGGCGGCGCGCCGGCCGGCATCGTCGCCGTCGAAGCAGAGGATAGGCTCATCCGCCATGCGCCACATCAGCGCCAGCTGATCGGCCGTCAGCGCGGTGCCGAGCGGTGCCACTGTCGCTTCGAAGCCCGCAGTTACCATGGCGATGACGTCGATATAGCCTTCGACCGCGATCACCCGCCCTGTGAAGTTTTCCCATTCGCCGTGCGCCGCCTTGCCGGCATTGTGCGCGGCCGTACGCGCGGCGGAGATGTTGTAGAGCGTCGCGCCCTTGTGGAAGAGCGGCGTCTCCGGCGAGTTGAGGTATTTCGCCGGCACATCTTTGTCGAGCGCGCGCCCGCCGAAGGCGATCACGCGTCCGCGCCAATCGCTGATCGGAAACATCACCCGGTCGCGAAAGCGGTCATAGGGCACGGGGATGTCCTCGCCAGCGACGAGCAGGCCCGCTTCCAGCATGTCCTCGACGGAAATCTTTGCCGCGCCGAGGTGCTCCTTGAGCGCGTACTGGTCGGACGACGTGTAACCGATGCGGAACTTCAATTGCGTCGTCGAGGCGATGCCGCGGTCGGCGAGATAGCCGCGGCCGCGCGCGCCCGCGCGCGACGCTAAATTCGCCTCGAAGAATTTCGCCGCGAGTTCGACGACGTCGTGCAGCGTCTTTCTTCGCTCCTCGTGCGCCTGCGCTTCGCGCGTCATCGCCGGCATCGGCACGCCGGCCTGCCCGGCGAGCCGCTCGACCGCTTCCGGGAAGCTTACGCCTTCGGTCTGCATGACGAAGTCGAAAATGTTGCCGTTCTTGCCCGAGGAGAAGTCGAACCACATCGCCTTCTGGTCATTGACGAAGAAGGATGGCGTCTTCTCCTTGTTGAAGGGCGACAAGCCCTTCAACTCGCGGCCGGCCTTGCGCAGTTTCACGCGGCGGCCGACGACTTCCGAAACCGGAAGCCGCGCGCGCAGTTCGTCGAGGAATTGCGGCGAGAATCGCATGGTGATTCGCAGGTAGCTTAGCGCGGAAGCGGTCTCAATACCGGGTGGCAGGCTGACGCGGCGGTGCCCGCGTGGCTTGTCCCGGTTATCCACAGGGCTGCCGCAAAATATCGATTGGATTTAATGCGAGGTAGGACCGAAGCGGCGGTCATAGCGAACCTCGGCGATGCAATCGTATCGGAACCTCCGATCGCGAGGGGGATCGCTACGGCTGTTCGAACGCGTTCGGGCCGTCGAGAGGAACGAGGAAAAAGCGGCGAGCAATCGCCGTAAGCACGTCGAAGCGATCGAAGTTTTCTACGGGACGAGCTTACTTCGCCGCTCGGACCGCAAGTCGGAGGAGCGTTGGCTCGCAATTGGTGAAACTGAAGGCCGCATTGTCGCTGTCGTCTTTACGTGGCGCGGCGATCCCCTTCGGATCATCTCGGCACGCCCAGCGCGAAGAAATGAAAAACGAGCGTATCATCAGGAGAAAATGGGGCGAACGCCGAAAGGGGAAGACTGATTGGGCACGTATCGATGCGTTGACCGACGAGGAAATCGAAGCTTTGATCAAAGACGATCCCGACTGGAGCGACAATTGGAACTGGGGCGAAGCCGTGCTCGTCATCCCCCCGAAAAAGAAGGCGATATCGATCCGCCTCGACGAGGACGTGCTCGACTATTTCAAAAAGGAAGGCGCCGGTTATCAGCGGCGGCTCAACGCGGTATTGCGCTTCTATATGCAGCAGAAGCGCAAGAAGCGGGCGTAAGGTTACCCCGCCAAAAGCTTCTTCACCATCGCGCTGGCCTTGCCGAAGTCCATCCGCCCGGCAAAGCGCTCCTTCAGCGCCGCCATGGTGCGGCCCATGTCCTTGATCGTCGCCGCCTCGAGTTCCTTTATCAGCGCGGAAATGGCCTCGCCGGCCTCGATGTCCGACAGATGCTGCGGCAGATAGGCGGAGATGATCTCGATCTCCTCGCGCTCCAGCGCGGCGAGGTCGTTTCGCCCCGCTTTCTGATAAATGTCGAGCGATTCCTGACGCTGCTTGATCATCTTGCCCATGACGTCCAGGATCTGGGCATCGGAGAGCGTCACGCGTTCGGCGGCGCTGGTCTCGCGCTTCAAGATCTCGGAATTGACCAGCCGCAGCGTCGAAACGCGGTGCGTGTCGCCGGCCTTCATGGCGCTTTTGAGCGAATTGTTGATATCGTCGCGGAGCAACATCGACCTCACTGTTGTACGGGAATGCCGACCGCCCGCACCCACCACCGCCGTACCGCAATCACGGCCCATATCGCTTCGACCACCCCGAACGGCCAGGCGCCCTGCATAAATCCATAGATCGATCCCAGTGCACAAGCGCCCACGAACGCCAGGACGAACGCGGCGCTGCGATCCTCTAACGCATAGCAGATCAGCATCGTCGTCACGGCAAAGAGACCGAGTGTGGAGAACAATCCACGTCGTCGCGACCACTTTGACGCCGGTTGGGCCTGCGGCTATGTAGGCCGCTCATGACGCGCGAACAAGGCGATTATTCCGGCTGGTCGGAGCCCGTTCCGACGGCGCTGCTCGTGCTCGCCGACGGCACCGTGCTCAAGGGCACCGGCTTTGGCGCCACCGGTCACGCGGTGGGCGAAGTCTGCTTCAATACGGCGATGACCGGCTACGAGGAGATCCTCACCGATCCGTCCTATGCCGGGCAGATCATCACCTTCACCTTTCCCCATATCGGCAATGTCGGCACCAACGAGGACGACATCGAGACCGTGAACCTCGCGGCGACACCGGGCGCGCGCGGCGTCATTCTGCACTCCGCCATCACCGCGCCGTCGAATTACCGCGCCACGCGCCATCTCGACGAATGGCTCAAAAGCCGCGGCGTCATTGGATTGGCCGGCATCAATACCCGCGCGCTGACCGCATTCATCCGCGAGAAAGGCATGCCGAACGCCGTGATCGCGCACCAGCCGTCCGGCCGCTTCGAGGTGGACGCGCTCGAGCGCGAAGCGAAGGCGTGGCCGGGACTTGTCGGCATGGACCTCGTGCCGATGGTGACGACCGCGCAGCGCTTCACCTGGCAGGAGACGCCGTGGCAGTGGGGCGAAGGCTATGGCGAGCTGCGCGATCCGCAATTCCACGTCGTCGCCATCGATTACGGCATCAAGCGCAACATCCTGCGCCAGCTCGCCGGCAATCACTGCCGGGTGACGGTGGTGCCGGCGCAGACCTCCACCGCCGATATCCTCGCGCTCAAGCCTGACGGCATCTTCCTCTCCAATGGCCCGGGCGATCCGGCCGCGACCGGCGAATATGCCGTGCCGGTGATCCGCACGCTGATCGAGAAGGTGCCGACCTTCGGCATCTGCCTCGGTCACCAGATGCTAGCGATCGCGGTCGGCGGCAAAACGATGAAGATGCATCAGGGCCATCATGGCGCGAACCACCCGGTGCAGGACCTCACGACCGGCAAGGTCGAGATCACTTCGATGAATCATGGCTTCGCGGTGGATGGCGCGAGCCTGCCGGCGAATGCGGTGGAGACCCACGTCTCGCTGTTCGACGGCTCCAATTGCGGGCTCGCGCTCACAGACAAGCCGGCCTTCTCGGTCCAGTACCATCCGGAAGCCTCGCCCGGCCCGCGCGACAGTCATGGCTTGTTCAAGCGCTTTGTCGACCGGATGCGCGAATTCAAGCGGATGTGACACCCGAACTGCGGCATCAGGCGTTAGGCAATTTCAACCCCATATCGGCTAGAACCTGCGGGCAACACGCTGCCGAAACGAAACATGCCCGCGCCCACCATGCCGCCCGCCAACAGGCTACCCGCGCCGATCACCTGCACATTCGCCGACGACGACAACATCCCAAATAATTCCTTGCCGCTAATCCTCTATCGCAGCGCCATCGACCTCGCCGGCTCGCCCGACCCTGAGCTGATTACCGAAAACACCTTTGCGGCGAACGGCTGGGGCGGCTTGTGGCGCAATGGCATCTACGCCTACGTCCACTATCATTCCGTGATCCACGAGGCGACGGGCGTCGCGCGCGGGAATGTCACGGTGCGCTTCGGCGGCGACAACGGACAAGCGATCGATATCGTGGCTGGCGACGTCGTCATCCTGCCGGCAGGCACCGGACATCAGCGCCTTGCGCAGAGTCCCAATGTGGTGCTTATCGGAGCCTATCCGCCGCGCGGCAAATACAATCTTTGCCGCGGCACCAAGACCGAGCACGCCAAGGCGGTTGTGTCCATTCCGAAAGTGCCGCGGCCCGCCGTCGATCCGGTGTTCGAACGGAACGGGCCGCTGACAATTCTGCGGCCGGCATGATCCGCGACTGGCTTACGTTCTGGGACAGCCCGCACTTCATTTACGTCAGTGCGCACCATAAGGACGTGCATTATCGGCTGATCGCAAAGGAGATCGCGGCTTTGGTTCCGGGACCGCAAGCGCGCGTGCTCGATTATGGTTCGGGCGAGGCGCTCCACGCGGACATTGTCGCCGCGGCCGCGGGTGAGCTGTTTTTGTGCGAAGCCGCGCCGGGCGTGCGCGAGGCATTGCAGCAGCGATTTGCCGATAATGCGAAAATTCGCGTGATCGCCCCTCACGAAATCGCGCGCTTGCCGGAACACTCGCTCGATCTCATCGTGATGCACTCGGTCGTGCAATACCTCACCGCGACCGGCACCGGGGCCCTGTTCGGCCTGTTTCATCGGCTGCTGAAATCTGGCGGCCTTCTTGTCGTCAGCGACGTCATTCCGCCTGAAGTTCCGGCGGCGACGGATGCGATGGCGCTGCTGCGGTTCGGAGGCAGCAACGGCTTTTTCTTTGCGGCATTATGGGGTCTGTTTCGCACGCTGACGTCGAGCTATTGGCGGCTGCGGTCGCAACTCGGGCTCACGCGCTATCCCAAGGCCGCGATGCTCAAGAAGCTTGGTGCCGCCGGCTTCGATGCACGTCTGGCGCCGGCGAATATCGGCCACAACCAGTCTCGGCGAACCTATTACGCACAGCCGCGCTGACGACGTGCCGCCCGGTTCCCGCTTGTTCAGTTAATCTGCTCCCATCGCCGGGCCACGCTCGCGCCCGCCAATGCCTATCAGATTACCACTGGAACATCGGTGGCGACCGCGCATATCAGCGGCGTCGCGGCTTTGTTGCTCGAACGCCAACCGTCCCTCAAGCCGGCGGAAATTCGCGCCATCCTCATGACCACCGCCAAGCCGCTCGGTTCGAGCGGCCAGCGGCGCCGGTCTGGCGAACGCCTATCGCGCCGTGACGTCACCGAATTTAAGCCCGCTGGCAAAAGCCCGCGGCGAGGAAGCAAAGCAATGAGGGCAAGCCGATAGCCCAGCGGCTGTTTTCCACAGGCCGCGTCTATCCCGCCAGCAACGCGCCCGCGCGCCGCCGCTGAACCCCTTCCCTGCCCGGGCTTTCTCGTCTAAACACCGCTGCGCGCAGGGCCGAGCCCGGCGCTGGCCAAAGGACGCGCGGTTGCGCGCCCTTTTTTGTGCCCACTTGAAGCCCGGAAGCGATGCCCAGACGGACCGACATCTCCTCGATCCTCATCATCGGCGCAGGGCCGATTGTTATCGGCCAGGCCTGCGAGTTCGACTATTCCGGCACGCAAGCCTGCAAGGCCCTCAAGGCCGAGGGCTATCGCATCGTGCTGGTCAATTCCAATCCGGCGACCATCATGACCGATCCTAATCTGGCGGACGCGACCTACATCGAGCCGATCACGCCGGAAATCGTCGCCAAGATCATCGCCAAGGAGCGCTACGCAATTCCCGGCGGGTTCGCGCTGTTGCCGACCATGGGCGGGCAGACGGCGCTCAACACCACGCTGTCGCTGCGGCGCATGGGCATTCTGGACAAGTTCGACGTCAAAATGATCGGCGCCACCACCGCCGCGATCGACAAGGCCGAAGACCGCAAGCTGTTCCGCGAGGCGATGACCAAGATCGGGCTTGCCACGCCGCGCTCTCACCAGATCAAGACGCTCATTAAGGCGCTCGAAGCGCTCGAGGATATCGGCCTGCCCGCCATCATCCGGCCGTCGTTCACGCTTGGCGGCACCGGCGGCGGCATCGCGTACAACAAGGCGGAATTCATCGAGATCGTCGAACGCGGAATCGATGCTTCGCCGACGAGCGAGGTACTGATCGAGGAATCGGTGCTGGGCTGGAAGGAATACGAGATGGAGGTGGTGCGCGACAAAAACGACAATTGCATCATCGTCTGCTCGATCGAGAACCTCGATCCGATGGGCGTGCATACCGGCGACTCGATCACGGTGGCGCCTGCGCTGACGCTGACCGACAAGGAATATCAGATCATGCGCGACGCCTCGATCGCGGTGTTGCGCGAGATCGGCGTCGAGACCGGCGGCTCGAACGTGCAGTTCGCCGTCAATCCGGCCGACGGCCGCCTCGTGGTCATCGAGATGAACCCGCGCGTCTCGCGCTCCTCGGCGCTGGCGTCGAAAGCGACCGGCTTCCCTATCGCCAAGGTCGCCGCTAAGCTTGCGGTCGGCTACACGCTCGACGAGATCAAGAACGACATCACCGGCGGCGCCACGCCCGCATCGTTTGAGCCGACGATCGATTACGTCGTTACCAAGGTGCCGCGCTTTGCCTTCGAGAAGTTTCCCGGCGCCGAGCCGGTGCTCACGACCTCGATGAAGTCGGTCGGCGAAGCGATGGCGGTCGGCCGCACTTTTCAGGAGAGCTTGCAAAAGGCGCTGCGCTCGCTCGAAACCGGCTTGACCGGCCTCGACGAGATCGCGATCCCCGGTCTCGGCCAGGGTGACGACAAGAATGCGATCCGCGCGGCGCTCGGCACGCCCTCGCCCGACGGCATCCTCAAAGTGGCGCAGGCGATGCGCCTCGGCACGAGCGACGACGACATTCACACTGCCTGCCGGATCGATCCGTGGTTTCTGGAACAGATCCGCGGCATCCTCGAAATCGAGGCTCAAATCCGCGCCCGCGGGCTGCCGGCAACGGCCACCGCGTTGCGCCGTCTGAAAGCAAGCGGCTTCTCCGACGCCCGCCTGGCGCGGCTGACCGGCCTTGGCGTCGAGGAAATCGCCGAACGGCGCCGCGCGCTCGGCGTGCGCCCGGCGTTCAAGCGCATCAACTCTTGCGCCGCCGAATTCGCCTCGCCGACCGCCTACATGTACTCGACCTACGAGACACCCTTTGCCGGCGGCAGCGCCGACGAGGCGAGGCCGTCGGACAAAAACAAGGTCGTCATTCTCGGCGGCGGCCCGAACCGCATCGGACAGGGCATCGAGTTCGATTATTGCTGCTGTCACGCCGCCTTCGCGCTCAAGGAAGCCGGCTACGAGACCATCATGGTCAATTGCAATCCGGAAACGGTATCGACCGACTACGACACCTCCGACCGGCTTTACTTCGAACCACTCACCGCCGAGGACGTCATCGAGATCATCGATACCGAACGCAGGAACGGCACGCTGCACGGCGTCATCGTGCAATTCGGCGGGCAGACGCCGCTCAAGCTCGCCGAACCGCTGGCGAAGGCAAGGGCGCCGATCCTCGGCACCTCGCCGGACGCCATCGATCTCGCCGAGGACCGCGATCGTTTCAAACAGCTGCTCGACCGGCTCAAGCTGTTGCAGCCGAAAAGCGGCATCGCCACGTCGCCGGAAAAGGCGCGCACGATCGCCGAGCAAATCGGCTATCCGATCGTGATCCGCCCCTCCTACGTGCTCGGCGGCCGCGCTATGGAGATCGTGCACGACGGGGCGCAGATCGATCGCTACCTTGCGCGCCTCACCACCGCTCTCGACCGGCCCTCGGAGCTCGCGGTGTCGAAGCGACGGCCATTGCTGATCGATCGCTACCTGACCGACGCGATCGAGGTCGACGTCGACTGCATCGCCGACGGCAAGGGCACTTATATCGCCGGCATCATGGAGCATATCGAAGAAGCGGGAATCCATTCCGGCGATTCCGCCTGCTCGCTGCCGCCGCACAATCTGCCGGCCGAGACGATCGCCGAGCTTGATCGGCAGACGCGGGCGCTGGCTTTGGCGCTCAAGGTCGGCGGCCTGATGAACGTGCAGTACGCCATCAAGGACGGCGCCATCTACGTGCTCGAAGTCAATCCGCGCGCCTCGCGCACGGTGCCGTTCGTCGCCAAGGTGACCGGCGTGCCGATAGCCAAGATCGCGGCACGGATCATGGCCGGCGAAACGCTCGCGAGCTTCGCCTTGCCGCCGCAAAGCTTCGAGTTCGCCACCGCGCGCCACGTCGGCGTGAAGGAAGCGGTTTTTCCTTTCGCGCGCTTCGGCGACAAGGTCGATACCGTGCTCGGCCCGGAGATGAAATCGACCGGCGAGGTCATGGGCATCGACCGCGACTACAACGTAGCCTTCGCCAAAAGCCAGCTCGGCGGCGGCACCCGGCTACCGAAAAGCGGAACCCTCTTTGTGTCGGTAAAGGACTCCGACAAGCCGCGCATTCTCGACACCGTGCGCCTCCTCGCCGGGCTGGGTTTCAAGTTGCTGGCGACGTCGGGAACCCAGCGCTTTCTCGCCCAGGAGGGAATTGCGGCGGCCAAGATCAATAAAGTCGCCGAAGGGCGACCGCACATCGTTGACGCCATCAAAAACGGCGAAGTTCAGCTGGTTTTCAACACCACCGAAGGTGCAACCGCGCTTGCCGACAGCCGGTCGCTGCGGCGGGCAGCCCTCTTGCATAAAGTGCCATACTACACCACTCTCTCAGGGGCTGTCGCCGCAGCGCAGGGTATCAAGGCCTACCTCGGGGGCGACCTTGAGGTGTGTGCGCTGCAGAATTATTTCGCGGCCGCCTCTGATCCAAGATCGGACCGGCCAGAGCGACGGTACGTGTAGAGACAGGGTTTCAGCCGCGGGGCCGGACAAGGCTTCGGCCCGCGACTCAAGCTTTGTCTCTACGAGTTACGGAGATAGAAAGAGATGGACAAGATTCCCATGACCGCGGCGGGCTACACCGCGCTTGAGACCGAACTCAAGCACTGCCAGCAAGTGGAGCGGCCCCGCATCATCCAGCAGATCACCGACGCGCGCACGCACGGCGACCTCTCGGAGAACGCCGAGTATCATGCCGCCAAGGAATCGCAATCGCTCAATGAGGGCCGTATCGCCGAGCTCGAGGACAAACTCGCGCGCGCCGAAATCATCGATGT
Source organism: uncultured Alphaproteobacteria bacterium (assembly GCA_963847785.1). Classification (GTDB taxonomy): domain Bacteria; phylum Pseudomonadota; class Alphaproteobacteria; order Rhizobiales; family Xanthobacteraceae; genus BOG-931. The sequence goes on from CAWKBE010000010.1 coordinate 68,495, forward strand.
GTCGAAGCTTTCCGGCGAAACCATCACGTTCGGAGCCACCGTGACCTTGATCGACGAGGATACCGACAAGAAGGCGGTGTGGCAGATCGTCGGCGAGCCTGAGGCGGACGCTAAGAAGGGCAAGATTTCCATCACCTCTCCTCTCGCCCGCGCTCTTGTCGGCAAAAAGAAGGGCGTCCAGGTCGAAGTCGTCACTCCGGGCGGCGCCAAAGCCTATGAGATCGTCAAGGTCGAGTGGAAGTAGGCCCGCGTCTGATCCGCCGCGCAACGAGATGAGCGACGCGGGGTTTGCCCCACCAGATCCTCACCGCGACAACGGCCTTCCCGCCCCGGGGTCAGCCTGGCGGCGGTTTTTTTGCGCCTGAGCCGCGGATGGACTCGCCGTAGACTGTGCGCATCGATGGGTGCTTGGGGGATTGCATATCTTGCATAGCTGCCGGGAATCCCTACATTTCTAAAGTATGTCAATGCTGGGCTTTAGGCTTTTCTGGCACATCCGTCATGGAAGGCCAATACGCTGATTTCACGGACTTCCGGGCAGACAGACCACGACGCAAGGCCTGCCGCAACGGACGGATGAACCGGTGACCAATACGATCCCCGCCAAGCTCGTCATCATCGGCTCCGGTCCAGCTGGCTATACGGCTGCGATCTATGCCGCGCGCGCAATGCTCAATCCAATTCTGATCCAGGGCGTACAGCCGGGCGGACAGCTCACCGTCACCACCGACGTGGAGAATTATCCCGGCTTTGCCGACGTCATCCAGGGCCCTTGGCTCATAGAACAGATGCAGAAGCAAGCCGTCCATGTCGGCACCAAGATCGTCTCCGATCATGTCGGCAAGGTCCACCTCGCGCGGCGGCCTTTCCGCATCGAATGCGATTCAGGCGACGTGTATTTGGCAGACGCGCTCGTTTTGGCGACGGGAGCGCAGGCGCGCTGGCTCGATCTGCCCTCGGAGCAGAAATTCCGCGGCTACGGCGTGTCAGCCTGCGCCACCTGCGACGGCTTTTTCTATCGCGGGAAGGAAGTTCTGGTGATCGGCGGCGGCAACACCGCCGTCGAGGAAGCGCTGTTCCTGACCAACTTCGCCAGCAAGGTGACGGTGGCGCACCGACGCGACAGCTTCCGCGCCGAGCGCATTTTGCAGGAGCGGCTCTACCGGAATCCGAAGATATCGGTGCTCTGGCATACCGTGCTTGAAGACATCGTCGGCAGGGATAATCCGCTCAAGGTCAAAGCGGCGCTGCTGCGCAACGTCAAAACCAATGAAATCACCCAATGGCCGGTCGACGGAATTTTTATCGCCATCGGCCACTCGCCGGCTTCCGAACTGGTCGCCGGCCAGATCGAGATGAAGCATTCCGGCTACATCAAGACCGCGCCGCATTCGACCGCAACGTCGGTCCCCGGCGTATTCGCCGCCGGCGACGTCGCCGACGACGTCTATCGCCAGGCGGTTACCGCCGCCGGCCTTGGCTGCATGGCGGCGCTCGAAGCCGAGAAATTCCTCGCGGCGCACGGCGAAGCCGAGCCGCGCGTCGCGGCCGAGTAATTCTCACCTCTCCGGCAGAGAGGCGAAAAGTACGATGATGGATTGGGACAAGCTCAAGGTTTTTCATGCCGCCGCCGAGGCCGGCAGCTTTACGCACGCGGGCGAGCAGCTCGGGCTCTCGCAATCGGCTGTCTCGCGGCAGGTGAGCGCGCTCGAGCAGGAGCTCGCGGTTTCCCTGTTCCACCGGCACGCACGCGGCTTGATCCTGACCGAGCAGGGCGACCTGCTGTTTCGCACCGCGCATGATGTCTTCATGAAGCTCGAGGCGGCGCGCGCCAAGCTGACCGACAGCCGCGAGCGGCCGAACGGCGACCTGAAGGTGACGACGACACCAGGTCTCGGCGTGCATTGGCTCACCCCGCGGCTCGGAGAGTTCACCGAGCTTTATCCCGAAGTCCACATTACGCTCCTGACCACCGAAGAGGAGCTGGACCTCGCCATGCGCGAGGCGGATGTCGCCATTCGCCTGCGCCAGCCGACGCAACCGGACCTGATCCAGCGCAAGCTGTTTTCCGTGCACTTCCATGTCTATGCGTCGCCGGAATATCTCAAGCGTTTCGGCACGCCGCGCACCTTCGAGGATCTCGACAATCACCGCGTGCTGATGCTGGGCGGCAATGTACCGCTCTACCTGCAACGCTCGCTCTATCTCACCGAAGTGGCGCGCAACGGCAAGGGGCCGCGCACGCCGCATCTCGTCATCAACAATATCCTAGGCATTCTGCGCGCCTGCCAGCGCGGCATCGGCATCGCCATGCTGCCCGACTATCTGGTCGAAGGCGACGGCGGCCTGGTGCAGCTGTTCGCCGACGGCGACCCGATCGCGCTCGACGCCTATTTCGTCTATCCGGAAGAGCTCAAAAGCGTCGCGCGCGTGCAGGCATTCCGCGATTTTCTCGTTGCCAACGCGCAACGCTGGAACTACTAGAGCGCAATTGCTTCAGATTGAATCGATTGTCGCTCGATCATATTCCTGGAGAATGATCTTTTCGAAAAACCGGTTTCCACTTTCTGGGATCGTGCTCTAAATTCGTATTGTTTGCGAGCGCCGCGAGGGCCACCACGTCGCTGCGCGCAATGACGTATTGCATGGCTGGCATGTTCATCGCCGTGTTGTGCGGCGCGGAAGCGCTTTGCATAGTGTAAATTGTTGCGCGATGTGCGGTTGCCAGAGATCCTCCATCGGCGACTGGTTTCACGCAGTTCTTCCCCTCTAGAAGGTGATTGCTGGCGCCCCCACGCTGGCAACCTTGAGACCGGGCCCTCGCGGGCTCGGTTTTTTTGCATGCGTGGATTTTGGCAGCGACATGCAAATATAGACCTGCGAAAGTTCCGGGAGATAATTTCACCATTTCACGCGACGTAAAACTGTCACGGTGCAAAACTGTTACGGTGAACGACGGGATGCAGCGAGGCTTTCGCTATATCCTGTCGGCGCCGATCGGGCGGAATTTCGATCCCGGCTTCCGCCCGGACCTGACACCCGCGGAAATGCTGCGGCTCGGGGTGTTCGGCGGCAAGTACATGACCGACTGCGCCAAGGAATTTCCGCGCAGTTGGTTCGCCGCCGCCAAGCTCACCAAACAGCACCGCGATCGCTCGTTGAATTATTTTGGTGTCGACGCCAGCCAGCCTTTGTCGGTCTGGCGCCAGAAGGGATGGATTTATCCCGACGACCCGCGCGGCTGGTTTCAGTGGTACTGCCGCTATTATATGGGCCGCCGTATCCCGGGCGAGGATGCCCGGCAGATCAAACGCTGGAAGGCGATGCGCCGCCACGTGCGCCAAATTCAGCGCCATTGCGAGCCGGGCGACCTCGCCTGCCGGCAGCGGCAACGGCAGGCGCTTCTGCATTGGGCCTACGACAGCAGGACGATTTGACCGGACCCCGCCGGCCGAAGAGCTGGTCCAACCTGTCGTCGTCCGGAACGCACACTTCACCAAATGTTGCCGCGAACGTGACCGCTCCCCGGCGTGACGGCGCGCGCGACCTCGGTTATAGACCGAGCGTAGTGATTTATGCAGCTGGAGCATGACCTTCCCTCTCCGGTCATGCTCGTGGAGGACAGCCCATGCTCACACGCCGAGATTTTTTTTTCGCGGGCGCGACCGGATTGGCGGCGCTCGTTGTGAGCCGGCTGACATGGCCCCATGCCGCAAAGGCGGCCGCGAACTACGAGGTCACTCACACCGACGAGGAATGGAAGAAGCTTCTGAGCCCGGACGCGTACGAGGTGCTGCGCCACGAGGGTACCGAGCGGCCGTTCACCAGTCCGCTGCTCAAGGAGCATCGGGCCGGTACGTTCACGTGCGGCGGCTGCGATTTGCCGCTCTATTCGTCGAAGACCAAGTATGACAGCGGCACCGGCTGGCCGAGCTTTTGGGCGCCGCTCGACAAAGCGGTCGACGAAACGCGAGACACCTCGTTTGGCATGACGCGGACGGCGGTCTCGTGCCACCGCTGCGGCGGTCATCTCGGTCACGTATTCAACGACGGCCCGAAGCCCACGGGCCTGCGCTATTGCATGAACGGCGTGGCGCTGAAATTCGCGCCGGCCGCCCCAAGCGCGAGCTAGACACCGGCGCGATGGCGGCGCGCGGGCGGCGTGTTACTTTGCTGCCTGCATGAGCGTGATCAATCCCAACCCGTTCACGACCCGTCCGGAAATCGAAGGCACGTTCGGTGTCGTGGCCTCAACGCACTGGATCGCGACGGCGGTCGGCATGGCGGCTCTGGAGAAGGACGGCAACGCCTTCGATGCCGCGGTCGCAACCGCATTTGCGCTCCAGGTCGTCGAGCCGCATCTCAACGGCCCGGGCGGCGACGTCCCGGTCATCGTCCATGACGTGCGGCGCGGCCGGCCGGAAGTGATCTGCGGCCAGGGTCCGGCGCCGGCCGGCGCGACCATCGCGCATTATAGGCGCGAAGGGCTCGACCTCGTGCCCGGCACCGGCCTCCTCGCCGCCTGCGTGCCCGGCACCTTCGAGACCTGGATGCTCCTGTTGCGCGACTATGGCACCATGCCGTTGCGCGAAGTCCTTTCACCGGCGATCGGATATGCGCAAAACGGCTATCCGCTTGTTGGGCGTGCCAGCGCGACCATCGCAACGGTCGCCGAGCTTTTCCGCGAGCACTGGCCGACTTCGGCCGCGGTGTATCTGCCGAATAATGCGGTGCCCGCAACGGAAACGCTGTTCGCCAACAAGGCGCTAGCGGCGACCTATATGCGGATCCTTGCCGAAGCCGAAAGCGCCGGCGGCGACCGCATCGCGCAGATCGAACGGGCGCGCAAAGCCTGGTCGCATGAATTCGTCGCCGAGGCGATCGATCGCTTCTGCCGGACGCAGGAGGTGATGGACACCAGCGGAAAGCGGCACCGCGGCGTGCTCGCCGCCGACGATATGGCGCGGTGGACGCCGCGCGTCGAAGCGCCGCTGGCCTACGACTACGGGCGCTACACGGTTTGCAAGACCGGGCCGTGGGGCCAAGGCCCGGTGATGTTGCAGCAACTCGCGCTGCTCAAGGGCTTCGACCTCGACCGTCTCGATCTCACCAGCGCCGACTTCATACATTTGCAGGTCGAATGCGCGAAGCTCGCTTTCGCCGACCGCGAAGCATTTTACGGCGATCCCGATTTCGTCGCAGTGCCGACCGCAACGCTCCTATCCGACGCCTACAATTCCGCGCGGCGCAAGCTCGTCGGCGACACCGCGTCGCTTGAATTGCGCCCCGGATCGATCGACGGATTTGGCGCGGCGATCGAGCTCTCCCGCCGAGGAGCCCCGGGCCCGGCCGCGGCCGCCGGCGCGGGCGAACCCACGGTCGGCAGGCTCGGCGGAACGAGAGGCGACACCGTACATTTCGATATCATCGATCATGCCGGCAACATGGTGTCGGCGACGCCCTCGGGCGGCTGGCTGCAATCGTCGCCAGTGATCCCCGAGCTCGGCTTCTGCCTCGGCACGCGCGCGCAGATGTTCTGGCTCGAAGAAGGTCACCCCGCCGCGCTCGCGCCCGGCAAAAGGCCGCGCACGACGCTGACGCCGACGCTGGCCCTGCGCGACGGCGAGCCTTATCTGATTTGCGGCACGCCCGGCGGCGATCAGCAGGACCAGTGGATCACCCAGCTTTTCCTGCGCCACGTCCATGGCGGCCTCAATCTTCAAGAGGCGATCGACGCGCCGGCTTGGCATTCCGAGCATTTTCCCTCGTCGTTTTGGCCACGCGCGGCGCGACCGGGCGTGCTGGTCGTCGAGGGCCGCGTGCCGCGAGAAACCGTCGCCGAACTCACGCGCCGCGGTCACATCGTCGAGGTCGGTCCGGACTGGTCGGAAGGCCGCCTCACCGCCGCGGCCCGTGCCGGCGAACGCCGCCGCGCCGCCGCCAATCCGCGCGGCATGCAGGGTTACGCCGCCGGGCGTTAGAGCTTCTGAGAGGATTCGCGCGAGGAAAGCGCGGTCTACGCCGTCACGGTGCGCAGGAAATCTTTGACTTCGCCGCGCAGCCGGACGGTGGCGTTTTCCACCTCTTCCGAGGCCGCGAGCACCGTTTGCGCCGAGCTGCGCGTTTGCGTCACCCCGGTTGCGACATCGCCGAGCGTCGCCACGACGCCTTTGCTGCCGACCGCGGCGCTCGCGACATTGTGCGAAATTTCTCCGGTCGCCGCTTCCTGCTGCGCAATGGCGTCGACGACCTCCGACGTGTGCGAGTTGATGTCCTGCATCCGCTCCGTGATCGCGCGGATCGCAGCTACGGCGTCGCCGGTCGAATTCTGCACCGACAGGATCTCCTTGGTGATTTCCTCGGTCGCCTTCGCCGTCTGCACGGCAAGCGATTTCACCTCCGAAGCGACCACGGCAAAGCCGCGGCCGGCTTCGCCGGCGCGCGCCGCCTCGATCGTGGCATTGAGCGCCAGGAGGTTTGTCTGCTCGGCGATATCCTGAATGAGCTTCACCACGTCGCCGATCCGCTGCGCGACTTTGGCGAGCGCGGTGATGTCGTCGTTGGTGGCGGTAGCGTCGGCGGCGGCGCTGCGCACGATCTCGCTCGTCTGCCCGAGCCGCCGGCTGATCTCCTTGATCGAAGCGGACAGTTCCTCGGCGGCGGCCGCCGCGGTTTCGACGTTGGCCGAGGCCTTGTTCGATCCGTGCACCGCGCCTTGGGCGCGCTGCAGCGTGTGGTCCGACGTCGTCAGCAGGCTTTTGGCCGCCACCTTCATCGACGCGGCGCTTTGTCCGACGACCTTGAGGACATTCTCGACCCGGCCGCGGAACGAAGCGATATCCGCGTCGATCGCGACGCGACGCACCTCGCGCATGCGCAGCGAATCACGCTCCTCCTCGGCGGCGAGCTTTTCGGTGACGTCGGTATGCGTCGTGACCCAGCCTCCGCCTGGCAGCGGCCGCTGCGTCAGCGCGACGATGCGCCCGTCGCCGAATTTGATCGTTCTCGATTCCGTGCGACCTTCGGCGACCTCGCGAAGACAGCTAGCGACATAGTCGTCCGGATCTCCGGAGAACGTGCCCCTCTGGGCACGGAGAACAAGCATCTCGCGCAGCGGCATGCCGCCGCGCAATTGTTCACGCCGCAAGCGGTGCATTTCGATGTAGCGCATGTTGCAAAGGACAAGCCGCGCCGACTTGTCGAACATGCACAAGCCCTGGGTCATGTAGTTGAGCGCAATCCTCGACATACGATTGCGCCAACGCTGCTGCGCGACGGTGATCAGCGCGCCGAAGGCGAGCGCAACAAGCGCGAAAAGCACGGACAGGATGGCGCCCGCTGCCGCGGCGGGGATGCCATTGAGCGCTTGGAAGATTCCGTCGCGGCCGAAAAAGGTGAAGCAGGCGATGCCCGCGGCAAGGCCGGCGGCGCCGGTCCAGACGAGGATACCCCACTGGCGAATGGTCTTGGTCAGGGCATGAGCGCTGAACATGGCGGGCCCGTCCGGATCAATTTGATCGAGACTATTTGCCCGAAGGGTTGTTTTGAGGTTAACAAATGGTCGCCAACCGCATGGGGCGCGGTCAGCGGCGATGAATTCGGGTACGAATGCGCTTGGCGCCCGCGATTGCGGCGCAGCGCAATCCTTCCAGGCGGCGGACCAGTGCAAACGGTGCCTGCGGGCGGGCAACCACCAGGCGATTGCAGAGCGCCAGCCGCTCCCGCCAGAGATGATCAATCATCGGGTGATCGGGGATGGCGCAGGAGTCCGTGCGCGCGATGCCCGCGTCGTCGACGAGCTCGTCGGTGATCACGACGCTGAGCATGACGCCCGGCGAAAAGCGGGCAAAAGTCTCATCGTAGGCGATCTTCCAGAACCAGGCGCAACGCCCGCTGCGCAAAATGATGGTCGCGGCGATCGCGCGTCCATCGACCAATGTGCGGTCAATCGAGACCTTGCCCTCCGCGGCGAGCCCGCTGACGGCAGTGCGGATGAAGGTGTCGAGATCGATGCTAGCGGCCGTCGCGGTGCCGGCCCTGCCTTTCCAGCCGCGCTCTTCGAGTGCGAAGAAGTCCCCCATCGCGGCGGCTACGGCCGCTGGTTCGGTCGCCGCGGTGAACAGCACGGCGCCGGTCTCGCTCAAACGCCGCCAATGCCGGCGCAGCTCCTTGTGCTGGCGCTGGGCAAGCGCACGCTCGACGTAAAGCGACCGGTCGCCGCTCGGCGCCAGCAGCGCCCGCTCATGACGATCAAAATCGGCGGTCGGCATCCGCGCGCGCGTGACGATCGTCTCGAGCACGGCGGCGAACTGACCGTCGACGGACAGATACGGCAGCAGCACCAGTCCCGGCAGCGCGGGGTCCGCGGCGAGGTGCGCAAGCCAGGCGGCCGCAATCGGTTCCGCTGCCTCGCGGTCGACCAGCGGTACGCCGAACGGTCCGTACGGATGGGTCCAGCCGACGAGGATCGGCAGATTGGCGCCGTAGCGCCGTTTTTCGATCCGCGCCGGAAAGAAACCGAGAAGCCGACGCGGTTGTGTTCCCGACCAGACCAGAATGGCACCGGCGTCGCGCCCGAACACTGGCGCCGCCGCGAGCGCGAAGGCAGGCTCGTAGAAAACATTCGGCTCGAGCGCGTGGACCGCAAGCGCACGCCACTCACCAACAATCGGCGCAAGCTCCGCGAAATCTCGCCATTCGACGGCAAAGGTATGTGCCGCATAGCGATCGGCGAGGACGGCCCGGCGCGCGCTGGCGATCGCCGAGGCGGCGCCATCGAGTGCAACGGCTGGCGCCTGATGGGCCGGGACCCTGACCGTCATGCGCGCGCCTTTAAGCTTCGGGCCCGCCGAAAATGAAGCAGTGCAGTCCCAAGCGATACTTGGCCACGATGAACAGGCTGGCCGACTCAAACACCAGCGCCACCGAACTTGCGATCGCGGCGCCGGCCAGCCCCAGCCACGGGATCAGCACCGCGCACAGGCCGATATTGAGCGCGAACGAAGCGGCGTAAACCAGTGCGCACGACTTCCGTTCGCCGAGCATATTGAGAAGTCGCTCCGCCGGCCCGACCGAGGCCCGCGCCAGGAGTCCGACCGCGATGATAAACATCAGGTAATAGCCGGAAACGAAATCGTGGCCGAACAGCCGCAGCATCGGCCTGCCGAGAGCGAGCAGAACGGTGATCGCGCCGAGCGACGGCCAGAATGTCAACCGGACGGACTGCTTGAGAAAAGCGGCGAGCCGCGGGCGGTCGCCGCTGACGTGATGTTCGGCGAACTTGTGCGCGATTGTCTGCGCCACCGAGTAGTAGATGAAAGCGACCAGCGCCAGCGTTTTGGCGGCGGCATAGTAGATCGCGACCTCGTTCGGCGGCCGGAACTGCTTGAGCACGATGATGTCGGAATAGGTCAGCAGGAGATAAAATGCTTCGACCACGAAGATCGGCACCGAGACGGTCAGCCAGATACGCGCCGCGTAGGCCGTGGGACCGCCTTCGACGACGCCCGACAGCCTGCGATTGAGAACCGCAATCTGGCCGACGCCGACGCTGACAAGCGCAACGACGCCGACGGCGGTCGCCGTCACGGCGTCGGTTGGCAGGCCGAGCGCATAGGCAAGGCCGATCAATCCAAGCAGCAAGAGCTGGCGCTGCACGTAAACGGGCGACAGTCCAAGATTGACCCAGTTATAGGAGCGCGCGATGCCGCTCTGTACGGACCAAACACCGAACATCGGCAGCGAGGCGCATGAAAGGTAGAGAGGAACGACGGTTGCCGGATCGATGTGTGGGGTCAGCAGCTTCACGGCAATGGCGCCGGCGACTCCGGCGATCGTCCCGAACAGCAACGCGAGCCAGCGGCTGCCGCTGAGAAATCCGCGCAGCAAGGTGAACCGCTTATATTCGATGTATTCGGGGATGAAGCGCTGTGCCGCCGAGCCGAGACCGAGGTCGACCATACCGCCGATCAAGAGCACCCAGGTCCAGGCATAGATGTAGATCCCGAATTCGAAACCGCCCATCCACCGCGCCAGCAGGACTTGCGACACGAGGGCGATCGCCGCGCTGACCACCCGGATGAGGAAAGCCGCACCCGCGAGGCGCCGCACCAGCGACGAGTCGCTGCCGTCGGTAAAGAGCGCGTGCGTCCGCGCGACCGCGCCGTTAATCTCCCCGCTCCAGGGAACGGAAGGCGGCAGGCGCAAGGCATTGCGCCCAAAGCCGCGCCAAGGAATATGCCAAGACGCGCGCCAGAGCGGACGCGACGCGTGCTCGGAACCGATCGATGCCACGAGGACCTCTACACCGCCCCTGCGAAACGCGGGCGACGCAGGCGTTGTTAGCAAGGAAGCGTTAACATTCGGTTGGAAGAAATTAACAATTGCGGCGCTTGCTGCTGGCGCGGAACCGTGAGCGCGCGATTGAAATACTCCTCGGCCGCGCCGCGAGGTTTGGCGTCTCGCCGACGAATCCGCGCTCCTGCGCTTCACCTGAGCCGATTCAGGGTTGCCGACCACGACCAGCCCCGGTGGCAATGCCGACACGGGTTTGCAGTGCTGCGTGCGCCTTCAGTCCACTCACCGCGGCCAGCAACTCGAGCACCGCGCGCTCGGCCTCGTCCTCATGCGCCTCGGGATAGCCGAAATACACCAGCACGCCGTAGCTCATATACTTCGCCACGAACCCGCCGAAGCAGCGCACCGTCTCCGCGACGCGTTTCTGATAAGCCGAAATGACCTCGGACAAATCCTCCGGGTCATACGGGCGGAAAGGGCCGTCGAACCGACCAGGTCCGAGAACATCACCGTAACTTGGCGGCGCTCGGCGGTATCATGCGCTTGCGGGGCAATTGGCGCCGCAGCCGGAGCAGGCTTCAGGGTATCTTTATCGACGCTCGCAGTTCCGCGATCGCCCCCAGCAGCTTGCGGCGACGGCCGACCGAAATGAACGCCGATCTTTTCCAAGTCTTGATCGGTCAGATCAGGTATCCGTCGCATCGCGCCGCTCAATAATCCTTGAGCAGCCGCTCGATGTAATCGAGCTCCTCCTGCGGGCGCAGTACGTCGCCGAAGCGGCGGCGCAGTTCTTCAATAATGCGGCGGGCGCGCTGCACGTCGATCTCGCCCGGCACTTTCACCGTGACGTCATCGCCATAGTCGCGGCCGCGCAGCGGACGGCCGAGCGGGTCGGTGTCGCGCTGCGCGCGCGGCTGTCCGAGCCGGCCGTTCTGCCCGGGACCGGGACCCTGTCCGAGCTGTTGCTGCATCGATTGCGCCAGGCCCTGCGCGCCCTTGCGCAGCGCATCCAGCGCGCGCCCCTGGGAATCAACGGCGCCTTCGGCATTGCCGTCGCCAAGCTGGCCTTCGGCTTCGCCCATCGCTTCGCCGGCCTGGCCGAGCTGATCCATGCCGCTCTGGCCTTCGCCGTGCTGACCCTGCTGGCCTTGCCCGTTCTGGCCGACGCCGCGGTTCTTTAGTTCTTCGAGCAGCTTCTTGAGCCGGTCGCGCAATGCCTGCTGGCTCTGTTGCAGGTCGCCCATGGATTCGTCCTGCTGCCGGCCCTGCTGCCCCTGCCTTCCTTGCTGGCCGCGTTGGCCGTTTTGCCGCCGCTGGTCCTGGCCCTGGCGGAACGTGCGATCGCGCAGGTCTTGCTGCTTGCCGATCATGTCGCCGAGCTCGTCAAGTTGCGACATCATGTCGTCCATGTCATCGCCGCCATTCTGGTCCGGCGACGCCATTTGCAGATTCTCCATCATCTGCTGGAGTTGTTGCAACAGCTGCCGCGCGGCGTCCTTGGCGCCGTTGCGCGCTAGGTTCTCGAGCCGGTCGAGCATGCTCTTCAAATCGCGCTGGCTTAAGGTCCGCGCATTGCGGTCGAGCGGCCGCGCGAGCTGCTGATTGTTCCGCAGTTGCTCCTGCATCGACTGCATGAAGCGGTCCATCGCCGACCGCAGCTGATCCATGAGCTGCTTGATTTCCTGATCGGTGGCGCCGCGTTCGAGCGCCTGGCGCAGCGCTTCCTCGGCGTTGCGCAGATTGGCCTGCGCGTCGGAGATGTCGCCGTCCTCGATACCGACCGCCATCTGCCACAGCCGCTTGGTCACTTCGCGCAAATCGTCGTCGGTGTTGGCGCGAATGAGCGACCAGAAGATCGAGCGGAGCCCGAGATAGGTCCCGAGGTCGGGCGTGAAATGCTCCGGCGCCAGCGCCAAAGCGTCGATCGCGGTGGTGACCAGCGGGCGAGCGCCGGCATCGAGCGCAAGATTGCGCCGCTGTTCGACCAGCGCCCGCGCCAGCGGCTTGGTGAAAGCGCGCTCGGGCAGGCGGAACGTGGACGACTCGCTCCTGCCTTCGTTGCCGGCCTCGTCGCGGGCGACGAGCGTCATCGTCACTTCGGCGCCGGCCCAGGGATGATCGGTGAGGTCCTTGATGGTCTGACCGGTCCCGCTCTTGGTGCGCGCCTGCGGCAGCACCAGCGCGAAGTCGGGCGGACCGAACAGCGGATGCGCGGCGGCGCCTTGCGTCTCCGGCTCTTCCTTGCGCGCAAAGGTGGCGCGCGCCTCGATGACCCCGTAATCGTCCTCGAGCCGGTAGGACAGTAAGATCGAGCCCCGCGCCTGCTGTTCGGGATCCTTGGCGAGCGAGATCGTTGGCGGCCGGTCGGGAATGACGTTGAACGCCCAGGTCAGATCCTCGCCGACGCCGCGCAGCGTCGCGGCGCCGGTCGTCGCGATCTTGAACCGGTATTCTTGCGTACCGGCGGGCGCCTGGACTTTTTCCGTTGCCGGCGTAACGCCGCCCTTGCCGGAAATATCGAGATTGAGCTTGCCGGTCGCGCGCACGACCAGCGTCGAGCCGGCGGGAACGGAAACGGGCTCGCTTGCGTCCGCGTCCTGGCGCGCGACCTCGCCGGGATGCATGCCGGCGAGGATGATCGGCGGCTTGCCGGTATAAGCGGGCGGCGTGACCCACGTATCGATGCGGAAATTCGCCGGCAGCACCACACCCTGCCAGTCGAACGCCGCGGCAACGCGCTTCCAGTGCTCGCCGCCGGCGGCGATGAAGGTGGCGATGACGGCAATGAGAACAAGACCGCGCAGCGCGTAAGGGTCGCGCAGCGAAAGCCGCGGCGAAGGCCATCCGGCCTTGAAGGCGCGGGCGGCGGCCAGCGTGCGCTCGACATGGGCCTGCCAGAGCGCGAGCGAATAGGGGTCCTGCGGAGTGACGGCGAGTTCGTCGGTGATCGTCGTTGCCGGCCGATGGCGAACGCCGCTCCCGCGATCGAGCCGGCGCAGCGCATCGGCGGCGGCGGGCAGGCGCAAGGAAACGAACGGAACGATCGCCGCGAGCGCCAGCACCGCAAACGCGGTCAACCCGGCAGCGCGGGCGAGCGGCGGCAGCCAGAGCCACAATCCAAGCCACGACACCGTCAGGAAAAGACCGACGACGGCGGCGAGGCGCGCGAGTGCGGGCCACAGCCGCTCCCAGAAGATCGTCCAGCGGGCGCGGCGCAGAGCGGTGCCGAGCTGCGATCGGGCGACTGTCTCCGGGCTCCGATGCGAAGCGGCAGGCTGGCTCGATGCGGTTTCCGTCACCAAGGTCTCCGCGGAAAAAACTCTGCCCGACGACACGTTAACAAGGCGGCGGGTTCAAGGCGCGCGCCTGTAAGGAAGCCGTGCCATGCAAAATATCACAAGCAAATTCAGAGCCAGGCGGGCAGACGATCGAGCGCGATCAGTTCCTCGGCCGAGACGCGCGGCCGCACCAAAGCCCATTCGCCTTTGCGGACAAGGACTTCCGGCACGAGCGCTCGGGTATTGTAGGTTCCAGCCTCGACCGCGCCATAGGCGCCGGCACTCATGATGGCGAGGAGGTCGCCCGCCTTCGGCTCGACCACGGAGCGGTCGAGCGCGATGAAATCGCCTGATTCGCACACCGGTCCGACCACGTCGGCGACGACGCGCGGCGCGCCGGCAGCCGTCTCGCGGACCGGACGGATGTCGTGGTGCGCGTCATAGAGCGTCGGACGAACCAGATCGTTCATGCCGGCATCGACGATCACGAAGGTTTTGGCTTCGCCGCGTTTGAGATAAAGCACGCGCGTCACCAGGATACCGGCATTGCCGACGATCAAACGGCCAGGCTCGAAGATCAATCGGCAATCAAGATCACGCGTCGCGCGCTTGACGACGGCCGCATAGGCATCCGGATTGGGGGGCGGCTCGTTGTCTTCGCGGTAGGGAATGCCGAGCCCGCCGCCGAGATCGACGTGGCGGATGGTGTGACCGTCGGCTCGCAGCACGTGCACGAAGTCCGCCAACAGCGCGAACGCATCGCTGAACGGATCGAGCTCGGTGATCTGGCTGCCGATATGCATATCGACGCCGGCGACGCGCACGCCACTTAGCTTCGCGGCGCGGGCGTAAACCTCGCGCGCACGGCTGATGGGGATGCCGAATTTGTTCTCGGCCTTGCCGGTCGCGATCTTGGCGTGCGTCTTGGGATCAATGTCGGGATTGACCCTGATGGAAATATCGACGGCGCCGCCCTTGCCGGCGGCGATGCCGGCGAGAAGTTCAAGCTCCGCTTCGGATTCGACGTTGACGCAGAGAATGCCGTGCTCGACCGCGAGTGCGAGTTCGCGCGCGGTCTTGCCCACCCCGGAAAACATGATCTTTTGCGCCGGGACGCCGGCTTTTCGCGCGCGCAGGAGTTCGCCCTCGGAGACGACGTCGACGCCGGCGCCGAGCCGGGCGAGCGTCGCGATCACGGCCTGATTGGAATTGGCCTTCATCGCGTAGCAGATGAGCGCATCGACGTCGGCGAAGGCTTGCGCGAATACCCGGTAGTGCCGCTCCAGCGTCGCGCTCGCATAGCAATAGAACGGCGTGCCGACGGCGTTGGCCAAGGCGATAAGATCGATATCCTCGGCGTGCAGCACGCCGTGGCGATAGGCAAAATGATGCATGGCGGGTGTTTAAAGCATGCTCCGGAAAAGTGGAAACCGGTTTTCCGAACAAGATCATGCGCCGGTAAAAAGCATGAACCGGAATGAATGAGGCGGTTCGCGAATATTTGTCCCATCATCCTGAGGCGGTCGCCAAACGGGATGACGGAAACAGAGCCGAGCTATTGCAGCAGGAAATCGAGCAAGAACGGCTTTTTCTGACCGGCAGGAGCGACCGGATTGCCATAGGCGTCGAAGCCGTTCTTCTGCGCCGCTTCCTGCGTCAATGGGCCGTTGGCGACTGGAGCGCCTAGGCTTGCCGCCGGCGCCGCCGACGCGGTCGGCGATGCGCCAACAGCCGGTCCTGGCGGCAGCTCCAGCGGTCCCGCGCGCCCGCACGCCGTCAGGCCGAAGGCGGCCGCGCCCAGCAAAACAAGCGCAAAACCGGCACTGAGACGATCAAGGCCCAAAAACCACTCCCCACACCCGCAAAGATCCCGCGACTGCGACACCATAGCAGATCGCACGGCCGCGGCGAGATTTTGGCGGCAACACCTTGCCAGGGCGTTTATTCGCCGGCCGCACCCTCAATCCTTAAGGCGTCTGAGCCAGCGTTTGGCCTGCGCGCGGACGTTCTTCGGCGCGGTTCCGCCGAAGACACCGCGGCTTTTCACCGATTGATCGACCGAAAGCACGCCGAAAACCGCCTTGCCGATGCGCGACTCGATGGCCTGCATAGTCTTCAGCGGCAATTTGTCGAGCGGGACGCCGATCTCCGCTGCCCTGGCGACAATCCGGCCCGTCACGTGATGAGCATCACGGAACGGCAGCTTGAGCGCGCGCACCAGCCAGTCGGCAAGATCGGTTGCGGTCGAATAGCCGTCACCGGCGGCCTGCCGCATGCGGATCACATCGGGTTCCATGTCGCGCACCATCCCGGTCATGGCGGCGATGGACTGCGCGAGCGCGGTGAACGCGTCGATGGTGCCTTCCTTGTCTTCCTGCATGTCCTTCTGATAGGCGAGCGGCAATCCCTTGAGCACCATCAAAAGCCCCGCAAGGGCGCCGACCACGCGGCCGGTTTTGGCGCGCACGAGCTCGGCTGCGTCAGGGTTGCGCTTCTGCGGCATCATCGACGAGCCGGTGGTGAAAGCATCGGAGAGCCTGATGAACCCGACCAGCGGCGACGACCAGATCACGATCTCCTCGGCGAACCGCGACAGATGCACGGCGGCGATGGCGCAGGCCGACAAAGTCTCCAGCACGAAATCGCGGTCGGCGACGGCATCGAGCGAGTTCGCCGTCGGGCGCGCAAAGCCGAGCGCTTTCGCGGTCATCGCGCGATCGAGCGGAAACGACGTGCCGGCCAGCGCCCCCGAGCCGAGCGGGCTTTCGTTGAGGCGGGCGCGCGCGTCGGCAAAGCGGCCGCGATCGCGCGCTGCCATCTCGACATAGGCAAGCAAATGGTGGCCGAGCGTAACCGGCTGCGCCGTTTGCAGATGGGTGAATCCCGGCATCACATTTGCCGCGTGTTCGAGAGCCTTCTCGGCGAGCGCGCGCTGATAGGCGGCGAGCGTCGCATCAACGCCGTCAATCCAGTCGCGGATCCAAAGCCGCAAGTCAGTCGCGACCTGATCGTTGCGCGAGCGCGCGGTATGCAGCCGTCCGGCCGCCGGCCCAATCAGCTCGGTCAGCCGGCTTTCGACGTTCATGTGAATGTCTTCGAGCGCGCGCTTGAACTTGAACTTGCCCGCTTCGATCTCTGACAGGATCGTGTCTAGACCGTGGGCGATGCGCTTTGCATCCCGCGCCGTAATGATGTCGGTTTTCGCCAGCATTGCCGCATGGGCCTTGCTTGCGGCGATGTCCTGCCGGTACAGGTGGCGGTCGAAATCGATCGAGGCGTTGATCTCCTCCATGATCGGATCGGGCCCGGACCCAAAGCGTCCGCCCCACATTTTGTTGCTCATGATGCGTTCGCCGCCGAGGTTCTTCCGCCGATGACCGAGCCGTCCGCCGAGCCATACTACAAGCTGCGCCGCCGCCGCTTCATCGCCATTGCTTCTGGTTGCGGACTGGCGGCCGTGGCCGTGCTTGCGGGGGTATACGGGATGGGACACCTGCGAAGCAATCCGGCGGCCGCGACCTGCGAGCCGGCGGTCGTGACCGCGGCGCGGATCGCGCCGCTGGTGCGCGGGGAGGTCGCGGCGCTGGCGACCGCAAAAAAGCCTTTCCTGATGCCCGATCTCGCCTTCAAGGACGCGCAAGGGCATGACCGGAAGCTGAGCGATTGGCGCGGCCGCACCGTCCTGCTCAACCTCTGGGCTACCTGGTGCGTGCCCTGCCGCAAGGAGATGCCGGCGCTCGACGCGCTCGAAGGCCAGCTGGGCGGGCCTAAATTCCAGGTCGTCGCCATCGATATCGACACCCGCGATGCGGAAAAGCCGCTGGCCTTTCTCAAGGATGTCGGCGCGACGCATCTTGCCTATTACGCCGACCAAAGCGCGAAGGTGTTTCAGGAGCTGAAACTTGCCGGCAAAGCCTTCGGCATGCCGACGACGCTCATTGTCGACCGGTCCGGCTGCGAGATCGGCGAAATGGCCGGGCCCGCCGAATGGGCGAGCGCCGATGGCGTGCGCCTGATAAGCGCCGTCGCCGACAACGGCGGCACCGTCAAACAATAACGTCGAGGTTCGTTCCGATGCCGGCTGCGATATTGGCAAGCGGGTCGAAATTCTGCTGCGCGGCATCGACCAGCTCTGCGACCGCTCATCTGCGCGAGTCGCGCCGCGACGGCAAGCTGCAACATTCCGGTCTGGGCGCTCATCGTTGCGCCGATGAGGCTTGCGTCCGTGATGCGGGCTTGACTAGCGCTCCAAGCTTAAGAGCACGTTGACGCGGCCTAATAGTTGACGTGCGTTAACCTGCGGCCTCCGTCCGGCTACACTGCGCCGATGAACCCCGTGCTCCTGCGCACCCTCACTTGCGCCTGCCTCGTTGTGCTCGTCGCGCTCGCACCGGCGCGCGCGCAGACCGGTGCGCCGCGCGCCGAAGAGGACTGCGGCGAAATCGAGCGCAACTACGAACTGGTCAAGGCCGAGGCCGTCTCGGTGCAGACCAACATCGCGCTGTTCGCAGCATCCGACCGCGGTTGCGAGGCGCTGGCGCAGACGCTTCTCGATGCCGGCGCTTCATTGCTCGCGCGCGACCGCCGCGGCGCCATGCCGCTCGCCCACGCCGCGCGCGGCGGCCATCCGACGCTCGTCGAACTCTTCCTCGCCAAGGGCGCGCCGATCGATGCCCGCAATGTCGACGGCGGCACCGCGTTGCTGGGGGCCGCCGAAGCCGAGAAACATTCGACGGTCGCACTATTGCTGGCCAAGGGCGCCGATCCGAACCTCACCGGCCGTTCCGGTCTCACGCCGCTCATCGCCGCGGCCTTCAAGGGCAATGACCGTATCGTCGAAGCGCTGCTCGCAAAGGGCGCCGATCCGAAAGTGCGTGATACAACCGGTAAGACCGCGATGGTCTATGCCGCGGCACGCGGCTTCGACGACATTGTACGACGGCTGCTCGATGCCGGTATCGATGCACGGGAGCGTTACGGCAACGACCTCACCGCGCTGATGTGGATCGCGGGACACGACGAGGGCGTGGGCGCAGGCGGCGTCGAACGCATCGTCGATCTTCTCGTCGCGCACGATGCCGTGCTCGATGCCGCCGACAATCGCGGCCGCACCGCGCTGATGATCGCCGCATCGCTCGGGGATGCGGCGACCGTCGGCGTCCTCCTCCAGCGCGGCGCCGATCGCTCGCTCAAGGACAAAGAGGGCAAGACGGCCGCTGATCTGGCGGCGAACACCGAAGTGCGGGCCCAGCTCGACCGCTAGTTGTCATTCCGGAACGCCGCAAAGGGGCGAGCCCGGAATCTGTAACCACGAATCGCGAATATGGATTCCGGGTTCCTCGCAAGGCCCGTCATCGGGCCGGCCAATTGAGGCCGGACCCGGTGGCTCGCCCCCGGAGTGACGAAGTATCGTCTCACAACCCCCCGAGCCAGGTCGCCAGCGCCGCGATATCCTTTTCCGAGATTGCCAACATGAGATCGTGCATGCCAGGATTGTTGCCGCGGGCGCCGCTGCGGAAATCGGTCATCGTCTTGTCCAGATAGCCGCGGGCCTGGCCGGCGAGCCGCGGTTGCGTGCCCGCGCCTACGAATCCCTCCTGATGGCAGCTGGTGCAAACGACGGACGCATTGGCGCGCTGCGCCAATGCCGCCTCGTCGGCCGTCGCGTGCGGCTGTTGCAAATTGGGCCAGGCTTTTTTGGCGAAATATTGCGCCAGCAGCATCAGGTCTTCGCGCTCAAGTCCTTCCGCAATCGGCGTCATTTGCTCGTTCTTGCGGCTGCCCGACTTGAAATCCCGCAGCTGGAAGAAGAGGTAACCCAGATTTTGACCCCAGATGACCGGCACCGGAATGACCTGCTGCGGCGGCACACCGTTGTCGCCGTGGCAGGCCGCGCAGATCTGCGCTTTCTCCTCGATGCTTTCGGCGTGCGCTGCCAAAGACAGAATGGATAGCGCGAGCGCCAGCGGGATCGACCGAGTTCTCATTTGACTACGGGCGCCTCTCCACAAAAATCGGACGGGGCCGTTTCCGGTCCCGTCCGCGCAATCGTCCGAGCTGTGCAGGTTTCGTCAGTCCAGCGTAAAGGCGACGATGCTGTTACCGCGCTTGGAATCGACCTGCACGTTGCCGCCGGCCGCCACAGCGACGAATTGCTTGCCGCCGACCGTATAGGACGACGGTGGCGCATTGACCCCGGCACCCGCCTGGAACTTCCACAGGATGCTGCCGTTCTTCGCGTCGTAGGCCTTGAACCAGCCGTTGCTCTCGCCGGCGAACACCACGCCGCCGGCGGTGGCGAGGATGCCGCCGATCATCGGCTGCGGCGTCTTCACCTGCCATTTGATCTTGCCTGTGTCGTAGTCGACCGCGGTCACGTTGCCGGCCTGGACGCCGCCGGGAACGTTGGTGAACGCGCCGCCGAGCCAGAGCTTGCCCTCGGGATAGGGCGCACTCGCGACGGTGTAGGTCATTTCCTGCTCGAGGTTGATCGCGTAAGCGAGGCTGAGACCGGGATTGGTCGCGATCGGCGACCATTCCACGCCGCCGTTGGCGCCGGGGAACATCCGCGCCGACTTCGCATCGAGCGGCTGGGTCGGAGTCGGCAGCACCCATCGATCCTTCTGCGACACCATCGGCTCGGAGAAGCGGATCAGGCTGCAATCCTTGCGGTCGTGCACGTAGATGTATCCGGTCTTGCCGGCGTGCAGGACGGCGGGGACAGTCTTGCCGTGTTCATCCTTGGAGTTGACCAGGACCGTCGGGCTCACTGCGTCGAGATCCCATATGTCGTGCGCGACGTATTGGAAATAGCAGGCGAGCTTGCCGGTATCGAGATCGAGCGAAACCAGCGAGTCCGTATAGAGGTTGTCGCCGGGCCGTATGGCGCCATCGAGATCGGGCGACGGATTACCGACCACGAAATAGATGCGCCTGGTGGCGAGGTCGATTGATGGATTCTGCCACACGCCGCCGCCGAGCGTTTTGTACGGATCGCCGTTCTTGGCGAGCGCGTCCTTCTCAGCGGCGATGTCGCGATGCATGTCGCGGCCGGTGGCATCTTTGGTCGCCCACACGCCGACCGAGTTTTCCGGAATGGTATTGAAGGTCCACATCAGGTGGCCGTCGTTGGCGTCGAACGCCTTGACGAAGCCGCGGATGCCGTACTCGCCGCCGTTGGTGCCGACCAGAATTTTTCCGTCCACGGCCGTCGGCGCCATGGTCTCACTGTAGCCGAGCGATGGATCGGCGATCTGCTGCGACCACACCGGCTTTCCAGTCTTGGCATCGAGCGCGACGAGCTTCGCGTCGAGGGTGGCGAGATACACCTTGTCGCCGAGCGCCGCGACGCCGCGATTGTTCGGCCCGCAGCAATAGACCGTGATCGGTCCCATGTCGTGCTTGTAGTGCCAGAGCTGCTCGCCGGTCTGCGCGTTCAACGCATAGACGTGGTCGAACGAGGTGGTAACATACATCACGCCGTTGACGACGATCGGCGAGGTTTCCGTCGATTCCCTGACGTCAGTCTGGAAAATCCAGGCGACGTGAAGATTCTTGACGTTCTTCGTGTTGATCTGACTCGCCGGGTGGAAGCGGGTTTGATTGTAGTTGCCGTTGGTGAGGAGGAAGTTCTTGCTGTCGCTCGCGGCGTTGTTGAGCATCGCCTGGCCGACAGTCGGTATCTGTACATTTGCCGCGGCTCCGCCGCCACCACCCCCGCCCGTCTCCTGCGCGGCAGCCACACATCCGAGCGGAAGCGCCATCGCCCCCGCAAGCAGCATCGTTTTCCCGATTCGCGTCATGAATATCCTCCCGGTGCGACCGAAGCGCTGGATAGCGACCTTATTGCAGCCGCTCCTTATGCGCCCGGAGCGTGACAACTGGACCGCTGGCTGTCAACGGAGGAGCAGCGACGCGACGAGCGACGGTGGGCCAAAGCCCCTAAGCCGGTATCGCTTGACAGCGAGCGGCTCCGGGCTATGCTTAACTATATGGTTAAGTATGATGGCAGCCCACTCGATCGCACCTTTGCCGCGCTCGCCGATCCGACGCGGCGGGCGCTGCTGGCGCGGCTCGCCGAACAACGGACCCTTTCGGTCAGCGCGCTGGCGGAACCGTTCGCGGTGTCTTTGCCGGCGATCATGAAACATCTCGACGTGCTGTCCGGCGCCGGACTGGTGGCGCGTACTAAATCGGGCCGCATCGTCACCTGCCGTCTAGAGGCGGCGCCCATGCAGGAGGCGATCGCCTGGCTCAATCGCTACGAACGGTTCTGGTCCGAGGCGCTGTCGCGCCTGGCCGATTTTCTGGAGGAGGAGTCATGTCCGTCGATACCGCCGTCAAACCGAGCCTCACAATCAAACGGCACTTCAAAGCGTCCCCCGCCAAAGTCTTCGAAGCCTGGACCGACCCGGAAAAGATAAAGCGGTGGATGGGACCGGGCGAAATCGTCACCGTGCGGGCCGAGAGCGACCTGCGTCCGGGCGGCCGCTATCTGATCATGATGCGCTCGCCGAGTGGCGAACCGCACGATGTCGGCGGCGTTTATCGCGAAATCGTCGCCGACGAAAAGCTGGTTTTCACTTGGGCCTGGAAATCCACACCGGAGCGGGAATCGCTGGTCACCGTGCTGCTCAAACTGGACGGCGACGGCACGCTGCTGACCCTGACGCACGAGCAATTCGCCGACGAAGCGGTCCGCGACGGCCACCGCCAAGGCTGGAACGGCGCATTCGACAAGCTGGAAAAGCTGTTCGCATGAGCGACACGATGGCGAGGGATACTGGATTCGAAACACCTGGTGCAGTCGCCAATACAGGAGCTATCCGATGACCTGGTCACACGGTCACTTCCACTGGAACGAACTGATGACGCGCGACGTTGCGCGCGCCAAGAACTTCTATGCCGACGCAATGGGCTGGACTTTCGACTCGATGCCGATGCCGGACGGCGGCACATATTGGCTGGCCAATGCCGGTGATGCGGCGGTCGCCGGCATTTTCGACATCAGTGGCGCCGAATACAACGGCACGCCCGAAGGCTGGATGCCCTACATCGCCGTCGACGACGTCGATGCGCGCGTGAAGAAGGCGACGAAGGCGGGCGCCAAGGTCATGAAGCCGGCATTCGATGTTCCCGGCGTCGGCCGCATCGTCATCCTGACCGAGCCTGGCGGCGCCGGAATCGGCTGGATGACGCCGGCATCCTGAACAGCCGCCGCCATGCCGAAGAGCTCACGCGCGCGCAAGCCATCGGAGCAGCCAAAGTCGAGCGCCAAAGTCGCCCACGACCGCCAGCTGTTCGACACCTTGGTCACGCACGTGCGGAGCATCGAGCCCAAAATAAGGATCGGCTCGATGTTCGGCAGTCCGGCGGTATTCATGGGAAGGCGCATGGCGTTCTGCGTATTCAAGTCGGGCGTCGGCGCAAAGGTCCCGGCAGCGGACGCAGCGCGTCTGATCGCGTCCGGAGCGGCGACCTCGTTCCGGCCTTATGGCAAACCGGCAATGAAGGAGTGGATCGAACTTCAGGCCAGCCAAGCGGACGTGCCGAAGCTGGCGCCGGTCCTGTCGCTCGCGCTGCGATACGCAAAAAGTTCCGCTTGAGACGATGGAGGAAGCAATGACAACCGTCACAGAGCACAAGGTTGTGTCCCACGACGAATGGCTCGCCGAACGAAAGGCGCACCTGGCGGAAGAAAAGGCGTTTACGCGCGCCCGCGATGCATTGAGCCGTAAACGGCGCGAGCTTCCCTGGGAGAAGGTCGAGAAAAATTACGTGTTCGACGGTCCGAACGGCAAGGTAACTCTGGCCGACCTCTTCGGCGGCAAAAGCCAGCTGATCATCTATCACTTCATGCTCGGTCCCCACTGGGAAGAGGGCTGCCCCAGCTGTTCGCTGCTTGCCGATCACTTCGACGGCGCGGTCGTGCATCTCGCGCAGCGCGACGTCGCCTTCGTCGTGGTGTCGCGCGCCCCGCTGCAAAATATCGAGAAGTTCAAAAACCGGATGGGCTGGCGCTTCAAATGGGTGTCGTCGTTTGGCAACGACTTCAATTTCGACTATCAGGTGTCGGCGTCGCCGGAAGAGAAAACCACGGGCGTTACCATCTACAATTATGAGAAGACCGAATTCCCCAGCGACGAACGGCCGGGCACTAGCGTGTTCTACAAGGACGCCGCCGGCGAGGTGTTCCACACCTATTCGAGCTACGGACGCGGTCTCGATATGCTGATCGGCGCGTACAACTTCCTCGACATCGCCCCCAAGGGCCGCGACGAAGCTGGCCTGAAGTATGGTATGGCGTGGGTACGCCACCACGACAAGTATGAGGGCACGGTCGTCGATCCCAAGGCGAGTTATCAGGAGCCCAAATCTTCCAAAGGATCGGCTTCCTCGGCATCGTGCTGCGATTGAGACGGGAATATCCGGGTTCGCGCGAGAGCGGGGATTTTAATTTAGCTCGATTGGCAATCGGGATGTGGCGTTCGCTCCATCCCGGCAACCGGGTTCTGCTGACGTAATTGAAACCAAATCACAGGGAGGAAAATATAATGTCGCCCGAACTGAAATATCTTGCACTGACGGCCATGCTCACGGCATCATTGTGGATTCCGTATATCGTCGCGCAAGTCGTCACCAACGGATTTCTGAGCCCACAGAATTACGTCGATCCGACGCCGCGTCCGGTGCCGCTTTGGGGCAAACGTGCAGAACGCGCCTACATGAACGCCGTTGAGACGTTTGCGCCTTTCGCCGCGCTCGTGGTCCTGATTCAGCTCACCGGAAAAGCCAATTCGATGACAGCCTTCTGGGCCATGAGCTACTTCTGGCTGCGCGTCGCTCACGCCATCGTCTTTTGGGCCGCCATCCCCTATATCCGCACGATCGCTTTCGTGCTCGCTTATGTGTGCATCATCGGCCTCTTCGTCGAACTGATGAAGTAACTGCGCACCCGTCATTGCGAGGGGCAAACGACGACACAATCCAGGAAAAAGTCCCGGATTGCTTGGCAGTACGCGCCTCGCAATAACGTATTGAAGGAACCGGCCGCTTACCGCGTCGGGACGGGCTTTTCGCCTCGATAATCGTAGAAGCCGCGCTGGGTTTTGCGGCCGAGCCAGCCGGCTTCGACGTATTTCACCAATAGCGGGCACGGGCGGTATTTCGAATCCGCCAGCCCCTCGTGCAGCACCTGCATCACCGAGAGGCAGACATCGAGCCCGATGAAATCGGCAAGCTCGAGCGGGCCCATCGGATGGTGCGCGCCGAGCCGTAACGCCGTGTCGATCGCCTCGACATTGCCGACGCCCTCGTAGAGCGTGTAGATCGCCTCGTTGATCATCGGCAGCAGGATGCGGTTGACGATGAAGGCGGGGAAATCCTCCGAGACCGCGATTTGCTTGCCGAGCTTGCTGACGAACTGCTTGGTGGTCTCGAACGTCTCGTCGTCAGTGGCAATGCCGCGGATGATCTCGACCAGTTCCATCAGCGGCACCGGATTCATGAAGTGAATGCCGATGAAGCGTTCCGGCCGGTCGGTCGAGGCGGCGAGCCGCGTGATCGAGATCGAAGAGGTGTTGGTGCCGACGATGGCCTCGGGCTTGAGCGAAGGACATAGCGCGCTGAAAATCTTGCGCTTGACCTCTTCCTTCTCGGCCGCCGCCTCGATCACCATATCGCAGTCGGCAAGCTCGGCGAGCGTCTTCGCCGGACTGATGCGCTTGATGGCGGCTTCGCGCTGCTCGTCGGTGATGCGCTGGCGGCTGACCTGACGCGCGAGATTGCCGCTGATGACCGCGATCCCTTCGTTAATGCGTTCGGCGACCACGTCGTTGAGCAGCACATGAAGACCGGAGAGCGCGCAGACGTGAGCGATGCCGTTGCCCATCTGGCCGGCGCCGATGATGCCAACCTTGCGGATGGCGTGCGCCGTCCCTCCGCCATGGTCGCCGCGCGTTTTCGGCCGCTCTTTCACTTCGACCATCTTCGCTTACCTTCTTCGCGGGCGCTGCTACCAATCGTCAACGACCGCGCTTTTCGAGCTCCTGGGCCAGTTCCGGCAAGGCCTGATAAAGGTCCGCCACCAAGCCGTAGTCGGCGACCTGAAAGATGGGTGCTTCCTCATCCTTGTTGATAGCAACAATGACCTTCGAATCCTTCATTCCGGCGAGATGCTGAATAGCACCTGAAATGCCGACCGCGATATAGAGGTCCGGCGCTACCACTTTGCCGGTCTGGCCGACCTGCCAGTCGTTGGGTGCATAGCCGGCGTCTACCGCGGCGCGTGAGGCGCCGACTGCCGCGCCGAGCTTGTCGGCGACCGGCTCTATATATTTGGTGAAGTTGTCCCGGCTTTGCATCGCCCGGCCGCCGGAAATGATGATCTTCGCCGAGGTCAGTTCCGGGCGCTCCGACTTCGAGAGTTCCTCGCCGACGAAGCCGGAAATGCCGGGGTCGGCCGCAATTGCGGCCGGCTCGATCGGGGCCGCGCCGCCCTCGCCGGTTGCCTGGAACGCCGCCGTGCGCACGGTGATGACTTTCTTCGGGTCGAGCGAGCGCACCGTTTGGATGGCGTTTCCGGCGTAAACCGGCCGCTCGAAGGTATCCGGCGCCACGACTTTGCTGATCTCGGAAATCTGCATGACGTCGAGCAAAGCGGCGACGCGGGGCATGATGTTCTTTCCGCTCGTGGTCGCCGGCGCCATGATCGTTTCGTAGGGCCCGGCGAGCGACACGATCAGTGCCGCGGTCGGCTCGGCCAGCATGTGCTCGTAGGCGGGCGCGTCCGCCAGCAGGACTTTCTTGACGCCATCGAGCTTGGCCGCGGCGTCGGCGGCCGGCTTGCAGTCATGACCGGCGACTAGGATGTGGACGTCGGCGCCGATCGCCTTGGCGGCGGTCAACGCCTTGGCGGTCGAATCCTTCAGTGACTTGTTGTCGTGCTCGGCGACAAGAAGGGTCGGCATCAGATCGCCCCCGCCTCGTTCTTGAGCTTGTCGACGAGCTCGCTGACGGTCTTGACCTTGACGCCGGCCTTGCGCACCGGCGGCTCGGCGGTCTTGACGATTTCCAGATGCGGCTTGGTGTCGACACCGAAATCGGCGGCGGTCTTCTCGTCGATCGGCTTCTTTTTCGCCTTCATGATGTTGGGCAGCGATGCGTAGCGCGGCTCATTCAACCGCAGATCGGTGGTGACGATCGCCGGCATTTTGAGCTCCACGGTTTGCAGGCCGCCATCGACCTCGCGCGTGACCAGGAGCGCCTCGCCATCGATCGCCACCTTGGAAGCGAATGTGCCCTGCGGCCAGCCGAGCAGCGCGGCCAGCATCTGGCCGGTCTGATTGGAGTCGTCGTCGATCGCCTGCTTGCCCATGATGATGAGGCGGGGCTGTTCGGCCGCGGCGATTGCCTTGAGTATCTTCGCCACCGCCAGCGGCTCGGTGTTGCCTTCGCTCTTCACCAGGATGCCGCGGTCGGCGCCCATGGCCAGAGCGGTGCGGATCGTCTCGGCTGCTTGCGCCGGCCCAATCGAGACGGCGACGATCTCGGTCGCCTTACCGGCTTCCTTGAGCCGGATCGCCTCCTCGACCGCGATCTCGTCGAAGGGATTCATCGACATCTTGACGTTGGAAAGCTCGACGCCGGAGCCGTCTGACTTGACGCGTATCTTTACATCCTTGTCGACCGCCCGTTTGACGGGCACGAGAATCTTCATGGCGTGGTTCGACTGTCCCGGTCTCATCGGCAGCCTCAGCCGCGCTGCGGGGCACGGCGATGCTGCGGTGCGGGAACGTACCGGCGGGCGCGCTTTTGGTCAACGCCAGGCCTCGGAATGGGTGAAAGGAGCGGCCGTCAGTGGATCGGCCGCGTGAACGGCAGCGAGCTGGAAAGGCCGCCATCAACCGGGAAAGCCTGACCGTTGACGTAGGACAACTCGTCGCTTGCCAGGAACAGCGCCATGGTGGCGATTTCCTCCGGCGCGCCGGCGCGTTGCAGCGGGTTGAGCTGCCCGATCTTGTCTTGCGTACCACGCTCGCGCGCAGCCTCGAAGATCGGCTGGGTCATACCGGTTTCGATCAGGCCCGGACAGATCGCGTTGACGCGCACGCCGGTGCCGAACAGCGCGGTGGCCGCGGTCTGCGCGAGGCTGATGACGCCCGCCTTGCTCGCGCTGTAGGGCGCGCCGCCCGCATTCGCGCGCAATCCCGCAACCGACGCGGTGAGGATGATCGAATCGCGGCCTTGTTTGCAGGCATGCCGGCATGTTTGACCGCAAGAAACGGCCCGATCAGATTGGTCTGCAGAATTCGCAGCCAGTGATCTGCGGTCTGCTCGAAGATCGAAACGAGACCGCCGCTGATCCCGGCATTGGCATAGACGATATCGAGGCCGCCGAAGGCCGCCAGCGTGCTGTCGATGACGGCTTGACCTGATCCTCGTTGCCGACATCCGCGCCGAAGCTCTGCGCGGCGCCGCTATCGCCGCTGATGGTGCGCACGGTATCGCGCAGTCCCGTCGAATTCTGGTCGACGACGGCGACGCGTGCGCCCTCGCGCGCGAACAGAATCGACGTAGCGCGGCCGATGCCGCTCGCGGCGCCGGTGATGATCGCAACCTTGCCATCGAGCCGGCCCATGAATTCCTCCCCGGTTTCGCGCGTTCGTCGCTTAGCGGCTCTGCCCCGGCACTGGAACAGATTGCGGCGGCACGCGGTCTTGTTCGCCCGTCTCAGCGATTCTGGCCCGGCTGCCACAGCACATCGCGCGCGCCCTTGTCGTTGGCATAGCGGGCGGCGACGAACAGATAATCGGACAACCGATTGACGTATTTGAGCACCTCGGGCGTGATGCTTTCGTCGGCTTGGTCCTGAAGTTCGGCGATCAACCGCTCGGCACGCCGGCATATGGTGCGGGCGAGATGCAGATAGGCCGCCGCCGCAAAGCCGCCCGGCAGGATGAAAGATCGCAGCGGCTCAAGTTCGGCGTTGAGCCGGTCGATCTCGCTTTCGAGCCACGTCACCTGCGTCGCAGTGACCGTGAGCCGCGCGCCGCCCGGCCCTTTGCCCTTGTGGGGCGTGCACAGATCGGCCCCGACGTCGAACAGATCGTTCTGGATGCGGGAAAGCGAGCGATCGAGGGCGGCCACGTCCGCGGTATGCAGGCGTGCAATCCCGATCGCGGCGTTGGTCTCGTCGAGCGTGCCGTAGGCTGCGATCCGCAAATCGTATTTCTTGCGGCGCTCGCCGGTGCCCAAAGCCGTCGTGCCGTCGTCGCCGGTGCGCGTATAGATCTTGTTGAGGACGACCATGGTTCGCCGCCGATACTTATTTGCCAAAGCCTATTTGGCCATCACCCAGATCGTGGCCATGATGATGACGATGGCGATGAATTGCAGGAGCACCCGCAACCGCATCAGCTTCTGCGAGGTGTTGCCGGAGCCGCCGCGCATCATGTTGACGAGACCGAGCAGCAGCACCAGCGCGACGGCGCCAATGGCGATCGGAACGAGAGCGTGAGACAGGAAAGTGGCCATGCCGCACCTTGTAGCCCGGATTGAGCGGGAGCGAAATCCGGGGCGGCATTGTGCGCATCCTTCGAGGCGCGCCTTCGGCGCGCACCTCAGGATGACGAAAGCTCAGTTCGACCCGTCCAGCAGGCGCCGCGCGATCACGTGCGCCTGAATTTCGGCGGCGCCCTCGAAAATGTTGAGAATGCGCGCATCGCAGAGAATCCGCGACACCGGGAACTCGACCGCAAAGCCGTTGCCGCCGTGAATCTGCACGGCATTGTCGGCGGCGGCCCAGGCGACCCGCGCCGCCAAAAGCTTCGCCATGCCGGCCTCGAGATCGCAACGGCGGCCGGAATCCTTCTGCCGGGCGGCGTAATAGGTGAGCTGGCGCGCGATCGTGATTTCGACCGCCATCATCGCGAGCTTGTCGGCGACGCGCGGGAAATTGGCGATCGGCTCGCCGAACTGCACGCGCGTCGTCGCATAGCTCATCGCCTGCTCCAGCGCCGATTGCGCCACGCCGACGGCGCGCGCCGCGGTCTGGATGCGCGCCAACTCGAACGTCGCCATGAGCTGCTTGAAGCCCAGGCCCTCGACACCGCCGAGGAGATTTTCGGCTTTCACCGCAAAGCCGTCGAAGGCGATCTCGTATTCCTTCATGCCGCGATAGCCGAGCACTTCGATTTCGGTGCCCGACATGCCGGCGGCCGGGAACGGCCGCTCGTCGCTGCCGCGCGGCTTTTCCGCAAGCAGCATGGAGAGGCCGCGATAGCCTTTTTCGGCCGGATTGCTGCGCACCAAGAGCGTCATCAGATCGGCGCGCACCGGATGGGTGATCCAGGTCTTGTTGCCGTAGACTTTGTAGGCGTTGCCCTCGCGCACCGCGCGCGTCTTCAGCGAGGCCAGATCGGAGCCGGTATTCGGCTCGGTGAACACCGCCGTCGGCAGCACTTCGCCGGACGCGATCTTCGGCAGCCATTTGCGCTTCTGCTCTTCGGTGCCGCTGCCAAGGATAAGCTCGGCAGCGATCTCGGAGCGGGTGCCGAGGCTGCCGACGCCGATATAGCCGCGAGAGAGCTCCTCGGAGACGACGCACATCGATTCCTTGCCAAGCCCCATGCCGCCGTAATCCTCGGGGATGGTAAGACCGAAAACGCCGAGCTCGGACATCTGCGCGATGATGTCGAGCGGGATGTATTCGTTGCGCAGGTGCCATTCCTGCGCATGCGGCACGACCTGGCCGTCGGCGAACTTGCGCATTTCCTCGCGGATCGAATCGAGCGTTTCCTCAAGCCCGGTCGCGCCGACGGTCGCCTCGCCGCGTTCGCGCATCAATTCGGCAAGCCGTGCCCGGCGCTGCGCCGTGTTGCCGTGGGTGATCAGACGCTCGACCGCGGAATTCATCCGCGCCGCCACCGCCGCCGGTCCAAGCCCCAAGTCGGCGAGACGCACAATCTCGCCCTGGCTCATCGGAATGCCGCCGACGATCTGCGCGAGGTATTCACCGGCACCGATGCGCACCAAAAGCTCTTCGACCTCGCCGAAATTCCCGGTCGCCGCAAGCCGCTGCACATAGGCGGTCAGCTGACGCAGCGCCTCCACATAGGTGGCGAACCAGGCAAGCCCGTGCGCCGCGCGCTGCTCGCGATTGAGCGCGCGGGCAACCGCTCGGCCCTCGCGCACGATGCGCTCGGCGACCGCCCGGCGCGCATCCGCGAACAAGGCTTCGACGGCGTCGACCGCCTGGCTCAGCGTTCCGATCAATTCCTTCTCGGGGGACGTCGTGGATGCAGCAAGCGACATGAAATGGCTCCGATGAATCTCGGTTTTTGACGACCCCGGGACGGCCCGCCAAGCTTACGCGTGCAGTGCACAAAAGCCACATCTTCGGTCCTCCCCACTTCATGGAGGGAGGCTAGGACACCCCGCGTTGACAGGCTTCGTCGCCTGCCCTTGTCTGGCGCTGCCCTACAGACGCGACCGCTTAAGTCAGGAGACGCAATTGGCCCGGGATGTTATCGACCACGCAATCATCCACCAAGACCGGCGGTCGACCAATCCGGTGTTCAACAGCCGCAAGCTCAAGCTCGGGACTTTCCAGACCAATCTCGACTACGGCTGCCTGATGGCCGACGTCGAAGGCCGATTGAAAATCAGCTGGCCGAATACGGTGGCGTTGGCCAGGCTCGCCGACGAGATGGAGTTCGAGGCGCTGGTGCCGGTGGCGCGCTGGCGCGGCTTCGGCGGCAAGCTCAATCCGGCGGGACCCGGTTTCGAGACCTACACCTGGGCCTCGGGGATCGCCGCCTCGACCAACGCCGCCGGCGTCGTCGCCACCTCGCATTGTTCGATCAACCATCCCATCGTCGCGGCGAAACAGGGAGCGGTGATCGACCACATCTCCAACGGCCGCATGATCCTCAACATCGTCACCGGCTGGAACAAACCGGAGATCGACATGTTCGGGGTCGAAATGCTGCCGCACGACGAACGCTACGACATGGCCGAGGAATGGCTCGCCATCGTCAAGCGGCTTTGGACCGAGGACGACGAATTCGACCATGAGGGCAAGTACTACAAGATCGTGAAAGGCTACCTGCAGCCGAAACCGATTCAGCGGCCCTTTCCGGCCATCATGAATGCCGGCGGCTCGGAGCGCGGGCGTCACTTCGCCGGCAAATATTGCGATCTCGTCTTCACCGCGCTCGGCTCGCCGGACTTTGAGAAAAACAAGGCGCAGGTGGACGCCTATCGCAAGCTCGCGCGCGAGGAATACAGCCGCGAGATCGCGGTCTGGACATCGGCGAATATCGTTCAAGCCGAAACGGAAGCAGAAGCGCGGCGCTTCGACAAATACATCGTCAGCGAAAAAGGCGACTGGGAAGCGGTGACGTTCGCGCTGGCGACGCTCGGCCTCAACGCCAAGACGTTCTCCGCCGAAGCGTTAAAACATCTCAAGGAACTCTTCATTGCCGGCTGGGGCGGCTATCCACTGATCGGCACCAAGGAGCAGGTGGTCGACGGTCTCAAGATGCTTTCGGCCATGGGACTCGACGGCGTGCTGTTGTCCTGGCCGCGCTTCGAGGCGGGGATGCGGGAATTCAAGTACGTCACCTATCCGCTGCTCGTGCAAGCCGGATTGCGCTGAAAAAAATCCAAAGCAAAGCCAAAAAGGAAAACCGATGCCACGTCTGCACGGGAAGGTCGCCATCGTCACCGGCGCGGCGGCGGGTCAGAAGGCCGCGCTCGGATCGGTATTCGCCAGGGCGCTGGCCGCCGAGGGCGCCAAAGTCGTACTCGCCGACACCAAGGATTGCAGCCCGGTCGCAGCCGAGATCACGGCTGCGGGCGGCACGGCGCTTCCCATCCTTGCCGATGTCCGCGAGGCCAAATCGGTCGCGGCGATGATCGCGGAAACGGAGAGCAACTTCGGCAGGCTCGACATCCTCGTCAACAACGCCGCGGTCGGTTCGAACATCCCGCCGGTGGCCATCGAAGACATCGACGTCGTGCAATGGGACGAGTTCATGGCGGTCAATGTCAGGGGCACGTTCCTCTGCACCAGGGCCGCCATTCCGGCGATGCACCGGAACAATTACGGAAAAATCATCAATCTCTCTTCGACGACGATGCTCTCGGGCCTGTCGCATCGTTTGCACTACGTCACCAGCAAGGGCGCGATCGCCGCGATGACGCGGTCAATGGCGCGGGAGCTCGGGCCGTCCGGCATCCGCGTGAATACGCTGGCGCCGGGCCTGGTGATGAACGATTCCGTCGCCGCGGCGATGGCCGGACGCCCGGGGCTGCATGATTTTGTTTTGAGCACGCGGGCGATCGGGAAGGACGTTTTCGCCGACGAACTCGTCGGCACTTTGATCTATCTGGCGGCGCCCGACAGCGATGCGGTGACCGGCCAGTTCCTGATTGTCGACAATGGCGGCGACTACACGTGACGCGACCGAGCCTTTCGCGGGCCGTCGTGGTCGCGATGGAATGACATGTTGGAATGACATATCTGTTGGGTCAAACGTCCCGCCAAGGCAGCCTCGCATTGCATACGATCAACCTGTGCTTTCGCATCGTCATTGAAGCCTTCTATCGCTTCAACCGCGATGACGGCTGGGCTATCGCCAGCCACATCGCGCTGTCGATCTTGATGGCGGTATTCCCGTTTCTGATCGTGGTGACCGCTATCGCCGGCTTCATCGGCTCCGGCAATCTCGCGGACGAAGTCGCGCGGCTGATGTTCGCGGCGTGGCCCAAACAGGTGGCCGGCCCGATCGCCAGCGAGATCCACAACGTGCTCACGACCACACGCGGCGGCGTTTTGACGCTCGGCGCGGTGTTCGCCGTCTATTTCGCTTCGAGTGGCATCGAAAGCCTGCGCATCGGCCTCAATCGCGCTTACGGATTGCGGGAAGAGCGCAGCTTTTGGCTGCTGCGGCTGGAATCGATCGGCTACGTGCTCGTCAGCGCGATCGCGCTTTTGGCGCTGGCGTTTCTGGTCGTACTCGGGCCGCTGATCTTCAAGGCCGCCGTCCGTTACGCGCCGTGGATCGAGCCGCTGCAATCCCATTTCAATTTCGCGCGCTTCGGCATCGGCGGCCTGGTGCTGGCCGTGGCTTTATTCATTTTGCATATGTGGCTGCCGGCCGGACGGCGGCGGCTCGGCGGCGTATGGCCCGGCATCGCGGCGACTTTGGTGCTCTGGCTCGCGTGCGGCTACGCCTTCGGCCACTACCTCGCGGATTTCGCCTATACCTACGTGACCTATTATGCCGGTCTCGCCTCGGCGATGATCGCGCTGGTATTTCTCTATTACAGCGCCTGGATTTTCGTCTACGGCGGCGAGCTCAATGCCGCGATCGCGCGCGAGAAAGCCGCGTAGCCTTTACCGTCAACCCCGGGCGTTGTTCGATTGCCGGGTCAGCTCCGGCAGCGACGCCGCTTCGAGCACGTCTTCGAAATTCCGCAAGCCGGGGCGCGTGGCGTTGACCAGCACCGCCATGTTGCCGGGCTTGTGCCGGTTGGTGCGCATCAATTCGTGCGCGTACGGAATCTTCTCCCAGGGAAACACATCGCTCATGCACGGATCGATGCGGCGATCGATGACGAAGCGATTGGCGGCGCTGGCCTGCTTCAAATGCGCGAAGTGCGAGCCCTGCACGCGCTTCTGCCGCATCCACACATAACGCGCGTCGAACGTGATGTTGTAGCCCGAGGTGCCGGCGCAGAACACGACCATGCCGCCGCGCTTCACCACCAGGCAGGACACCGGGAACGTCGCCTCGCCGGGATGCTCGAAGACGATATCGACGTCGCGCTTGCCGGTAATGTCCCAGATCGCCTTGCCGAAGCGGCGAGCCTCTTTGGCCCAGGCATCGTATTCGGGCGTGCCCACTTTCGGCATCGCACCCCAGCACTTGAATTCCTTGCGGTTGATGGCGCCCTTGGCGCCGAGATTGAACACGTATTCCATCTTCAACTCGTCGGACACGACAGCGATGGCATTGGCGCCGGAGGCGGCGACAAGCTGCAGGCCGAACACGCCGAGCCCGCCCGAGGCGCCCCATACCAGCACGTTGTCGCCCGGCTTGAGCGTGTGCGGCGGATGGCCGAACAGCATGCGGTAGGCGGTGGCGAGCGTGAGCGTGTAGCAGGCCGCCTCTTCCCAGGTCAGATGCGCCGGCTTCTGCATGAGCTGGCGCGACTGCACGCGGCAGAATTGCGCGAACGAGCCGTCCGGCGTCTCGTAGCCCCAGATGCGCTGGGACGGCGACAATAGCGGATCGCCGCCGTTGCATTCCTCGTCGTCGCCGTCGTCCTGATTGCAGTGAACGATCACTTCGTCGCCGACGCTCCAGCGCCGGACCTTCGCACCTACCGCCCATACGACGCCGGACGCGTCCGAGCCGGCGACATGAAACGGGTTTTTATGCACGTCGAGCGGCGAGATCGGCTGGCCGAGCCCGGCCCACACGCCGTTGTAGTTGACGCCGCCGGCCATCACGTAGACCAGCACCTCGTCATCGCCGATCGGCCAGGTCGGCAACACTTCGTGCTGCATCGCCGTTTCAGGCGGGCCATGACGTTCCTTGCGGATCGCCCAACCATGCATGTTCGCCGGCACATGACCGAGCGGCGGCACTTCACCGATGTCGTAGAGGTCCTTCAGCGGCGCCGCTGACGGTTTCTTCTGCGCAACGGCCATGTGCCTGACTCCGGTTAATCGGCCAACTTTGCAAACATCAGTGTGCCGCAGTTGATGTTGCAGCGCAATAAGCACTTCGGGCGTGACGCGGTTCCCTGCGAACGCAATTACTGACAGAGGGTTTCCGCAGCCGTATGCTCCGTGGGCGAAGGAAGTGCCCTGCATGCAGGGCGCTGGCCTTGCGGAAACGGGGAAATTCGGGGGGATTCATGGAAGTTGAGAGCATTGTCGTCTGGCTGGTCATCGGCGCGGTGGCCGGCTGGCTTGCCGGCGTGATCGTCAAGGGTGGCGGCTTCGGGCTGATCGGCGATATCGTGGTCGGCATCATCGGCGCCGTCATTGCCGGATGGCTGCTGCCGTATCTGCATATCAATATCGGCAGCGGGATCGTCGCCTCAATCATCGACGCCGTCATTGGCGCGGTGATTTTGCTTGTGATCCTTCGGCTGATCAAACGGGCTTAATGCTTCTTCAACGCCGCGTGCCTAGCCTCGCCGGGGCGCGGCCTATGGCCCTGTTCGCATTATCTTCCGGGCGAAGCGCTGGATCACGGCTGCCGCGGCTTGTGGAGTCCATCTGCCTCGCCGTCCTCATCGCGGACGTCGTGTTCCTCGCAGGCTCGTACTTCACCGGCATGTGGCTCGTTGCGCAGGGCGGCGGTCGCGACCGACTTCGTCAATGTCTGGGCCGCCGGCCGGTTGGTGCTCGGCGGCCATGCGGCCGCGGCCTACGATTGGCCGACCCACAAACTCGCCGAAGACGGCCCGTTGGGCCATACCTTCGACGGCTATTGCGGCTGGCATTACCCGCCGCCATTTTGTTCGTCGCGGCCGCTCTCGCCTCGCTGCCCTAGACTTTCACTTTTCTAGCCTGGACCGCCGGAACTTTCCTGACGTATCTCGTGGCGATACGCACCATCGTCGGTGATCGCGTCGGTGATCTTCTCGCCGCGGCCTTTCCCCCGGTGCTGGCGAATTTTTTCGTCGGCCAAAACGGATTTCTCAGCGCGGCGTTGTTTCGGCGGCACGCTCATTCTCATCGACCGCCGCCAAGCTCGCCTTTCTCGGCAACGTCGGCCAATCCTCGCAGGCCGTCTTCGCCGGAGGCAAAGCGGACTGGAGCAAGCTGCAAACCGCATTCGGTCTCGTGCGTACGCTCGGCGGCGGAGAGGCGCTGGCGTGGACCGCACAGGCTGCGGTGGCGGTGACCGCGGCGGCGGTCGTTGCCTACGTCTGGCGGAGCCGCGCCGCGTACGAGATCAAGGCGGCGGCGCTCGGGACCGGAGCTATGCTGGCGACGCCCTATCTCTACACCTATGACCTCGAGGTTCTCGCCGTTGCGCTTGCTTTCCTTTTCCGGCTTGGCCGCACGCAAGGCTTCTTGGCCAATGAACTCGCTGCCATCGGCGTAGCGTGCCTCTTGATCCTGAGCTTCATCCTGCCGTTCGTGAAGGTGCAGGTGGGGCTTGTCGCCGTCGTCATCGTGGCGGCGCTGATCGCGCGCCGCGCGTTGGCGCCGCGGAGCCTCTCAGCGTGAGCACCCAGGCAACGCTGCAGGCGCCGGCGGCATTAAAGCCGCCGGCCACGCGCCTCATCCGCCTGATCGGCCTGACGCTCGCGCTCGGCTATCTGATCGTTCTCGCTGGTGCCTATCTCAAAGGCGAATTTCCGATCGACCCGCAGGGCCGGCTGATCGCCAACGACTTCGTCAATGTCATGGCTGCCGGACGGCTCACGCTCGCGAGCGAACCGGTCGCGCGTACGACTGGCCGCTGCACAAACAAGCCGAAGTCCGCGCCATCGGCCACGACTTCGAGGATTATTACGGCTGGCACTATCCGCCGACTTCCCTCTTCGTTGCCGCGGCGCTGGCGACGCTGCCTTATCTGACCGCCGCCATCGGCTGGCTCGCGGCGACCATATGCGCCTACGCGGCTGCGATCGCCGGCATTCTCGGCCGCCGCACCGGCGTCCTGGTCGCGCTCGGATTTCCCGCCGCGCTCTGGAACATCACCGCCGGGCAAAACGGCTTCCTCACCGCCGCGCTGATCGGCTGCACGTTGTCGCTCCTGCAAAGCGGCCGGCTTTGGCCGGCGTCTGTCTCGGGCTCCTCACCTACAAGCCGCAATTCGGCTTGCTGTTTCCGCTGGTGCTGATCGCGGATCGGCGCTGGCTGACTATTGCGGTGGCGGCTTTGGTTGCAGTCGGTCTTGCTGCGGCGTCCTGGCTCGCCTTCGGCAGCGCCAGCTGGGAGACCTTCCTACATTGGATGCCGATCACCAGCCGCGTCGTGCTGACCGAGGGCCACGCCGACTGGAACCGCTTGCAAAGCCTGTTCGGCTTGGTGCGCCCGCTCGGCGGCAGTGAACAACTGGCGTGGACGGTGCAAGCGGTTGGCAGCCTTGCAGCCGCCGTTGCGGTCATCGGCTTGTGGCGCAGCCGTGCGTCGTTCGATCTCAAGGCGGCCGCGCTCGCCGCCGGCACGCTCGTCATAACGCCGTACCTTTATATGTACGATCTCGTCGTACTCGCCGTCGCCGTCGCGTTTTTTGCTGCGCTTCGCGCCGGAACGGGGCTTTCACACCAGCGAGATCGCCGGACTTGGCGTCGCCGGAACGCTCATCCTGATCTTCCCCTACGTCAAGACCCAGGTCGGGCTCGCCGCGGTGTCGATCGTGCTGGCGTTGGTGATCGGGCGCGCGCGCACAGTGGCGCGGTTCACTCCGCAGGCACCATAACGGGCGTCGGCGCGGCAACAGCGAAACCAGCTTGCCGGGGCGCGATGATCTGTCCAATTCGGCGCGCCGCAACGATCGCCAACGCGGCAATCGCCACGCCGGCGATGACGTCGATGAAATAGTGGCCGCCGTTGAGCGGCGTCGCCGCCAGCATCGCGCCGTTTACCAGCAGCGCCAACGGGCGGACCCAGCGCACCGCCCACAACGCCCAGGCGAACAGCACGGCCGACGCCGCGTGAAAGCTCGGAAAGGTCACGATGCCGCCGAGACCGAGAAGCTCGAGATGACGCAGCACGCCCTCACGCGTCGGCGGAAGATCGCGCAACTGGTCGAGATAAGCTCCCGGATTTATATTTTTGACGCTGCCGGGATCGAGCCCGATCTGCTGATAGACGCCGATCGCCGGCACCAGCGCCGATATAATTGTCGTGGCGGCAAGAGCAATTCCGAAGGCAAAAGTGAATTCTTCGATGCGCCGATAGCGGTGCTTCGCCGCCAGCATCACCGGAATGGCGAAAAGCGGCCAGCCGATCATGCCGTAACCGACATTCAGCCAGCTCGCGAGCCCCGGGCGACCGTCGACGAAATGCACGTAGGCCGCCCAATCGAAGCCCAGCGCCCGATCGGCGGCGAGCAAGGCCGAGTCCTGCATGGGAAAATCGATCGCCGCCGCGACATAGGTCATCGGCGCCATGACCGCGGTGATCAGGGCGATCTGTGCGGTTGAGCCCAAGACGAACATGACTTGCGGATCGCGCCGGGTCGGCGAGCGCGCGTTGGCATGCGCAAAGCCGGCGTAAATTCCGACATAGCCGACGGCGATCAACATACCGAGCGGTGCGATGGTGAAATCGGAGACCAGAAGGCTGAACGCCAGCGTCAGTGCCAAAGCGCCGACGACGATCCAGTTGAACAGGAAGAAGCGCCAGACCGCTTCGATCTCGTCCGGCATTGTCGCGGGACTCGTTTGCATACCGGCAAACTGACCCGGCAGCGGTTAAAGCCTGGAGAATCCCGATGGTTAAAGTCCGGCCCAACGATTGACTATGCTTAATGTTGCGTCGCAACAAAATCCGCGTCACATTAGCCACGCCGGAACAGTGGTGAGCCGCGCAGAAACACATCGAAAACGATGGACGAAGAACCGCACCGCGACAAAAGACGAGGCGACAAGCCTTGGATTTTCCGGACCTATGCCGGGCATTCGACCGCCAAGGCCTCGAATGAGCTTTACCGCAAGAACCTGAGCAAAGGGCAGACCGGTCTCTCGGTCGCCTTCGACCTGCCGACGCAGACCGGATACGACGCCGACCATCCGCTCGCCAAGGGCGAGGTCGGCAAGGTCGGCGTGCCAATCTCGCATATCGGCGACATCCGCGTGTTGTTCGACGGCATCCCGCTCGGCGCGATGAACACGTCGATGACCATCAACGCCACTGCCGCCTGGCTGCTGGCGCTCTATGTCGCGCTTGCCGACGAGCAAGGCGTGCCGCGCACCAAGCTCAGCGGCACCACCCAAAACGACATCATCAAGGAATATCTGGCACGCGGCACCTATGTGTTCCCGCCGGCGCCATCGATGCGGCTCACCAAGGACGTGATCCTGTTCACGACCAAGGAGATGCCGAAGTGGAACCCGATTAATGTCTGTTCGTATCACCTTCAGGAGGCGGGCGCGACGCCGGTGCAGGAGCTTGCGTTTGCGCTCGCCACCGCCATCGGCGTGCTCGACGCGGTGAAGGCCTCGGGCGAATGCGCCGATGAAGAATTCGACGAAGTGGTCGGGCGCATTTCGTTCTTCGTCAATGCCGGGCTGCGCTTTGTCACCGAAATCTGCAAGCTGCGCGCTTTCACCGAACTGTGGGACGAGATCACCCGGGATCGCTACGGCGTCACCGATCTCAAGCACCGCCGCTTCCGCTACGGCGTGCAGGTCAACTCGCTCGGCCTGACCGAGCAACAGCCGGAGAACAACGTCGCCCGCATTCTCCTCGAAATGCTCGCGGTAACGCTGTCGAAGAACGCGCGCGCGCGCGCCGTGCAGCTTCCGGCCTGGAACGAGGCGCTCGGTCTGCCGCGGCCGTGGGACCAGCAATGGTCGCTGCGCATGCAGCAAATCCTCGCCTACGAGACCGACCTCCTGGAATACGGCGACATCTTCGACGGCTCGCCGGTCATCGCCGCAAAGGTCGCGGAACTGAAAAAGGCGGCTGAGGAAGAGCTCAAGCAGATCGAGGACATGGGCGGCACCGTCGCCGCCGTCGAATCCGGTTATCTCAAACAGCAGCTCGTCGAATCCAATTCGCGCCGCGTCGAAGCGATCGAACGCGGCGAGCAGACCGTCGTCGGCGTCAACCGCTTCGTCGAAACCGAGCCGTCGCCGCTGGCGGACGCCGCCGACGCGGTGCTTACCGTTTCCGCGGACGCCGAGATCGGCCAGATCGCGCGGCTCGACGCCTGGCGCGCCGCGCGCGACAACGAAGCGGTGGCCGCGGCGCTTGCGGCCCTGCGCCAGGCGGCGCGGACCGGCGACAACATCATGCCGCCGTCGATCGCCTGTGCGAAAGCCGGCGTCACCACCGGCGAGTGGAGTTTTGCGCTGCGCTCCGCCTTCGGCGAATATCGGGCGTCGACCGGCGTCGGCGCCGCCATGCGTAACGACGCCGAGGGGCTCGACGACATCCGCGCCGAAGTCGATCGCGTTTCCCGCAAGCTCGGCCGGCGCCTGAAGTTTTTGATCGGCAAGCCCGGACTCGACGGCCATTCCAACGGGGCTGAGCAAATCGCCGCTCGCGCCCGCGACGCCGGCATGGACGTGGTCTATGACGGCATCCGCCTAACCGCGGAGGCAATCGCCGCCGCGGCGACGGAAAAGAGCGTGCACGTCGTCGGCCTCTCGATCCTGTCCGGCTCGCACCTGCCGCTGGTCGCGGACGTCATGGCGCGGATGAAGGAGGCCGGCATCGACGACGTGCCCGTCGTCGTCGGCGGCATTATACCGCCGCAAGATGCCAGCGCCTTGAAGGACGCCGGCGTCGCCGAGGTCTACACACCGAAGGATTTTGAATTGAACCGCATCATCGCCGACGTGGTGCGCATCGTCGAAGGCGCTGCGCCGAGCCGCGATTGAGCTGCTTCCATTGCGCGGCCGGCGCGATAGCCGGTTGCGGCCCTTCGCTGAGTTCAGCCGCCAAGTCGCGGTTCATGGTCGCTTCGACGTCGCGGACGACGCGAAACGCCTCGAAACCGTCCATGATGCGATGGTTGTAGAAAAATTTGAATCTGCGCGTCTAAGTTCGGCTCGACGAGCCCGTAACAGAGGACAAACGAGGCCGGCATCGCCGATTGGGTGATGACGCCGCCGGTCGGAAACGAATTCAGCGCAAAAGGTGCCGGTGCATTTCGTTCGCGGCCATCCCCACCAATACAGCATCCCGCCCCACAAGAGCCGCCGCACCCAGCACCGGCGGCCGGAAGTAGCGGATAAGCCGCCGAGAACTGTCATTTTCCTCGATCGGCACATTCTTGAGCTTGCGCATCACGCGGTCGAGCTCCGCGAGCGATCATTGCTCCGGCGCGGTGATCTGCTCGAAGAACAATGCCTGCACGCCCTGCCAGGTGCGGCTCGACAACGACCGAGCACACGCATTCGGGTGCTCGTAAAGGCGCGCCAGGGGAAAGGCAGATACGCCGTCCGCAGCTCCGGCCGGCGCTGGCCGACCAGCGCCAAAGCCTTCATCCACAGCGCACCCCACCCGATAAGCGGCGGACGAACCGCGCGCGCCGCAACGAGCGGCGCCGGGTTGACCTGCCACGTCGAGCCCACGACGTGCGATTTCTTGCCGAAATGGATAACGTCGTTGATCCACCGCCGATGCAGAGGCACCGACCGGTAAACGCGGCGGAACTCATCCGATGCTCACGCCGGAGCCGTATTGGGCCTGCACAGTCTCACTCTTGCCGTTGGACGGTTGGCGGATTGTAAGGCATCGCCGCGCGAAGTTCACCGCCGCGCCGAAATCAGTGAAGCCGTTCGTGCTGACCGAAGACATCGATGCGACCAAGGTGCCGCTATTATTCGAACGCCCCGCGGCGAAAGCGGCCCCGGGCTAACGCATCCCCGCTTTCGATTTCCGCACCACCGTCGCCAGCGATTCGCTCAGCGCACTCGGGCTCAGCGGCTTGCGCAGATAAAAATCCATCCCCGCCGCGCGCGCGGCATCCTCGTCACCGGCTTCGGTCCGCCCGGAAATGCCGACGATCGCCGTTTGCCCGGAGCCGCCTGCGAGCGCGCGGATTCGGCGCGTCGTCTCGAGGCCGTCGATCCCGGGAAGCGTCACGTCCATCAGCACCGCATCGTAACCGTGCGTCACCGCCGCGACCGCTTCCTCGCCCGAGCCGGCGAAATCGGCACGGTGGCCAAGCTCGGTGAGGATCGTGTTGAGAATGACCCGTCCGTAAGCGTTATCCTCGACGCACAGGACCGCGAGGCGCCGCGGCGGAGCCACCGCGCGCCGCTCCGGCGCGGTGCCGGTAACGTCAGAGGGGGCGATGGAAAACACGGCCGAAAAACGAAACAATGAACCACGGCCGCGCGCGCTGGCGATGGTAAGGTTGCCGCCCATCAGCGTCGCCAGCGCCTTGGCCACGGCGAGGCCGAGCCCTGTGCCGCCGTAGCGGCGGGCAATATCCGCATTCGCCTGCGTGAACGGACGGAATAGCCGCTTGATCTCGGTTGGGTTCAGCCCAATGCCGCTGTCGGTAACGGCAAAGACGAGCTTCGCGCGTCCGCGCGGCAGGCGCGCGGAGCGGACGTCG
This sequence comes from uncultured Alphaproteobacteria bacterium, assembly GCA_963847785.1. Classification (GTDB taxonomy): domain Bacteria; phylum Pseudomonadota; class Alphaproteobacteria; order Rhizobiales; family Xanthobacteraceae; genus BOG-931. The sequence continues at coordinate 111,345 of CAWKBE010000010.1, forward strand.
ATCCGCACAGCGCCGCGCTCGGTGAACTTCACCGCATTGTCGATGAGATTCTCCAGTACCGCCCGCAATCGCACCGCGTCGCCGACGAGGCGCTCGGGCAAATCCTCCCCCATTGTCACCTCGGCAACAAGGCCCTTCGTTTCCGCGCGCCCGGAAAGCGAATCAGCCAGCAACTCGACAAGACGGCGTGGAGCGAAAACCTGTTGCCTGAGTTTGAGAGAGCCCGCGTCCGCTTCCACCGCGTCGATCATCAACGTCGTCAGCGCCGCGAGATGCTCGGCGCTGCCAATGATGCCGGAAGCCCAACGCCGCTCGCGTTCGCCGAGATTGGAGCTGGCCAGAAGTTCGCCGAGCGCAAGGATGCCGGTGAGCGCGGTGCGGATGTCGTGCGCGTAGGCCACGAGTGACGCTTCGGTCGCCTGCGCGACCGGCGCCCGCCGCCGCGCCCGGCGACGCACCGTCTTCGCCGCGCACTTTTTTTGGCTCGATTTTAGACGCGCCATGGCAGCCCCGCCGGCTCAGCATGCCATGCGGATCAAACAAAACAAGCTCGGCATCACGTGTTGGCGCCCCGATCCTCAGCGCCCGAATCCTCAACGCCCAAGCCCAACTATGCGCCTGATATCGGCCGCCGTCGCTCCGGCGGCGCGCAACTCGCGCAAGCTCGTCGCCAAAGTGGATTTCGACAGCTTGCGGCCGCCGGCGTCCAGGATGACTTTGTGATGATGGTAGATCGGCTCCGGCAGGCCGAGCAGCGCCTGCAACAGCCGATGAATGCTGGTGGACCAGAACAGGTCCTGCCCGCGCACGACCTCGGTCACCCCCTGAAGCGCGTCGTCGATGGCGACCGCGAGGTGATAGCTTGTCGGCAACCCCTTGCGCGCGAGCACGACGTCGCCCCACAGCTGCGGCGCCGCGGCGACGATGCCGGACTGGCCCTGCGGACCGGTGCCGGTTTCGGTCCAGGTGAGCACGCCGGCGCGCGCCACTGCGGCGTCCATGGCGAGCCGCAACGCGAAGTGCTCGCCGTCGCGGCGCCGGCGCTCGCGTTCGGCCCGGGGCATTTTGCGTGCGCGGCCCGGATAAAGCGGAACGCCGTCGGGATCGCGCGGCCGATGCCCCCGCCGATCGTGCTCGGCGGCAAGCGCTCTGATCTCGCTGCGGCTCTCGAAACTCGGATAGATGAGCCCGGGGGCTTCGAGCTTGGCCACCGCAGATTCGTAGTCGTCGAAATGCTCGCTCTGCCGCCGCACAGCGGGCTGCCAGGAGAGGCCGAGCCATGCGAGATCCTGATAGATCGCCGACTCATATTCTGGCCGGCAGCGCGAAGCGTCGATGTCCTCAATTCGCAGCAGAAGCCGTCCGCCGACCTCGCGCGCCATGTCATGGTTCAGCAATGCCGAGTAAGAATGGCCGAGGTGCAGATACCCGTTCGGGCTCGGCGCGAAACGAAAGGTGCGCGTGTACATCGCCGCTTTGCTTTCATGACCGGTAGGATTGACCGATGCGCCGCTTAATCCATCAGCTAAGCTCACGGCACGAGTTTCGCACACCGCCGGCGAGGCAAGCGGACATGACGAAGCACTCCCATATCCACACCGAAGCCGATCTCGAGGCCGCGCTCGCTGCGCTCGGCAAAGCCGAGCCGCGGTTTGTCGCACTGACCGCCGAAAACGGACGGCCGCCGCTGCGGCGACGGCAGGATGGCTTCACCGGTCTCGCCGCCATTATTGTGGCACAGCAGCTTTCGACCGCGAGCGCCAACGCAATCTGGGGACGGCTGGCCGCCGCCTTCGATCCGTTCAAACCCGCAGCCATCCTGCGCGCGCGGCCGGCGCGGCTGGCGCGGCTCGGCTTGTCGGCACCAAAGATTCGCGCGCTCAAGGCGATCGCACGGGCCGTAACGCGGGAACAGCTTGCGCTTCACGCCCTCGGCGACCTTGCCCCCGAGGAGGCGCACGCGGCGCTCACTGCCGTGCACGGCATCGGCCCGTGGACCGCCGACATTTATCTTTTGTCTTGCCTCGGTCACGCCGATGCGTGGCCGGCCGGCGACCTGGCGCTCCAGGAGGCCGCGCGCGTGGCTTTCGGGCTGCGCGCAAGGCCGACCGCCAAGGAGATGCAGGCATTGGCTGAGCCATGGCGGCCATGGCGCGCGGTCGCGGCGAGAATTCTGTGGACCTATTACCGCACGGCGGCCGAGGCCGCGAAGGCATCGGCAAAACGACCGGCCCGGCCGAAGCCGTCCCCCAAGCCGCGGCGCCGGTAAGACGAAACGTGATGCAGAAACCGGAGTTTTTTCTGCTCATGCCCGCCGTGCGATTTTATCCGCTGACATCTTGAGCGCATGCGCGTGCATCCCTAGAGCGCAATTGCTTTAGATTGAATCGATTGTCGCTCCAACATATTACTGGAACATGATTTTTCGAAAAACCAGTTTCCACCCTCGAATCAAGTCCGGGAGCAGGCTTTTTCGGATCGGGTTACCGCATGGCTCGCTGGCGACTGAACTCATCGTCCCGCAATTGATTGTTGTCACAGTAATGACGCGCACGATCTACTTTCCAGATTAGGGTCGCCAACTCCACTTGCAGTAATTCTAAAACCTTAAAGTTGACGCTGCTGATAGGATGCTTGCATTTGTGGCTGGCGGGGGCCGGGGCAAAAGATGTCGCGCAGCTTTTTAGATACGGTGCTTTCGCGCGCGCCTTGGTTGGCGGCCTCAATCATCGTCATCGCGTCCGCCGCGGCTGACGACATCGTAGTGATAAAGGCACCGGCGATTCCGTACGGCACGTCCTCCGGCTACGTCGAGGTGCCGCCGATCGAGACGCCGAGGGATTGACGGCGGGGCCCGGCATCAACGGCTCGACCAATCTGTTTCAGTCGGCGACGGACAATTGCCAAGTCCCGATCTGGAGCAGACCATCGAGGCTTATTACAGCTACGCTCTGACCTCCTCGGTGAAGCTCACCGCGGACTACCAGCTCATCGTCAATCCCGGCTACGCTAGCGAACGCGGCCCCGTAAATGTTTTCGCCGGCCGCTTCCACGCCGCATTCTGACATAGACAGCCGCTCGCCGACCCGGCTAAAGCGAAGCGCGCGCATGACGCCCGCGATGAACGACGCCAGGGCGGACGGGAAGATGCATGGCCGCAGAGCTTGACGGTCCGCGGCTTTCGCCGCAATCGGGGACGGCGCGACAGCTTGTCGTGTTCCTTCACGGCTACGGCGCCGACGGCAACGACCTCATCGAGATCGGCCGGGTCTGGCAACAATTCCTGCCGCATGCGGCGTTCGTCTCCCCGCACGCTCCCGAGCCGTGCGGGCAGGCGCCGATTGGACGGCAATGGTTCGCACTGACCTTCCGCGATCCCAATGAGCGCTGGGTCGGCGTGAACCATGCAGCACCCGTGCTGGAACGCTTCATCGACGCGGAGCTCGCCCGTCACCGTTTGCCGCCCTCGGCGCTAGCGCTGGTCGGCTTCAGCCAGGGCACCATGATGTCCTTGCATGTCGGCCTGCGCCGGGCGGCAGCGCCGGCGGCGATCGTCGGTTATTCGGGGCTGTTGGTGCTGCCGCCCGACGGCAAGCCGGAAACCTTGGCCGCGGAAATCCGGTCGCGTCCGCCGGTGCTGCTGGTGCACGGCGACCGCGATGAGCTTATTCCGCCGCAGGCGCTGTTTGCGGCAACGCAAGGGCTCGCGGCACTCGGCGTGCCGGTCGAATGGCACTTGTCCACCGGCGTCGGCCACGGCATCGATCCCGAGGGTCTGCGCCACGGCGGCGAATTCCTTGCGCGAAGCTTCAAGAACAGCAGCTGACGCAATGCCGGCCCGTTGATTGCGTCATTTGGCGACCGATATCCGACCCGTCATGTTGGGGTGGAACTTGCAGTAATAGTCGACCATTCCCCCGGCCGTGAGAACCAAATTCTTGGTGGATCGGCAGGGATCATGACGTCCCAGTCGCCGTTGCGCGCCGTCGCCGTGTGCGTGACGAAATCCGCATTGACCCATTGGATCGTGTCGCCGACATGAGCCGAAACCTGCGGCGGCGTGAAGGCAAGCTTCTCGATGCTGACTCGGATGCCGTCGGCGCGCGTTGGACCCGCAACGATGGCGAGAAGAAGCACGCCGAGCGTTTGGACGGCCAATCTACGGTTCATTACGCGGCCTATTTGAATTCCGCCACCACGTGATCGGCGTGTTGCTCGTGCCCCTGAAAGATTTTCAGGCCGGTCGTGAGCAAATCCTTGAGCTCCGGATTGCTGGCCGACGGAATGAGCGTGTTCTGGAGCGCGCCGTTGACGGTTTTGTGATACGCCACCTCGTTGTCGATGTAGGCCTCGTCGAACGCAGCGCCGCTGAGGCTGGCGGGTTCGGCGCGTCACGGCATTCGCCATTTGTTCGCAACGGACGCCGTCGAACGGAAAGGCAGTGGTCAGCACGGGGCCGACTTGCCGTTCAAGGTCGTCGCGCAACAACAGCCGCGCGCGATGCAAGCGGGTCTTTACGGTTTCGGGGCGCAAGCTGAGCAGTTGGGCGGTTTCCTCGATGCTCATCTCCTCAACGAGGCGCGCCACCAAGACGACACGAAATGGCTCAGGCAGCGCGTCGATCGCGCGTTCGAGTATCCGGTGGATTTGGCGCCGGACCATGGCGCGTTCAGGATCGGGTGGAGCGGACGAGGTTGGAAACGGAATGATCAGCGCTTGCCTCGTGTACGTCGCTTCGACTCCCAATCCACCCTCGTGCGCCGGCGGCGCAGCCGGCCGAAAGCTTCATTGATGACGATGCGTGTCAGCCAGGTAGCGAGACGCAACTCGCCACGAAACTCGGCAAGTCGCGTGCGGGCTAGGCGGAACAGCCGGCAGTTGTTCTGGCGGATAATGGTTCTAACCGCCGCCTCCTCGCCACGCTGTGCCCGGGCGACGAGGTCATCTTCGCCTGCAGGCGCAACCTTGATCTGTTCTTTCGGCATTTCGAACGCTCATGACACGCGGTCTGCAGTAGATGCCGAGCCATAACGAAGGTTCCCGCAAGGCCGCAGATAGCCAGCGTCCGGCCCCAGGGGGGTCCGCCCCCTTAGTCTTAAGCCCCGGGACAGGCTTCACAATCCTTATATTCTCCTTTGACATCGTTGGATAATTTGCCTATTGTCGCGTCAATTGTTGCATTTTGTCGCGAGGATCGGATGTCAATCAGAAAGCGCAGTTGGGAGGGCGGTGGCGAGCAGAAAACCGCATGGGTCGTCGATTATGTTGATCAGCACGGCAAGCGCCGGCTGAAGACGTTCGATCTGAAAAAGGATGCCGATGCGTGGGCGACGAATGCTCTGCACGAAGTCGCGCAGGGCATTCACGCGCGCGATGTTAAGACCGCTATCACCGACATTGTTGATGCGTGGATCAGCCATTGCATTGACGAGGGCCTGGAACGCAGCACCATCGAGCAGCGGAAGCGGCATCTGAAATTGCACATCGCCCCATTCATCGGGCGAGTGAAATTGAGTGAGCTGACGACGCCGATGGTCAACCACTACATGGATCGGCTCCGCGACGCCGGGCGCTCAGTTGCCATGCGCCGGAAGATCCTGACAAGCCTCAGCACCGCGCTATCGTTCGCCCGCGGCCGCGGACTTGTCGCGCAGAATGTTGCCCTAGGCATTAAGGTCCGGTCGGATGATAGGCACAAGGCCACCGGCCCGCTCAAGGCCGGGCGGGATTTTCCAACCAAGGCAGAATTAAAACTCCTGATCGATCGCGCGCCGGAACGCTGGCGCCCCTTCATCGTCACCGCGATTTTCACCGGCATGCGCGCCAGTGAGCTGCGCGGGCTGCGTTGGTGCGATGTCGATCTCGACGCCGGAACTATCCACGTGGCGCAGCGCGCGGATACGTGGGGCAAAATGGGGTCCCCGAAGTCGGCTGCGGGGACTAGGGATATTCCGCTGACACCGATGGTCGTCAATACGCTCCGGCAATTGGAATCCGGGGGCGAGCTGGTATTCATGAATAACGCCGGCCGGGTTATCGCCTATAGCAATTTTCACACGTATGTTTGGCAGCCGCTGATCAAGCACTGCGGACTGAGTCACGAATTTCACAGCCTTAGACATGCAGCAGCGAGCCTGTTTATCGAGCAGTTGGGCTGGTCGCCGAAGCGTATCCAAGCTGTGCTGGGTCATTCGTCCATCACCATGACTTACGACAGGTACGGGCATCTGTTCGAGAGCAAGGATGATGGCACCGCGATGAAGCGGCTGGAAGCTGCGATCATCGCCGCCTGACCGCCGTTGCCCAACGTGTCATGCACTCTCTAAATTGGTTTATTTGCTTCCGTGGACGCACCTCACCCATCTTAAGTAAGTAAGTAAGTAAGTAAGACAGTAAGATAAACCCGAGCCGTGTCCGGTGGTGAGATCGGAGTGACTCGGAAAAGCAAGACTTAGGCACAGTGAAGCGCCTTTATCTGCTTTCCGAGGGACTGTCTGTCCGTATGGAGCCGACCGTCGCTTATCGGAAGCCGCCCGCTTTCTGGCTTGCGCGGACAAACTAGGGCGTCTTCTTCAAACAAGCCGTTTGCCAGTGGTGGGCACGCCCTCATCTTTCGATGAGCAAGACCCACGGCGCCTATCACTAGTCTCACCTAAGCGCCTCTCGGCCCGCAACTGCACGCCTTTTATAACGAGTAACGTCATTTTACAGGTGGGGCCCAAGATCAAAACCGATCATCGCGGCTCTGCTCGATTCGCGCCGCACCGTATGATCAACAAACGCCCGCGCGCGGCGCGCAATGAAGCGGCTGGAAGCGGCAATTGTTGCGGCCTAGAAATTTGCATTCGGTGCGATGCCGTGGTACCAAATTGGAGTCGGCATCCACGCAAAGGGTGCCGGTCGGATGAACCTCGAGGACCGAAAGACGGATCGGGGCGAACGACAGTGCGGCACTCCAACGCCGCAAGGTAGGCTCCCGCCGACAGAAGGGGAGATCGGATGGTCGAGCCCGGACTAACCCAGCCGGAGCCATCCCAGCGAAAATCGGGTTAGCGATCGTCGTCCAAAGGCGGTCGGGCCATCCCAGCCTAGCGGGAATTGCGAAGCAGCAATTCATCACGCTTCCGGCCTGGGAGAATGTCATGTCGCCGACCGTTGACCGCGAGCGAGATCGCGGGGAAACCCAACTAAAGATGGTGTGGGGCGCCGCAGCCATCGGCGCCGTCATTAGCCGCGATCCCCGTCAAACCTATTACCTGCTGGAAAACGGCCTGATCCAAAGCGCCAAGCGGATCGGCAGGCAGTGGGTCGCCAACGAAGACGATCTGCGGCGCGAATTTTCAAACGCCCGCGACGAGACATGCGCGCCGGCGACGGTGCGGTCATGAGCGACGCTGTAGAGGTGGACGGCGAGCATACGGCTGTATTCTTCGGGCCCGGCGAGCAGCCGCTAATCGCCATCGAATATTACCCGGAAGCTGGAGTGTGGGGCTGGCATCTGGTGCAGCATCCAGACCTTGGCGCAGTTCCGTTCGACTCGAAAGAGGAGGCTATGGCGGACGCTAGCGCCGTCTTCGCCCGCTTCGGATGGCGCTGTGCCAGTTGGGGGTCGGCGCAATGAGCGACGAGCGGTTCACCCAGATCGTCAGCGATCTTGTCGCGCGTGCCGCGGCGGGTTCTCTTTTTCAGCGCGTGACCCCGTCGGTAAACGCGAGGCGTTGATGCGCTGAAATCTATAAACCCTTGGTGCTCTTAATGTTTCCAGAGCACGACGACCCGCTGACTTACGAGGACCTGCAGGCGCTCGCCGCCGATCTCGGCCGGCCGTTGAAGACGCTATTTGCCCAGGCCGACTCCACTGACCCCTGGATGGCCGGAGTGCCGGCGCGCAAAGCCAAGGCGGAATGGCTCGCCGCTCTCTGGCGGCAATATGGCGCCGCTCCAGGAACGCACATCCGGCGCTTCCATTATTTGCTGGTCTCGCAACCGGACGTGCGGATGCCGGAAGGCGAGCGCTACCTCAACACCGACGAGTGCTACAAATTTCTCACCGCTGCCTCAATCGCCGCGCGGCACCTCGACCTTATCGACGCGCGCGACGTCGCCGACCAGCGCAACGAACCGGCAAAAATCAATTACGACGCCGAGGAGAAGGAGGCCGCGGTCGACGTCGATGGTGACCTTGATCGATACGCGGCGCCGGAGTTCGAGCTCCCGACGCTCACAGTCACCGCGCCGAAGATCCCACAGCCCTATGTCGTCTCAATCTGGATCGAGAAGTCCACCATGAACGACGTCATCGATCCGCTGGCCGCGCGCTACGGCGTCAACGTGCTCCCCGGTACCGGCGAGACCTCGATCACGCGCTGTATCGAACTCGCCGATCGTGCCGACGCGGTCGGGCGCCCTGTGCGCGTCCTCTACGTCACCGACTTTGATCCGGCCGGTCGGTCCATGCCGCTCGCGGCCGCGCGTAAGATCGAGTTTGAACTGCGCAAGAACATGCCCCACCTCGACGTCCAAGTACGCGATATCGCGCTGACGCTTGAGCAGTGTCGCCGATATCGTCTACCGCGGACGCCGATCAAGAAAGGCGAGAGCCGCGGTGCCAAATTCGAAGCGCGCTTCGGCGAGGGCGCAACCGAGCTCGACGCGCTCGAAGCACTACATCCCGGTGAACTGGCGCGGATTCTGGAACGCGAGATACTTCGCTATTACGACACCGATCTTGCCACCGAGGTTGAGAGCGTCAGGAGCGAAGCCCAGACCGAGCTCGGCCGCATCACTACCGAGGTTCACGATCAGCACGTCGATCAGATCCAGGAATTGCGCGACGAGCACGAAAGGGTGCTGGCGGCGGTCAACGCCTACAGGGTAAAGGCGCGGCCGATCTTCGAGCTGATCCGGACCGACCTTGAGAGCGCGGCGCCGAGCTTCGATTGGCCCGATGGCAGTTTTGCGGCCGCCGAGGACGAAGACCCGCTGTTTGATTCAACGCGTGATTACATCGAGCAGATCGATCGTTACAAAGAACACAAGAACGAGCCGACCGAGCGCTGGTCCGAAACGCGCGTCTGCGCGCACTGCAAAGCAAAGTTCACCGCGCTCAAGAGCCACGCGCGGTTCTGCAGCAAAAAATGCGGCAATGATTGGCATTATCAGCAGCAGCCGTTAAAGCGGCAACGGAAGGCAGCGCGGCCATGACCCGGCGGCGCTCCCTGATCAACAAAACAGAGAGAACCATGACTAAAAAAGATGACCAACACATTTTGACCTATCGGGTGGGAAAATGGCCGATAGCTAAAAAAGATGACGTGTGGACCTATCGGCGGGTGAACCTAGCGCGCGAGAACCCCGAGAAGCCTGTCGTTGACGAGGATACCGGCGCGCGGATACCCGATCGCGAGTGCGTGACAGCTTCCGGGGCACTGCTGGCAACAGCACCTTGGCGGATGCGGGTGATTGCATTTTTCTACCTCAACTTTCTTCGGCTGCGCGGTCACGGCCTGAACCCCTTTTATTGGTGGTGGATTTTCAGGGGTAAACCGTGAAGACGTTTCGCGCTGCATAATGACTAGTTTCAAAATAGTGCCGCGGCCATGGCTGAGCCCGGAGTTACTAGCGGCCTACGCCGCCTTTGATGACGCCGAGACGCCGGCGGAGCTCGACGCCGCCTATGATGCACATTGGTCCCGCATCACGATCCCCGAGGAGCAACTTAGCTTCGAACTTCAGTACATCTTCGAGGTCGAGCGCATGGGTTACATATTATGACCCGGCGGCTGCGGAGGGCGCTGCGGGAGCGGGTGTCGTGACCTGGCGACTGTGGGTACATTTTCCACTAGAGTAGAGAGAAAGCGTCGTGCCTGGTAAGGGCCATATTCGGGGCTGGAATCGTAAGCGGAAACAGCGCCGCCTAGCCGCCGACGTACGACTTTCCGTTGAGCTGTTCGGCCAGTACTTGGCCGACTTCCTCTCCCAGCCGCCAGTGGATGACGTGGAGGCACAACGGGACGAATGGCGGCCCACACGGCCGCCTGGAGATTTGGGTGCGTTGGTGTCCAAGTTAGAGCCGTCTGACCTAGCGCAGGCGGTATTGGCACCACTTTTACACCGTATTCATTCGGGTTGGGCGGGCGGCAAAATCAAGAAAGGCCAGCGCGACCGTCACCGCGCCGAACTGTGTGAGATCGTTGGGCGCCATGTCCACCGGCTTTTATTGTATCGGCATTTGATCGAGACCGGCACGCACCGACCCCTATTGGCCGCAATCACCAAACCCAAGCGCCGCAAGTATCCCAAGGGTGCGCCGCGGCCACCGCGCGGGCGACCGAAGAAGGTTCGAACGGCCTTTCAATTTGATGATTGGGTTGACATTGACTTCGTCTATGTCGGCGACTGGTTGGTTGACTGCGCCACGAGTCTCGACTGCTTTGACTTCAACGAATACGGGCTTCCTTGCATTGCCGAGCATTGGAAGGCGGAAATTCGCGACCTGTACCGTGAGGCGCTTCGCGGGCCTATCACCGTACTGCCGAGGCGGGAGCCGCCACCGTTACGTACTGGGTGGTACAACGACCGAGGTGTGGCGTTCTGCAACCGCCTTGAGGCACGCGAGGCTATTGATGACGCCTTCAAGAAGACCATCACCATACTCGACGAGAGCAGGATTACGTTTAACGAGAACCTGGAAGCGAACAAGGAAAGCATGGTTGAGACCGAAGTCCCCGGCGATTTCGTTAGGCAGCACGTTGCCGGCATCCACGCCTTGGAGTGCGTGCCGCTGCGTATCGATCCGCTAATGCGCGATCTGGTAGAGCAGTTTGGCACCGATGCTAAGAAGCGTCGAAAGATTGGCTGGAAGCTGGAGCGTGACCGCTTCGCCGTTCGCGGCGATCTTGACCATGCCGATGCGCTCGGCGAAGAAACCTTTCATATCGAATATGGGGTTGACTACCGCGGCCGGCTTGATCCCGTGACACATCTCCACTTCGCTCGCGACGATCGCATCCGCAGCCTGTTCCGGTTTGCCAACGGCAAGCGGTTAGGTGGGCGTCTCGCCGGGCGAGCAGGTGGTTTCACCGATCTAGAAATGTTGGAGTTCAACATCGCTAACCGTTATGGCGTCGTCGACAAGAAGCCGTGGGCTGATCGACTAGCGTGGGTACGCGAGCACGCCGGCATGATCGAGGAGGTCGCGGCGCGGCCATTCAGTTCGTCCAGTTTGTGGTCGAAGGCAGACGAGCCGTTTCAGTTCGTCAGTGCGTGCCGTGAGTGGATGGCGGCGCGCGAGGACCCTAACTTTGAGACAACACTGCCACTCTGTTGGGACGGAAGTTCTAATGGTTTTCAGCACAAAGTTATGCTCTCCCGCGATCACGAGGGTGCTGTTTACGTCAACCTGGTTAACGCCCCGTCTGGCCAACCGCAGGATATTTACCTGCACGTTGCCAAAGGCGTCATCGAGAAACTGCATGAGACCACCGACAAGGAGGCGGCGTGGTGGCGCGAGCGTATTGGCAATTGGTCGCAACAGGATTTGCGAAAACTATTTAAGCAGCCGGTCATGACGATTCCCTACAACGCCGACCGCAGTATCCCTTCAGGCATATCGAAGGCGCTTCAGTCCATAGACCGGGGTGAGAAGCCACCGGACGGTCATGCGGGATATCTACAACGGATGATGATGGGTGTTGTTCAAGATTTGATGCCGCGCGCCATGGAGCTGCGGTCGTGGATAACAAAACTCGCCACCCAGTGCAGTATTGAGGGGCGCTATGTCAAATGGGTTAGTCCCAGCGGATTTCCGGTTGAGAACCACCACGAGACGCTCTCAATTGGATGCGTCTACGGTATAGATGGCACAAAATTCAACGTCACCAAGCCCGGTGGACTTGATACCGTAGGCTGCGTGAATGGCCTCGTTCCTAACTTTATTCACTCGCTGGAAGTTGCACATTTAGTTCGGGTTGCGTGTGCCACAAAGGCGGAGGGTATCGAAACGCTACCACTCCACGACTGCTACGCCGCCCTGGCGCCAGACGGCAGCGCCCTGCACCGGATTATTCGGCGCGAGTTGTTTCTGATGTACCGTGAAAGAGACTACATCCACGAGCTGCGCGCCGCCAACGGTGTGGTGATGCCACTGCCACCATACGGGGATCTGAACCTCGAACTCATACCTGACGCAGAATACAGTTTTGCTTGAGGAATCGCATGACAAGAGTTCAACAAATAATCGATCAGCTCGAAGAGTTGCATCGGCAAGCGCACGAAATCTTCGACGCGCGCGTTGAGGTTATTTTAGCCGGACAACCCTATGGTACGAGTCTCGGCGCAACCAAGGTGAATTGCATCTTTGCGCCGGCTGGACGGACGCTCGACTACATCAAGGCGTTGAAGAACTTGCGGGACGGAAAGACCGCAAAGTAGCCGCCTACAATAGTTCATCCAGTAACAAGGCCCGCCTCGCGCGGGCCTTCGCATTTCTGCGTCAACCGACGCGGAAACACGCCGGCATTGTGTCGGCATTCTAAATCAACGGCCCTGCAGCACGGGGCGATGGTGGACCTATGCATTACATCAATCTTAGCAGTGGGCGCTGTCTGCATTGCGAAGCCACTGCGTTCCGATCAACGAAAACCCTGGCTTATTGCTTGGTGTGCGGCGTTCTCTTTAGGCGCTCGCACGAGCCGAGCCAGCTTGCATTCAATCTAACCTCTTTGGCCTCTACCTGAGGCGAAACGTTGTCGCGCGCCCGGTGCCGCTCGACGATGCGTTTAATGCACCGAATCACGAAAGCAGAAAACCATGTCAACTAATGAAGAAGCTATGCCTTGGGCCTTAACCGAGGTTCAATCTAAAGCAATAACGGATCGTCAGATCGCGAAAGCACTCGCAAAGTTTGCCGAAGATGACGGTGGTGGTCCCGGTGGACCGTTGCTCAAGTTCAAGAAGGACGAACATTTTATTCTCGGCGCCGACAAGATTGCGGAGGGCACCGAGTACATTGCCCATCCGCAAGAAGTCCGTAAGGGCTGGAGTAAGTTCGAGAACAAAAAGCTCGTCGACGAAAAGACCGGCAAGCCGGTTCTCGGGTTTGTCGTTCCCGAGCGCGAGGAGTTGGGCGATCTCGACCCCAAGAAATGGCCGAAGAACGACGCGGGCCAACCTGCTGATCCGTGGGTGAAGCAGTCGTTCTTGCCATTGGAAAACGTTACGACCGGACAACTGGTTGTGTTCGTGACGAGTTCCCATGGCGCTCGCAGTGCGATCGCGACCTTGTGCGGAGCGGCCGCGCGGAATGTCCATCGCGGCAATCCGCGCATTCGCCTTCGCGTCGGTTCCTACAAACACTCGAAATTCGGGCGTGTTCAGGTGCCGGAATTCACGGTGATTGGTTGGGACGATCCGCCCATCTCTGCGGACGAGCCGTTCAACGACCAATTGTCTCTGTAACTAACTAATCTATCTTTGTTCAACAGCGTGCGCGGGGAGTTTAGGAAACTCCCTTCGCCGCCAACCATGTGAGCTTTGAAATGTCGATAATTACCTCAACATCCTCATCCACCGCAGCGCCGATTAACGTATTCGATTTCGAGGCGATCAGATTACCGCCGAACTTTGAACGCGAAGCCGGTGTGCGCAAGCAACTCACGCTGGTGCGGGTCCGCCAGCCGCGAAAGCAGGAATGGGTTCGAGTTCATCCGGAGCATCGCGCCGAAGTGGCCACGATTGTCTTCAAGGAGAACGAAGAAGCCAAGCCGGAGATCTACCTGGTCGCACCGGACGTCGCGATGCAACTGAGCGACGAAATTACCTATCAGACGATTTACCTCGCAATCAATCGGCAGGGTGAACCGTTCCTCTGGCCATGCCGCAAACCGAAATTAGAAAGCCGAAGCGGCGATATCGCTGCGACGTCAAGGATCGAAGCCGCCGAGACGGCCATGACGCGCCAAGTGCGGGTGCAGTGGCGATCGCCGGCTTTCGAGATGTCATTCCGCGATGGCCACATCCCCGATGTCGATCCGATTTGGCCAGACAAGCCTTTCGGTGAGCTGGTCGAGATCGCGTTTCATCGTACCGGAATGTTCATCCACGACCCTAATCATCAGGTGATCAAGATTTTGCAGGGGAGAAACTAATATGATTCTCCCTTACAAACACATCATTGCAGTCGACTTCGAGTTTGAATTTGGCGGCCATGAAGGCAATCCGCCGCGACCGGTCTGCATGGTCGCGAAGGAGCTACGTACGGGCCAAGAATGGCGGGTGTAGCGCGGGGACTTCGGGCCCTCGCCTCCGTTCCCTACCGGGCCGGACAGCTTGTTTGTAGCGTACTACGCTAGCGCGGAGTTAGGTTGCTTCCACGCACTCGGCTGGCAACCGCCGGCGAACGTGCTCGATCTCTTCACCGAATTCCGGGCACGCACTAATGGCACCGATTGGCTGGAGGGCCGCAGTCTGATCGCCGCCCTACAGTATTTTAACGTCGACGGCATCGGCGCCACCGAGAAGCAAGGCATGCGCGAGCTAGTCCTTAGAGGGCCACCATGGACCGAACAGCAGCGCGCCGACATTCTGGATTACTGCGCCAGCGATGTTTACGCTCTCGAACGTCTACTGCCGCGGATGCTGCCCGAGATTGATCTGCCCCGTGCGCTCCAGCGTGGGCGCTATATGCGAGCGGCGGCGGCGATGGAATATGCCGGCGTGCCGATCGACGTCGATACGCTTAAGGAGCTACGCGATCATTGGGAGGATATAAAGGAACAACTGATCGCCGATGTTGATCGGGACTACGGCGTGTTCGACGGTACCACTTTTAAGACGACGCTATTCGAGGAATATCTAATAAGACAGGGCATCCCGTGGCCGCGATTGCCGTCTGGGCGTTTAGCTCTTGACCGCGACACCTTCAAAGAAATGGGCCGCGGCTATCCAATCATCGGCCCATTAAGGGAGCTAAAGCATGCGCTGAGCGAAATGCGATTGAACGCACTCCAAGTCGGCGAGGATGGCAGGAATCGGTGTTTGCTCAGCGCGTTTGGCACAAAGACTGGAAGAAATAGTCCGAGCAATACGAAATTCATTTTTGGTCCCAGCGTATGGCTGCGTGGGTTGGTTAAACCGGAGCTCGGGCACGCAGTCGCCTATATCGATTGGAGTTCACAAGAGGTCGGCATCGCCGCGGCGGTGTCTGGCGATTTGGCGATGCAATCCGATTACCAAAGCGGCGATGTTTATCTCGCGTTCGGTAAGAGTGCCGGAATCCTGCCACTGGATGCCACCAAGGAGTCACATGGCGCGCAACGTGATGCATTAAAGGCGTGCGTACTGGGGCTTCAATACGGCATGGGCGAGGAAACATTGGCGGAACGGATCGGCAAGCCGCGCATCGTTGCCCGCGAATTAATACGCGCGCATCAGCAGCGTTACCGGAAATTCTGGGACATGGCTGACAGCGTGATTTCGATCGCGATGGATCACCGTCCCGTGCAGACGGTAGGCGGTTGGCCCCTACAGGTCTGCTCTGATCCGAGCCCGAACTCGGTGATGAATTTTCCCATGCAAGCCAATGGTGCCGAGATGCTCCGGCTGGCCTGCTCCATGGCGACAGAGCGCGGTGTCGAGGTGCATGCCCCCGTCCACGACGCGGTGCTGATCGGCAGTTCGATTGAGCACATTGATCGCGACGTCGAGGCCATGCGCGGGATTATGGAGGAGGCGTCCCGGCTGGTATTGGGCGGCTTCACCATTCCGACCGAAGCCAAGATCATCCGCTATCCCGATCGCTACATGGACAAGCGCGGTGTGGTGATGTGGGAGCGCGTGATGCGGTTACTTGCCGATCTGCGCAAGGCGGTGGCGTGATGGCCGCAGATTGGGAAATCACGCCGGACATGGCGAAGGATATCCGGCGGAGCCGCCGACCTAAGCACAAGGAGGAGCTGTTTGCGAAGCTATGGCGCTGGCATTTGCACTTGTTGCTAGAGAAGCGCGCCGGCGGCCGGATGCTTCGGCTTTTCCTTGTGCTTGTGGATGAGGACTTCAATCATTTCGGAAAGCCGTTCACGGTCACTACCGATATGGCCGAGAGGGCGGGCGTGGATCGCCACTTGAAGGCAAAAATCCTGCTCGCCTTAGAGCAGTGGGGTCTCATTTTTCTAGAGCGTCTGGGGGCTCCCAAGAACCCGAGAGTGTCCCTGCGACAACGGGAAGGGAGGGGGCAAAACCCGTTTCAATGTGGATGAAACAACACCAGTAATGTGGTCATTCCAAACCACCTATGTGGTCATTCCAAACCACCTATGTGGTCGAAACACTACCACCCGTAAGAGGTGGTTCCGGTTGTCTGAACAGATTTTCCGCGTCGATAAGTGGAGTCTCTGCCGGGGTTAGGCTGCCAAGCGGACTGGCAGTTCGTTGAAGTAGGCTTGATCGGGTGTGGTGCCGTCAAGGCTCGAATGCGGTCTCCGGCCGTTGTAGAAGTCCAGGTATTTGCCGATAGAAGAGCGGGCCTCGCTGACACTGTCGTAGGCCTTCAGATACACCTCCTCATATTTGACGCTGCGCCACAGCCGCTCGACGAAGACGTTGTCTCGCCAAGCTCCTTTCCCGTCCATGCTGATCGCAATGTCGTTGTTGGCGAGCACGCCGGTGAACGCCGAGCCCGTGAACTGCGAACCCTGATCGGTATTGAAGATGTCCGGCTTGCCGTGACGAGCCAGAGCATCCTCCAGCGTCTCGACGCAGAATGCCGCCTCCATCGTGATCGACAGCCGCCATGACAGCACGCGACGGCTGAACCAGTCGAGCACCACGGCCAGGTAGACGAAGCCCCGCGCCATCGGGATGTAGGTGATGTCCATCGCCCACACCTGGTTCGGCCGCGTGACCGCCGTGGCGCGCAACAGATACGGATAGATCTTGTGGCCGGGCCCGGGCTTCGTGGTGCGCGGACGGCGATAGAGCGCCTCTATCCCCATCCGTTTCATCAGCGTTTTGACATGCCGACGGCCGATCTTGCACCCCTCAGCGACCAGCAAGCCTCTCAACATCCGCGAGCCGGCGAAAGGGGACTCCAAATGCAGCCGGTCGAGACGCCGCATGATTGCGAGGTCGGCTTCCGGTACTGGGCGCGGCAGGTAGTAGACGCTGCCACGGCTGATGCACAGAACGTCCGCCTGCTTGGTGATCGGCAAATTGTGCTCACGGTCGATCATCGCTTTGCGCTCAGCAATCCCGCCTTGCTGAGCGCTCCTTCCAAAAAATCGTTCTCCAGCGTCAGCGCTCCGATCTTGGCGTGCAACGACTTCACGTCAACGGCCGGTTGCGCTGCTCCGTTGCCGCCGCCGGGACCAAAAACATCGGCAGCCCCACCCTCAAGCTGCGCCTTCCACGATGTGATCTGGTTGGGGTGGACGTCGAACTGCTCTGCCAGCTGAGTCAATGTTCGATCGCCCTTGACGGCGGCAAGCGCCACCTTTGCTTTGAAGGCCGGTGTGTGGTTCCGGCGCGGTCGTCTTGTCATGGTCTCTCCTGATTCGCGGCGCACAGCGTGCCCGCCGTCAGGCAGAAACTCCACTTAGCGTCTTGTGCAGATTTCCGAGGCCACCTCTGTATCCCTGTCTTATGTCTTGGGTCTTAGCTTATGTCTTTTGTCAAACAAACCGCGCGGCGAAGTGCGCTGGCTTACTGCTTCCAGAATTCTTATTGGACCACCCGCGAGACGAACCGCCGGGCTACTCACGACCGCGGGATCAAGCCCGGCGGCATTCGGGATCGGGCGCGCCGGCGAATAAGCAGGAGGCGCCCGTGAACGTCATCGAGGCCTACAGGCTGCGAATGCGCCTCGTGGCTGCCGGCCACATCCCAGCCCCGATGCACAATGGCAGGGCCGTGGAGATCCCGCACCAGATGCCCGGCAAATCCTGTGTGCGCGGCTGGGCGACGCTGCATGAGAACGCCACCGAGACCGGCATTGTTGATCTTGAGACGCGCCGGGTGACCTTGGTTACCGCAGTACCCGCATCTGCGGCCGAACTACAGGCCATGCGCGCCATCCGGCAGCGGACCAAGAACCAGCAGAGGCTGGAGGCCCGGCGCCGGCAAAAAGGCATTCCTGAGCGCGCTGCGTGGCTCCAAGCCCATAGCCAGGACCGGGGCGAACCTTGGAAGAAACTCAATATGAGCCGACCCAAATGGTATCGGCTGGGGAAGCCGGATCCGGGTGAGACGGGTGCAACCACACTCTAAATACCCCGCCCCGCCCTCCCTAGACAGCCTGTTCAAACCACCAAAACAGTTTCCAAGGAAACTATTACATGGCACGAGATGAAAACGCGGTGATCATCCGCAGTGCGTTGAGGTTCTTGTATGGACCTGCCCGCCGATCTGGCGGCCGGACGCCGTATCGATCACACCGCGCGCGAGAAACGGCGCTGAAACATCGGCCGTGGGAGCGCGGCAGAATTGGCGCCATTGAACAGGCCGTGCATCGGGAGCTGGTATTGCACGGGGATATGCTAACCGGCGCGCTGGCGAGGGCGGTTTACATCGAGCGGTGGAGGGCTCCAGGCGAGCCGGCACCCACACTAAAACCATGGATGCGGGACCGCATAAAGATTGCCGCGCGCACCTTTGCGGATCCCGTCGCCCGATCGCGCGGCCCCGGCAGACCCTGGCTCTGGCGACTTCGATCGGATCAGAATTATTTCCATGAGGTCCGCAAGCGTAAGGGTGAGCGTGACACAGCCTGCCGCGAGGAAATTCGTAGCCGGACGCAACAAGCACGCAACACGGCTTTAAAATCCGATTAATTTCAAGGTGTTGCAGAACACCACTGGATACTAAATCCCGTTACTAGCGATCGTGTGTGTCCGAATCCACGGTTTTGGGCTCGAGCGGCTCAGGGTAACCAGAACGCGGGGAATGGTCCCGAAACCCTTATTTTACGGGCCCCAAAACCAGCCCTTTAGAGCTGACAATACCTCTTGCCGATTTTAACGCACATGGACCCCGTCCCTGGGGGTCTGGCGCCATTCAAGGAAAATATAGATGTCTATCGACAGTAAGAATTTGGTCTGGGACGGCCTCGAGCTGCGCCTAGGCACCCAGCGCGGCCGGATCGTCGCCACCGTCATTTCCGACGCCAAATGGCCCGGCATGTGGCGGGTTCAAATCGACGGCAAGCTCACCGATGTGGTTAATATAACGCGTGCCAAGGATGCGGCGATCGCGCTCGCGCTTGCCGATCTGAAGCAACGTAGGGCGGCGTAGGATAGCAGTCGATCGCCTGACAGACCAACCTATACCGCAACCTTTCAACCCCTGCCGGGTGTCGATGGCATAAAGGCGATCCGGACTCTTATTGAAAGCAGCCCAACGTCACTATCGCCTACGCTGCGTGTCGGTTGTCGAGACACCATCAGCCCAATCCACGTCAACTTGAAGTAGTCGCCTACGGCATGATTGATCGACGCCAATCAATCGAGGCACCCGGTAGGTTGATGCATCGTCTGCCAGTTGATCGATCGCGCGCATCCCTAAGCATCTCTATCCATATCCACACACGATCGCGCGCCTGTTACTGATCGCGCGTCTGTTCCCAATCGCACCTGTTCCGGCTCGTGTTCCTGATCTCTACCTGCACATAAAATACATTCTGTATCTTACGTGCCTATTACCAAAAGCTTTGGGTCCCCTTCACTTTGAAAAATAGAGCCGGCTGCGGAAATCTGCACAGGCCGATAAGTGGAGTTTCTGCCTGACAGCGGGCACGCTGTGCCCAGCGAATCAGGAGAGACAATGAGCAGACGACCGCGCCGAAACCACACGCCGGCCTTCAAAGCAAAGGTGGCACTTG
>CAWKBE010000011.1:0-98529 GCA_963847785.1 uncultured Alphaproteobacteria bacterium
GCGGTGCGCAATATCGCGCTGCGGCGGAGGCGGCGGGACCCGCCGGATTCCTCGACGCGCTGTTCAACGGTCGCATCATCACTCCGGGCGGCGACGGCGCACCGTCGGGTACGTTCCGCACGGTCTGCGTGCGATCCTGCGACGGTTACTATTTCCCGATTTCGTATTCGACGGTGCCGAACCGATTTGCCGACGACCAGCGCACCTGCCAGCGCGAATGTCCCGCCAGCGAGGCACAACTCTACACCTATCGAAATCCTGGCGAGGATATCAACCAGGCGGTCTCGCTCGGCGGCCAGCCCTACACGGCTTTGCCCGCGGCCTTCCAATACCGGAAGGAATTCAGCGCCGCCTGCTCGTGCCGGCGGCCCGGCCAGAGCTGGGCCGACGCGCTCAAGAATGCCGACGACTCGACGACGCTCGAAAGCGGCGACGTCGTCGTCACCGACCAGAATGCGAAACTCCTGTCGCAGCCGCCGCAGCCGAAAGGCGCAAAGCCGGCTAAGGGTACGACCGCCGGCACAAATACAACGCCCGTTGCGGCGAGCGTGACACCGGTCTCCACACGGAGACCAGCGCCGTTCCCGATGCGCCCAAAGGCCCCGTGCGCACGGTCGGGCCACCCTTCATCTCCTCGCGGGTCTCAACCAATTCTGCGGTGCACCCCGGCGGAACCGGCTAAACGGAAATGCTGGACTTACCCCATCGGCGTTTGATGGGGCATGGACGCGGCTCTCCAGCAATATCGAACGAGGGGTATTTTACTCAACGAAGCGGCGTCGTAACGGACCACGGGCAATCCCCTGTATCGTTCGGGGCCATCGGGGCGAATGTCCCAATGATCACGGTGCCACCAGGACGCACGGCGCAGGAGCCGCTGGGCATAGGCTGCGCGACCCTTCGGTTCAGTCAGGAAATGAAACGCCGCGCGGTCGCGCGACAGATCGTAGGTCCGTGTCGGCTCCCAAATGGTCACGTCAGTCGTCACCCGGTCTACCTTCTCTTCGTGCGCCGAACCTTGCCTTCGCTGTTGCAAGCGCCTTTTCGGAAAGGTCAAGAACGGTGATGCCCTTAAATCCTTCGTCAAGAAGAGCGTCGACCAGCCGCGATGCGCAACCGCCAATATCAATGACGGACGCATTGGTTGTTACCCCTGTAGCGTGGATCAGATCGAGAGAAACGTCCGGGCTCTCCGGTGGGTCGTACCGGTCGACGCAACACTTGCAATAAATCTTTCTGCTGGGATCTCATTTTAGGCTTTACGTGTCCGTTCGTTGAGCTGACGCACCACTTTGTTTAGATGTGCTTGTGAGGACACCGACAATCGGCTCTCTTTGGAAATTACTGAATACACTCTATCTTTCCATCGAGGATAAAGTGTTGCGTCGACCGGTTGAGCTGGCACCGAAACAGTTAACTTCACGTTCGCCCTTGGTCTGGTAATCGTTCTCCCAGTGGGCACGACGCTCGATGCCGCTCACGCGTTTCTCGCTCGCCTGGAAGCACACATTTCATGACCGATTTGGTAATCGAGGAAATCATTCGCAACCCAGCTCCAATTGCAGCATTGACTTCGATCAATTTAGAGCATTTTCAGGGTTGACGAAATCGGCGGGTTTCTCGCTGTGGCCGTAATGGGCAAGCCATATTCTCAGGACTTGCGTGAGCGTGTGATTGCGGCAGTTGATACGGGAACTTGCGCGTATGTGGCCGCGCCACTGTTTCGAGTTAAGCGTCTCCTATATTTACAAGGCTTTGATCCGGCGACGCATAACGGGCGAAGTGACCGGCACACCGATCCGGCGGCGGTCCCAAACCGAAGCTGGCGCCGCATGATGATGCCCTTCGTGAACGCATTGCGGCCGAGCCAGACATCACGCTCGCCGAACTGCAAGCTTGGCTGCTCGCCGAGCGGAAGGTCAAAGTCAGCGTCGGGTGCCTGTGGAACAGGCTCAATTTTCTCAAACTCTCGCTCAAAAAAAGTCGGAGCGAGCTGCCGAGCAGGATCGGCCAGATGTGGCCCAAGCGCGGAATGAGTGGCGTGCGAGCCAGGGCAAGCTGAACCCAGAACGCCTGGTTTCATCGACGAGACCGGCGCCGCAACCGACATGGCGCGCTGCTATGGCCGCTGCCCGCGCGGTCAGCGCCTGGTATCCGGTGTGCCGTGGGGACACTGGAAGACCACAACGTTCGTCGCCGCGCTGCGGGTCGGGCAGATCGCCGCGCCTTGTGTGTTCAATGGACCGATGGATGGCCCGAGCTTTCGCGCCTACGTCGAGCAGTTTGTGGTCCCGATCCTGCGCCAGGGCGATATCGTGATGGACAATCTTCCCAGCCACAAAGTCGCCGGCATCCGCCGAGCCATCGAAGCCGCTGGCGCCAAGTTGCGCTACCTGCCCGCGTACAGCCCAGACTTCAACCCCATCGAACAGTTCTTCGCCAAACTCAAAGCCCAGCTGCGAAAGGCCGCCGCCAGAACCGTCGAAGCCCTCATCACAGCAATCGCCGAAGCCCTCAACAAGTCAGCCCGCAAGAGTGCGAAAACTACCTCGCAATCGCCGCCAATCATGAAAACGCTCTAAGTAGCGGCGAACAGGAGCTGCGCTCAATAAGCTGTTGGGTTGAGTACGCGACCCAAAGCGTCCTGGATCAAAAATCGGCGGCGCCGGCCTTGGCCCGCACCGGACTTTTGCTCGGAGTGGTGGTGGGCGCCGGCAGCTCGTTGCCGGGGTCGCGAAACCGGCTGGTGATCGGATAGCGCCGGTCGCGGCCAAAATTCTTCAGCGTCACCTTCACGCCGGGCGCGGCTTGCCGGCGCTTGTACTCCGCCAGACTGAGCATGCGGTCGACCTTCATCACCGTGTCGCGATCGAAGCCCGCGGCAATGATGACGGCAAGCGGCTCCTCGCGCTCGACCAGCCGCACGAGGATCTGATCGAGCACGTCGTAAGGCGGCAAGCTGTCCTGATCGGTCTGGTTCTCGCGCAGTTCCGCGCTCGGCGCGCGGGTGAGCACGTTCTCGACGATAACGCGGCCGGCCGGACCGAGGGCGCCGTCCGGCTTCCAGACGTTGCGCAACCGCGCCAGGCGATAAACCTCGGTCTTGTACAGATCCTTGATCAGGTTAAAGCCGCCGTTCATGTCGCCATAGAGCGTGGCGTAGCCGACCGACATCTCCCGACTTGTTGCCGGTCGTGACCACCATCCGACCGAACTTGTTGGAGATCGCCATCAGGATGGTGCCGCGGGCGCGCGCCTGCAAATTCTCTTCGGTAACGTCGCGCGGCGCGCCGGCAAAGATTTCGGCGAGCGAGGCTTCGAGCCCCTGCACGGCTTTTTCGATCGGAACGATGTCGTAGTGCAAGCCGAGCGCTTGCGCGATGGCGGCGGCATCGTCGCGCGATTCCTGCGACGTGAAGCGGTACGGCAGCATCACGCAGCGCACGCGATCGGCGCCGATGGCGTCGACGGCAAGCGTCGCGCACAACGCCGAGTCGACGCCGCCGGAAAGGCCGATGACGACCCCGCGGAAGCGGTTCTTGTCGACATAGTCGCGCAGTCCGAGCATGCAGGCGGCGTAATCCGCCTGATCCTCCTCCTCGGCCGCCGCCATCGGCCCCGGCGCGCAGCGCCAGCCGGATGGCGTCCGCGACCATTGCGTCGTCACCACGGTTTCGCGGAATGCCGGAAGCTGGAATGCGATCGAACGGTCGGCGTTGAGCGCGAACGACGCGCCGTCGAAAACCAATTCGTCCTGACCGCCGACCTGGTTGACATAGAGGAGCGGTAGACCCGCGTCGGTGACGCGCGCCACCGTCACGTTGAGGCGGACGTCGGCCTTGTCGCGCCAGTACGGCGAGCCATTGGGAACGACGAGAATTTCCGCGCCGGTCTCGGCGAGGCATTCCACCACATTCTCGTAGTCACCCCAGTCGGTCCAGGTATCTTCGCAGATCGGCAGGCCGAGACGTACGCCGCGGAAGCTCACCGGCCCCGGCACCGGACCCGAAGCAAACACGCGCTTTTCGTCGAACACGCCGTAGTTCGGCAGGTTGACCTTGTAGCGCAACGCCTCGATCTCGCCGCCGGCGAGGAGCGCGTAGGCGTTGTAGAGCTTTCCTCCTCGATTCAAGGCGTGCCTATCAGCACCGCCGGTCCGCCGTCCGCAGTCTCGCGCGCCAGCGTTTCGACCGCGGCGCGGCAGGCCGACTGGAATGCCGGCTTGAGCACCAGATCCTCCGGCGGATAGCCGGCGATGAACAATTCGGAGAAGACGAGAATGTCGGCGCCGTCGCCCGCGGCCTGCGCGCGGGCGCTACGCGCGCGCTCCAGATTGCCGGCCACATCGCCGACAATGGGGTTGAGCTGCGCGACGGCGATGGCCAGACGATCGGTCGGACGCTCGTTCATAGTGCGATGGTCTAGCCCCGGATTGTCCTTCCCGGCAATGACCCGGCCCCTAGTCCTGGCAGCGAGCCGGGAACCGCGGATATTTCAATGACCATCGAAATAAGTCTTGACGGCGTCTTAAATTTCGATATTCGTTGAAATATGGAAAAAACAAATGCCGTCGCGGCGCTGGCCGCCCTCGCCCAGGACAGTCGTCTCGATGTCTACCGCCTGCTGGTGCAGGCTGGTCCTGACGGGATGCCTGCGGGCAGTGTCGCCAGCGCGCTGAAGCTCGCACCGAATACGCTGACGTTTCACTTAGACCGGCTGCGCGTGGCGGGCCTCGTCACCGTGCGGCGCGAAGGCCGCTCGATGATCTATGCGGCGCGCTATGAGGCAATGAATGGGCTGATCTCGTTCCTGACCGAAAACTGCTGCGGCGGCGCGCCGGACCAATGCGGACCGGCTTCCGCGTGCAAGCCGCTGCGCACCAAGCGCGCCAAAGTCCCAGCTTAAGAAGTGCCGTCATGAAACGCATGCATGTTCACGTGGTCATCGAGAACCTGCAGCAGTCGATCGGCTTCTACTCGGCGCTGTTCGACGCAGAGCCCGCCGTCGTCAAGCCGGATTACGCCAAGTGGATGCTCGACGACCCGCGGGTGAATTTTGCCATCTCGACGCGCGGCCGCGAGCCGGGTCTCGATCATCTCGGCATCCAGGTCGAAAACCAGGCCGAATTGCACGAGGTTTACGCGCGGCTGCGCAAGGCCGGGGGAAACGTGGTCGAGCAAGGCCAAACCTCGTGCTGCTATGCCAAGTCGGAGAAGTCCTGGATCGACGATCCCGCCGGCATTTCCTGGGAGACTTTCCGCACGACCGGCGAATGCAATCGACTATGGCGAGGGCACCGGCGAACGCGACGCTCGCGTGGCGCACGCCAAATCATGCTGCGCGCCAACGGTCTCTGTCGCGCCGGCCGCTGCTGCGGCGTGTCGCCGGTAAGCGTATCGTGACGGGACGGTCTTTCAACGTGCTTTTCCTGTGCACTGGCAATTCCGCGCGTTCGATTATCGCCGAAGCGATCCTCAACAAGGTTGGAGCCGGGCGATTTCACGCCTTTAGCGCCGGAAGTCATCCCAAAGCTCGCGTCAATCCCAACACCATTGAGCTGCTGCGCAGTCTCGGTTGCGACACCTCGCAGCTTCGCTCAAAATCGTGGAGCGAGTTCACCAAGCCGGGCGCACCTGAATTCGATTTCGTCTTCCCGGTCTGCGACAACGCCGCCGCGGAGCCGTGTCCGCCGTGGCCCGGACACCCAATGACAGCGCATTGGGGCGTGCCCGATCCGGCGGAGGTAACTGGTAACGCTGCTGAAATCGCCCTCGCCTTCAAGGACGCTTACCGGATGCTCAATCAGCGTATCGGCATATTCGTTGCGCTGCCGATCCGAAGTTTGAATCGAACTCGGGGCCTGCAGAGCCGATTGAAGGAGATAGGCCGCACGGAGGGCGCCAGCGCAAAGGCCGCCGAACCGAAATGATGGCCAACTTACCGCGACGGCTGATCGGCGAAATCCTGGGGACGGTGTTTCTGCTTGCGGCCGTCGTCGGCTCAGGCGTCATGGCGCAAAAGCTGGCTGGCGGGAATGCCGCGCTCGCGCTGCTCGGAAACACGCTTCCGACCGGCGCAATCCTCACCGTGCTGATCCTGACCTTTTCACCGCTTTCGGGCGCGCATTTCAATCCGGCGGTCAGCATCGCCTTTGCGCTGCGCCGCGAACTTCCCTGGTCGGGTGCGGCGGCTTATGTGGCGGTGCAGGTTATCGGCGGCATCGCCGGCGTCTGGATAGCGCACGCCATGTTCGAATTGCCGGTATGGCAGGTGTCCTTGAACGTGCGGACGGGACTTGGGCAATGGCTCGCCGAGTTCTTCGCGACATTCGGCTTGCTGCTGACGATACTGGGATGTATCGAGCGGACGCCTGCGGCCGTCCCATACGCGGTGGGCCTCTACATCACCTCGGCCTACTGGTTCACCGCCTCCACATCGTTTGCCAACCCGGCAGTGACGATCGCACGATCGATCTCCGACACTTTCGCGGGCATCGCGCCTGCCGCCGCGCCGGCGTTTATAGCCGCCCAGTTAGCAGGGATGCTTGCCGCCGTCGCTTTGTCGGGCTGGCTTTGGCCGCGGGTTCGCGCCGAAATCGGCGCTATAAAGCCGCCACCGCCGGCACCGGTTTCGCCTTCCTCTGACGCTTCGATTTGAGCAGATCGGCCAGCAAAAATGCGAGGTCGAGCGACTGCTCGGCGTTGAGCCGCGGATCGCATACCGTGTGGTAGCGATCGTTGAGATCCTCCTCGCTGATCGCACGCGCGCCGCCGGTGCATTCGGTGACGTTCTGCCCGGTCATCTCCAGATGCACGCCGCCGGCATAGGTGCCCTCGGCCGCATGCACCTGAAAGAAGGTGCGCACTTCTTTGAGGATCTGATCGAACGGCCGCGTCTTGTAGCCGGTCACTGAGGTGATCGTGTTGCCGTGCATCGGATCGCACGACCACACCACGTTGCGGCCCTCGCGCTGCGCCGCGCGCACGAGACGCGGCAGGTTTTCCGCCGCCTTGTCGGCGCCCATGCGGCAGATCAGCGTCAACCGGCCCGGCTCGTTGTCGGGATCGAGCATATCGATGAGCTTGAGCAGTTCGTCCGCCTTCTGCGTCGGCCCGGTCTTGAGCCCGAGCGGATTCTTGACGCCGCGGCAGAACTCGATGTGCGCATGATCCGGCTGCCGGGTGCGGTCGCCGACCCACAGCATGTGGCCGCTCGTGCAGTACCAGTCGCCAGTTGTCGAATCGACGCGCGTGAACGCCTGCTCGTAGCCGAGCAGCAGCGCCTCGTGACTGGTGAAAAAGTCGGTCGTGCGCATCTCGGGATGCACTTCGGGATCGATCCCGCAGGCGCGCATGAAATCCAGCGCCTCGGTCAGATGCGTGGCGAGTTGCTGATAGCGTTTCGATTGCGGACTGTCGTTGACGAAAGACAGCATCCACTGATGCGCGTTAGAAAGGTTGGCGTAGCCGCCGGTGGCGAAAGCGCGCAGCAGATTGAGCGTCGCCGCCGATTGCCGATAGGCCTCGAGCTGCCGGCGCGGATCGGGAATGCGCGCCGCCGGCGCGAAATCGATGCCGTTGATGATGTCGCCGCGATACGCCGGCAGTTCGACTGCGCCACGCTTCTCCGTCGGCGACGAGCGCGGCTTGGCGAATTGACCGGCGATACGGCCGACTTTCACCACGGGCGAAGCCGCCGCGTAGGTCAGCACCACCGCCATTTGCAGGAACAGGCGGAAGAAATCGCGGATGTTGTTGGCGCCGTGCTCGGCGAAGCTCTCCGCGCAATCGCCGCCCTGAAGCAGGAAAGCCTGGCCGGCGGCAACCTGCGCCAAACCGCGTTTGAGGTTGCGTGCCTCGCCTGCAAAAACCAGCGGCGGAAAGCTCGCAAGCTGTGCCTCGACGTCGGCCAATGCCTTGGCGTCGGGATAGTCCGGCACCTGCACGATCGGCTTGGAGCGCCACGAATCCGGGCTCCATTTCACCGCGTTGGTCCGCCCGAACATCGCCGCTTTCTCCCTTGGTCCCGCGGACTTATACACAACCGCGCCGGGCAGCGACAGGGCTGAAAATGCCGCTTATTCCGCCGCTTCGCGAGCGTAGCTGGCGCTTTTCGTCCGCATCGTCACCAGTTCCTCGGCAATGGTTGGATGCAGCGCCATGGTGGCGTCGAAATCGGCCTTAGTGGCCCCGATCTTCACCGCGATGGTGGCGATCTGGATCATTTCGGCGGCGCCCTCGCCGGCGATGTGGCAGCCGACGACCCGGTCGGTCTGGCCATCGACCACGAGCTTGAGCAGCACGGTCGTGTCGCGACCCGACAGCGTCGCTTTGAGCGGCTTGAACATGGCGCGGTAGATATCGGTCTGCGCTAGCCGCGCGCGCGCCTGCCCCTCCGTCAGCCCGACGGCGCCGACTTCGGGATCGGAAAACACCGCGGTCGGAACGTTTATGTGATCGACCGTCGTCGGCTTGCCGCCGAATACCGTGTCGGAAAAAGCGTGACCCTCGCGGATGGCGACCGGCGTGAGATTGACCCGATTTGTCACGTCGCCGATGGCGTAGATTGAAGGAACGCTGCTGCGCGAATATTCGTCAACGGCGATGCCGCCGTTCTTTGCGATCTCGACGCCAGCTTCCTGGAGCCCGATCTTGGCGATATTCGGGTTGCGGCCGGTCGCGAACATCACGCAGTCGGCGGTGTGCTGATCGTCGCTCGAGAAAAGCACCGCGAAGCGCGGGCCGGCTTGCTCAATCGCCGCGACCTTGCATCCGGTAATGACCTTGATGCCGTGCTTCTCCATATCCACGCGCACGTGCTTGCGCACATCGTCGTCGAAGCCGCGCAGAATATTCTCGCCGCGATAGACGAGCGTTACATGTGATCCGAGGCCAGCGAAAATGCCGGCGAACTCGACGGCGATATAGCCGCCGCCCTGGATCACGACGTGGTGCGGCAGGCGCGGCAGGTGAAAAGCCTCATTCGACGAAATGGCGTGCCCGACGCCCGGGATCGGATCGCCGTAGCTCGGAGCGCCGCCGGTCGCGACGAGGATATAGGCCGTGCGGACGCGCTTGCCGTTCGCCAGCTGCACCGTATGCGCATCGGCGACGACGGCCCGAGTTTTGACGATAATGACGCCGGCTTTTTGCAGCGTCGCCGTATAAGCCGCCTCGAGCCGCCCAATCTCCTTGTCCTTGTTGGCGATGAGGGTCGGCCAATCGAACGACCATCGCGGCACCGTCCAGCCAAAACCCGCCGCATCCTCAAATTCGCCGCGGAAACGCGACGCATAAACCAGAAGCTTTTTCGGCACGCAGCCGCGGATGACGCAGGTGCCGCCGACGCGATACTCCTCCGCGAGCATCACGCGCGCGCCTTGCTGGGCGGCGATGCGCGCGGCGCGCACGCCGCCCGAGCCGCCGCCTATGACAAACAGATCGACGTCGTAATCGGACATGCGCGCAATCGTGCCGAAGCACTTCCCTTCGCAGCTTTCGGATCACCGGCGCCTGACAAGGCGAACGCCGTTCGGACCGGCGACAATAGCAGCCTGGGCGATGCCGATGAACAAGCCATGCTCCATCATGCCGGGCACCGCGCAAAGCCGCGCCGCCAAGTCCGGCGGATCGGCAATGCGTTGCAATTGTGCATCCAGGATCCAGTGTCCACTGTCGGTCACGAAGGTTTGTCCGTCGCGTCCGCTGCGCAAAACGGCCGGTCCTGGACAGCCCGCGGCAGCGGCGGCGGCCTCGACTGCGCGATGCGTCGCCGCCGCGCCGAACGCCACGATCTCGACGGGGAGCGGGAAACGGCCCAGCATCGGAACACATTTCGACTCGTCCGCGATCACGATCATGCGCGCCGACGCCGCCGCGACGATTTTCTCGCGCAGCAAGGCGCCGCCGCCGCCCTTGATCAGCGTCAGATCCGGCGCGATCTCGTCGGCACCGTCGATAGTTAAATCGAGCTCAGGCGTTTCGTCGAGGGTGGTAAGCGCGATGCCGGCCCGCGCGGCTTGAGCGCGCGTCGCTTCGGAGGTCGGTACGGCAACGATCCGCAGGCCTGCGCGGACACGCTCGCCGAGCAAATCGACGAGGTGTTTTGCGGTCGAGCCGGTGCCGAGCCCGAGCCGCATCCCCGGCTGGATAAATTCGAGCGCGCGCGCGGCAGCCGCGCGCTTTTGTGCCTCGACATCCATGGTCGCTGTGTAAGGCAAAATCGCCATGAAAGCGAACGCCTGCTTGCGCCGTCCACGTCCAAGAGCTACGCGGAAGCCATGCTCACCATCGTCTTCGATCTCGACGGCACACTGATCGACACGGCCCCCGACCTGATCGGCACGCTTAATTTCATCCTCGCGCAGCATCGGCTGCCGGCGGTTCCCTACGACGCCGCCCGGCCGCTGATCGGAGGCGGCGCGAAGGGCATGATCGAGCGGGCTTTGGTGCTCGAGGGCCGCGACGCCTCGGCCGCCGAGGTCGACGACCTCTACGCCGCCTTCGTCGCACACTATGCCGCGCATATCGCCGACCGCTCCTGTGTGTTTCCAGGCGTTGAACCGGTACTCGATCAATTGGTGGCGGCGGGCCACCGGCTGGCGATATGCACCAACAAGCTCGAATGGCTCTCCAAGAAGCTCCTCGACACGCTGCGGCTGAGTAAAGGCTTTGCGGCGATTTGCGGCCAGGACACGTTCGGCGTCCAAAAACCCGACCCGCAGATATTCCGCGCCACCGTTCTGCGCGCCGGCGGCAAGCCCGAGCGCGCAATCATGGTGGGTGATTCAATCACCGACATCCGCACCGCAAACGCCGCCAAGGTGCCGGTCATCGCGGTCGATTTCGGCTATACCGACGTGCCGATCGCAACATTGGGCCCGGATCGGGTCATTAGTTCCTTCGCGGAACTGCCCGGAGTCATTGCCGATCTCGGATATTTGAAAAATGCTGTGGACGATCAGGCCTTTATCGGGCAAGAAGACTGACTATATGGCTTGCGAGGCGATGTCGGCTCATACATAGAGCCGCACGGCATGATCCGGAAAGCCACCACGGCTTTGATCATGCTCAGAAAGTCATGGAAACGCGTGCCGATGGACAGCGTGGACGTGAATAGAGTGCCGGCGCGCGATGTGAACGATCAACAAGCGCACGATCTCGTTGACTCGCATCCGGCGCTCGTCGATCCTTTCGGTCGCGAAATCAGCTATCTGCGCGTCTCGGTCACCGACCGATGCGATTTCCGCTG
Organism: uncultured Alphaproteobacteria bacterium; assembly: GCA_963847785.1. Taxonomy (GTDB): domain Bacteria; phylum Pseudomonadota; class Alphaproteobacteria; order Rhizobiales; family Xanthobacteraceae; genus BOG-931. The sequence continues at coordinate 11,251 of CAWKBE010000011.1, forward strand.
TGTCTATTGCATGGCGGAGCATATGTCGTTCCTGCCGAAGGCCGATCTGCTGACACTGGAAGAGCTCGACCGGCTGTGCTCGGCGTTTGTCGCGCGCGGCGTGCGCAAGCTTCGCCTCACCGGCGGCGAGCCTTTGGTCCGCCGCGGGATCATGACGCTGGTCGCCTCCCTTTCGCGCCACCTCGCCTCGGGGCGGCTCGATGAGCTCACGCTCACCACCAACGGATCGCAGCTCGCCAAATATGCGGCGGAGCTTGCCGCCAACGGCGTGCGCCGCATCAACGTTTCGCTCGACACGCTCGACCCGGAGAAATTCCGCGCCATCACCCGCTGGGGCGCGTTGAATCAGGTTCTCGACGGCATCGACGCCGCACAGGCCGCGGGCGTGAAGGTCAAGATCAACACGGTCGCCCTCAAAGGCGTGAACGAAGACGAGTTTCCGCGCCTGATCGATTGGGCGCACGGGCGCGGCATGGACCTGACCTTGATCGAGGTCATGCCGCTCGGCGAAATCGGCGAAGGCCGGCTCGATCAATATCTGCCGCTCTCGATGGTGCGCGCGCGCCTTGGCGAGCGCTTTTCGCTTGCGGATCTCGACGTTCGCACTGGCGGCCCGGCGCGTTACGTACGCATCGCCGAGACCGGCGGCCGGCTCGGCTTCATCACGCCGCTGACCCACAATTTCTGCGAATTGTGCAATCGCGTGCGCGTTACCTGCACCGGCACGCTCTATATGTGCTTAGGGCAGGAAGACGCGGCCGACCTGCGCAACCCGCTGCGCGCCTCCGAAGGCAACGACCTTTTGCACGCAGCCGTCGAAGAAGCGATTTCGCGCAAGCCGAAGGGCCACGATTTCATCATCGATCGGCGCCATAGCCGGCCGGCGCTTGCCCGCCACATGAACGTGACCGGCGGGTAGTTCGTCATTGCGAGCGGAGCGAAGCAATCCAAGCTCTTAATCCGGGAACATAGATTGCTTCGTCGCTTTGCTCTTCGCAACGACGCCAACTCAATCCGCCAACGACCGCAGCACCGTCGCCGCCGCCTGCATCTCAGCAAAACGAAACGCGCGGCGTTCGAGCGCGGCCTCGTCGCGGCCCCATTGCTCCATGTTCCAGCCCTCATCGACATTCGCCGCCTGCCATGCCTCCTCCGCCGTCAACCGCCCGTTCGCGAGCGCGAGCGCGAGGAGCGCCGAACCGGTCAGCGTCGTCGCCGCGTGCACGGCGCCGAGCCGCCAGGGATCGGTTGGGATCGCGGCCCGCGCGGCGGCAAGCGCGGCTTGCGGCTGCGCGACATAGACGACGCCCTCGCCGAGCGCGAAGTCCGCGGCGAGCCCTTCACGCGCCCAATCGAGGATCGGATTCCAGTGCCGCACCTGACGTTCCGCAAGCTCGCGCGGCGAACTTGCCCGGTAACAAACCAGATCGGACGCTAGATATTTTTCCACTTCGGCGGCGACCGAAGCCGGCCGATCGGCGACGCCGTCGATTATCGCATTGGCAAGCCGCGTCAGCGGCATCTTCGCCGGATCGATCGCATCGCGCTGAGCGTCCCATTCGGCCGCTAGCGCCTCCCCCAAAGCGAGTGTTGGTGCGGCAAGCGCGCGGCCAGCCGGCGTGCGCACCGCCTTTCCGTCGAGGCGCAGCACATGTCCCTCGGCCGTCGCCGCCGTGGTGGCCATGTCGTAGAAGCGCTTACGCAGCGGCGGCCGGGCGCCGCGGCGCGCAGCCGCCATTGGGTCTCCCGGGGACCTTTCGAACAGATCGCGCATAAGACCTTAGACCATAGTGCAGAAATTCCAGGGCAGCGGCAGATGGCGGCAATTCGCATCGCGGCAAATCCCCGCCGAAACGTTATCTTCAATATATTCAATGCCTTAAATAAGCCAAGAATTGGCAATGCCGGCCCGCTCGTTGCGCCGCATCTTTCGCCTCTGCAGCCCTTCTTCCCGTTAGCCACAACAGTCGATAAAACCTTGTCATAACAAGCCCAAGCGGTAGAAATGCGCGCCCCCCTCGACTAGTATCCGCGCCCGGAATCGGCGACGGAGCAAAACGCGGGGGAAGCCGGTCCGCGCAGCGGTGTCGAATATCGCCTCAGGTTAAGGGCGGGCGCTGCGTGCAAGAGGAATGGAATGAAACCTACCGACATTTCGGTCCCGGATTATTTCCACAAGGTCGTGGATTGCCAATGGGCCTGTCCGGCGCACACGCCGGTTCCTGAATACATCCGTTTGATCGCAGCGGGCCGCTACAGCGACGCCTACATGATCAATTGGGAATCAAACGTGTTTCCCGGCGTGCTTGGGCGCACCTGTGACCGGCCTTGCGAGCCCGCATGCCGCCGCGGCCGGGTGGAAAAGGATCCGGTCGCGATTTGCCGGCTCAAGCGCGTTGCCGCCGACTTCAAGGACGATATCCGCGCCCGCCTGCCCAAGCCTCCCGAGAAAAAGAACGGCCAGCGCATCGCGCTAGTAGGCGGTGGCCCGGCGTCGCTGACCGTCGCGCGCGATCTTGCCCCGATGGGTTACGAATGCGTCGTGTTCGACCAGGACCCGCTGTCCGGCGGCATGATGCGCACGCAAATTCCGAAATTCCGCCTGCCGGAAAAAGTGCTCGACGAGGAATGCCGTTACATCCTCGACCTTGGCGTCGAATTCATTGGCGGCAAACGCATCCACAGCATGAAGGCGCTGCTCGCCGACAATTTTGATGCGATCTTCATCGGCTGCGGCGCGCCGCGTGGCCGCGATCTCGACATTCCCGGCCGTAAGGAAGCCGCTAAGCAAATCCATATCGGCATCGATTGGCTGGCCAGCGTCTCCTTCGGCCACATCCACAACATCGGCAAACGCGTCATCGTGCTCGGCGGCGGCAACACCGCCATGGATTGCTGCCGCTCCTCGCGCCGCCTCGGCGGCCAAGACGTGAAGGTGGTCGTGCGCTCCGGCTTCGAAGAGATGAAGGCGTCCCCCTGGGAAAAGGAGGATGCCATGCACGAGGACATTCCGATCTTCAATTATCTGGTGCCGAAGGAATTCACCCACGAGAGCGGCAAGCTCACCGGCATCACCTTCGAGAAGGTCAAGGCGGTGCGCGACGCCGAAGGCCGGCGCGACCTGGTGCCGACCGGCGGGCCGGACCAGCACTTTCCGTGCGACGACGTGCTCGTCGCCGTCGGCCAGGAGAATGCCTTTCCCTGGATCGAACGCGACTGCGGCATCGAATTCGACAAGTGGAATATGCCCAAGATCGACGCGCGCACCATGGCGTCGACGAATCCCAAAGTGTTTTTTGGCGGCGACGCCGCCTTCGGACCGAAGAACATCATCTGGGCGGTCGCGCACGGGCACGAGGCCGCGATCTCGATCGACAAACATTGCCGCGGCGACGACGTCAACGTCCGGCCGGCCCCGCAGATGGCGATCGCCAGCCAGAAGATGGGCATCCACGAGTGGAGCTACGATAACGAGATCACGCTCGATAAACGTTATCGGGTGCCGCATCGCGAGAAAGTCGTAGCGCTGCGCGACATCAGGGCCGAGGTCGAGCTCGGCTACGACGTGGAACTCGCGCTGAAAGAGGCCGAGCGCTGCCTCAATTGCGACGTGCAAACGGTATTCACCGGCCAGCTTTGCATCGAGTGCGACGCCTGCGTCGATATTTGCCCGATGGACTGCATCACCTTCACCGAGAACGGCGAAGAAGCCGAATTGCGCTCCCGCCTGGAGGCGCCGGCGAAGAACCTTACGCAAGACCTCTATATCGGCAACAGCCTCAAGACCGGCCGCGTCATGGTCAAAGACGAGGACGTGTGCCTGCATTGCGGGCTGTGCGCGGAACGCTGCCCCACCGGCGCGTGGGACATGCAGAAATACCTCATCGACATGACTCACGCAGAACAGGCATGCCAATCCAGAGCGTAAACGACTTCGTCGTCCGGTTTGCCAACGTCAACGGGTCCGGCTCCGCCAGCGCGAACGAGCTGTTTGCCCGTTCGGTGTTGCGCATGGGCATCCCGGTTGCGCCGCGCAACATTTTCCCCTCCAACATCCAGGGCCTGCCGACCTGGTACGAGGTGCGCATTTCCGAGGCTGGTTATCTCGGCGCGCGGGGCGGCACCGACCTGATGGTCGCGATGAATCCGCAGACCTGGGACAAGGACGTCGCCGGCATCGAGCCCGGGGGATATCTCCTTTACGATTCCACTAAGCCGATACCGAAGTCGAAGTTCCGCGACGACGTCACCGCGATCGGCGTGCCGCTCACCGCCATCTGCAATCGCGAATATTCCGATCCGCGCCAGCGCCAATTGTTCAAGAACATCATCTATGTCGGAGCGCTCGCCGCGCTGCTCGACATGGATGTGACCGAGCTGGAGACGCTCATCGCCGAACAATACAAGGGCAAGGAGAAGCTGTTCGACGCCAACAAGCACGCGCTGCATCTCGGCCGCGACTGGGTGATCATGAATCTCGAACACCCGATCGGGCTTCGCCTCAAACGCGCCGACGCGGTCGGCGACCGCATCTTCATCGAGGGCAATTCGGCCGCCGCCTTGGGCGCCGTCTATGGCGGCGCGACGGTCTGCGCCTGGTATCCCATCACGCCGTCGTCGTCGCTCGCCGAGGCGTTCACGCGCCACTGCCAGCGCATGCGCGTCGATCCGGCGACAAAAAAGAACAAATTCGCCATCGTGCAGGCGGAGGACGAGCTTGCTTCGATCGGCATCGTGATCGGCGCGGCCTGGAACGGCGCGCGCGCCTTCACCGCGACCTCGGGCCCCGGCATTTCGCTGATGCAGGAGTTCCTCGGCCTCGCCTATTTCGCGGAAATACCCGCGGTGATTTTCGACGTGCAACGGGCCGGCCCCTCGACGGGCATGCCGACGCGAACGCAGCAGACCGACATCATCTCCTGCGCCTACGCGTCTCACGGCGACACCAAACACGTCCTTTTGTTTCCCGAGGAGCCGGCCGAGGCGTTCGAGTTCGCCGCAACCGCCTTCGACCTCGCCGACCGGCTGCAAACACCGATCTTCGTCATGCTCGACCTCGATATCGGCATGAACCATCGTCTGGCGCGGCCGCTCGCCTGGGACGACAGCCGCAAATTCGACCGCGGCAAGATCATGACCGCCGCCGCGCTCGAAGCCGGCGCCGATTTCGGCCGCTATCTCGACGTCGACGGCGACGGCGTCCCCTACCGCACGCTGCCCGGGACGCATCCGTCCAAGGGCTCGTTTTTCACCCGCGGCACCTCACGCGACCGCTATGCGCGTTACACCGAAGAGGGCCCAGCCTACGCCGATAACATGCAGCGGCTCTTACGCAAGTTCGATACCGCCAAGGATCTGGTGCCGCGTCCGCTCCAGGCGAACGCGGGCAAACCGACGAAATACGGCGTTCTCTATTACGGCTCGACCTCGCCGGCGATGGACGAGGCGATCGAGCTCCTGGAAGCCGGCGGCCAGGCGCTCGACCGGCTGCGCGTGCGCGCCTTCCCGTTCCATTCCAGCGTGACGAGTTTCATCGGCGAGCACGATTTCGTTTTCGTCGTCGAGCAGAACCGCGACGCGCAGCTGCGCACGCTCGTCGTCAACGAATGCAACATCGATCCGGTGCGGCTGGTGCCGATCCTGCATTACGACGGCACGCCGATCACCGCACGCTTCATCGCCGGCGCCGTCGCCGACCGCCTAGACGCGCTCAAGGTCACGCCGCTGCGGAAAGTCGTGTCATGACATACCTCGCCAAACCGAAATTCCACCACCCCGATCTGCCGAAGAACGAGCTCGGCTTCACCCACCGCGACTACGAGGGTGCGGTGTCGACGTTGTGCGCAGGCTGCGGCCACGACTCGATCTCTTCTTCGATCATGGAGGCCTGCTTCGAGCTCTCGATCGCGCCGCACCGGGTGGCGAAGCTGTCCGGCATCGGCTGCTCGTCGAAGACGCCGACCTATTTCCTCGGCAATTCGCACGGCTTTAATTCCGTGCACGGCCGCATGCCGTCGGTGCTCACCGGCGCCAATCTCGCCAACCGCGACCTGATCTATCTCGGCGTCTCCGGCGACGGCGACTCGGCCTCGATCGGCTTCGGCCAGTTCGCGCACGCCATCCGCCGCGGTGTCGATATGGTGTACATCGTCGAGAATAACGGCGTGTACGGGCTGACCAAGGGCCAATTCTCCGCCACCGCCGATCCCGGCTCGAAGTCGAAGCGCGGCGTGGTCAACACCGACAACGCCATCGATCTTGTCGGCATCGCGCTGCAAGTCGGCGCGACTTTCGTCGCCCGCTCGTTCTCCGGCGACAAGAGCCAGCTGACGCCGCTGATCAAGGCCGCCATCGAGCACCGCGGCGCCGCTTTCATCGACGTGATTTCGCCGTGCGTCGCCTTCAACAATCACGCCGGCTCGACCAAGAGCTTCGACTATGTCCGCGAGCACAACGACGCGGTGAACCGACTCGACTTTGTCTCCGGCCGCGCACCGATCAAGGTCGAGTACGAGCCGGGCACCGTCGAACTGGTGATGCAGCACGACGGCTCGACACTGGCTTTGCGCAAGCTTGACGCCGACTATGACGTGCACGATCGGCTCGCCGCCATGAGCTTCCTGCATCAGCATGCGGCCAAGGGGCAGATCCTCACCGGGCTTCTCTACGTCGCGCCCGACGCGGCGGACCTGCACGCCCATCTCAATACCGTTCCGGCGCCGCTCAATGCGCTCGGCGAAAAGGAGCTGTGCCCGGGCTCCGCAGCGCTCGACAAGTTCAACACATCGCTGCGGTAGTTCGTCATTCCGGGGCCGAGCCAACGGGTCGGGCCCGAAGTGGGCCGGCCCGGTGACAGTCTCCGCAAGGAGCCCGGAATCCATAACCGTTCTGCACTGTCCGCGGTTTCGGACTCACCGCTTCGCAGCGCTCCGGAATGACCAATGCGACCTACTCTTCCGGCGCGTCGACGATCGGGTCGTAGCGAGCCGCGTCGAAGCCGAGGAGATTCCACGATTGCTGCATGTGCGGCGGCAGCGGCGCGGTAGCGTCGATGGCGCCGCCGCGCGGATGCGGCACCACGATGCGGCGCGCAAGCAGATGCAGCCTGTTCTGCATGCCGCCCGGCAGTTCCCAGTTCTCCAGCGAAAAATATTTTGGATCGCCGACGATCGGATGGCCGATATGCGACATATGCGCGCGTAATTGATGGGTGCGGCCGGTGACCGGCTTTAAGGAAATCCACGACAGCAGGGGCCCGGCGCTTTCGACCACTGCATAATAGGTCACGGCGTGGCTCGCGCCTTTTTCGCCGTGCCGCGCAATGCGCATGACCAATTCTTCCTCGCGCTCTTCCTTGACAAGATAGGTCGAGATGCGGCCTTGTTGCACCTTGGGCACGCCGGCGACCAGCGCCCAATATATTTTGCGCGCCGAGCGCGAGCGGAGGGTTTTCGCCAAGGCCGCCGCCGCGAAGCGGGTCTTGGCGATGAGCAAACAGCCGGCGGTATCCTTGTCGAGCCGGTGCACCAGCCGCGGGCGCTGTCCGTGGGCGTCGCGCAAAAGCTCCAGCATGCCGTCGATATGGCGCGTGGTGCCGGAACCGCCCTGCACCGCAAGTCCCATCGGCTTGTTGAGCACCAGGACATCCGCATCTTCATGCAGCGTGATGGATTGAAGGAACGCGCGGGTCTTCTCGTCGGCTTCGCTGCCTGGAATGGGCGGCTTCGGCTGGTCGAGTTGCAGCGGCGGAATGCGCACCGATTGACCCGCCTCCAGCCGGTTTTTCGGCTGCGTGCGCTTCCCGTTGACCCGCAACTCGCCTTTCCGGATGACGCGCTGGATGTGGGAGAAGCTCAGGCCCGGAAATCGCGCTTCGAGGAAGCGATCGACGCGCATGCCGCTTTCGTCGGAGGTCACGGCGACGTTCTGCACGGTGGTGGTACCGGCCCTCTCCCGTTGCGGGAGAGGGCGGTCGCTCCCAGCCGCGCGAGGAGCGACCGTGTGAGGGGTAGCCTTCAGACCACGTTGCGGCGAAGCAAACTCCAGCCCGCGCCCGGAGGGCTCAAAGCGCCGATCCGGGTGGCGCCCGCCACCCTCTCCCGCGAGGGGAGAGGGTAATCGACGCTTCTTCCAGCGCGGAGACCGATGCCGCGGCCCGGCGGTCTGCTTGCCGCCGCCCGGCTGCCGCGGCCGGCGCGGGCCTCGGGTCACGCAGCACCTCCGAAGGGAACACCAAGAATCCAGCCGTCCTTGGCAACTACAGCTTGAAGATGCGACGGAACGGAAAAAACAGATAGCTGTCTTGTTAAACAAGCGATTGCGGCCGCAGTGATAAAGGCATCGATTTCATCTTGCGACCGCGGCTTTTCGTAACCGCAAGTCACGTTGAGATACCGAAGTACCTCGTTGACGACGCTATCGACAGCTTCTCGCGTCTGTTTTTCAGGATTTGGCCTTTTGCGATCTGCCATCGCATAAAACCTACTAGGATATACCTCCACGACCACACTCTTGCTGAAATCAATCTCGTCGAACAGCCAAATTGCAATTTCATTCCCGACATATAATGACCTGAGCATCCGCTTACCCGCGAAACTGCCGCGGCCAACTTGTGAATACATCAATTTATAAACCGATGTCGTACGCGGCTTGCTTGCACGCCCAGTGTGTCGGAGTAGCTTTCCGTCGAATTGAGGACCACGATAATCGGCATATCTCACGTATGGTGGAAAAGGACTCTCTTTCCGATAACCAAACAGGGCCCGCGTAATACTCACGAACGTCATCATCGGTAGCCGCCCAGCAAAGATCGTCTATTAGATCCCAAAGCTGTCGTGGGTTCTTTAGTCCAGCAACGGGAAATGGCCTTGGCAGAGAAAACGCAAAATCAATCCCCACCAGAGTTGGGCTATCTTTCAGAGATCTAATATATTCAACGACCGCCGAACGACACCAGCTTTTGCTCCCGTCGTTTGGATAACGCAGATTAGGGTGTGGATCGTTTTTCAAGAACTCTGCGATTTGAATGCCTTTGTGATACCACCCCCTTCTTCCGGACCAGTCAATCCCCACAAAGCGCTCAAAATTTGAGAGCAATCACTGCCCTGTCCGCTCCTTCCGCAGCTTCGCCCAATAGTCGAGGCGCTTGCGGATTTCGCGCTCGAAGCCGCGCTCGGGCGGATCGTAGAATTGCTGGCGGCCAAGCGATTCCGGGAAATAATCCTGACCGGAGAACGCGTCTTCGGCGTCGTGATCGTACGCGTAGCCGGAGCCGTAGCCTTCGCTCTTCATCAGCTTGGTCGGCGCATTGAGGATATGCTTGGGTGGCAACAGCGATCCCGCTTCCTTCGCTGTGCGCATTGCTGCGCCGAACGCCACATAGGTTGCATTCGATTTCGGCGCGGTGGCGACATAAATCACCGCTTCGGCGAGCGCCAGCTCGCCCTCGGGCGAGCCGAGGAAATCGTAGGCATCCTTCGCCGCATTGGCGACGACCAGCGCCTGCGGATCGGCAAGCCCGATGTCCTCGACCGCCATGCGCACGATGCGGCGCGCCAGATAAAGCGGATCCTCGCCGGCGTCGAGCATGCGGCAAAGATAGTAAAGCGCCGCATCGGCGTCGGAGCCGCGCACCGACTTGTGCAGCGCGCTGATCAGATTGTAGTGACCGTCCTGCTTCTTGTCGTAGATCGGCGCGCGGCGCTGCACCACCTCCTGCAAGCCGGCGGCGTCGAAGGTCTCGCCCGCGCGCGCGGCGCGCCAGACCTCTTCGGCCAGCGTCAGCGCCGCGCGGCCGTCGCCGTCGGCCATGCGGATCAGCGAGGCGCGCGCGTCCTGGTCGAGCGGCAGTTTCCTGTCTTCGATCGCTTCGGCGCGTCGGAGGAGCTTCTCGATCGCTCCGGCATCGAGCGGCTTGAACACCAGGACGCGCGCGCGCGAAAGAAGCGGCGCGATCAGCTCGAAAGACGGATTTTCCGTGGTCGCGCCGACCAGAACGATGGTGCCGTCCTCGACTACCGGCAGAAACGAATCCTGCTGGGCGCGGTTGAAGCGGTGGATTTCGTCGACGAAGAGGAGCGTCCCCTGCCCGGTCTCGCGCCGCGCCCGCGCGGCATCGAACACCTTCTTCAGATCGGCGACGCCGGAAAAGATCGCCGATATCTGCTCGAAATGCAGCTCGGTCGCGCGCGCCAAAAGCCGCGCCACCGTCGTCTTGCCGGTCCCCGGCGGGCCCCAGAAGATGAGCGAGCCGAGAGAGCGCGTCTCCAGCATGCGGGTGAGAATACCGTCGGGACCGAGCAAGTGATCCTGGCCGACGACGTCGGTAAGCTCGGCGGGACGCAGTTTGTCGGCCAGCGGCCGCGGCGCGTCGCGCTCGAGACCGGCAGCCGCGAACAGGTTGGGTGTCTTTGATTTGGCGCGCGGGCTCATCCGCTGAAGATGGCCGATATCTGCTGCCCGGCGCGATTGATGATCACGCGCCATTGCCGGCTGCCGACCCGCGTGATGCGGTCAAGATCGGCGGATTTCTCGATCTTCTGATTGTTGACTGAAACGACGACGTCGCCTTTGCGAAAGCCGACCGACTGCGCCGCCGAGCCGTCGGCCACGCCGACGACGACGACGCCCTGGGCCTGGGTATCGAGGCGCAGCTCGTCCGCCAGCGCCGGCGAGAGATTGGCCACGGTCGCGCCAAGGAACGGCGAGCGGGCCTTGATCTCGATCTCCTCGCGCGGCGTATCGGGCGCGCTTTGCAGACTGAGGGTGATGCTCACGTCACGCCCCTGGCGCAGGAGCGCGATCTGCGCCGTGCCGCCAAGCGGCTTGGTGGCAAAGCGATAATCGAATGAATTCGGGTCGTCGACGACGGTCCCGTCAATGGCGACGATGACGTCGCCGGTTTTGATCCCGGCGCGCGCAGCCGGTCCGGCGGCGAGGAGGTTGGCGACGAGCGCGCCGCTCGGACGCTTGAGCCCGAGGCTTTCGGCGATCTCCGGCGTCACCTCCTGCAACTTGGCGCCGAGCCAGGGGCGCTTGACCGCGGCGCTGCCGCCTCTCGCGGACGCGACCACGACGCGAACCATATTTGCCGGAATGGCAAAACCGATGCCCTGCGATCCACCCGAGCGCGAATAAATCGCAGTATTAATGCCGACGAGCCGGCCGTTGAGATCGACGAGCGCGCCGCCGGAATTGCCGGGATTGATGGCGGCATCGGTCTGAATGAAGAACTGATAGTCGCTGATGCCGACTTGCGTGCGAGCGAGCGCCGAAACAATGCCGTGCGTCACCGTTTGGCCGACGCCGAACGGATCGCCGATCGCCAGCACCACGTCGCCGACCGCAAGCGTGTCGGAATCGGCGAATTCGAGAACGGGAAACCGCTCGTCGACGCCCTTGAGGCGGAGCACCGTGAGATCGCTGTGCTCGTCTTTGAGCACGATCTCGGCGTCAAACTCGCGCTTGTCGGACAGCGCGACCCTCACCTCGTTGGCGCCTTCGATCACGTGGTAATTGGTGACCACCAGCCCCGATGGATCGACGATGACGCCGGAACCGAGCGAGCGCAGAACCTGCTCGCGCGGCACCGACCCGAAGAACTGACGGAACAGGGGATCGTTCATGAACGGGTTGCGGTTCTCCACCACCCGCGCCGCGTAAACATTGACCACCGCCGGCGCCGCCCGTTTCACCACGGGGGCAAAGGAAAGCTGCAGCTCGGCCGGCGAGGACGGAACCCTGCGGTCTTCCGCGTTGGCGCCCGTCGGCAGCGCCGACAATGCAAGAATTGCAACTGCGAAGAGTGCGGCAGGCACGCGCGGATGCGGCATGGAAAGACCCCGAATCGACGCCGCCACATATAGGCGCGCGCACCGGCCTTTAGAAGAGCGCGACGGTCGCGCTCGCCGCACGGAAAAGCTATGCGGCGGCTGGAGCCTGCTCGGCGGCGCGCGCCTGGACCGGCCCGGAATCCTTGCCCTTGGCCTCGACGTCGCGATCGACAAACTCGATCACCGCGATCGGCGCCGAGTCTCCGTAACGGAAGCCGGCTTTCATCACCCGGATATAGCCACCGTCGCGGTCCTTGTAGCGTGGACCGATCACCTCAAAGAGCTTCTTGACCATGGCGAGGTCGCGCATCTGTGCGATCGCCTGGCGGCGGGCGTGCAGATCGCCGCGTTTGCCGAGCGTGACCAGCTTCTCCACGACCGGGCGCAAATCCTTCGCCTTCGGCAGCGTCGTGGTGATCTGTTCGTGCTTGATCAGCGCGGCGGCAAGGTTCGCCAGCATCGAGCGGCGATGATCCGAACGCCGGCCGAACTTGCGGTGGGTCTTGGCGTGACGCACGGTCTAACTCCTTGCCTTCCCTATGCCCGGCCGTGTGGCGGGCATTCGTGTCTTCGCTGCTGCCACGTCTTTAGACGTGGAAGGCCGGGACCAGCCCGGCCACGACGGCGCCGAAAGCTCAGTAATGGTCCTCGAAGCGCTTGGCCAGTTCCTCGATGTTTTCCGGCGGCCAGCCGGGCACCTCCATGCCCAGATGCAGACCCATCTGCACCAGGACTTCTTTGATCTCGTTGAGCGACTTGCGGCCGAAATTCGGCGTGCGCAGCATCTCGGCCTCGGTCTTCTGCACGAGGTCGCCGATATAGACAATGTTGTCGTTCTTCAGGCAATTGGCCGAACGCACTGAAAGCTCGAGCTCGTCGACTTTCTTGAGGAACGCCGGATTGAAGGCGAGATCGGGAGGCATCTCCTGCGTTGTCTCGCGCTTGGGCTCCTCGAAGTTCACGAACACGTTGAGCTGGTCCTGCAGGATGCGCGCGGCATAAGCGAGCGAGTCCTCGGGGCTTACGGCGCCGTTCGTCTCGATCGACAGCGTCAGCTTGTCGTAGTCGAGGATCTGTCCTTCGCGCGTGTTCTCGACCTTGTAGGAAACCTTGCGCACCGGCGAAAACAGGCTGTCGACCGGGATCAAGCCGATCGGCGCGTCCTCTGGACGGTTGCGCTCGGCCGGCACGTAACCTTTGCCGGTATTGACCGTGAACTCCATGCGGATTTCGGCGCCCTCGTCGAGCGTGCAGAGAACCAGATCGGGGTTGAGCACGACGATGTCGCCCACGGTCTGAATGTCGCTTGCGGTCACCGTGCCCGGGCCTTGCTTCTTCACCACCATGCGCTTAGGCCCATCGCCCTGCATCTTGATGGCGATGTCCTTGATGTTGAGCACGATGTCGGTCACGTCCTCGCGCACGCCGGCGATCGAGGAGAATTCGTGCAGCACGCCGTCGATATGCACCGACTGCACGGCGGCGCCCTGCAGCGACGACAACAAGATCCGGCGCAAGGCGTTGCCGAGCGTGACGCCGAAGCCGCGTTCGAGCGGCTCAGCGACGACGGTCGCCACGCGTCGTGCATCGGTACCGGCGCTGACTTGCAGCTTGCCCGGCCTGATCAATTGCTGCCAATTCTTCTGGATCGTCACGTTATCACCCATCGCGTTGCGCGGCGCGAGCGCGTCGCGCGCCCCTGTCCGCTCCGTGGGGCCAAGATCAGAGCCGTAGTCGAGCGGCGGCAAATGTTCGATTTCCATCGGTGGTCCTATACACGCCGCCGCTTGCGCGGACGGCATCCGTTATGCGGGATCGGCGTTACGTCGCGGATCGAGGTGATGGTGAAACCGGCCGCCTGCAGCGAGCGCAGCGCCGATTCCCGGCCCGAACCCGGGCCGGCCACTTCCACCTCGAGTGTGCGCATCCCGTGCTCCTGCGCCTTCTTGGCGGCGTCCTCGGCGGCAACCTGCGCCGCGTAGGGAGTGGACTTGCGCGAGCCCTTGAAACCCATCGTGCCGGCCGACGACCAGGCGATGGTGTTCCCCTGCACGTCGGTTATCGTGATCATGGTATTGTTGAACGAAGCGCTGACATGCGCGACGCCGGAGGCGATGTTCTTGCGTTCGCGACGGCGGACGCGCGTGGCTTCCTTACCCATTCCTGAACCCTTTCGGACCGGCAACCGGCCGCCGGTCACCGTCACATCATCTCAGTCTGGTGCTACTTCTTCTTGCCGGCGATCGGCTTGGCCGGACCTTTGCGGGTGCGTGCGTTGGTGTGGGTACGTTGCCCGCGTACCGGCAGGCCCCGGCGGTGACGCAACCCGCGGTAGCAGCCGAGATCCATCAGCCGCTTGATGTTCATCGCAACTTCGCGCCGCAGATCGCCTTCGACGACATAGTCGCGGTCGATCACCTCGCGCAGTTGCAGGACTTCCTGATCGGTCAATTGCGACACCCGGCGCGCTTCGGGTATCGAGACTTTGTCCATGATTTCCTTGGCTTTGGCGGGACCAATGCCGTGGATATACTGCAAGCCGACCACCACACGCTTATTGGTCGGGATATTGACGCCAGCAATTCGGGCCACGTCAGTTGCTCCTTATGCCGGCCTGCGCAGCGCAATGTCGCGCCGCTCGGCCGTTATCTATCGGATTCGAATGTCACCTGAGAAGGCCACAAACGTAAAAAAAGCCAACGCATGCCTGCCGCTTGCGGCCTGGCATCGCTGCTTGGTCTCCGAACCGGATATTTGGACTTATTAATGGACTCCACGCGCTTTCGTCAACCTCGGCTAGCGAGTTCGTGTACAACTTCCTTTACCGGCGCGGCTTTGCCGCCTTTACCCGCGATCTGGGCTTATTTATCGACTTCCCGGTGACTATTTTGCGCGTGACCCGGGCGATTTTGCCACGCCCCTTGGACCCACTGGATTTTTTTCCTAATGCCGGCTTGCGCCGCGATGCCTGCGATTTCGGCTTGGGAGCAGCAGCCTTGGGAGCAGCAGCCTTGGGAGCAGCAGTCTTGGGAGCAGCAGTCTTGGGAGCAGCAGTCTTGGGGGCAGCAGTCTTGGCGGTCGGCCTGGCGGCAGCCCTGGAACGACGAGCCTTTGCGGGCGCCTTGGCTGCGAGCGCGGGCTTCGCCGCGGCCGCCAGCGCCCTTTCGATAGCGGCTCCGACCACGTCGATGGCCGCCATTCCGGCGACCGAATGCAACATCCCGTGCTGACGGTAATAAGCGATCAGCGGCGCGGTCTGTTCCCGGTAGGCAGCCAGCCGCCGGTGCAACACGTCAGGATTGTCGTCGGACCGTAGCGCTTCGCCGCGGGCCTTCATCTCGGCAATACGACTCTCGATGCGCCTGATCAACGCCGCCTCGTCGACCCGAAGCTCGATCACCGCGTCGAGCGCGATACCGTGACTGGCCAGCATGCGGTCCAGCGCCTCGGCTTGCGGCACTGTCCGCGGGAAACCGTCCAGGATGAAGCCCTTGCGCGCGTCCGGCTGTGCGATGCGCTCCTCGACGATGGTGACGACGATGTCGTCGGGGCACAGCGCCCCGCGCGCCATGATGTCCTGCACTTTATGGCCGAGCGGCGTGCCGGCTTTGACCGCGGCGCGCAACATGTCGCCGGTGGAGAGTTGGACAAGCCCGTATTTGGCGACGAGATGCTGGGCCTGCGTACCCTTGCCCGCCCCCGGCGGACCCAGCAGTATCAATCTCATCTCCGCCGCCCCCGCAATTTCGATCGCTTGATCAAGCCTTCGTATTGATGCGCCAGCAGATAACCTTGCACCTGCGCGACCGTATCCATGGTGACGCTGACCACGATCAAGAGCGAGGTGCCGCCGAAGTAGAACGGCACCGCGGCGTAGGAGATCAGCATCTCCGGAAACAGGCACACGACCGCGAGATAGGCCGCCCCGATCACCGTGATGCGCGACAAGACATAGTCGATGTATTCGGCGGTGCGCTCGCCGGGCCGGATGCCCGGAATGAAGCCGCCGTGCTTTTTCAGGTTGTCGGCGGTCTCGGTCGGATTGAACACGATCGCCGTATAGAAGAAGGCGAAGAAGACGATCAACGCCACATAGAGCGCCAGGAACAAAGGCCGCCCGTGCGAGAGCTGGGTGGTGATCATGGTCAGCCAGCCCGGCCCCTGGCCGGCCGTGAAGTTGGCGACCGTCGTCGGCAGCAATAACAGCGAAGAGGCGAAGATCGGCGGGATGACGCCGGAGGTGTTGAGCTTCAGCGGCAGGTGCGAAGACTGCTCGCCCAGCATCTTGTTGCCGACCTGGCGCTTCGGATACTGGATCAGCAGACGGCGTTGCGCGCGTTCCATGAACACGATGAAGGTGATGACGGCGACCGCCATTACTAGGACGATAAGGATAAGCCCGGTGGAGAGCGCGCCCTGGCGGCCGAGTTCGAGCGTGCCGGCGATCGCGGACGGCAATTGCGCGACGATGCCCGACATGATGATCAGCGAGGTGCCGTTGCCGATGCCGCGCTGGGTGATCTGCTCGCCGAGCCACATCAGGAACATAGTGCCGCCGGTGAGCGTAATCACCGTCGAGATCACAAAGAAGGGACCGGGATCCATGACGACGTTGCTGGCGCCTTGGAGACCGACGGAGATGCCGTAGGCCTGGAATGCCGCGAGCACCACGGTCAGATAGCGCGTGTACTGATTGATGGTCTTGCGGCCCGACTCGCCTTCTTTCTTGAGCGCTTCGAGCGTCGGCGACACGGTCGTCATCAGCTGGATGATGATCGAGGCCGAGATGTAGGGCATGATGTTCAACGCGAAAATCGCCATGCGGTGAATGCCGCCGCCGGCGAACATGTTGAACATCCCGAGGATGCCGCCGGCCTGGGAATTGAAGATCTGATTCCAGGCGTTCGGATCGATGCCGGGCAGCGGAATGTAGGTGCCGAGCCGATAGACGAGGAGCGCGCCGAGCGTAAACCAGATGCGCTTCTTCAGCTCCTCGGCCTTGGCCAGCGCTCCGAAGTTGAGATTGGCCGCCAGTTGTTCCGCTGCAGAAGCCATCTAGCGCTCCGAGCCCCTCTTACTCATCATGGCCGGGCTTGTCCCGGCCATCCACGTCTGTTGACAGCTATAAGTCGTGGATGCCCGGCACAAGGCCGAGCTTGACGACCGTCACGCGGCGTGTTCGCCCGTCTCCCGCTTGGGAGCGAGAATTTCGACCGTACCGCCGGTCCTCTCAACCGCGGCGACGGCCGACTTCGAGGCGCCGTACACTGACAACGCGATCTTGGCCCTGAGTTCGCCGGCGCCAAGAAGTCGCACGCCGTCCTTGGCTCGGCGCAAAATCCCGGCCTTCACCAAAGCCGCGGCGTCGATCTTCGCCGCCGGATCGAGCTTGCCGGCATCGATCGCCTGTTGCAGGCGTCCGAGATTGACCTCGTTGAACTTGAGCGCAAACTTCACATTGCGAAAACCGCGCTTGGGCAAGCGGCGGTGCAGCGGCATCTGGCCGCCCTCAAAGCCCTTGATGCGCACGCCCGAGCGCGCGGTCTGGCCCTTGCCGCCGCGACCGCCGGTCTTGCCCTTGCCGGAGCCGATGCCGCGCCCGATGCGCTTTCGCATCTTGCGCGAACCGGCGCGACCGACGAGTTCATGCAGCTTCATCGCTCTTACTCCACCACGCGCACGAGATGCGCGACCTTGGCGATCATGCCGCGCGTCGCCGGCGTATCGGCCAGCTCGGCGACGCGACCGATCTTGTTGAGCTTCAGCCCAAGCAGCGTCTCACGCTGGCTGTGCTCCCGGCGCATCGGGCTGCCGATCTGCCGGATCTTCACCGTCTTGCCGCCGCTTTTATTCGTCGTCGCGGTGTCCATCGCCTACTCCCGAAAGCCTCAATCAGCCGCCTGCTCGGCGGTCTCGCCGTCACGACGGCGCGCCTGCAGCGCCGAAACCTTGACGCCGCGGCGAGCGGCCACCGCGCGCGGCGAATCCTGGCGCTTGAGCGCGTCGAAGGTCG
Organism: uncultured Alphaproteobacteria bacterium; assembly: GCA_963847785.1. Taxonomy (GTDB): domain Bacteria; phylum Pseudomonadota; class Alphaproteobacteria; order Rhizobiales; family Xanthobacteraceae; genus BOG-931. The sequence continues at coordinate 29,095 of CAWKBE010000011.1, forward strand.
CCCGCACCACATTGTACGGATTCGAGGTGCCGAGCGATTTCGCCACCACGTCCTGCATGCCGAGCGTCTCGAACACCGCGCGCATTGGGCCGCCGGCGATGATGCCGGTGCCGGGCGGTGCGGCGCGCAGGAAAACCTTGCCGGCGCCGTGGCGTCCGGCGACATCGTGATGCAGCGTGCGTCCTTCGCGCAGCGGCACGCGGGTCAATGCGCGCTTGGCGGCATCGGTTGCCTTGCGGATTGCCTCCGGCACTTCGCGCGCCTTGCCGTGGCCGAAGCCAGCCCGGCCCTTTTGATCGCCGACGATGACCAGGGCGGCGAAGCCGAAGCGCCGGCCGCCCTTCACCACCTTGGCGACGCGGTTGATGTGGACGAGCTTGTCGACGAACTCGCCGTCGCGGTCGTCGTTGCGCCGGTCGCGTGGTTCACGTGCCATGTTGATCCGCCGAATCCTTGTGTGCCATGTTTATTTGCTCGAAGTTCATGCGTGTTAGAAATTCAGTCCGGCTTCGCGCGCGGCATCCGCCAGCGCCTTGACGCGGCCATGGTAGAGATAGCTGCCGCGGTCGAAGATCACGTCCTTGATGCCCTTTTCCTGCGCGCGCTGGGCGATCAGCTTGCCGACCGCCTTCGCTGCGGCGACGCTGGCGCCGGATTTCAGACCTTCCAGCGCCGACTTCTCCAACGACGACGCCGCGACGAGCGTCGCGCCCTGATTGTCGTCGATCAGCTGCGCGTAGATGTGCTTTGAGGAGCGGAAGACGGACAGCCGCTTGCGCTCGCCGGCGGCAAGCCGCAAGACGCCGCGCACGCGTCCTTTGCGCCGCTCGATCCTGTCGCTCAGCCTGCTCATCGGTAGCTCCGTTACTTCTTCTTGCCTTCCTTGCGGAAGATTCGTTCGGTTGCATACTTGACGCCTTTGCCCTTGTAGGGCTCGGGCGGGCGGAAATCGCGGATTTCGGCGGCGACCTGTCCGACCTTCTGGCGGTCGATGCCGGTGATGACGATCTCGACCGGACGCGGCGTCGCGATCGTGATGCCCTCCGGGATCGGGTAGATCACGTCGTGGCTGTAGCCGAGCGCGAGTTGCAGGTTCTTGCCCTGGACGGCGGCGCGGTAGCCGACGCCGTTGATCTCGAGACGCTGCTCGAAGCCCTTGGTGACGCCGGCAATTATGTTGGCGATCAGCGTGCGCGAGGTTCCCCATTGGGACAGCGCGCGCTTGGTCTCGGTGCGCGGATCGACCTTGATCTGCCCGCCGTCGAGTTTAACCGCGACATCGTCCGGCAGCACGACGGCAAGCGCGCCCTTCGGGCCCTTGACCTTCACGGTCTGGCCTTCGACGTTGGCGGTGATGCCCGAAGGAACCGCGACTGCTCTCTTACCGATGCGCGACATCAGAACACCGTGCAGAGAATTTCGCCGCCGACATTGGCGTCGCGGGCGGCATGGTCCGCCATGACGCCTTTCGGCGTCGAGACGATGGCGACACCGAGGCCGTTATTGATGCGCGGCAGATTCTTAACCGACGTGTAGACGCGGCGGCCGGGCTTGGAAATCCGCTCGATCTCGCGGATCACCGGCTCGCCTTCGAAATATTTCAGCTCGATATCGAGCTCGGAGCGCCCTTCGCGCTCGGTGACTGAATAGCCGCGGATATAACCCTCGGTCTTGAGCACTTCGAGCACGCTTTCGCGCAGCTTCGAGTTCGGGCTCGAGACCTTGCTCTTGTTGCGCATCTGTGCGTTGCGGATGCGGGACAGAAGATCGCCGAGCGGATCGTTCATCGACATCGCGCGATCCTCCTCACCAGCTCGACTTCACGAGGCCCGGGATCAGCCCCTTCGAACCGAGGTCCCGCAGCGCGATACGCGACAGCTTGTGCTTGCGATAAAAGGCGCGCGGCCGCCCGGTCAACTCGCAGCGGTTGCGGATGCGCGTGGCGGACGAGTTCCGCGGCACTTCGGCGAGCTTCAGTGTCGCGGCGAAGCGTTCCTCGACCGGCTTGGTCCTATCCTTCGCGATCGCTTTCAACCGCGCGCGCCGGGCCGAGAACTTTTTCGCCATCCGGCGCCGCCGGTTGTTCTTCTCGATCGAACTCTTCTTCGCCATCTAGTTCTCCTCGCTGCTCCGCGTCTGAGGCTTTTTTCGGCCTCACTGCCGGAACGGAAAATTGAATGCCGCCAATAAGGCACGCGCCTCGTCGTCGGTGCGCGCGGTGGTGCACACAGTGATGTCCATGCCCCAGACCTCGGCGGTCTTGTCGTAGTCGATCTCCGGGAACACGATGTGCTCCTTAATGCCCATCGTGTAATTGCCGCGGCCGTCGAAGCTCTTCGGGTTCAATCCGCGGAAATCGCGCACGCGCGGCAGCGCGATGTTGATCAGCCGGTCGAGAAATTCGTACATCCGCGCCTTGCGCAGCGTGACCTTGCAGCCGATTGCCTGCCCGTCGCGCAGCTTGTAGGTCGCGATCGATTTGCGCGCCTTGGTCACCACCGCCTTCTGGCCGGCGATGAGCGCGAGATCGGTGGCGGCCGATTCGACCTTCTTGCGGTCGGCGACGCCCTCGCCGATGCCCATATTGATCACGATCTTGTCGAGCACCGGAATTTGCATGCGATTCTTGTAGCCGAACTGCTCCGCGAGCCGGGCCCGGATCTTCTCGTCGAATTCGACCTTCAGCCGCGCCGGCACATTCGGCTCGGGCTCGCGCGGAGCGACGGGCTTCTCCCCCTTGCCGCCCTTGCCGTCAGCCGCGGTCTTATCGGCCCGCGCTTGTTTCGCAGCCTTCCTGTCGTCCTTCTCGGCTTTGACGGCCTGTTCGGCCGTCAAGTGCCGCGGCGCCTGATCCGGCTTCTTGGCCTTCTTTTCTTCCTTGTCAGCCATCGATCTCTGCTCCCGAACGCTTGGAGACGCGCACTTTCTTGCGATCCTCTCCTTTGCCGATGAACTTGAAACCGACGCGCGTCGGCTTTTTGTCCTTGGGGTCGGCAACCGCGACGTTTGACAGATGGATCGGCGCCTCTTTGGAGATGACGCCGCCCTCGTGCGTAGCATCCTGGCGCTGGTGACGCTTGACCAGGTTGATGCCGCGCACGAGCGCGCGGCCGTCATCGCGGCGAACCTCGATAACCTCGCCGCTACGGCCCTTGTCACGCCCGGCGATCACGATCACCGTGTCGCCCTTTTTGATCTTGGCCGCCATCACAGGACCTCCGGCGCCAGCGAGATGATCTTCATGTGGTTCTTCGCGCGCAATTCGCGCGGCACCGGTCCGAAGATGCGCGTGCCGACCGGCTCCATCTGCGGATTGATCAGCACCGCCGCGTTGCGGTCGAAGCGAATGACCGAGCCGTCGGCGCGCTTGATGTCCTTGGAGATGCGGACGATGACGGCCTTCATCACGTCGCCCTTCTTCACCCGGCCACGCGGAATCGCCTCCTTCACCGAGACGACGATCACGTCGCCGATGGTGGCGTATTTGCGCTTGGAGCCGCCCAGCACCTTGATGCACATGACGCGGCGCGCGCCGGAATTGTCCGCCACGTCGAGATTAGTTTGCATCTGAATCATGGGCTACCCCACTTATTCCTTTATGCGCCGTAGCTGCTTACGACGCCTTCTTCTTCTCGCCGCGCACTACGGCCCAGCGCTTGAGCTTGGAGATCGGGCGGTGCTCCTCGATCCACACGGTGTCGCCGACCTTGAACTCGTTGTTCTCGTCGTGCGCGTAGTATTTCTTCGAGCGCCGGATGGTTTTCTTGAAAATCGGGTGGGTGAAGCGGCGCTCGACGCGCACCACCACCGTCTTGCTTTGCTTGTCGCTCACCACGACGCCTTGCAGGCTACGCTTGGGCATCTCTGACCTCTTAACCCTTCGGCGCGCGTTTCTGCCGCGCAACGGTCTTGAGCCGCGCGATATCGCGCCGCACTTCGCGTACGCGCGAAGTATTCTCCAATTGGCCGGTGGCGCGCTGGAAACGCAGATTGAACTGCTCTTTCTTCAGCTTGAGCACCTCGTCGTCGATCTGATCGGCCGTCATCGTTCTGATGTCGCCTGTTTTCATCATACGCCTACTCGCTGATGCGCTCGACGAAGCGCGTCTTGATCGGCAGCTTGGCGGCGGCAAGCGCCAGCGATTCCTTGGCGACCTCCACCGATACCCCGTCGATCTCGAAAAGGATGCGGCCCGGTTTGACGCGCGCCACCCACAGTTCCGGCGTGCCCTTGCCCGACCCCATGCGTACTTCGAGCGGCTTCTTCGATACCGGCACGTCCGGGAACACCCGGATCCAGACCCGGCCGGACCGCTTCATGTTCCGGGTCAAAGCGCGGCGCGCGGCTTCGATCTGGCGCGCGGAAATCCGCTCCGGCTCCATCGCCTTGAGCCCGAACTGGCCAAACGCAAGATTAGCCGCGCTGGTGGCGAGGCCGTGGATACGGCCTTTATGGGCCTTGCGGAATTTCGTTCGCATGGGTTGCAGCATGGCAGACGCCTTTTCTCAAACTCTCTGTTCGCTCACGCGGCATCCCGGCGCGGCCGGCCGGCATCGCCTTCCGCCATCTTCTTGTCCTGAGCCATCGGGTCGTGCTCCATGATCTCGCCCTTGAAGATCCAGACCTTCACGCCGCAGGTGCCGTAGGTGGTGAATGCGGTGGCGACGCCGTAGTCGACGTCGGCGCGCAGCGTGTGCAACGGCACGCGGCCCTCGCGATACCATTCCATGCGCGCAATCTCGGCGCCGCCGAGGCGGCCCGAGCAGTTGATGCGAATGCCGCCGGCGCCGAGCCGCATCGCCGATTGCACGGCGCGCTTCATGGCGCGGCGGAAGGCGACGCGGCGTTCAAGCTGCTGCGCGATCGACTCGGCGACAAGCTGCGCGTCGAGCTCCGGTTTGCGAATTTCGACGATGTTGATCACGACGTCGCTGTCGGTAAGCGCTGCGACCTTGCGGCGCAATTTCTCGATATCGGCGCCCTTCTTGCCGATGACGACGCCCGGACGCGCCGAATGAATGGTCACGCGGCACTTTTTATGCGGGCGCTCAATCACGATCTTCGACACCGCGGCCTGCTTGAGCTCCTTCATCAGCGCCGCACGGATCTTCATGTCCTCGTGCAGGAGCGAGCCGTAGCTCGTCTTGCCGGCGTACCAGCGTGAATCCCAGGTGCGGTTGATGCCGAGACGCAGCCCTAACGGATTGACTTTCTGACCCATGACCTTCTCCCGAAGCCTACTGCGCCTGCGCCTCGACCTCACGCACCACGATGGTTAGGTGCGAGAACGGCTTGAAAATCGCTCCGACGCGGCCGCGCGCGCGCGGCGAATGCCGCTTCATGACCAGCCCCTTGCCGACATGCGCCTTGACGACGATGAGGTCGTCGACGTCGAGATCGTGATTGTTCTCGGCATTGGCGATCGCGGATTCGAGGCACTTGCGTACGTCGCGGGCGATGCGCTTGCGCGAAAATTCGAGGTCGGCCAAAGCCGCGGAAACCTTCTTGCCGCGAATGAGCTGCGCCAGAAGATTCAGCTTCTGCGGGCTCACCCGCAGGTTGCGGGTCACCGCCTTGGCCTCGTTATCGGACAGCACGCGGTCGCGCTTTTTCTTGCTCATCGACGCTCTCCCGGGCTCACGACGCGCCGCCTGCCGGAGCGGCCGGAGCCGCCGGCGCCGCGCCTTCGCCCGCCGCTCCGGGTGCGCCGGGCGCGCTGCCGGCGCGCTTGGCTTTGCGGTCGGACGAATGTCCGTAGAACGAGCGCGTCGGGGCGAACTCGCCGAACTTGTGACCGACCATTTCCTCGTTGACGGTCACCGGGACGTGCTTCTGCCCGTTGTAGACACCGAAGGTTAAGCCCACGAATTGCGGGAGGATGGTCGATCGGCGCGACCAGATGCGGATCATCTCGTGGCGTCCGGACGAACGCGCGGCATCCGCCTTTTTCAGCAGATAGCTGTCGACAAACGGACCCTTCCAGACCGAACGCGTCATGACTGCTCCTAACGATCCTACTTTTTGTTCTTTCGCGCGTGGCGGCTGAGCATGACGAACTTGGTGGTGCTCTTGTTCTTGCGCGTCTTCTTACCCCTGGTCGGCTTGCCCCACGGCGTCACCGGATGCCGACCGCCGCGCGTGCGCCCGCCGAGCGGATGGTCGACCGGGTTCATGGTCTCGCCGCGGACATGACCGCGCCATCCCATCCAGCGGTTGCGGCCGGCCTTGCCGATCGAAACGTTCATATTGTCCGGGTTTGATACCGCGCCGATGGTGGCGATGCAGCGGCCGTGGACGAGCCGCTGCTCGCCGGAATTAAGCCGCAAGATTACGTAGGCGCCGTCGCGGCCGACGAGCTGGGCATAGGTGCCGGCCGAGCGCGCGATCTGGCCGCCCTTGCCGATCTTGAGCTCGATATTGTGCACGATGGTGCCGACCGGAATGTTGCCGAGCGGCATGGCGTTGCCGGGCTTGACGTCGACATACTCGCCGGAGACGACGCTATCCCCGACCGCAAGCCGCTGCGGCGCCAGGATGTAGGCGAGCTCGCCGTCCTCGTATTTGATCAGCGCGATGAAGCCGGTGCGGTTCGGATCGTATTCGAGCCGCTCGACCTTGGCCGGCGCATCGAACTTGCGGCGCTTGAAGTCGACCTGCCGATAAGCCTTCTTGTGGCCGCCGCCGCGATAGCGGCTGGTGATCGAGCCGGAATTGTTGCGCCCGCCGCTCGAACTCTTGCCTTCGGTGAGCGCCTTTACCGGCGCGCCGGCATGCAGGCCGGCGCGATCGACCAGGACCAGCTGGCGCTGGCCGGGCGTGACCGGATTATAGCTCTTGAGTGCCATCGCCCCCGCTCCTTACAATCCCGTCGTCACGTCGATCGTCTGGCCCTCTTCGAGGGTCACGATCGCGCGCTTGGTATTCGGCTGCAGTCCGTAACGACCGCGGAACGCCTTCCACTTGCCGCGGCGACGCAGCGTGTTCACGCTTTTGACTTTGACGTCGAACAGCTTCTCGACCGCTTCCTTGATCTGCGGCTTGGTCGCATGCGGGGCGACTTTGAAGATGACCTTGCTGTGCTCCGACGCGCTGGTTGCCTTCTCGGTGATGACCGGCGAAAGGATCACGTCGTAATGGCGCGGATCGGTGGTACTCATTTAAAGCGCGCCTCCAACGCATCGACGGCAGCGCGGGTCAGAACGAGCTTCTGCCGCCGCAGGATGTCGTAGACGTTGATGCCGGCGATCGGCAGCACATCGATGTTCGGGATATTGCGGGCCGCACTGCGCACGCTGGCGGCGATTTCGGCGCCGTCCACGATTAACGCGTTCGATAGGCCGAGCTTCTCGAACTGATTGCGCAGCGCCTTGGTCTTAGCCTCTTTCACCTCCAACGCCTCGATGACGACGATGCCGTCATCCTTGGCCTTGGCCGAGAGCGCGTGCTTGAGCGCCAACGCCCGGACTTTCTTCGGCAGGCCGATTTCGTGGCTGCGCGGATGCGGACCGAACGAACGGCCGCCGCCGCGAAACAGATTCACCCGCGCCGAGCCGTGACGGGCCGAGCCGGTGCCCTTCTGCTTGTACATTTTCTTGCCGGTGCGGTGGATATCGGCGCGGTTCTTGACCGCGTGCGTGCCGCTCTGGCGCTTGGCCAATTGCCATACGACGCAGCGATGAATGATGTCGGTGCGCGGTTCGAGCCCGAAAATGGCGTCCGATACCGTGACCGAGCCGGTTTTCTTGCCGTCCAGCGACGTGACTTTTAGTTCCATGTCACGCGCCCTCCTGCGCCGCGGCCGCAGCCGGCTCTTCTTTCGGCGCGGCGGGACCCGCCATTGCGGCGTCGGAGAGTTTGAACCTTCCGGGCTTCGGCACGCCGTCGGGCAGCTTCTTCTTCACCGCATCGCGTACCGTGATCCAGCCGCCCTTTACGCCGGGCACCGCGCCTTCGACGAGGATGAGCCCGCGCTCGAGGTCAGTCTGCATGACCTTCAGATTGAGCGTGGTCACGCGGTCGACGCCCAGATGGCCCGACATTTTCTTGTTCTTGAAGGTCTTTCCGGGATCCTGACGGCCACCGGTGGAGCCGATCGAGCGGTGCGAAATGGAGACGCCGTGGCTGGCGCGTAGGCCGCCGAAATTCCAGCGTTTCATGCCGCCGGCCCAGCCCTTGCCGGTCGAAGTGCCCGTAACGTCGACATACTGGCCGACGACAAAATGGTCGGCCGTGATCTCGGCGCCCACCGGAATGAGCGCGTCGGCGTCGACGCGGAACTCGGCAAGCTTGCGCTTGGGTTCGACCTTGGCGACGGCGAAGTTGCCGCGGTCGGCCTTGGTCGTGCGCTGCACCTTGCGCATGCCGGCGCCGAGTTGCAGCGCCACATAGCCGTTCTTTTCTTTGGTTCGATGACCGACGACCTGGCAATTGGCGAGCCGCAGCACCGTCACCGGCACGTGCTCGCCGGCCTCGGTGAAGAGGCGGGTCATCCCGACTTTCTGTGCGAGCACCCCGGAACGCATTGCAAAATCCCCTTAGCGCCCTAGAGCTTGATCTCGACGTCGACACCGGCGGCGAGGTCGAGCTTCATCAGCGCGTCCACCGTCTGCGGCGTCGGATCGACGATATCGAGCAGGCGCTTGTGCGTACGCATCTCGAACTGCTCGCGGCTCTTCTTGTCGATGTGCGGCGAGCGGTTGACCGTGAATTTCTCAATTCGCGTCGGCAACGGGATCGGGCCCCGCACCTGCGCGCCGGTGCGCTTCGCCGTATTGACGATCTCGCGCGTCGACGCGTCGAGGATGCGGTGATCGAACGCCTTGAGCCGGATGCGTATATTTTGGCCATTCATTGCCGATTGCTCCAAAGCAAGGGCTGCGGCGAACCGCGGCCCGTTGCATTTCTCACTCGATGATGCTCGCCACCACGCCGGCGCCGACCGTGCGGCCGCCTTCGCGGATGGCGAAGCGCAGCTTCTCTTCCATGGCAATCGGCACGATCAGGGTTACTTCCATGGCGATATTGTCGCCCGGCATGACCATTTCGGTGCCTTCCGGCAGCGTCACCACGCCGGTCACGTCGGTGGTGCGGAAATAGAATTGCGGCCGGTAATTGGTGAAGAACGGCGTGTGGCGTCCGCCCTCCTCCTTGGTGAGGATGTAGGCCTCGGCCTTGAACTTGGTGTGCGGCTTGACCGAGCCCGGCTTGCATAGCACCTGGCCGCGCTCCACCTCCTCGCGCTTCGTGCCGCGCAGCAGGCAGCCGACATTGTCGCCGGCCTCGCCCTGATCGAGCAGCTTGCGGAACATCTCGACGCCGGTGACGGTGGTCTTGGTCGTCGGCTTGATGCCAACGATCTCGACTTCCTCGCCGACCTTGATAATGCCGCGCTCGATGCGGCCGGTGCAGACCGTGCCGCGGCCGGAGATCGAGAACACGTCCTCGACCGGCATCAGGAACGGCTGATCCTTCGGGCGCTCCGGCTGCGGGATGTACTCGTCGACGGCCTTCATCAGCTCGAAGATCGCGTCCTTGCCGAGCTTGGGATCCTTGTCCTCAAGCGCCATCAGCGCCGAACCCTTGATCACCGGAATCTTGTCGCCGGGGAAATTGTACTTGGACAAAAGCTCGCGAACTTCGAGCTCGACAAGTTCGAGGAGCTCGGGATCGTCCACCATGTCGACCTTGTTGAGGAACACGACGAGCGCCGGAACGCCGACTTGGCGCGCGAGCAGAATGTGTTCGCGGGTCTGCGGCATCGGGCCGTCGGCCGCACTCACGACCAGGATCGCGCCGTCCATCTGCGCGGCGCCGGTGATCATGTTCTTCACGTAGTCGGCATGCCCGGGGCAGTCGACATGCGCATAGTGCCGCTTGTCGGTCTCGTACTCGACGTGGGCGGTGGCGATGGTGATGCCGCGCGCCTTCTCTTCCGGCGCCTTGTCGATCTGATCGTAGGCGGTGTAGGTCGCCTGGCCCTTTTCCGCCAGAATCTTGGTGATCGCGGCCGTCAACGACGTCTTACCATGATCGACGTGCCCGATCGTGCCGATATTGCAATGCGGCTTGGTGCGATTGAATTTTTCCTTGGCCATGGGGCTCTCCGTTCCGGCTCTCTCTTTTACCCTTCGTGAAAGTGTTATCAGGCGAACTTCGCCTGGACTTCTTCGGCGATGGCTTTCGGCACTTCTGCGTAGTGGTCGAACTGCATCGTGAACGTCGCGCGCCCCTGACTCATGGAGCGCAGATTGTTGACGTAAGAAAACATGTTGGCGAGCGGCACCATCGCAATGATGACGTTGGCGTTGCCGCGCATGTCTTGTCCCTGAATCTGACCACGCCGGGAATTCAGATCGCCGATGACCGACCCGGTATAGTCCTCCGGCGTCACCACCTCGACCTTCATGACCGGCTCGAGCAGCACCGGGCCGCCCTTCTGCAACGCTTCGCGCAACGCGGTGCGGGCGCAGATTTCAAACGCCATCGCCGATGAATCGACGTCGTGAGAAGCACCGTCGACAAGACGGACCTTGAGATCGACCACCGGGAAACCGGCAAGCACGCCGGAGCTCATCACCCCTTCGAGGCCTTTCTCAACGGCGGGGATGAATTCCTTCGGCACAGTGCCGCCGACGATTTCGTTCTCGAACTCGAAGCCCGCGCTGGGCGCCGCCGGTTCGGCGATGATCTTGACGCGCGCGAACTGTCCGTGGCCGCCGGTCTGCTTCTTGTGGGTGTAGTCGACGGTCGCCGGCCGCGTGATTTTCTCGCGATAGGCGACCTGTGGCGCGCCGATATTGGCGTCGACCTTATAGGTGCGCTTGAGGATATCGACCTTGATGTCGAGATGAAGCTCGCCCATCCCCTTGATGATGGTCTGGCCGGACTCCTGATCCGTGGTGACGCGGAACGAGGGATCCTCGGCCACGAGCTTGGCGAGCGCCACACCGAGCTTTTCCTGGTCGGCCTTGGACTTCGGCTCGATCGCGATCTCGATGACCGGATCGGGAAATTCCATCTTCTCCAGGATGACCGCCTTTTGCGGATCGCAAAGCGTGTCGCCGGTGCGCACATCCTTGAGGCCCGCCAGCGCGACGATGTCGCCGGCAAAGGCTTCTTTGATGTCCTCGCGGTTGTTGGCATGCATCAGCAGCATGCGGCCGACGCGCTCCTTGCGCTCCTTGGTAGAATTCAACACCCCGGAGCCGCTCTCGAGCGTGCCCGAATAGATGCGGCAGAAGGTGATCGTGCCGACGAACGGATCGTCCATGATCTTGAAGGCGAGCAGCGCCAGCGGCTCGCTATCCGACGACTTGCGTTCGACCTCGTTGCCCTTGTGATCGATGCCCTTTACCGGCGGCACGTCGGCGGGCGACGGCAGATAATCGACCACCGCGTCGAGGAGCGGTTGCACGCCCTTGTTCTTGAACGCAGAGCCGCAAAAGACCGGGAAGAACGTGCTGGCAATAGTGGCCTTGCGGATAAGGCGCTTGAGCGTCGCTACGTCAGGTTCCTTGCCTTCGAGATACGCCGTCATGGCGTCGTCGTCGAGCTCGACCGCGGCCTCGATGAGCTTCTCGCGATATTCCTTGGCTTGATCGCACAACTCGGCCGGGATTTCGACGTCGTGATATTTCGCGCCGAGCGTCTCTTCGTCCCAAACCACGCCAACCATGCGCACAAGATCGATGACGCCCTTGAAGTTACTCTCGGATCCGATCGGGAGCTGAACGGCGACCGGCTTGGCGCCGAGGCGATCCACGATGTCCTTGAGGCACTGGAAATAGTCCGCGCCAACCTTGTCCATCTTGTTGCAGAACACGATGCGCGGGACGTTGTACCGGTCGCCCTGACGCCAGACCGTCTCGGTCTGCGGCTCCACGCCCTGGTTGGAATCGAGCACGCAAACGGCCCCATCGAGGACGCGCAAGCTACGCTCTACCTCGATGGTGAAATCGACGTGGCCGGGCGTGTCGATGATGTTGAGCCGCTTGCCGTTCCACAGCGCGGTGGTCGCGGCCGACGTGATGGTGATACCGCGCTCCTGCTCCTGCTCCATCCAGTCCATGGTCGCGGCGCCTTCATGCACCTCGCCCATTTTGTGGCTCTTGCCGGTGTAATAGAGGATGCGCTCAGTCGTCGTCGTCTTGCCGGCATCGATATGCGCCATGATGCCGAAGTTGCGGTAGTCCTCGATGGGATGGGTGCGGGGCATGGGGAAAATTCCTTCGCTATCGCCGGCGTTACCAGCGATAGTGCGAGAATGCGCGGTTGGCTTCGGCCATTCGGTGCGTGTCCTCGCGCTTCTTGACTGCGTTTCCCCTGTTATTCGACGCATCGAGCAGCTCCGCGGAAAGCCGTTCGGTCATCGTCTTCTCGTTGCGCTCGCGCGCCGCGGAAATGATCCAGCGGATACCCAGCGCCTGGCGCCGCGAGGTGCGCACCTCGACCGGCACTTGATAGGTGGCGCCGCCGACGCGGCGCGAGCGCACTTCGATCGACGGCATGACGTTGTCCAGCGCCTGCTGGAACACGCCGATCGGGTTGCCGCGCGTCTTGCCCTCGATCATTTCCAGCGCGCCGTAGACGATGCCTTCGGCCACAGACTTCTTGCCGGCGTGCATGACCGAGTTCATGAATTTGGTGACCACGACATTCCCGAATTTCGGGTCGGGAAGAATCTCGCGTTTGGCGGCGCTGTGGCGGCGGGACATTTCTAGGCTCCAATCACTTCGGTCGCTTGGCGCCGTATTTGGAACGGCGCTGTTTGCGGTTTTTCACGCCCTGCGTATCGAGCACACCGCGCAGGATGTGGTAGCGCACGCCCGGCAGATCCTTCACGCGACCGCCGCGGATCATGACCACCGAATGCTCCTGCAAATTATGGCCCTCGCCGGGGATGTAGCCGATGACTTCGAAGCCGTTGGTCAAGCGAACCTTGGCGACTTTGCGCAACGCCGAGTTCGGCTTCTTCGGCGTCGTCGTGTAGACGCGTGTGCAGACGCCACGCTTCTGCGGGCTCTGCTGCAGGGCCGGCACTTTCTTCTTCGCGTGCTGCGTCACCCGCGGCTTGCGAATGAGCTGATTGACCGTCGGCATCGCTCGCCTGGACCCTCTGTTTCGAGCCTTTCGGCCTCGGTTGCCATTCGGGCTTGCGCCCTGCCGCGCGAACGCATTCGCGCAAACGACATCGCGCTATCCGCTTCCCTTAAGCGGAAAGGCGCTGGAAAATCGCAGAGGACCGCGATGCATTGACCGCGGTCGTGCACTCAGCAATCTGACCTTGCGTAGTCAGAGGCAGCGTTTGAGCTTCCTTCATCGAGGCGTCGTGCCGACGCTCACTTGGGAGCCAGAAAGCGATAACTTTCAGTAGCTTACAGGGAGCCCGGACAGGCCGTTCCGACTGGCGAAGCTCACCGCCTGCCGAAAAGTGCGCGGTATGTATCGGCCACACCGTGCGAAGTCAAGCCGGTATGGTCATGAAAGCGCGATGGCGCAAGGAGAATTGGCACTTTCCAGGATCGGCGCGAGGGTGTGAAAAACCGCGCCGGCAAAATGCCGGTCAACCTGGCTCCATGCCCTTGGCGCGGATGATCGGAGCGACCACGCCCGACCTCAGGAACCGCACCAAAGCGCGCGCGGCCGCGTTGTCGCCGCCCCCGGCTGGGAAGCCGGCCGTGTAAGGGACGAAATTTCCCAGTTCGGGCGGTAACGGCCCCACAAGATGAGCGCCTGCGACCGGCTGGTTCTCGATGATCTGTTGCATACCGCACTCGGCCTCGCCGGAGGCGACGACCGCGCCGACCGGTCGACCGATTGCAAACACGGTCTTATCGTTCATTTCCGCGGCGAGGCCGAGGCGCACCAGAAGATCCGCCACATAAAAACCGCTCGGCCCCCTGCTGTAGGAGATCGTTTTTGCCTGCCGCAACACCCTCGTGAAGCTGGCGACGGTCCCGATGTCGGGCCGCGGGGCTCCTGTGCGCACGATGAACCCGACGGTCGAGCGCACGATGTCGATCGCGCTGCCCGGCGCAATCTTGCCTGCGCGCACAAGCGCCTCGATCGCCGACCGCGGCAACAAGGCGACATCGAAAACCGCGCCGGCTTCGACCTCGGCCTGCACCTCGCTTGTCAGGGCGAAACGGACGGCGACTTTGCGTCCGCTCGCCGACTCAAACAGCGGGATTGCGTCAAGCATGAAGCGGCGCATGGCGCCGCCGCTTACAACCGTGATGTCCCTCGCGTCCGCCATCGATCATGCTCTAGCAGGTCAGCCTCCGCGGCGTCATGGCCTCCGTAGAACACCGCCGGAAACGAAAAAGGCCGCCCGAGGCAGGCCGTGTGAAAAGTCAGGGGCTCCGGTTATCCGGAGCCTTTTTGCTTGGCTCAAGCGAGCCTCGCGCGGAGGGTGGTGGCCCCGATGAGATTAATCGCGCGGATGAGATTGTAGGCGAGCACGCTGAGTGCTGCCTCCCCGCCGACTTTCTTGAGGCCTCGAGTGAGGAATCGGCCGCCGGCGGTCATTCGTTTGATAGTTCCGAAAGGATGTTCGGAGGCGCATCGGCGCTGACGGATCAGGCTCGGATCGGCCTGGAAACGCGCGTTCATTCGTTCGAGCGCATCCTCATGCTGATGGCGACTGACAAAGCGACGCTCTGCGGTGGTACATCGAGGCTTGAGTAAGCAGCCGGCACAATCGCGCGCCGCATAGAGGATCATACGATCGCGGCGCATCACCTCCTGCTTGCGGGAGAGAACATGACCCGCCGGACACATATAGGTGTCCGCCTCCGGCTGATAGACGAAGGCTGAGCGACCAAACAACGTACCGTCGCCCTGACTGTGTATCGACCGATTGGTCGGCACGCAGGCCGTGATGCCGTCAGCCTCGCAGGCCGCGGCTGCCGTGCCACTTGAGTAGCCGGCATCGGCCACGACCGTCACATTTGAAACGCTGAGCGTATCCTTTGTTGCCTTTGCCATCGGGTATAACTGGCGAGTGTCATTGGGCTCGCCTGTCACCTCGTAATGGACGATGAGGCCGGTGTCGACATCGACAGCGGTTTGCAGGTTGTAGGACGGCGGCTTTGGCCCTTTGCCGATCCCCATCGGCCGGGCATCGAGCTCACCCTCCACCAGAGTGTTGCGCTCTTCGCAATCGAGCTTAGCGGCGAGCTGATCGAGTTCGACGCGCCGCGCCCTGAGGGCGTCAAGCGCCGCTGCCGTTGCGCTCGGCACTTCATCAGGTTCGCGGGCATCGTTGTCATCTAAACCGATCAGATACTCGGCGATCCGGCGATCGAGACGGGCAGTCTGTTCCGCAATCTCTCTCCGGCCCATAACGCGTTTGGCGCTTGCCGCTGCCCGAAACTTGGAGCCGTCGAGCGCCACCAAGCGTGCCGTGAAAAGGTCCTGATCTCGACAGAACAGCACAAAGGCTCGGCATGTCCCTACGATCGCTGCACCGTTGTCGCGTCGAAAGTCGGCAGTCGTCTTGAAGTCAGGCGCCAGCCGGCGCAGAAGCCACATGACCTCGACATTGC
The DNA here is from genome assembly GCA_963847785.1 of uncultured Alphaproteobacteria bacterium. GTDB lineage: Bacteria > Pseudomonadota > Alphaproteobacteria > Rhizobiales > Xanthobacteraceae > BOG-931. The sequence continues at coordinate 44,641 of CAWKBE010000011.1, forward strand.
GAGAACACTCGCGCTCCAGCCGGCGCGACGAGCGCACTTCGTTGAGGTAGCCATAAAGATAAAGCTTCAGCAGGTCCCGCGGATCGTAGGGAGGCCGTCCTGTCACTGCCGGGACCGACCGCCCGAACCCGAGCCCCTTCACGTCAAGACCATCCACAAATGCGTCGATCACCCGAACCGGCGCATCCGACGCCACATAGTCTTCAATCACCGCCGGCAGCAGCGCTGCCTGACCACGATCCTCGCCCTGAACGTAGCTCATCAAAAAGGCCACATCGTTGTTGATGCGGCCTTTCTTATCTACTCGCTTAGTTCTCACACAGCCTGCCGAGGGCGGCCTTCCCGTACTTACTGCAGCGCGCGCGGCAACTATTCCGCGGCCGGCAGCGCCGCCGGTTCGGCAGCAGCCGCGGCGGCCTTCGCCGCCGCCTCCTTCTCGCGCTCGGCGAGAATAAGCGCATCGCGTTTGACGGCGACCTCGCGCAGCCGGTTCATCATCGCGCCGGTCCCGGCCGGGATCAGACGGCCGACGATGACGTTCTCCTTGAGGCCGTCGAGCGTGTCGGCCTTGCCCGAGACCGCGGCCTCGGTTAGAACGCGCGTCGTCTCCTGGAACGAAGCCGCGGAGATGAACGAGCGCGTCTGCAACGACGCCTTGGTGATGCCGAGCAGAACGGGATGCGCCGTCGCCAGCTTCTTGCCTTCCGCCGCCGCTTGCGCGTTGACCTCGTCGAACTCGACCTTGTCGACCTGCTCGCCCTGGATCAGATCGGTCTCGCCGGAATCGTCGATCTCGACCTTCTGCAACATCTGCCGCACGATCACTTCGATGTGCTTGTCGTTGATCGCGACGCCTTGCAGCCGGTAGACTTCCTGGATCTCATTGACGAGGTAACCGGCAAGTTCCTCGACGCCTTTGATCGCCAGGATGTCGTGCGGCGCCGGGTTGCCTTCGACGATGAAGTCGCCCTTCTCGATGACGTCGCCGTCCTGCAGGTGGATGTGCTTGCCCTTGGCGACGAGATACTCTCTCGCCTCCTCGTCCTTATCGCCCGGCTCGATGGTGATCCGCCGCTTGTTCTTGTAGTCGCGGCCGAAACGAACCGTGCCGGAAATCTCGGCAATGACCGCCAATTCCTTGGGACGCCTGGCCTCGAACAGTTCGGCGACGCGTGGCAGACCGCCGGTGATGTCGCGCGTCTTGGCGCTTTCGGTCGGAATACGCGCGATGACGTCGGCCGCCTTCACCTTTCCGCCCGGATCGACCGAGATAACGGCGTCGACCGCCAGCATGTAGCGGGCATCGCCGCCGCGGCTGAGCTTGAGAATCTTGCCGTCCTTGCCCTTGATCACCAACGCCGGACGCAGGTCCTGCTGGCCGCGGGCGGAGCCGGAGCGCCAGTCGATCACGACGCGTTTGGCGATGCCGGTCGCTTCATCGAGGGTTTCGGTCAGCGACTGGCCTTCGACGAGATCTTCGTAGCCGATCGTGCCCTCCACCTCGGTGAGGATCGGACGGGTATACGGATCCCATTCGGCGATACGCTGGCCGCGCTTGATATGATCGCCGTCGCCGACCTTGAGCCGCGCGCCGTACGGGATGCGATGCACGGCACGCTCGGTGCCATCTGGATCGAGAACCGCGACAATCAGGTTGCGGGCCATCGCGATCAGATCGCCGTCCGAATTGCGGGCGACGTTCATATTCTTGATCTTGACAGTGCCCTCGAAGTTCGACTCGACGAATGATTGCTCCGAGATTTGCGCCGCGCCGCCGATGTGGAACGTGCGCATGGTGAGCTGCGTACCCGGTTCGCCGATCGATTGCGCGGCGATGACACCCACCGCCTCGCCCATGTTCACCGGGGTGCCGCGGGCGAGATCGCGCCCGTAGCATTTGCCGCAGACGCCAGGTTGCGTGTTGCAGGTGAGCACCGAGCGGATTTTCACTTCCTGGACGCCGGCGGTGACGAGCTTCTCGACATGCGGCTCCTCGAGCAGCGTGCCGTTGGCGACGAGAACCTCGTTGCTCGACGGATCGCGCACGTCCTCGGCGGTAGTGCGGCCGAGGATACGCGTCGCCAGCGATGCGACGACGGTGCCGGCGTCGATGATGGCGCGCACCTTGATGCCGCGGATCGTGCCGCAGTCCTCTTCCGTGATGATGCAGTCCTGCGCCACGTCGACCAGGCGGCGGGTGAGATAACCCGAGTTCGCCGTCTTCAACGCGGTGTCGGCGAGACCTTTGCGCGCGCCGTGCGTCGAGTTGAAGTACTCGAGCACGGAGAGGCCCTCCTTGAAGTTGGAGATGATCGGGCTCTCGATGATCTCGCCCGACGGCTTCGCCATCAGGCCGCGCATGCCGGCGAGCTGGCGCATTTGCGCGGGCGAGCCGCGCGCGCCGGAATGCGCCATCATGTAGATCGAGTTGACCTGAGCTTCCGCGCCCTTCTCCATCGCGGGCTTCGACGCCGAGATCTCGCGCATCATTTCGTCGGCGATCTTCTCGGTGCACTTCGACCAGGCGTCGACGACCTTGTTGTATTTCTCGCCCTGGGTGATTAGCCCGTCGTTATATTGCTGCTCGAATTCCTTGACCAATTCGCGGGTCTTTTCGACGATCGAGCGCTTGGAGTGCGGCACCACCATGTCGTCCTTGCCGAAGGAGATGCCGGCCTTGAACGCATGATGGAAGCCGAGCGCCATCACGCGGTCGCAGAAGATCACGGTCTCCTTCTGCCCGCAGTGGCGATAGACGGTGTCGATCATGCTGGAAATTTCGCGCTTCGTCATCAGCTTGTTGACGAGGTCGAACGAAATCTTCGGCAGCTTCGGCAGCACCTCGCCGAGGATGGCGCGGCCCGGCGTGGTCTCGTACCATTTGCGGTACGGCTTGCCGTCGTCGTCGACGCCCTCGAAGCGATATTTGATCTTGCTGTGGAGCCCGACGCCCCTCTCGTGCAGCGCGTGCTCAACTTCGCTCAAATTGCGATAGAAGCCCTGCACGACGTTCTTCTTCTTGCGATCGCGCTCGATTTCCTTCTCGGTGTGGAGTTCGAGCTTCCACTGCCCGGGACCGTCGTCGGTCATGATCGACAGGTAATAGAGACCGAGCACGATGTCCTGCGACGGCACGATGATCGGCGAACCATTCGCGGGATGCAGGATGTTGTTGGTCGACATCATCAGGACACGGGCTTCGAGCTGCGCCTCGAGCGACAGCGGCACGTGCACCGCCATCTGGTCGCCGTCGAAGTCGGCGTTGAACGCCGCGCAGACCAGCGGATGCAGCTGGATCGCCTTGCCTTCGATCAGCACCGGCTCGAATGCCTGAATGCCGAGGCGGTGCAGCGTCGGCGCGCGGTTGAGCAGCACCGGATGTTCGCGGATCACCTCGTCGAGGATGTCCCAAACCTCCGGCTTTTCCTTCTCCACCAGTTTCTTCGCCTGCTTAACCGTCGTCGATAGGCCCTTGGCGTCGAGCCGCGAATAGATGAACGGCTTGAACAGTTCGAGCGCCATCTTCTTCGGCAGACCGCACTGATGCAGTTTCAGCTCGGGACCGACCACGATCACCGAACGGCCGGAATAATCGACGCGCTTGCCGAGCAGGTTCTGCCGGAAGCGGCCCTGCTTGCCCTTGAGCATGTCGGCGAGCGACTTCAACGGCCGCTTGTTCGCGCCGGTGATGACGCGGCCACGGCGGCCGTTGTCGAACAACGCGTCGACCGCTTCCTGCAGCATCCGTTTCTCGTTGCGGATAATGATGTCCGGCGCGCGAAGCTCGATGAGCCGCTTGAGACGGTTGTTGCGGTTGATGACGCGACGATACAGGTCGTTGAGGTCCGACGTCGCGAAGCGGCCGCCATCGAGCGGCACCAGCGGCCGCAGATCCGGCGGGATCACCGGCACATGCGTGAGGATCATCCATTCCGGCTTATTGCCGGACTGGACAAACGCCTCGATCAGCTTCAGCCTTTTGGCGAGCTTCTTCGGCTTGAGTTCGGAGGTCGATTCCGCGATCCCCACGCGCAGGTCCGCCGCCATCTTTTCGAGATCGAGGGCTTTGAGCATCTCGCGGATTGCTTCGGCGCCGATCATGGCGGTAAAGCTGTCCGCGCCCAGTTCGTCCTGCGCCTTAACGTATTCCTCTTCGCTCAGGAGCTGCCGGTCCTTGAGCGGCGTCAGCCCCGGCTCGAGCACGACGTAGTACTCGAAATAGAGGATGCGCTCGAGATCCTTGAGCGTCATGTCGAGCAGGAGCCCGATGCGCGACGGCAGGGACTTGAGAAACCAGATGTGCGCCACCGGCGCCGCCAGCTCGATATGGCCCATACGCTCGCGCCGCACCCGCGAGAGGGTCACCTCGACCGAGCACTTTTCGCAGATGATGCCCTTGTACTTCATGCGCTTGTACTTGCCGCACAAGCACTCGTAATCCTTGATCGGCCCGAAAATGCGCGCGCAGAACAAGCCGTCGCGCTCGGGCTTGAAGGTGCGATAGTTGATGGTCTCCGGCTTTTTGATCTCGCCGTACGACCAGGACAGAATCTTTTCCGGGCTCGCGATCGATATCCGGATCTGGTCGAAGACCTGAGCCGGCGCCTGCGGGCTGAAAAGATTCATGATCTCTTGGTTCATCGTCTTCTCCGCTTGCCGACCGTGTCGGCCGCTGTCGCTTAATTCAGAGCGTGCGCGGGCTTAGCCCGCGCACAACGTCTCGTCCTTATTCCGCCGCCTCGGCGACGCCGTCGCCGCCGCGCTGCTGCTTGGAGTTGTGCAGGTCGACATTGAGGCCCAGCGAGCGCATCTCCTTGACCAGCACGTTGAACAATTCCGGAATGCCGGCCTCGAACGTGTCGTCGCCGCGCACGATCGCCTCGTACACCTTGGTGCGGCCGGCGACGTCGTCCGACTTCACCGTCAGCATTTCCTGCAGCGTGTAGGCGGCGCCGTAGGCTTCGAGCGCCCACACTTCCATTTCGCCGAAGCGTTGGCCGCCGAACTGCGCCTTGCCGCCCAATGGCTGCTGGGTGACGAGGCTGTAGGGACCGATCGACCGGGCGTGGATCTTGTCGTCCACGAGGTGATGCAGCTTGAGCATGTAGATGTGGCCGACTGTGACCTTGCGGTCGAACGTGTCGCCGGTGCGCCCGTCATAGAGCGTAACCTGCCCGGAATGATCGAGGCCGGCGAGATCGAGCATGTGCTCGATATCGGCTTCCTTGGCCCCGTCGAACACCGGCGTCGAGATCGGCACGCCGTGACGCAGGTTGGTGCCGAGCTCGATGAGACCCTTCTCGTCGAGCGACTTGATGGTCTCCTCATCGCCGTAGACCTTCTTCAGCAGCTCCTTGAGCGGCTTTGAGTCCTTTTTGTTGTTGTAGAGATCCACCGCGCTGCCGATCTTCAGGCCGAGGCCGGCGCAGGCCCAGCCTAGATGGGTCTCCAAAATCTGCCCGACATTCATCCGGCTCGGCACGCCGAGCGGATTGAGCACGATGTCGACCGCGGTGCCGTCGGCGAGGAACGGCATGTCCTCAAGCGGCACGATCTTCGACACCACGCCCTTGTTGCCGTGGCGGCCGGCCATCTTGTCGCCGGGCTGGATCTTACGCTTCACGGCAACGAAGACTTTGACCATCTTCATCACGCCGGGAGGCAGTTCGTCGCCGCGCTGCAGCTTCTCGACCTTGTCGAGGAAGCGCTGCTCGAGCCGCTTCTTCGATTCGTCGTACTGTTTGCGGATGGCTTCGATCTCCGCCATCACCTTGTCGTTCGGCGAGGCAAACATCCACCATTGCGACCGCGGATACTCCTCGAGAACGGCGCGGGTGATCTTGGTGTCCTTCTTGAAGCCCTTCGGCCCAGCGATGCCCTGCCGGCCCTCGAGAAGCTCCGCCAGACGCCCATAGACGTTGCGGTCGAGGATCGCCTGCTCGTCGTCGCGGTCCTTGGCGAGACGTTCGATCTCTTCGCGCTCGATGGCGAGAGCGCGCTCGTCCTTCTCGACGCCATGACGATTGAACACGCGCACTTCGACGACTGTGCCCTGCACGCCGGGCGGCACCCGCAAGCTTGTGTCGCGCACGTCGGACGCCTTCTCGCCGAAAATGGCGCGGAGGAGCTTTTCCTCCGGCGTCATCGGGCTTTCGCCCTTCGGCGTGATCTTGCCGACCAGGATGTCGCCGGCGCGGACTTCGGCGCCGATATAGACGATGCCGGCCTCGTCGAGATTCTTCAGCGTCTCTTCAGAGACATTGGGAATGTCGCGGGTGATTTCCTCGGGGCCGAGCTTGGTGTCGCGCGCCATCACCTCGAATTCCTCGATGTGGATCGAAGTGAAGACGTCGTCCTTGACGATGCGCTCGGAGAGAAGGATCGAGTCCTCGAAATTGTAGCCGTTCCACGGCATGAACGCGACGAGGACGTTACGGCCGAGCGCGAGCTCGCCGAGATCGGTCGAGGGACCGTCGGCGATGATGTCGCCCTTCTTCACCTGATCGCCGACCTTCACCAGCGGCCGCTGATTGATGCAGGTGTTCTGGTTCGAACGCTGGAACTTCATCAGCCGATAGATGTCGACACCGGGTTTGGTCGGGTCCGGCTCGTCGGTGGCGCGGATGACGATGCGGGTGGCGTCGACCTGATCGACCACGCCGGTCCGGCGCGCGGCGATGGCCGCGCCCGAGTCGCGGGCGACCACGCCTTCCATGCCGGTGCCGACAAAGGGCGCCTCGGCATGAACGAGCGGCACCGCCTGACGCTGCATATTGGAGCCCATGAGCGCGCGGTTGGCGTCATCGTTCTCGAGGAACGGAATGAGCGCCGCCGCCACCGAAACGAGCTGCTTCGGCGACACGTCCATGTAATCCACCTTGTCGGGCGGCATCAGGAGGACGTCGCGATTGCCGCCATCGCGGCATACGATCAAATCCTCGGTGAAGCGACCCTTGGCATCGATCGGCGCATTGGCCTGGGCGACGGAATAACGCCCCTCCTCCATGGCCGAAAGATAATTCACTTCCTCGGTGACGCGGCCGTCCTTCACTTTGCGATACGGCGTTTCGACGAAGCCATATTTGTTCACCCGCGCATAGGTCGCGAGCGAGTTGATCAGGCCGATATTGGGCCCTTCCGGCGTCTCGATCGGACAGATGCGGCCGTAATGTGTCGGGTGCACGTCGCGCACTTCAAAGCCGGCGCGCTCGCGCGTGAGACCGCCCGGACCCAAGGCCGAGAGACGCCTTTTGTGCGTGATCTCCGACAGCGGATTGGTCTGGTCCATGAACTGCGAGAGCTGCGAGGAGCCGAAGAACTCACGCACGGCGGCGGCCGCCGGCTTGGCGTTGATCAGATCCTGCGGCATCACGGTGTCGATATCGACCGACGACATGCGCTCCTTGATCGCGCGCTCCATGCGCAGGAGCCCGATGCGATACTGATTTTCCATCAGCTCGCCGACCGAGCGCACCCGGCGATTGCCGAGATGGTCGATATCGTCGATCTCGCCCTTGCCATCGCGCAGATCGACCAACGTACGGATCACCGCGAGGATGTCTTCCTTGCGCAAGGTGCGCATTGTGTCCTCGGCGGTGAGGTCGAGCCGCATGTTCATCTTGACGCGTCCGACCGCGGAGAGGTCGTAGCGCTCCGGATCGAAGAATAGCGAGCTGAACATCGTCTGCGCCGTATCCAGCGTCGGCGGCTCGCCCGGACGCATGACGCGATAGATGTCGAACAGCGCGTCCTCGCGCGTCATGTTCTTGTCGATCGCCAGCGTGTTGCGGATATAGGCGCCGACATTGACGTGGTCGATGTTCAGGAGCGGCAGCTCCTTGTAGCCGGCGTCGTTGAGCGTCTTCAGCGCCTTCTCGGTGATCTCCTCGCCGGCTTCGGCGTAGATTTCGCCGGTCTTCGGATTGACGAGATCTTCGGCTAGGTAATGGCCGATCAGTTCCTCATCGCTCAACCGCAGCGCCTTGAGGCCCTTCTCGGCGAGTTGCCGCGCCTGGCGCACGGTGAGCTTCTTGCCGGCTTCGAGCACAACCTTGCCGGTGTCGGCGTCGACCAGATCGTTGATCGCCTTGTAGCCGCGCAGCCGGTTGGCGTCGAACGGCACGCGCCAGCCGTCCTTGGCGCGCTTGTAGGGGATTTGCTTGTAGAAGGTGTTGAGGATCTCTTCCCCGCTCATGCCGAGCGCATAGAGCAGCGACGTCACCGGGATCTTGCGGCGGCGGTCGACACGCGCGTGAACGATATCCTTGGCGTCGAACTCGACGTCGAGCCAGGAGCCCCGATAGGGGATAATGCGAGCGGCGAACAGGAGCTTGCCCGACGAATGCGTCTTGCCCTTGTCGTGATCGAAAAACACGCCCGGCGAGCGATGCATCTGCGAGACGATGACGCGCTCGGTGCCGTTGACAACGAAGGTGCCATTGTTGGTCATGAGCGGAATGTCGCCCATGTAGACATCCTGCTCTTTGATGTCCTTGACCGACTTGGCGCCAGTCTCTTCGTCGATATCGAACACGATCAGGCGGAGCGTAACCTTGAGCGGCGCGGCATAGGTCATGCCGCGCTGGCGGCACTCGTCGACGTCGTATTTGGGCCCTTCGAACTCGTATTTCACGAATTCGAGCATCGAGGTGTTGGAGAAGTCGGAAATCGGGAACACCGACTTGAACACGGCCTGCAGGCCCTCATTGGGCCGGCCGCCTTGCGGCTCCACCACCAGCAGGAATTGGTCGTAGGACGCCTTCTGAACCTCAATGAGGTTCGGCATCTCCGCGACTTCCTCGATTTTTCCGAAAAACTTACGAACGCGCTTCCGACCGATAAACGTCTGCGCCATTATGTCCTCTCGTCGCTCAATCGATCCATCGGGCTCGAACCGCCGGATTCAACCCGTTGCCTCGAACCATGCAGGTCGGCGGCGTCGAGGCGATCAAGACGACTCTCCAGAGGGCCGCAATCCATCGCGACCATCGGGACAAGCGTCGAACCACCCTATTGCAGCGATTCGGCCAGCAACGCCGAATCTCTTAGACCTAGTTCGCCGGTCCCTGGTGATGACGGTGATTTTGGCGAAAAATAGCCAAAATCACCGCTTTCCACCGTTCAACGGGCGTTTATAGCTTCACTAAATCGCGAGCCCCGCTCTTTGCTCCAATTTTGGCTCCGCTCGACCGGGACTTCGCTTAAGTAAGCATTGCTTACTTAAGCTCAACCTTTGCGCCGACTTTTTCCAATGTCGCCTTGATCTTGGCGGCCTCGTCCTTGCTGACACCTTCCTTGACCGGCTTGGGAGCGCCCTCGACCAAGTCCTTGGCTTCCTTGAGGCCAAGGCCGGTGACGGCACGCACTTCCTTGATGACTTCGATCTTCTTGTCGCCCACGGCCGCGAGCACGACGGTAAACTCCGTCTTCTCCTCGACAGCGGCGGCTCCAGCGCCGCCGGCCGCGGGAGCGGCGGCGACGGCCACGGCCGCCGCGGCGGAAACGCCCCATTTCTCTTCGAGGAGTTTGGCGAGTTCGGCGGCCTCCAGCACGGTAAGGCTGGAAAGGTCACTTACGATTTTTTGCAGATCAGCCATGACATTTGTCCTTCGGTTCTATGTCTTCGCATTGAGGCAGCTTCAGGCAGTCGCGCCCTCTTCGCTCTTTGAGACATAGGCCTGCACGACGCGGGCGACCTTGGCGGCAGGGGCGTTGACCACCCGCGCGATCTTGGTCGCCGGCGCGACAAGCAGGCCCAGGATCTTCGCCCGCAACTCGTCGAGCGACGGCAAGGCGGCGAGCGCCTTGACCGCGTTCGGGTCGAGTGCGGTCGTGCCCATCGCCCCGCCAAGAATCACGAACTGCTCGTGGGTCTTGGCGAAATCGACGGCGACCTTCGGCGCCGCGATCGGATCGCCCGAATAGGCGATCAGCGCCGGTCCCTTCAGCAATGAACCGATCGAAGCGACGTCGCTACCCTCAAGAGCGATTTTGGCGAGGCGATTTTTCGCAACCTTCACGCTCGCCCCAGCCTGCTTCATCTGCCGACGCAGAGTCTGCATCTGGGCGACCGTAAGGCCGGAATAATGAGCAACGACGACGACCTTGGTGGCCTTGAAGACCTCTCCAAGCGCCGTCACGAGCTCGCTCTTTGCCGCGCGATCCACTAGCTCTCTCCGATTGGCGGTCCGTTTTGCGGGAGCCGCCGAGTTCATGCCGGCCGTCCCGCTAACGTCATCGACATTGTCGACGAAGTAGGCAGGACGACATTCACACCCTGCCCCCCGAAAAGCTTTCGCCGTTCCGGGCCATCGAGGTCAGAACCGAAAGGCAACGGACCTCGATAAGAAGCCTTAGCCCTCGTCCTTCACCCGTCTATGCTGACTCGCGCCCTTTCCGAGGCACGAATTAAGCCGTCGCCGGCGCCTGCAGTCTCGGACAGGACACGTTCACAAACACCGCTAAGCCTCTCCGTCTCTTAGAAAATCCCCAGAGGATCGACGCTAAGAGCGGCCTCGCCAAAGTGGTTTTTGAGGAACATGAAAAAGCGCGCCGACAAACCGGGCCGGCACGCCCATAATCATTTGTCTAGCGGCTTTCGCCGGATTTGCCAAGTCCCATCTATCAGCTCCCGTGTGTCCAAATCCGGCATATGAAATCGGTGGCGGCATGCTTGGCTTTTCAACAACGGCTTCCCGCAGCACCCGCTTCGCGAAGTTCTCAAAGCAATGGGCGTCGAGGTGCCGTTCGTGCCCGCCATGCCCATTCCCGCGTGGAGAATATGGAAGGGTTTTTCACAGCGGCTCGGCTCGACGACGTCGCAACTCGCGTCGTCGAGGTTGACGTTGTTTATGTGGATCTTGACGAGTACTGGTCCGTGCAGACCGCATTGGCGAATCACATCGGGCAACATATTCGCAAAATGCCGACGCCGGACATCAAACGATTGAAACGCAGCCTGCGTCAAGGACTGCCGAAGGACTCAGCGGCCGCATCGCCAACAAAGCCAGGGCCAACCCCGTCAAAGGCCGCGTGCCCCGATAATCGGGCACGCCGCCGATGCGTCAGTGCGATTGCTCCGAACCGCCGAAGACGCTTCCCAGCTCCACCTTCACGCCAGGCCCCATGGTCGAAGAGATGGCGACGCGGTTGATGAAGTGACCCTTGGCGCCGGTCGGCCGCGATTTCTGCACCGCATCGGCGAACGCCTTAATGTTCTCGATCAGCTTGTCCTCGCTGAAGGATGCCTTGCCGACACCGGCCTGCACGACGCCGGCCTTCTCCGCGCGGAACTCCACCGATCCGCCCTTGGCGCCCTTGACCGCGTTGGTGATATCCATGGTCACGGTGCCGACCTTCGGGTTCGGCATCAGTCCGCGCGGGCCGAGCACTTTGCCGAGACGACCGACGAGCGGCATCAGGTCGGGCGTGGCAACGACGCGATCGAAATCGATGGCGCCGCCCTGCACCTTCTCCACCAGATCCTCGGCGCCGACTACATCGGCGCCTGCGGCCTTGGCTTCGTCCGCCTTGACGCCGCGGGCGAAGACGGCGACGCGTACCGAGCGGCCGGAGCCGTTCGGCAAATTGACGACCCCGCGGACCATCTGATCGGCGTGGCGCGGATCGATGCCGAGATTCATCGCCACTTCGATGGTCTCGTCGAACTTCGCCTTGGCGCGCTCTTTAACCATCTTCACCGCTTCGGCGAGCGGATAAAGCTTTTCGCGATCGATGCCCTCGCGCGCCTTGGTCGTGCGTTTTCCGAGCGTGCTCATGCCTTCACCTCCAGGCCCATCGAGCGGGCGGACCCTTCGATCATGCGCATGGCCAATTCGATGGTGTCGCAGTTCAAATCTTTCATCTTCTGCTCGGCGATCTCGCGCACCTGAGCCTTGGTGACCGAACCGGCGACGTCGCGGCCGGGCGCCTTCGAGCCACTTTCGAGCTTCGCCGCCTTCTTGAGGAAGTGCGACACCGGCGGCGTACGCAGCTCGAACGAAAACGAACGGTCGGCATAGACCGTGATGGTGACCGGGATCGGAGCGCCCTTCTCGAGCTTCTGGGTCTGCGCGTTGAACGCCTTGCAGAACTCCATGATGTTGAGGCCGCGCTGGCCGAGCGCGGGACCGATTGGCGGCGACGGATTGGCCGCCCCGGCCGGCACCTGCAATTTGACATAGCCCGTGATTTTCTTCGCCATTCTCCACTCCTATTAGTGGTGCGGGTATCGACGGCTGGCGACCGCCTCACCTTCCACGTGGTTCACTCTCTTAGTCACGCCCCGGTTTGACCCGGGCATCCATAAGCGTCACCACCGTATGGATTGCCGGATCAAGTCCGGCAATGACGGACTACAATTTCTCCACCTGCCCGAATTCCAGCTCGACCGGGGTGGCACGGCCGAAAATCGACACAGCCACTTTGAGCCGCGAACGGCCTTCGTCAACTTCCTCGACGGTGCCGTTGAACGAGGCGAACGGGCCGTCCGAGACGCGGACCTGCTCGCCGACCTCGAAGGAGACCGAGGGCTTCGGCCGCTCGATGCCTTCCTGCACCTGATGGATGATGCGCTCAGCTTCGGCGTCGGAGAGCGGCATCGGCTTGTTGTCGGAGCCGAGGAAGCCGGTCACCTTCGGCGTGTTCTTGATCAGATGATAGGCGTCGTCGGTCAATTGCATTTTCACCAGCACGTAGCCGGGAAAGAATTTGCGCTCGGCGTCGACTTTGCGGCCGCGCCGAACCTCGACGACTTTCTCTTTCGGCACGAGGATTTCCTCGAACAGATTGGAAAGGCCGCGCTGCTTGGCCTGTTCGCGGATCGAATCCGCCACCTTGTTCTCGAAGTTCGAGTAGGCATGCACCGCGTACCACCGGCTGGTCATATGATGAGATCCGGATCGTGAATGAAAACGCTGCTCAAGAGTTGATGCCCAACAAGAAGCTGACGCCGAACCGCATGATCTGATCGGCCAGCAGAAAGAAGATCGAGGCAACAAAGACCATCACGAACACCATCATGGTGGTGACGGTCGTTTCCTTGCGCGTCGGCCAGGTGACCTTCTGCGCCTCGGCCCGCACTTCCTGCAAGAACTTGAATGGGCTGATCTTCGCCATACGCTCGTCCGAAACCGCAAGTCCGCCTGAAGCTGTAAGTCTGATGCTGCTCGTCTAAATAGTTATTCCCCGCCCGCCATTTTAGGAGGAGACCGACACAGCCGATCCTTCTGGGGAATGCTCGCCGCGGAAGTCCGTTACTGGGCCGCTTGACGATGCCTGCTTCCTACTGCCCGGCGCTTAAATGGTCAAGCGATGAAGGAAAGCCTGTGCCTGGCACGAGTGGAGGGACTTCATGGACAAGATCAGCCGACGGGTTAGGAGAAAGTGGGGCATTTTCGGGACCCTATACTACAATATAATAACCCGTGGCGCCGCCCCCTGAAGCTGCCCGCATGTGGCCGCTGAAACCTGAAAAGCGAGAAAAGTCTCGGTTGAGTCAGCGCGAGGTATTCCCGGACTTCGGATGTACGGCTGACGCACGGGGGCTATTGGTCCGCGATTAAGATAGCCCCGTGCGCTGTTGTGCACAGACTTCGAGCACCGCTTCGGCGGTAATTGAAAGCCCGCAAGGCCGGCACTCAAACGTCTGTAGGGCGGACAATCCGGCGTTCGGGGACCCCGCTCGCGCAAACTGCATTGCGTTGCCGCAGGTCGGGCACACCGCGATTTGATCGGTGCTAACTGTATCAACGCGCATGGTACTTGTCCTGCTTCAGTCTGAGTATGGGAGCCCAGCGCAGCGGGGTACGCAACACTCGCGCGCCGGGGCCGGTCCAGCAGCGGTTTCCCGACTTTTTGACCCCGTCCCGCGCTGTCCCGTCCAGAAGGGTAGTGGCGTCCGGTTAGCGGCGGCTTAAGGCGCGGCAGGTTCAGGATTACCGGAAAGCTCTGGCGAGTTGGTAGTCCACTTCTCGGGTGAACGCTTGCCCCTGGTACACAACACCCTGCAAGGCGGCGGTGCGGTAGTGACTGTGAAAGAACATAGCGTCGATGCCGCAGAGGATGCCGGCCATTATGGCCAAAAATACGAAGTTTTGCATGGCGGCTTATTTCAGCTGCGTTGAAATCGACGAGAACGTGTTGTTGAGCTTTGGCCCGATGGTGTAGACGGTGGCGATTATTGCGGTGGAGATGCACCCGCGACGATGGTTATTCAATAGCCGTCGCGGCGGACTCGTCTTCCAGAAAGGATCGGAGCATGCGAACCATGCCGCTGAAATCCTACATAGACGCAGCCCAAGCCATGCAGTGCTTCCATGCGGTGGCCGGGCAAGCTGCCGGCGCTCGGACGTAAATAGGCACGGTTGGGTAGCACGCTGGCCGTTATCGACTTGTTGCAATGATCGCTAAAACGCCGATGAAATGGAGAACCTCGCCAGCGTTGGGGGCGTCAGCGGGGCCTCTTCGTGCCGGGAATTTCAAGGCCGTCGGCACGAAGCCGCAAGCCGCCGGCAGAAAAAATCTTCAACGAGGCAGGAAAGTTGCTCGTCCTGCCCGAACATGATCGTCGCTACACGTCCGAGGTGATAGCGTGTCGCTTGGCGATTCCCGGACATTTTGCGAATCGTACTGGGTTGAATTTGCATTGTTTCACATTGGCTTGAAATTGGCACTGCTTCGCGTTCACGAAGGCGGTTACGACTGCGTTAGATGTCGGGCCAATTTTGCTTGCTTAGCTTGGGTAGCCAGCCGCCGAGCCAGGCAGTCGCAATTGGCGTTAGTGAGCATCCACTCTGTATTCATGAGGCGATCGGGCCGGGAGCCGGAGCAAAAGTTTTTGCCGTGGCCGGAGCGGGTATCGTGGCGCCGTGGTCAGCGCGCCCAACAGAACTGGTATCGTACGTAGCCGTCACACTATCGGCCATTGACTACCACCGAACGAGGACGCCCAGGGGTTTGCTGAACGATGTATCCAGCACCGCGACCGTAAAACCCGCAACCATCTGCTAAGCGGGCGCTGGACTAAATGCGTCGCAGGAAATCGACCGGGCAGCGATGTGCCAGAATTTGGATTTCCGCAGCATCTTGAGGTTCCGCCTGAATAAAGAAAGGCCCTAGCCGATGGTCAGGCCGGCCAGGGCCTTCTTGGCGCGCTCGTTCCCCACCCGTAACCAGATGAGCAGAATATGGGCCTGATGTGGTTAACGAATGGTTAGCGCCTGGCCGGCGATTGCTTTGGCTTAGGACAGGATGCTGGGTCGCGTGCAGGCAATTAGGACGGAAACCTAAGGATAGTGAATGTGCGAAGGGACTTATCGAGCCCTCCCCAAGAAGGGTCGCCTGCGAGATTCCAACTTACCCCACAAGGCTCAATGTGTTGTGTGCAAGCGATCAGAATGTGAACGCGATAGCGACCACAAGCAAAGCGCTTGCTGCAAACATCAGAATGGCAATAGCTTCACTGCGCAGGATTGTTGCGGGCATAACTGGCCACCCTCCATGGTCACGGGAAACCCACCACGCGTCGCATTGTTCCGTGCCGGCGGCGGCGCTCGCCCGCCGGAACTAAGCACCGACACAGCGAACTTTGTGGCTATGTGGCCAGGGCCAATGACCTCCTGCGAACCTGGTCCAAAGGTCCCGGCGGACCAATCCCGTCGGGGCCGCTGTTGGCGAACACTTAGAGCCGGCATGCGTTCACTTTTTGTCGGCGCTATCCGTGACGCCGATCGCGGCCAATTGGCAGGTGTCGCGTAAATCCAACAGCCAAGAGCCGGCGCGAGCAACCCCTTTTCAGCCCGGCGGCCGGCAC
Organism: uncultured Alphaproteobacteria bacterium; assembly: GCA_963847785.1. Classification (GTDB taxonomy): domain Bacteria; phylum Pseudomonadota; class Alphaproteobacteria; order Rhizobiales; family Xanthobacteraceae; genus BOG-931. The sequence continues at coordinate 60,452 of CAWKBE010000011.1, forward strand.
TTCACCCTACGCCGCCAGGGCCGGCAGAGAATGCCAATTCATCGCGGAGATTGAACAAGAGGTTGAGCAGATCGATTTTGCCTTGGCGTTCGACTTTTGCGGATGTTTGGTCTTTTGGCCCCAGCACTGTCCACATTTCACCGGTGCTCCACTGAATGATAGTTTTCAAAAGCTGCGCGCCACCGGTGTGGACGGACTTCGTAGTTTACTGGCTGACGAAATCTTGCGCGAAGCCAAAAAACGGTTCGCCAAGCCAAATTAGGATACTACCATTCGCCGAAATCCAAGGCGGCGGAAAGCGGCGGGCGACACCACGGCGGTTCTCAATTGCTGGGGTATCGATAGATAATCTCGTCCGCTTCGTTCTTAACGATGATGGTCGGGCTTGGATCCTCCGGCCCGCGCTCCGCCAGGAGTTCATCTATTATTTTGCGCCCGGCTTCGATGGCGGCCTCGTCGCTCGGCACAATCACTCCACGCGGATCGCCAATCTCCTGATCCGGATAGGCCAGTATGAAGAAGTAGCGCGGCATGTGACCAATCATAGTCCGAAAGAAAAGAGCCCCGACAGACGATAGTCCTGCCGAGGCTCGTGGCAACTGTGCCCCCTTGTCCGCCAGCGAAAATAGCGGGTCGATATTAGGGTACAATTGGTCCATACACCGTCTTACCAGCCGTGCAAGAGGAAATCAGTTGGCGATCGGGCTCTTTAATCGCGCAGGCGCCCGCTTGACCACCGCCGCCTCGCTGCGGCGAAATCCACATCATGGGATTCAACCGCCGCAAGATGGAAGCGCAGCGCGCCGCGCTGAGTTGAATCTTAACGATCTGCTGTTCGAGACGACGCCGGCGTCGGAAGCCCGCCATGCGCTCTCCATGGGCCGCGCTTGTGTGACGACGTCAAGTCGCCATCGCGTGACAACGTCACATCGCGATCGCGTGACGACGTCACATCGCCATCGTCAGATGTCATCGGCGAGTTTTCCGAGATCGGGTATCTTCGACCAGGGATCGGTGGCCTTGCGCTTTCGCGGCACCAGATTTTCGCTTCCAAGCCCTTGTTCGGAATTGGATTATTCCCCGGGAAAGCGCTCCGCGGTCGGCGAGGATTCTTCGGTTTTTTGGCGGAGGTCTGATTTCATAATTCCCCAACAAACAATGCCCGCCAAAGAGCCTGAGCGTCGAGTTGTTCATCGTTCGACCGCAAATATGTGCCATTCACCGGGGACACCCTTGAGGGATTGGCTGCCACGGTCGCCAAAGCGCAGCCCGGATCCCGCCACCAGATCCTTTACCGTGCCCGACACCAACACCTCGCCCGCACCGGCGAGCGCCGCAACGCGCGCGCCAATGTGAACGGCAATCCCGCCGACATCGTCGTCGATCATTTCGCATTCGCCGGTATGTAGCCCGGCACGGACCTCGATCCCCAGCGACGTAATCTCCTCGGCAATAGCGCAGGCGCAGCGCACGCCGCGCGCCGGTCCGTCGAAGGTGGCAAGAACGCCGTCGCCGGTCGTCTTGATCTCACGGCCGCGAAAGCGTGTGAGATTGCGCCTGATCGTAGCGTGATGATTGTCGAGAAGATCTCGCCAACGGCGGTCGCCAAGTGCCGCGGCCTTCTCGGTCGAGCCGACAATGTCGGTAAAGAGAACCGTGGCGAGTACCCGGTCGACCATCACCGGCGCTCGCGCGCCGGTCAAAAATTCCTCGATCGCATCGGCGATCTCCATGGCATTGTCGCCGATCCATGGTGGGTGATCTTTTCCTGGAAGCTCGATATAGCGCGCACCGGGAATGTGCTTGGCCAGGAATCGTCCACCCTCAACGTTGATGGTCACGTCTTCGGTGCGGTGAATGACGAGCGTGGGTACTCGGATCGTTGAGACGATACCGCTGATATCGATCTGACTGTTCATGCGCATGAGTGCGGTAACGGCGGCCGGGCTGGCGCCAAGCCGCTCGAACCGGCCCATCCATTGTTGGGCGGCCGGATCATTCGCGAGCGAGGGCGCGAAAAAAGGCAAGCTGCCGCCACTGCCCCAAGCCTGGTCGATATAGCCGAGAAAGGCTGCAAACGCCTCCTCTGTCGGGAACCAGGACGAAAAGTGTACAAAGCCACCATAGAGCACCAGCGCGCGGCATCGGTCAGGGTAGGTTGCAGCGAAAAGCGCCGCAAGCGGACTGCCTTCCGATATGCCAAGCAGGGCCGCTTGCTCCATGCCCGCGGCATCCATGACCGCCCGTAGGTCGTCGATGCGCTGATCCAAGCCCGGAAGTTCGCCGACCCGATCCGACATACCGGTCCCGCGCTTATCGAACATCACCACACGCGCAAAGCTCGCCAAACGAAAAAGCCAACGCTCCAAATCCGGAAAGGTCCAGTAATTTTCGATGTTCGACACAAAAGGCGGAGCAAGAACCAGATTGACCGAACCCTCGCCAAACACCTGATAAGCAACGTGGACGTCGCCGCTTTTGGCGTAGCGAGTAACCGGCTGCATGGACGCCCCCTAGCTCGCTAGGATTTTCCCCGGCTGAACTCCGAAAACTGGCCTGAACCGTAGCAAAACTTTTGATCATCGGGAAATAGCGTTGCGACGGATATTGTGCTGCAACAAAATGTCGGCTCTTGGGGTTAAAGCGAAAGTAGCTGACCGGAAGATGATAACATTCAAGATGCGAGAGTAAGTCTCGGTACGAGTGGAAATGAGGGGGCGCGAGCCGGCCGGATGTTCTACGCAGTCACCAGGGATATTCGCTGCCGTCGTAGTGATAGAACTTGCCCGAATTAATCGGGCCAAGCGTCTCTATTAGCCGCCGGAGGGCGGTTACACTCTCTAGCGCCGTCAGCGTCGCGCTGGGGCCCCCCATGTCGGTCTTGACCCAACCCGGATTGACGACGACGCAGGTGATGCGGCGCGGCGCCAGATCGATCGCCGCGCTTCGCATCACCATGTTCACCGCAGCCTTGGAGGTGCGATAGGCAATCGAGCCGCCGGACGTATTGTCGCCGATCGACCCCATGCCACTGGTGATGGTGACAACCAGCCTGCGCTCACTACGGGCGATGTGGTCGAGAAAGTTTTCGAGGACACGCAGAGGACCCATCGTATTCACATCGAGAACATGGGCCCAAGATGCGTAGTCGATATTGCCCGCCCGTTGCCCTGAGACGCCAACTATCCCTGCGCTGTTGATAACCAAGTCGATAGCAACACCTTCGAGTCGAATTGCCGCCTTTCGGATGCTTGCGGCCTCCGTCACGTCCATTGCAACAATGGTGAGTTTGCCGCTGCTGTCTCTGGCCAATCGTTGCAACTCGCCAGCGGAGGCCGGATCGCGGCATGCTGCGAAGACTTGCCAACCGTCGGCCAGATACTGACGTGCAAACTCAAGGCCGAGCCCACGATTGGCACCCGTAATCAGCACTGCCGGCATCTATCTTGTCTCCAAGTCAAGCAAACTGCGCCAAGACGGTATGACATTTCTTGCTCTTCAAACCTCTTGCTCTTCAAACCTCTTGCTCTTCAAACCTCTTGCTCTTCAAACCTCTTGCTCTTCAAACCTCTTGCTCTTCAAACCTCTTGCTCTTCAAACCTCTTGCTCTTCAAACCGCGGATTGCGATGGCGCGGTTTTTGCCACTCACCTCAGCCGATCCCTGATTTTGTCGAGCCCCGCGTGTGCGCAACTGTCGTCGAGCTTGGCTCCGGGCGCGCCGGCTGCGCCGATGGAACCGATGACCTCGTCGGCCAGCTTAATCACAACGCCACCGCCGAAGAACATGACATGTGGGAGCTTGGCGAGCGGCGCGATCGAGTCCTCAGCTTTCGCGCGTTCAGCCAACGCAAGGGTGTCGTTCTTAAACGATACGCTGGTGTAAGCCTTGTCGTGCGCGCTATCCAGCGTGTGGATGCCGCACCGTCGCCGCGCAGCGCGATAATGGTGGTTCCGTCGGCGTCGAGCACAACCGCGGTTTCGTGATAACCCTGCCTAGCGCAGGCCGCGATCGTCTCGCTCGCGGCTTCGACCGCGAGCGCCGTCGGGATGCGATGAGTCGGCAGCGTATCCGCCCAAGACGCTGATGCACCGATGAACACACCGGCTGCCGCTATCGCCACTTTTGACACGTGCTTCATGATCTCCTCCCTTAACTCGTTTTTGCGCGCTTCGCTTTTGCGCTATGATCGAACCGTAACGGCCGCTGCAATACGGTAATCGACAATACTTCGGAGGGCGGCGGCGCACTTCGCGGTACTCCGAGCCGCCGACGGTTCGGGGCTCAGGAAATCGCCGAACAGGTCGTCGTCAGGAAACAACTCCGGCGCGGGCGTTCTTCGAGGCTCCGCACCGACTATATATATATCGCTTGCCAAGGAAGGATGTGGTGGGACGTACCCTCATTATCATCGGATTGGCTATTGCCGCGGTCGGCCTGCTCCGGCCCTATTTAACTAGACTCGGCCTTATGTCGTTCAGAAAAAGTGACTTCCCGCTGATTCGCGCCGCATCGACTTGACCGCATTCGCAAAGCCGGGGAGCCTCAACGCCAAGCAATGGCTGCGGTCAATCAAGAACCGCGAGGCCTAATGAACGAGGCGTCACTAGGAACGGCTAGGACAACATCTCTGGAACTAGCCCAGTTCGCTCGCGCTGCCAGTCCTCTCGTAGTAGAAATAGCCAAGCTGCTGTCCGTTTTGTCGCGGACGATGAAGCAGGCGTTATTCATCTCGTCTATCGTCCAGGGCGGCAGGAAGCGGCGGGGCTTACTCACTTTCGACGCTCAACCTTCACGACGCTTGCGGGACGATCAGGCTGTCGGGAACTATCAACTGCAAGCCGGGCGGCCAAGTAGTTCGGGCGCGAAGGTCCGCCACGGCATGCGCGGCCAACGGGATGCCCGGCTCAACCTCGACCTCCATACGATGACTAAGGCCCCGGAGAGCCAGATGCACGTCGTCGATCGTGTCGGGTGCGTATTGCGGCCGACCGATCATAACGCGGTCGCCCAAAGAAAAAGAGCCCCGACAGGCGATAGCCCTGCCGAGGCTCCGGGACGGTGGGCGCGCCAGGCAGGCCACCCGCCGGGTAGTTTGGCCTGGCCGCGGCGAAATCCACAATATGGGATTCAATCGCCGCAAGATGGAGGCACGGCGCCCCGCGTAGCCTCTGTCAAAAGCTGGCACAGCCACCGGAACCAATTACACTCTCCGTAATTGTAATTCTTGGGTCGCATTGGGCTGGCGAATGGCGCGCATCTTCGGCGGTGTCGATCGCTAATGGTCACGGGTAAGGACGGCGAAACACAGCGATCGACGCGAGCGAATCACGCCCTTGATGCGGCCAATTTCTTTCTAGCAGACGTTCGAGACGCGCTCGGTCCCTATCTAGCCATCTATCTCCTGACGGAACAAAAATGGGACGAGGCCAGCATCGGCTATGTTATGTCTATTGCTACCGTCGCTGGTATCCTCGCGCAGACGCCCGCCGGCGCGTTAGTGGATGCGACCAAAGCCAAACGCGCAGTGATGGTCGCCGCGGCCGTTCTCGTAACGGCGGCATCACTGCTTCTCCCTTGGTTGTCGTCGTTCTGGCCTGTCGGCGTTTCACAGGCGGCAGCCCATGCTGCCGGCGTCGTGTTTGGTCCCGCACTTGCGGCAGTTACGCTTGGCATTTATGGACACCGCGCCTTCACCAAGAGGATCGGGCGCAACGAAAGTTTCAATCACGCGGGCAATGCTTGCGCAGCCGCCGCTGCCGGTGCTGCCGCTTATCTTTGGGGACCAGCAGTCGTCTTCTATCTTCTCGCGGCAATGTCGTTGGCAAGCGTCGTCAGCGTGCTAGCGATCCCGGAACGCGCCATAGATCATGAGCTTGCTCGTGGCCTCCACGATGCTGTGTTGAGCAAAGGGGGAACAAGCGAAGACGATCAGCCTTCCGGACTAAAGGTGCTTGTCACTTGCCGCCCGCTCCTGATCTTCGCCGCCTGCGCCATGATGTTTCACTTCGCTAATGCGGCGATGCTTCCGCTAGTCGGTCAAAAGCTCGCGCTACAAGACAAGAACTTAGGCACAACCCTAATGTCTGCCTGTATTGTCGCGGCGCAAATCATCATGGTGCCGATGGCCATGCTAGTCGGGGCAAAGGCAGACGCTTGGGGCCGCAAGCCGCTGTTCCTCATCGCGCTACTAGTCCTGACCATTCGCGGCTGTCTCTACCCCCTTTCCGATCATGCTTATTGGCTCGTAGGCGTCCAGTTATTGGATGGAGTAGGGGCGGGTATCTATGGCGCTCTTTTTCCAGTGATCGTTGCCGATCTTATGCGCGGAACGGGCCGTTTTAACTTAGCGCAAGGCTCGGTGACTACTGCACAGGGCATAGGTGCGGCGCTGTCCACCAGTCTCGCCGGGTTCGTCGTTGTCCATGCCGGATACAGCGCGGCGTTTCTCACTCTCGGCGGTGTCGCTGCTGGCGGTCTTGCATTTTATTTTTTCGTCATGCCCGAAACACAGGGGCAGGAACCGGCCGACCGCAAAGCAGACCGAAGTAGACTTGCGCTCGTCGTCGAATAGTCCCGCAAAGAATTTAGGAGCCCTCCCTGCCAATTCCCGCAGATTGTAGCGTTCTTGCGGCTTGGGCCATCGCGGGCTTGGCAACGGCCGGCGTAATTACCCGGCCCTTTCGTTTGCCGGAAGCGATTTGGGCGGTGGCGGGTGCCGTTGCGCTTGTAGCGTCCGGTCTTTTGCCATGGGCGGACGCCTTAACCGGTGTGCGTAAAGGCGCCGATGTTTACCTCTTCCTCGCCGGCATGATGCTGGTCGCCGAAGTGGCGCGGCAGGAAGGTGTATTCGATTGGCTTGCGGCGCTGGCCGTGCAGTACGCGCGCGGCTCCCCGCCACGGCTCTTTGTGCTCGTCTACGCAGTCGGCACTATCGTCACCGTGTTTTTGTCGAACGACGCGACCGCCGTTGTCCTTACTCCCGCTGTTTACGCGGCTACGCGCGCGGCAGGCGCAACACCCCTGCCTTATTTGTTCATCTGTGCATTCATTGCCAACGCGGCAAGCTTTGTCCTTCCGATCTCAAATCCGGCTAATTTGGTAATCTTCGGCGACCACATGCCGCATCTTGCGGCATGGCTCGCACAATTCGGAGCGCCGTCGGTCGTTTCGATTGGAGTGACCTATCTGGCGTTGCGCATGACGCAGCATCGCGCGTTAGCGCAGGAGAAGATCGCGCACGAATTTTCTCGGCCACCACTTACTCATGGCGGTCGCCTGACTTTATCTGGCATCGGTGCCGTTTCCATTGTCCTTTTGAGTTGTTCGGCTCTCAATGTGCAACTTGGACTTCCGACTTTTATTTGCGATGCCGTAACCACCGCGATGGTGCTCACATTGAACCGCCAGTCACCGTGGCCAGTGATAAAAGGAATTTCGTGGGGTGTGCTGCCGCTGGTCGCCGGCTTGTTCGTGCTAGTGGAAGCACTCGACCACACCGGCGTCATCACTACATTGCGTGCGGCGCTTCATGCCGCTGTCGGAAACGCAATGACCGCCACCGCGTGGAGCGCGGGCCTTGTCGTCGGGTTTGCGTCAAACCTGATGAACAACCTGCCGGTGGGATTGATCGTGGGCTCTGTAGTTGCGTCCGATCAACTGCCATCTCAGGTAATCGGAGCAATGCTGATTGGTGTAGACCTTGGCCCGAATTTATCGGTCACCGGATCGCTCGCCACTATTCTCTGGCTGGTCGTGCTCCGACGCGAAAAACTTGAAGTCGGCACTTGGAGGTTTCTGCGGCTCGGCATTTTCATCATGCCGCCTGCGCTGGTCCTCTCGGTTATAAGCATGAGCTTATTGGCCCACGTCCGCTGAACGCGCGATCACCGAAACATTATTTACGCGGTTCGGTACACTGACATGGCACCTGATCGCTTCAAGAACTTCTGGATGGACTAACCGTTGGACCCTAAGGCCGATATCGGCCCAGGACCACAGTCACGATTTGATGGCGCAGCAACCGAGCCCGTCTAGAACAAAAACTGAGAGCAGCAGCGCGGGCGAGCAACACGTCATCCCCGGCGCAGAGAAGGTCTCGGACGCTGAGCTTGCGAAGCGGAAAGCCGGAGAGCCGCTGAAACCAAAGGTCGGACAGAGGCCGGCCGACGAAGGCTTGTTTGGCGATCGGGCTTGCCAGACCGATCTTATCGGCCTCGCCGGAGTAGCGCCGCGGCGGCGCGGACCTTAAAGGCGATAGATGGCAGCCGTCGATGATCGGCGTCAACTGGTAGGCGACGAACTTCCAGCCGCCATGCTCGTGCACCCAGGCTGCAAGATAGCGATTGTGCACGATCCTATCGGCAACCGAGACCTTGGCCGTCATCTTTCCGGTGATGAGCGCGGCGCCGTCGACGACCAGCCGCCGCGCCTCGTCGCGCAGCGGGCAGCTTGACCGATAGCGGCAATACCGCGGCTTATTGCCGACCTTCGTCCAAAGGAACGCGCCAAACTCCGCGGTTCCGCCAAACCTCAACGGCCCTCAGCAAATTGCGATGGTAGCTCGTTAACTCACCCCTGCCGTAGGACGTCAAAAGCACCGAGCGAAGGTCTTCCCGCAACACCATCCAGTGCGGCCAACATGCGCACATACTCTGAGTTGGAGTTGGAACACCGCAGCGTACGCACTTTCTCAACTGCGGTGTCCGCGTAGATGGAGCCGGGGGGCGACCCCCGGCTCCTCCGCCTAACGACGGGTGGACTACTTGACCGCACATGCGGGGAGCGACCCCGTGCATCAAGGCTCATCCGTCGCCGAAGGTTAGACTTACCCGCTGATTAAGTGGGCACGGCAATACTGTCATCAGACCTGTCACGCTCCTAGCATCCAAGGCGGCGGGAAACGGCGGGGCGGCACAACCGAATCATAGTGCAGTCGCCCAAAGATAAAGAGCCCCGACAGGCGATAGCCCTGCCGAGGCTCCGGGACAGCGGGCGTGCCAGGGAGGCCACCCGCCGCGTAGTTTGGCTATTGTGCGTGACAGGCAAGCGACGGTCACGTGAACGGGGCGGTTCGTGCGGCGGCCGACGAAGAGCGGTATCGGGAACTCTCCGCCGATCATACTCTGCCTCGTCTTGAGTAGGAGACTTGGACCGCAACGACGGAGCGCTTTCGGCACGCATCGAAGTAGCGGCTTAGGGTAACGCCCGCCAAACGGCAACCGATGTCCGTGGTTCAATCGCCGACCATTGATTCAACGGACGGCGCAAAGTAGGGCTTGCCGCTTGGCCTAGCGGTCCTCTTGACCGCCTGCGTTCGGCGTTGCAGATTTCTGATCGTTGCCTGGTTTGGAACCACCCTGAGTTTACACCATGTGGTTGGCGTATGGGGACGTAGTGTTGGCTTGGTTGGCAACCATCGCCGTTGGAGCCCTGATCTACTTTTTGCCTCTAGCGCAGTTTATCGAACGCTTCGCCGAATAGTCTAGTGGCCGGAGGCCATCTGCTAGAGACGCGAGATCATTGAAATCGCGACGCTGTAACGCCACATCCACGATCCTTATTCGATCACCTCGTTGGCAGTGATGGGTAGCGTCGCGGGGATTGTAAGTCCGAGGATTTTCGCGGTTTTCATATTGATGACCAACTTGAACGTTGTTGGTTGTTCGACCGGAAGATCGGCCGGTTTCGCACCCTTTAGTTTTTGTCGACGTAAGCAGTCGCCTTGCGATAAACCGCGTGAAAATCCTGGCTGTGCGACATCAGGATCCTATCGGGAACCATCTCTCCCACGGGCGTCAAGGTGGGTAGCTTGTGTTCCAAGGACGATGAAACGATGAGCGCCCGTTCAATGAAAAACTTTAAACCGGGCCCAATAATCACCCATCCGCGCCGTCCTGAGCAAACGTCGGAGAATGCCTGCTCGATAGCGTCTGATGTCGAGGCTTCCAATGGTCGGGCCGAAATTCCCAGAGCCTCGGCAGCCGCCTGGGACGCCTTTATAAAGCGGCCAGACAACGGGTCGATGGCGGAGTCCACGAGCAGTCAGCTTACCGGCTGCTTCCTTGAGCAGCCCCAGTCGCTTATCGTTCAAAATCAATTGCCATAAGTGAAAGACCGGTAGCATTGCGGCCGGGTCTTGCGAGACTATCGACGAGCCCAGCGCCGACCGGATCAGCCACGATCACAAATACTAAAGGGATCGTGTTGGTGGCGCGCTCGACTTCCTTCGCTGCGAGCAAGTCGATGCGACGAGATCGTCGACATTGTCGTCGACAAGTCCCCGGGCGTATTTCCTGAATAAATCTTGCCGCTCTGCAAGAAACCGATGTTGGAATTGGATATTCTGGCCTTGGACATAACTGAGTTCATTAAAGGCCCTCAGAAAGGCGCTAAGAAAGACTGCTTCTTCCTCGGCACTTCCCGCGTGCCAAAGCACACCAATCTTTGGAGCATTGCCCTTCCGCCTGCGCGCGTGCTGCGAGCTGTCAAACAGCTGCCACGCCACACAGAAGCGTAATAAATACCGCCGCCTCATGCGCTTCCCCTTAGGCCGAGGATCAATTCAGCATAACAGCTTTCGGCGCGGGCACCATGCCGCGCATGACAGCAAAACTGACCACGAATGTCTGAAAAGGAGAGCGGTGTCGTTGGAATAGACAGCGGGTCCGGCGCCTGCAGATATCTCGAAGACGGCCGAGGTCGCCCAGCTTTTTGATAAGGCGAAGTCCGCGTTTTTTGGGGTATGACGATAGGACTCGATTTGCCGGAGCGGAACCCAAGAGGAAATCTATTGAGCATCAAGGGTGACTTCGATGCCATGCGCAAGCAAGCAATCTCTATAAGCCGCCTTGCCATCGCTGCGCTCGCGGCCACAGCATTATCATCACCTCCGATGTCAGTCGCGCAGGCCCAGCAAGGAGGCGCTCATCCCGTAGCGCAGTGCAGAATAGTCGGCGCAATTTCGCATCGTTGCTACGCCTTTCAGAGTGACGCCACTTGGCGCGAAGGATTGGTCGACTATCGCGGTTCAAACGGAGGATAAAGACGATTGGTCCCCGGCGATGAAAAACCGCCGGGCATTCGGACAGCACCCGAAGACGCCGGCCGCCTCATCGCGGTGTGGATGAACGGCAGTCCAAGCGCATGCCTATGCTGTTCTCGCCGACGATCGGCGCTGTGATCAGGGCGCGCTACTGGTTTCTGTGTGCGCGCTGCCCAGCCTGCCGTGCAACCGGCGACATAGACCTCCGCAGGCTCGATCGCCACCCCGACGCAACAGGGACGAGCCTCATCTCGTCCCTGTCATGCCGGTCATGCTGGCCGCACGCGCCATTCGCCGACCTCGTGAGGCTGTCACGGAGCAGCATCGCCGACGAATTACGCGAGGAACACCGCGACGTGTTCTCGGCGAGTGAACCGGGCGGAGGAAAGCGGCGTGCCAGGGATCAGAACGGATTCCAGGTCGGGCTTGCCGTGAATTTAAGATAGCCGACGTTAGCTCCGAGCCGCAGCCCGAGTCCGGAGCGGATCGGCACCACAACCATATCGTTGACGTTGTCGTTGGACGTGAGCGCCGTCATGCCGAAGCCGCCGATGAAATAGGCGGAGCCAGCGACGCCGCCGAAGCGGTCGAAAATCGCCTCTGTTCGCGGCAGGTTGTACACGAGCATCATAGTACGCGCGCCGTCGCCGCCGGCATCGACCCCGAGCGTAGGCCCCTGCCAGTAGACCCGCACGTCGCCGGCGTTCTTTGTGTAGAGGGTGCCATCGCCGTAGCGCAGACCGCCGATGAAGGCGCCGCCAGCTTCCTCGCCAAGAATGTAACCGTTAGGCTGGCCCCATTGGCTCACCGCTTTCTCGACAACGGAAGCAAGACCCCGCGAGACGCCGTTGAAGAAATGATGGCCGGCATCGATAATTTCGTCCGACGAGAACCGATTTGAGGGCGGGGGCGGCTGGGGCGCCACCGGCGAAGCATCCGCTCGGAGCTGCGGCGGCTCCGCCGGAGCGGGTTGCTGCGCTCTGACCGGCGCCGCTGCGAGGCCGGCAAAGACCATGGCAGCTACTGCAAGGCGCATAGCAAAATCCTGACGAGGCGTCGAAGTTCTCGACGCGGGCATTTGCGTGTCGCAGATGTTAGACGTGTTTGTATTAGACGCCGACAAGGTTAAAGAAAACTAAAAGATGCCGCCTCCGGCCGGCAACGAGCCGGGGCCAACTCGCTCCAGCCTCAGAGCCGCGAGATCAGCTGAGATCAGCGCCATTGCTCTTAGGATCGTGGCGAGCGTCTCGCAGGCACCCCGCTCGACGCTTCGCTGCACTGGTAGTCGCCCCCCCTTTGCGGCCGAACTTGACGCAATTGGCTAGGCCGCGCTCGCGACCCTCCCCACCACGCGTTCGAACACGCTCCGGAATTAGCGCAGTCGCCGAACCGCTCGTTGCATGCATGTGAGAACGCCGAATGATCCGGAACCTTGTCCTCAATCGAGAGCCCGCCAAACCAGCGATAGGCGAAGTTCACCTGCACCTCACGGCACAGCGGCCAGTCCGAGCGAATTGCAAACACATGGCCAATGATGAGCATCGGGATCATCAGGGATCAATCGAGGGGCGGCCAATCCTGGGGTAATAGGTCGCCAGCTCCGCATACACCCACGACAGATCAAGAGCCGCGGCGATCGCGCGAACATGGTGATCGTCCGGCACCGCCTCATTAAGACAAAACGAATGAAAAAGCTGCTCTTGCTCTCGGCTCTGCCGCCCCATCATCGTCCGTCTTCGCTCGATACCGGCGGCGATCGCAGGACGGTCTTCAAGGCGAAGGGTCAAATCAAACTTTGGCGGCGCATTTCTGCCTCGCCTCGCTTGCGCGGCGCTTCCAGGATGATCAGATCCTCGAGCATAAAAAATACGCGAGTCTCGTGAAGATTATTCTTTTCGAAGTATGCGTCATTCGTCACGATGCCGGTCGACGCCCTCTTGATCGAATTGAAACGCAAGGGAGATAACACCTATCGCCGTTTTCTGAATCGGTACGGCGATCTCACCTATTCGACGTTCGCGTTAGCTGACGATGCATATTTGAACGCCAAGGGCATTTACGCCCACTACGCCGGTACGAGCTGCAATACATCTGACGATGCAGGGATTCGACGAAGGAGCGTGTAAATCGGGGCTACGGAAAAGTGCAACCAAAGAACTGCTGCAGCGACCGGCAGGCGACCAACTGCTATCTCAATGCGCTCATAACCTAGTCACGGAAGATGTTTACTTATAGCCCTGCCCGTTCGAGTTCTGATGACGAGATTAAAATGACCGAGGTCTGTTGCTCCATTGATACAGCCCACCGTGGAACATCCAGCAGCCGTAGCGGTTTTTCCATCTGGCGCACCTATGCGCACCACCAATATACGATGTCGCGGGTCTGTTATGACGTTAGGCGCATTGATGCGGGAAGAAGACCTCAATGCACTGCGCAGGGCAGTGGAGTCCCTGGAGCGTCCTGGCTTTGCCGCTCGCCTCGGCGAGATCGCCGGTAAGCCGATCGAGCTAGTGGGTCGAGCGCTTCCTGAAGCGGTGTCCAGGGCGGTCGCCGCAGCGACAATCAAGGCGCTCAACGCGGCACTAGGGGTCGCACTTCGCACTATGCAAAACGAGCCCAAGGCTGCATCGGGCCTGCTGCACAAGGCGCTCGCGGCGATGTCTGGAGCGGTGGGCGGCAGTTTTGGTTTCGCCGCACTACCGATAGAGCTTCCGATCTCAACCATCATCATGCTGCGGTCGATTGGCGACGTCGCACGTAGCGAGGGTGAGGACCTTACGAATCCAGAAACTGCCCTCACTTGCTTGCAGGTATTCGCCTTGGGCGGGCTTGAGAGCAAGGCCGACGCAACGGAGAGCGGGTATTTTGCGGTCCGCGGGTTGCTTGCCAAATCAGTTGGGGAGGCTGCGCGCTTCATCACCGAACGCGGGGTGTTCGCGGAGGGCGCGCCGATCCTGGTGCGGCTTGTTGCGCAGATCGCATCCCGCTTCGGCGTGGTTGTCACACAGAAGGTGGCTGCACAAGCCGTACCAGTTATTGGTGCGCTCGGTGGTGCAGCGGTGAACTATGCGTTTATCGATCACTTCCAGGAGGTGGCGCGGGCGCACTTTGTGGTGCGCGGGCTCGAACGGCGCTACGGTAAAGATGCCGTTCGCGCGGCCTACGAACGGCTTCGCCGCGAAGCACCAACTCACAATCCTCCTCAGCCTCACGCTTTTTGAAAACAGGCGAGGACCAACAGTAAATACCAGGTTAAAGCTCTCCTTAGAGCAGCACCTTGCGTCTGGTCAGCCTGTTTCCCGCTTTGCGGCCATCGTTGGTCTTGCGCCGAGCATGGCACGCTTAAGCGCCTTTCACGTCGATCTGTACATCGACATTGCCGCGGGTCGCGTGTGAATAGGGACAAATTTTTTCGTGCGCTTCCTTGGCGAGCGCCGCCAATTCCGCTTGAGGCAGGCTCGCGTCCTCAACGTGAAGCTTAACAGCGATCCCGAACCCGCCGCCGTCGCGCGGGCCGATGCTGACCTCCGCAGTGACGCGGGCCTTGGTCGCATCCTTCTTGTGCTGCTTGGCCACATAATCGAGAGCGCCGCCGAAGCACGCGGCATAGCCGGCGGCGAAGAAATGTTCAGGCGTGGTCGTGTTGGGTTTGCCCGGACCACCCATCGCCTTCGGCACGGACAGGTCCGCGCGCACCGACCCGTCGCTTGCCTCGGTATGTCCATTGCGCCCGCCGGTCGCCATCGCCGTGGCAGTGAAAAGCGGCTTAATTGTATCCATGGGTTTGCTCCCGTTACGCTATGTGGCTGCAGAGGAACGCAAACACATGAACGAGCTGCAAACAATGAAAAAAGAAAGCTGGCGCCGGATCGCGCCGCTCTCCCCGGCGGTCTACGAGCCGCACGACGACGCAGGCGGTGGACCTCCGGACCCTCGATCGCCACATGGTCCGCGATTAGCAGCCTCATCCCAGCGCTGTCGTGCCGTTCCTGTCGGCCGCACGCGCCGTTCGCCGAGCCCATCCGCCTCTCCGACAAAAGCGTCGCCGACAAACTGCACGAGCAACACACCCACCGGGCGTTGGGCGACTGAGCGACAAATTGATGACGTCGCTCCGAAGCCACCAAGGGGATGGCGGTCTCAGCTTGGCGCAACACTGTTCGGACTTGACCTGGATCAGGACGCCTGCCGCCCGTACGCTTGCGATCGCAACATGATAAGGCGCGACTTACTTTCTCGGGATCCCGATGCACGACTGGGACAACTTTTTCATTTTGGCCGGCCATGATGGTTGGCACATCGCCCCGACTGAACGCCGCATAAATCTCCTTCGCAACTTCGATGTTTTTATCAGACATGGTTTCTCTCCTATGCGCTCGACCCAGCGCAAGGCACGGTGCCGGTGACACCCGCGTTGAACGCTGCTCTACTCGCTTGATGGCCTATCGACAGCGCTAGCCGCCGATTACTGAGCCGCGACCTCGGTACGTCGCCGTTTGTTGGCAGCCTTAGGGGAAATGGTTCTGCCCCTCTTTGGCTTCTCTCTTTTCATCCGCAGCGCAAGGGGTAAATCCAAAGATATCTTGCAGCGGCTCTAATGTTTATCGAAGGCACTGCATACGGCGGCAGCGCCGACCTAAACCGAACAGCGGCGCTTGCGGATGTCGGCTTCAGGGGGCGAAGCAGGCGTCAAACATTTGAGCCGCTATGTCTCTGTGATCGGAAGCTGATATTCTGTTGATATTTGATCGAGCGCAAGGTCATCGCACGTTGGGGAAGTGGGTCTTGCGATGGGCCTTCCGGCCAGCGGTGCGGGTCTTTGCCGCAAGTCTTATGGACAAGACAGCGTTGATGAGATCACTCTGTGTCAACGTGCCGTACATAAATGGCTTCAGCCGATCATTCATGCGCAGGAGCGCGAAACCGTAGCTGGTCGACATGATCACAATAGCCGCCGCCTTGATGGTGCGGTCGTCGGGGTGATCGAGCGTTGCGGCGACGAGACCCTCGAACACAACATACGATTCCCCGGCGCTCTTGATTAGCGCGGGGCCAGGCGGTGCCGTGCTTTGACCCAACAGATCGGAGACGAACATCAGCCGGAACAATTGCGGCCGGTCGGCCGCGAACGCCAGATACGCCCGGCCAGCCGCCGCGAGCCGAGCCTGCGGGGTCTTTCCCTTGGCGATCGCCGTGCGGTAGCTCGCCGTAAGCCTGTCAAAGCCGTCGGCGGCAACGGCCGCGAGCAGCGCTCGCCGATCTGCGAAATGCCGATAGGGCGCGGCCCGCGACACACCGATCGCTTTTGCAAGCTCGCGCAGCGATAGGTTCTCATAGCCGCTGCGTTCGATCTCAGCCGCAGCCGCCCTCACGAGCGCCGCGTGCAGGTCGCCATGGTGGTAGCTCGAATCGCTCTTCATGGGTTCAAATGTTGACATAGCTTACATTCCGTGTCAGCAATGTGAGCGCCGTTAACATTGAGGTCCCATCGTGAACTTTGCTATTGCTGCATTCGGTGTAGTGATGCTAGGCGCAACGCCCGCTCTTCCGGCCGGATTCGAGCAGATCATGGTGCCCGATCCTGCCGGCGCGCCGCTCGAAGTCGGCGTTTGGTATCCGAGCAAAGCCCCTGCCACGCCGCAACGGCTTGGACTGTTCGAGCAAACCGTCACGAATCGCGGGGCGGTCGCAGGGCGCGATTTGCCTCTGATCGTAATGTCGCACGGCACCGGCGGCTCGTTCGAAGGCCATTACGACACTACACTGGCGCTCGCCGAAGCAGGCTTTGCGGTCGCTGCCATAACGCATACGGGTGACAACTACCGAGATCAGAGTCAGGTCGGTCGCCTCGAGAACCGCCCGCGTCATATCAAGATGGTGGTCGATTACATGCTGACGTCGTGGCAACACCACGAGGCGCTAGATCCCTTTCGCGTCGGCATATTCGGATTTTCGGCCGGCGGCTTCACCGCGCTTGTGGCCATCGGCGGAACGCCAGATATGCGCACCGTCGCGCCCCATTGCGCCGCCCATCCGGATGAGTGGTCGTGCCGCATGCTTAGAGAGCACAAAGTCAACCTATCGGCCAATGGGTCGATGGCCGAACCGAACTGGGTGCATGATCCCCGTATCGTTGCCGCCGTGATCGCGGCGCCGGCCGTAGGCTATGCTTTCTCGGCCGAGGCGCTTTCCGCCATCACGATCCCAATCCAGCTTTGGCGTGGCGACAGTGATGAAATCCTTCCGCAGCCAAACTACGCCCAAGCCGTTTACGACCGACTGCCGGTGAAGCCCGAATATCATGTTGTTCCAAACGCCGGCCACTTCGCGTTCCTGGCTCCGTGCACGCGAGCTCTGGCGGCTAGGGTGCAGGAGATCTGCCATGATCCGGAGGGATTCGACCGTGCGGCTTTCCATCGCGAATTCAACCCCGCTGTGGTGGCTTTCTTCAAGGCCAAAATACCGCCGCACTGAAGGCCGTGACGCGACAATCAACTAGCTGGCCTTCGATCGATAGATCTGATTGGCAATGGTGACTTCCGTTGTTGGCCCAGCGCACGGCGGGGGCGGATCCGCGGGCGCAAGGCCGGGAGTGGTGGATCTCGAGCGCCAGCTTTCCCCTATCCGGCTTCGTTCAAGAACAATGTGGCCAATGCCGCCGCACTTGAGAAAATAGCTCACGCCAAGGCCGGCCTGCCCCGCACCGATGATGATGACATCTTCCATGTTCAAGCAGCAGCCGGATCAATTCACGCGAAGCTGTCTGCGCACAATAAGAAGAACGCAAAAACTCACGAGGGCAGTCGCCATCAGATAGAAGCTTGGAGCAAGGTTGCTGGCAGTCAGCTCGATCAGCCAAGTAGATATTAGCGGAGCAAATCCACCGAAGATCGGTGCGGAAGTGTTGTAGCTCAGTGCCATACCCGTGGACCGTGTTCGCGTCGGAAAGATTTCCGCCATCAGCGACGGCAGTACTCCGCTGTAGGTCGTTTTTACGAAGCTGAGCCAGCACACCACCGTGATCAACATCGGCAGCGACGCGTAGCGCGTCACCACGAGGAACGCCGGATAGGCTGAAAGAAGAAACAGAGCCGCCGCGGCGAGCATGATGCGAGTGCGACCGATCACGTCGGACCAATGGCCGACGATCGGCGATCCGAGCGTGAGAATCATGCCTCCGAGAAAAGTGGCAATGAAACCGCTCGATGCTGGGAGGTTCAATTGCGTCACTGCGTAAGTTGGCATGTAGAGGATCAGGTAGTTGGAGCTGTTGGAAACGACCGCAATGCCGATGGCAAACAGCATGCGATCCCACTGACCCAGAATTACCTCTCTAATCGGCGTGCGCGTCGGCTTCGACGCCAGGAATTCCGGCGTTTCGTCAGCATGGCGCCGGATATAGAAGCCGATTGGACCGATCAGCAGTCCGAAGACATAGGGACGCGCCATCCCCACCCACTGATCTGCTCGGGCGTCAGCATGGTCGTGAGCCCCACGCCAAACAGGGACGCGAGTACTGCGGCGAGCCCTTGCCCTGCCCACTGAAAGCTTGCGAAGAAGCCCTTCCGCTTAGAACCGTGTTCGACCAGAAACGCCGTCGAGCCACCGAACTCGCCGCCGACGGAAAAGCCCTGGATCAGCCGCGCGATCAAAATGGCAGCGGGGGCGAGGATGCCGATGGTCGAGTACGTCGGAATGATCGCCATCAGCAAGGTACCGATGGTCATGAGATAGATCGAGACCGCCAGCGAGGCCTTACGGCCAGCTTTGTCCGCGTATGCGCCAAGAACGAGCGCCCCGAGCGGGCGGACCAGGTACGAAACCCCAAATGTACCAAACGCGAGCATCAACGATACGGTTTGGTCGCTGCTAGGAAAGAACAATCGGGATATCGTTACCGCGAAGTAGCCGTACACCAGTAAGTCAAACCATTCGAGCGCGTTGCCGATCGACGCGGCGGCAATTATTCTCAATGATGAGGTGGTGGACTTTGATTCTTTGGTCGCGGCAAGCGACATGCGGCCTCCTTTGGTCTCAGCACTTGCCGCTCCGGCGCGCGCAGCTCCCCGTCTGTCGTCGAGCGCTGCAGCAATCTGATCGTCCGACCGTTAGACTGCCCACCCAGTGGGATCGACACAGCAATTCGCCTTTAGCGGTTGAGCAGCGGAATAGTTCTGTAATTTGGGGTTTCAGGGATTGATTGAAGAAACGCATAGATATCAGCAAGGTCCGCGTTCGACAAAATTGCCTCATGATATGCCGGCATCGATCGGTTGGTACTCCGGACGAAGCTTGCGAAGGTTTCGAAGGGCGCGGGATTCGGAGCAAGAACTGCACCGTTGCTGGTGGCGACCGAGCCTTGTCCTTCGAAGCCATGACACTGCCAACAGCCATGTTTGATGAAAGCTACCTTTCCTCTGTCAGCCGAGGCCGCAAACATTGCCTCGTTTGCAAGAATTCTGTCTGTATGGATGATGCTGGCGACAGCCGCCACTATGATCAAAGTGACGCATCGACGAAAGAAAATCACACTACCGTTACTCATCGCGGTTGCGTCCAGACATTGAGGAGCGCTGGTTGGCCGGACCGGACCACCGCGACGGCTTCCTTAATCGCGGGTCCGAGATCGGCGGGGTGCTTGATCGGACCCTTTGCCCACCATCCCATCGATTCCGCCAACTTGTGATATTCGATGTCCGGATTCTGGATGCTCGTTCCAACCGGGGCCAGATCGTTACCAAGGTAAGCGACCCGATCGCGGAAGTTCGCCACTCGTTGGATGTGCATGACCTCTTGATGATAGCCGCGGTTGTTGTGCATGACCGCCAGGAGTGGAATTCTGTGTCGTGCAGCGGTCCAGAGGACGCCCGGCGCGTACATGAGGTCGCCGTCGGATTGGATCGAAACAGAAAAGCGGCCGAGGTCTCGGTTTGCAAGAGCCGCGCCAATCGACGCTGGCGCCCCGTAACCGACCCCATAGCCGCCAGAGCCGCCGAGCCAGTGATGATGCTGCTCCATCGGCCACAGCCGGTTGGGCCAATCGCTGACATTTCCTGCGGACGAAACGAGCGACCAGTCGAGATCCTTGATCTGGGCCCAGGTTTCCATCACCAGACGGGCAGTGCTGATAGGGCTCGCGTCCCAGGCGACCGCTGCTGCCTGCTTGACATTTTCACGCGCCTCGGCATGAGCCCTTCGGATGGCATCGCCGCGTTTGGATATTGCGGCACTTCGCCCATCAGGAATGGCGGACTTTACGGCTTCGATCAAGGCCGGAAGCGTGGCTTCCGCGTCGGCCGGCATCGAGACGTCGATAGTAAGATAGCGCTGGAAGTCCTGATAGTTTGCCTTTGTATTGAGCTCAACCGAGTTGATGCTGATGAGTTTGGTGCTGGACTTGATCTTCGGCTCGTTAAAGCCGACGCCATTGTCACCATTGTCGATGTAGCTGTTCACGACTCCCCAGAAGTCCGACAATTCCATTCCGATAACGACGTCCGCTTGCCCAATGATGTTTGCCGGCCGGCTGAGGGAGTGAGTTTTGGGAAAATTCATGCGGCCGCCCATGTCGACCACCGGTGCCTGCAAAGTCTCGGCGAGTTCAACTAACAGCTTGATGCCGTTTGGAGTTCGTGCCGCACGGTCGACGACAATGACAGGTCGATCCGCGCGTGCGAGAAGCCGAGCCGCCTCTTTTACCGCGCCGCTGTCACCCTGCGGCGGCGAACTCGGCACAAAGCGTGGAATATAGAGCTTCACGCCATTCTCACGAATCGGTTTTTGCTGCAGTCCCGCGTCAAGGGACATCATCACCGGCCCATAAGGTGGCGTCGTCGCGATCTTGTACATGCGCACGAACGATTGCGCGAAGTGCTGCGCGGATACGGGAGTATCGTCCCATTTGGTGAAATCGCGCACCAGCGCATTTATGTCCTGCGCCGAGTGTATGGTTGGAACGCCTGGCGGGCGGGTTGCGGCATCAAGATCATTTCCGCCGACAACAAGCACGGGAACGCGATCGCACCAGGCATTGTAAATCGCCATCGCGGCGTGCTGTAGGCCAACCGTGCCGTGGCAGAGCGTCAGCAGGGGCTTTCCAGAAACCTTGAAATAACCATGCGCTATACCGACCGCAGATTCCTCGTGCATGCAGGTCAAGAATTCGGGCTGCTTGTTGCCGCCGTAATCGATCAGTGACTCATGCAGTCCGCGAAAACTCGATGCCGGATTGCTGAGCATGTATTTTAAGTCGAGGGTTTTGATGACGTCCACCATGAAATCCGAACCGGGTCGCCCGTTGGCGTAGTTCGGCTCCTGCGGCGTTTCTGTCTCCGCAGCGGCAACCTTGGCATTGGGGGCTAGGGCAGACGGTCTGCGCACAATTTCTTCAGGCAAACGTGCTGTTGTTGCAGCGTCGGTGTTTCGTAGCATGACGGGAGTGGCCGTCCCAACGACCGCTGCACGAGTCAGGAACTTCCGCCGGTTCATATCCGTATTCCAATCCCTGCGTTCCATCGATTACTCCCCCGGGGCCGCAAATTCTCGGAGATGTTTCGGTGCGATTACCAGCGCGAATGGTAGGCTCTATCTCAATTTTGTGGAAGGCCGCGGATGGCTCGCTGCATCGCAGCAAGTGCTGTTGCACCCGAAACTGACATAGCGGCTCTGTTTCAGTTGCAGTTGGTTGACCGTGATGCATGTGGTTATTATCAATGCTTAACGACAATTTCTGCGGATCTCACCGCAGGGAATGCGGAGTCGGATGGGAGGGAAGATTGATCACGAGAATAGGATTATTTGCGACCGCCGCAGCGATCGGTATCGCCGCATCTGGCGCGATGGCGATAACGACTCCATCGGCGGCGATCGCCCAGCAGGCAGCCGCACCCGCGATTGATGACGATGATATCGGCGGCGTCGTCACGGGCCCGGGCGGGCCGGAAGCCGGGGTCTGGGTGATCGCCGAAAGCGTCGAACTTCCAACCAAATTCGCCAAGATGGTCGTCACCGACGATCAGGGACGCTACGTCATTCCCGACCTGCCGGCCGTGAACTACAGCGTCTTTGTGCGCGGATACGGGCTTGTGGACTCGCCGAAGATGCGCGCGAAGCCCGGCCAGCATCTGGACCTGACGGCGGTGCCGGCGCCAAACGAGGCAGCAGCGGCGCACTATTATCCCGCGATCTACTGGTATTCGATGTTGAAGGTGCCTTCGGAAAGCGAGTTGGGCGGCAAGCAGATCGACTGGTTTAAGCAAATGAAGAACATTGGCTGCATTGGCTGTCACCAGATCGGCCAGGAGTTTACGCGGACAATTCCGGCGCAGTTCGGCCAACTCAAAACCGGCGAGGAGGCCTGGATACGGCGTGTTCAATCAGGTCTGGCCGGCGAGGAGATGACTAGGGAGGCCGGATCATTCAGCGGCGCACCCTTGAAATATCTCGGCGACTGGACAGACCGCGTCGCCAACGGCGAGCTGCCAAAGAGCAAGCCGCCACGGCCACAAGGTGTTGAGCGGAACATCGTCGTCACCACCTGGGAATGGGGCACCGAGAAGACTTACATGCACGACTTGATCTCCTCGGATCGGCGCAATCCGACCGTAAATGCCTATGGGCCGCTGTTCGGCTCTCCCGAGTACGCCTCCGATAACATGCCAATCCTCGATCCGAAGACGAGCATTGTGACGTTCTTCAAGATGCCGGTGAAGGATCCCAACATGCCGGAACGGCCTGGTTTCGGTGACAGCCTCAAACCGATGCAACCCTCCGCCTATTGGGGCGACGAGAAGATTTGGGAGACGAAGGCCGACAACCACAATGGGATGTTCGACAAGAAGGGCAGGGTCTGGTTCGCTGCAACGGGACGCGGACTGAGCAATCCTGACTTTTGCAAGAAGGGCTCCGACCAACCATCGGCCAAAGCCTTCCCGCTCGAAAAGTCGCCCCGTCAGGTGACGATACTTGACCCGAAGACCATGAAATACACCTTCGTCGACACCTGCTTCGGGACTCATCATCTCCAATTCGGTTATGACGAGAACGACACGCTGTGGGTCAGTGGCAGCGGTCCAGTCGTCGGGTGGGTGAACACCCGGATGTTTGACGAAACCGGCGACGCGGCGAGGTCGCAAGGCTGGTCGCCTTTCGTCCTGGACACTAACGGCAATGGCAAGCGCGACGATTACGTCGAGCCCGACCAGCCGATCGACCCGGCCAAGGACAAGCGGATCACGCCGGACGTCGTTGGAGGCTATGCAGTGATGCCGAGTCCAGTCGACGGCTCGGTTTGGTACACCGTCTCAGTGTTCGGCGGCTCTCCCGCCGTCCTGCGCTTTGATCCGAAAACAGGGCTCTCGGAAATTTATAACGTACCATCGCCCGGTTTTGGTATTCGCGGCGGCGACATCGACAAGAACGGCGTGGTGTGGGCATCACTGACGAGTGGTCATCTCGGAAGCTTCGACCGGCGCAAGTGCAAGGGCCCACTCAGTGGGCCAAAGGCGACAGGCGACCACTGCCCCGAAGGCTGGTCATTCTACAAATACCCGGGTCCCGGCTTCGATGGCATCGGCGACAATAGTGCCGAGGCGAGCTACTACACCTGGGTCGACCAGCACAATACGCTGGGGCTTGGCGATGACGTTCCGGTGTCCACCGCCAACCTCAACGACGGGCTTGTGGCATTAAAGGACGGAAAGATGGTTATGCTGCGGGTCCCTTATCCGATGGGATTCTATGCCAAGGGGCTGGACGGGCGTATCGATGACGCGAACGCCGGTTGGAAGGGTCGTGGCCTATGGTCGTCTGCCGGTGACCGCACGCCATGGCTCAAGGAGGGCGGCAAGGGGAGCAAGCCATTGGTCGTGCACATTCAGGTGCGTCCTGATCCGCTGGCCAACTGATCTCGCTGAAGCCAATAGGTCTTACTGACGAGGCGACGGTGCGCATCACTCCCTGATGCGCGCCGCACAATTTTCACCGATGGAACATGATATGGGGAAGGGTAGTACTCTGCTCCGTGCGCACCCTTGGATGACACATTCTCGAAAGCTCCAGTCGCGCGCTTCTACTGAAACTTGCGCTGCACGTTTGGAAAACGACAAAACGACCTCTGCGGGAGAGCTGAAATGAAACTGAAGACCCTAGTGAATGTGTATGTCTGTGGAGTACTAGTATTAACCGCTACGTCGGGCGGCGCGCTAGCGCAAAATGCCACCGGCGCTGAGGAGCGCCTTCGCGAAAAGAACATCGAGTTGCCGCACGAGCCCACGCCCATCGCCAACTATGTAAACACTGTACAAGTGGGGAAATTGTTGTTTCTTGCCGGAAACACTGCTGGGGCTGAGTGGAGGTTCAAGGGCAAAGTAGGCAAGGATATCAGTGTACAGGAAGGCTATGAGACGGCTCGGCAGGTTGGATTAATAATGTTAGCGAAGGTGCGAGCCGCGCTTGGTAGCCTTGATCGAGTTAAACGCGTCGTAAAAGTTCTTGGCATGGTCAACTCGCCTGAGGGTTTTGGTGACCAGCCACGCGTGATAAATGGATTTTCTGATTTGATGGTGGACGTCTTTGGCCAAGCAAAAGGCCAACACGCGCGCTCCGCCGTAGGCATGGCGGCGCTTCCTGGCAACTCGGCTGTGGAGGTTGAGATGATCGTCGAGGTCGAGTGAGCGCCACACTGGCCCGGGACCCCGGCCGTCGGTGGTGGGAACTGCGGCGGCCGGGGTTCTTTGATCAGCAGATTTGGAAGCCTTCTGCGACTTACCGCGCACCGCCAACTTTCCTCTCTGTAAGGTCGCTCGTTTTTTCCGTTCAGCCATGATCGCCGCCTCTCCGGTGCGCCTGCCAGAATACCGCGTCGAGTATTGGCCGAACCTCGAAGAAGGCAAGCCTGTAGTCAAATGAGGGGCGGCTCACAGAAGTAATTCGGACTTTGGGACTGCGATCAAACCCCATGTTCACCGCGGCGCACCGACTCACAGCCGTAGCCGTTGCGCGGCTTTGCGCACTGCTGCCCGAGGTTGCGATCGGTGGTGTCATCGATCACGTTAAGTAAGCATCACTTGCACTCCGATCAGAGCATCACGATTCCAAGTTGGGCGGCCTTAAAAACAGCTTCGGTCCGGGTCTCCACCTCGAGTTTTTCAAGAATCGAGGCAACGTGAAACTTCACGGTATGAAAAGAAATCTCAAGACGGCGGGCGATTTCTTTGTCGGAAAGGCCATCTGTCATCGCGGTGAGGACGGCTATTTCGCGCTTCGACAGACGC
The DNA here is from genome assembly GCA_963847785.1 of uncultured Alphaproteobacteria bacterium. Classification (GTDB taxonomy): domain Bacteria; phylum Pseudomonadota; class Alphaproteobacteria; order Rhizobiales; family Xanthobacteraceae; genus BOG-931. Next base: position 85,768 of record CAWKBE010000011.1, read on the forward strand.
GGATGATGATCCTCATCGGCTTCGTGCAATTGCCCGTTAGAAATTTCAGCCCTGCTAAGCAGCACCGCTAGTAGTTGTTGCGGGAAGACCCCCAACCCCTCAGCGACCATCCTGATGGTGGCAACGATTTCTCCTAGATCCGCGGATGGCGGTGAGATCGCCGAGGCGCCCGCACCTAAAGCATCTAGCGCGGCCCGCCTGTCCGCGGGGTCCAGGAAAAACACCCAAGCGGTATTGTCGTGCCGAATTCGCCAATCAGCGATTTGCTTTACCGTGGGCAGTTTTTGAGTCAGGACCACGTCAACGTGAGACCTCTCAGCCAATCTAACTAGGGATGGCTGATCGTCAGCAATACCAACAATCGTAATAGCCGGGTCTTTCCGCGGCAGCTGTTCGAGCGTGCGGCGCAGCCTTGCATCAACGGCAAAGATCAAGATGCCGATCATGAGTACCGCAACTGTCCGCAGGGGCGACTATCTAATGGGGCGCTCGCCAAGGATGACCCGGAGCGTTGCTGACGCGCCGCCGCGTATCAAGCCCAGATCCACGGTGTCACCAACGCTTTCGGGACCGAGCAAATGCATAACGTCGCGAACGCGATCGATCGGCTTACCGTTCCAGCTGGTGATAAGGTCGCCTAAAAGCAACCCCGCGCGTTTGGAAGGCCCCTCTGGATCAACATCCACGACCAGAACACCGCGTCCGCCGCTCGATGCTGGTGAGCTATCTTGCCGGCGTTCGTGTCTAAGGCGGCGAAGACCAGCGCCAAGATAGCCCCGAAACACATGGCCCCTGGCCAAAAGCTGATCGACAGCGCGTTCAATGGTTGCAGCGGGAATAGCAATTGCACGCCGACGTGGACCGAGGACGGTCATTCCAAGGACGCGTCCCTGCACGTCAATCAGTGCGCCGCCCTCGGCGACCGGGCTCAGCGCCAAATCGAGGCGTATGAAATTGTCAATGGTGCCCCCACGACTGCTGCGCCAAGCTCCGCCCGCCAGAGCGACGATGCCAAATGCCGTGAGCGGAGCGCCTTCGTGACATCCTACAGCAAAGATGACTTCGCCTGCGCGAAGTGAGGCGGTTGCGGACACCGCCGTTGGTAGTCCGTCCGGTTGAAAGCGCAGTACAGCGACATCAGTCGTGGGATCTCGCCCGACCAGCGACGCGTCAATCGTCTGACCAGCGGGAAGTGTTAGCTTTATATTTTCGTCGCGCTCTAAAACCTCCTCGGCGGTGACGCGACGCCGACGGTGAACCTCTGCGATCCGTTTGTCGGGACTACCCCGATTACAACGCTTAGTTCGGTTCCCTTGGCGCTCGTCAAGAACGCTCTCATCGTGGAGATGATTCCGTGATCCCGGTGCGGTTCCTCGCACGTTGTCGCGACCGTTAAGCTTTATGGCCTCATCGGCCCCCGAAAGGACGTGGCAACAACAAGCGCCAGTACGCCCGTCGCAATCCTAGTCGCCGACATGCTTCCCTCCCTCGCGCCGAGCCGCCATTGGCCCGGCCGCTCAACGACCATTGCTTGAATCACACCCGCAACCTCGAGTGTGCTAGTCTAAAAACTAAATAGGGCAAGCCATGAAATCGCACGTCGGCAGTTTCTGCATCTCACCGTGGATTTGGCGACGCAGCCGGCGTTCGCACGGATTGCGACACCACAATCCCGCCATTCACGGTAATTCCAGGCTCATCCGGAGAATCCCGGGTTCACTCGTGCTGTAAGGAATGCGATAGTCGAAACATGACGTCATTACTGGCGGAACTAGATCGCAGCAACGTCGTCGATGTCGATCTCGGCAGCGCCGAGTTCAAGGCGAACGCGCATCGCCACATGGCCGAATGGGCGCGACGACCCCCGTTCTACGTGCTTGGCAATGGCCCGCCGCAAGTGGTGGTCGGCCGCTACGCCGACGTGCATCGCGTGTTTTCTGACACCGAGACCTTCAAGTCCGAGATGCCGCGCGGCGCCGGTTGGGAGCAGTTCAACAAGGTCATGTTCGCCCAGTTCGTCACGCAGATGGACGGCGAGCAGCATGCCCGTGTCCGCCGCCTGCTGATGCCGGCATTCTCGTCGCGGCGAATCGAGCAGCTTCAGAACAGTATCACCAGGATCGTCGACGGCATGCTCGACCGCATCGAGGCAAACGGCCCCGAGTTCGACGGCATGCAGGACTTCGGGGCGCATCTCGTCGTCGATGCCTTGTTGGATGCCATGGTGAATATGGACCATCGCCGCAAGGCGATCTTCGTCGCGTTCCACGATGTGATCCCGGGCACAACCTACGTCAAGCCGGGTGAGTCGTGGTCGCCGGAGCTGCGGCGCGCCTTCGATCGCACCATGGAGGAAGTTAGGGCCATCATCGAAGAACGTCGCGTGAGCCCGCGCTCCGACTTCATCAGCGATCTCGTCAATGCCCGCGATCAAGGCGACAAGCTCAGTGACAGCGAGCTGTTCGACCAGATTTTCGGGATCTGCGGCGCCTCGCTGTCGGCAACGAGCCGTGCGGCCGGCGGTGCCCTATACCTGCTCTACACACACCCGGAGCAATTGGAGCAGTTGATCCGCAACCCGGAACTCATTCCCGACGCGCTCGAGGAGTGCCTCCGGCTCGCTAGTAATGGCTATTTCACCTTCCCGCGCATTGCCACCCGCGACACTGAGGTCGGAGGCACGCCGATCCTCAAGGGCATGGTGGTACGGCCGTCACCGCTCGCCCCGAACTACGATCCCGACGTGTTTCCTGACCCGACGCGCTTCGACATTCATCGCAAGCCGAAGCGCATCCTATCCTTCGGTGCGGGCCCGCATCACTGTATCGGCAACATCCTCGGTCGCACTACCATCACCATCGCAATCCGCCGCTTGCTGGCGCGCTTTCCTAAGGCCCATCTCATTGATCCGTGCTTCACTCCGGTCTATGGCGGAGCGGTCGGCGAATTACGGCTGCAAGGCCTGCCGATGAAAACCCACTGAAGCCCGGTTTTGGCCTTAGCGGAGCTGCTGCGACCGCGATCTAATTCCCCTTCGGAGGAAAGCGAACCAAAGGCGCAGCAATAAGCAGAGCCGCCGCGACGAAGTCCGTCGTCACCGGCGCACGGCGGAACGTGTTTGGGGAGCAACCATGACGATCTTGAACCGACTCTTCCACGCTGCCGCGATCCTGGGATGTGCCTCGGCGATCGCCGCGCCTGGCGCCTGCGCCGTTGAGCCATACGAAATAGACGTCATTCTGCCGTTGACAGGTGGAGCGGCGTTCTTGGGAAAGGGTGAACAGCAGGCGCTTCAAATCTTCCAGACAGCGATCAATAAGGAAGGCGGCACCGGCGGCCAGCCCATCGAGTTCAATTTCCATGACGATCAGACCAGCCCGCAGACGACAGTGCAGATTGTCAACGGGATTTTTGCGGAAAAGCCGGCGGTGATGCTCGGATCCAGCATTGTCGCAATGTGCAATGCGGTTGCGCCTCTGCTCAAGGAAGGACCGTTCGATTATTGTTTGTCGCCGGGCGTTCATCCCGCCGTTGGCAGCTATCAGTATTCCAGCAGCACCGATACTCATGCGCTGATCGAAGCGCTGTTACGCTATTTTCGGCTCCGCGGCTTGACCAAAGTCGCCTTCATCTCGAGCACCGACGCGTCGGGCCAGGACGCCGAGCGGGGCTTCGACGAAGTGCTGAAGATTCCAGAAAATGGCAACGTGCAGGTCGTCGAGCGCCAGCGATTCAATCCCACGGATGTCACTGTTTCCGCGCAGATCGAGCGCATCAAGGCGGCCGACCCCCAGGCGCTCATCGCCTGGTCGACCGGTGCCCCGATCGCGACGGTGTTTAAAGCCGTGTTGGAGGCCGGCCTGAACGTACCGGTGGGCACCACAAACGGGAACCAGACCTACGCGCAAATGACGCAATACAGGGGTTTCCTGCCGAAGGATCTCTACATTCCGACCTCCGTTTTCCTGCCACACGAAGGGATATTTCAACTCGATCCCAAAGTCGAAGAGCAACAAAAGAAGTTTTACGCGGCATTTGCTGCGGCGAATGTGAAGCCCGACACCATGGCAGCCCTCGCCTGGGACCCCGCCGCCATTGTGGTCGAGGCGCTGCGAAAGGTGGGACCCAAAGCGACAGCGGCCCAGCTCAAGGAATACGTCGCAGGCCAAACGAGTTTTCCCGGCATCAATGGCATCTATGATTTTAAATCGGTCCCCCAGCGCGGATTGACGGTAAAGAATGCGCTTGTCACACGTTGGGACCCGGCGGCGGGTGCGTGGATCGTGGTCAGCGAGCCAATCGGAACACCCCTGCCAAGGTAACCGGCGGCTCGTACCAAATTGTCCGGCATCTTTCAGATCGTGATTGGCGGCCTGCTGCAGGGCGGCGTTTTCGCGATCGTTGCGCTTGGCTTTTCGCTCGTTTTCAGGGTGACCAACGTCATCAACTTGTCGCAAGGCGCTTTTTGCGTCCTTGGCGCGATGGGAATGTACTACTTCCAGGTTGTCTTCGGCTGGCCCGTCTTGTTGGCGGCGATCGCGGCGGTTCTTTGTTCGACGGCTTTCGGTCTTCTGATGGGAGCGCTTACTTTCGTGCCCGCGGTGTCGAGGCTTCCGACGAGTAGCATGCTGGTCCTGACCGCGGGCCTTCTCACATTCCTGGTCGGAATCACATTGGTGATCTGGGGCAACCAGCCCTATGCACTGCCGCCATTCTCCGGTGAAGCGCCATTTGTGCTCGGCCCCCTTAGAATCCCAACGCAAGGCGTTTGGCTGACAGCGGTGTCGGCGGCCATGATCGCCGGCCTGTGGTTGTTGCTGCGGGCGACCACGCTTGGGCGGGCGTTGCGTGCCTGCGCTGAAAATCCGGTTGCGGCACGATTGATGGGGATCGATCTGCCGCGAATGATGCTCTTGAGCTTCGGGCTTGCGGCTTTGATCGGCTCGGTGGGCGGCGTCCTAGTCGCCCCGGTTATGTCGCTGCAGTTCGACACCGGACAGTTTTTCACGATTGCCGGTTTCATCGCGGTCGCGATTGGCGGAATGGGAAGCTTCGCTGGATCGATTATTGGCGGACTTTTGCTGGGCGTCGCCCAGCAGTTCGCTGCATTCTATATTTCCTCGCTGTTCGCCAACACTTTGTCGCTATTGCTGCTGCTTTTCGTTTTGATCGTCCGACCGAGCGGTTTGTTTCCGAGCGGACCACAGCGTCGTAGCGACGTCCGCGATGATCCTCGAATCCAGCGAGCCGCAATTAAGCTCGACGGCTATCGAGCCGTCCTTCTCGGCACCGCTTTCGTTGGGATCCTCGCGCTCCTGCCGTGGGTTTCTTTGCCGATCGGCATTCTGTCGTCTCTCATCATCTCTCTTATTCTGTTTATTGCCGTGCTCGGGCTCGACGTGCTGATGGGCTATGCGGGTCAGGTCAGTCTCGGTCAGGCGGGCTTCATGGCGGTGGGCGGATATACCGCCGCGATCCTGGCGACTTCCTACGAGTGGCCGCCGCTCGCCGCCACGCTGGTCGCGGTCGTCCTCTCCGTCTTCTGTGCGCTGATACTCTCTGTCGCCACAGCTCGGCTGCGCGGACACTATCTCGCCCTTGCCACGCTGGCTTTTGGGCTTCTGGTTGACTCCCTCGCCGTTGGGCTGGTGGACGCAACCGGCGGACCCTCGGGTCTTGTCGGTATTCCCGCGTTTGCGGTGGGTGGTTTCAATTTCGACACGCCACAGCGCATGTATTATCTCGCGCTGACGGTCGCGGTCCTTCTCGTTATCGTCCTCGAAGGCGGCATGCGCTCCAGTTTCGGGCGGTCCCTGAAGGCTGTGCGCTCGGACCAGCTGGCGGCGGCCGGGCTCGGCATCAACGTGAGCCGCGTCAAGGTGATCGCGTTATGCATATCCGCGGCGCTCGCGGGCCTGTCCGGAGCCCTTTACGCCTTCAACTTTCATTTTCTGTCGCCCGAGATGGTCTCGGCGCAGCGGTCGTTCGAAATGATAGCAATGCTGGTACTCGGCGGCGAAGGGACCTTGATCGGCGGGTTTTTCGGATCTCTTGCGCTTACCCTGCTGCCGACGCTGGTGCAGGAGTTCGCCGTATTCAAGACTGCCGTCGAAGGAGCGGTTTTGGTGGCCGTCTTTTTGCTCATGCCGGAGGGATTATTCGGGCGTCTTGCGCTCCTGCTGCAGCGGCTGCCAAAGCTGCGATCCGGACCTGCGCAAACAGGAGCGAAACCTTGACCGCCCCGGCCATCGCCTGCCGTGCGGTCACGAAAATATTCGGCGGCCTACGCGCCATCGACGATGTAACTTTGACTGTGCCGAGCGGCAGCCTCTGTGCTTTAATAGGACCAAACGGCGCCGGCAAGACAACTCTGTTTAACGTGGCGACCAACCTATTCACTCCTACTTCAGGTAAGGTATTATTTTTCGGGGAAGATGCTGCCGGGTGTGCGCCGCAGCAGATCGCCGCGCGCGGGATTATCCGCACCTTTCAGACCGCGCGCGTGTTTTCTGGAATGACAACACTGGAAAACGTCATGGTCGGTGCGCATTTACGCGTTCACGTGCCGATAGTCGCGCAGATGTTGTGGACCCGCAAATCGCGAGACGAGGAAGTCCGCCTCGCTGTAACGGCTGACGCGTTACTTGACCTGGTTGGGTTGCGGCACGCGCGCGATCTACCTGCAACGGAGCTACCGATTGGAGCGCAGAAACTCGTCGAAATCGTTCGGGCACTGATGTGCCACCCGCGGTTGCTCCTGCTGGACGAGCCGGCCGCCGGCCTCAATGACCGCGAGACCGTCGAGCTCGCGGTACTCCTGCGCGCCGTCTGCGACGCCGGGACGACCATTGTGGTCGTTGAGCACAACATGTCGTTGGTCATGGGCGTTGCCGACACCGTCTTCGTGCTTGACGCCGGTCGCCTGATCGCCAGCGGGTCGCCTCAGCAAGTGCAAAGCAATCCAGCCGTGATCGAAGCGTATCTCGGTCGCGCGACGGAGCAGGCCTCATGACTCTTATGCTCAACGCCGTTTCAGTCGCATACGGCGGGCTTGAGGCGATTCATGAGATCAATTTGGTGGTTCGCCCGCGTGAGATTGTAACGCTCGTCGGCAACAATGGCGCCGGAAAGTCGACTTTGGTGAAAGCCATCTCCGGTCTGATACCGGTTCTCTCAGGGAGCATAAGCTTCGAAGGCGAGCGGATCGACGGCTGGACTACAGCAGCGCGGATGCGGTTGGGGATCGTGCACGTGCCGGAGGGGCGTCAGATATTTTCCGGTTTCACTATAGAAGAGAATTTGGAGCTTGGTGGATATTTGCACAAAAGTCGGCGCAGTGGCACGAGTCCACGACAGGAGGATATCTGGCGCCTTTTTCCTATGCTTCGTAATCGGGCATCCGCGCTCGCGGGAAATTTGTCGGGCGGTCAGCAGCAGCTACTTGCTATTGGACGAGGTCTGATGGCTGGTCCCAAGCTGTTGATGCTCGATGAACCTTCGCTCGGGCTGGCGCCGCGAGTAGTTTCCGAGATATTCGAGTTGATCGTGCGGCTGCGTGAGAACGGCTTGGCTATCCTCCTGTCGGAGCAAAATGCTCGTCTGAGTTTGGCGATAGCAGACCGCGGCTACGTCATCGAGAACGGCCGCGTTGTCCTGACCGGAACCGGGCAGGACTTGCTCCGGTCGCACGAGGTCGCTGAGCGCTATCTTGGCGTCGGTGTTGAGCGCGAGAGCCAATCTCCTAATCGGAGCGAAGGACTGGCTAAGCGTTTGGGTGACTTATTGAGACCAACTCGGTTGTCGCATTGACGACCGACGCGAACTTGAGACCGGACTGCTGCGCGTGCGCCGCAAGCGGCCAAAGGGCAGCGGCGCGACCGAGCAGCGATATAAACTGCCGCCCCCTCATGGGCACCTCAGACTGAGGACCGCACCCTACCACATTGTTAAATGAAAGGCGGGTTGCGCATACAGCCGGCAGAGCGGCACCGGGAGCACCCCCGAACCGCGCACGCGGAGCAAGAAATTGGCTCCCGATGAGCCGAGATGGGTCAACAACGTCGGTTCAGTTGGGTGCGTCAGCGACTTCGCTCTGCCCGAACAAGCCGGTCATCTACGACCTCCTGTTCAAGGCGTCGGCGAGACGCTGATCACGATCGCGGCCGATCTAAGCACCTCGGGGCAGGATCGGGGCACTTCTGTACTGCACACCTGGGGCTCGGCGCTGACACACCATCCGCATGTGCACATCATCGTGCAGGCGGCGGTCTCTCAGTGACGGCAAGAATTGGATTTCTGCCGGCGGCTCTCTGCCGGTTCGCGTGCTCCGCGCGTCGGCGATGTTCCACATTGCTGGTTGCAGCGCACAAGGCGGCCGCTCAAGTTCTTCGGCGATCATATCGCGCTCGCAACCGCGACGCATTCGCACCATCGGCGCCATTACGCAAGATCGAATGGGTGGTCTACGCCAAGAGGCATTCGGCGGAGCCGAAGCCGTGCTGGCTTATCTGTCGCGTACACCCACCGCTTCGCCATCGCCAAAAGCCGACGATCGCGTTCGTTGACACCGGCGCACTTCAAGTGGAATATCTGTCGCTTGAAGGGCGCGCGAGGTTCAAACTCATGACGCTCGCCGTCGATGAGTTCATCCGCCGAATTCTGATCCACATTCTGCCACGCGGCCTCCACCGCATCCGTCACTACGGCATTCGCAGCACGGCCGCGCCGACAACATCGCACGAGCACGCGAGCTGCTCGGTGGCCGAAGCCAGAGCGATGCCCCCGACGCCGGCACCCTCGAGCAACCGCTGACGCTCGCGCATCCCTGTCCCTGCTGCGGTGGCCGCATGATCATCATCGAGACCTTCGAGCGCGGCTGCTCGCCACGCTATCGGCCAGCGGCGCCGACCGCCGCGATCAGGATCGACACCTCATGACGACCAAGCTCGAGTTCCAACGCCGCAAATCTGCTCGTCCTTTTCACTGGTCTTCCACTGGCCACGATCACGCTCGCCCGAACGCCGGGCCGGGGTCTCAATCAAGGGCCACTAACGGAAGTCGGCGACGTAAATTATAGCGAGACGGCGTCTGATCATTCAGGCGCGATGATCGTTCACCTTCTGAGCTGCTCGCGATAATCTGTCCAGCATTCGTCGTTCCCGGAAAGCTCTACGCCTCCGATCGCTTCAAGTCGTGCCGCTTGTTCGATGATCCGAGCGGCCAAAACGAGTTTTTCGCCGGCCTGCTTTGGTGCGGCGCGGAGTGCCCTTGGTGTGAAATCGATTGTGGTCAGCTTATCGACCGCAAGCACCAGCAGGCGCCCAAGCAGGATCATCTCCAGCGAACCGACCCAGTTTGTCGCAATAGTTCGGTAGCGCGGACGGGCCGCGTTTGCGAACTTGTCGTCAAGCAGCACGCTCTCGCGCGGCCAGGCCGCCGCCATCATTCCAGCCAGCCATTCGCCAGCCCGGACCGAACCGTCGCCGCGCGCACCAAGCTTCGCTTTGAGCATGCGGATTTCGGTCGGCTCGCCCTGACCTTCCATGAACAGAATGCCGATCGAGGCAATCGCCGAGAGTGCATTCAGATCGTCGCAGCCGGCCGTCCGGAATGCCGGCTGGTCGAAATCAGTTTCCGGATAGTGTGGCGCGGGCTTGCCTGATGTGAGCCAGATGTCAGCCACGACCTTGAGCTTGTTCGCTTCGCGGGCCAGTTCTGCGGCGTGTTCGTATTTATAAACCGTATAGTACCGTTCATGCTCGCGATGGTAAGTCGCGATGTTGTCGAGAGCGGCGATGTGGGACGGGGTTGCAGTCCCCGCGGTTTCGCCTGCGTTCCGGCCTCGCGCGGCTGCCGAGCCCGGCAGTGCTAGACTGTGCCCAGCGAGGGGAGCCATTCGGCCCAAGGCCTGCGTCAGGGTTTCGGATGCAAGTTCACGAAGCATAGATCGAATCCGATCTGCGGAGCGCGGCATCCTTTCTGCATCTGCAAGAGCTCGCGCCGCTGGCCGCAAACATGCGGAGGCTGAAAGCGCCGCGACAGCTCTCTTGAGCTCAGCCCAAGTCGACGACGGTTTTAGGAGGCTATCACCATGTCCAGCCAGTCCTTCCGCCGCTCCGCTGCACCAGTTCACCAGCTCAGGCGCCAACTCGCTCGCCTTGAGGGTGTTTGTTGCCCGTAGCGCGGATACTGCATTGTCGAAGGATATCCTTTGGAAATCACCTGTCACGATTGGCGCTCCATCAGGTACTGTTGTTCTATGTGCCCCCAAACAGCGATGCACTTCATGGACTGAGAAGCATAGCTGCTTACCGCGCACCAACGAACGAAAACCAGTTGCAATCAGCCCAAGACGATGATGGGGCCTCATGTCCGAGAATGGGATGGACCGGCCGTGCTCCCGCCCCTAACGGCTCTGAGAGTCGCGGGGCTTAGAAGCACGAGGAGCATCGCCATGTCCCGGAAGACAGATACCTGTAGTCGCCTGCACCATTGGCATCGATACGGGCAAGAACACGCTACATTTGATTGGCCTGGATGACAGGGGAGCGATTGTTTTGCGCGAGAAGCAGGACACTCGCCCAAAGTTCCTCGTGTGATTTTTTTACTCTAATCCCTCGACGATGCGAAAGTCGCGTACAGCACCATCGCCGAGGGCTCTCAGTGCTTCCTGATAAGCGGCACAGTCGTAGGCCCCCTTAGCCTTGTCCAGGCTCGGATATTCAGTAATTACAACACGCTCTTTGAGCCCAGCCTCGAAGGCAGCAGCAGCGGTCCCGCGCGCAAGATAGCGGGCGCCGAAGGGAGCAGTCGCGGCCGGGGCGAGTTTGGCATAAGCCGCGAGTTTTTGGGGGTCGGAAATTGAGTGATAACAGACCACTGCATAGGCCTTCGGCATGGGAAAACTCCGCGCAGGGAAATGAGCTTGCGACGTACACTCTTACCGCAGGGGTAAAGGCGTTGCATAGATGAAGCGGCTTAAAGATTTGCCGGTGGGCTCCTGCGCCGAAAATAGTCCACGGTGAAAATCTTTTACGCTCTCAGCGCGCCGATTGTGCGCCGCGTCTAGCTTTCGCGCATTCCGTCTTCCACTGCCGTGGGTTCTGCCGGTAGCAGTGATAGCGTAGCAAGGTTGCATCGTTACTCACCTCTTACACTGCCGCCTTGCCACCACTAATGCGCGGCCCACCGGTTTCGAGTGACACCACGCTCACGCACTCGACCGTGCCACCGCGACACCGCTGCACGGTAGAACGACCACACCTCGCCCGATCAATGGCTTTATTTTGCGGGGTTTGTTAGCCGCCGCTTATTCCAACGCAGAGCTCGGCCAAAAGTCGTGAGGCTTTGGCCGTATGTTTGTATCGTGTAAGCGACCCTGCGTCAGCCGGCTCGACAAATCCCTTCGCAATCAGCTGATCGAGAGCCTGCCTTTTATTGTCATCCAACTTCCCGCTCCATTTCGCGCCCCATCCATCCACTAGGTCGCAGATGATCGCAAGTTGTTGGTCATTGATGATGATGCCTTCTGTCATTCCACGGCTCCTAGGGAAGCGAACCTAGCCCCGCACCTTCCTCGACCTTGTCATCCACCCGGCGGGGGGCGGCCGCCTTGCCCTTGGGTGATCGCCGATCAGCGCGCGTTACGTTTGAACGTTGCCCAATCCGACATTTCTGAGACTCGGCGTGTACGCCGGTTTTACCTGCCTGATGACATACCATATCAACACAGCCTACCAACGGTCTGTCCACCGACCAGGTCGACTTGGCTCTGCCGACCAATTTTCAAAGGGCAAAAACTGCCCCCGTACTCGTTGTTAGTTGCGACCCCGTCAGATCATCGCAAACTCCAACAAAACTGTGCCCCTACGTAAACGCCACTTCCGCTTTTGCCCCGAAAGCTCACGTCACGTCCTAAGGTGAAATTGGTCGTGAAGGCCATCAGCGGAAATGAGGGAGGCCGCCAACTCCGGTTATGATAGTGGCTATAGCCCCTTTGAATGGGGTGAGTTTCTTGGGGAAAAACCATACTCGCGATCCGCCACGTTGACGTTCCCGACTATCCTGCACCTCATTCTCCATATTCGCATGCTGTGGTCGCCAACGGTTTCGGTTTTGTATCGGGACAAATACCCGTGCGCCCGGGGGGCGGGCCCACCGAAATCGTCGGCAACACGATGCAGGAGCAAACACGTCAGTGCCTGCACAACGTCGAGGCTATCCTCAAGGCCTCCGGCAGCTCGCTCGACCGCATTGTGAAGGTGACCGTACTACTGGCCCAGCCAGACCTCTACAATGAGATGAACGACGTGTACGCCGAATTCTTCCCTAAGGCGAAGCCAGCAAGGGCGATGGTGCGCTTTGGGGCGGACATCCCTGGCGTGCTCGTCGCCATCGAGGCCATCGCGCTCGCCTAAGGTCAGTGATGGGTCATTCGCTAACGAGCCATTCGACGCTGGTGCCGATCAATGTCCGTTGTTACTTGTCGGCTCAACCGGTCGATGCAACACAGGCGTTAAATCTCTCCGCTGGGGTTTCGAATGTCAAAGTCTGACGTGGCCGTTCGTTGAGCTGACGAGCGACTTTGTTGAGATGAGTTTGCGAATACACCGACAAGTCGGTCCCCTTCGGGAAGTACTGCCTCAGCAAACGGTTGGTGTTTTCATTGGATCCGCGCTGCCACGGACTTTGCGGATCGCAGAAGTGAACGTCGATGTTGGTCGCTAAGGTAAAACGTCGATGATCCGTAAGCTCCTTGCCTCG
>CAWKBE010000012.1:0-83117 GCA_963847785.1 uncultured Alphaproteobacteria bacterium
GTTGTCCGGTGTTGATTATGCAGGGCTACGGCAGCAAGACGCAACCGCGGGAGTTTTATGAGAAGGCACGCGATTACATCCCCAACGCGCCCGATGTTCAGGTCCAATATATGCCCGGTGGCCATTTTTGGACTTTGGAAAGTCCCAAAGAAACGACTGACGCTGTTCGCCAGCTTCTGACAATGTGAGGATTATTCGTTTCAAAGGTTAGACCGATGAAGAAACAAGGGAGGAAATTAAAATGACAGATGTCCAAGAAAGGCCGGTTTTGCTCGTTGGCAGCGTGCCGCTGAAATCATCTAGTGCCGTGTTCGAAGCGGTTGGTACAAAGCTGGGTAAGTTAGTCAAACGTGTCCCTGATGGCGAGACGGGAGCGCGCAAAGATTGGGTTGTGTGGCAAGCCGATGTGTTCAAGGACGCAAAGGGCCTCGAGCCCGGCAGCACACGAGAACTCCAGGGTGGCTACAAATTCATCCTCTACAGAGTGAAACCCGGGGAAACGGTCAAATTCGGTCCACTGGGATATGCCGCCGCAGCAATTCGATCTTATGAGGATTTTAAACGGGCTCGCTCTGAAGGCAAGATACCGTCAGGAACCCGCTTTCAAGTCAGTCTGCCTACTCCGATCGCCGTAGTGATGACATTCTCCGATCCCCAGGCGATTCAGAAGATCTGGCCAATATACGAAAAGCGTCTCAATGAGGAAGTCGCCGAGATGACGAAGGCCATTCCGCAACGGGATCTCGCCATCCAGTGGGACATTGCTGCCGAAATCTGCTTCGTGCTGGAAAATCCGGAAATGGTGAAGGTGATTCCAATGGATGTGCTGGTCGCGGCGATTGCACGGGTTAGCGAACATGTACCGGCCGAAGCCGAACTCAGGACTCCATCTGTGCTACGGCGATCCAGGCCATAAGCATGTCGTGGAGCCGAAGGACACCAAGCTGATGGTCGATTTTACCAACCAGCTGGTCGCCGCGATCAAGCATCCAATTGCGTGGGTCCATCTGCCGGTGCCGCGTGAGCGAGAAGATGTTGCCTATTTCGCGCCGCTCAAGGGATTGAAGCTCGATCCCAAAACGGAACTCTATTTGGGGCTGGTGCATCTTACCGATGGCCTGGCTGGAGCAAAGCGCCAACTCGCCGCCGCAAAGAAGGTTGTGACTGATTTTGGCATCGCCACCGAATGCGGTTTCGGCCGCCGGCCGCCGGAGACGGTTCGGGACCTAATCGAGCTCCACCGCGAGGTCGCGCACGCTGGGTGATGGAATGAGATATGCATGCCTTTCGCGCCCTCTCCGGTGCGCTGGCGTGGCATTGTTTGGAACACAGGCATATGGAGAACAAAGGGATGGCTGAACCAATTCCTGCGCAAAAAGCGCCCTATGGTGTCAACGTCGAAGCTGGGAAGGACTATTGGTGGTGCGCCTGTGGGCGCAGCGCGAAGCAACCCTTCTGCGATGGCTCGCACAAGTCGGTTGGCTTGGCGCCACAAAAATTTATTGCCGCTGAGACCAAGCAAGTGTGGCTATGCGGCTGCAAATCCAGTGGAAATAAACCGTTTTGCGACGGCACCCACAAGAGCATGTGAGCGAGGCAATAAAAATGGGCGTATTGATAAATGGCGTGTGGACTGACGGGGAGCTTCCGCAGGAGTACGGGGACGGCGGCCGCTTCAAGCGAGCGGAAAGCCGGTTCCGCGACCGCATCACCGCCGACGGCTCCTCCGGCTTTAAGGCTGAGCCCGGGCGCTACCATCTTTATGTCGCGCACGGTTGCCCGTGGGCCCACCGCACCCTGATCTATCGCGCGTTGAAAAAACTTGATGGATTAATTTCGGTCGCCTACTCAATCCCGGGCCTTAAAAAGACTGGTTGGGCCTTCGAGGACGATCCTCGATTTCCGGACTGTACCCCGGACGCCGTGAACGGTTTTCACTATCTGTACGAGGCCTACATCGCGACAGACAAGAATTACACCGGTAAGGTCACGGTGCCGACCCTCTGGGACAAGAAAAGCAAACGCATCGTCAACAATGAGTCGTCCGAGATCATCCGGATGCTGGACACAGAGTTCAACGCCATCACCGGCAACAGAACCGAGTATTATCCGCCAGCGCTGCGCGCCAAAATCGACGCCATGAATGAGTTAATTTATAATAATGTAAACAACGGCGTGTATCGCTGCGGCTTCGCGAAATCGCAGGCGGCCTACGAGGAGGCTTATGACGGCCTGTTCGCCACGCTCGACAACCTGGAGGAGCGGCTTTCGCGCCAGCGTTATTTAGTTGCAGACCAGATCACCGAGGCCGACTGGCGACTATTCCCGACATTGGTTCGCTTCGATGTCGCCTATTTCTCGATCTTCAAGTGCAACCAGAAGCGTATCGCCGACTATCCCAACCTGTCGAACTACATGCGCGAGCTTTACCAGATGCCCGGTGTTGCCGACACCGTGAAGCCTCGCTACTACGTCATAAACTATTACTCCATCGCCAAGCTGAATCCGACCGAAATCATTCCGAAAGGGACGCCGGTCGATCTGGGCCAACCGCACGATCGAGCACGGCTGGCGGCCTGAACGGGAGGAAAACGTGTTGGAACTCTACCGCAGCGTTAATTCGGTCTGCGCCCAGAAGGTCCGCATCGCGCTCAAGGAGAAGGGGCAGGAGGCCTCGGATCATTCCGTCGGCGAATGGTGGGCGCGGATGCGGCCTTGACCTACGGCCGCGAACGCAATCTTCGACCGCATGACCGAGGCGTGGGGCGCACTCTTGGCGTGGCCCTCGTTAAGGTGCACAGGCCGGAATTGGAGGAATTGCTGATGATCAAGCCGACGCTTCACCACGTAACGATTAAGACGAGCCACCTCGATGATATGATCAAATGGTACGCGTTAGTCGTTGGTGCGAAGGTGCAATTCCGGTATGGAGCGGGCGCCTGGATGACCAACGACGGTGCAAATCACCGGATTGCCTTTTTGACGGTGCCAGGTCTGGCGGACGATGCCGAAAAGAACCGCCACAACGGGATGCATCACTGCGCGTTCGAGTACGGTAGCTTCGCCGATCTCATGACTTCGTTCGATCGTCTGCGAAAAGCGGGCGTGGAACCAGCGTTCTGCTTGGATCACGGGATGACGATCTCGCTCTACTACAAGGACCCGGAAGGCAATTTCGTGGAGTTGCAAGCCGACAGCTTTTCCGATTGGAAGTTTTCAGCAGAGTGGATGCGGACTTCGCCAGACTTTGCTGCAGACCCGATCGGCACCTTCTTTGATCCAGCCCTGGTTTATGAAAAATTCCAGTCGGGGGTCGACTTCAAAACGTTACAGCCAACGATCCGCGCCGGCGCTTATAAGCCCAACTCGATGCCCGACATCGGCTTGCCGACGCCGTAGGCGGCGTCTGCGCGCGTCGATCGCTCGCTTCCTTTATTCAATCCTGCCGTAAAAGTGGACAAAGACGAGGACCAAAGATGCTGAAGTTCTATTACAGCGGCGCACCCAATCCGACTAAGGTTGCGCTTTTTCTGGAAGAGACCGGTATGCCCTATGAGGCAATTCCGGTCGACACCCGCAAGGGGGAGCAACATAAGCCAGAATACCTGGCGATAAATCCGAATGCGAAATTACCGGCGATTGTTGACGGTGACGTCACGGTTTTCGATTCAAACGCAATTCTGCTTTATCTTGCCGAGAAGACTGGAAAGTTTCTGCCGCCGAAGAGTGACAAGGCACGTGGCGAGCTTTTATCGTGGCTGATGTTCGTGGCGACCGGGGTCGGTCCTTATTCCGGTCAGTCGGTGCATTTCCGCAATTTTGCTCCGGAAAAGATCGCGTACGCCATAAACCGCTATGCTTTCGAGGCACAACGCCACTTCGGCATTCTCGACGCACGCCTGGCAAAACAGAAATACATGCTCGGCGACGTTTACACGATAGTCGATATGGACGTCTGGGGCTGGGCGCGGCTCATCCCAACGGTGCTCGGCGAGGCTCACTGGACGAAATTCCCGAACCTCAAGCGTCTAGTCGACGAAATTACCGCTCGGCCAGCGGCGCAGCGCGCGGCGGCACTCAAGGACAGGCACAATTTCAAGACCGAAATGGACGACGCGGCGCGCAAAGCATTATTCCGCCATATGAGCGAGAAGGTCGCATAAAGCGAAGTCTACGATCTATAGGCACCGTGTCGAGCCCGTCGCCGGTCGCTTGCACAGGGCTGGTAACGATCACGCGCACCCGTGAGCAGTCGGAGTTTCGTCGGGAGGACGGAACCTGCCGTCGATCTGTCACGACGTGCTCGGATACGAACTATTTTGACGGAATGTCTTAATTCGCGGCAGATGGTGACACGTCGTAACTTTCCGACGCTCAGGGATGAATTGCGGACGCTGCGGACTTTGAAGTGCGAGGCCAAGTCGCCCTTCATTCTTGTTTTAGAAAAGGGGCACGAGTGGTTTGCGCGGGTCAGGAAACGCATATTTTTGAAGTCGATCTGTCTCACCGTGTTCGGACTTATTTATTTGATCGGAATGTATTAATTCGCGGCAGATGGTGACACGGTGGCGTGCGCGGCGGCGATCGCCCGGAGCAGACCGGAAAAACCTCGAAGCCAGGACAACCGGTGGGGCCGGTTAGAAGGTGTGAAGCTTCCAGGGTGGGCGGGCGAGGACTTGCGTGGGCGGATCCTCCAGCGTCATACCCTGCAACCTGAAACCCAGCCGCCAAGATGGCCTGATCCGCCAGCAACTGATCGCACAGTTGATGCGCGAAATTATGAACTATGACGCGGAGTTTCGTCGCGACGACGCTGCCGGTGCAAACACGTCTCACGTACGGCACTAGCCGGCGAAAGAGCTAAGCACGTTCCGCGCAGCCGAAGCGACGTCGCGCGCCAGCCTCAAGCCGGGGGTCGGATGGCCAGGCGGGTCGGTTTCACTGAAAAAAGTGTGTCGTCGTCTCGCGCGTTTGCGGGTGGGGCCGGAGGTTGGCGGCACAGCGCGACATGGAAATCTGGCTAGCGCCGGCGGGGCCGTGTCGAGCCCCTAGACACGCCAAAAAGTCCTTCGAGCCGTGTCGGCGACAGTTGTAACAGTTACGCAAGCCGCTGGCGCAGCCGCAGGACTGTGAGCGCGTGCCATCGACCGCCCCGCGGAGTGGAAATGCCACGCAAGTTGAGCTCGTGCGCGGCCTGATTGGCCGACAAGCCCAAGAGCTCGGCCAGTATAGGGCGCAATTGCTCGGCTCGTTGCCGCGCCTCGTCTCGATTGCGGAGCGACTGTGCATTGGTACCGCCGAGCTTCACGCCCCGGGCCTTGGCGGCACGCAACGCCAGCCGCGTGCGCTCTCCGATAATGCGCCGCTCGCGTTCGGCCAAGGCGGCGAACAAGTGTAGCAGGAACGGGTCCGTGTCGGCGCCGAGCTCAACGGTGATGAACGGCACCTTGTGGACCATCAAGCTGGATACGAAGCTCACGTCGCGGCTGAGGCGGTCGAGCTTTGCCACGACGACCGGCCCTTTGAGCTTCTTGGCCGCCTTGATGGCGGCGTCGAGCTTGGGGCGGCGTTCCAGGGCATCAGCGCCCTTGCCGCTCTCGATCTCGACGTGCTCGGCAGCGATGGTGAAGTGCTCGGCCGCGCAAAACCGGGCAATGGCCTCGCGTTGGGCCTCGAGACCGAGGCCGCTGCGGCCCTGCTTCTGGGTGCTGACCCGAATGTAGGAAACCACCTGTTTCTGCATGGTCCAGGCTCTTTCATTACAAGCCAACGAGCGTTGGTATGTAATAACAAGCCCTTGGGGGTCTGTAAAGCGGTACCGGGCGACGCCATATTTGAAAAGATAAGCCGATGCCGCCAATTGGCCGCCGCATTTTGAGCGGACCTAGTGTCCTAGGGATGGAAATAGGGGTGTCTCGATTCGGAGGCGCTCGTAATGTTCAAGCTATCTACATATGATCCGCTCGCAATCACGATTATGGGCTTCGGCGTCCTGTTGGTGGCGGCCCTGGCTTTCGCGTTCTGAGGCCCTTTAATCGCCGCGAAACATCGCGAAGCTGCTGAGATAAGACCTCGCCTCATGACGCCTTCCGGCTATTCGCATGATGGCTGCAATGGCCCGAAGGGAGTCATCGATCACGCTCTAATGCACCCGCAGCCAGCAGCGCGCAGCCGCCGAGCGGCGCGACCAGACAGCACGATAGCGCCAGTCCCATAGACTAGTGCTCAATCAATCATCCTTCTTCTTCTCGTCCGAATTAGCAAGCCGCGCCGGGATCAACTGTTCGATTTACGCTCATTGGCGTCGTGCTCGATAGCTTTGGCCTCCGGCTCGAGCTGCTGGCCGTTCGAGCAGTGCTCCCTGATCCACTCCTCTTCGGTCATGGGACGCTCGCTGATATGATACACGCCGACCGCGTGATCGATGTTCTGCACGTCGCGCCAACGATCTGGTCTCTTCGGTCATGGGACGCTCGCTGATATGATACACGCCGACCGCGTGATCGATGTTCTGCACGTCGCGCCAACGATCTGGACTGCGATTTTTTAACCATCAGATCATGCTCGTTGGATCGGGCGGGTAATACTCGATATATTGGTGCTCAACAGTCGTGCCGTCGCGTTTCATGAAAACTTTGACCGCGGGATGCGAGTAACCGTTGGCGCGTTGGTATAGAGATCTTTCAACCCTGTCATCGGCAGCCTGTTTGCCGACCTTTAAGGCCCCCCGAAATTCACTACCTGCCCGACCGGGATCCGGCCGATCTGCTGGTCTCCGGCGGCTACGGTGCGGCGCAAATCATGCTGTACTTCCTTGAACGATGCGGCGACAACCTTACCCGCGACAACGTCCTGTATCAGGCCAGCCACATCCACGACGTGGAATTTCCGATGCTGTTGCCCGGCATCAGGGTGAATACCAGTCCCACCAATTATCGGCTCTTCAACCAGTTGCAGCTGGAAAAATTCGATGGCAAACGATGGGTGCTGCGGGGCGACGTGATCGGGGAGTAAGGCGACTACGTCGAGGCTGATACAGCGGAGGAATACAAAGCCAATCGACACAACGCCCGCCGCTTTTCACACAGTTCGACAATGATTTCCTGGTTGGCATCGCCTATGACCGCGAAAATGCGATCGACGCCTTCAGCCGCAATCGCAGCGGCGAGCGCTTCAAGTACCCTCATCGTGACCTCCATTTGACTGATGTGACTGCACGTGTCGCGAACGGAAAGGGACCCCGGCTAGCTTGCGCACCTGAGTGAAATGCTTGAGCGCTCGCTACCCGGAGGTTAGCGATATCTTGCAGGCCGTCCAAATAGATATCGGCTTGGTAATCGCCGTACCGCCGCGTTTGCATGGTCGCGCTCCGACACTCTCTCCTGGTTGCGTCTATCGAGCCGCGGCATTTGAAACTTCAGCCAGGCGCGTGTCTTGAAAGAAAAAGGCAATTTCTTGAAAAAAACGGTGCCCCCGCGCCACTAAAGGCGCAGCACCGCTGGCGTAGTGCGCAAGTGGGTCTAGAATACGCGGGTCATGTGGGCCTGATCGGCAAACCCGCAAACCGATGCTACCTCCTTAATCGGCAAACGGCTCTGTGCCAGCAAACGTCGGACCCGATCGACGCGCCGCTCGATGACGAAAGCGTGCGTGGTTCGGCCAAAGGATTTACCAAAGTGGCGGGCAAAAGTCCACACACCCACTCCCGCCACAGCCGCCAGCGTTTCAAGATGGAGCTGCTCGTGCAGCCTGCTGTCAATATAATCCGTCAGCCGGCGAACTTGCGCCGGCGATAGCCTTCCTTTGCCGCTCGGTTCGCGGAACGTCACGGATGCGTAAGTGCGCAAAAGGTGCACTGCGAGCTGCGTCGCCGCGGCTTCAACATACAAGCCGCTACCCAACGGCTGCTCCTGGGCCTCTCGCGTGATGGCAGCCACCGCCGCCGTCACGATCGGATCGTGCGACTTTAATACGTCACGCAATTGAACATCAGCGACGCAGCGGTCGGTTACCTCAGCGCAAACCCGAGACACTAAATTTTCGGTTAGATAGACATGGCTAACATCGATTTCCTCGGTCCAGTGCCAATGCGAACGCTGTGACCTGGTCAACAGCGAAACATCGCCCGGCGCGCAATGCGTCTGGGTCCATGCTCCTTCGTACCGCCGCTCCATGAACGTGGCCCCTCGGCAGTACGATATAATTGTGAAGTCACTCACCGGTGGCACGATGACATCCAGGCCTGTATAGCGATAGCCGCGTAACCAAACTCCATTCCAGCCGAGATCGTCGCTCGCCGCCGTTACTGCGCCCGGCACATATTTCGGCACTTCACTGGGCTTGATAATCGTCGCCACAGCCTTGTCTCCCAAACTTCATATGCCGGCGCCGGCATCCGAGTCGTCGTCGCTTTTCTTTTTTCATTGTCCGCGCCAATCGCGCGGCGGCAACGCGCGTTGGCCGTTTAAGTATAAAATCGCACCTAGGCCTTTGCTAGCCCAATCCGCCGAGCATATGAGATCAGCCTTCCCCGAAAGGGTTGTCGGGTCGGCCTGCGCATTGTCCTTTTCGAGGCTTGCTCAGCGTTCACTCACGTTGCGGCCTGCACACTCGCGCTGCCACCAATTCGTGACACGCTAATCGAAGGCTTCAGCCACTTCGTTACCTCCATGACTGCTCCGATTGCTTCCGGCTGGAGCGGTCGCCGGGTGGGCCTTGCACCCACTGGAAAACGCCGCCTTTCACGGCGCACACCCATATGAGACATTCGGCTGAGCACGGCTGGTCAGGTCGGTGTAGAGCGCGCTTTGGACCTCATGCGTGAGGAGATCGAGCGAGGTATGGCACGAGTGGACCTACCTGAACCGTAGATTTTTGCGTGAGAGCTGAGCGACCGACGTGCAGCCCATCAGCTTCACGTGTTTCGTGCGTCTTCCTTGTGTGCATGCCGCCGCCACTACCCCGGCGTCTGGATGAAATGAGCGAAGCGACAGTCCAGATGCTGCGCCGCGAAAGGAAAAAGATAGTAGCGTCCGACACCGACGGCTTTAGCGCCGAGCGAAAGCGCCTTTAGCACATGAGTCCCGCGCTGAAGGCCTCCGTCCATCATAACGTCGATCCGATCACCAACCGCGTCGACCACTTCGGCAAGTTGATCAAACGGCGCCCGTGAGCCATCGAGTTGCCGACCGCCGTGATTGGACAATATGATGCCAGTGCAGCCGATCTCAGCGGCCCGCTTCGAATCAGCGACCGACATGACGCCCTTGAGGCAGAATTGGCCATTCCAAATTCGGACCATTTCAGCCACATCATCCCAGTTCATCGACGGATCAAGCATCTCTGTAAAATACCGGCCAATCGACATCGGCCCGCCACCCATATCGATGTCCTGGTCTAACTGCGGGAGCGAAAATCGTTCATGCTTCACGTAATTGATGCCCCACATGGGCTTGATTGCGAATTGAACCATTCCAGCGAGCGTCAGCTTGAACGGGATTGCAAATCCAGTACGAAGGTCGCGCTCGCGATTGCCCCCGGTAATGCTGTCGACCGTTAGCATCATCACATCCACGCCAGCTTGTTTGGCGCGTTGCAGCATGATGCGATTGAGGTCGCGATCCTTGTGGAAATAGAACTGGTAGGCCTGCGGCGTTTTGTATTGTTTGCGCAGTTCTACCGCACTGACTGTGCCGAGCGAAGAAACGCCAACCATAGTGCCGTATTTTTCCGCAGCGGCTGCAACGGCTCGTTCTCCCTGATGATGGAACAAACGCTGGAGGGCGGTTGGCGAACAGTAAACCGGCATAGCCAGTTTCTGGCCCATCACAGTCGCTGAAATGTCAACCGCTGCGACCCCGCGCAGGATGTTCGGCACTAAATCACAGCGTTCGAAGCTCGCCGTGTTCTGACGATGGGTGAACTCGTCGTCTGCAGCGCCATCGATGTAATTGAAGATGGGATTCGGAAGCCTTCGCCTAGCCAATTCTCGAAAGTCATGAAAGTTATGGCAATGCCGCAAGCGCATGTTGCATTTCGAACTATCGTTAGCTTGCGAAATTGTATCCTAGATCGCTGGTGCCAGCCATCTCTGAAATTGGCCCGTCACGTCACTTCCCGTAATGCAGCGAAATGTCCCTTGTTGGGTGAGAAGCGGACTCAAAATTTAAGCGTACTCGAAATTGCTAGCTACATTCTGTCGAGATTGAGCCGCTGTGGGGTTGCTGAACGCGGAGGTCTTGGTGGAGCGTTTTTGTCGATCCGAAAGAACATTGAACACTGCCGGGCGATGCTCAAAATCACCACTGATCCCGAGCGACGGCAAGTGCTTGAGAAATTGCTTCTTGACGCACAAGCCAAGCTCAAGAAAGACGAAGCAGCTCACAAAACGAAATAAGGCATCACTTGCAACCCAGCTAGGCTAAGCCGAATGATCACGGCAGGTCGAATAGCTGCGCCGCCACTGCAGCGACTTTCGGATCGACTGGCCTCGGCTTTAGGCTTACTCCCTTACCCAGGCGAGCAATGAGGATTTTAAATGCGGCAAGCCGTCCGAACGGTTTGTCGTTCGCTGGCACTAGATACCAAGGCGCCCGCTTGGTCGAACTTTGTTCCATCATATCTTCTATCGCCACTTCGTAGTCCGCCCATCGCTCCCGATTGCGGAAATCCTCGTAAGAGAGCTTCCATCGCTTGAGGGGATTGGTCAGCCGATCCTTGAAGCGGCGAATTTGCTCTCCCGCCGAAATGTGCAAGAAGATCTTTACTATTCTGATGCCGTCCTCGACCAGCACCCGTTCAAATTGATTGATCTCTTCGTAAGCTCTCTGCCATTCCCGCGTCGTGGCAAAACCTTCCACGCGCTCTACTAGGACCCGCCCATACCAGGAACGGTCGAAAACCACGATCTGGCCGTGCTCCGGCAGCTTCTCCCAGAACCGCTGTAGGTAGTGTTTGCCTCGTTCCTGCGAGGATGGGGCGGAAATAGGGTGAACCTTGAAGCTGCGGGGATCTAGAGCCCATCCGAGGCGGCGCACGACGCCGCCCTTGCCAGCAGTATCCCATCCCTCCAGCACCACAACGGCCCGCTCGCGCGTCCCCAAGTAAGCCTGCTGGATCGATTGAATAGTTGTTTGCATCGACGCAAGCCGACGCTCGTAGTCCGCAAACTCAACTTTTGGATGGTTGGTTATTGAGCCAAGGCGGGGACGCTTGGAAACGATGAAATCCTCGGCTTTCATGCCCGGCGGTCCTCTGACGTAATTCAATTAAAAACAATCACTTCATTTGGCGCCGCGCCATTGATCTAGGTCAAGACGCAGCCTCTGTTACTGACCTCGTTTCGTTTGGAAATGCAGACTCGATATCTGCTCAAGACCCGAAACCGAAGTATCGAGACGTCCGCGATTTGGTCGTGATCAGGTGGAAAGCGGACATTATCCGCTCATCGCGCGGGCCCAATGACCCGAAGGCGACATTGACACGCGCAGTTGCATTAATTGATCGAAGTTGGCGGTCATATCCTTCGGAAGATCTGATCTTAATGATCCTGATTGCTCCGGTCTTCCCATCCGTTGCGTGACCATTTCAAGCTGGGTGCGACTTCGGGCGTCGCGTAGATGGTAAACGGCCAATCTTCTGGCATGCAGTTGTTAGGGCCGGTCTTTGTTAGCCCTTTACCGGCCAGTATTTCTGCGTACCACTGGTCACGTTCAGCCTTGTCCGGATGATTATCTCGCAGAAAGGATTCCTGTCCGAGCTTCAATAGCGTGACAAAAAGTGCCGTCTTATAGTCGACCGGATCTCCCCCGCCCTGAAAATCGACTGAATTATACCGCCTCTTCATTTCCTCGATTAGATCCGTGTCAGCCTCACCAATTCGGCATACGGCGAGCACAGGAAACATTCGCTGCCAGCCCCTCATCTCTCCGGCCATAATCTGGTCGTGATAGAAAGGAAGCGTCGTTGTGCCGGCTTCCCCCATGCGGATATAAATCATAGGATACTTCTGCATTGCGCGGTCCCGATCTTCCTTGACGACGTCGAACAGAGGACCTGCGACGCTCACGAAGGCCTCATGCGGCAATGCGCCGATAGCCTTTGCAACCGCCTCTATTTGCTCCCGCCCGTTCGGAATCGTCCTGATGTCTCCGCGGACCAAAGCAACAAAGCGACGTGCCATGCCCTCTGCACGCGGCGCCAGGCGGTCAGGACTGGTTGCTACTGAATAGCCGAGGTTAAAAGGCGGCTTGGGATTCTGTCCGTCGATAACGGCATCCAGAACATCGAAAACACTATTTTCAACCTTCTCAGGCTCCTTATGAACACTATCAAGCGCCCGCAAGTTGCTGTCGAAGCCCGCAAAGTTCGACAGATCCGCGACAACATATTTTCGAATGCCGAGTATCACACTGACGGGATCGTCAAATTTGGCGCGGTCGATGGTGTCGGGAATTCCGTCGACTTTCATGAGGCTGCGAGTGAAATCGGCAAAGCATTTCCAACTTGGCGGTTGATCAATGAGTGTGCAGCCGATGGCGAGAACGGGAAAAGCGCGCAGGCGCCAAACATAAGCCTTTGTAAATGAACCGACAGTCTTGTAATCAACGCTGATCTCAGTCGTTCGCTGACGTATCGCTTTGTGATGTGCCCATATTTGCGGATCCCCAAGCAGCGTCACCTTTAAAGCTTTATTTGTTGGACGCTCGGGGAATCTCAATAAGCAGATGCTTTCTTGGAAAATGCCGTTGAAATGTACACCGAATGTGGAAACGCGATTCTGTGTATCTCTTTTGATGTCTCTACATTGAGCGCGGGTAATGAGACGCTCAGACAAGTAGGCCTCCGGAAAATTCCTATTAGGCTCGTAGACGACCGGGACATCATGCGTCTCGACGAACTGCTGCGCCCGATCCATGACGAGCGAGTTAACTGTGGGATCAAAATCATAGATTTTGCCGGGGTTGGTGGTTCGAAGTTTCTGGGACAGTTGCTCGACTTGCAAACCTTCTCGGAAATAGGCTGCATAATAGCCGCCATAGACAATGATCGGGGCAAGGACAAGGGCGCGTGGAATGCGACCCGTGGCGGCCTCAACAAACACGCTCGCAAAGAACAAATGAACAAGGAGGCCTGCGATAAACGGACCGGCCACCAACATTAAAAAAATGCCGGTGAGTGGAACGTACTCCAAAGCAAGAAATATAATTAGGACAATAAGAACCTTTCTCGAAACCGAAGATAAAATGCGGCGCAGCACAGTGTTCTCCGAAAGCACCACCAGTGTGAGTGTAGCTTACGGAGTTAAAGTCTCAGTAAATTTATCGTAGAAGCTGAGCCAATCGGCTAAATGGCCTAGGCTAAGGCAAACGCGAACGCAATCGGTGCCACGAAGCTTGCAATGGGAAGAGGTAACGGTGAGATACTTATGCGTCAGGCTTCCAGAGTTGTCCCGCGGATCGTAGTTTTGAACGTCTCTTGTTGGCACAACGCGTCCGTTACCGCCGCGCACCGGCATGTCGGCTGTTGGTCCATAGCAGCGGTTCGTGCGCCGCGCGAATGTCTGCTCTCAGGGGGCGGATTGGCATTTTTGGCAGCTGCGAGGAAATACGCCAAGTGCGGGTTGCCTCGTCGATCTCGCTCCACGTCATTTGCGCAACTTCCTCACGGCGCTGACGTCAGAGCGAGCACCTCGAGGTAGCGGCGAAAGGTGGTGGCATATTTCGCGCGTCCAACGCGCGGTCGCGGGAGCGGTCCGGGGACGAAGGTTGAGCCCTTCAACGGGGGAAAAATCACGGCTCGACCGACGCACCACCGAAAGAAGGTCTTTAGGATCTAGCGATATTGCGGTTCGCCCCCGGACTTCGCTGAACGACCTCGCTCACGAGCTCAACGATGTGCTGCCTTTAACGTCAAGCAAAAGGTCGCCGCCTCGGGGACGTTCCGGCGAAGTCATTGAAATTGGGAAATAGCCCACCATATTGCCCAATGCAATCATGGGTCATTTTGTGGTTGACCCCTTATGCCTCAATTGGTTCGCTGAAATTCAGGAAACCGTGCGCAAAAGAAAAACGCGGAACACATCCGCACGGGTCGAGGAAACTTCAGGAAGTGGCGTGCCATGAACGCCCAGCAATTACTTCAAGAAATCTCCGACTATTGCCGGCAGTCGGGCCTTGCCGAATCCACGTTCGGCCGGCGCGCCGTCAACGACGGCAAGCTCACGGCGCGGCTGCGCAATGGCGGCCGCATCACCACCGACACACTCGATCGCATCCATGGCTTCATGGCTGCTCACCCGCCACAGGGGCAACGTCCAATCGTAATTGAACGATCCCGCGAAACGCGACCTTCCGCCGCCCCATCCTTACAGCCGTTCGTCACCCAGCCGGCCGCGGCAAAACCCACCGACCCGCAGCGCAATTTCCGCTTCTTCGACAATCGGCAAAAGTATCTGCTGTTCGTCAACACGTGCAGCGAAAAGTGGGAGGTGGCGCACCGCGTCTCCGAAGAGCTTGCCCACTTGCATCCGCGGCCGCCGGCGGTGCGGGTGTTCGACGCCGGCGTCGGCGACGGCTCGGTGCTGACGCGGGTAATGCGTGCCATGCACGATCGTTTCACCCACATGCCGTTCTACGTTGTCGGCAAGGAGATCAGCCTCGAGGACGTAAGACTCACGCTGCAAAAGATGTCCGATCGCTTCTTCGAGCATCCGAGCACGGTTCTGGTGCTGACTAACCTCGCCTATGCGGATGCGCCGTGGCTGGCGGTCAAATCGCTCAACGCCGCGTCGAGCATGGTTTGGCACGAACTTGGCCTGACCGGAAATTCCGCTCACAGCTTCGAACAGCAGATCATGGATCTCGAGCCGTTCCTGGCGCAGAACTGGAAGGCCGGCGTCAGCCCGCGCACGGGCAATCCGGTCTACGAGCGTCCGGTGGTGCTCGTCGTCTATCGTGAAGACCATCGCTTTCTGCTCGACCCGATCATCCCCAGGCCCGGCGGCACGATGGCCAACTACGATCTCGTCATCGCCTCGCAGCCCTACCGGGCGCGCGCCTCGCTCGAATTCAAGGCGCAGCGCGTCATCGCGCCGCTCGCGCGCTCGATCGGTCCGGGCGGACGGCTGATCGGCATTCAGTCGCACGGCCACGATCCGGGCATGGAAATCATTCGGAAAGTGTGGCCGGACGATCATCCGTTCATCCACAATCGACATCAAATCCTCAAGGCGGTGAAGCAAGAGCTCGGACCCGCCGGCCGCGAGCTCAATTTCAACGCCTATGCCGACAATCGTTCGCTGTTCCGCTACGTGATGCACACGCTACCCTCTGAAATTTCCGAATCGATCGGCACCTCAACGCTGTTCGCGGCTTGGAACGCGGCGATCTACGTGGCGCAGGTGGAGGATGACCGTCTCGGCGGCGTCACCTCCGACGGCCGCTACATCGACGCCACGCGCGAGGTGCTGCGCGAGCGCGGCGGGTTATGGTTCTTCGACGAATCCTACGTGATCTCGCGTCGGCGCAACTGATTTTTTGCTTGCTTCACTTCTACCCGTGCGCGCGGGGGAGAAGTGAGATGGAAGCGGTACGCACCATGACCGCCCTCGCCGTTCCAGATCAGGCGCAGCTCGCCACGGCCGGGCGCATCGCGGCGTTCATGGCGGGATTCTCGATCGAAGCGACGCGGCCTTCGGCCGCCGACATCGCGTCGCTCGCGGTGCTCAAACGCGGCACGCGCGTCTATCTCAGTGCCATACCCAACCGGCCGGCTGAAGAGTCGATAGAAGCCGCCCTGCAATTGCGCGCGGCCGGCCTGGAGCCGGTGCCGCATATCGCGGTGCGCAATTTCGCCAGCGAGCCCGCGCTCGATGCGTTCCTGGCGCAGCTCAACGACGAGGCCGGCGTCGAGACAGCGCTCGTCATCGCCGGCGACCGCGCCGAATGCGGGCCGTTCCATTGCGCGCTCGATGCCATTCATTCGGGCGTGCTGCGCCGGTGCGGCGTCCGCAGTATCGGCATCGCCGGATATCCCGAAGGGCATCCGCGCATCGGCGCCGACGAACTTCACCGCGCGCTTACGGAAAAGATCGCGGCGGCGGAAGCGAGCGGACTCGCGGTCGAGATCGTCACCCAGTTTTGTTTCGACGCACGCGCGATGCTCGATTTCATCGCGCGGTTACGCTCCCTCGGCTTCGATCAGCGCGTCCGCGTCGGACTGGTCGGCCCGACAAGCCTCACCGCTCTGATGCGCTATGCGAGCCGTTGCGGCGTGCGCGCGTCGGCGCAAGGGCTGGCGCGGCGCGCCGGCCTGATGCGGCAGATGTTCGCCACGGCGACGCCGGACGATTTGGTGCGCGCGCTCGCCGACGCGGCGCCGGCTGGCATCGTTCCGCATTTCTTTTCGTTCGGCGGCGTACCGGCGACCGGACGCTGGGCGCGCGCCGTCGCCGACGGTCGCATCGCACTCGACGGCGAAGGTTTTAGCGTCGAGCCGCCGCCGAGCGCCCGCTAGCGTGACTGCGGCAATCGTCGAACAATTCGCTCTTGGTCGCCCGATCTCGCCATGACGAGAGATTATTTGCGTTCGTGCGCAAACTTGCTACTTTTTGGTGGCGATCAGCACGCAACGATCGGAACAGATCTGCCCCGCCGATGTTTTTATTTGTTCAGGGTAGTAAACGAGCGTCACATCCCGGCGACGTCCGAGCAGACGCGCAATGCGGAGGCGGCTGCCAAGGATCCGGCGCTGTCGCTGTCGCAAAACCATGGCCATCCCACCGTTGCAGCCACGCCGCACCCGGCCGAGTTCAAGGGATTTTGTTACGCGGCGGATGACGCCCTGTCCGCCCTCGCCGCGACGGTCTCGTAAAAGGCCGCCGCGTGCATTATTTCTCACCCGCCACATTTCTCACCCCGCATGACATTCTCACCGCGCCATGACCCAGAACACCAAACAAACCAACCAAGACGTTGACGTATTCTCCCCCTACAAGTTCGGCCCGCTGCAACTGCCGAACCGCCTGGTGATGGCGCCGATGACGCGCAACCGCGCGGGCCCCGGCGAAGTGCCGGGCGCCATGGCGGTGACCTATTATGTGCAGCGCGCCAGTGCAGGCCTCATCGTCACCGAAGGCACCCAAGTTTCCCAGCAAGGCCAAGGCTATCCGGGCACGCCCGGCATCTTTACGCAGGAGCAGGTCGCCGGCTGGAAGCGCGTGACCGAAGGGGTCCACGCCGCCCGCGGCCGCATCTTTCTCCAGCTGTGGCACGTGGGCCGCATCTCGCACCCGTCGCTGCAGCCAAGCGGCGCGGCGCCGGTGGCGCCGTCGGCGCTGCAACCGGCGGGAACGATCATGACCGCGCAAGGCGCTCAGCCTTTCGTCACGCCGCGGGCGCTGGAGACGCATGAGATCGCCGGCGTCGTCGATGACTATCGCCGCGGCGCCGCAAACGCCAGGCTTGCCGGTTTCGACGGCGTCGAACTGCACGGCGCCAACGGCTATCTGGTCGACCAGTTTTTGCGGGACAAAACCAACCGGCGCACCGATCGCTACGGCGACAGCGCGATCAACCGCGCACGCTTCCTGATCGAGGTGACCGAAGCTTTGGTCGGCGAATGGGGCGGCGAGCGTGTCGGCGTGCGGCTCGCGCCGACCAATCCGTTCAACGACATCGCCGACAGCAATCCCGCCGCGACGTTTTCCGTCGCGCTCGGCGAGCTCAAACGTTTCGGGCTCGCCTATCTGCACATCGTCGAACCGGGACCGACCGATCCGGTCGCCGCTGGCGAACGGCCGGACATCAAGTTCTTCCGCCGGCTCTGGCCGGGTACGCTCATGGGCAACAAAGGTTACGATCTTGCCCGCGCCAACGCCGCGTTGCGCGAGGGCATGGTCGATCTGGTGTCGTTCGCTGCGCTGTTCCTCGCCAACCCGGATTTGCCCCAACGTTTCCGCCGCGGCGGTCCCTTCAATCCGCCCGACCGCGCGACCTTTTACGCCAGCGGCGAGAAGGGCTACACCGACTATCCGGCGCTGCCGTCCTGAAAGTCGAAACAGGGAGCACTGCAATGACCGCCGCCCTCAAATATCTGTGCCAGAATGTCTGAGCCAGGTGGCCGACACTTTGTTCGAACGGCAGATGCAGCGCGCGGCGCTGCGATCTTTGCCGGCCTGCACTTCTTCCCCCATCGCGAAGCCTAGAGGCACAGCTTGTCCGCCAAATCCTTTAGGTCCCCGGCCGCGACGTCGACAGACACATTCGGTGCCGCCTCGCCGCGGCATTTTCCTTTTTCGTCCGGCCGTGCGATGTGCGCGGTCCGCAGGCCAAGTTCCGCCGCGGCGGCGAGGTCGGAACTGTGCGCGGCCACCATCATGCAGTCGTGGGGTTCAAGACCGAAGGCGTCGACGGCGCCGAGATAGACGCTCGGATTCGGCTTATAGTCGCGCGCGAACTCGGCGCCGAGGATCGCATCCCAGGGAAAATCATTGCGCCGCGCCAGATCGATCATCAGCGAAACATTGCCGTTCGACACCGGCGCCAGCCAATAGCGGCTTTTGAGGCGGGCCAGGCCGGCCGCGACATCGGGCCAGGCGTCGAGCCGATGCCACGCCATGTTGAGCTCGCGGCGCTCGCGCTCGCCGAGCGAGCCAAGGCCGAAACGCGGCAGGATCAGATCGAGATTGCGCCGGTGCAGCGCGTCGAGTTTTCGAAAGCCGATGCGGCCCGTCCGCACCTCTTCCATCGCGCCCTGATATTCACCGCGCCAGGCGTCGGCAAAGGCCGGCCAGTCGAGCGCGTGGCCGTGCGGCTCAAGCACGGTTTTGGTCTCGCGGGCGATTGACGTGCGCCAATCGACCAGCGTACCGAACACGTCGAAGAACAGGGCTTTCACGGCGGGCGTCATCCGGTAGAATCTATCTCACGCGGTGCCCGCAAGGCAAAAGCGCGGCGGCGACATACTTCCCGGGTCGGCTGCATGTCCGAGCAAGAGCGGTGGGAGACGCGGTTTAGGCCTCCCGATTATCTCTTCGGCAAGGAGCCGAACGCATTCCTCAGGTCGCAGGCGCATCTGCTGTGCGCCGGCCAGACCGCGCTTTCGGTGGCGGACGGCGAAGGCCGCAACGGCGTGTGGCTCGCCGAACAAGGCCTCGATGTACTCTCGATCGATTATTCGCCGACGGCGCTCGCCAAGGCGCGTGCGCTGGCGCAGGAACGCGGCGTGCGGCTGCGCACCGAAGTCGCCGACGTCGTCACCTGGCGGTGGCCGCAGGACGCCTTCGACATCATCGCCGCGATCTTCATCGCGCCGGACGCCGCCGACCGGCCGGCATTCTTCGCCAACGTCAAGCGCGCGCTCAAGCCGGGCGGGCTCCTGCTCATGCAGAGCTACCGCCCCGAGCAGCTCACCTATCGCACTGGCGGGCCGCGGGAGCTGGAGCGCCTCACCACGCGCCCGATCCTCGAAGCGGCCTTCGGCGATCTGTCGGCGCTCGACATTCGCGAGCACGACAGCGTGCTCAACGAAGGCACGGCGCACGTCGGCATGTCCGCGCTCGTCGAGCTCGTCGGCAGAAAATAGCCCCGGGATTGGCGGCGCGTATCGCCGCCAATCGAAAGACGGCAATGAGGTCACTGATTGCAGTCGATCGCCTGCACTTTGCACTGACCGATATTCGCGTTCTGGCAATTTTGCATGTCGACAGTCCAGCGTCGGCGCGCGTCCCGCGCGATGCCGCGCCTCAGCCGGTCGGATTCGGCGCGGTCGCCAATGCTCCGCACAACCCGGGCCGATCTCCATGACGATCTTGCAATTGGCCGCAGCACGTTGGTTCATGGCCATGGTGTTGGCCTGCGCCAACGTCGCCGCGTGCCAGCTATCGCCCCATTTCAGGGACGAGGTATCGTAGGCAATCGCACCGTATTCGGCCGCAGAGGCGGCCATCAGCGAAACGGTATAGACCGCGAGGCTTAACTAGATCGCAGTGTTGATAGCTGAAGTGCGCATTTTGTTGTCCCCCTAAAATCGGCGATGTCAAAGATCGCCAACGGTGCATTCTAAGATTCGCCGCAACCGAGGCAACGTAGCCCAGCTGTATCTCAATTTTGAGACAGGACCCGTAGCTCTTGCACCTAGCGCGGCCAGGATTTTTGCGGCACATCGATTTGCTCTAAGCTCTAAAGAGGCCGCAAGAGGAACACCATGACCAAAAAGCCGTCGCCGCGTTCACGACCGAAAAAGCAAAGCAAACAACCCTCCCCGCGCCTGCCCGCGCTCGCCATGGAGAGCCTCGACCCGGAGCAACAGGCGATCGTCGGCGCGATCAATTCCGGTCCGCGCGGCCGTTTCAGCAACGAGGGACCGTTCGCGGTTTTCCTGCATGCGCCCGTCTACGGCATGTTGGCGCAGCAGCTCGGCGGGCATCTGCGCTTTAAGACCGGCGTGCCGCCGCGGCTTTCGGAGTTCGCAATCCTTTGCACCGGGCAATACTGGAAGGCGCAGTTCGAGTGGCATGCGCATGCGCGGATCGCCCTGAAGCAAGGCGTCAAAGAGGCAACGATCCGCGACCTGCAAGCCGACCGCGCGCCGAAGTCGGCGCCGCGCGACGAGATGGCGATCTACAAATTCGTCAAGGAGCTTTATGCTACAAAGCGCGTGAGCAATGCCGCCTACGCCCGCGTGCACAAGCTGCTCGGCGACTCCGGCACAGTCGAGCTCGTCGGCATCCTCGGCTATTACGTGCTGATATCGATGACGCTTAACGTTTTTCGCATGCCGTTGCCGCGAGGCACGCCGCTGCCGTTTCGCGAGCCGGCCGGGAAATAGATGCTTACGCGCGAACGCCCCAGCGATCAGCCTGCGCGCCCGTCGACGGGCGGAAATGAAGGCGTCAGTGTTTGGTGGACTGCATCATGCCGCCACCCTGCATCATCATGGTGCCGCCGGTCGTGGCGCCGGGAGCCGCCGCTCCGATCGCGACAACCGGCAACTCGATCTTTACCGTGCCGGCTTTCTCGAATTGCAGTGTCGCTTCGATCGCGCCGCCCGTTTCGAGCGGATGCTTGAGGTCGATGAACATGATGTGCAGGTTTCCCGGTTTGAGGGTGATGGTCTCGCCCGGCTTGATCTCCAGACCGCCGTCCACGGGCCGCATTTTCATCACGCCATTTTCCATGCTCATCGTGTGGACCTGACATTGCGCGGCGGCGTCACTTGCGGTGCAAGTGAGACGATCCGGAGCCGTGCCGTTGTTGGTCACGGTCATATAGCCGGCGCCGGAGCTGGCACCCTTCGGCGTCGCGCGCGCCCACGACTCGCTGATGTGGATCGATCCGACATTGTAGTCGGTGGCCCGAGCGCCGACTGCCGCAATCGGCGTCGCCGCCAGCGCGAAGCCGACGGCGAGGCCGTAACGGACGTATTTGCGCGCGCATTCAGTCATGGCTTGCTCCCGCATAGTACGTAATGGTCCTTCGGCACCGACTTAGGGACAGATCGGGACCGTGTGGAATGTGGCAAAGCGGTACATATTCGGCGGCCGGCAAGGCGACGTTGAACTTGGCGGCGTCCTTCGCTATACGGGCAGCACGACCGGAGGGGCCCGCAGCGATCGGGCTTGTTCGGTGCCGCTCATTCCGGCGGCGCCATTCATGCTGCCAGGGGATGACCACGCCCGATGTCCGCCACGTTCAATAAAGTTGCTGATATTATTGCGGAAACTTGCGACATTCCGCGCGAGAACATCAAGCCGGAAAGCCACGCCATCAACGATCTCGAGATCGACAGTCTCGACTTTCTCGATATCGCTTTCGCCATCGATAAGACCTTCGGCATCAAGCTTCCGCTCGAACAGTGGACGCAGGAGGTCAACGACGGCAAGGCCACCACGGATCAATACTTCGTGCTGAGCAATTTGAGCGAACAGATCGACAAATTGATCGCGGCGAAAGGCGCCTGAGGGCGCCGGCATATGCGTTTTGAATTTTTCCAGATGATCGACCGCATTGCCGCGCTCGACGTCGGCGAGCGCGCGGTCCGATCAGTCTGCACCGTGCCGCGAGAGAGCACCATATTCGAAGGCCACTTTCCGACCTACCCGCTAATGCCGGGAGCGCTGCTGCTCGAATGCATGGCCCAAACGTGCGGATGGCTGGTGACGGCGATCAATGGCTTTACCGCCATGCCGTTTCTGGCCGGCGTCAAAGAGGCCAAATTCCGCACACCGGTGTTTCCCGGCGACGAACTCGAATTCGAAGGCAAGATGGTGCACGAGGGTTCGGGCTACGCCGTCGGCGCGTGCAAGGGGCGCCGCCAGGGGAAGTCGATCTGTGAAGCGCAGATCACCTATCGCGTGATGACCTTTCCCAGCCCGGAATTCCGCAGGGCCTTGATGGAGTGGGCGGAGCGTATCGACCTGCCAGTGAAGGACCTCGTCAAATGACGGAGCCCCGCGAGGTGTGGATCACCGGCGTCGGCCTCATTACCTGCCTCGGCGAAGGGCTCGAGGTGGCTTGGGATCATCTCGAGCGCGGCGATCCACCGGCTTACGACGATAAAACCTTCGCGCCCTACATCGTGCACCCGCTCGCTCCGGTGAATTTCGACAGGCAGATCCCAAAGAAGAGCGATCAGCGGCAGATGGAGATGTGGCAGCGCATCGGCGTCTACGCCGCCGGCCTCGCGCTCGGCGATGCCGGCATCGCCGGCAAGCCCGAATTGCTTGACGGCACCGACATGATCGTTGCCGCCGCCGGCGGCGAGCGTGACGTTCCGGCCGACAGTTCCATCCTCACCGGCATCCGCAAAGTGGCCGAACGCGGCCCCTTCCTCAACGAACGGCTGATGAGCGATCTGCGCCCGACCTTGTTCCTGGCGCAACTTCCGAACCTGCTTGCCGGCAACATCTCGATCGTGCACGGCGTCGTCGGCTCGTCGCGGACGTTTCTCGGCGAAGAATCCGCCGGCGTCGATGCTGTGCGCGTCGCGCAGGCCCGCATCGCCGCGGGACAGAGCGAATTGACGCTCGTGGGCGGCGCCTATCACGCCTCGCGCTGGGACCTACTGCTCATCTTCGAACAAGCCGGCATGGCGTTGAAGGAGGCTTTCGCGCCGGTCTGGGACCGCGGTCCGGACGGCGGCATCGCACTGGGCAACATGGGCGCATTCCTCGTGCTCGAAAGCAGCGATCATGCACGTTCGCGCGGCGCCCATCCGCGCGCACGGCTTTCGGCGGTCAAGGCCGGCCGCAACCGGCGCCAGCCGGGCGAGATTGAAACGACGCTACGTCAGCAATGGGAAACGATCGCCGGCGAGGTCGACCGCACCCATGCGGCGGTGATATCCGGCGCCACGGGCCTGGAACCGGCGACCTCCGCCGAGCGCCAAGTGCTCAAGGAGATTGGCCTTCCGGTCCGCAATACCGGGACTTATATCGGTCATGGCGTCGAGGCTCAGTTCATCGCCAATCTCGGGATTGGCTGCGGAGCGATCGAGCACGACAAGCTATTCGCACCGGCGGGAACGGGGGACGAGGGAGCTAGTCCGGCCGAGCTTTCCCAGGTCGTCATCACCAGCGTGGGCAATTGGCGCGGCGAGGGGCTTGCGCTGATCGAACGGGTCGACCGAGAGGTTAATCGGGTCGACTGAGAGGCTAAAAGGGAACTCCATGGCAACGGCAACGCGCGATAAAAAAGGCCGTCCCATCGTCGCCGTCACCGGGATTGGCGTGGTGACTTCGCTCGGCGTCGGAAAGACCGACAATTGGGCGAAACTGAGCGGCGGCGTTTCCGGCATCAAGCGCATCTCGCGCTTTGCGACCGAGGGGCTGCGCACCACCATCGCCGGCGCCGTCAATGACGTCTACCGGGAAGGTATGAGGCCTGCGGAGCTTTCCGAGCGCATTGCGCTGCTCGCCGGCGAAGAGGCGATCGCGGAATCCGGCCTCGGCGCCGAGGGCCATTTCCCCGGTCCGCTTTATCTGGCGCCGCCGCCCCTCGAAATCGAATGGACCGACCGCATCGAGATGGCGGAAATGGCGGCAGCCAACGCCGACACTGGCTATCCCGAGCTTTTGCGCGTCGCACGTGAATTCGCTGCGGCCAAAGGTCCGTTCAGGTTCGCCATCATCGGCGAGAGGCTTGCCGAGCATTTTGGCACCGAAGGCTCGCCGATCTCGCTCAACACCGCGTGCGCCTCGGGCGCCAGCGCGATCCAGCTCGGGCTGGAGGCGATCCGCCGCGGCGACTGCGAAGCGGCGCTGGCGATCGGCGCCGACGCATCGCTGACACCGGAATCGCTGGTGCGCTTCTCGCTGCTCTCGGCGCTCTCCACACAGAACGATCCACCCGAGCGCGCTTCCAAGCCGTTTTCCAAGAACCGCGACGGCTTCGTGCTGGCGGAAGGCGCCGCCGCTTTGGTGCTCGAAAGTCTCGAGCACGCCCGCGCGCGCGGCGCCCGCGTGCTCGGCATCCTCGAGGGCGTCGGCGAAAAATCCGATTCATTTCATCGCACGCGAACGAGTCCGGACGGCAAGCCGATCATCGCCACCATGCAGAAGGCGCTGGCCGATGCCGGTGTCGGACCCGAGGACGTCGATTACATCAACGCCCACGGCACTTCGACGCCCGAAAACGACAAGATGGAGCATCTCGGCGTTTCCGCTGTATTCGGCGAACGCGTCCGCGACATTCCGATTTCGTCCAACAAGTCGATGATCGGTCACACCCTAACCGCCGCCGGCGCAGTCGAGGCGGCGTTCACGCTGCTCACCCTGCAAAATCAGCGCCTGCCGCCGACGATTAACCATGCAATTCCCGATCCCGCGATCCAGCTTGACGTCGTGCCTAACGTGGCGCGCGACGCCAAGGTTCGCCGCGCGATCTCCAATTCCTTCGGCTTCGGCGGCCAGAATGTCTGCCTGGTCGTGGCGCCGGAGCCGGCGTGAGCTAGATGGATCAGCGGACGCCCGCCGCCGCGCAAACCATGCGCGCGCTCACGCTCGTCGCCGACCGCAAGATCGAGCTGCTCGATGTCGCGACGCCACCCCCGCTCGCGGCGGGCGGGGTGCAGATCGCTATCAAGGCGATCGGGCTCAACCATATCGATGTATGGGGCTGGCGCGGCATGGCGTTTGCCAAGCGAAAGCTGCCGCTCATCGTCGGCGCCGAGGCTGCGGGCCAAATCCGCGCCGTCGGTCCGGGTGTCACCGGATTCAAGGTGGGCGATCCGGTCGTTGCCTATGGCGGGTTGACCTGCGGGACGTGCAGGGCCTGCCGCGAGGGCCGCGACAATCTTTGTGAAAATGTCGCCGGCGTCATGGGCTTCCATGTCGACGGCTTTGCCCGCGACTTCGTCAATATGCCGGCACGGCTCGTGATTCCCGTGCCCGCGGGTATCAGCTTCCGCGATGCCGCATGTGCGCCGATCGCCTTCGCGACGGTGCAGCATATGCTGTTCGACAATGCCAAGCTTGAGCCGGGCGAGACCATTCTGGTGCAGGCCGGCGGCTCCGGCATCGGCACGGTCGCCATCAAGATGGCCAAGGCCATTGGCTGCACCGTCATCACCACCGTCGGCGACGACGAGAAAGCGGCGAAGGCCAAATCGATCGGCGCCGATCACGTCATCAACTACCGGACCGATCGCTTCGAAGGCCTCGTGCGCAAGCTCACGGCCAAGAAAGGCGTCGACGTTGCCTTCGAGCATGTCGGTCCCGACACCTTCAACGGCTCGCTTCTTTGCCTCAAGCGCGGCGGGCGGCTCGTCACCTGCGGATCGACCTCGGGCCAGTCGACGACACTGAACCTTTTTCAGCTCTACCTGCAGCAATACCGCATTATCGGCTCGTTCGGCGCATCCATGCGCAACATCAGCGAGGGCCTTGCCAAGATGGCGACCGGTCTTCTCCCAGTGATCGACACCGAAGTCCCGCTCGCGGACTTCGAACGCGGATTGGCGCGGCTGGAAAGCCGGCAGGTCTTCGGCAAGATCATCGTCACCTTCTAGCAGCGTGGTTGTTGGCGGCGCATGACCTTGTCGGAAGACCCGTCTCCACTTTCCGAACACGACGCGACGACCCGGCAGCTCCTCAAGCGTCTGCTCAATTCAATGGCCGGCGCGCTCGCCGTCGGGATGTTGGATTTGGTCAAGCGCTCCGATCGAAAACGCGCGGCGAATTTCGCCGCCGCTCTGTCGCGCAAGATCGGTCCGCTGCTGCCGGAGCACCGCCTCGGCCGCGAGAACCTGCGCGCCGCCTTTCCGCAAAAATCCGCCGCCGAAATCGAACAGATCCTGATCGGCGTCTGGGAGAATCTGGCCCGTGTCGCGATGGAGTTCGCCCATCTCGACGAGTTCTGCATCGCCGGCTTCGGCCCGCAGACGAGCGATGTCGTCACCTATGCGCCGGAAACCTTCGATCGCTATGTAAGCGCGGCGCGCGGCGGCAAAGCGATGCTGGCGTTTGCCGCCCACCTCGCGAATTGGGAGCTGCCCGCCGTCATCGGCAAAAGGATCGGAAGCAACGCCGCCATCCTCTATCGTCGGCCGAGTATCGGCGCGGTCGGCGATTTTGTCGTCAAGTCGCGCACGCCGCTCATGGGTGAATTGATCCCGACCGGCCTTGCCGCGCCGTTGCAACTGGCGCGGCGGGCGCAATCGGGCGTAAATGTCGGCATGCTGGCCGACCAGCATTACAGCAACGGCGTGGAGGTCGTCTTTTTCGGGCGCCGATGCCTGGCCAATCCATTGATCGCGCAGCTCGCGGCACAAACCGGGTGTCCGATTTACGGGATACGCACCGTTCGCCAGCCCGACGGCAACAGTTTTTGGGCCGAGATCACCAACCCGATCGAGCCGGTGCGCGACGCCCAAGGCCGCGTCGACATTACAGGCACCACACAGGCGATCACCGCGGTGATCGAAGGCTGGGTGCGCGAGTATCCCGAGCAGTGGCTCTGGCTGCATCGTCGCTGGCGCGAAGACGAGGCGCAGACGCGTGTGGTAGGAGCGTCAAAGCGCAGAAAAACGGTGCCGCCCTCGCGGCGTTTGCCGCACTTTGCGCGATCACTACCGAAACGCTCGCCCGGTGCTGAATAATTGCAATCCCGGGCGACGGCGCTAAGCTCCATTTTGCGGATCGTGCGCGGATGACCAAGCGGTCTCTCAAGCGTCTCGTCAATTCGATCGCCGGCGCGCTTGTGGTCGCTGTGCTCGGGTGGTCAAGCGGCTCAATCATCGAAAGTGCGCGGCCAATTTCGCTACCTGGGTGACGCGCACGATAGGCCCGTTCCTCCCCGAGCACAGCATCCGCCGCGACAATCTGCGCGCCGCGTTTCCGCAAAAATCGGCCGCCGAAATCGAGCGCATTCTCTCCGGCGTGCGGGACAATCTCGGGCGCTTCGCAATCGAATTCGCGCATCTCGACGATTTCTGCTTGGCCAATATCGGACCGCAAACGCCGGATGCCATCACCTTTACGCCAGAGGTGAAAAATGGGCCATGCTGGTCGACCAGCACTATGCCAGAGGCGTTGAGGTGAGTTTCTTCGGTGGCCGATGTTTGGCCAATCCGCTGATCGCGCAGCTTGCAGCGCAAACCGCCTGCCCGATCCGCGGCAGCCGCGTGGTGCGCAACCCCGACGGCAACAGCTTTTGGGTGGAGATCACAGAGCCGATCGAGCCTGTGCGCGGCCCCGAAGGCCGCGTCAACAGCCGGCACCATGCGGGCGATCACGTCGGTCATCGAAGGCTGGGTGCGCGAGCATGACTTCGGCGGGCCGACGTTATTCGTGACCGCAGTCGTCGGGCGCCGGCGCGCCGGCAAAGCGGTCGGCCATCCAATCGACCGCAGCCCCGGCACTGTCGCGCCCGATGAACCCGTGATTGATCTTCGGCAATAGAAGCATCCGCACCTTGCTGCCCGCTCGGCACAGGCCGCGCATGTAATTGCGCGTTACGTTAGGCCGAACCAGATTGTCGTCGGCTCCCTGCGAGAGGAAAACCGGAATATCGCCCGGCAGGACGTCAGGCGAGTTGCTTGCCGCCAGCGATCGCCACGGTTCGAGCTCGACGGGATTACGCACCGAGAAAAAGCCTTGCGCCAATAATTGCGAGGGTTTGCGGCGGACAAGAAAGTCATAAATCGACTCGAGGCACTCGCCGGCAAGCAGGTTCACGACCGGCACCGCCGCCGGTCTCACGACGCGCTCCATCGGCGCGCCGAAAACGCGCTGCCACGACCACAGCGTCATCGCGGTGAGATTTCTGCCGCCGTTGCTGTTGAGATCGTCCGTCATCAGGGTTGCGAGCTCGGTCGCCGGCGCCGCGGCGGCGACGCCAAGAAGCTCAAGTTCGGGCGCGTAGCCCTTGGCCAGAATTCCCGTGTAGAGTGACGCCTGGCCGCCCTGCGAATGGCCCCAGAGCGTAAAGCCGTGTCCGCCGCCGCTGCCCGGCGTTGAGCGTGCGGCGCGTACCGCATCGAGAACGGCGCGGGCTTCGCTGACGCCGACGAGATAGGGGTGCGGACCAGGCGTACCTAAACCCGGATAGTCCGTAGCGGCAACGACGTAGCCGCGCTCGACCATCTGCCGCAGGCCCTGGATTTGCTGAAAAATAAACAAGGCCCGCGACGGAGCACAACCTTGGACCACGCCCGTCGTCGGATGCGCCCAGGCGACGATCGGCCGACCGCCGGCAGGCGCGGGCCCGGGAGGAACGACAACGACACCGGAAACGGCGATCGGCTCGTCGTGAAGTCCACGCGAACGATAAAGGATACGGTAGGCCGAAGCGCCAGCCGGTGCCCCCATCATCCCTTCCAGCCGGATGACCGAGCCGGGCGGTCCGGCAAGCACTTGTTTTTCTGCCACATAAAACGCCGATTGCGCCCGCGCCGCATCGACCGCCGCCAGGAACGCGACACACACCACCCCGACCGCGACACCAAGCATCATCGCCGCCGGCGGTAACCGATGGCGCAGAAGGCGAGCGAGCATGCGGATATTTATACCCCAAAGGGATAGGTATCGGGCAGTCCCGCAAGTTCGGCGGTATCGAACGGCGTGACCGCGCGGGTATCGTCGAACCAGATAAACTCGTCGAATTGCCGCGGCAACACCGCCTGGAAATAGTGACTGGCGCGCTCGGTCTCGGGCCGGTAGATCACCCCGATTGCCCGCTCGAGCTGCGGCCTGCCCAAGCCCCGCGCGCCGGTCAGGTCGGAGCGGTCGCGCAAACCCAAGGTAAACCGCGACAGGCCGCTGGCGTGGAATATCCGTTCGTAACTCCTCGGTAACGCCGGTTGAACTTTCTTGATTTCCATCGGTCCGCCCCAGTCGGACGCCGCCGCGACGGTTCCACTATTAGTGCCGAAGCCGACCAGGTAGGCATCGCCGCCGAATTCCTGACGGCACAAGTGGCCGATATTGTGCTCGCCACGCGAGGCCATTTCGGTCGCAGCCGAATCGCCGACGTGGGAATTGTGCGCCCAAACGATCGCCTTGCTGCTCGCGCCGTAGAACGCAAGCAGGTTTTTTAACGTCGTAAACATGTGCTCGTCGCGCAAGTTCCAGGACGCGCGCGAACCATAATACATGACCCGATAATAGCGTTCCGCGTTCGCGACGAGACGGGCATTCTGCACCGCGTCGAAAAAGCGTTCGCCGTCGCGCGCGGCATAAGCGACCCGCTTTTCCAGCAGATCCTTGAGCGCGCGCACGACCTGCCGCTCGCACGTGTGGTAAGAGCCAACAAGCGCGGCGTGGCCGTAAGCCGCCGGATCGCCCTGCCACGGCGTCAGGCAAGCATAGCGCTCACGCGCGACCTTTGCGGCGTCCGGCTCGACCTGATCGAGATAAGCGAGAACCGCGTGAATGGACACATAAAGGCTGTACAGATCGAGGCCGTGAAACGCCACCCCCGCCTCATTCTTGCTCGCGGAATTGTGCTCACGCAGCCAGTTGATGAAATCGCGCACCTCGTTGTTGCGCCACATCCAAGTCTGGAAACGGGCAAAAGCCGTCCATTCAGATGGAGAATATTCGAAGTGCCGGACATAATGATCGATGCGCGCCGCATCCGGCCAATCGCCCTCGATGGCGATTAAGCGAAACCCCTTCCTGACAATAAGCTCGCGCGAAATGCGCGCGCGCATCCGGTAAAATTCTGAGGTGCCATGGGTTGCCTCGCCAAGCAACACGACGCGCGCGCCGCCAATCCGTTCGAGCAGCGGGCCGAGATCGAAGGTATCGATCGAGTCGAACGGCTCTGCGGCGCCCACGATGCTTTTGAGCAGCATTTCTTCGCCGGCGGCGCCGCGAACCGCGGATGGTCGGACCCGCGTCGGTTTCGCTTCCTCGGGCGCCCATCCTTCCTCGCCGAGCAAAGGAACAAACCGTACGTCGGCGAGATCTTCGCGGCGATATTCGCTTTGCCCGGTTCGCGTTACCCGCACCAGCTCCTGAGCGCGCTGGTCGGTCCCCACCGGCATCACGAGCCGGCCGCCAATTTTCAGTTGAGATTTCAGAGACTCGGGCACGGTCGGACCGCCCGCGGCAACGACAATCGCATCGAAGGGTGCGTGCTCCGGCCATCCGCGCGTCCCATCGGCGTGCAGAACGCGAACATTGTCGTAACCAAGATCGGCCAGCGTCGCAGCGGCCTTCTCGGCCAACGGACCGTGGCGCTCCACGGTGTAGACATTCGCGGCGATGGTTGAGAGGACGGCCGCCGCATAGCCGGAACCGGTACCGATTTCGAGCACCGCCTCGCCACCGCGAAGCGCCAGCGCCTCGGTCATGAACGCGACGATATAGGGCTGAGAAATTGTCTGCCCCTCTTCAATCGGCAGGGGCGCGTCTTCATAGGCAAACTCGCGAAGATTTGCCGGCAGAAAAATTCACGGGGCACGCTGCGCATCGCATCCAGAACTGGTTCCGAACGTACGCCGCGCCCGAAGATGGCTTTTTCGACCATATCCGTGCGCAGCTTCTTGAAATCGGTTTTCCGGAGCTCGCCCATCGCTCAAACCATCTGTTTTCAAGAATATTCCCCTCTGCAGCGACCTACTTGATCCAGCGCAAAATCACCCCACAATCTCTATCCACGCCGCGCGGTCTGAAGAGCTTCTCCGCGATTGAAAATTTCCGCTTTCGGGATCGCTCCAACGAAAATAGATGCCCCCGTTGCGGGCTGTTACTGTCGCAAGCGCGTAAATGCTTGCCAAACGCCGATCAGCCCATCGGCAAAATGTCCGCCTGTTGCCGGCTTGCAACGCCAACGGAAATAACGTCTTTGCGGCGCGGTTGCTCTATCCTGCGACATCTTTCGGCTCATAGTGTTTATCTCGCTCCCGCGTTTTGTTTTTGGAGCGCGGCAACCGAGCCGCGCATGAAATATTGTGCTTGGAATTTTATTTCGATCGGCGCACACACGCCTACCATCGTGTGTTCTCGGCCTCTCACCTGCCGAGACGGCAGTGCGACAACGGACAAAGCGCGAGTTACGGATGAGGACTTGCGACGAAGGGGCCATAGGGGTGAGGACCGTAAGGCATCACCCCGATGATCGAGCCGCCGACCCAGGGGGCATCCGCA
This sequence comes from uncultured Alphaproteobacteria bacterium, assembly GCA_963847785.1. Classification (GTDB taxonomy): domain Bacteria; phylum Pseudomonadota; class Alphaproteobacteria; order Rhizobiales; family Xanthobacteraceae; genus BOG-931. The sequence goes on from CAWKBE010000012.1 coordinate 31,592, forward strand.
ATTCCGCCTAGCCCCCAGCCGCCGCGGATCAATCCCCCATAACCCCACTGGTTGTGCAGCCAGGGACTTTGCCGGCAATACCGGCCGCAGCCCGCTTGCGCGGTGCCCGACCCGGCCAACACCGTGGCGCCAATGGCGATCGCCGTGGGAAGTGCGATCAGAAGGCTTTTCATGACGTTATTTGATCGTAAAACCGCCGCCCGCAAACTGACAGGAATTGATTAGCGGACCGTTACGCGGCTATTGCGAGGCCGAAGCGAACGCCGGCCGCGGCGGCGGCACGGCCTTACGCATCATTTCGGCGGTGCGGTCTCGTTCAAAATGCTCCAGATGGCTTCATCGGGGCAACGCACCGGAAAAACGTCGAAGGGATCGTTGTCGACAGGCGAGTCGGTGATCATCCTCGGCGTAACGTGCATCTTCAGGATTTTTTGGCCGTCGAGCGCATACCTGTTCTCCGTCGTCCCGCTCAGGATCGATCCGTCGGGGTGGATCGACTTCATTTCGCAATTGTCGGTTTGCGTCTCGCGCTTGAACGCGCAACGGCCGACACCCTCGACCTCCCTCTGCGTGAGCCCTACTTCCCGCCTGCGCGTTCGCAAGCCGATGAAATGCCCGTCGGCCAGCCGGATCTCAAAGTGGTTGCGGCAAACGGCGATGACATTCGCCGCGCCTGCGACCTTGTGATCGGGGAACGACCAAAAGCCCGGCGTGATCGGGCTTTCATTGAGCTGCGCCTGCGCCGGCGGCGGCGCGACGAACAAGCCGGACACGAGAACGACAGCCGGTAAAGCGTGAAGGCACCGCGTCATCCCTGCCCCCCAAAAATGGACACGCGGCCCGGCGCAGGTGCGAAAGAACACGAACCAATCGTAGAACGAGAACCCATAGTGGACTTCGGTCATCCTGCCGAGCGGCGCGTTTGCGACTGCCCACCCGGCCGAGCCGCGCCGGCCGGGCTTGTGGTAGTTTCCTCGAACGCGGAGAGATTGGGAATGGTCGGTTATGTCAGTCGCCGCTCTATCCTGAAAGCGACGGCAAAGCTCGCCGCGGCCGGTTCGCTGGGCGCGGATTATATGGCGATCGCCCGCGCCGAACAGGGGACAGGGCACGCCGCCAAGACGTTCGCGCCAATCGACGCCGCGCTTCGTCTGGCAGCGGGCTCGGGGGACGTGCCGGGGGTCGTCGCCTTGTGCGCGTCCGACAACGGCATCGTCTATGAAGGCGTTTTCGGCGAACGCCGGCTTCACGACGGCCCGGCGATGACGCGCGATACCGTATTTCGCATCGCCTCCATGGTGAAGCTGATCACGACGGTCGCCGCGATGCAACTTGTCGAGCAAGGCAAGCTTTCGCTCGATGCTCCGGCGCCCGACATCGATCCCGCGCTCGCATCGCCGCAAGTGCTCGACGGCTTCGACGCGGCGGGAAAGCCGCTTTTGCGCCCGGCAAAACGGCCGATCCTGCTGCGTCATCTGCTCACCCACACGTCCGGCTTCGCCTACCCGATCTGGGATGCCAAAGCCTTTCGCTATGCCTTGGCAGTTGCGCGGCTGCCGGCCGCACAACGGCGGCGAGCGCCGCGCACGCCGCTTATGTTCGACCCCGGCGAGCGCTGGCAATACGGCACCAGCATCAACTGGGTCGGCCGCATCGTGGAATCGATCAGCGGCGAGCCGCTCGACGGCTATTTTCGCCAGCACATTCTCGATCCGCTCGGAATGAAGGATACCGGGTTTGTGATATCGGCGGAGCAATACGCGCGCGAGGCCAGCGGCCATCGGCGCCAAGCCGATGGATCGCTGACGGCGCAACCGAGGGAGCACCCGCCGGCGCAACAACCGAAGGTGCGGGAGACCTTTTCCGGCGGCGGCGGGATTTATTCGACGGCGCCGGACTATCTCACTCTCATCCGTGCGTTGATGCATGACGGCACGCTCGAGGGCGTTCGTATCCTTCGTTCCAACACGGTCGCACTGATGGGCCAGAATCAGATCGGTGATATTGAAGCTGGCACGCTCAAAACGATGGCGCCGGCGCTCTCCAACGACGTCGATTTCTTTCCAGGGATCCGTCTGCGATGGGGATTTGGCCACATGATCAACCTGCAGGATGTTCCCGATAGACGCAGCGCCAGCAGCCTGACCTGGGCCGGCCTTTACAACACTTATTACTGGATCGACCCGAAGAAGCGCGTCGCCGCCGTATTCATGACCCAAGTGCTGCCCTTCGCCGACGAGCGCGTGTTGCGGGTGTACCGTCAGTTCGAGCACGGCGTTTACGCGGCGATAAAAGCGGGCTGACCTCGCGATCCAACGCAATTTCCGCGCCACGTGCGCCGCTGGCTTTGCGGCCCCCTATGGGATACGGTCCGACGGGGGGCAAAAATTATGCTTTCGCGCGAGCGTGTGACTGGACAAAATTGCGGACGCCGGCGTTTCCGCGTCGTGCTAGTGAAGCCGTCGCACTACGATGACGACGGCTACGTCATCCGCTGGTTGCGTTCGCCGATGCCAGCGAACTCGCTGGCGAGCGTCTATGGCCTCATCGACGACTGCGCGCTGCGCAGGATTCTCGGACCCGATGTCGATATCGACATCGTCGCCATCGACGAGACCAACACGCGCGTGCGGATCGACCGCATCGTCGCTGAGATGCAGGCGAACGGCAATTTCGGTTTCGTCGGCCTCGTTGGCGTGCAGTCCAACCAATATCCCCGCTCGCTTCACATCGCCAAACCGCTACGGGCAGCCGGCATTGCGGTCGTGATCGGCGGCTTCCACGTCTCCGGCATGCTGGCGATGTTCGATGGTATCGGCCCCGACTTGCAGGAGGCGCTCGATATGGGCGTCACGCTGTTTGCCGGCGAAGCGGAAGGCCGCATGGACGACGTCGTGCGCGACGCCGCCGCCGGCTCGCTCAAGCCGGTCTACAACTACATCAGCGATCTGCCGGCGCTAGAAGATGCGGTGATCCCGTTCCTGCCCGGCAACTCGGTGCGCAAGACCATCGGCAACGTGACCACCTTCGACGCCGGACGCGGCTGTCCGTTTCAATGTTCGTTCTGCACCATCATCAACGTGCAGGGACGCAAATCGCGCCGGCGCGGCCCGGACGACGTCGAGCGCATTTTGCGCAAGAATTTCGCGCAAGGCATCGACCGCTTCTTCATCACCGACGACAACTTCGCCCGCAACAAGGATTGGGAGCCGATCTTCGACCGCATCATCAAGCTGCGCGAGCAAGACGGCATGGACGTGCGCTTCCTCATCCAGGTCGATACGCTGTGCCACAAAATCCCGAATTTCGTCGCCAAGGCGAAGCGCGCCGGCGTCACCCGCATCTTCATCGGCCTGGAGAATATCAACCCCGACAACTTGCTCGCCGCCAAGAAGCGGCAGAACAAGATCACCGAATACCGCAACATGCTGCTCGCCTGGAAGGCGGTCGGTATCTGGACCTATGCCGGCTACATCCTCGGATTTCCAAACGATACGCCGGAATCGGCGCGCCGCGACATCGAGATCATCAAGAACGAGATGCCGCTCGACGTGCTAGAGTTCTTTTTCCTCACCCCCTTGCCGGGATCGGAGGATCACAAGGTGCTGACCGCCAAGGGCGCGCCGCTCGACCCCGACCTCAACAAATACGACCTCGAACACGCGCTGACACCGCATCCCAACATGAACAAGGCGGAATGGGAAAACCTCTACCGCAACGCCTGGGCGATCTATTACACGCCGGAGCACATCGAGACGATTTTGCGCCGAGCCCAAGCCTACGGCATCAACATTCTCCGCCTGGCGCAGATTATTCTTTGGTTTGCAAGTTCGCTCGCGGTCGAGAAAGTGCATCCGCTGCAAGGCGGCATCCTCCGGCTCAAGAACCGGCATGAGCGCCGCCCCGAACTGCCGATCGAGCCGGTGTGGCAGTTCTATCCGTGGCTCGCCGCCGACTTTTTGGTCAAGCATGCACGGATCGCGCGATCGGCGTGGACGATTCTCCGCATCTATCGCCGCGTGGCCGCCAATGCCCATCTCCCCTATACCGACCGGGCGATGACGCCGGTGAGCGACGAAGAGACACAGACGCTGGAATTGTTCACGCACAACCGTTCGGCGCGCGACGCGGTGGATCATGCGCGCAAGATCAAGACGCTGACGACCGGCGCTGCGGCCGAATCGGCGGCATAATAAATCCCGCTTTGGGCTTGCGCTTTGCCTAGGGCGTGGCCGTCGCGAGGGATTGAGTGGTCAGCTCCGCGCGCGACCGCAACGCTTAGGAAGGTCGCGGGAATGGTCGTGGCATCCTTGCTTAGGCTTTTGTTTTGACTGTTAAACAGGACTTCCAGCTGCTTCTGCAAATCGTCGGCGCGGCCATTCTTTCCCGCCGCTTCGAACGCATTCATTGTCGGCCCACGGTATTTTCTGAATGCGTCAAAGAGTACGGTCGGGGGCACTCGGAAACTTAAAGGTGTATGTGTTCCTGGCGAATGATATGTTTTCTTTGGGAATCCCCGCGCCCCCAAATCTATCTCTCTATCACGTTGTTCTCGATCCCTCTTCGGGCGGCGGCGGCGAATAATATGCGGAGCTGATTTTCAAGATTTAGCGACCAGTGAAAATGCTCACGACGAGGTCGAAAGTATTGTCTTTCAGCTCAAGCAAATTGGACGCATCGCCTTCCTGAAACTTGCAGTTCGTGAGGCCCTGCTCTTTCGCGCGCCTGTTGCCGGCCTTCACGAGGTTCCTTGCTATATCGACGCCCAACACCTCCGCTCCGAGCCGCGCCTCCGGCAATGCCGTCGTCCCATCGCCGCATCCGAGATCCAGCACCTTGAGTCCTCTGGGGATTTCAAGTCCCCTGACGAGAGCCTCTCCGCTCTCTCTCATACTCTCCGCAATGCGGGTAAAATCGCCTTTTTCTCAAAGTGCCTTGTTTGGATTCATTGGAGTGCTCCCTATTCTTCGCTCGCCTCTTTGCTCGCCGACGCTTGGCTATTTTGAGGAAAATCCTCGAGCAGGAAGCAACGGGATATTGCCATTGCCCATCGTGCCAGTCCTGGTCGGGTAGCTCAGGCGAAACGGTGCCGGAGTAAGGCCCTGGATCACAGCTAGGATATCGGCCAGACTCCGGTTATCATTTCTCGTTGCATCGGGATGAAATGATTATGGCCGCTCTAAACGAGCACAACCGCGTGGACAGACGACTTGCCGCGATTCTGGCGGCCGATGTGGTCGGCTACAGCCGCCTGATGGGCGCCGATGAGGTTGGTACGCTAAGGGCGCTGAAAGCGCACCGCAAGGAGCTCATCGACCCGGTTATAGCCGCTCACCGCGGTCGCATCGTCAAGACGACTGGCGATGGCATGCTGGTCGAGTTCGCGAGCGTCATCGACGCCGTCGGCTGCGCGGTCGCGGTCCAGCGCGCTATGGTGAGCCGCAACGCCGGCGTGCCCGAAGACAATCGGATCGTTTTCCGCATCGGGATCAATGTCGGCGACATCATTATCGATGGGGAAGACATCTTCGGCGATGGCGTCAACGTCGCGGCCCGGCTCGAGACGCTTTGCGAGCCGGGCGGCTTGTGTATTTCACGCACTGCCAACGATCAGATCCGGGATAGGCTTTCGCTCGCCTTCGCCGATCTCGGCGAGCAGGCTATGAAAAACATCACCCGCGCCGTCGGGGTGTTTGGGCTCGCGGCGAAGGACATCGCGGCGCTGCCCGAAGAGGCGCTGCCGCAGTCGGCCGGCAATTCCCCGGGCACTGCCGCAAGCACCGACGGACTTGATTCCGCATCCGGCGGCGAAAGCTCGCCACCGGCGGCGACGCAGCACGCGACTTTGCCCTCGCAACGCTCGATTGCTGTGCTGCCGTTTGCCAATCTGAGCGCCGATCCGGGCCAGGAGTTCTTCGCCGACGGTCTGGCGGAGGATATCCTGACCGGACTCTCGCGTTTTCGCGAGTTGTTCGTCATCTCGCGCAACTCGACCTTCCGTTACAAGGGCAAGTCCGTCGATGTGCCGACAGTCGCACGCGAGCTCGGCGTCCACTTCGTGCTGGAGGGCAGCGTACGCCGGGCGGGCGACAGAATCCGGGTCACCGCGCAATTGATCGACGCTACCACCGACCGCCACGTGTGGGCGGAGCGTTATGATCGCAAGCTCGAGGATATATTCGAGATCCAGGACGAGCTCACGTCCTCGATCGTCGCGACGCTGCCCGGTCGCCTCGAGGCCGCGACCCGCGATCAGGTGAAGCGAAAGGCGCCGGAGAATTTGGCAGCCTATGAGTGCGTGCTGGCGGGCAAGCTGCTCCACCACCGCTCTTCCAAATCGGAAAATGCCGAAGCGCTACGGCTGCTTGAGCGTGCAATCACGCTTGAGCCCGACTATGCGCATGCGCATGCTTGGAAGGCGTGCACCTTGGGGCAACGCTATGTCTATGGCTGGTGCGAGGATCGCGATTCGACGGCACGGCAAATAATGGAAGAAGTACAGCTGGCGCTGGCGCTCGATGATACTGATAGCGACGTCCACCGTATCCTTGCCGCCATTAATCTCGCGGCGCATCGCGATCACGAAAAGGCATTCTTCCATCAGGAGCGCGCTCTGGCCCTTAACCCCAACGATGACCTGGTCGTCGTGCAGCAGGGTGAAATCTTGACTTGGCTGGGGCGAGCGGAAGAAGGAATCGAGTGGATCCAGAAGGCAATGCGCCTCAACCCCTACCATCCCGAGCGTTTCTGGAGCCATCTGGCGCGGGCCTATTTCGTGGCGCGGCGCTACGAAGAGGCGATCAAGGCCTTGCAACGCCTCAATGACGCGGATCACGCGAAATTCGCTGCGCTCGCCGCCTGTCACGCCGCGCTGGGCAACGAGGCCGCCGCGAAGGACCTCACCCGGGAGGTACTCAAGCGCGTGCCCGACTTCCGCGTGGACGACTATCTCGCGACCCAGCACTACAAGCAACCGAGCGATCTCGAGCATTGCCGCGCAGCTCTGCTCAAGGCTGGGCTACCGCCGAGGCAATAAGCGGGGCCCGCTCGAGTTCGCGCCCCTCCACGACGTCGTCGGCATGCGGCCGTCAGATGTTGGCGGCGCCGGATCAGTCGACGATTTCGTTGGTCCCCTCTTTGTCGTCCAGTTCCTTCTGGTCTTGCGAGCTCAGCCCGGCTTGCCTGAGATCGACGACGACCTTCTCGATCGTGCCGGTGAACTTGAACGGCACGTGATAATCCTCGCTCACCGGCGTTCCGGTATCTATCCCGATGTCGAGTGTCTCGTCCGCCGAAACGCGAAACGGGATGGTTCTCGGCACTTTGCCACTGGCGACTTCTTTTCCGTCCACCGAGACTGTCGCCAGACCGCCCTTTCCGATGCCGCCGCCGTCATATTTGAAATCGAGCATGACCATGTGCTTGCCGGGAGTCAGCGGATCTTTGCTGGCAATCGTCGTCCGATCCACGCCCACGAGATTGTAGTGAAAGATCGGCTTGCCTTGCAGCACGTACAAGCCAAAACCGTTGAAGCGCCCGCCCTGCGTGATGAGGACGCCCTGCGCTCCGCCCTCCGGAATCTGAACATCGGCGACGATGCGGTAGGACTTGTTCTTGAAATCGGGCGCCGTGCCTTCGGGGATGCGCGCCATCCCCGGATAGTAGGTGAACTCGGTGCGCCCGCGCGTTAGGCTCGGACGAAGATTGACGTCGAAGCGGTTGATCTTGCTGTTGTCCAGCGGCAGCACGCCGTACTTGGCGGCCTCGGCCCAAAACAGATCCTGAAGCTCGCGGAGCTTTTTCGGTTCCTTGGCCGCCAGATCGTTGGCCTCACTGAAGTCGTTGGCGACGTTGTAAAGCTCCCATTTGTAGTCGTTCACGTCCGGCTCCTGGCCGAATTCCCACGGCAGCACCGGCGGTGTGGTCGCGGCGACCCAACCGTCGTTGTAGATGGCGCGGTTGCCAAACATTTCGAAATATTGCGTGCGGTGCCTCGAAGCCGCCTTTGCGTCATCGAACGTGTAGACCATGCTCACGCCCTCCACCGGCTTTTGCGGAACGCCGTTGAGCATCGATGGCGACTGTACGCCGACCGCCTCGAGGATGGTCGGATAAATGTCGATCACACTGGAGAATTGCGTGCGGATGCCGCCTTTATCCTTGATGCGCGCGGGCCAGGAAATCACGAGACCGTTGCGAGTCCCGCCGAAATGCGACGCGACCTGTTTGGTCCACTGAAACGGCGTGTCCATGGCGTGCGCCCAGCCCACGGGATAGTGGTTGAACGTCGCTGGCCCGCCTAGGTCGTCCATATGCGCCATCACTTGCTTGAAGTCTTCGGGAATGCCGTTGAAGATCGACATCTCGTTGAGCAGGCCCTGCAGCGTGCCCTCGGCGCTCGCGCCGTTGTCGCCCTGGATGTAAATGATCAGGGTATTGTCGAGTTCTCCCATGTCCGCGATGGCGTTGACAATTCGGCCCATTTGCGTGTCGCAGTAGGACAGCGCCGCCGCGTACACTTCCATCATGTGCACATAGGCATTCTTGTGGTCGGCATCGAGCGAGTCCCACGCCGGAATGGCTTTGGGTCGCGGCGTCAATTGCGTATCGGGCGGAACGATCCCCAGCGCCTTTTGCCGAGCGAGCGTCGCCTCACGCATCTTGTCCCAACCCATGTCGAACTGGCCCTTGAACTTGGCGATCCAGTCCTTGGGCGCGTGATGCGGAGCGTGCGCGGTGCCGGGCGCATAGTAGCTTACCCACGGCTTGTCCGGCGCAACGGCATGCAGCATGCGGATGCGCGCGATGGCGTGGTCCGCCATGTCCTTCTCAAAGAAGTAGTTGGGATCGTCGTGCGGCGGTTCGACCGGCTGGTTGTTCTCGAACAGCGCCGGAGCCCATTGGCTGGTATCGCCGCCGAGGAAGCCGTAGAAATATTCAAAACCAAGGCCGGTCGGCCACAGATCGAACGGACCGGCCTGGCTCGATTGCCAGTCGGGAACGTTGTGGTTCTTGCCGTACCAGGCAGTGTTGTAGCCGTTCTGCCGCAGTATCTCGGCGAACGCTCCGTTGCTCTTCGGCATCAGCGAGTTGTAGCCGGGGAGACCCGTGGCCAATTCCATGATCACGCCGGTGGCGTTGGAATGGTGATTGCGCCCGGTGAGCAAGGCAGCGCGCGTCGGCGAGCAAAGCGCGGTCGTGTGGAATTGCGTGTAGCGCAGACCGTCTGCGGCCAACCGGTCCATGGTGGGCGTCGCAATCGGTCCGCCGAAAGTGCTGCTGGCGGCGAATCCGACGTCATCCGTGAGGACGAGCAGGATATTCGGCGCGCCTTTCGGCGCCTTAACCGCCGCGGGAAAGTCCAGCGTCGAATCAGCAACGGTCGGACCGATGTGGCCTTTGAATGGAGCGGCCGGCTGCGGAAGAACCTCCTGGGCGCGACCGACGCCCGCCATGGCCAAAGAAAAAGCCAGAACAACACCGGCCATGGCAACGGTGGATTGAAGTTTCATGGCGTTTGTCGCTCCCTTGCCGCAGCGGTTCGGATAAAGTTTATCTAACGCGAAAGAAAGGCTCGCAATGTGACAGGACTTGGGGCGATGCCACCGCAAAGCCCAGCTTTGCGCTATCCGCTTGGCACGGCGGCAAGGTCACCATCACTTCATCGGGCATTTATCGTGGTAGCGGTCCTGATGGTCTTTGAGGATCGTGGCCACGGTTTTGATCTCGAACGTGCCGTCGGATCTTTCGACGACTTCCTGCAGATAGAAATTCTGAATGGGAAAGTGATTGTTGCCGTAACGGTAAGGTCCCCGGACGGACGCATAGCCGGCTTTTTCCATCGCCGCGCGCATTCCGTCCTTGTTGGTCAGATCGCCCTTCACCGCAGCGACCGCGCTGTTGATGAAGTTGGCCGCATCATAGGCCTGCGCGGCATAGAACGACGGATCGCGCTTGTACGCCGCGCGGAAGTCGGCGACGAATTTTTGGTTGGCGGCGTTCGGCAGATCGATCGCCCAGTGCCCGGCGGTCGCGATACCGAGCGCCAAAGCGCCGATCTTCGGCAACGACAGTGCGTCAAGCATGAACGCCGTGTAAAGCGGAAGTTGGCCTTTAAGTCCCGCCTGCGCATACTGGGTTAGAAACTGCGCACCAGCTGATCCCGGATAGAATGCGAAGACCGCATCGGGCTTTGCCGCACGCGCTTTCGTCAGCTCCGCCGAGAAATCGAGCTGGCCCGGCCACGGCGTATATTCCTCTCCGACCACCTCGCCCTTGAAATTGGCCTTGACGCCGGCCGCGACGTCCCTGCCCGCGGCATAGTTGGGATCGATCAGGAACAGCGTCTTGACGCCCTTCTGGTTCAAATATTCGCCGGTCGCCTGCGCTGCTTGATCGCCTTGCCATGACACCGAGAAGAAATATGGAGAACATTGCTCGCCGGCGATCTGCGACGGTCCGGCATTGGCGCTGATGATGAACGTCTTCGCGTTTACCGCCGAAAGCAGCGACGCAAGCACCACATTCGAAAAGCCGTAACCAGTAAGAAAGTTGACATGATCGGACTCGATGAGCTTGTCGGTCTTCTGCTTGCCGACTTCCGGCTTCTGAGCGTCGTCCTCGTAGATAACCTCAACCGGGCGGCCCGCCATTTGGCGGCCGAGCCGCTCGATGCCGAGATTGAAGCCGTCCCGCATGTCGTTGCCGATGGCAGCCGCCGGGCCGGTGAAAGTGCCGACGAAGCCGATCTTGACGCCGTCCTCCGCCGCCGCGGGGACAGATGTCATGATCGCGGCGGCCGCGAGGCACGCCAGCAGCAACCTCTTCATAGGTTCCTCCCTAATGCGCCCAGACACCCGGGGCGCGCCGTCTCATCTTCGTCGATGAATTCTAGTCCTTCCATCACACGCAGTCTGGCTCTGACTGTGGGCTGGGTGCTCCGTAACACGAATCCACAAGTTGGACTTTCGCGGCACTCGGAACGAGCACGAACAAATGATCGTAAACCGTGTCACCGATGATTGGTAATCGAGGCTCCCTAGGGCGGCAATTATATCAGAAATCATGTTGCCATGGTCGACGACATGCACCGAACCTCAGGCACGCATACGTAGTGCAGCCACTAACGACTTTCGGTATTTCAAGCTCACAATTGCCGCCTGACGATTACAATGTCTTCCACGTCAATGCCAAGAACCTGAAAATCTGACTTGGCGACGTCGAAACCGATTGTTGTGATCGCTTGCATGCCTGGCTCCTCCGAAATCGTGGGAGCTTCAGCAGTGCCCACATCTACGGCACTCACGTGTCGGTGGGGGAGCCGTGCACAACATGAACAGCAGACATTAGGTATTTGTTTTGATTGGTCAGCGCCGCTTTCGCTGAGGGGGATTCGACCCCGCGTTCCTAGAGGGGGCTAATGCAACGGCAGCCTCTGTCGTGAGTAAGAGGAAAGTGAATGTCTCCTGAAGGTACAGGCGCACGATCGCTTCGGTGTGGCTCAAATAGCCGATGGATACGTCCTGGCCGACGTATAAGCCAAAGTCACCGCCGCGGGTCGTGAGTAGGAATGCGCCCGCGATTGCCGGCGCCCATATAATCTCGCTGTCCACTAGGCGCTTGATGTGGTCGAGGACCGGATAGCCGTGATCGCTGGTCTCGCTGAGCCCGGTGTAGGCAGCGGCGCTGAGCAGCACGGAATACGGACCGTTGACGCCAACAAGACGCAACTGGCTCACCGCTTGGGCGATCGCGTCGGGGTAGGCCCGGACGTCGGCCGGAAGCGCCATCACTGGATTGCTGGTCCCTTCGCGGATGCCGCTGATGCCCCCGGCCGCGTAACCCTCGAAGATGGCGCGGTCTTCCGCGAACGCCAGCCGCCGCGCGGCGTCCTTTGCGGGCTGCCAGTCCGAGTCGTTGGCGCCGCGCTCCACGTCGTCGATCTGTTGGCGACTAAGATCGAAAGGTACGCGCAATTCAACGAGCGCATTCACCTCACGCTGGCGCGCAACGATGCCGTCGCCAGGCGCTTTGATATCGCGCAGGTGGCCGGTACCGATGGCCGGAAGCGCGACACCGCCCGGTCCCTGTACGTCAATGACGCGCCGCCCCGCGAGGTAGCGCTTAAAGGTGCGTGAGGTCTCCTCCTCTATTTGAGACCACGCCGCGTCGGAAATCGGGGCAAGCTCGCGGTAAAGATTATTCATGCGATGGGTCTCCTTTAAGGGAACCGATACCAAGCGATCCGTCGTGCACGGATGCCGTCGGCCGCGTTGGCGCGGCAACGGCTGCCGGCGGCATAGTTACCGCGGGTTCGTCGTCCCCAATACTCTCCAGGAACGTCGCGGAGGGCGCGAAGAAAAGACTGCCGCTTACAGCGCGGCTGAAATCCAGCAACCGGTCATAATTGCCGGCAGGCCGGCCGACGAACATGTTCACTAGCATCTGCTCGATCGGCCGTGGCGAACGCGCGTAACCGATGAAATAGGTGCCAAACTCTGCTTGCGCCGCCGAGCCGAAGGGCATGTTGTCGCGAAGGATCTTTACTTCCTTACCGTCCTCTACGATCGTGGTGAGCGCGTTGTGAGCGGATGTCGGTTTGACGGCGTCATCAAGCTCGATGTCAGAAAGCTTAGTGCGACCGATGATGCGTTCCTGAGCCTCGGTGGATAGTGCGTTCCAGCCGGCCAGATCGTGCAGGTACTTTTGCACGATCACATAGCTGCCGCCCGCGAACGCGGCATCCTCCAAACTCACGAGCGTGGCGTCGATCGCGGCTTGATCCGTCGGATTCTCCGTTCCGTCGACAAAACCGATAAGATCACGGTCATCGAAATATCGAAAGCCATGCACTTCGTCGACGGGCGAAACCGTATCCCGGAGCCGCGCCATGATCTGGGTCGCCAGCTCGAAGCAGAGATCCATGCGCTTGGCGCGAATGTGAAACAGCAAGTCGCCGGGCGTGGCGACCGCGTGGCGAGGACCGGCCCGGATTTCGCGGAAGGGATGCAGCTCGGCCGGCCGTGGCATGCCAAACAGCTTGTCCCAAGCATCCGATCCAAATCCCAGGACGCAGGACAAGTTTCCTTCAATGTCACGGAAACCCACCGCGCGCAGGAGCGCCGACAGGTCTCCGCAGAATGATCTGACGGACGCGCGATTTTCGACGCCAGGATGCACCGTCACGATCAGAAAGATCGCAGCGCGTGTCAGGGGTTGAACCACCGCTTGTGGGACGGGAGGCGGTCCATTTTTTGCATCGGATGTGGTCAATTGACCGGACCTATCGTTAAAACGTCCAGGGGAGTGGCGGATTTTGTGAGCGCCGCGGAGAAGCTGACCTGATCCGGTGAGCGTGGCTGAGCCGACGGTCCGGCGTTCTGGGACGGCCCGGTCGACACGCTGGAGCAGCAAGCGGCATGGCCGATCACGAACCCCCTCGAGATGGGCTCGGTCAGCGTCGGCGAGGTCGAGTACCGCCTTCCGCCTAAGCCCGATAAGCACGGCGCAATGTCGACCAATCGGTCGATAGCGACATCCTTGATTGTCGTCGCTGCGCGCACCATAAAGCATAACACTATATAAGTTCGGACCTTAATTCCATATGATCTTGTAGTACAACATAACGTAACCGCTGCATCGTCACGGGAATGGGGGAGCACGTGTCATGACCCCGGGGATGTCGATTGCAGCTTTCACTCTTCTGCATGTCATTATTTGCTTGATCGCCATCGGGAGTGGACTGATTGTCGTCGGCGGAATGTTCGCCTCACACTGGCTGCCGGGTATGACCGCGCTGTTTCTGTTCACGACGGTCTTGACTGGCGTAGCGTTGGTAGCGATGGTGAAGCTCTTGTGGTCAGCCATCTCCTTGCCTTCCCAGGTCAAGGAGCGGCGCAGCTGCTGAGGCAGTTTGCGCACGTGTTTACCGAGCGCGCCTACCACGGTCGCCGTGTCCTTGCTCGGGACCTTGACCGGTTGAGCCGGCAGCCAGTACCGGACATTCCCGTACCGCATCGCTGCCTTGATTTGGATTACAATCTGGTCATGAAGGTCAGAATTTTGGCCGACCGCGCAGCGGGTTCACCTGGTAGATAGTACGATGCACAGTGGCACTGCCATTTCAAGGCCACAGAGGGCGCACACATTTAGTTTTAGCTTCGCAAATTTTGCGGTGATTCCGTAGCGGTAGGGAGGATATTAATGGACCAACACCCCTTCGTTAGTCGCCGCGCGATCCTCGCCGGAGCTGCAGCAGCGGTTGTTGGTGCCTCGCCGCTCACGGCGCAGGGATCTGCAGCAGGGAAGGTCAATTCTCTACACGGTGATGTTTTCGTTGAAAGAGCAAGTTCGCAGCGCGCTTTGCAAGTCTCAGCCGACGTCTTCGTCGGCGATCTGATCGAAACCGAGGCCAATTCCGGTCTCACCATGCACCTCGGCAAAGCCACCGTAGTGAAGCTTGGCGCGCTCGCTAAATTCCGTATTGATAAATACGTGGTGGACGCCGGTGGGTTGCTCGACCTGGACCAGGGCCCCTTGGTGATCGACCACGACGATAGTGCCAAGAGTGAGCGCCTGCGTGTACGCTCGCCGTTCTGCCTAATCGCGGTGCGGGGCACCATGCTTTTTGCTGGTCCGAGCAAAGATGTGTTCGGCGTGTTCGTTGGGCGTGGCGTCGTAATGGTTACCGGCGGCGGGCGGACCGTCACGCTTCGACGCGGCGAGGGTACTGACATTGCCAAGCCAGGGGCCACGCCGAGTCAGCCGAAAATGTGGGGGCCGGAGCGTGTCGCGGCCGCGCTCGCGTCAGCGGGGTGATCCGCCTCAATCACGGCTTCGTCCTATTTTGCAGTTAGACGGTCGTTTGGTAACAATCCTGCTGGCGACTCTTTTTCCAGCCCCAGCCCCGGCACCGTGAACACCTCCATCGTTGCAGCGCGGCCGCGGACCTCTATGACCCCGAGCCGTTTGATTTCGTGAGGGCGAAGCCGGGATGCGGCATTTGGACCGATGCAGATTGAGGTCTTAAATTCCTTGTTGATGCCTTCAAGTCGCGAAGCCGTATTCACAACACTGCCGAGCGCAGTATAGTCGAGCTTGCTGCCACCGCCGACGTCGCCGACAATTGCCGCGCCCGCTTCAATGCCGACGCGGGTGCGGCCAAGCGCGAGTTTTACAGCGAGCGGGCTCTTGCGATAGTTTTCTGTCGCCGCAACGATGGCATTGGCTGCGGCCACAGCATGGCGTGCGTGATCGGCGAGATCTAGCGGCACGTTGAACAGCGCGAACACGCCATCGCCAATCAGCTTATCCACCATTCCGCCGTGCGCGACCACGATATCGGTGACGATGGCTAAGTACTCGTCGAGCAGCTTCAGCACTTCAGTGGCGTCGGACCGATCGGTCAGCGAGGTAAAGCCTTCAATATCAGTAAACAGAGCCGTGACTTCGCGACTCTCGCCATTAAGGCGAAGCGTGCTCGGCGCATCAACGAGCCTTTTGACTACATCAGGCGCGAGACGCTGCTCGAACCGCCGCCGCAATGCGCGCACGAGCTGCTCATTCTGAACATAGGTGCCAAGTGTAGTCGCCGCGAACACCATGCCTGCAATCAAAGGAGGGCCGGCCACATCTATCAACGTTCGCTCCCACGCAAATGTAATGAGAGCACCCGCAACCCAAATCAGGCACAATAGGCCCGCGAAGGTGGTGGCAGCGACAGGGCGGAGACAAATGGCGAGCAAAATCGCAACAAGGCCCATCGCCGCCGCGCCGAGAATCTCGGCTTTTGAGACCCAAGGCGGACGACTGGGCAATGCGTTCCCCATGAGTGTCGCCAGCGCGTCGGCTTGGATCTGCACCGATGGAGTTGTGGCAGAGACTGGCGTCTTACGCAGATCGCCGACTTCGGGCGCGCCGCTGCCGACGAGTACGACGCGGCCGGTGAGTCGTGCTCGCGAAGCCTCGTCGTCGATAATTCTCCACGCTGGAACGGTGCGCTCTTTCCACGAAGCGGCTGGCTGCGGCAAAATCCGCAGCGCCGCTTCAGTATCGATAGGGACCAACAACGGACCGATGCGCAACTGCTGCGGCGCCGCATCAAGTATAAACGATGCCGCGTCGTAGCTGACTCGCAGCATTTCGACCGCAAAACCGGGTCGCAAATGGCCACCGATGGCGACCAACAGTGGAACACGGCGCACCTCGCCATTGGCATCGCCTTCAAGTACCATGGCGCCGAAGCCGTGCCCGGTCGCGGCGATCGTCGGCAGCGGTCCGATCGCGCCGGTCGCCTGCCAAATCTCCGGCACCTCGATGTGTCCGCGCACAAGTACCGGCACGCCCGGTGGCGGCGGTGTGTTAGCGGCAGGATTGAGAACGAAGCCAAGTACCGAAGGTGTGCCCTTTAGCGCATCCGCGACCGCGGCGTCACCGTCCGGTAACCTGCTTGCAAGTTTGGCGATTTCTTCGCGATCAGTAGCGTCGCCCAGACTGCGCATGAGTCCGGTTGGCGAAAGACGATCCGGTTCCGAAAGCAGTATGTCGAGGCCGATGACCTGCGGCTTGGACTGCGCGATTTTTTTCAACAGATCGGCAATAACCAGCCGACCCCACGGCCACGGTCCACGGCGTGCGAGACTTCTCGCTATCGATGTCGACAACGATAACCGAGGAACTTTGTGGCCGTGCCGCGAGCAGCCCAAGCGCCTGGTCAAACGTCAGTTCACGGATATTTTCGCGGATATTAAATAGGTCGCTGCCCCATAGCAGCAACGCTGCGACCAACGAGATAACGCCGACACCCGCAACCGACAATTGCCGCGCGCGAAACTCCATCATGCTAACAGAGCTTATCACAGAGACAAATTAAAACCGGTCACTGCTAGTTTAGCCGCCCTTCAGTTGCGAAGATCATCCCGATTTGTCGATAATGTAGCCGTTCAATGTCCGCTACCGTTGAGCCGGCTTGGAGAATTCTCGACTGTCGGAATGGTAGTGCTTCCCGGTGGACAGCGAATACGTCCAGCATACACCAACCTCTGACCGAGCGGTATGAGCGCCGCGCACTAGCCGAAGAGGTCAAAGAAATTCGCATTTTTTTGCCGCGTCTGGTTGGCCATTGATTGGGTTCAAGGCACGCGTCGATGCCTAGGAGGATGGCCTTCCCAGCGCAGATTAGCTTAGTGCGGTGCATCGAAGCTGGGAGAAAACGCTGATGGCCGTATTCAATGTCGCCGGCGATGCCCGGCGGACCTTCGACGTCCTGCGGCGCGGAGGTACTGCCGTCGTGCCGCATACCATTGGATACGCCGCGTTGGGTGGTTCTGGCCTGGCGGTTCGCCGCATCTTCGAAGCGCACTCGTTACGATAGACCCGACGCGACACACGGCCGTAGCAAATTCCACCCGAACGCGACCACTCCGGTTCCCGCTGGTGCGTTCGTCAGACGAACGGCGAACATCTTTGACGGCGTCAGAAGAGATTCAACGTCATCGGGCATGATCGTAATTTTTCGGCCAAGCGCTGATCTGTACGTTCTAGCCGATCAGACCGGGTGCGCCACTAGCCGGCCGGCGCGGTTCGCCCATCAGCGCAGGCTGGAACAACGTCGCCGAGGTCAGCGTACAGACGAGCGACAGCGCCAACAGCTTTCCCATGCTCGATATTCCTGGCTGATTGGACAGCCACAAACTGCCGAAGGCGGTGGCGGTCAGGAGAGTGCTGTAGAACACCGCCCGAGTCAGCACTGATTCCAGGAAGTCGCTCTGCCCGCGTCGCCATGCTGTCACGTAATAAATCTTGAATGCCACGCCAATACCGAGCAGCACCGGCAGCGCAATGATGTTCGCATAGTTGAGCTGGAATTTCGCGAGCGCACAGATTTCGAGCGTAACGAGACCGGCGACGAGGAGCGGGATTAGCGTCACCAAGACGTCGGTCAGTCGCCGCAGCACGATCCACAAAAGTATAGCGATCGACAACAACGCCAGCGCCGCAGCCTCCGCAAAGGCTTCGACGATCGTACCGCCCCACTCGGTGCTGCCGATGGCCTCGCCAGTTGCGCCCGGCTGCACCGCCTGCACCGCCCGAGCGAATCGCCTGATGGTGGTATTGTCGTTAGCGTCGCCCTTGGGCCAGATCTCGATCCTCATTCGGCCGTCCGGCGCCACCCAATCGCGCACGACATCGGGCGGCAGCGATGCGCGTGTCACGGGCTCCGCCATCAGGCTCTGGCCCACGTCGTCGAGATCAAGCCGCAGTGGATGAATGAAGGCGTCAGTTGCTCGGGCGCGTTGCCCAGCATCCGCTTGTGCTAGTGTATTGAGCGCATGGGCCAAGCGCCGCACGGCATCCGAACCGGTACCGCTTTGCTGGTCGGCGGCATTTTGCAATGCTTCGGCGCCTTGTTGAAGTGCCGCAACATTCTCAGCATCGCTGGGGGCCGGTCGCGGCGAGGCGTGCAAGGTCGGGTCAAGCGCCTTCTCGGCGGCTTTGATGACGGGAAGCTTCTGTTCTTGATTGGCGGGGACGAAGCTTTCGACAGTCCAGGTCGTGGCCACCTCAGGCAACGCCGCAAGCTTCGCAACGTCCGTGCCTACGTCAGCCGGCTGCACCAGGACTCTCGCGGTGTTCAGGGGTACTTCCTTGCCCAACCTGAACAGGGATGTCAGTGCGGGAGACGCTTGGTTCTCCAGAGCGAGCGGGTTGAAATTAAATTGCAGCCTCGGCAACGCCGGAAGTCCCGCTGCCACGACGAGGACAGTGGCGACAATAACTGCAACGCGGTGGCGCTTGAGAAAGGCGTCCACCGGCGCTAGCGCCGGCAACGTCAGCGGCTTCGGTTCGGGCGGGGGATTAACCGCGCGGAGGAGCGCCGGCAGCAGTGTTAGGCTTGACACATAGGCGACCACCATGCCGAACCCGGCAATTATGCCGAGCTGCGCCAGCCCGCTGTACGCCGTAGGTGTGAAAGACAAAAATCCAGCAGCGGCAGCTCCGGCCGCGAGCGTGAGCGGGATACCGACCCATTCAGCCGCGGCGATTAAGGCTCGGATCAGGTCTTCGGTTTCGTGGCGCTCCTCCCGATACCGGACGGTGTACTGAATCGCGAAATCGGCACCGAGCCCGACGAACAGAACCGCAAACGCCAGCGAGATCGGGTTCAACGCACCGACCATCAAAATCCCGCCGGCGGCCGTTATCGTCAGGCCTATTGCGATATTGACCGCAACCGCGGCAACGAGGCGAATGGACTTGAGCGCCAGCCACAGGATGCCGAGAATGATCACGCCTGTGACGACGCTATTGAGCGCAATCCCCTCTTGCACGCCGGCAAATTCATTGTCCGAAATAATGACCGGGCCCGTAAGACTAGTATCAGCGCCGAACTTAGTATGAAGCCCGAGTTGATTGACGATCTCCGTAATTGCGGCAGTGGCTCTGCCACCCGGTTCAAGGGCATTGTGGTCAAGCACCGGCCAGACCTCGATGTAATGGTGGAGCTCGGAAGGTCGAGCGTCGCCTTGCACCAGAGCCTTCCAAGAGAACTCCGCCGGGTGCCCCTGCGCAATGCCTTCAAGCGTCGCTGCCGCCATGTTCAGCGGGCGCGCCATATCGTCGAGCGACAGGAAACCCTGTTTCGAAAAGCCCAAAAAATCCTGCACGACTTGCACTAGGCCACGCAGCGTCGGATCGCCTACCAGTCCCGCGATCACTGGCTTGACCTTGGTCATCTGCCCGGTGAAGCGCTCGATCTGGTCGGGGGGAAGGAACAGGAGCCCGTTGTGACGGAAGAACGGACTGTCTAACTCATCCCTCACAGAGCGAAAGAGATCTGGCTTATTAGCAAGCCCCTGCTCCACCTCCCGCGCAGCGGCCTTGGCCGCTTCCGGCGTTGGCGCTCCCACATCGACGAGAATGAGCTCGACGGTCTGCGGAAAGGCCGCATCAAACGCGATCTGCTCCTGCCGCCATGGCAACTTAGCGGAGAGGAGATCGTTGACATCCGTATCAATTGCGAAGTGACGTGCGGTGTAGATGGCCGACACAACAGCCAGGAGCAAGGCGGCACCTATAACGCCGCGAAAATGGCGGCTGCAGTAATCGACCCCGCTAATGATCCATGATTGCAGCATGCTGAGAGTCCGAGTTGAATTTCAGATCGACTGAAGATCGTTGAATACAGAATTTACTCCACACTTTTACTGTCACTCCGTACGGGGTGCGAAAAGCGCTCAAATTCATGTGCCTTCTGCATTTGCATCGCGGAGAGCCTAGCCATCTTGGGGCGGGTCGTTCGGAGGTGTTCACCCGGTTTTATGTTTGTGCCGGTTGCGAAGGTTGTTCTGCTCATACAATGAGCTCCGCGACACCTTCACCGCCGCTTGGCTCAAACCACCTTTAGCTCGACCGTGGATACTTCCTTGCGGTCGCGTTTGATACTAGTCGTACCATCGTATAATTGCGCTGTCGCGGCGGAACGCAGATAAAGGCTACTGTGATCAACCGATGTTTCGGCGGGCTGGCAAAATGACCGGCCTCGCGGTGAAACTTTGTGCGTCCGCGTCCGAAGTGTCGCGCGCCAGGGGCGCATGGAGTTAGATCATGTATCAAATCAATCGGCGCCAGCTTCTTGGCTCGAGTGCTATTGCACTCATCATGGTGCCGCTTTCCGCGCGGGCTACCGTCATCCGCGGCGGTCTACCATGGAAGCCCGGCTCCGCCGATCCCCCAATTGCTGTCATTCCGGGTAGTTGGCATTATTTCACGCCGCAGGAAGCGAAAACCGTAGAGGCGTTTGTCGATCGTCTCATCCCGCCGGATCGGGAAACGCCCGGCGGCAAAGACATCGGCTGTGCGGTGTATATCGACCGTCAGCTCGCCGGGCCGCAGGGCCGCTACGAAGGCTACTACATGATGGGACCCTTTCAACCGGGCACGAAGCAACAGGGCTTACAGTCGCCGATTACCCCGGCACAGCAATATCGGACGGCACTTGCCGCGCTCGACGCCTCGTCCCGCGGCAAATACGGCGGCAAGGGTTTCGCAGATCTCTCGGATGATCAGAAGGACGAGGTCATCAAGGGCCTCGAGGACGGCTCGCTCGAGCTTGCCGGCGCAAGCGGTCAGGATTTTTTCAAACTCATCCTTAGAGACACCCAGTACGGCTTTCTCGCCGACCCGATCTACGGCGGCAACAAGGACATGGCCGCGTGGAAGATGATCGGCTTCCCGGGCACCCGTTACGACTATCGCGACTGGATCGACCGTCACAACGAGCGGTTTCCGTTGCCGCCTATCGGCATCAACAATCATCCGAATTGGTCGCGATGACCAAGGCAACGATGGTCCGCACGGTTGTTTGCATTGATTGAAGTGAGAACTGAAAATGGCGCGCAGGCTCCCGCGGAAAGACGCAGTCATCATCGGCCTAGGATGGACCGGCTCCATTCACGCGCATGAACTGACCGACGCCGGGCTCGATGTTGTCGCGATCGAACGCGGCCCGTGGCGCGATACGGCGACCGACTTTCCCATTTCTTACGCCCAGGACGAACTTCGCTACCGGCTGCAGCACCAGCTTTTCCTGCAGCCGGCGCAGATGTCGGTGACGTTCCGTAATAACGCCAGCCAAACGGCGCTGCCCGTGCGGAACTGGGGCGCCTTCATGCTCGGCAACGGCGTCGGCGGCGGTGGACTGCACTGGAATGCGGAGACCTTCCGATTTCTGCCCAGTGACTTCGTGGCGCGCTCGCATCTGACGCAGCGCTACGGCGAAAAGTTCCTGCCTGAAGACATGACCATCCAGGATTGGGGCGTCACCTACGACGATCTCGAGCCTCACTACGATCAGTTCGAATATCTCTGCGGGACATCGGGCACGGCCGGCAATCTCAATGGCGCGATCCAGAACGGCGGCAATCCGTTCGAGGGGCAGCGTTCGCGGCCTTATCCCACGCCAGCGATGAAGCAGGGCTACGGCCACGCGCTGTTCGCTGAGGCCGCCAAGCAGCTTGGTTACAAGCCGTACCCGCAGCCGTCGGGAAACCTGTCGCAGTCCTACACCAATCCGCTCGGCGTCACGCTCGGGCAATGCACATTTTGCGGGTTTTGCGAATGGTTCGGCTGCGCCAATTATTCGAAGGCAAGCCCGCAAACGACGATCCTGCCGGTGCTGCTGCGCAAGCAGAACTTCGAAGCGCGCACCGAGTGCGAGGTAACGCGCATCAATCTCGAGCGCTCGGGTAAATGGGCGACCGGCGTTACTTATGTGGACTCATCGGGCGAAGAATGGGAGCAGCCCGCCGATCTCGTGTTGCTATGCGCGTTCCAGCTTTTCAACGTCCAGCTTCTGCTGCTCTCCGGTATTGGCACGCCGTATGACCCGCAAACCGGCCAGGGCCAAATCGGGCGCAACTTCACCCATCAGACCATGTCGACTGCGGTCGGATTCTTCGACAAGGACAAATACAACTTCAACCCTTTCATCGCCTCCGGCGCGATCGGCATGTGTATCGACGAGTTCAATGGCGATAATTTCGATCACGGCCCGGTGGGATTTGTCGGCGGCGGCTATATCGGCCAGGTTCGCACCAACGGTCGGCCGCTCGAAAGCATGGCGGTGCCGCCCGGCACGCCGGCCTGGGGCGCCAAATGGAAGCAGGCGCTGCGCGACAGTTATCTCAGCACCATTATTTGCGGCGGGGCGTGCCACGCGTCGTTTTGCAGTTATCGCGACATCTATCTCGATCTCGATCCGACCTACAGGGACCGCTTCGGCCGGCCGCTGATGCGCATGACTATCGATCTGCACGACAACGAACTCAAGATGAGCGCATTTCTCACCGACAAGTATGCCGAGATTCTGCAACAGATGGGCGCCAAGCAGGTTGTGAAGCAACCGCGCAAAGGGCCCTACGATGTGACGGATTATCAAACCTCGCATCTGTGCGGCGGCGCCATCATGGGCGACAGTCCGAACAACAGCGCCGTTAACAGATATCTGCAAAGCTGGGATGTGCCTAATCTGTTCGTGCAGGGCGCTTCGGCGTTCCCACAGAACGCCGGCTACAACCCGACCGGCACCGTGGCGGCGCTGGCATTCTGGTCAGCGAAGGCGATACGGTCGCAATACCTCAAAAGCCCGGGCCCACTCGTCCATGCGTAAGGTCTTATCACTGACCGGACTGCTATCCGGCGTTGCGCTTTCGCTGGCGGCAGGCTACGCCGTCGCGGCAGGCATCGACGTCCAGGATTTCCAGCAGATAGAACGCGGCCACTATCTGACAATCGTTGGGGACTGCGCCGCCTGCCACACGCTCCCCGGCAGCGGTCACGACCTCGCCGGAGGGCGTGCGATCGAAACGCCATTTGGGGCGCTGATCGCGCCCAATATTACGCCCGATCCGCTGACCGGCATCGGTACCTGGACCGACGAGGAGTTCATCAATTCTCTGACCAAGGGCACCGGCCGCGACGGCACGCATCTTTTTCCGGCAATGCCTTATACCTACTACACCAAGATCACGCGCGACGACGCGTTGGCGATCCGCGCCTATCTCAATACCGTGCCGCCGGTGCAGAACCTCGTGAACGCGGATCAGTTGCCCTTTCCGCTTAACATTCGGGCGTCGATGATCGTCTGGAACATGCTGTTCTTCACGCCCGGGGAATTTCAGCCGGTCGCCAACAAGAGCGCCGAGTGGAATCGCGGCGCTTATCTGGCCGAAGGCCTCGGTCACTGCGGGCTCTGTCACTCGCCAAAGAATTTTCTCGGCGGCGACCGTACAAGCCGCGGGCTGCAGGGCTATGCTTTGCAGGGCTGGTTCGCAGCAAACATCACCAGCGATTCGCGGCGCGGCATTGGTTCTTGGTCAATCGACGACATCGCCACGTACCTTAAGACCGGGCACAGCCCAACCAGCATCGCGGCCGGCCTGATGGGTGAGACGATCAGTCAGTCGACCTCGCACATGACCGACGACGATCTTAAGGCGATTGCGGTTTATCTGAAGGATCGACAGGGCCGAGATACGGACGAAAATCAGCCGCCGATTGGGTCGGACCAGTCGGTCATGAAAGTCGGCTCAGCGATCTATGCCGACCAGTGCTCCGGATGCCATGCCGCGAATGGCAAGGGAACGCCGGCTCTATTTCCCTCGCTCGAGGGCTCGGCAGTGGTCCAGCAGGTTGATCCCACCTCGCTCATGCATGTTGTGTTACGCGGCTCGCGCAGCATTGCCACCGCCGGGGCGCCTACCGCCGCGGCCATGCCGGAATTCGGTTGGCTATTAAAGGACAACGAAGTTGCGGCCGTCCTGACCTACATCCGCAATTCCTGGGGGAATGTCGCACCCGCGGTCACTACGAACGAAGTCGGCAAAGCCCGGCATGCGTTTGTTAAGGGAAGCGATTAACAGACAAGACTGCGATGGCTGCGTACTTGGTCACCTCGTGCTCAGCCGAGGCCCTGAAGCAGACACATTCTAGACGCGCCTCAGAATGCTCTTTTCAAATAGTCGTCGCCGATCCGCATACGGGGCCGGCGGACCTGACGCGCGACGGCACAGGGGGCGAAGATACCAGGCAATTGTTGAAGGTTCCACGCCGGTAGCTAAATTGGCGATAGATTAAACAAATGCGAATCCGCAGGCGCTTCTATTCCCGCCAGTGCCAGCCTGTTCGCCTCTGACTAACTGATGTAGGGTCATGGCGACGACTATCCAGACTATATTGATGCTACTCGTCGTGCTGGTAGTCGTGGCCGTTGTCGCCCGGCGTTTGAATATTGCTCCTTCCATTCTTCTCGTCATCGCGGGCATTGCGCTTGCCCTGGTTCCCGGCTTGCCAAGGATTGAGTTTGCCCCGGAGTTGGTGCTGCTTGGCATTCTGCCACCGCTGATTTATTCGGCCGGCGTCGCCATGAGCTGGCGTGAATTTCGTTTCAACCTCCGCCCAATCACGCTGCTGGCATTCGGCTGCGTCGTATTCACAAGCTGTGCGGTATCGGCGGTAGCGCATTTCCTGCTCGGTATGCAACTCGCCGTCGGCTTCGTGCTCGGCGCCATTGTAGCGCCGACCGATGTGGTCGCCCCTCTCGCTATCGTCCGCCGTCTAGGTATTCCGCGTCGCCTCGTTGTCGTGCTCGAGGGAGAGGGGCTGGCCAATGACGCCACGGCCTTGGTCGTTTACCGCTTTGCCGTTGCTGCCGTAAGCACCGGCCTATTCTCGTTGCCGGAAGCCGCCGGAAGTTTTGCCCTCATTGTCGTCGGCGAAATCGCCTATGGAATCGGCGTTGGTTGGTTCAGCCTGCGCCTGCGCCGCTGGGCGCGCGATCCTCGCGTTGAGATCACACTGTCACTGATGACACCGTACGCCGCATTCTTGGTCCCAGCACATTTGGGCGGATCAGGCGTGTTGGCGACCGTGGCAGCTGGCTTGTTCGTGAGTTGGAATGGACCGCTGCTCATTCCTGCGGCGACACGCCTGCAAGGTATCTTCTTTTGGGATCTAATCGTCTATTTCCTCGAAGGTTTCGTCTTCCTGGTGACCGGCATGGAGACCCGGGCGCTGCTTGATCGCATGGATGCGGTCTTGCTGGGCGATCTCGCGGTTGCCGTGTTGGTGACCGTCGTCGTGATTCTCGTCGCGCGGTTTGTCTGGGTTTATCCGGCGACCTACCTGCCGCGCTGGCTGAGTCCGTCGCTTCGTCGCCGGGACCCACTTCCACCCTGGCAGTGGACCTTCCTTCTTGCATTCGTCGGCGTCCGCGGCGTCGTCTCACTCGCAGCTGCGTTGGCTATTCCGCTGGGCACCGCAGCCGGCTCGCCGTTTCCTCGGCGCGATCTCATTCTCTTCGTCACCTTTGGCGTCATCGTCCTCACGCTGATTGGACAAGGCCTGCTGTTACCAAGTATCGTGCGCTGGCTCGGGCTAGCACGTCACACCGCGGTTGAGCGCCGGCGCGAGCACGAAGCCGAGCTTGCGGCGCGCTCGGAAGCCCTCAAAGTAGCTCAAAAACGGTTAGAACGTCTTGCCGCCGACGGCCAGCTATCACCCGACGCCCTAACGATCCTGCGTGCTCGTCACGAATATCGAGCAGGACGCTTGCCAAAAACTGGGGAAGACAAACTCGGCGCCGCTGCCGCGGCGGCAGATCTCAGGGCTGAGTTGATAGCCGGCGAGCGAGAATACATCTATCGGCTCTTGCAGGATGGGAAAATCACCGATGAAGCGAGGCGTCGAATTGAACGTGAGCTCGACCTGGAAGAGGCGAGTATCGATTCCAAGAGGGACGGCACAGATCCTCCACTCTGAGGCCACCACCCAATTGCTCTCAATCGTCTTGTTACAATTTAATGTGCTGCCAATTGGCCTAAGGCGCAATAAGATAGCCAAGGTGGGCGTCGTGGACGGCCGAGTCGAGGGCCTTGCTTAACTGATGCGACCCACGTTGTGGCCGGCCTCACCAAGAAGCCATTGCGCGAACTCGCGCACCTGCGGCTTGCCGGCGGAAAGCCGCGATTCGATAATGAAATAAGCGCGCGATCCGACCAGTGTTTGTTTGAACGGCGCGACGAGCACGCCTGATTTGATGAGCTCGCTTACCAACGGCTGACGGCCGAGTGCCACACCCTGCCCGCTGATCGCTGCCTGGATCATCTGCTCATACTGGCTAAAGTGCAGCGAGCCGGCAGATTTGAGCTCGCCGATGCCGAGCGCGGTTAGCCAGGTGGCCCAATCGATGTACATGGTTTCCGCGCCGGCATAGTCGAAATGCAGCAGAACGTGATGCGCGAGATCCTGGGGCCGTCTCAGCGGCCGCGTTTTGTCGGTCAAGAGCGCGGGGCTGCACACCAAGATCATCTCCTCGCCGAATAATCGGACCGCCCCGTCCGGCACGGTCTCGGGCCTGCTGTAGCGGATGGCGAGATCGATCAGGCTCCGCTCAAGATTGAGCGCGTCGGTGGTAGCCGAGATCCGCACGTCGATATCCGGATGGAGCTTAGTAAAGCGCCGCAGTCGCGGAATGAGCCACAGCGAAGCGAAGCCGGTCGTTGTTGTAATGGAGAGCTGGCGCGCATGAGTTTCGGCTCGGAGCTGGTCGATCGCGCCCTGCAGTCGATCGAGCACGTCGGTCGCGATCCGGTAAAGCGCCTGCCCGCTCTCGGTCAGCGTCAGCGACCGCGGACGCCGCTCGAACAATTTTAGGCCGAGACTGTCCTCAAGCGCTTTGATCTGCCGGCTCACGGCGGACTGGGTAATGAACAGCTCTTCGGCTGCCTTGGTGAAGCTCAGCGTTCGCGCAGCGGCCTCGAAGCCCTGGAGGAAGGCCAGGTGGGCTAATCTGTAACGCTTGCTATGCATTCCTCAAATTCATCCATGGCCTGAAGAAAGATCGTTTGAGGCCCACCCAAAGTCCATCATATTTGAGGTTAGAAATGGTGATGCAAGCTGCCTTGCGCATTAAAAAGCATGCATCGGCATCATGCAAGTGGAGGTACCCATGGCTGGTCCGGTCGACACCCCGATCTATCTCAAGGCGCGCGAAATACTCCCAATCGACGACGGCGCCGGCCTCGAGGTGAGGTGCCTGCGGGGCATTCTCTGGATCACCCAGGACGGAGATCCCGAGGACAGAATTATCGACAGCGGGGAGTCCTTCGTGCTCGATCAGCCCGGTCTGTCGCTCGTCAACGCCTTGCTCGGCCCTGCCCTGGTGATTGTTCAGCGGGGCACGGTCCGCGAACGGCATCCCCTCCGGAGCGCTGCGTAAGTGGGATGACGCGAGCTCAACCCAGTCTCGTTCATACGCTGGGGTTGGCCGCCGGCAAATGTGCGACGTCGCGACCGATCGGCCCGCGCGACGCGGGTGTTCTGCAGGCCTATGTCCGCGGGCTTTCGCCCGAGTTCTCGATACAACCGGTTCTTTGGTGCGCTGTATGAACTGCCCCCAGCGGAGCTCGACCGCGTCCTCCATCTCGATCAAAAATACCAGCTAGCGCTACTCGCCGAGACCCACATCGGTGGCGCACCGGTCGTGATTGGCGAGGCGCGTTTTGCGCTCACGCCCAATCGGCTCGAAGGCGAATTCGCGCTCTCTATCGCGGACGACTGGCGCGGCAAAGGGCTCGGTACGCTGCTCATGGCCGACATCGAGTGCCGAGCGCGGAGCTTTGGCACGAGATATCTCGTCGGCGACGTGTTGCGGTCCAACGCACGCATGAAGGCACTGGCTCGCAAGATGGGCTTCCTCCAGGGCGACGTACCTCGCGACACCAGGCTGGTTCGCATCGTGAAGGCTTTGACGCTTTCACTAGTTGCCCGGCCTTGCGAGACGCTGACCGCATCCGATCTGGCAATCGCGGCGTGATAGATTGTGACGGAAATGGACGAAGCCCAAATAAAGGGGTACGCTCTTCTTGGGAACCCTGGATCTTTTTTGCTGGCGTCGATTCGCCCCTAGCTGCTGATCACGTGAATCTAAAGTTCGCTGCATAATGTCTGCTGCGCTTTGTAGCAGAAGCGTTTAACTGAGGCCAGGATTTGATCGGCAGATTTGTGGCCTCGGCTACCGGCCCTCGGAGGTGGACAACCGCTTCCGGCCACGATTGAGAAGCCGCGATCGACGGCCACCTTCATAACGTTTGGTCACAAACAGGTGAAACCCATACTCGGGTATAAGAGTTATTGAAAAACATATCTGGCTCTCGCAGGGGAGTACTCCCATATCTAACGAGCGTCGCGGTAAACTTGGTCTTTTATTGAAGGCGAGGGACGGCGAGCGAAAAATCGGGCAGGGACAGTCAAATTAAAAACGTTTTTGCATGGCGATCGCCGGACAGTTTGGCATAGCGACGGTCGTCCCTGGGAGAGCCGAGGAAGCGTATCGGATCGAAATCGGGTCTCTATAATCCATGGGCATCGTCCGCTTTGCTCTCAGACTGCCGCACACCTTCTACGTGCTCGCCGTGCTCGTGCTGTTTCTCGGCACGACCGCCATCGTGTCGATGCCCACCGACATCTTTCCAGAGATCAACATCCCCGTCGTAACCATCGTCTGGCAATACACCGGGCTGAGCACGCCGGAGATGGAACAGCGGGTGACGACCTACGGTCAGTACGCGTTGTCCTCGAGCGTCAACGGCATCCAGGATATCGAGGCGCAAACTCTTAACGGAATTTCGGTCCAGAAGATCTTCTTTCAACCAGACGTGAATCTCGATCTCGCGATCTCGCAGATTGTGTCCGCGACTAATTTTATCCGCGTCCTGATGCCACCGGGGATTCAGGCGCCGGTCGTGGTCCAGTACAACGCCTCGAGCGTTCCCGTGCTGCAAATCGGGTTATCCTCCGACACGCTCAACGAGCAGCAGCTCTATGACTACGGCATCTACCGCTTGCGGCAGCAGCTAGCACCGATCCACGGCGTCACGCTTCCTACCCCGGCCGGCGGCAAATACCGACAGATCATGGTCGATATCGATTCGCTAAAGCTGCAGGCCAAGGGGCTGACGCCGCTCGATGTCGTCAACGCAGTCAACGCCCAGAACCTGACGCTGCCGTCCGGCACGGCAAAGATCGGCGACACGCAGTTCACCGTGCGCACCAACGCGGTCCCTACCACCATAGCGGATCTCAACAACATTCCGGTAAAATTCGTCAACGGCGCCACTGTCTTCGTGAAAGACATAGGGCAGGTGCACGATGGCAATCTGGTGCAGCAGAACATCGTGCGAACCGACGGACGCCGCTCGGTCCTGCTCAGCATCATCAAGAACGGCAACGCCTCGACGCTCGCGGTCGTCGACGCCGTCAAGCAAGCGCTGGTGGTTTCGCGGCAGGCCGCTCCTCCGGGCATGCAGATCAAGGAACTGTTCGATCAATCGGTATTCGTCAAGCAATCCATATACGGGCTGCTGCGCGAAGGCGCCATCGCCGCCGGCCTGACTGCGCTGATGATCGTGCTTTTCCTCGGATCCTGGCGGTCGACTCTCGTGGTGATGATATCGATTCCGCTTTCTATTCTTTCATCGCTCGTCGTCCTCTACTTTCTCGGCGACACCATCAACACCATGACGCTCGGCGGGCTCGCGCTTGCCATCGGCATCCTGGTCGACAACTCGACGGTCACCATCGAAAACACGCACCGCCTGCTCACGGAGGAGCATATGCCACTGCCGTCGGCGACGCTGCACGGCGCCGCCGGCATCGCGGTGCCGACATTGGTGTCGACGCTTGCCATCAGCTGCGTGTTCGTCTCCGTGGTGTTCCTTCACGGGCCGGCAAAGTATCTCTTCACTCCGCTCGGCCTCGCGGTGGTTTTCGCCATGCTGGCGTCCTACGGCTTTTCGCGAACGCTGACGCCGATCACCATCGGCTTGCTGCTCAAGAACGAGCGCCATGGGGCCGAGGCCGGCGACGGCTGGTTTGCGCGCCTCTTTGCCAAGTTCGAGCGCGGGTTTGAGGGCATGCGCCGCAGCTATACTGAAATTCTGCATACGCTCCTGACCCGGCAGTTGATCGTGCCGGCTGCCGCGGTCGTGGTGCTGGCGCTTGGTGGCGCGCTTTTCCTGTTCGTCGGCCGCGACTTCTTTCCGATCGTCGATGGCGGCCAGATCCAGCTCCATGTGCGGGTGCCTGCCGGCACCCGCATCGAGAAGACCGAGCAGATCTTTCAGGCGGTCGAGGACAAAATCCGCGAGGTCGTCCCGCAAGACGAGCGCGACCTCATTGTCGACAACATCGGTTTGCCGGCCCGCTCCTATAATTACGCCTTCGGCGACGGGACGGCGATCGGCGTCAACGACGGCGTCATTCTGGTCGCCCTGAAGGAAGACCACGCGCCGACGGCGAATTACGTCCGCAAGCTGCGCGAAGTTCTGCCAGCGGCTTTTCCCGAGAATATATTCTACTTCCAGGCCGCCGATATGGTGACCCAAATCCTCAACTTCGGCATTCCGGCACAGGTCAACGTGCGCACTGTAGGCTACGATCGCAACAAGAACCTGCGCATCACCAAGGAGATGCAGCAGCGGATCGCCGCCATTCCCGGGGTCGCCGACGTGCATTTGCAGCAAGAGGTCAACGGCCCGGAATTCTTCGCTCAGATCGACCGCGCCCGCGCCACCCAATTCGGTCTCACCGTGAGCGACATTGCGCTCAACCTGAACACCAGCCTGAGCTCGTCCGAGCAGATATCGCCGAACTTCTGGACCGACCCGAGCAACGGCACGCCGTACTATCTGACGGTGCAGACACCGGAATACCGCGTGTCTTCCATCAACGACCTCAAGAACACGCCGGTGACCAAATTCACTGTGGCGGGCCGCAATACTGTCCCGGGACTCCTGAGCAACGTCGCCACCCTCAAGCGCGATGCGATTGCGACTAACACCAATCAGGCCAACATCCAGCCGGTCTATGAAATCTACGGCAATGCCGACGGCCGGGATCTGGGCTCGATCTCCGCCGATATCAGCAAGATAGTGGCGGAGTATCAGAAGCAATTGTCGCCGGGCAACCGGATCGAGGTCATCGGCCAGATCGACAGCATGAACGCGGCGTTTCGCGACCTTGCCATCGGCATTCTGTTCGCGGCGGTGTTCGTCTATCTGCTGATGGTGGTGAATTATCAGACCTGGGGCGACCCATTCGTCGTCATTCTCGCCTTACCGGCAACGTTCTGCGGCATCATCACCATGCTGTACATTACCGGCACCACGTTGAGCGTGCCGTCGCTGATGGGCGCGATCATGGCGATCGGCGTGGCGTCAGCGAATTCGATCCTGCTCGTCACTTTTGCGCGTGAGCAGCAGCTCACCGGCATGAGTGCGTTCGATGCGGCGATTTCGGCCGGCCGCACCCGCATTCGCCCGGTGCTGATGACCGCCGCCGCCATGATCGTTGGCATGATTCCGATGGCGATCGGCGGCGCGGGCGAGGAGCAGAATGCGGCGCTGGCGCGTGCCGTGATCGGCGGCCTGCTTTTTGCAACACCGACCACATTGCTCGTTGTCCCGTATCTGTTCGCCTTGCTGCGCAAGGGCAACGATGGCAAACCCGCGCATGGCGTGTTTGCGGAGGACCCGCAATGAATGACGACGCCCAGCAGCCTCCGGCAATAGATGCCCGCGCCGAAGCGCGCGAAGAGCCCCGCGAGCGGCTGCCAAACGACCCCCCCGTCGCGCCCACCCCTCCCCAGGCCAAGGCAAAGGGGCTAAGAGGAGCCCGGATCTTGGCGCTGGCTGTCGTACTGCTGCTATGCGGGGCTTTGGCGGTGGGCTTTTGGCAGCATTACAGGCTGCACGCGCAAGTAATGTCGACTGCGGAGCAGCTCCGCGATTTCGTCCCCGCGGTGCGGGCGGCGCCGGTGCGTGCGAGCGCCGGCACGATGTCGGTCAGCTGGCCTGGCACCACGGAGGCGTTTGAGCAGGCCAATATCTTTGCCCGGGCGAGCGGCTATATCTCTACGCGCGAAGTCGACATCGGCAGCCGTGTCAAAGCTGGCCAGCTGCTCGTGGAAATCACGGCGCCCGAGCTCGATCATCAGATCGCGCAAGCCGAAGCGACGCTCGCCCAGATGCGCGCCTCCTTGCAACAGGCGAAAGCCAATCGCGATCTCGCCAAGGTCACCTGGGATCGCGACAATCCTCTCGTGCAAAAAGGCTGGGTTACCCCGCAACAAGGCGATACCGATCGCCTGGGCCTTCAGGCTAGAGATGCCGCGGTCGGAGTCGCGGAGGCGAATATCACGGCGCAAGAGGCGCAGCTGCGAGTATTGAATCAGCAGAAAATATACCAGAGCGTGGTCGCGCCATTCGACGGCGTTATCACGCAGCGCAATGTCGACATCGGCAGTTTGGTGCAGGCGGACGCGACCAGCGGCACCTTTCTGTTCACTCTGATGCACAGCGACGTGATCCGCATCCAACTCTACGTGCCGCAGGACGAAGCCTTCGGAATCACTCCCGGAGTCGAGGCGGTGGTGCGGGTGCCCGAAATGCCGGGCCACGACTTTCCTGGAACCGTCACGCGCATCGCCGACGCGCTTCAGCCGGGCTCCCGAACGCTGCTGACCGAGATCGACGTACCTAATCCGGACCACGCGCTACAGCCGGGAGTCTACTGCACGGTCGAATTGAAGATCCCGCGCAAGACGCCTTCGCTGATTGTTCCGTCCGAGGCAATCATCTTCAACCGCGACGGTCTGAGCGTCGCCGTGGTCGAAAATGGTGTCGCGCGTATTCACCCGGTGACCGTAGTGCGCGATTTCGGCACCAGCGTTGAGGTGAGCGCCGGCGTCAAGGACGGTGATCAGGTCATTCTCAATCCTCCGGTCGATCTCACCGACGGCCGCAAGGTCAAGGTCCGTCCGAGCCCGCCCGCGCAATTGTCGTGAGGCTGCGGGCTAGCACTCATATGCGCTGTCGCTGACCGCGGCTACTACAGGTCCCGCTAGCAAACGGCTTGCCTACTCAGCATGAGCACATACTTGAAGCCGTACGACGCCGGCTCGACGAGCATCCGGAGAAGATGCGCCAGCGGCGCGAGACGGTCGAGCATCCGTTCGGCACAATCAAAGCCCGCATGGGTGCCACGCACTTTCTGATGAGACACTACCGCGAGTTGCCTCGGAGATGGCGCTACACGAACTCGTCTACAATCTCACCCGCATCATGAACATGATGGGCATCGGGCCGCTTATGGCCGCGATCGGGCGTAGCTAAAACCTCACAACGCCCCACCTTGTATGCCAGTCGGCCAGGCGTTTCCACACGAGCAAGACCCAAGGCGGTCATCGAGGCAGCAGTCAAATTGCGGTCAATCAACGTCGAATGTCGTCGTACGTCCAGACAACGCGTCGAGCTACAAGCACGACCATCAGCCGGCGCGACAATCTCCATTCATTGAACTTTCGGCTCAGCCAAACTAACGAACCAGGGAGATTTGCGAATGACCAAGACCGAAGCCAGCGCTCATGAGCACGCGCTGCCCGTCACGCACGGATGGCCCGGCTCCGTCATCGAGCAGCTAAAGATCATCGGTCTACTGACCAATCCCCTGCTGGATTTCATGCAACTCGGAGGATCAGTTTGCCGACTAGATCTGTTACAAATCAATCCGCCCAAGCCGGTTCAGTTTCTGCGGCCGAGTCAGATCGATGAGAAATCGTTCGCCCCAACTCTTGACGTCGTTTGCCGCGAGCACTTGGAACAGTGCGTCGTAACGGGCGCGGCGCTGGTCAAGCGGCATGGACAGCGCTTGTTCGATCGCCGCTGCGACTGCCTCCGGGTCGTAGGGATTGACGAGGAGCGCGTCAGCGCATTCGACTGCGGCACCTGCAAACCGCGACAGGATAAGGACACCCGGATTTTCTGGATCCTGGCATGCAACATATTCCTTAGCGACAAGGTTCATACCATCCCGCAGCGGGGTCACCAAGGCAGCGCGCGCCGAGCGATAGAGACCGGCGAGCGCCGCCCGGCTGTGATTGCGATTCACATATCGGATCGGTGTCCAAGACGCTTCGCCGTATGCCCCGTTGACACGCCCTACCGCTTCGCCGATCTGGCGCTCCATGTCGGCGTATTCGCGAATTTCTGAGCGGCTTTTGGGAGTAATCTGAAGGTAGGTCACTCTTCCTCGCCACTCTGGATGGCTCGAGAGAAAGCGATCGAAAGCTTCCATCCGCAGGGCGATGCCTTTGGAATAATCAAGACGATCAACGCCAATGATCATATCGCGGCCTGCCAAGCTTTCTACGACCTCGTGAACGAATGGCGAATTAACGGAGCGCCGCGCCAGCCTACTAAGCTCTGCGGCCTCAACGCCGACCGGATAGACCCCGACGCGCACAATCCGGTCCGCCGCTTGAAAGGTATACGGATCGCGGCTTGGCATTGCGCATTCCTCCTTGAGGTAAAGCGTGAAATTCATAGCGTCGCGGTTAGTCTGAAAGCCGATGAGGTCGTAATGACACATTGCGGGAATGAGATGTTCATGGTCTGGAAGTGCAGTGAGGATCTCAGGGGGCGGAAAGGGAATGTGGTGAAAGAACCCGATTTTGTTGCGACGACCCATGCCTCGAAGTGCCTTTGCTAATGGAAGCAGGTGATAATCATGGATCCAAATAAGATCGTCAGGTAACAAAGCGTTGTTTAGTTCGGCGGCGAAGTGCTCATTAACGCGCATATAGCCGCTGAGATCGCGCCGTGAGAACTCGGCAATATCCAACCGGTAATGGAAAATTGGCCAAAGCACTCGGTTGGCAAAACCACTGTAATATTCCTGGAAATCCTCCTTGGTTAAATCGGTCAGAACATACAACTGATGACGCCGCTCGATCGAGCGGACCGAGACCTCCGATTTTGCGGCAACCTTGCCGCTCCATCCGAACCAGATGCCGGGATGTCGCTTTAAGATGGGGCGGATCGCCACGGCAAGGCCACCGGCTCCGTCGGGCGCATCGCGGTTCGGGACCGCGACTCGATTAGAGACGACGACCAGCCGTGCCACAGCGCACACCACGTACAATAGAAGAAAGCTTTCGGGTCTCGACCAAGACGACCCTCCGGTGCGAGCCAGACTACCACAAAAACGCAGTCGGACCTGGCCCGTCCGGACAGAACTCCGAGCAGCCGCGAATTCTCCTTTGTGGCCCGACGACACCGTGATCGTGTCGCTGTTGACCAAAGCGGACATTGCGTACTTTTGTGAGCGCGTGGGGAAACATGGACCCGGTGGGCGAAACTCCAGCTACAGCCCGGACTCGATGGCCCGGAGCAGTCGGAAGCGCATCTCGTCGTCATTGCTCGTGAGCGAGATCACGAAGCGGACCTGCCCGTGGCTTGAGGTGCCGGCATAGCCCGCGAGCGTGCGGACCCCCTCCATACTGCCGGTCTTGTTCGTGCCGCCGTCGTGGCCGTGGAGCAGGTCGGCGTGGGGCGCGAAGAGCTCGAGTACTTTGGCGAGGCCGAGGGCGGTGAAGCGGTTGTTACGGCTGATGCCCGAGCCCTCCTCGAGATGGATGGCGGCGGCGAGGCCGTGCGCGGCGAGCATCTCGTTCGCGATCTTGAGCGACTTCTCGAGGCTGACTGGCCCGCCCAGGCGGTGCCCGCCGATCTCCAGGAAGACTTGGTTGGCGATGTAGTTGTTCGAGGCGCGGAGCATCTCGGCGAGGATCTTCGAAAGGGTACGCGACTGTCGGTGAACGTAGACCGGCTCTAGTGCCTCGGGCACCGTTCCGGTCGAGATCTTGCCCTTCACGCTGCCGCCGGCCCGCTCGATGAACGCGGCAATCAACTCGCCGGCATATTGCAGGCTCACCGCGGGGTCCTGGCTCAGGCTAAGGCGGCCGCTTCCATTAGGGCCTCGCGCCCGGAACTGGGTGATCGCGAGCGGGGTGATCGGGGTTTGCTTCTCGGCAGAGCGCACCTTGTTGCCGCCGCGCACAGCGTAGATAGTGTTGAAATTCACCGCCAGTGCGGAGTTCAGCGCATTGTAGGCCTCGTAGGTGTCCTCGATGCCCGGGATGCGGAGGTTCGAAGGATAGTAGTTCGCGTCGAGCACGATGCCGGTGATCGGCTCCTTGCCGACCGCTGCGACCAGATCGGTCGCGAGTGGCACCAGCTCCTCTGAGATCAGGAAAGGATCGCCGCCTCCGCGCACGTAGAGCACCCGCTTGTCGTCGAGATAGAAGCGGGTCTCGAAGCGATAGTCGCCGCCCAGCACCTCCAGCGCCAGCCAAGCCGTCACGATCTTGGTAACGGAGGCCGGAACGAAGGGCTCATCGGCGTTCTGGGCCACCAAGTCGCTGCCCTCGGCGTCGACCACAAGCACCAGCCCTGACGGAGCGAGGGCCGCGACTTTCTCCTTCACGTCGCCCAGAGCCGGGGCGGGCAGCAGAAGCAAAGCGAGGGCGAGCAGGCGAGACCACATGGCGACTCCAGCGCGGGCGCAGCGTCTGAACTTGCGGACCTATGTTAGTGATACTCAACCGTTAAGTCAGCCAGATCGCAGATCTCGGACTCGCGGCGACGCCCTCCATTTGATCGCGACCAGGGCTGAACGCATCGCACCGACAAGTCCGTATTTTACCCCGAACGGATCTCTGTGCAGGTGATGCTGATTGCTAAACTTGGCTTCGTGCCGTTACCCCGGATGCCCTTCAACATGCCGATATACAACGGCTCGTCGTCTGGCCTGATCCTCAGACAGCGCGCGCCCTCACGGAGTTAAGACTGCCCGCAACCAGTTTTGGAGCACCCGTCGCCAGATCGTTGGTTGAACGACCTCTTCAGAATCTATTCATGTCGATTCGGCTATTTGTGCGCTTGGTGGCTGGAAGACAGGGCCCGGTGCCGGAGGCGGAATGCGAAAGCTTATAGTTGGTCTATTGGCTGCGGGTTTCTCAGCGGCGTTAGGCGTGATTTTCACCCCTAACTGGGCGCGTGCCCAGAACTGTGCCGCGAATCCAGACGCTCTCGGAACGAGCCGCGTCCTTACAATTGATCCCGGCGAATATCCGCGGGTCGGCAGCATGGATCACGCGGCAGAGCTGCCGCTTGCCGATAAGGAAGTCATCCTCACCTTTGATGACGGCCCCGTGCCGCGCTACACTAACCCCATCCTCGACATACTCGCGGCACAATGCGTAAAGGCGACATTCTTCCTCGTCGGCGGAATGGCCCGCACGCACCCAGCCGCCGCGCGCCGGATCTACGCCGAAGGTCACACCATCGGCACGCACAGCGAAGACCATCCCTTGCGGTTTGGCAAATTGCCGATCGAAAAAGCTCGGTGGGAGATCGACGAGGGAATAGCCGAAGTGGGTGTAGCGCTCGGCGATCCTAAAGAGCTCGCGCCATTTTTTCGCATTCCGGGATTGGCCCGATCGGACGCCGTCGAGAAGGAACTTGCGGCGCGGTCGCTTATCGTCTTCGGCTCAGACACGGTTGCCGACGACTGGCACCATCGCATTACGCCGAATAAGATCATCGAGCTCGCGATGAAACGGCTTGAGGCCCGTGGCAAAGGTATTCTGTTGCTCCATGACATCCACCCCGCAACGGTGGCTGCTCTACCGGGCCTCCTGAAGGAGTTAAAGGAGAAGGGCTTCCGGGTCGTGCAGGTCGTGCCTGCCGTACCGGCGCAGTTCTAAAAACACCCCTTAGGACCTATCTCGAAATTGCCGTCGCGCGGTGTAGGCGCCTCTTCATCGGAATGTTCGGGCCTCAGTGACAACTCCGTTTACCACGGTCTCCCGAGCAGGCAGCTCGCCAGCCGCTTCGAGAACGGGGTAGGCAACCGAGCAGATATGCGAGTGGATGCGTTGGAGGTCGCGCAGGCGCTCTAGCTGGGGACGGCGAGCCGGCAAGCGCCGCCCTCCACGGGCTCCGCAACCCGATCAGCTTTGACGATGGCGCGCGCTGTAAAGACGTCGAACGGATCGTCGCCCGGCGGGTGCACCTCGCCGACAAGAACCGGGCTCATGAGCTGGTGGTCGCGATCGCGGAAAAACGTGCGGCCGGGACTAAGCGCGACATCGGGGGGCAAGGCGTATCCCGCAAGCGCCCGCGCCAGGACGACCGAATCCAGGGATTTCTCCTGATTGGCGATCCGCGCCAGCGTCTGCACGGCGGCGTATCCAAACCAGTTCCGCGCACTCGCCGCCTTACTGGTCCGGCGCCGGATTGCCTCATCGAACGCCTTGACTTCGGGAACATCGGGTTGGTTCCACCACCATTCCATCGTCCACCACCCGATCTGGGCCGCGTGCGGCACTGCCAGGATGCTTTCCAGCTCGAACAGCGCACCGCCGATCGCCATATCCTGGATCAGACCGTAGCGGACGATCTGCGCCAAGCTGTGCGCCTGATCCTCGCCGCCCATGAGGTTGATGAGGACATCCGGCCGATAGGCGCCGGCGTTGAGCAACGCCCGCGAATAATCGACCGTACCCAAGGGCAGCAAAGCCCCCGTCCAGTCGCCGCCATGCTCGCGAAGCTTGCGTTCGAATGCCGCTTGCAACGCGGCGCCATAGACGTAATCCGGAGTCAGAAAATACCACCGCTTGCCGAACTTCTCGACCAGCGTGTCGGCGATCGCGTTCGCTTCCATCGTGGCGGCCTTGCAGATACGGAAAACGTTCCAGCGGCATTGGCTGCCGGTGATTTCGTCCGTGTGCCCTCCCGTCACGATATGGAGCTTGCGCTTCTCGGCGGTCACCCGCATCGTTGCCAGCGCCACAGCCGAGTTCAGGTCGCCGAGAATGAAATCGGCCTGATCGCGGTCGATCAACTGCCGGGTTTTAGCAACGCCGACGGCGATGTCATTTGCAGAATCTTCAGGCAGCAGCCGCACCTCGCGGCCGAGAATTCCGCCGTGCTGATTGACTTCTTCGAGCGCGAGGCGGGCACCTTCCACTTCCGCCGCGGCGAGTTTCTCATAGACCCCGCTGAGCGGCTCGACCATTCCGATTTTCACCGGCTCGTCGCCGCGCGCCGTAATCGCAAACGGGGCGGCGATCGCGCCCGCGCTCCATGCCAAACCGGTCTTCAGTAAGGTCCGGCGCGCGACCAGCAATGTACGAGGCGGCGTTTCTCTACGCATCGCTTGCGCTCTGGACAATCAAACCGAACGTCGAACAAATCTGATTATGACACAGAACCGTGCAAATATCTCGGAGGTTCCGTGCCGACGGAGCGCCCTATAGCACCGTCGCGGCTTCCTTCAGGCGCTTCGTCATCTCGCCACGCATGCCGAAGACATAGGACCAGCCTTTGGTCACGCTCGAGTGGCCACCGTCGACCACGATGTCCTGGCCGTTGATGAAACTTGAGCCGTCGCCGGCCAAAAAGACCGCCGCCTGCGCGATGTCTTCGGGCAGCCCCGCCCGCGGAATTGTTTGCACGGACGCGAAGGCCGTTTTGACGACATCGGTCAGGCGGTCCGCCTTGGAGCCCTCGACGCCCGCCGCCTTGGCAAAGATGCCGGTGACGATCGCGCCCGGCGCAATGCAATTGACCCGTACTCCCTTCTCGCCCAGTTCCGCCCCGGCCGATTGGGTGAGCGCATGAACCGCCCCCTTGGTTGCGCTGTAGATATGGCCGGAGACGCCGCCGCGAATTCCGGCCATGCTGCCGATATTGATGATGCTGCCGGATTTCTGCGCCAGCATCACCGGCGCGACGTGCTTGATGCCCAGCAGAACGCCGCGGACATTGACCGCAAGCAGCTTGTCGATCGCCTCGACATCGATCTCAGTGATGCTCACCATAGGTGCCGGAAGCGCCGCGTTGTTGATCAGGCAATCCACCCGGCCGAACCATTTGACGGTTTGATCGATCAGGGCCTTCACGTCGGCTTCGTTCGCGACATCGGTGCGGGCGAAGCGCACGCCAAGGCGCGTTTCGAGCGCTTTGCCCTCCTCCTGCCGGCGCGCCGCGACCACGACTTTGGCGCCTTCGGCTACGAAGCGTTCGACGATTCCTTCCCCAATGCCGCTCGTTCCGCCGGTGACGATGGCAACTTTTCCGTCTAACGCACCCATGGAATTCTCCTGTCCGCCCGGTCGAATGTCCGGGCTTGGCTTGAGCGTTGCCGCACGTTAGCAAAATCGCGGGACAAAAGGGGTCGCGACGCGCGCGAGCGCTGGACATTGACCACTTTTGCCACTCCGTAATACGCTCGCGCAACTCCGGCGAAAGCGGTTGCGCATGAATGACATAGCGGCCGGCGCCCAGAACGTTCGCAAACGGTTCGGGGCGACGGCGGCGCTTGACGGCGTCGATTTCGAAGTGAAGGCGGGCGAGATCCACGCGCTCGTCGGCGAGAACGGCGCCGGCAAATCGACGCTCGTTCGTATCCTCGGCGGTCTGTTCCGGCCCGACGAGGGATACGTCGCGATCGGCGGCCGTGAATGCCGCCTGTCGAGCCCGCGCGACGCCATTGCGTCTGGCGTCGTTACCATCCCGCAGGAGCTGCATCTCGTGCCGGCATTGTCCGTCGCCGAGAACCTGGCGCTCGGCGATCTTCCGGCGCGGCGGCTGTTTGGCACCGCCGCT
Organism: uncultured Alphaproteobacteria bacterium; assembly: GCA_963847785.1. GTDB lineage: Bacteria > Pseudomonadota > Alphaproteobacteria > Rhizobiales > Xanthobacteraceae > BOG-931. The sequence goes on from CAWKBE010000012.1 coordinate 72,658, forward strand.
TTGGTCGATCGCGCCCGCATGCGCGAAGAAGCGCGCGCGCAACTTGCCTCGTTCGACTTCGCGCCGGATCCCGATCTGCCCGTGCGGCAACTCGGCTTTGCCGAACAGCAGATCGTCGCCATCGCCAAGGCGCTGCGCCGCCGCTGCCGGGTGCTCATTCTCGACGAGCCGACCGCCGCGCTGGAAAATCGCGAGATTGTGCAGCTCTTCGCCGTGCTTGGCCGGCTGCGAAGCCAAGGCACCGCCATCGTCTATGTGTCGCATCGCCTCGAGGAAATCGTCGAGCTTGCCGACCGCTGCACGGTGCTGCGCGATGGACGCGTTGCCGCTTTGGTGCGGCGCGGCGAATTCAACTCCGCCGATCTGGTCGCAGCCATGACCGGCCGCGCCACGGACCAACAAACCATCGCGCCGGCGACGCCGGGCGGCGTGCTCATCGAAGACGCCGACGCGCGCGCCGATGCGATCCGCGTGCGCGCGGGCGAAGTCGTCGGCCTTGCCGGCCTCCTCGGCAGCGGCACGACCGCGGTGTTGCAGCGGCTTTTCGGTCTCGCCGATGTGGCGGCGGCCGTGCACGTGAACGGCCGTCTCCGCCGCATCAACAATCCGATCGCCGCGATCAAGTCGGGCATCGGATTCGTGCCGCCGTCTCGCCGGCTCGGATTGATCATGAACCAGTCCGTGCACGATAACATCCTCCTGCCGAGCCTCGACACCCTTGGCAGTTTTGGACGCGCCGGCGTCAGCCGCCGCGCCGGCCGTCGGCTCGTGGCCGAACTGATGGACCTTCTCGACATTCGCCCGCGGCGGCCGGAGCTGAAAGTCTCGGCGCTGTCGGGCGGCAATCAGCAGAAGGTCATTCTTGCGAAATGGCTGGCGCGCCGCGTCGAAGTGCTGCTCCTCGACGAGCCGACTCAAGGCATAGACATTGCGGCGAAAGCGCAAATCCACGCGCTACTGCGCGATTTCGCCGCGCGTGGCGGCGGCGTGCTGCTCGACTCCAGCGACCTGTCCGAGCTCGCGCATGTATGCGATGCCGTGCTCGCGCTGCGCAAAGGCCGGATCGCGTCCCGCATCGAGCGCGGCGATCGCCTCGACGAGGAGCGCGTGCACGCTGCGATCGCGACATGACCGGTGCGAAATCCGGGCGACGGCGGAACTGGTCGGGTCAGGCGCCGCTCCTCACGCTTGTCGTCCTTTGTGTGGTGACCGCGCTCCTCACCGACCGTTTTCTCTCTCCGGTCAATCTGACGAATATCCTCGTGCAATCCTCGATCATGGCGGTGATCGCCATGGGCATGACTTTCGTCATTGTCGGCGGTGGTTTCGATCTCTCGGTCGGCTCGACGGTGGCGCTTTCGGGCTGCATCGCCGGAATGGCGATGTTAAAATTCGGCATCTTCGCCGGTGTCGTCGCCGGCATTGCCGCAGGCGCGGTGGTGGGCCTCGCCAACGGATTGGTCGTTGCGGTGCTTCGCGTCAATCCCTTCATCGCCACTCTCGGAAGCATGGTGCTGGTGCGCGGTATCGTCTACATCATCACCGGCGGCGCGCCGGTCAGCGGTGAGGACGGCTTGCCGGGCGCGTTCATCGCCTTCGGCAATGCGCGGCTGTTTGGCATTCACTATCTCGTTTGGGTGCCCGCCCTTCTGCTCGTCGCGTTGTCGGCGCTGCTCTCTCTCACTCCCTATGGGCGGCGCATCTACGCAACCGGCGGCAACAAGGAGGCCGCCTATCTCTCGGGCGTTGCCGTCGACCGCGTCATCGCCTCGACCTACATCTGGTGCGGCGCGCTCGCCGGTGTCGCCGGCGTGATGCTCGCCGCCCGGTTGCAATCCGGCCAGCCGACCGCAGGCGAATTTTATGAGCTCACCGCCATCGCCGCCGTCGTGCTCGGCGGCGCCTCGCTCCACGGCGGCGAAGGAACGCTCTACAAGAGCGTCATCGGCGTCTTTATCATGATCGTGCTGGGAAACGGTCTCAACCTATTGAATGTCGATTCCTACTGGCAGCGGGTTGCAGTCGGCGCGGTCATCATTGCGGCCGCTGCCGCAGATCGGCTACGCTCGCGCCCCTGATCGAGGAGACGCGCGATGTCCAAATCCTTTTTAAAGCTCCGCCCGCTGGCGCTGGCTGCGGCGCTGTTGCTGTCGGCGTCGTTTTTGCTGCCCGCATGGCCTGCGCACACCGAAGACAAGATCGCGATCGGTGTCTCGCTGCCGCAGGACGATAACCCGTTCTACATCGGCATGTTGAAGGGTATCCGTGCGCGCGCCCAGGAACTCGGCTGGGATGTCGCCACCGTGTCCTCCAACGAAGATAAACTGAAGCAGATCAATGGCGTGCAGGATCTTGTCGCCAAGGGCGTCAAAGGCATCCTGATTTCCCCGATCGACGCAGTCGGCGTCAACGCCGCCTACGACGCGGCAGCGGCGGCCAAGATTCCTATCGTTTCGCTGGCGCGCGGTTCGACATCGCCGAACCAGACGATCCATGTGGCGATGGACGAAGTGCAGGTCGGCCGCGACATCGCCGAATGGACGGCAAAGAAGCTCGACGGCAAAGGCAAGATCGCGATGATCATGGGCCCGAGCGGCGCGCCGACCTTTCGCAACCTTGCCCAGGGCTATAACGAGGTGATGGCGAAATATCCGGAGATCCAAATCGTGTTCAAGACCGACGGGCCGCTGACCCGCGAACGCGGCCTGAAGAACGCCGAGGATGCGCTGGTGGCCAACCCGGATCTCGGCGCCATCTACGCCGCCAACGACGATCTCGCGCTCGGCGCAATGCAGGCCGTGCTCGCCGCCAATAAGGCCGGACAGACCATCGTCACCGGCATGAACGGAGTGCCGCCGGCGCTACGCGCCGTCAAAGACGGCGGCATCGCCATGACGGTCGAACTCAATCCGGTGCTCTGGGGCCGGCTCGGCGTCGATGTGCTGGCGACTTATCTCAAAGGCGACAAGGTCGAGCCGCGCGTCTTTATCAAGCACGTGGTTATCGACAGTTCCAATGTCGACCAGGTGCTGGCGAAGATGGCGTCGCCGAAAAGCTGAGCGGGCAACGACGACGGAGGCCGGCGATGGTCAAGGCCGCTGAAACGGTAAAGCGCGTGACGGCCGACGCGGCCGGCAACTCCTTCATCGCCGAGCTTGAAGCGGCCAACCTGCATCCGTTGTGGGACCGCTTCAAAAAGATCACGCCGGTGCGTCCGCAGCCGCGCGACGCGCCGCTGATCTGGCGCTGGAAGGACATCGAGCGGCACGCCGAGCGTGCCGTGGGCGAAGTCGCCATCGACGACGTCGAACGCCGCGCGCTCATCCTCGTCAATCCGGCCTTTGCCGGCGAAACGGTAACCACCTCGAACCTGATCGCGGCCTTCACGGTGCTCGATCCCGGCGACCGCGCCCGTCCGCACCGCCACACCTTCGCCGCCATCCGTTTTGCAACGCGCGCCGACGGCGCCGCGACCATCGTCAACGGCCGGCGCTGCGAGATGCGCGAGGGCGATCTTATCCTCACTCCGCCGATGTGCTGGCACGGCCACGTCAACGACAGCAATCGCCGCATCGTCTGGTTCGACGCCGCCAACATCCCGCTTATCCGCTCGCTCGATGCCAATTTCTTCGAACCGGGCGATTCGCACAGCAATGCCTTCTGGCAGGTCGACGAAGGCGACGAGCGGCTATGGTCGGAACCGGGCCTGACCGGCGCCAACCTGCCGCGCGACGCCGCGCATTCGCCGAAATACCGCTATTCCGGCGAAGCCACGCGGCGCCTGCTGGCGGCGTTGCCGGCGGGGCCTGACGGCGCGCGCACCGTGCGCTACACCAATCCGGCGACCGGCGGCGCGGTGATGTCGGCGCTCGACTGCTATGCGGTGCGGCTGTTGCGCAAGACACCGACGCGGGCGCTGCGCACGACCAGCAACGCGGTTTGCCTCGTCGCCTCCGGCTCGGGCCGCTCGCGGATCGGCGACCACAGCTTCGAGTGGTCGCAGCACGACGTATTCAGCATCCCGCACTGGACCTGGGCGAGCCACGAAGCGCTCGACGGCGACGCCGACCTCTTCATCGTCTCCGACAAATCGGCCTACGAGCGGCTCGATCTCCTGCGCGAGGAACTGCAATAGACGCCCCGATAAAGGCCCCGACGGAAGGGATCGGCGCCCCGGTCCGGCGCGTCGAAGATGTGCGGTTGCTGCGCGGGGGCGGATGCTTCGTCGCCGATGTCGTCATTCCGGGCGAACTGCACGCGGCAATCGTGCGCTCGCCGCACGCGCATGCCGCCATTCGCACCCTTGAAGTCTCGCGGGCACGCGCCGCCGCCGGGGTCGTCGCCGTTTTCAGCGGCGCCGACATGGCCGCGGATCGTATCGGCCCGATGCGCGCGCTTTGGGCGATCAAAGGGGTTGACGGCAAGCCGATGGCGGAGCCGCCACGCTGGGCGCTGGCGCGCGAGCGCATCCGCCACGTCGGCGAGCCCGTCGCCATCGTGATCGCACAGACGCGCGACGAAGCCGTCGACGCGGCCGAATGGATCGAGATCGGCTACGAGACCCTCCCCGCAATCGTGGATCCGCGCAAAGCGGGCGCGGCCGGAGCACCTTTGCTTCACGGCGGCGTTCCGGCCAACGTCTGCTTTCGCTGGGCCCGTGGCGACAAGGCCGCCGTGCAGGCGGCGCTGCAAAGTGCGGCGCACGTAACGCGCGTCGATCTCGTCAACAACCGGTTGATCGGAGCGGCGATCGAAACGCGCGCGGTGCTCGCCAGCGCCGAAGCCGCGACCGAGAAGCTGACGCTCTACAGCTCGACGCAGGTGCCCCATCACATCCGCCGCTACGTCGCCGAGCAACTTGGTCTGTCCGAAGGCAGCATCCGCGTCATTGCGCCCGATGTCGGCGGCGGCTTTGGCTACAAGGGCAAGCATTATCCCGAAGAGACCATTATCGCCTGGGCGGCGCGGCGGCTGCGGCGACCAGTTAAATGGGTGGGGAGCCGCAGCGAAAGCTTTATTTCCGACAATCAGGGCCGCGATCACGTGACGCATGCGGAGCTGGCACTCGACGCGCGAGGCCGTTTCCTGGCGTTGCAGGTCGAAACGCTCGCCAATCTCGGCGCCTATGTCTCGACCTTCGGCGCCGCCATTCCGAGCGCGATCTACAGCGCGCTCTTGGCCGGCGTGTATCGAACGCCGGCGATCTCGGTGGAGGTCACGGGGGTGTTCACCAACACCCTGCCGACCGACGCGTATCGTGGCGCTGGGCGACCGGAAGCTTGCTATGTGCTCGAACGCCTCGCCGACCGTGCGGCCTTCGAGCTTTGCATCGACCGCGCTGAGATCCGCCGGCGCAATCTCATTCCCACTGCGGCCATGCCGTACAAAACGCCGATCGGGCCGACCTACGATTGCGGTGACTTTCCCAAGCTTTTCGCGCGCGCGCTGGGTATGGCCGAGTACGCGCATTTTCCCAAGCGCCGCGCAAAAGCGGGTCGCAATGGCCGCCTGCGCGGCTTCGGCATGGCCTGCTACGTCGAGTCATCCGGCGTCGCGCCGTCGCGCTTTGCCGGCGCGCTGGGGGCGCGAACCGGATTTTTCGAGGCAGCCTCGATCCGGGTGCAGCCCGACGGCGGCATTGTGGCGCTGCTCGGCACCCACAATCACGGTCAGGGCCACGCCACCACGCTGGCGCAGATCCTGTGCACGCGGCTCGGCGTTCCGCTCGCCAAGATCGAAATCGTCGAAGGCGACACAGACCTCGTACCCTACGGCACCGGAACGTTCGGATCGCGCTCGATCGCCGTCGGCGGCTCGGCTCTCGACCGCGCCGCCGGAAAGATCGTCGCCAAGGGCAAGCTGATCGCCGCCCATTTACTGGAAACGTCCGCCGCCGACATCGATTTCGCCGACGGCTGGTTTGCCGTCACCGGTACTGACCGGCGCATCTCTTTTGCCGACGTCGCGCATGCCGCGAACGTGCCGCATAATTTTCCGCTGGAGACGCTCGAGCCGGGCTTGCAGGAGACCGCCGTCTACGATCCGCCGGCTTTCGCTTTTTCCAACGGCACCCATGTCTGCGAAGTCGAAGTCGATCCAGCCACCGGAGAAATACGCGTGGCCGCTTATTGGGGCGTGGACGACGTCGGCACGGTGATCAATCACATGATCGTCGAGGGGCAAATCCACGGCGGGATCGCCCAAGGCTTGGGGCAGGCGCTGCACGAGCATTGCATCTACGACGCGGGCGGCCAGCTCTTGTCCGGTTCATTCATGGACTATTCGCTGCCGCGCGCCGCCGATCTGCCGCTCATCGAATCCGAGCTCGACGAGAGCCAGCCGTGCACGCACAACCCACTCGGAGCCAAAGGCTGCGGCGAGGCCGGAGCGATCGCGGCTCCGGCCGCGATCGTGAGTGCGGTGCTCGACGCGCTCTCCCCCCTTGGCGTGAGGGACATCGACATGCCGTTGACGCCGGAGTCGGTGTGGCGCGCCATCTTGTCGGCGCGAAATCTACATGCTTCTTAACCCTTGCTTACCGCCCGGTCTTGATCCACGTCCACAACCGGTTGATCAGCCGCTGCGTCTTCTGATCGTGCGCGCTGATGGTGTAGAGCTTGGCGAAGGTCGCGGCGTCTGGATAGACGGTGCGGTCATTGAGGATCGCCTTGTCGATGAATTGCTGGCTCGCCAGATTGCCGTTAGCGTAAGAAATGAAGTTCGTGTTCCTCGCCGCCACTTCCGGCTTGAGCAGATAGTTGATGAGCGCAAGCGCCTCGTCGGGGTCGGGGGCATCCTTGGGGATGGCGAGGTTGTCGAACCACAATTGCGCGCCCTCTTTCGGGATCGCGTAGCCGACGGCGACTCCGCCCTTCGCCTCCGCGGCCCGCCGCTGCGCCTGTTTGATGTCGCCGGAAAATCCGACCACGAAGCAGATTTCGCCGGTTGCGAGTCCGTTGAGATATTCCGACGAATGAAACTTGCGCACGTAGGGGCTGACCTTGACGAGCAGATCGGCGGCCTTTTGCAGGTCGCCCGGATCGCTCGAATTCGGATCGAGGTGCAGATAGTGGAGCGCCGCCGACATGACGTCGTCGGACGAATCGAGGAGATGGACGCCACAATTCTTGAACTTCGCAATCCGCGCCGGATCGAACACTTCGTCCCAGGAATTTATTGTCGCATTCGCGCCGAGGATGTCCCGCACCGCGTTGACGTTGTAGCCGATCCCGGTCGTGCCCCACATATAGTTGACCGCATACTGATTGCCGGGATCGTAGCTTGCCAGCCGGTTCGTGATTTCCGGCCAGGCGTTGACGAGGTTCGGCAGCTTTTCCTTATCGAGCCTGAGGAAAATTCCGGCTTGGATCTGGCGCGCCAGGAAATATGCGCTCGGCACCACGACATCGTAACCCGACTTGCCGGCAAGAAGCTTCGCCTCCAGCGTATCGTTGGAATCGAAGGTATCGTAGCGGACCTTGATGCCGGTCTCTTTGGTGAAATCGTCGAGCACGCCCTGCTCGATATAATCCGACCAGTTGTAGAAATTGACGACGCGCGAAGGCCCCGCCCCTGCCGGCGGGATCGCCGCGGCAAGCGCGGCAACAAGCGCCGCCGTGAGCGCGCCGGCGGTCACGTTTCGGTCTTTAGCCCCGCGGCCTTCCATGCTAAAATTCCGCCTGCGAGATGCGAGTCATAGTCAAAGCCCTGCTCCTGCGCCGCGAGAGATGCGGTGACCGAGCGGCGACCGGAGCGGCAGGCGAACACGACTTGGCTTCCCGGCGGCGCCGGAATCGTTGCTGGATCGAATGCCGAAAGCGGCACCAGCACGGCGCCGGGGAAACGTTCGACAGCCGTCTCGTTGGACTCGCGGACATCGACCAGCACCACGTGACCTTCTTGCAGCCCGCGCGCAACCTCCTGCGGTGTCAGATCGCGCACCTTGCCCCCGTGTCCCGCCTGATCCGACATTTCTTGCCTCCTCGTAAGCCCGTAAGCAACAGCTTGCGTCAGCCGCGCGAGGAATCAAGCGGCTTTTGCAGGCCTGGGTGATTCTTCAGATCGTGACTTGGGTGCCGACCTCGACCACCCTGTCGGTTGGAACCTGGAAATAGTCGGTGGCATCGTTCGCCGAACGGGCGAGCGAGATGAACAGACGGTCCTGCCAGCGCGGCATCCCCGAGCGCGGCGCCCGCCGCAGCGCGCGGCGCGAGAGGAAGAACGACGTCGACATGATGTCGAATTGCAGCCCGAGCTTGCGCGCCGCTGCGAGCGCCTTGGGGATGTTCGGGGTCTCCATATAGCCGAAGCGCAAAGCCACGCGCATGAAGGTCGCGCCGATCGGCTCGATGCGCACGCGCTTTGACTGCTCGACCCGCGGCGTGTGCGTGGTTTCGACGGAAACGATGATGTTCTTCTCGTGCAGGACTTTGTAGTGCTTGAGGCTGTGCAGAAGCGCCGTCGGCGCGCTGGTCGGATCGCTGGTGAGGAAGATCGCCGTGCCCGGTACCCGCTGCGGCGGCTTGCGCTCCAGCATGCGCACAAGGTCGTCGAGCGGAGTCTCGAGCCGGCGGGTCTTGTCGAACAAGAGCCGCGAACCGCGCCGCCAGGTGTACATCACCAGCATAATGACGCCGCCGAGAGCCAGCGGCACCCAGCCGCCCTCGATGACCTTGAGCATATTCGCCGAAAGAAATGTCAGGTCGATCACGAGGAACGGCAGCATCAGCGCGGCGGCGGCGACGAGCGACCACCGCCACATGCGCCAGAAGACGACAAACGCCATCATCCCGGTAACGACCATCGTACCGGTGACGGCAATGCCGTAAGCCGAGGCGAGCGCGCTCGACGAACGGAACAACGCGACTAGGAGGAGCACGCCGACCAGCAGCAACCCGTTGACGCGCGGCATATAGATCTGCCCGGCCTGGTGCGCCGACGTGTGGCGGATTTCGAACCGGGGCAGGAGACCAAGCTGGATGGCCTGGCTGGTGAGCGAATAAGCGCCGGTAATCACCGCCTGACTCGCGATCACGGTCGCCACCGTCGCCAGCACCACCATCGGGATGCGCGCCCATTCGGGATAGAGCAGAAAGAACGGGTTAGTGACCGCTTCCGGGTGCGCGTATACCAACGCGCCCTGCCCGAGATAATTCACCGCCAGCGCCGGGAACACGAGGCAGAACCAGGCGAGCCGGATGGGCAGGCGGCCAAAATGGCCGAGGTCCGCGTAGAGCGCTTCGGCGCCGGTGACGGCGAGGAACACCGCGCCAAGCGTGAACAGGCCGATGATCCCGTGATGGACGAGAAAATGCACGCCATGAAACGGATTGAGCGCCCAGAGCACGCCCGGATCGCGGGCGATCCAGAGCAAGCCCGGCAGCGCGATCGCGACAAACCAGACCGTCATGACCGGGCCGAACAGCGCCGCGACACTGGCCGTACCGCGCGACTGAAACGCAAACAGCACAACCAGCACGATGACGGTCAACGGCACGACGAAGTCGTGAAACGCCGGCGTCGCCACGTCGATGCCTTCGATCGCGGAAAGGACGGAGAGCGCTGGCGTAATGACGGCGTCGCCGTAGAACAGCGCCGCGCTGACGATGCCAAGGAGCGCGACGGCGCCTGCCGCCTTGCCGATGCGCCCGACAGCCCGCGAGGCAAGCGCCATGAGCGTGAGCGTGCCGCCCTCGCCGTTGTTGTCGGCCCGCAGCAAGATCAGCACGTATTTCAGCGTGACGATGACGATCAGCGCCCACACGATCAGCGAGACGACGCCGAGCACGATGCCGCGCGTCAGCTCCTGGTGCTGCGGACCGGACGCGGCGATGATCGCCTCGCGCAGCGCGTAGAGAGGGCTGGTGCCGATGTCGCCGTAGACGACGCCAATGCTGCCAAGCGCAAGGCCCAGAACCCCGGAGCGAGTGTCGGCGCTGCGGCTGACCGGCACTTCACTCCCAATGGGAGCACTCACGCTGTCTGTCATGGAATTTGAGACAGGACCTGCCCTGCTGCCTGCTGCATCGAAAGGGGATGCAGGGCCGCGCCTATACACCCTCCGCAGCACGGAGTCATGGCCCGCAATCACACCCAAGGGGTTCTTTAGCGCAAACGCCGAACGGTGGGCACGATCTTTCCTCGCCTCAATCTGTGGTTGTCTTAAGCGTGCCAGAGCGGCGCATCGGTGTGTATCTTGCGGCTTCAACGCCGGCGGGCGGGCAGTGAGTTTGGCGGAACCGGGGGTGCCTCGCGCATCAGCGTGATGGTCACGCGGCGGTTGGCGGCAATTTAAGGGTCATCTGGGAACATCGGATCGGTATCGGCCTTCCCGGCCACTTCATAAATTTTGTCGAAGGCAGACCGCACCGGATTGGCGCGGTTGGCCGAGAGGTTCCAGGGTCCCTGGGCCGCGACGGGATTTTCGACGCGGAGGTGTGGCCGGATCATCGCGTGGTCGC
>CAWKBE010000013.1:0-352969 GCA_963847785.1 uncultured Alphaproteobacteria bacterium
CCAAATCACGACATTGCGCGGCCCCTGTGGCGAATGCCACACCCCATTGGGAAAATGGCCGGCAACGCGCTCCAGATCGGTAAAGACGCGATAACGCCGCTCACTGCGCAATCGGGCGACCGCATCGGTAAAAAAGTCGTCATAGTTCATGGCGCACCCCCAAGGATTTCTTTGCATCGAACGGCTACCGGGACGGCAATATTTCTGAGCAATTCCCCAATCAGCTGAATCGCGAGTCGCCATCACGCCCTTCCGTTCCTTCACGACGTCCTTGCGTCATAAGTTCGCGCAAGACGTCAGCGATCCCATCGCCTGACGTGCCGGTGTCGAAGGCGCGCACGAACTTACCCCGAGGGTCAATAACATAAAGGTAAGTACTGTGGTCCATGACGTAGTCATTGGCGCCGGGTCCAGTCCGGTGAGGCACATAGTAGGCCCCATATTCCTGGGCGGCGGCTGCGATTTGCTGGGGAGTGCCGGTGAGGCCGACGATCCGTGGATCAAACGACTCAGTGTATTGCTGCATCACGTTCGGCGTATCGCGCTCCGGATCGACCGTGATGAAGAGTGGTTGCACTTGGGCGGCATCGGGGCCGAGCCTCTTCAACGCCGCGGCGACCTCGAAGAGCGTCGTCGGACAGCTATTTGGACAGTAAGTGAAACCGAAATAAACTAGCAGCCATTTGCCGCGATAGGTCTGATCGGTCACAGTCGTGCCGTCGGGGGTCGAGAGTGTGAAAGGACCGCCGATTGTCACGGGCGACGTGGCTGCGCGCGTGGCTGGTTCGCTCATAATGAGCGTGGAAGCGAACAAAGCGTTTAAGAGGACGAGTGGCCGAAGAATGCAAAGGCGAACGTACTCATGCCGGCGATTCATCTTGCCTCTCCGAAAAGCGCTTTGCGGCCAACCTTCTGCCGGGAGCCGACATCCAATCAGGATACGCTACTGCGGCACAACGCGACTTGCTGTCGCTGACTTGCACTCGCATTTTTCAACTATCTCCGTCCTTGCAGCGAATGCGATGCTACGCAAATGGCGTCTGGCTGTTCAATTCAGCCTTGCTGATGAACACCAGTGCGTTCGCTTATTCCGCCTAACCAAGTATGCTCCATCTTTTGGACCACGCCGTTGAGTGCCAAATATCTGGACGTCTATGTGTTCTAACTGGGATGCTTGCGCACGGAATGGCGTTGTGCGCCGCAAAACGCTGCCTATAAAAAATTTTTCACACTCATAATTCGCGGTTATTTTGGGAATGTCGCCATATCGATTAATTTAACGATCAGTGCGATTGCAATTCGGCTGCAGACCGGATTTCAACGAGGCCGAGGTACCGGTCGCGCGCCCGACCCGGGGAAGGGTAGTACCATGACGGTCAAGGCGATTCTTGATCGAAAAGGTTCCGACGTCGCCACCATTGAGCCGACCGCCGACGTTGCGTCGGCCGTCAAGCTGTTGGCGGCGCGTCGCATCGGCGCGTTGGTTGTTACCAGCTCCGAACAGGAGATCGTGGGCATCGTCTCGGAGCGGGATATTATACGCGTATTGGCCGAGTTCGGCGACGCAGCGCTAGGGCGGCAGGTGACGCACGTGATGACCCGCAAAGTTGTCACCTGCACTCGCGCAGACACAATAAGTAGCATCATGGAGCTGATGACCGCCGGCAAGTTCCGGCACTTGCCGGTCGTGGAGGGAAATAAGCTGATCGGCGTTATCTCGATCGGCGATGTGGTAAAACACCGCGTGCAGCAAATCGAATTCGAGTCCGCGGCATTGCGCGACTACATCACTACCGCTTAGAGCGAGTAGGCGCACGGCAGCCGCGGCTGGGCGTGATTTCGCGCCCTGGCACGTGACGACGACTGCGCAGCGGGCTAGTTGTTCACGGCGAGCGTGAGTTGAGCCTTGTACGACTGCTCGCATTTGAGCGTTCTGAGCAGAATTTGACCGAGTTCCAGGAAATCGGCTTTTCGGGGCGAGGTCGAACGCCAGGCGAGGCCGATCTTGCGTTGCGGCTGCGGTTCGACGAAGCGCAAAAGTTTCACGCGCTCGTCACGCACCTCGACATCGACCGCGACTTCGGGCAACAGCGTCACGCCGTAGCCGCTTGCCACCATCTGCAGGATAGTCGCCAGGCTGGTCGCTCCGAGCTTGGTACGCTCGGCAGTGCGCTCGCCGCAATACGTTAGCGCCTGATCGCGTAGACAATGACCCTCTTCAAGCAGCACCAATCGGCGCGCATTGACGTCGCGCGCTCGGACTTTGGCGCGCTCCGGCAAGGGATCGTCAGCCGGCACTGCCAGCAGGAAGCGGTCGCTGAATAAGATGATGGTTTCAAGCTCGCATTTCTCGAGCGGTAGCGCCAGCAGGAGCACGTCCAATTCGCCTTGTGTCAGCGCGTTCAGTAGCGTCTTAGTTTGGGTCTCGAGCAAGTCGAGACACAGGTCCGGGTGGCTGCGGTGCAGTTCCGGCAGGAGCAGGGGGAGAACATAAGGTGCCAGCGTTGGAATTACCCCGAGCCGCAACGTGCCGCTCAGCAACGGACCAGTGCGGTGTACACATTCTGCGAGATCACGGGTGGCGCTAAGAATCGAGCCGGCTCGCCGAGCGACTTCAGCTCCGGCCTCGGTGAGCACGGTAGCGCCATGGTGCCGCGTTACCAGTTCCACCCCAAGCTCGTGTTCGAGTTCGCGGACCTGCATAGAGAGTGCAGGTTGACTGATTGCACAGTCTTCCGCCGCCCGCCCGAAGGTCCCATGTCGGGCTAACGCGTCGAGGTACCGAAGCTGTCGAAGAGTCGGCATGTCGATAGCTATCTCACCCGGAGCTATCTCACTGCAGACGATTTAATCCCATTCTAACGTTCTTGGATATCAATATTTCTTATGATGACATCAGTCTATTTCTTATCGTCCGCTGTCTCCGCTGAGTGTCATTCTAAGATAACTCGGCGGCACAGAGGGTTATAGGGATGAACACGAGCACCACTTGCCCGATAAGTTGCCTCGGGGAACCGTTGGGCCGTCAGGTGCAGTGATTGAAATTGCCCGCCAATCCGCCGAACCGGCCAAGCGCCCATCGTGAGCAGAGCAACGGTTATTGTCACCGTCGCCAGCCGGATCCCGATGGCCAGAGCGGCGTCCTTCGCGAGGCGATGCGTATGCGACAGCCTCGTGTACTGCTCCATCAAATTCGGAAGCCCTGGCACTCCGCCCATTAGGGTTGCAGACCCTAGCATAAGAATTCCTGACTTCCCACAATTCCGGATTTGTCCAAGACTAACTTAAAAGTGCCTCCAGAAAAATGCTGAACAAGGGAGGAATTATTGAGGCAACGTGCAATTTCCATAACTGCACTCTCGGCCCTTGCACTCACGGCCGTGATGGTTGCCACGCCTGCATTCGCCTATGACGTGGGCACAGTCAGCGGGCGGCGGAAGCGATCGAGGGCCAGGTCGTCTACAAGGGCCCGGTGCAGACCCGCAAGATCATCCCCAACAAAGACGTCGAAGTCTGCGGCGGCATCCGCGACGAGCCGCTGATCGAGGTCGGACCCGACAAAGGCGTCAAGAACGCGGCCGTGTACCTGGTCGATGTGGCCAAGGGAAAAGCTTGGCCGCCGGCGAGCAAGCCGCCTGAACTCGACAACATAAAATGCCGCTTCGTGCCCGATGTTCAGGTGATCCCCGCCGGTCCGCTGGAGGTCGTCAACAAGGACCCGGTGCTGCACAACACCCACGGCTATTACGGCAAGCGCACCGCGTTCAACATGGCCTTGCCGAATCAGGGGCAGCGAATTCCCACGGAACTGACGCGCGCCGGCACCGTCCGCGTCGACTGCGACGCGCATGGCTGGATGGAGGGTTGGATCTACGTGGTGGACAACCCCTACTACGCGATCACCGGCGCCGATGGCAAATTCAGCATCACCGATGTGCCGCCCGGGACTTACAATCTCGTGGCGATCCAATCCTTTACCGGACCCGTCCAGCAATCCGTCACTGTCGCGAGCGGCAAGCCGACGAGTCTGACGATCGAATTGAAGAAGTAATTAGGCGATTCAGCGGAGCGGTTTGTCGCCTTTTCCGTCCAGAGTGCGAGGTTAGACAGGTCCTAGAGAATAGAGGATGCAATTCATCGAGAGGAGATCCCCCATGTCCGAGCTTGACCGTGAACGACGTGAGATGGCTGCGGTGCTGCAAGAGCCCGGGGCGGCTCCCGATCCAAGACTGCGGATCACACGACGCACCTTCATCCACCGATCGTGCTTAACCGGCGCGGCAACGGTCGCTCAGACTTTCGCGTGGTGGCCGCTGATCAATACCATCGACATCGCCTACGCTGCCGAGCCGCCTTTCAAGTTCGCCTGGATTTCCGACACCCATCTCTATCCGGAGTCGGTCAACACGCGGTTCGTCGAGAAGGTCAAGCGGGCCGCGAAGGAAGTCCAGGCCATGAACCCGCCGGCCGACTTCATGATCTTCGGCGGCGACCTGGCCCAGCTCGGCAGAGCCAACGAGCTCGCGCTCGGCGTTCAGCTCTTGTCGGAAGTCAAGGCTCGGAAGGTGTTCATCCCCGGCGAGCACGACTGGTATTACGACATGGGCAAGGAGTGGATGCGGCTCTTCGACAAGCCCAACTGGACCTTCGATCACAAGGGGGTGCGGTTTATCGGGCTCGACACCGTCACCCGCGCTCCGGATTATTGGACAGCGCGGAAGATGAGCCCCGAGGAGCGCATGGACCACATGGCGACCCTCGACGGCAGCGTCGCCGGTCCGTGGGCCGGCGTGGGCCGCGACCAGCTCGACTGGCTGTCGAAGACGCTCGCCACCTGGGACAAGTCCAGGCCGATCGTCATCTTCAGCCATAATCCGCTCTACGAGTACTATCCGCCCTGGAATTTCTGGGTGCGCGATTGGCGCGACGTGTACGAGGTACTCAAGCCTTACAGCAACGTCACCAACGTCCACGGCCACGTCCACCAGGTGCTCTACAACGAGATCGGCAAAATGCGCTCGATCGGCATGCTGGCGACGTCCTGGCCATGGCCCTATGCCCCGGAGGGCGTGCCCAAGCTCACCGTGCCGATGATCCGGGTCGACCCCGGCGATATCTACGACGGCGTCGGCTGGAGCACTCTCAGCATGAACAATGACAAAGTCGAGACCGAGTACATCATGTGGGGCCGCAAGGAGGTCCTTGCCACGGATATTTCCGGGCCGGATTCCTCGCTGAGCCAGCCGGAGGTCCTGCGGCCGCGGATCGCCGATCGGATTTACCCATACTGAGGGAGGATGGGCCATGATTGCTAGAAAGACACTCCTCTTCGCGGGTTCCGGCGCTTCATTGCTGGTGGCGCTCGCGACCGTTGCGGTTCTCGTCGGTCCTGCCAGGGCGAACAAGACGCCGGTGACGCCGCAGCAATTGGAAGCCTACGACGAGGTGTTCATGGACGAGGTCAGGAAGGGCGACCTCTTGTTCCATGGCGATGACGCGACCCAGAAACAGATGGGGGTCAAACTCACGACCTCGGCAATGGCCTGCGCGATGTGCCATCCCTTTGCCTCCGACACCCATCCGCAAGCGTTCCCCAAATTCCAGGTGAGCATGAACAAGTTCGCGACGCTCCGCGACATGATCAACTGGTGCATCGAGAAACCCAACCAGGGCGAGAAGATCGATCCTGATTCCGAAGCGATGAAGGCCTTGGAAGCTTACATCTACTGGTCGAACACCGGTTCGGTGTTGGTCCCCGGCAAGTACTAGGCTCTGTTCGACTGGGGGCGGGGGCCGGTCCGTACCGGCCCTCGCTGCGAAGGAGGTCGGAGCCTGTTCCCATCGGCATCCATGCGCGATGCATGGGGTTTATCGTTCCACCAGGAGCCGCGCGGCCTTCGCGGGCCGGCGTCAATGATAAGGGGACGCGAGGGGGGCCATGACGGAAACGTTGCAGCTGCGTGGACGGTTCGCCGGTGTCGATCTCGATGAATTGGTCGATGCCCGAGTGGTGCGAACTTGGCTCTACTGGGGAATGTTCTGGCTCATGATCACGCCGTCGGTCGGCGTGACCATTTCCGGCCTCTTCAACTTTCCCGACTATCTCGGCACCACGCAGCTGGGGCTGACATTCGGCCGGCTGCGGCCAATTCATGTCAACGGCGTGATCATGGGCGCCTTTTCGTCGCTGTTCATCGGCGAATGCTATTATCTGGTGCCGCGGCTGTGCGGCGTTCGCGTGGTCTGGCCGCAGTTGGGCGTGCCGGCGGCCTGGGTGTGGAATCTGGCCCTCATGGCCGGTCTCATCGGGCTTGGGTTCGGCGACAATCACGGGCTCGAGGCAGGCGAGCTGCCGCTGTACTCCGAAATTCCGATTTTCATCGTAGCCGCGGCGACCACCTACGTGTTCCTTGCCACCATCGCGCGGCGCCTCGAGCCACCGCTCTACGTCGCGCTCTGGTATCTCATCGGCGCCTTCGTATGGACGACGATGAATCTTATTCTGGGCAGCTTCATCCTGCCCTACACGATTTCAGGCATCAACAGCGCCGGATTCCACGGTCTCTACATCCACTACATCGTCGGCCTGTGGATCACGCCGGCCGGCTACGTGCTCATCTACTATTACCTGCCGCTCAGCGTGCGCAATCCGCTCTACGCGCATAAGCTGTCGCTCGTCGGCTTCTGGTCCCTCGCGCTGTTCTATCCGTTCGTCGGCATCCATCATTATCTCTACAGTCCGATCGCCGACTGGGCCGAGACGATCGCGATCGTCACCTCCATGCTGCTGATCATTCCAGTGTGGACCGTGCTGGTGAACTTCTTCGGAACGGTGAAGGGCAGGTGGGAGGGCTTCGGCAAGAATCTGCCGGCGAAGTTCCTGATCATGGGCGCGCTCATGTATCTTGCCGGCTGCTTCCAGGGCTCGCTCGAAGCGTTGCGCGTGATCCAGCAACCCACCCATTTCTCCGACTTTGTCATCTCGCACTCCCATCTCACGGTGTTCGGAACCTTCGTGGTCTGGGCGATCGGCGGTCTGATCTATACCTGGCCGCGGCTCTGCGGGCGCGAGCTGTGGTCGTGGACGATGGGGAACTGGTCGTTCTGGCTGATCACCGTCGGCATCACCACCATGGGTCTGGTGCTGACCGCCGCAGGTCTGCAGCAGGGCTTCCAATGGATGAACGGCACCGAGTGGGTCGACAGTATCGTGCAGATGAGGCCCTATTGGGTGGTGCGGACATTGTCGGGCATCAGCATGGATATCGGCATGTCCCTGCTCGTGATCAATTTGATGATGACGGCGCTCGCCCGTCCGAGCGAGGCGAGACAATCGATGCCTAGAGGCATGACCCCCATTCCAGCTGGAGGGCCGGCCGAATGACTGCGCGCTTTGTCGCTCTGGTCGCCGGCATCCTCTGCTTCTTTCTCGCCGTCTTCACCCAGGGCATCCTCACCTTGATCGAACCGTCGGCGCGGACTGCCGACGTAACCGCGGTGGTCCGCACCGATCTTGGCCAGCTCAAATGGATGGCGACCGAGGCCACCGATTACACGCCGCTGCAAGAACGCGGGCGGCGCGTGTATCTGCGCGAGGGTTGCTGGTACTGCCATTCCCAGTACGTTCGTCCGGTGACCGGCGAGACGCGCCGCTGGGGTCCGGTGAGCGAGGCCGGTGAATACGCCTACGACGTGCCGCACTTGTTCGGCACCCGGCGCATCGGGCCGGACCTGACGCGGGTGGGGCTCAAATACGGCGACGAGTGGCATTACGCCCATTTCTGGAATCCGCGCATGCTGTCCGAGGATTCGATCATGGCGCCGTTCGAGGGCCTGTTCGATGCGCCCTAGCAGCGGATCAAGATCGTCGATGACGGTGCCGGCAATCGAACCTTGGAGAAGACGCCGTTCACGCAAGCGCTGTTCAACTTCGGCAGCAAGGAGCAGTTCAAGCTGACGCCGAACTCGGACGGGCTGCTGTTCGTCCCGATGCAGGCGCACGGCAAGTTCCCGCTGATCTGGACGCCCAACAAGGAATATGCCGGTGACACCGTCAGGATCGCCGCCGAGACCGACGATCTCCACTCCCTCATCGCTTATGTCCAGAAGCTCGGCATGAACCGCGGCAAGTGGCGCGACCTGTTCGAGCCGCAGGAGATCGAGGTCACCGACGTCACCATTCCGCGCTCCGCCGAATGGATCGCCTACGGCAAGGAGGTCTACGAACGGCGTTGCATCGGCTGCCACGGCGACAAGGGGGACGGCAACGGGCCGGCCGCGACCTTCTTGTACAACCAGCGCCCGCGGAACTTCAGCGCGGGCGTGTTCAAGTTCAGGCTGAGCCAGAAGCCGGTGCCGACCGATGGCGACCTGCTTGCGGACCATCACCCGCGGCGTGCGCGGCACGGCGATGCCGGCCTGGTATGAGCTGCCGCTGAATGATCGGCTCGCCGTCATCCAGTACATCAAGTATGATCTGGCGGTGGACCGCAGCGATCCGAAGAAGCCTTATGCTTATTTCACCGAAGAACCGCCCGGCCAGCCCCTGTACATCGGACCACCGCCGGCACCGTCGTCAGAGATCGTCGCGCACGGCAAGGATGTGTGGCAAAATGCCAAGTGCTGGGAGTGCCATGGCCAGACCGGCAAGGGCGATGGCGAAAAGGCTGCGGGGCTGAAGGACGATTTCGGCTTCCCGATCCGGCCCGCAGATCTCACCAGCGGTCAGTTCAAGTCGGGTCCGTCGGTGGAGGATATCTTCAGAACCATGAGCACCGGGTTGAGCGGCACACCAATGCCTTCCTTCAGGGACTCGCTGCCGGAGCAGGATCGCTGGGCGCTGGCCTACTACGTCCTCTCGCTTTCCGCCTTCAAGGATCCGCTGACCGGAGAACCGCTAAAGATTTCCGACGCGACCAAGAAGGCACTCGACGATCCCAAGCTGCAGGCGAGCAGTCCGGAGGACGCCTACGTTCCGGGAGGGGGCCCGAAGCGTAGCGCTTCGGCATCCGACACGGCGTCGGCGGAGCCGACAGGCGCTCTGGTCCGCACTAGTGGCGCTGCTGTCCCACAGAAGAGCGAGTGAACCATGACCGATGTCGATTTCGAAGTCATCGGCCCCTACGTGGTCGCGTTACTTATGAGCATCGGGGCAGTATGCATCTTCATCTGGGCCGTGCTCTCCGGCGCCTTCAACGGCGCCGATGAGGAGGCGCTGCGCTTCTATCACAGAGAGGTCGACGATGACGGACACGCAACACACTAAAGGGAATGCTCCGCCCGGGTATGCCGAGGGGCAGCATCACGGCGCGAACGAACTGGAGGAGTATGCCGGCGGGTATATTGAGGCGTGGGTCGGGCATATCCCGGCTTGGCTGCTGGCCGTCTACGCGGTGCTTTTCGTCTGGGCGCTCTACTACGGCTACACTTACTGGGGCGGGCTCGGGCCGGGACGACCATATTGGTGAGGCGCCGCATTGATGGTCCAACTGACGAACTCATCGATACTTGTGAAAACGCTGAACGAGCCTAGGAAGAGGTGGCGAAAATGGTTGCAGCCAGGGTATTGCTTGCGGTCGCGGCTTTGAATCTCCTCTTCCTGTTCTCAGAACTCGCGTTGAACGTGTTCCGAGCTTCCTTTGGCTGAAGAGGAGAGAGCATGCTGGCGCAAACGGCCTTCTCGCTCGCCGAGGCGAGCCCGAGCCAAATGATCGCCTTTTTCGGCGGGGCGGTGGTCACCATCGCCTTCTTCATCTGGGTCGCGTACCTCGTGAGAGAATAAGGGTGGCGGGTTTTCCCGCAACGGGAGTGCGACGGGTCAGGCAGGTCGATCCGTCATGACTTACTATTTGGTTGTGTTCGCCGCGGGCTTTGCCGGCAGCTTTCATTGTCTCGGCATGTGCGGCGGCTTTGCGTGCGGGCTCGGCCGCGATCCGCGCGGGCGCGGCGCCACCACGGTGCGCCACCTGCTCTATAATTCCGGACGATTGACGACCTACTGCTTTCTGGGCGCGCTCGCGGGCGCACTGGGACAGGTAATATGTACCCGACAGGGAGCCACGTTCACGCTGCTGAACGGCTCGCTGGACGCCGCCGAGCGTAGTTCTCGCGGTTGTCGCCGGACTGCTCATGATCGCGATGGCGTTGCAGTTCTTCGGCTTGCTGCAGGCGTTTCATCGGCTGACGGTAGGCTTCGGCAGCAGCACGTTCGCGCTGTCCTTGCGCAGCTTGTTGACGACCCGCAACCGCGCCGCGCCGCTTGCGTTCGGGGTGTTCAACGGCTTCCTGCCGTGTCCGCTGGTTTATGCCTTTGCGGCCGAAGCGGCGAGCACTTTTCAGGTGTTGCCGGGTGCTCTCACCATGGCGTCGTTCGGGCTCGGAACATTCCCGGCGATGCTGATGATGGGCGGCGTCGGGCGGGTGCTCGCGCCGGCGTGGCGGCAGCGTGGCGTGTGGCTCGCCGGCACTTGTATCCTGCTTCTCGGCATTATCACTCTCGGACGTGGCATCCTGCCATTGGGCGCGCACATGTCGCACAGCCTGCTGGGTGGGCACCCCGTATGACCGCGTCGGGCGGGAGCTTGTGCCGCCATTGTTTGCTGCCTGTCGGCCGACGCGCCCTGCAGCAAACCGTCAACGGCGAAAGCTGCGCGTTCTGCTGCTACGGCTGCTCGATCGCTTTCCAGGTGAAGAACGGCAAGACCGAAGAATGGGAGGCGGCATGGCTTCTGATCCGCCTCGGCGTGGGCGGCTTTCTGTCCATGAACATCATGCTGTTCAGCCTGCTCATTTATGGCGGGGTCTTCACCGGCGCCGATGCCAGGCTGCTTCCCATTCATCGACATCCTGCTCCTGGTTCTGGCGACCCCCGCGGTGGTGATCCTCGGCGGTCCCTTTTTGCGCGAGACTTTGCTTGAAGGCGCTCGCGGCCGTCTGACCTCGTCGGCGCTGATCGTGCTCGGTGTCGGCGCGGCCTACATCTATTCAACCTTGGCCGTCATCGAAGGGAGCGCCCAGGTCTATTTCGATACTGCCACCATGGTGCTGATGCTGTTCACGCTTGGCCGCTATCTGGAGGCGGCCGGACGGGCCCGGGCGGCGCGCGATCTCGAGCCGCTGTTGGCGGCCGAACGCGAAAACGTCGTCGTAGTGGAGAATGGGACGGAGATTCGACGCCCCGTGCGCGAGGTCGTTGCCGGCACGCTGGTACGGGTGCGGCCGGGAGAACGCATCGCGGTGGACGGCGTCATCGTCGAGGGCGCATCCCACGCCGATGAAGCGGTGATCACCGGCGAGAGCCGGCCGGTCGAGAAGGGCGTTGGCTCAGCGGTGATTGCCGGCAGCATCAATATGGAAGGGCTGTTGCTGATCCGCAGCAGCGGCAGCGGAACCGCCACGCGGTGGGCGCAGATCTGCCGGTCGGTGCGCGATGCGCTGATGCGGCGCAGCCCGATCCAGCGTCTGGCCGACCGCGCGGTCGGCGCCGCAGTGCCGGGGGTGCTTCTACTCGGCGGCCTGACCGTGACCTACTGGGCGCAATGGCTGCCGCTCGACCGCGCGATGCTGATGGGCGTCGCGGTCTTGGTGGTCGCCTGTCCGTGTGCCGTCGGTCTCGCCGCACCGCTCGCCACATCGCTCGGCATCGGGCGGTTGGCGCGCCACGGCTGCCTCATCCGCGACGCCGGCGCGCTCGAGGCATTGGCGCGCGTCCGGCTGCTCGCTTTCGACAAGACCGGCACGCTGACATTGGGAAAGGCGCGGGTCGTCGCGATCGAGACCGACGGCGTCGCGACCGGCGAAGTGCTGGCGCTGGCCGCCGGGCTGGAACGCCATTCCGAACATGGTCTGGGCCGTGCCGTGGTCAGTGCAGCGGCCGACCGTGGCGTCGAGTTCGTCCCCGCGCAGCGATGTTCGCGCGGTGCCGGGACGCGGCATCGTCGGGCACGTCGACGGAGGAACGGTGGCCGCAGGCAACTTCGCTTTGATGCGCGATTTGCGCTTCCCGGTCGCGTCCGGGTTGGCCGAGCGGGGGCGTCGCGCGGAGGCGAGCGGTCATTCGGTGATCTATGTCGGTTGGGGCGAGCGGGCTCGCGCCGTGATCTCGCTCGACGATACGCCGGTTCCCGAAGCGCGGGCGACGATCGAGGCCTTGCGCGCCCGCGGCCTGCGCGTGGCTGTGCTGACCGGAGACCTTGCGCCGGCGGCGCATCGGGTCGCGGCCGCCTTGGGGATCGAGGATGTGCGCGCCGGACTGACCCCGGAAGACAAGCGGATCGCACTCGATTGGCATCGCAAATCCCGTGACGTGGTCGCAATGGTCGGCGACGGCCTCAACGACGGACCGGTCCTTGTCGAAGCGGATGTCGGCATCGCCGTGGGCACCGCAACCGATCTCGCGCGCGAGACCGCCTCGGTGGTGTTACCCGTCGGCGGCCTGTGGCTGCTGCCGTGGATCATCGACGTCGCGCGCGCGGTCGGCACCACCGTGCGCACCAATCTGCTTTGGGCCTTCGGCTACAATCTCGTGGCTCTGACGCTGGCGGCGTTCGGCATGTTGCAACCGATCATCGCGGCCGCCGTTATGGCCGGATCGAGCATTCTCGTGGTCTTGAATTCGCTGCGGCTGGAGCGATTGCCGGATCCCGTTCCACCGCAGTTTCTGGAGCGAGCCGTCGGACGCGGAGACCGCCCGCGGCGGCGTCGGCCTTCCGGTCGCTCTCGGTCCCGCGATCGAGCGGGGCTGAACGCGCGTTGGTCAGCCGAAAACGTCGTGGGTGAATGCGGCGTACCAGCCGTCTGCCTGGTGCGCAGCTTGGCGCCGCATCTCGTCGCTTTCGCCCACCGGGCTGAAGAAAATGTCGGTAATCTTGATCGATCCGCCCACGGGTTTGAAGCTGATGGCGTCACTCACCGCGTCGTTAGGAGCAAGAAGCGTAAAGCACGTATTGAATAAGTGCAGCTCGATCTGCTCGGATCCGGTCAACGCCGCCGCGATAGCGAACGCACACGCCTTGGCTTGGCTATTGGCAACAAAAGCCGACTTCGGCATGTCTCCGGTGGTGGTCGCATCGCCGATGACGTGAATGCCGTGGAGTAGTTTCGATTCAAACGTCATCGGATCGACCGGGCACCAACCCGATTGATCCGCCAGGCCCGCCCGCTGTGCCAACTCGCCGGCGATTTGCGCGGGGATGATGTTAGCGACGCTCGCGTTGAAGGTCTCGCTTGCAGTCCTGATCGCTCGGGCTTTCACGTCAACCGATTTGACTCCACCGGTGAACTGGCCCGGCAGCCACTCGATCATTCCCGGATAGTGGCGATTCCAGCCGTCCTCGAATAGATCCTGTTCGAAGAATGTGTCCTTCGCATCGAGGATCAGGATCTTCGCCCGCGGCTTGAATTGCTTGAAGTAGTAAGCGACCAGGCAGGCGCGCTCGTAAGGACCGGGCGGGCAGCGAAACGGGTCCGGCGGAGCGGCGATCACGAAAACGCCGCCGTCCTCCATGCTTTCGAGTTGCTGTCGCAACAGCTTGGTTTGCGGGCCGCCGTTCCAGGCGTGCGGCATAGTCTGCATCGCGGCCTCATCGTAACCCTCGATAGCGCCGTGCCTGAAGGCGATGCCCGGTGCGACCACAGCGCGATCGTAAGGAAGCTTCGCGCCGCCCGCGAGGGCGACCGTCTTCGCCGCCGGATCAATCGCCGTCACCGTGTCGTGGATGACTTTGATGCCGTATTGTCGCGCCAGCGTCTCATAGTCATGGGTAAGCGATTCGAGCGAGCGCAGGCCGGCGAGATAAAAGTTGCTGAAGAAGCAGGTCGTGTATTGGTGCTTCGGCTCGACCAATGTCACATCGGGCTTTGCCGAACTCGTGGCCAAATATTTGGCGACCGTCGCACCGCCGATGCCGCCCCCGATCACGACGACCCGCGCCTTGGTTTGGCCTCTCGCCGCCCGTGCGCCGAGCGCCGCGACTAGGCTCGTGCCGGCAAAGCCGCCAAACTTGCGACGCGTCCAGGTCATCGCAGCTTGCTCTCCTTTGGTCGCGCGGCGAGATATTCCGCCAGCGTCGCGATCTCGGCGTCACTGAGCTGTAAAGCTACCGCGTGCATGATCGAACTCGATCGCGCGCCCGACTTGAACGCCGCCATTGTGTTGGCAAATTGCTCCTTGTCGATTCCAACAATTGACGGAATGCCCTTGTCGCGACCGTCGAGGCGATGGCAGGACGCGCACATTGCCGCGAGCTGGGCGGCGCGCTCGTTGTCTGCCGCCATACCCCGACATGCGCCGAGAATGACCAGGCTTACCGCGATCGCGCACACAATGGACCGTGATGCCGTCATCAAGTCACAGCGAGCTGGTGCGCCAACGAGTAAACCGCGGCCGCCGTCCTCTTGCCAAACGAACTCGAGCCGGCCGCTCTCGGTCGCGCGCAGGTAGAACTCGAAATACGGGTTGGCGGCAATGGCCTCGTGCATATCGACGATGAACACGTCGACGCCGTTGTAGCGGCAGACGAACTTGTTGATGATCAAACGAGGGATGACGTTGCCTTCGTGGTCTTTGCGCAGGCCGGTTTCCATCTGATGGCTGATGATAGCTTTGACCTGAAAGATTTCACCCTTCGTCGCGGCGCTCGGCACCTGTACGCGTGGCATCGGGGCGACCATTTTCTGCCTCACTCTAATGACTATCAGGCGCAGCCGTTGGTGGCGACCTCGACCCAGGTCTTGGTCATCAACAGCGTCCCGTCGCTCAGCTCGGCAAAAGCCAGGACAAATTGCGGCTCGGCTAGGCGGATCCGTGTCGAAAGTCGGGGTTGGCTGCGCTGCGGGACGAAGTGAAAGGTGGCGACCTCGATGAGCGGATTGCGCGGCGCCACTACGCGGACATATCGCACATGGTCGCTCTCAGTCATCGGGCTGTCGATGTCGAGACTAAGCGGCACGGTGTAGCCGTTCGGAAAGGTGCGCGGCATCACGAGGTGAAGGCGATCCGACTCGGTCGGCGTCTTTCCGGTCAGGCGGTTGATCAGTGCTGCCGCATCGTCTGGCATCCTCGCTCGCGTTTGCCGGCGAGGCCATGGTCGCGGTCACAAATCCAGAGACGCTGGTCAAGAACAACTCGCGCCGCGTCAGTCCCCTTGCCGGGGTCTCCTCAAGCATGCTGCCTCCTCCCGATGCGAATAAACATTGCAATATCAAAAGCTTATCTGCGCATACCGCCTAGGTAAGCCATCTCGTCCATTGGGCAAGCTCGCGGTGGCAATCCCCGCCGAGGAAGAAGGCGGCTCAGAAGTCGATGTCGCCTCCGTGCGGCGGGTGGGGATGCCCTTCTGGATGCATGCTCTCACGCGGTTCCTCGGCGACCATCGCTTCGGTAGTGATCATCAGTCCCGCGATTGACGCCGCTCCCTGCAGCGCGGTGCGAACAACCTTGGTTGGATCGATGACGCCTTTGGTCAGCAGATTGCCGAATTCGCTGGTCTGGGCATCGAAGCCGTAGGCATAGCTGTCATTGTCCAGGATTTTGCCGACTACGATGGAGCCATCCTCGCCCGCATTGATTACAATTTGGCGCGCCGGCCAACTCAGTGTCTTCCTGACGATCTCGATACCGTGCCGCTGGTCCTCGTTCTCGCCCTTAAGTCCGTCGATCGCTTTGGTCGCACGCAGCAGTGCTACGCCGCCGCCGGGCAAAATGCCTTCCTCGACCGCGGCGCGGGTCGCATGCACGGCGTCGTCGACGCGGTCTTTGCGCTCTCTGACTTCGACCTCAGTGGCACCGCCCACGCGGATGATCGCGACGCCGCTGGCAAGCTTGGCGAGGCGCTCTTGCAGCTTCTCAAGGTCATAATCGGAGGTGGTCTCCGCAATCTGCGTCTTAAGCTCCTCAATGCGCGCTTTAATGTCGGTCTTCGAACCGGCGCCGTTGACGATGGTGGTGTTCTCTTTTTCTATCGTTACCTTCTTGGCCCGACCAAGCATGTTGAGGGTGATTTGATCGGGCTTGATGCCGAGATCATCGGAAATGGGGGTGCCGCCGGTGAGAATTGCAATGTCCTCTAGCAGCGCTTTGCGCCGGTCGCCGAATCCGGGCGCCTTGACGGCTGCGACCTTCATTCCGCCACGCATCCGGTTGACGACCAGCGTGGCGAGCGCCTCGCCCTCGACGTCCTCGGCGACGACGAGGAGTGGCTTAGCGGAGCGCAACACCGCCTCGAGCACCGGCAGTAATTCCTGAAACACCGTCAGCTTCTTTTCATAAAGGAGCAGATACGGGTCTTCCAGCTCCACCAGCATCTTGTCGGCGTTGGTCACGAAATACGGCGAGATGTAGCCGCGGTCGAACTGCATCCCCTCGACGACTTCGAGCTCGGTCTCGAGCGACTTCGCCTGTTCGACAGTGATCACGCCATCGTTACCGACCTTTTCCATTGCACTCGCGATGAGATGCCCGATTTCGGCATCGCCATTGGCCGAGATGGTCCCGATCTGAGCGATTTCTTCGTTCGAGGTGACCTTCCTGGAGTTTCTCTTGAGATCCTCGATGACCGCATTGACCGCTAGATCGATACCCCGCTTGAGATCCATCGGGTTCAGGCCAGCGGCAACGGCCTTGGTGCCTTCCTTGACGATTCCGTGGGCGAGCACAGTGGCCGTTGTGGTGCCATCACCAGCCAGCCGAGAGGTCTTGGACGCAACTTCCTTGACCATCTGCACGCCCATGTTCTCGAACTTGTCCTCGAGCTGGATCTCATTAGCGACGGTTACGCCATCTTTGGTAATGCGCGGCCCGAAGGACTTGTCGAGCGCGACATTGCGTCCCTTTGGGCCAAGCGTCACGCGGACCGCACCGGCTAAAGTATCGATGCCGCGCAACATTTTTTCGCGCGCCTCGATCGAGAATTTGAATTCCTTGGCACCCATTGCGTTCCTCCCCAAAGCAATTTGTTGCGGTCACCCATAGCCCAGCGGGATCATCGCGCCAATATGGATCGGCCCAGTTCCATTGTAATAAGTTATCTCGGCTCGAACGAATCTTATGGCGACCTGATCCTTTTCCAATCGGCGTCGCGCAAGGGAGCAAGCGTCCGTTACCACCCGCGCGCGGACGGCGCATTGACCGGCCATTGCAGTTTAAACACTGGGTCGCGAAAAAGATCCCACACCTCACCTTAATGACCGGATCGGACATATTGCCGGTTAAAATCTACAAAAACCCTTGAAAGCGACCAACTTCTAGTCGGTTGGTTGCAACAGGTCGCACGTCACCACCGGCGATGTAGCTCAATGGTAGCAAACCTATATGAGGCGGAAGACCCACGGCCGGAGCCGGATATCGAATGGCCAGGACTTACTGCCGATATCGACGGCCGTCGTGACATCGCGAACGCCTTCCTCGCCGATCAAGCGGCGCCGATCACGGCGAAGCGGCGCAAGGGCACCAGCCGACGTGGCTACTACCACGCGCAGTTCGAGAGCGCATGGGCACGCTACTGCGCTGAGGGCGTCTCAGCGTCACAACCAAGCCATGCAGCCCGCGGACAAATCGCCTTCTCCCCCGATCTCCTCGGTCCATATCGCTCCAATTTGAGGTGTGCGATGGACTTCGATCTTGTCCTGCTCTCCCGTATACAGGGACATATTGGCTGCAGCCGGATCGTTCCGCTGCGTTTAAATGTAGATGATCGCGCCGTCGCCATCGTAGTTCTCGTCTAGCGCGATGCCTGGATGCGCGGGCGCCGCAACAATGGTCATATTGAGCTTCGGGCCGATGCTATACACAGTCGCAATAATAGCGAGTGCGATACCCGCGGCGATCAGGCCGTATTCGATGGCGGTCGCGCCGCCGGGCTCTGGAATTAGGACAGCACCGCCTGCCGATAGCCTCCATTGATTTAGGCGATGTTGCCCGGGCTGCCAGCGGGCGCATCCGCGCCGTCGACATCGATCTTGACGCGCGTTGCGGATGCTCCGCTGATCTCAGCCTGGGCGTGATCGATCGCGCCATGTTCCATGCCGACAATGCCTATTTCCTTGCCGAATTCAGGATAAATTCGCGGCGCGTCAAGACGAATACTGTGTCGAACACCGCGTTCCGCGGCTTCGGCGGCCCACAGGGCATGCTGGCGATCGAGCGCGTGATCGACGCGATCGCCTGGAATCTCCGCCTCGATCCGCTCGACGTTCGCAAGGCCAACCTCTACGGCGCCGGGCGCGACGTCACCCCCTATGGCCAAACCGTCGAAGACCACGACGTGGCGTTGCGGCTGATCGAGCAGCTCGAACGTTCATCGAATTACCGCGTGCGGCGAAACGAGATCAAGGAATTCAACGCGCGCTCTCCGATTCTGAAAAGGGGGATTGCGTTGACGCCGGTGAAATTCGGAATTTCGTTCACGCTCAGCACCTCAATCAAGCCGGCGCGCTGGTCCACGTCTATCAGGACGGCTCTGTTCACCTCAATCATGGCGGCACGGAAATGGGCCAGGGCCTGTTTCAGAAAGTGGCGCAGGTGGCCGCGGAAGACTTCGGCATAGGGCTCGATCGTGTGCACATCACTGCCACCTCGACCGACAAGGTGCCGAATACCTCCGCCACCGCCGCATCGTCCGGTACCGACCTGAACGGGATGGCCGTGCAGCGGGCGGTGCGCGAAATTAAGGCGCGGCTGACGCGCTTTGCCGGCGAGACCTGGAACGTCTCCGAGGATCGCATCTCGTTCCGCGACGATCGTGTGTTCATCGGCAACGAGAGCATTCCGTTCGGCGAATTGACGAAGAAGGCTCATGCCGGGCGGGTGCATTTGTCGGCGGCGGGGTTCTACAAGACGCCAGAGCCTGCACTGGGACCGCGAGAAGGGCAAAGGTCGGCCGTTCTTTTACTACGCCTACGGTGCGGCGTGCAGCGAAGTCGTGATCGACATTCTCACCGGCGAGATGAAGGTCAAGCGTGTGGATATCCTCCACGACGTCGGACGCTCCATCAATCCCGCCATCGATATCGGCCAGATCGAAGGCGGCTTTGTCCAAGGAATGGGTTGGTTGACGACCGAGGAACTGGTCTACGACGAGCAGGGCCGCTTGCTCACCCACGCTCCGTCGACCTACAAGATACCCGTTGCCTCCGACGTGCCGGCGGATTTCCGAGTGGCTTTGTTCGACGGCTGTAATCGCGAGGAAACGATTTATCGCTCAAAGGCGGTGGGTGAGCCGCCATTGATGCTGGCGATTTCCGTGTTTGCGGCGATTGCGGATGCCATAAATTCGCTTGATCCGAGCAAGCCAGTCGAGCTTGACGCTCCCGCAACCCCGGAAGCGATACTCAAGGCGATCGGCCCTGTCGATGCAGTGGCCGTGCTCGCGCCGCTCGTCGAAGAGGTCAATGGTTGAAGCCGGCGTAATATGGCGAAAGTCTGGGCCCGTTATTCGAGAAACGATCGAGCGCCACGGCTGTCGTTGTCGGAAACTCAAACTCAGAAGTATTGGTGGTGCAATCCGCGCAGAATTGGGATGGCGCAAGTTCGGCCGTGAGCCTGGATTGCATATCCGATGTCCTGCAGGCGCGGACCTGCCGCCGGATCAAGCTTCAGTCGCGCTTTTTGGTGTTGCCCAACGCGGCTGATGCAAAGTGCGAGGCTTCGATGCCAACCCAGGGACTGAGCAAAGTGCTGGCTGCACGCCTTGATGAGATGGCGCAGAGCGGACGGCTCAAAGGAAGGGAGAGTGCTCAACCGCGCAGTCATTGCCGCGCGGGATGGCCGAGGGCCACGCTATCTACTCGAAGGCGAGGGTGAAAAGCCGTTCCTGCGCATGAACTCGAACAGCTATCTAGGGATGACGCTGCGTCCTGAAGTGATTGCGATGGAGGAGCAGGCAGCGACAAACTATGGTACGGGCCCCGGAGCAGTGCGCTTCATCAGCGGCACTTGGTCCCCGCATGTTGCGTTAGAACAGCGACTTGCCGCCTTCCATGGCCGCGAAGCTGCAATGCTGTTCTCATCGGCCTACGCCACTGTCATGGGTCTGATACCCCCGCTCGTCACTGACAAGACGGCTGTGATCAGCGATGAGCTCAACCACAATTGCATTATCAATGCGATCGCGCTGGCCCGGCCGGCCGAGAAACAAATCTACAAACACTTCGACATCGGCGATCTCGAGCGTCACCTCGAAGCGGCGTCGAACAACTGCGCACGGGCGATTGTCGTAACAGACGGCATCTTCAGTATGCGCGGCGACTACGCGCCGCTTGACCGAATTATGACTCTGGCGCGCGCGCACGATGGGGCTTTCGCGGAAAACGTGATCGTGGTGGTGGATGACTCGCACGGCGTCGGCGCATTCGGAAAAACCGGTCGCGGCACCGAGGAATATACTGGTTCCGGCCCGACCGATCTCTTGGTAGCGACACTCGGCAAGGCCTTCGGCGTCAACGGCGGCTACGTTGTTGCGGAAGAGACGGTAATCCGCTATCTGCGCGAGACATCGCCGTTTTATATTTACTCGAATCCGATCACGCCGGCTGAGGCGGCCGCCGCCCACAAAGCGATCGACATCCTGGACAGCCCGGTCGGCATGTCCCTGCTCATGCATTTGCGCGCGATGACCGCCCGCTTTAAAGCCGGCCTCGCGAAACTCGGGCTTGAAACGCTGCCCGGCGAACACCCCGTGGTGCCCTTGATGCTGCGCGATACCGCGCGCACGTCGGCGCTGGTTGCGCATCTGCGCCGAGAGGGCATCCTCGCTACCGGCCTCAACTACCCAGTAGTGCCGAAGGGCGACGAGGAAATTCGCTTTCAGATCAGCGCAGACCACACCGCGGCCGACATCGACTCCGCGCTCGAAGCGCTCGCGCGCTTCGCCGAATAGTCGCGCGGGCGATCGGCGGTCAGCCGATCGGTCAGACATTTCAAGGCGGATCTGTCTCGACCGAGGGCAAGAGCCAAAGGCGGCGACACAGGAGGAAGAGCCGGCCGATGAAGCTCATCCCGAACATGCAGGCGAGGCTCACCCCTGTCCCTGTCGGTTAGCGAACCGGCGCAATCGGACGATGCTCTTGGCAGATGTTCAACTGCTCAGATTGGAAGACTGGCCCTCACCAACGGCGATCGCCTGTTGTCGTTTGCCTATCTCGCCTGGTACCGACGACACTTGACACATTGCGTTTGTATATTTCCCAAACCGTGATGCGGGTGGTAAAATTTTCTTCCAACACATGGGAGGGAGAAATGCATAAGCCTTGGGAAAAGATGGACACCAAGGAACGAACGGATTCTCTCAAAGATGAAATTGCAGATGTTCGAAGACAGCTTGCTACGTTGACCGGTACTGTGGGCGAGATCGGCGGCGCTGTAAAAAACCTTGAAAAGGCGATCGCCAAGCTAAAAGGCTAATCGCCCTTTCTTTCCCTAATTGTCATTCCGAGCCCAATGGTTGGTTTTGATTTGAGTAGTGGCCGGGTTTGAACTGGGGCCTGCTCAGTGTCGCAAGATGAGGAAGACTACAATGACGGCGCCCAGAACGAGCACCCAATTGGGAATTTGAGTGCCCGCTATCGATGTTTTCCGGCGAAACCATTCCATGACTTTCCTCCCAGATTAGGCGCCTCAGTTGGCAGCCACGTGATCGAAACTGGATCGAATGCCGGGAAGGTATTCTTAAGAGCGTCGTCGAGCGCCTCTTCCTGTGCCTACGCGCGAGCTTGGCGCGATCGTAATCGTCTTGATGAGGGTTGTGTTTCGGATCGGTCTTCATTCGGATTTCTCTGACTGCCGCTGTGAAAAACCTTCCGACGTCGGCGCCGGCGGTCCTTGCCGGGCCTCGTTAACTTTCGAGGAAGCTCCTTAGAATCTTTCGAGCAACTCGGATGCTTGAGTTCCCGCAGCGCCCTGGCCTCGATCTGGCGGATGCGCTCGCGCGTCAGGGAGAACTGCTTTCTGACTTCCTCCAGCGTGTGGTCACTGTTCATGCCGATGCCGAAGCGCATGCGCAGCACGCGTTCTTCGCGCGGCATGAGAAACGCGAGAACGCGGGTCGCGGTCTCGCGCAGGTTCGACTGGATCGCCGCGTCGATCGGCAGAGTTCTCGATCCCATTGACCAGTAGTCATCGTGGGTTTTCGGGGCCGGGCTACCGATGCTCCGATGTGACGCCGTCACGCGGGCGGGATGTGACGCCGTCACGCGGGCGGAAGGCCGGACTAAATTTCCGACTTTAACACCGGCCTTAGAGCCGGGATTTTGTTTGGTCGCGCCATCGCCGACGACCGTTGTGGGTCATTTTTGACCGAATGCAGGCCAAGCCCGGTTCGCTGCCGGGGGTGACACCGGGAGGAAGAATTTGTCAATCGCTGCCATGTGCGGCGGTGAGTTCACGTGCCCAATAATGGGCCGTCGCGCAGGCTTCCATGCCAACAAGGCAAGGCCGCAGCACCTTGAAGAACTCCAGCACCTGGCTGCGTCGCAGTTGCTTGCGAACGACGATCTTCTCGGCAGCGTCAATCGCATGAGCCTGAAACACGTTCTTGGCGATATCCAAACCGATCGTTGTAACTTGCATGTGGACCGCTCCCTGATGTGATTCGTCGGCAACAATCACCCTAGGGCACCTCGTTGGGAGCGGGCACCGTCCACACGTCACAACCAAACTCATGCGGTGCAGCAAACAGCCCTTTATTCGATCACCTCGTCGGCGCGAACCAAAAACGATTCCGGGATTGTGAGACCGAGCGCCGTCGCGGTCTTGAGGTTGATCACCAGCTCGAACTTGGTCGGCTGTTCGACCGGGATGTCCGCGGCCTTTGTCCCGCGTAAAATCTTGTCGACGAGTTCGGCGGCACGACTGAACAGGTCGCGGAAATTTGGCCCGTAAGACATCAGACCGCCGGCTTCGACGTACTCCCGCGTGCCGTGCATAGTTGGCAATCTTGCGCTGCGAGCCAAGGTATTGATGCGAGCTGCGTTGATAAACATCAGCGGGTCGGGACAGATGTACAGTGCTTGCGCTCGATCATTGAGTTGCGCGAACGCGGGTTCAATATCATCAACCCGCCGGATTTCCAGCGTGATGATTTCGAGGTCCATTGCCTTGGCCAATGATTGAACCGCGTCCCGCTCCAGCAGCGTCTCGGTAAAACCAACATTGGCCATGATCGCCAGCCGATGCAGATCGGGGACGACTTCGCGTAGAAGTTCGAGTCGCTTCCCGGCGGTATTGGGGATCATCACGGAAAGGCCGGTAATGTTTCCCCCCGGTTTGGCGAGGCTGCTGACAAGGCCGGTACCCACCGCGTCCGACGCGATTGCAAAGATGATTGGCGTCGCAGGCGCCGCCTGCTTCGCAGCGATCACCGCCGGGAGCCCAGCCGTGACAATTACGTCGACCTTGAACCGGGCCAACTCGGTCGCGAGCTCCGCCGAGTGATCGGCGCGTCCCTCGGTCCACCGAGACTCGATTACAACGGTGCGGCCTTCAATCCAGCCAAGTTCGCGCAGCCGCTGGGTGAAGGTGGCGAACCAACGGCTCCAGGCCAAAGCCGTGGCCGGTCCCAGAAATCCGATGGTCGGCAATTTAGCCGCCTTCTGCGCACGCGCCGCAAGCGGCCATGCGACTGTCGCGCCGCCGAGAAAGGCGATGAACTCGCGCCGCCTCATGGTCCGCCCCGAGGCTCCCAACAAGGCATTATTTCTAGGCTCAAAATAGCACACTTGAAGGGCAGGAGGTGAGTTCAGGCACAGATCGTTGAGCGGTCAACCAATGTCGCTTAAGGGACGATGTGGAACGTGCTGCGGCCTTCGGTGCATTACGGCGTTTCGGCTTCAGCGCCTTGCGACGCCGTCCTTTGATCGGTTCGCCGTCTGCTTTGGAGTGCCGTCTCATCGGCTCGCCCTAGGCTTGGGACATCGCATTGTAGCGGGGTAAATTAGCACACCCGAAGGGTTAGGGTGTGCGTTCAGGCACAAGTTCTTGAAAGACTGCTCAACGTCGCCTTAGTGTAGGGGCAAGCCCTTTAAAGGGAGCAAGTTGTGATGACCGAAGTCAACATGATCCCCAACAAGGTCCATCTTGTCGGCAGCATCGGCCTCGACACCGTCGAAGAGGTTTATCGCGCGGTCGGCAAGTTGCTAGGACGACGTATCCGTCGCGTGCCCGACGGCGAACCCGGTGGGCGGCGGCTGTGGATTAGCTGGCAGTATCCGCTGCTCCGCGCCAGTCCCTTTCTCACCATTGATACCGAGGCAAGTAAGGTCAAGAGCACGCTAGTGCCGACCCTTTGCGTTGCGGATGGTGTCGAACCTGCCGACGTTCGGTTCAGCGAACTTGGTTATGCGCGAGAAGCGCGATCCTCCTATCAGGATTTTCTAATCGCACGACAGCGAGGCGAGTTGCCAGCGGGCGTTCGTTTCCAGGTGTGCTTGCCGACGCCGTTCGCCGTCACTTACTCTTTTTGTTCGGAAAAGGATGTTGTTGCAATCGAGAGAGCCTATGAGAAGGCCATGATCCGCGAGGTCGAGACGGTCTGCCGCGCGATCCCGCACAAGGACCTTTGCATCCAGTGGGACATTTGCACGGAGATGCTCATCTGGGATGGCCAAATACCTGGCCGGTACCCGGCGGTCGGCATATCAAATGAAGAAATGATGGCCCGCATCCAGCGTTTAAGTGCGGCAGTCCCCAGCGACGTCGAGCTTGGCTTTCATCTTTGCTACGGTGACCTCGATGGTAAGCATTTCGTCGAGCCACGCGACGCCGGCAAGATGGTCGAACTAGCAAACGCGTTGATGAAAACGATCACGCATCCGATCTCTTACGTGCATATGCCCGTGCCGATCGCCCGGACCGATGATGCTTTCTTTCAGCCGTTCAGCAACCTCAAACTGCCGCGCGGCACTGAGCTTTATCTTGGCATTGTGCACGCCGCCGATGGGGTCGCGGGCGTCAAGAAGCGATTGCACGCTCCATGTTGAAACGGTTGCGCTTAAGTTCGCCAACTAGGTACCCTTCCACAATCGCTAGCCGCAACTTTCCGTCCGGGGCGGCGATAGCCTGCTTGATTAGAAGGGTAACTGCTTCCTGGTCGTCCATCGGAGGCCCGCCGTTTCGGCTTCCACTCGCGTGCTGACTTCTAGCCAAGCGGCGGTGTCCCGATTTTAATTTGGTAGCTCCTCACCGTTAAAAGCTATGATGGGGCGGGCCTGTCAGCTTGCTGGCCCCGTGTCACCCACGCCGAGGAGATCAGCCGCCGGCGTGGTGTTGCTGCGGCGCCGGCTGGACCGCCCGACCCGCGGTGCCATTATAGTCACCATGCCCCGAGCGCACCGTCGCTTCCCGCCGGTCCGTCGACAAATCAGTGATTCCTCGCCGGTGGTGACGTGCGCCCTGTTGCAACCAACGGACTAGAGAGTGGCCGCTTCAAGGGTTTTTGTAGGTTTTAACGGGCAATATGTCCGATCAGGTCATTGCGGTGAGGTGTGCGATTTTTTTTGGTCCTTATCCCGCCCAGAGGTGTGAAAAGCCACGCGACGGTCACAACTGTGGCGGCGAGAGGCAGCATCAAAAGGCGCATAGATCGTCGCATGCTTGTCTCCACTTACTCACTGCGCCCGCTCAATTGATGCTCCGCTCCCTTGAGAGCGGCGAACGAAGTTCAATTCCCGGTCCCACACAGATCGCGGTCGCAGTGAGATCAAACGCATGCGGTGGGAGCAGTTCCGGCCAATTTTGGCGACCCTGGCATGTCCAGAAGACATGATTACATGAGTAGCATTGGTCGCTAAGACATCAAAAATGCGGAGAAAGGGATCAACATGAACGAAGCGATTAGTTGGCGATAACAACTGATCGCGCCAACCTCTCGCTTGCTCGCTTGATCATGCTCGAGCATCCCTTACGTAACTCCAAGCGAACTGCGGCGTTGGCCACCTTGCGGTGAAGGATGTGCAGCGCATGATGTCTAGCGCGAACCCGCGATAGGAGTGAGCGATGAAATTGACTTCGGCACAGATCGAGCGAACCCTGAGCCAATTCGAAGCCGAAGCCATTCCTGACAGCCATCCAGCGTTACCGCGGCTGAACGAATTGTTCGGGGATCACACTTTCTTTCTCGACAGCAAGGGACTCAACATTGTGGAGCCGACCGCCGAGCCTACGGGGGGGAGAACTCAGGTCGCGAGGGTTGTAAATCTTGCGAATTGGAGCGACGCCAATACGTCCGACCTGGCTGCTCACGAGCCGGAACCGACTGACGCCATTGTCGAACTTGAGACCAAACACTGATCGAGGAAAGCTTCTAAAGCGAGAGTCCAGGTCGCAACCGCAGGAACCGCAAACGTGTGAATCGCGTTCTCTATTGGCCTGCGCGCATTTATGTCCGCCGGCAGGGGAAGCCGAACATGCAGAAATTTCTCCTTGCTGTCACGGCCGTTGCGTCCATCGCATTATTCGCTCCTATGTCGGAGGTCGGAGGGCAATCCAACAACGAGCCCGCTGTTGCGCCTGCTCCTCGCACCGTCAATCTCACCACGGAACAGCGTTTCATAATCAAGGAGATCGTACTCAAGGACCTGAACGTGCCAAAGGCGCGAGCCGGGGCACCGGAATCGATTGGCGATCCAGTGCCTTCGAACGTCGAGCTCCATGACATGACACCCGAACTGGCCCGAAAGGTCCCAGAGGCCAAGTCACATCAATTCTACGTCACCGCAGACGCGATCGTCCTCGTGAGCCGCAGCGACCGCAAGATTGCCGATGTGATTGTGATCAAGTAGCCACACTCGGGCTTGGGCCGTTCCTCGCCGCAGACCTAGGCTATTGGTCCGGCTACAAACAACTCCAAAGCGTGTTTTTTTGTAAGGTGCCCAACGGGAAATGGCAAGAAGCAGACACTATCGGCGCACAAACAGAAATAAGCCGTGAGTTCATCACCGTCCGAAATTGTCCGAAGGTCTGTTTCCGAGCTCGAGGAGAAAGGCGCGGATTTGATTGACGATGCCGGTACGCTGACTGACTAATCGCTCGCGCACCCGTGCAGCGCCTGCAAGTTGAGTTGTTTGGCTGTCTTAGTCGTCACAAACTTCATTGTTAATAGTAGGCGTGCGGTCGGGAGCGTTCCCGATCGCAGTAGCATTAGGTCGCTTTCAGACCGGTGCACAGTTTTTAGTCGCGGCCCCCGGTGTAGTCGGCGACAATGCCTTCAGCGTACATTTTAGTATGCGCGTGGTCCCTGTTGGCAATTGGTCGAATGAGCTTGGGTTCTAGTGCTGAGTGGCGGTGTTGCCGTTTTCGTTTTTTTGCGGTTCGCCGAAGCGCTCGTGACGGGAAAAACTTTATGCCAATTCACGGCCATCCTTCACAAACTGTTGAGGAGGCCACCGCGAGAATGACATGGTGGGTTGGTAAACGGTTCCAATTCCTGCAGCGGAGGGATTCGTTATGATGCTCCATGTCGCCCCCATGCGTTACATCCACGAACGGTACTTCGGGCGGCCCGCTTGTCCAAAGTGTGGTGAATTAATGATGGCGTCAGAATCCTCGCAGTACCTCGGTCGTTGTAAGGTCCGTCATAATTGGGTATGTGACGGATGCGATTATCAGTTCAAAACATTGATTAGATTCACTGCAGCTCATGCATGACCATGTTCTAAATAAATTTCGTCAGCGTCGCCGCTTGTCACTGGCCGCGGTTAGAATTCTAACCCCCAGGTTTCCTTCCTTAACAACCGCACCTAAGGGGCAGCTCTGGGCTTGCACATGCTCGTCTAGATGCGCCGCCGCGCGGGCGAACACCAACAAAACGGCTGGAGCGGCGACCAAGAGGTAGCAGGCAGCTCCGATCCTGAGCGTCGTATCGATGCTGAAGGCAATACTGGTGACCACGGCAACACTCGCGGCGAGAACACCTGCACCGCCGTTGATGCCCCAGAACCAGGGCATGGGCCCGGTATTGATCGTGGAGACCAATCGCATGCCGGTCGGAAATCCAAAGCCCATCAGGAAACCTGCCGGCGCCAGGACAAGGACACAAAGGCCGGCGCGAACGAGAAGGTCTGCTCCATCGAGGCCGAACAGGAGCGGCAGCCAGAACGGCAACGCAAATAAATAAGCGGCACTCGCCACGCTCCAGGCCACAAGCTTGCCGGCTCCGTCAAGGCGCACGCGCTCGGATGCCATGCTGCCGAAGCCTGTCCAAAGGATCAGGCTGAACAAAACGACACTGAGCGCGTAGATGGGATGACCGAGGAAGACGCTCATTCGCTGCAGGAGAGCGATCTCGATCATCATGAAGCCGACCCCGATCAGGGCGAAATAGCCGGTGCCGCCCACGACCAGTTGCCAGCCGGCTTCTTTGAGCGTCGGCCGCAAGGGAACAATGATCGTGGCGGCGACCAGCGCGATCGAAATCACAACGAGCATGGCGAGGGTCAGCGTCGCAATGAGGTTGCCGGCGAACACACCGGTATGAGTGAAATGCGAGAATACATGCGGGTCGAATATCTTGGCGAACCCTAACTGGTTGAAGAAGAAGGGGCGCGCATCGGTCGGCGGCGTGAGATCGAGATAGAAGCCGGCCGTTGCCTGGTCGAGCGCGCGACGATCCGGAGCACTGACGATTTTCTCAAGCATGGCGGAGGGTGCCGCAGTATCCGGGCTTAGCAGCACCGTGAATTCGTTGCCTTTGGCGGCGTCCTTGAGCGCCGCGAGCGCCGGCGGCGAGAGCGGCGACTTCGTCACGATCAGTGTCGCCACCTTGCCCGCCGCGGCGAGGAACAGATGGCGCCTTGGCTCGGCGGCGCCGGTCGCAAGAAGTGTCGCGACGGCAAGGCTGACCAATCGCCCGGTCTCGTTCACTTCGCCAGGCGCGTACCAGCGGCTCACCGTGAACAGCCCGTCCGGATTGAGTCGACCGAGAAGGCGATGCCATGCCTCGACCGTATAAAGGCCGTTCTCAGTGAGCGTGAAGGCGCCGGCGCCCGTCGCCGCCCAGGTATCGATCAGGCTCATCTGGATGACATCGAAAGAGCGTGGTGTGCGTGCAAACCAGCTGCGTGCCTCGTCGACCTCGAACTTCACCCCATCCAATACCGCGATCGCTGTATAGTCGGAAAAGTGATGCTCCAGGACGTCGACGATGATCGGATTGATCTCGATGCCTGTCACGTCACTCACGCCGAAGAGGCGCTGCGACAGTACGTCCCGGCCACCACCGACGCCGATCACGGCACCTGTCTTCAGGTTCGGAATGGCATAGGCGAGGTTAGTCACGTCATAGCGCAGGAAGCCCAGAACTCTCGAGGTTTCCATCGAAGCGGTACAGGGCAGTGCCGGCGCCGCCGTCGATGTTCAGCGCTCGCTGCTCGATGGTCGAGTCCGGCATGCGCGGCGAGGCGCCGAACATCGACGGCGGGACCGTTTGGTTCTGACTGACGGTGATGCGGGAAAATGAATTCCAGCGATCGTAGGCAAGATCGGCCGCCGCTTCCAAGTGATCCTTGATGATGGTCGGTCGAACGCCATGGGTCGTGAGCGTGTTGGCAATCGCCAAGAGCAGGCACCCTGTGACGATGCTTCGGCGGTAGCGAAATAGCTGGGAACCAAGCGACGTGGATTTGGGCAGGGCGCCGAGTCCGGAACCGGCGAAGCCGAGGGCGGCGAGTGCGATGAGCCCGCCGACCCACAAGACCGCTGACGGCCCGCTCATCACATTCAGAAGCGCGAGGACCCCGATGCACCCGGTGGCAGCGCCGATCAGATCGGCTCCGTAGACCTTTCCGATCGGATAGGGGCTGCGCGTCAGCGCAAGGCTCACGACAACGCCCGAAAAGAAAAACGGAACGGCGAGACAGAGCGCGAATTCGGCCCAGGCGACCAAAGAAGTGAGCGACGGCGAGGCCCCTGTCACCAGCGTCAATTGCACCAGGATCGCGAGATTAGTCGTTAGGGCGAAAGCCAGCGTCGCCACGGTCAGGTCGTAGGACAACCGTTCTGGTCGGAACCTCTCCCTCCGCAAATAGACAAAAACTGCGCCGGCGGTCAGGCCGAACATGGCAATACTGATGACGAAGAAGGCCAGGTGGTACCAGGAGATCACGGAAATGATTCTGGTCTCGATGATCTGTAGCATCAGCGTCGCTGCCGCCACCAGGCCAAGAGCCATATAGAATCGAACTCTTCGGCCGGTTTCGTCCCGCGCTTTCGATTGATGCATGCGTCGCCCCCGCGATATTCCCCGACCGCCGGAAAAAGTAGTCTAAGCGGCAACGCTAGACAGAGAAAAAGGTAGACTTGAGTTTGCTGAGGGCTTTCCCAATAGGGGAGTTCCAAGATGTGTGGCTACAGCCTTCACAACTTCAAATCGCGGCCTGTGAAAGTTGACGATAAGCTTACCACGCGCGACTTTGGCACGGGCACGGTAGGGTTCGCCGCTCTGGTTTTCGTATTCGATGACGACGCCCATGCCCATATTGCGGTCCATGTCGTCGGCCGACCCGAATATCCAGACGCCGGGATTGTTCATCTCCACGATCACGTCGGCGCGCTCAGCGACGTCGAGCTTGAGCACATCCACGCTCGCCGGCGTCGGGACCGGATTGCCGTCAAGTGCGATCACAGTGAAGCGGTGGCCCGGCAGCGCCAGCGAAACCTCCATCGTCACTGGCATTGAGGAGGCGGAATAGAACGCCCTCGCCTTGGCGGACGCGGATCGGTTCATCATGGCCCAACATCCGCTTCCCGAGCGTCGCCGATTGTACATTACCTCAAGGCCGTTGTCGGGAGGCGGTCCCTTGCGCAGGTCTTGCATGCTGACCCATTCGCCTTCCCAGCGGCGCCCGGCGAGAAGCACTTCGCGATCATACCGGCCGGTTGGAATTTTCGAAAATCTCAGAGGTGAAACGCCGCGCGATCTGTGCCAGCGTGTTCGAGCTTATTTATTTGATCGGAATGTCTTAATTCGCGGCAGATGGTGACACGTCGTAACTTTCCAACTGCCTCGCGCTTCAATGTCCGCAGCACCCGTGGCGCTGAGTGGCTCGGCGAAGCCGAGACACTGCCGTATTAATTTTACCCAGGGGTATGGGTGGACAAGCCGGGTGGTCTGGGTGCCCCTATCCGCGCGTATTGTCATCGTAAATGGCGAGATCGTTTTCAAAGACGGTCGGCTGCAACGGGTCAACGAAACCGCGATACTGGAGGAGTTACGCTCCTACATACCGGAGTTCCAAAAGCACCATAGCCAATTGGAGCAAATAAACCGTGAGTTTGAACCATATTTTGCAAAGATCCATCGGCGTTGTTGCACGCAGGACGTTGGCGTCAACAGATACAGCAGTGCGCCGAGGGAATGGCACTGGTGAAGCCGCACACCGCGCGACACGCGAGCGTCGCCCGCGGTCGTGCTGGCTTTGCTCGAGCTGAGACCGTGATCAGACCAGATCTCTGTGCTCGGCTCGAAATGGGACAAATGCCAGATCGGCCAGGCCGCTCGCCGCCCACGATGCCACGCGATCGGTTCCTGGCTTTCTGCGCCGCACCAACTCGGGCGTAGTGATATGCAGCAAAGTAGTGCCACCTCTGGCCTCTTAGCGATAAATCGACCACTGCGGAAACGCTTGCCGGCGATCGATTTCAACGTGGATGCGCGGAATGCTGATTCGGCAGGATTTCTCTCACCGAAGTTCTCCAACCCGTCCGTGTAATCGTCGAAGATAAGCATCACGCCGACTGCTCCGCCGGGCGCGCCCGAAATCGCAGTAGGGACGCTCATTACTGAGCGCCCCAGCGCCGAGCCGTACGGGCCCAATTCAGGCATACGGTACCAACCCTCCGCCCACGCTGGACAGGCCGGGGGCGGTCTCGCTCTGGAATTTTCGAAAATCTCGAGGTGAAACGCCGCGCGATCTGTGCCAGCGTGTTCGAGCTTATTTATTTGATCGGAATGTCTTAATTCGCGGCAGATGGTGACACGTCGTAACTTTCCAACTGCCTCGCGCTTCAATGTCCGCAGCACCCGTGGCGCTGAGTGGCTCGGCGAAGCCGAGACACTGCCGTATTAATTTTACCCAGGGGTATGGGTGGACAAGCCGGGTGGTCTGGGTGCCCCTATCCGCGCGTATTGTCATCGTAAATGGCGAGATCGTTTTCAAAGACGGTCGGCTGCAACGGGTCAACGAAACCGCGATACTGGAGGAGTTACGCTCCTACATACCGGAGTTCCAAAAGCACCATAGCCAATTGGAGCAAATAAACCGTGAGTTTGAACCATATTTTGCAAAGATCCATCGGCGTTGTTGCACGCAGGACGTT
Organism: uncultured Alphaproteobacteria bacterium; assembly: GCA_963847785.1. Classification (GTDB taxonomy): domain Bacteria; phylum Pseudomonadota; class Alphaproteobacteria; order Rhizobiales; family Xanthobacteraceae; genus BOG-931. The sequence continues at coordinate 32,303 of CAWKBE010000013.1, forward strand.
GGCGTCAACAGATACAGCAGTGCGCCGAGGGAATGGCACTGGTGAAGCCGCACACCGCGCGACACGCAAGCGTCGCCCACGGTCGTGCTGGCTTTGCTCGAGCTAGACCGTGATCAGACCGATCTCTGTGCTCGGCTCAAATGAGCCAAATCCGAATCGGCCAGGCCGCTCGCCGCCCCACGATACCACGCAGATTTTCCCTGGCTTTCTTCGCCGCACCAACTCAGGGCATAGTGATATGCAGCAAAGTAGGCCACCTCTGGCCTCTTAGCGATAAATCACCACTGCGGAAACGCTTGCCGGCGATCGTTCAACGTGGATGCGCGGAATGCTATTCGGCAGGATTTCTCTCACCGAAGTTCTCCAACCCGTCCGTGTAATCGTCGAAGATAAGCATCACGCCGACTGCTCCGCCGGGCGCGCCCGAATCGCGGTAGGGACGCTCATTACTGAGCGCCCCCAGCACAGAGCCGTACGGGCCCAATTCAGGCATACGGTACCAACCCTCCGCCCACGCTGGACAGGCCGGGGGCGGTCTCGCTCAAAAAGGATTCGTGACCCAACAGCTGCTTGAGCGCAGCCTTTCCTGCTTTGTTAGCGGCCACCATGGTCTGAAAAAAGACAGGTGATTGCTTTATCGGGCTCGATCTACCGGCGCGATATATCTCCCACCTCCAGGGGTTTGGAGGTGGCGCCCTATTCTTTACGACGACAGATATAGTCAGTCTCGTCAAGACGGAGCTTATGTCTCGTCGCATCTTCAGCACGCGTTGGAAAGTCTGCTGCAATTTGCTCTGACGGCACGTTGATATACCTCTATCATTTCACAGCCGGCCGCCACGGGGCCGCCAGTCAAAAGCGCTTGCGCACCGGCGATTTGTGCATGTGAATAGGTAGTCTGTTTCTCGGTGAACATACGCCGCGTTTCGCGCTCGCTTAGCTCGCCTGTCATCATGCGAAGGACGCGTGTTGTCATAACTTGCTGAACGTCTAGACCAAAGCGCCAAAGGTCAAACATGCTGTACTTTTCCTTGGCGCTCACGTCGAAGCCCGCGCCTCTTCTCTCTGCGTTTGCGACCACAAGACCCAAACGCCCTGAGCACTCCATCGTTCCGGTTGAACGTCATTTCACATGTTGCCGAGGGAAAAGATGCCCTTCGACAGCCTCCTCCGCCGCCAGTTAAATTCTAGACGCACCTTGTGCTTCGGTCTCGGTACCACAGATACACGGTTAACGGACAGGCAATGGCTTGTTCGAGAGCTGCTCACAAAACGGCGACCTACCGATGTCTCCGTTCACCCACTGGCAGCGCTGATGCCATCGGCTGGCACAATTCTGATCTAAAAACTCGATATTGACTGGCATTGCGGGCGCCGACGGTACCCGTGGGTTAGCCACGTACCCGGCCTGCGGCTGTGTGCGTACTTAAAGAGATTTTCACAGGGAGAATACCGATGAATATCGAAAACCTGACTGTCCATTTCAAGGTCAAGGACTTCAACGCATGGCGCACGAGTTATAATGGACACGAGAAGAACCGCACGTCGGCAGGCATCACGAATGGGAGGGTGTTCCGCAGCGCGGACGACCAGAACGACGTGGTCATCCTCCAGGACGTCGCCGACGTGGCAAAGGCTCGCACCTGGTTGGGCTCGGATGATCTGAAGGCGGAGATGCAGAAGAGCGGCGTACTAGGCTCACCCAGCATCCGCTTCGCCGCTGCGGCGTAACTGATAGCGGAACAAATTTGTAGCCGGGATGGCTCGTAGCGTGAGCGCTTCGTTGCGTCGCCGTCTCCAAGATGGAAGCCCCAGCCCCCAGTCCCCCGACTACGGCTGGGGCAACCAGCGCTGCATTGAGTCGTTAGATGCCGCGCGAGACTCGCGAAGAAGATACGGTGTATCGAGGACGAAACCGCCGCCAACCTCTGCAACTAAAATCTGTGTACCGAGGGAACCGCCCGACTGACGTCACCCCCAATTCGGAACGTTTGATCGACGGAATGGTTGACACGGGTGAGGGCAGAAACAGCGGTGCCCTATGCTTCGCTCGCCCAATAATGCGGATCGGGATTTTTCGGCGAGTCCAAGCGTCAAGATCGCTGCCAATATCGCGAAGTTATTCGCGTCTCGGCCGCTCAGAGTGGACGAGCTCTCTGCAGATCCAATCGTGCGGATGAGGATAGGAATGCTCATAGCACGAGCAATGAATACACCAACGAGGCCGCAACGCCGAGTGAAGTCTCGCTAGGCCGCGATCGGGCGATAGCACTCCCGGCGGCTTCAGAGGAGTCGCGCCATGCAGTATTACACACCCTCAATCCCCGCCATCGAATGCCCGCCGCTGGTACCGGACAATACGCCGGTCCTCGTATGCCCCTCTTGCGGCGACACCATGAAGCACGTCCGGACGATCCCAAAACTCGGAGCGCGCTTGGAGCAGTTCATTTTTGTCTGCCCCTCCTGCGAGCAGGTCGATTACAAAGGAAGGTCATAGGCACGCGGCATGAGACTGCCTCCCTTGCTGACTCCTCAATTGGGCAGATGAAGTGCCGCCGAAACAATGACAGTCCACGAATCCAAAGCCCTCAAGAAGGACACCGCATCTACTGGCGGGGCATTCGCGTTCGCCCTACCCAAGATCTTCGCTTGTTCCGTCCGTCCGTCGATGTTCCGGTTCTTCGCGGAACGGCGATCACGATGTCTAAGCGTGAAGGCTATCTGTGGACGACAGGATATGTTCCGCGATTTCGGACGTATCCGGGTTTCGAAACTCCAAAGCCAATTCTAGTTGAGCTCAATCGAGGCGACGCCGATTTGAACATAGTCATGGCGGACGTGCTCGCCTTGACGGAGGTGAACTACAACGCCTGCGATTATGTGAGTGGTTTGCCTGTCACGCTAAAATTTGCGGACCGTGTTGGAGAAATTCTCACGGCATCGCCGCGCGGCCGCTCCGGCTGTCCACGTGCCGAGAGCCGCCGCGATTATCAGAAAGCGAGCGGTGAATTCACGATAATTCACGGCAGGGACCTCCCTTTGAGAGTTATTGTCGCGCGCCTCGTAGAGGCACTGCGCTTGCCAAATGATGTGCCTAACTTTGTCGTTTGTCTACAAGTCCCAGGCGGAATAGCGACGGGCCGACGCTCAACGCTTTATCGCGGCCGCCGCGGGATGACGGGTAAAGGGAACAGTTCCTGCATTTTCACCACCGCTCGATAAGGGCTATGTTACTCGAACGGAAGAAGTCAGATCAGGGAGGACATGTGCAAAAGGCTGTCGTGCGAGCGCTTGGTCTGGCGGCATTGGCGCTTGCCGCATTTGATTCCGCCGCTAGCGCACAAGACACGGTCCGCGTGCGCGGCACCATCGATCGGGTCGACGGACCGATCTATGTCGTCAAAGCGCGCGACGGCGCGGAGCTGAAAATCTCGCTCGCCGAAAACGGGGTCGTGGTCGCGATCGTTAAGGCCTCGCTCGCAGACATCAAGCCGGGCTTATTTGTCGGGTCGACTGGAATGCCGCAGCCTGACGGAAGCCAAAAGGCGGTCGAAGTTCACATCTTTCCGGAGGCGATGCGCGGTATCGGTGAAGGACACTATGCGTGGGATCTACAACCTGACAGCACGATGACCAATGCCAACGTCGAAGAGACCGTCGCCGGCGTCGAGGGGCAAGTGCTGACGCTGAAATACAAGACCGGTGAGAAGAAGATCGTCGTCACGCCCCAAACCGCAATCGTCACCTACAATCTGGGTGACAATAAAGACCTCAAGCCGGGAACAAAAATCTTCATCGCCGCGGCGAAAAAGCAGGCGGACGGTACCTTGCAGGCCGCGCGCATCAATTACGGAAAAGACGGCCTCACGCCGCCGATGTGAGTGTGACGGGGCCGCCCGTCCCGTCCCCCTCTGAGCCAGGTAGGCGCGTTACTCATTTTCGTGACCCTTGCGCGCGCGAGCCGCGCTCCGATCCGGCACCGCCGATTCCTTTTTAACCTTCACCAGCCAGACGGCGCCGACGACGCACAGCGCTGGCCGATTTTCGACGAATTCGTTTGAATAATTTGCGCTCGCGTGTGGACGACGAGTTTGATGCCGCGGGGCGTGCCGTTGCGATCGGCTGACCATAGCGGCAGATCGGGGGCATGGGCGGCCATCGGCTTCGACGGCGTAGCTCCGCAGCGCGGTCGGCGTCGAGCTCCGCCGGCGGCACGATCGGCTGGCGGCCGGCAAAACTCAAAAAAGAAATCGCCGTCTGGAATCGGCGCGCGCCTCGCGCGCGCGTGCTCGGCCATCGCCGCCCGCATTCCATCAAAACGAAATCGCCGGCGCCACGCGCCGGATTCGCCGCTTGCGCTCGAAGTCCGGCTTGAACGCCTCAAGCACGTGAGCAACCTGAGACTTAATTTGCTCAAGCGTCTCTACGACCGGCGTTCCGTCGCGGAATTGTACAGCACTAAGCACCAACGCCGTACCGCGCTGCTGACTGCTGATTGCGATGCCCGAGGTAGTGCGCGAGCGACCGCGTGTTTTGACCGTAGGTTCGCAACGCGGCCTTGGCATGGATGGCTAATGCGCCAAGACGCTGCGGTGAAGTCGACGAACGATGGCTACGGGTTCAACATCACGAACGAGCGCAGTGCGCCGATCGTCACCTTTGCGTATGTCAGTGAGCCGGAAGCCGAGATGGCGCGAGCGCTAATTGAAAACGCGATCACCAACGCAGCTAGTATCATCGGGTTCGCATAGCGTCCAGGAACGAAAAGGGGGCCACGGCGACCCCCTCTCACCACGCGGCCGCCGCAGGACGAAAGTCACAGAGGGTTGCGATCTGCACGAGCGCCGTGATGAGCCTCTCGGTCTCGGCCATTGCGGCGCGCAAGGTCACCCGGCGCGACGACGTCGAGCGCGCCGTCGTTGTTCAGGCCGATACCGCCATGGTCCTTGGGCTTCGGCTTCGGCTTCCTCACCGCGCCTGCTTTCCTCTGGTCGCTGCCGCCGTCCCGAGCCACGGTCACCTAAGTCGATAGCTCGACACGCCACGGTCCTTAGAGCTGCGGCAGCAGCAAAGAGCGCGACTACGAACGTTAGAGCTCTGATCATAAACCTCTCCCTATCGCGGTCATGTCTTCCCCTCCTACGGTTGTAATGGCGGCGCTCATGCTCAAGCGCCCTTTTGCTTCTCTGTCTCTGCCATCTTCGCGCTCAATTTGATGAACGCGCACATGGCGTCCACGTCGCCGTCAAACGCGTCAAACAGCACATCCACCGCGCTACCCAGCTTCTTGCCGCCCTTCTTGAACGCCTTCCTCATGGCGTCGCTTCTCGCTTGCATTGCCGCCATCTTCTTCTTCTCGCGTGTCCGTTTACCCATCGTCAGGTGGACACCCTCCAACACACGCGTCCGGCGGCACCGGAACACGGCGACGCCTCTGAACGTCGCCTCTGCGTCCTTGAGAAAGGTTGCCGGATCGGCCTCGTCCTCGGCGCGGTAGCGAGCCTCCTCCTCGTAAGCGCTAAAGGCTTCGCGCAAACCGTCTTCGTCCCTGCCAAATTGTTGGATCATGAGCACCGCCAGACTGACGAGAAGTGTCTTCGCGTCCTTGTCCATTTTCCGCCCCTCCCTTGGCTTACGCGGACGGCTTCTTTACGACAGATAGCGCCTCGGTATGCTCATATGCCATGACCGCATCCAAAAGACTGCCCTTCCGCGTGAAGAATACAAAAGGCATGCTGGTATACCAGCCTCGCGACTTGACCTCGTTAGCAAGTTTAAGGCCGCCTTCGATACCCTGACCAAGATCGGAGAGGACATTTCGAAGGGCGGCACTGGGCAGGTTGCTCAGCGTCGTCAACCAGCATAAAGGCAAGGATATTCCGCATAGGCATCGCTGCGATTTGAATCATCAAATTCGTCCCTCGGGTCCCGCTTGCCTCGGCACTTAGGATATTTGTGCCTTTCATGAATGGCATTGGATAAGCAACCAACATTGATTTGATCAAGGACCTACAGTTGAAAGTGTTCAAAATTGCTCAGATTGGGTTCCTCGATTGACATAGCCTCATCCGATTCGAGGCTGTGAGTTCCGCAAAAATCGAATGCAGTAGCTCCGTTGCGTCTTCGTGCTACGTGGAAGCGAGTTACGGGAGGCTACGATGATGCATTGCGTTCGATGCAGTAAAGAGTTGATTGCGCCCGAAAGGTCCGAGTACTGGAGCGATGGGCACGCCTGTCACGTTTGGCACTGCCCGAAATGCAGCGCCTGTTTCGAGTCTCTGGTCTTGTTTCCTACCGAGACAATGAAGGATATCGTGACAGGGGAAACCATTTTCCCGAGGCGAGCACAATGCCGCCAGCCGCCATGGCGATCCGCGACGCCAGGATGAACTTCCGGCAGCTCTCGATCTTGGCGTCAAGCTCCTCGATGTGCTCCTCGAGGCGCACGATCTCTTCGTGCGGGTCGCGCTCGGTTTCGTGGGCATACAAGTCCAACCTCCCTGACGGCAAGGGCGCACATCGGCGCGGGCCGATCACCGTATTCCTCTTCGTGCTACCGGCCGCGGAACAGGGGCGCAGGCCGTCCACTCACATGCCAAAGGGCCCGTGTCCGAAGTCGCGGCTTCGGACGCCCTTTTGTTGCGGTGCCGCCGGTCGAGTAATCCCATTTTAAGCGCCAGTGAGCCAGCCGCGGCTTCGAAACCCATGAGAAACCATTTGTGCGTCGGATCTAAAGACGAGGCCGCCAACTGAGGCGGCCTACCTATCGCCTATCGTAAATTCAAGCACGTGATCATTGCCGCACAGAAATCCGTACACCACGCTTTCCCTGGTTTGGGTGACAGATACCATTCTCATTTCTTTGCCGCAGGTCGGGCAAGGAGGGCAAATGGGCGGGATGTTGTTTTGCATGTCTGGCGGGACGTTGTTTTGCAGGTCTAATGACGCAGGCATGGCGTGCTCCCTGTGACTTGGGGTGCAACGGTCAGCCGTTATGGTTGCCGGGCGGGAGTTGAATCTCGGGGGCTTTGAGCGCGCCCTTGATGAAATAACCGTGCGCTTATCTGGAGCAAATAGCGAGTACTTAATTAGGACAAACCCCTCGATCCCCAGCGTGCGGGTCTTGTCGGGAACTCGTGTTATCCACAGGCCCATTGTATCCCGCGTGCATCCGTCTCAAACTTCGGAACGGATGTCAGTAGAGAGGGGTGTGACGTGGGTAGTCAGTCGAGTTGCGAGGGATCGGACGCGGTTGAGTTAGAAACTGTGGTTCCGTTTGCTCCGGCGGCGAGAAGCGCCGTTTCAAAAGAGACCGATCAGCTTGACGCTGCCGGCCAGACCATTCTGAGGCTTCTCCACAAAGCGGCCGGCGTGGCCGAAGAAAACACTCGGTATGCGCTCGATCAGGCCAAGAAGCTTTCGCACCAGCTTCGAGCGGCGGAAGATCGAATTGCGGATCTAGAAGCCGAAGTTCAGACTTATCGGGAAAGAGCCGAGCGCGCGGAAGAGTGGTTCCACAAAATCTACACCGAGGTCGAGGAGCGGTTTATCCAACCCCCGGAGGAGAAACGGCGCAGTACATTGGGAGCGCCTACCGGACGGCGGGCGTAAAGAAGCGTAGAGCGTCACGAGTTCACCAAAGCCTAAAGTGTCAAAACGAATCCAGCGTCGTCGCTGAGTGAGCGCGGGGCATCGGTCCTTCCTGGTCGCCGGCGAAAATGGGAAAGGCCCGGGACACTACGACAATCGACGCGGACCGAAGCGAGCATCGACAATCCGTTTGGCCTCCGCAAAAATTTCCTCTTTGCTACTTTTCTCCAGATTGGAGGGGCTATCAGCTAATGCGTGGATTGCACCAGGCGAAAAGATAGATGCCCTCCAGCCCTTTCCTACATGGCTTACCTCAATTCGATATCCCCTATATTCGATTGCCGTCGTGTTTGCGTTCGTCATTCGCTCACCAAACCCAAATAGCTACCGCGAGCCCTGCGACGGCAACGAATAGAAGCGCCCAGAAGGCATAGGTGAGAACAGGGAGCATTAGCAGACTATGCGCCTTCCGAGCCCGTTGTCCCAATTTATTGGAATGGGTCTTTCCAATTGATCCGTTTTGGATTCGGCGCGGGGCCGGCTGCGATTGGCTTGACAACGGCCTGCCCGAAGCAGAACCTCTCAGCGCCAAACTGGTTCTCCAATACTTAGGCGCCTCCAAAACCGGGGGCGCCTTTTTGTTTGTGCTATTGTGGCCGGCGAACAAGCAATCCTTGAAGGAGTTCGAAACTCCCGCAGCCGTGATGACAACGGGCGAGCGTGCAAGGCGCTACAAGGTTCGGTTCCGGTCTCCTTCAAGGTGCGAAGACTCATGCCGGTGAAATCGAACAAGTCATCAATCCCGCGTTGGGCAGGCTGCGATGCTGGGTTTGCGCTACGCCAAATCAAACCAAGTTTCTAATTTGAAATCAAAATACCGTCTTACTTTCCTGCCGTCCCACTCGTATTGCAAATGGCGTTCCTGAATTGGGACACTAACAACGTTCGGCCAGAATGCAGCAATGCATTCGCTACCGTCGTGTCGCACACTCGGGTAAATCAGGCCGTCACTTCCGTTGCCACGACGACTGGCGCCGAATGGTTGGCTGGAAGCGTAAGAATCTTTGTCGAGGATCGCCGTTTTGACGTTCTGATCAAGCGCATTTACATCATCAAACACGCAATTAATTGAGCCTAGCAGCACGCGCATATCTTCGCGACGTGGGGAATCGTTAGAATCGGCCGCATATCGCGCAAAGTGGTAGACTGTTTCGCGGATGGCAGTTTCCATCCGCGCAGCAGCGTAATATACGCCATAAGTTCCATCCGAAAACCTCGAGCCTTTTAGATTTACGTGCGTAAATGGCGCCATGACGTACGACGCATTCGGGCCCGCTACGCGTCGCGCATGCGGGACAAGCTGAATTTGTCCGACTTCATCGCGCAGCCGCGGATTCGTGGATTGTTCAAGCTCAATGAGAACTTCCCAAACTTCCCGCTTGGTAGAGACCCGCTCAAACAAATTGATTGGAGGATATCGTGATGCGATGATCCTCCAGGCTTGGGCCCACGTAACCTTGCACGCCTTGATTTGGGGCTGATCAGGCCCAAGGGGCGCGAGCGGCATCGACATAAGCTCTCACTGCCGCGAGATCTGTGACGTCACCGGCTGCCATTCTTTGCAACGGAGTTTGGTCGTTAAAAAATCGGTTCGGCCTATTGACCCAATCATCTGCCTGGCCGGGCTCGGAATACACGATCTGCAAGGCCTTCCAAATCCCCGCGACGTATCCGATCCGCCGGAGGGTGTCCTCGCTGACGCGAGTACCATTCCCACGCTTCCATTCGTAGAATGTGCGCTCTGCTGGAGCTCCTAGAAATCTTTCGAGACTCGGTATTGCCGACCCGCCAATGGGTCATGATGGCAAAAAACCCTTCTAAGGCAAGGGTTTGCCGATCCGCGGGCAGCTTCTCTGGCTGCAAACTTGCAGTCATATGTACCTCCCCTGCAAGCTTGCATTCACTACGCTAACAATCCGTTGTTGGCAAGGTTCCCGGCAACTTGGCGAAGTTGGCCTGCGATGCGGCCGAGACTAGTCGGGCCCCGACGGGGTTGGCTCTGTCCGCCGGGGCCCCTAGTGAGCCAGAGCGCCCGTTGGGTACGGGGGGGCTTTTGGGCCGCGCCCGGGCCACGTCACGGACATATGCGGTTGCTATGCCGGTTCCAGGCGGATCACTGCGACACAAAATCCGGCAGCTTGGCGAAGTTGACTGCCAGCCGCCGCGCCTCGTCCTTGGTGAGCCATACTGAACGGCCCACGCGCCGGCCGGACTTCCCGGAATTATGTAGCTGTCTCACCTAGCCAGCGGATCACTTGCTTTAGGATGAGGATAGGGCCGTCGGCGATAAGTCCGATAAAATGCAAGGTCTCGGCCCCGAAGAAGATCATGAGCGCGATCTTCAGGATGATCATGATACCGTAGCTGATCCGGTGGGCGGCCGTTGCGTATCTGAGGCCGTTGTAGTCGAAGAGCCCAACGCCCCTGCCGCTGCCGAGCCCAACGCCGCTGAGCCCGGAAACTCCGACCACTAAGTCTCTGAAGATCACCACTGCGGTGACGAGGGTGAACACGCCGCAGAGCAGCGCCTTAAATTCGGCTTCAAACGTCACCGGCATTACTCCATCACGGCGGCGAGATTGTCGCCATAGTCGTGCCACTACCCGGCTAGTTATTCATCTCATCGATCGTCCAGGGCGGCGGAAACTGGGGAATTGATAGACGATCTCGCCTGCTTCATTCCTGACCATGATGAGCGGTCGGGGTTGCCGTGGCCCGCTATCCTTCAGAAGCTCATCTATCATTGTACGAGCGGCCCCAACAGCGGCCTCGTCGCTCGGCAACACCGTACCGCGAGGATCGTTGATTGCCCTATTTGGGTAGACCAGTATGAAGAAATAGCGCGGCATCCACCGAGCATCTGCGCGACGCCCCGAAAAGAAAAGAGCCCCGACAGGATTGCGATGCTGCCGAGGCTCAAGTTGCCATAGCTTTGATGGGCGCGGCCTGCGCCCACCGTTGGCCAGCTTGGCATGTTTGCCGTGGTAGTCAAAGTGCTGTGGCGCCGCACCGCAATCCAGAGTGCGTAACCAAGCCGTCAGCAGCTATCCCTCAGTAGGCCGGGGCGCTAGACGTTGCCGTTGTGAGCCTTGACGCGCCCGTGGATCAGGCCGCCCTCCGCAAAAGAAAATACTTGCAGATGAGCATTCCGTCCCGGCCAGGTAGTGGCCCACCGCAAACACGGCAGATTATCTCACGATCTGTGGTTTCCGGACCAGCTTCGGTTTTGACGAGGCGATACAGCGCGTTGCAGTGCGGGCAGTTGAAATGAACTGCCGCGGATTTACTCGACATACACAGCCCCCACCACTCATTACCCAAGGCGCTTCTTGATGACGGGAACGTCGGTCGGCTTGATACGATATGACGGTGCGCGTGGGCATCAAAGTGCATGCGCACTTGATGCCCACGCGTAGAGGTGTCGGCCACTATTTGAGCGCATCCTGGGCGGCATCGATGCCGGCCTGGGCGCAGGTCTCATCCTGGTCGGAGGTGCCGCCGCTGACGCCGATCCCGCCGATTTGCACCTTGTCCGCGGTCATGATTGGCAATCCGCCAGCAAATGCAATGATGCCTGGGACTAGCGCCAACCCTGGCACCGTACCCCCCTTGAGATCCTTGCCATAGGCCAGTTGCTCTACGCCGCGAGTCGGAAACGGGAATCGCGCCGACGTCTGGGCCTTATGAAGGGCAATTTCGCGGCTGCCCAGGAAGGCACCGTCCATTTTTTCGAAGAAAATCTCGTTGGCGCCGCTGTCGACCACGGAGATATTCATTTTCCAGCTCATCTCCTTGGCTTTGGCCTCACAGCCCGCGGCCATCTTCTTTGCCAGATCCAGCGAGATAATCGGCGTCTTGTCGAGCGCGAAGTCGATATAGTCCTGGTTGCTGCGATGGCGATCTGTCCCAGCGCGTGTTCGAGCTTATTTATTTGATCGGAATGTATTAATTCGCGGCGGATGGTGACACTGCGCCATTGTCGCAAAAGACGGTCGCGGAACTAACCTGCCGCCAAGATGGCGTGATCCGCCAACAACTGATCGGACAGCTGACGCGCGAAATCATGAACTACGATGCCGAGTATCGTCGAGAAGACGCGGCAGGTGGAATTGGGGTCTCACGCACGGCACTAGATCTTGGCCGCGGCGAAAGAGCTAAGCACGTTCCGCGCAGCCGAAGCGACGTCGCGCGCCAGGCTCGACCGGGGGGTACGTCTGTGTTGCGCTTGTCAGTGTTTCAGGGTAGCGCGCCGAGAGGCTGTGACCCCCCGAAGGGCTTGACCCCACCCCCAAGCTGGACAGGCCGGGGGTGGTCTCGCGCAAAAAAGCCGGGGCCCGGCGGGCCCGGCGGCCCGGGTGCCGTATATTTTCACCGTCGATCTGTCTCACCGTGTTCGGACTTATTTATTTGATCGGCATGCATTAATTCGCGGCAGATGGTGACACGTCGTAACTTTCCGATGATGACACGGTGTAAGTTTCCCGATTTTGGGAGAGAACGCTATTTGCGAAGGATCTTCCCCGGGAATTTTCGAAAATCTCATAGGCGAAACGCCGCTCGATGAGTCCAATCCGCGAAGCCGAGACACTGCCGTATGAACTACGATGCGGAGTTTCGTCGAGAGGACGCTACAGGTGTGATCGGTTCTCACGCACGGTACTGACAAAGAGTCGTTGACTGACTAGGCCATTTGACCCTCCCCCCATGCTGGACAGGCCGGGGGTGGTCTCGCGCAGGGCCGGGGGGCCCGGCGGCCCGGGTGCCGTATATTTTCACCGTCGATCTGTCTCACCGTGTTCGGACTTATTTATTTGATCGGCATGCATTAATTCGCGGCAGATGGTGACACGTCGTAACTTTCCGATGATGACACGGTGTAAGTTTCCCGATTTTGGGAGAGAACGCTATTTGCGAAGGATCTTCCCCGGGAATTTTCGAAAATCTCATAGGCGAAACGCCGCTCGATAAGTCCAATCCGCGAAGCCGAGACACTGCCGTATGAACTACGATGCGGAGTTTCGTCGAGAGGACGCTACAGGTGTGATCGGTTCTCACGCACGGTACTGACAAAGAGTCGTTGACTGACTAGGCCATTTGACCCTCCCCCCATGCTGGACAGGCCGGGGGTGGTCTCGCGCAGGGCCGGGCCGGGTGGGGCTGGAGTAGGCGAAACGACGCTCGATCTGTCCCAGCGCGTTCGAACTTATTTATTTGATCGGAATGTATTAATTCGCGGCAGATGGTGACACGGTGGCGTGCGCGGCGGCGGATCGTCCGGAGCAAGCCGGAAAACTCGAAGCCAGCCGGTTAGAGGGTGTGAAGCTTCCAGCGTGGGCGGGCGAGGACTTTCGTGGGACGGATCCTCCAGCGTCATACCCTGCAAGTCGAGAAGACGCTACAGGTGCAATCGGATCTCATGTGCGGCACTGACAAAGACGGTCGCCACCGGGTACGACAATTGACCCCACCTCCATGCTGGATCGACGGGGGTGCTTTCGCGCAAGAAGTAGGTCCAGCCGGGTGGGGCTGGAGTAGGCGAAACGACGCTCGATCTGTCCCAGCGCGTTCGAACTTATTTATTTGATCGGAATGTATTAATTCGCGGCAGATGGTGACACGGTGGCGTGCGCGGCGGCGGATCGTCCGGAGCAAGCCGGAAAACTCGAAGCCAGCCGGTTAGAGGGTGTGAAGCTTCCAGCGTGGGCGGGCGAGGACTTTCGTGGGACGGATCCTCCAGCGTCATACCCTGCAAGTCGAGAAGACGCTACAGGTGCAATCGGATCTCATGTGCGGCACTGACAAAGACGGTCGCCACCGGGTACGACAATTGACCCCACCTCCATGCTGGATAGACGGGGGTGCTTTCGCGCAAGAAGTAGGGTCCAGCCGGGTGGGGCTGGAGTAGGCGAAACGACGCTCGATCTGTCCCAGCGCGTTCGAACTTATTTATTTGATCGGAATGTATTAATTCGCGGCAGATGGTGACACGGTGGCGTGCGCGGCGGCGGATCGTCCGGAGCAAGCCGGAAAACTCGAAGCCAGCCGGTTAGAGGGTGTGAAGCTTCCAGCGTGGGCGGGCGAGGACTTTCGTGGGACGGATCCTCCAGCGTCATACCCTGCAAGTCGAGAAGACGCTACAGGTGCAATCGGATCTCATGTGCGGCACTGACAAAGACGGTCGCCACCGGGTACGACAATTGACCCCACCTCCATGCTGGATCGACGGGGGTGCTTTCGCGCAAGAAGTAGGACCCGTGCTGAAATATAGAGAACACCAAAAACCCCTTTTTACTTCTGTTTAAGGATTTGACGGCGGCACGAGCACACGCCCGGTGCGCTCCAAGTTGATAGTCTTGAGGACCCGCACCTAGCTCGGGCGCAGAACCGGGCGCGCCTTGCGGTCAAGAGAATAGGCTACGAGCGTGGAAGTGGACTCGGACATCGCCGACTTCTCCAGGCGCGACATCGCCCTGCTGGGAAAGACCAAAACCGTCCTGCTAATAGGGGCGACAGGTCCGGCGATTATTGTCATCCACGAGGTGTACGGCTTTACCCCAACGCTCGCTCGCTTCTGCCGCTGGGTGCGCGACGCCGGGTTCCGAGTGTACGCGCCGATCTTGTTCGGCTCGCCCGATGCTGGCAACGCCGAGAAGCAAACGCTGGGGCGTATCCTATCGCTCTGCGTGTCGCGAGAGTTCACGGTGCTTGCGGCCAACAAATCCAGCCGGGTAACGGAATGGCTGCGCGCCCTCGCACGTCTTGCCCATGAGGAATGCGGAGGCCCGGGCGTTGGGGCGATTGGCATGTGCCTTACGGGCGGCTTTGTACTTTCAATGGCGCTCGATCCGGTCGTGCTTGCGCCGGTGTTAGCGCAGCCGGGTTTGCCGGCTACCAGGCCCGGGGCCCTTGATATCTCGCCGTCCGATCTGGCCCGGGTGCAGGCGCGCACTCGCGACGGCCTGCAATTGCGCGGCTATCGGTTTGAAGGCGACACCATCTGCCGGGCATCGCGTTTCCACACCCTGCGTACCGCCTTCGGCGCCGCGTTCGCCGGCACTGAGTTGCCCGACGGTGCCGCTAACCCCGCCGGCATGAAGGCGCAGGGAAAGGCACCGCATTCAGTCTTTACCGGCGACCTGATAGATGCGCCAGACCAACCCACACGACGCGCGGTGGATGAGGTGATCGCCTTTTTCCGTAAGGCCTTGCTGGAAGAGTATCCCGCTGCGTGATGAACTGGCGCCGATGCACACGATCTTGTGCAGCGGATGTTTAGGGAAGCCTGACCCAAGCGCTTCACGGACCGCCGCCTAGCACTACTTTGGCAGATTTCAGCAAATTGCAGGTGTGACGGGATTCCCAAATCAGTTTTTCAATGATTTATGGGTGGTCGGCTTTTGGAGGGCCGACCATGGCGGGAACGAAGTCAAATTGGGAAGACGATCTTGGACGCTGGCTCAAACCGTTCTTGGATCGCTTGGGTCACAAGGCGCGGCGGCGGATGTGTCCGCTTTATGTGGCTGGGCTGATCGGGCCGGGTGATCGTAAGAGTGTTCAGCCCATGGCAGAACGGCTTGCACCGGGCGACTATGATCAATTGCATCATTTCGTCTCGGCCGGCGTCTGGGATGCCGTGCCATTGGAGACGGAGCTGCTCATTCAAGCGGACCGGCTCGTCGGTGGTAGCGATGCGGTGTTGGTGATCGACGATACCGCTGTGCCGAAGAAGGGCACGCATTCGGTCGGGGTCGCTGCTCAATATGCCTCAGTGCTGGGCAAGACGGCCAACTGCCAGACACTGGTTTCCCTGACACTCGCACGCGGCGAAGTACCGGTGATGGTGGCGTTGCGCCTTTTTCTTCCCGAAGGTTGGACGAGCGATCGGGGGCGATTAAAGCGAGCTGGTGTCCCGGTCGAATATCAAACTGCGCGGACAAAACCGGAGATCGCCCTGGCGGAGATCGATCGCATGATGTCGGTCGGTGTGCGCTTCGGCTGTGTGGTGGCGGATGCCGGTTACGGACCCAGTGCGCCGTTCCGTCAGGGCCTTACGGCTCGCAAGCTTGCCTGGGCGGTCGGCATCCCTCGTCACCTTAAGGTATATCCTGTCGGCGTGCAGCTCATTTGGCCGATTACCAAAGTTCGGGGGCGGCCCCGTAAGCGGCACGTGCCAGATATTCTATCGATAGTGGCTGAAGACATGCTGGCCAATGCCCAGTGGAAAAATGTGAGCTGGCGAAGCGGGACGAAAGGCCGGCTCAAAGCCCGATTTGCTGCTGTCCGTGTGCGCACCGCCGACGGGCCTCCTCAGCGGATATGGGATAAAGGTCAGCAGCATCTTCCAGGTGATGAGGCTTGGCTCATCGGTGAGCAACGCTTGTCGGGAGAAAAGAAATACTATCTTGCCGACCTGCCAGCCGAGATGGACCTGCGCAACTTGGCTGCCACAATCAAGGCCCGATGGATCTGCGAGCAGGCCCATCAACAACTGAAAGAGGAACTTGGCCTCGACCACTTCGAAGGGAGGTCCTGGCAGGGTCTTCATCGTCACGCGCTCATGACGATGATCGCTTACGCCTTCCTCCAGCATCGCCGCCTCACAAAAGTGAGGCGGGGAAAAAAGAATCAACGGGCCACCGCCTCAACCAACTTTGCCAGCCGTGCGCCACGCTATCGTCCGCCTCATCATTCAACCAAATCCTCGGCGATGTCCGCACTGTCGAACGTGGCTCGGCACCGAACAGCAGCGTGAGTAATCTGCCAAAGTAGTGCTAGGTGGCGTCGCCCAGGTCGAGCATCCTCGCGGCTGCTGCGAGGTCGGGCACGGTCACCAAATCCCAAACGATGACTGACTGTTCGGGCATAATATAAGCAGTACGAGCTGGTTCGGCGGGTGGTCGGATGGTAGATCACAAATTGGGCAAAGAGAACAATAGCATTCCATTCAGCGGGACCCTGACCTGTTGGTATTTGACGTACTGAACCGGTGACGTACTGAACCGGAGGGCTGCTTTCCTATGCCGATAACCGCGCAACAATTGCAATTCGCCCAAGCGGATCAACAGAATGCAGCACGTGATTGGCGAGCTCAGGTTCGCTTAATAGCTGGTCCAGGGACTGGAAAGTCCTTTACGATCGAAGACCGCGTATGTTGGCTCCTTCAAAACGGCACAAATGCACAACGCATATTCGCAATATCTTTCACTAACGCGGCGGCGCAGGACCTCCGGCTTCGGGTCGCCCAATATTGTCAATCTCAGGGTCAGGATGGCGGCTCAGTTAGTGTGACAACGATGCACTCGCTGGCGCTTCGAATGTTGCGTTTGGCCGGTCTCCTACAACGATTTCCTGTTTCGCCAATGGTCATCGATCAGTGGGAAATCACTAACGTATTTACTGCGGAATTTTGCGCAGACTATGGTGTCGGCGTGAGACGAGCCGAATACATTCGGCGAGATCACGAGGCATATTGGAGCACAGGAGTATACGATCCACCCAATTATGTACCTCCCGATCCGCCTATCTCGGCCGCAGAGCGAGCCCAGCTGTCTGAGTTTCTTGTGCGCTTCGAGCAAGTCTATTCTTGCATTTTGCCCGGTGAAATTGTTCGTGAATGCGTAGAGCAAATACGAGCCGGCTTAGTCGTCCCACAAGAACTTATCACGATTGAACAGTTAATTGTGGATGAGTACCAAGATCTAAACCCAATGGACTTAGAATTCGTTGCGGCCCTTATTGAAGGCGGTGCGACGACTTTTGTCGCCGGCGACGACGATCAAAGCATTTATTCGTTCAGGTTCGCGCTACCACAAGGCATTCAAACATTCCCCGCTGATTACCCGAATTGCGGAGATCACACTCTCCGATACTGCTTTCGTTGCTCAACAACGGTGCTAGCTGCCGGGCAAGCGGTGATTACCGGTTATCCGTCAGCAAACCGAATTCCCAAGAACATTGTTTCCCTTTATGCAGCCTCTGCGCCGCCTGTCGCTGGCTCCGTGTTGAGATGGAGTTTTCAAAGCGGTGCGGCGGAGGCTCGAGCCGTCGCCCGTTCCTGTCGGGCGTTAATCGACGCGGGGATGGCGCCAGCCGATATTTTGATTTTGATTAGTGATCGAAACCTCCTGGAGGCGCCCGTCACGTCGGCTTTGAACGCCATAAAGGTTCCTTTCGGCGCTCGAAGCGATCAGGACTATCTCTCCTCCGATGCAGGACGGTTCTTGTACGATCTCATCAGGATTGTCTGCAATCCCGAAGATTATATCGCACACCGGTCTTTGCTGGGATTGTTACCAGGAGTGGGGTTGGGAACGTGTAACTCGATAAAGCAAAAGGTGGTAGCGAATAATCTGAATTATCGAGATCTATTCTATCAGCCCTTGCCGAATGCTGTTTTCTGAGCAAGGGAAAGTGCGGCTGTTCAACGGCTGGCCAAAGTTTGCGCGCAACTAGCCGGTTGGACGGCAGACGATACGCTTGCTATTCGGGCGGACGAGCTGGTTCAACTCAGCGGCGCTTTCGGCGAAGCCGCCCAAGTAGAAATTGCAAGTGTTTTTTCAGGTTTGACCAATGCACTTACAATCGGTGAGTTTAAAGAGCTATTCGTTAGTAGCTCTGATGAAGTGAAAGCGAGCTTAGTTACGGATGCCTACCAGCGAATGGGTAGGGAGCCACCACCTGAAGAGGAGCCCGTCAGCAAGGTCCGTATTATGACGATGCACGGTGCCAAAGGTCTTAGCGCCCGGGTTGTCTTCATTCCCGGCCTAGAGGAAGAAGTATTTCCCGGACGCCGCCGTCGCCCTTACGCGGGGCTCGTCGAAGAGGCTGCTAGACTTCTTTTTGTATCCATAACTCGGGCACGCGCCGCTTGTTTTATGAGCTTCGCTCGTCGGCGTGTTGTTCATGGGCACCTAATTCAACACGCACCATCACGATTTAATAGATTTACCGGTGGTGCATTTGCTCAACAGATCGACGGCCTAACTCCCGCCCTTGCGGCACGGATTGTTGCAGATTGCGCTTTGATGTGACGTTCGCAATTGCGACACTGGCCTGGTAGCACGCGAACGACGCGCGAGAAAGTGTAACCGTTTTACCGTTCCCTTCTTGTGATCTTTGCTATCGCGCCAATCGGAGGAAAAAATTGCAACCGGAGACGGCACGCAAAATGCTCGATGCAGGTCCCGATGCACCATCTTGCCGGACACTGCCGAGGTCGATAATTTCAGCGCCTCTCCGGACACCAAGGACATTGCCATGATCGATCTTTACTCGCTAACCAGCCCGAACGTGCAAAAGATCTACATTATGCTCGAAGAGACGAAGTTGCCCTACAAGGAGCATTTCGTGGACGTGTGGAAAGGCGATCAGTTCGAGCCAAGCTTCCTCAAGGTCAATCCGAACGCAAAGATTCCGGCGATCGTCGACCAGCAAGGGCCACGCGGCAAGCCGTACACGGTATTCGAGTCGGGCGCGATCCTGATTTATTTGGCCGAAAAAACCGGAAGGTTTCTACCGAAGGACGCAGTAAAGAAATACGACGTGCTGCAGTGGTTGATGTTTCAGGTTTCGGGCGTCGGTCCCATGTTCGGCCAGTTTACACACTTCAAGATGTTTGCACCAAAAGACGCAGACAATTCATATTCCATGGCACGCTATCAGACCGAAGTGAAGCGACTTTACGAGGTGCTCGAGAAGCGGCTGGCTGAAGTGCCCTACCTTGGAGGCGACGAGTACACGATCGCCGACATCGCAACATTCCCGTGGACGCGCAACCACGACATCCAGGGTGTGAAATGGGAGGACAACCCCAACCTCGCACGCTGGTTCAACGGCATCAGCGAGCGGTCGGCAGTCAAGGTCTCGCGATTGCCAAGGTCGGTGTCATCAAGTCTAACCGGGAGACAGCTACTGAGGACCAAAAGGACCGGTTCTTCAACCGTGGCCGTTATGCTAGGGCGTGATCAAGCCATTCACTACCGGTGGCGCGTGAGCGGAGTAAATGTCCCGGGAGTTTCACCTTTTCCCTGGCTAGTCGGCATTGCGGGATCGCGGCGCAGTTGATCCGCCATATCGGCTAATCCCCGCACCACGTCCTCCAGGGCGTTGTTGCCGGGATCCCGTAGAAAGCCCCTTGATATAAGCTGAGCAATAATTTCCCGCGGGCACATTCCAGAACCTAAGGCGGCTACGATAGCTTGGCTAATTGCCTCTTCGAAGGTGTCGGCTTTGAAGTTGAGTTCGATGGTGTTGCTCATCGCTCTTTTCTTTCCTTTACTGCCCGTCAATAACCACCGGTGATGCATCATGCCATCCACTTTCACGCCCGGGGTTGACGCCGAGCGAATTGCCCCGATGCTATTTCAACCGTCCCGATAATGGCGAACCTGGGCATGTCATTTCCCTGTGCGTTGGATGTGAGCGCGTGATGTGTCGCCCTAACAACGATCGCGAGCGAGCAACGCGTTTTATCCTATCAATGTTTAGCGGGCGAAAACCGGGTTAGGGACGGAAAGGTTTCACGCTAAGGGGGCGCGAGCGAGTTACCGTTTTAGCGTTCCATTCCTTAATCGGCTATTGGACTATTTCGGACCTGATACGACCCCGGCGGCGTACGCACCGGTAGCGATTGACCCGAACCGGACACAGTGAACCTCTCTGACTAAAGTCGGCTAGTTCGAGTTGGCACGCCAGCTTATAGTCAGCGATTTTCAATCCGATGCCGCGGAAAGAAACTTGGCACCACAGTGGTGCGCGGGTGAGCGAAAAAGGAGACGGCGTGCATGGCATGGGATATTGAAGTGTTAGACGGATGCGCGATCGTGCGCATGAACACCAACAAAGTCAATGTGCAGAACGACCACTTCTTCGCCGACCTACACGGCGCCTTCGATCGGCTCGAACGACAATTTAGACCGCTAAAGTCCGCTAACCAACCGTGGATTGGAACAAGTCGATGCCAGTCGCGCTCATTACAGGTGCCAGTCGCGGGCTCGGCTTCGAGTTTTCCCGGCAATATGTTGACGACGGTTGGCACGTCTTCGCAGCGTGCCGAGATCCGAAGTCCGCCAGCAAGCTGCAACAACTCGCTCGGAACCAACAGCCGACCTATCATTCCTGATCATCAGATTGTTTTCTGCCGACTGACGGTAACATGATCACACGTTTAGAATTCTCTCAAACGCCCACCGTGACACGCTTGCACGGTAGAACCGCGGCACACTGTCGAGGGCGATACCGGTAAGAGTTCAATATAAGGGGCGGCCGTAACCAATCGGTGGCAGTCCCACCGTGTCACCGCGTCACCTTACCCTCTCCACGTCGCGTGCATAACCGCGCACCTGCTCAAGGTAGCCGCCGCGGGTGAGCCCCCGGACCCGCACAGCCATCCACCCGACTTCTGCCATTAGTTTCGCAAGGCGCCGACACGCCCCGGCTCCTCGACTGCGCTGAGGGACATCAAGGATATCGAACAAGAGCTGTGTCGTAACGCGCTCGATGCCATCGTCCCCGATTTTGCCGCGCACGCGCTCCAGCGTGAGGCGCCACGGATCGAAGCACTCGGCCGCGGCAATTTTAGCCTTTGCTTCTCTCAATCGTTGCATGAACGGCGCCACTTGTTCGTCCCCGTGCTCGCGTTACTAATTCACTGGACACTCACTCCAAGGGTGGGTGCCAGGACGCTGCTATGCCCCGCCAATCCCGCTTGGGCTAGGTACACCCGCCTTGGAAACCAGATTAGACCAGGAGGCCAGATCAGAGGCAGTTGGGTAGCGCCCTGGGAGGGGTAATTCATCTCCCGTGCCAATACCAAAGAACTCGTCTGCCGTAGCGCCGGCGTAACGAGGTGTCAGCACCCGAGCCTGGTATTTTCCTGTCGTCGCCAATTCAGCGAGGCCACGATTAAGAAACCACTCAGCATAGCGTATCAGCCCAATCGGAGTCGCCATATTTGCTGCTTTCGCAGGAAGGAGCACTATCGGCTGCCAGTGTTCATCTGTGCCGAGGCGCTTCTCAAAGAGATACGGCACGATGTTGACGAACTGAACGGCGACCATACGCTCCTCCGTTACTTTCCGAAGGGCCGCAAGGCCTGACTCGCTCATCTCGCTCCAAAAAGACGTCTCTCCGTTGGCATGGGTAATTACATGAGTCCACGAAGGCGGTTCATGTTTGGCAAAATCCGCAATCTCACGCTCAACCTGTACAAGCGTCACAGGACCGTTTGTGCGCTCGACAAGCTCGACGATTGCATGGGCGATGCGGCATGTTTCTTTCTCTGATTGGGTGTCGTTTTTCATTTGGGGCCTCCCGCCCGATTTGATGGTTATTATTTAGTCGTAGGGGTCATTGCTTATTCAAAGGTAAAGCGTTTCATCGGCAGCAAATTTTTCCGGCGGATCAGTCTGCGCTGGCGCGAGCGGCTCGTGCTGCCGGTGCGACCTTAAAAAGCGCCGGCGGCACTCGGGGTGACGCTAGCGTCAGGGTTTAACCGCACGCCGGCGAACCGGCGGACTAGTTTCACCCTTGCGCCCTTGCACCCGTGCCACCCAGACCTCCTGTTTATCCTCCAGTACGCGCCTTAACCGCTTGCGAGGCGGTACGCGAGTGCAGGGGATGGCAGCGGATCCTCCCAAGCCAAGCGCGTGCGACCTTTTTCACGGTTACACCGACGTGCGGCGGCTGGCTTTGACGCGCATAAACCTTCGACCCACTCCTTCGCTCTTCGAGGGCGCACCCTCCTTGCCAATAGGCCCGCCATGACTCTATGGAGTCCACTGGCGCGTTTTGGTCCTTGCGGCTACCCCCCTACCGGCCGCGGGCTACAAACGAGTCTACGGACTCCTGGAATGCTTTTTCTCGACCACGAGCGTCACTTGCGGGCTCCGTTTCCCGCGCCGCTCAACCTTTAGCAGGCCAGCCCCTTCAAGTTTACAAAGTGCCCTGCTTTTTGCATCGGGCTGGATGCCCCAGTCCTTCAGCATCAGGTTGGAAACAATAAAGGTGTCTGTCTTCCGTAGCCCTCTAAGATGCCAGACGGCCAGTCCGACCAATAATGCCTTAACGCCAAGCCGACTGGCTTGAACTATCCATGAAACATCTACAGGTCCCGCGATGAATTTGCCCCGAATAGGTGAGACCCGTGGACCGCGACTGGTGCCAGCTTGCGACCGTGCCACCCGATTTTGGTCGAGCCGGAGGCGGCTGGGATTCCAACTGGTGTTACTATTAGTATTAGGAGACATAAGAGGATACCTGACGTATACGCATTTCGGTACGGCAACATCCGCATTTTGATACGACATCTGGGTTAGGCCGCCGTCTTCTGCTGCTGCTCGTGGATCAGCTCCATGACGCGCTCCCACATCGTGGCGCCACGTTCATCCATATATCGATCGGGGTAGCGGACGATTTTGACATCGGTGCCCAGTTCGAAGCCGTCGAGCACAATCCGCGACGCCTCTCGCATGGCGTCCTGCATTCGTGCTACGTCCGCGTCCAGACGGTCGAGGGGCGCGCAGATCAGAACCGCATCATGGACCGGCGCGCACACTTCAATGCCGCGTTCAGTCGCGAGGCAACAGGCAAGCCGCAACATCTCGGCGCCGTTAGCTTGCATGGGGAAGTTAGATAGCGCGCGAGGATTCGATATCGGCGGCACCTGCACACGCCAGCCGAACACCGTGTGAAGGCTGCCGTTCAGCATCGCGTAGTCTACAGCCGCGTCGGACCACCGCCAGAACACCCGATAGGTTTCCCGGTGCAAGCGCAGCAGCTCCCGGGCGCGGATCGGCGGCTGCCCGATCCGTTGCGCCAACAACTCAGCACCCATGCCATATTGAACCGCCAGCACCGTTGACTTGAATTGGTCGCGGATTGCCTTGTGCGTCGCCTTGGTCGCATCCGACGGCGCCGCCCCCGCCTGCTTGGCGAACGCAAGGTAAGGATCGCCTGAACGGTATGCGTCCATCATCAGCGGGTCGCGCGACAGTGCCGCCGCTATGCCAAACTCCTGTTGCGCCCAATCGATGTAGGCGATGGCGTGGCCGGGTGGCGGCTGGATCAACCCCCGGAGCCAGACGCTAGGACCAAATATGAACTTGGTGTTGCTGGGCTGGTTGCGGCCCGTACGCGCCCGGAATGCCGACAACATGGTGCGGTTGCGGCCATCCTTACCGACCTGAAGATCGGAAAGCCGCATTTGGGACAGGGCGCTACGCAGTTCATGCAATGGCGCGACCATTGGGTATGCGCGGGCCATCTCCCGGAATGTGTCGTCGCCGAGATCAAGCCGCCCGCTGTCGAGCCTTGGCCATGGAATGTTGTTGCGCGAAAGCAATTCCGCAAAACGGTCCACCTTGAAGGTTCGCCCCTCAAAGACGCCGTAGTCACGGTCCACCTCGGCGATAAGTTGATCTTGAATGTTGGACCAATGATGCCGTAGCAGCTCAAGGGTATCAGCATCAATTGGGACGCCGTTTCTTTCTATCCGCGCGGCGGCGGCCATGTAACGGCCGCGCAGCAGGGCGCGTGGCAGATCGATTTGGGGCAGCATTGCGGGCAGCAGCCGTGCCAACGCCTCCACATCACTTTCGCAATAGTCAAGAATGGCCTTGCGTTCGGCGGCGCTCCATGGTCCGCCGCCCAAGATTAGGTCGCGCATTTCGTCTTTCTCGATGGTGCCGATGCTGTCCAAGCCGAAGTGGGCAAGTGCGCCGAGCAATCCGGCGCCGCTGACCGTGGGAATGCCGTTCGTTTGATTGCGGAACTCGGTGAACAGGTCCAACACACGCTCTGGCACCGGCCAGCCGAGAGCGAGATGGCAACCGATTTCCGCGCTGGCGTAGTAGGCGACGAACAGCACGTCAGGGCCTATCGGGTACGGTGGGGCGGAGCCGAACTCGTCGCGCCATAGGTGCAGCTTGCGGCCGCTGCGTAATCCCCATGCCACAAGGCAGACCGGCTCTGGGTTCTCGCCGGCATGGGCGCCGAACTCAAAATCGACCGCCCAAATCTCGGTGAATGGAAGTGGGTCAAGTATTGAGGGGCGGCACGTTGCGGCACCGCCCCCCTCAGCTTCAGGCAGGACAGAACCCGCGTCATCCAAAAAACCACCGAGTGGGGCTTCCACTACGGGAAAGGCGGTCCGCGAGTGCACGGGATCCGGCAGGTTAGTGTCCGCCATCGCCTCGCGCACGGAGGCGGTGTTGCCGCCGACTTGTTTGGTCAAGCGGCAACAGGTGAGCAATTCCGCCATGGCTAAACGACCCCCTGAAGTCGCTGTACCAGCGGGTGTCCGGCATGGTCCACAATGCGATCACGGAAGGCGATCCGGAGAATTTCCTGAAACGGAATGTCCGGCCACACTGGCTCAGGTAGATCGCCGCTCGCCTCGTAGGCGCCGAGCGACATGCTTGAAGTAACTCGTACCCATTTCCCCATAGCCCGTTCAGCCGCCTCCGCCGCGGAGCGATGCCATTCGTTGTGTTTCCCGTCAGGGTTGGGCAGCTTCACGGGCCACAGGAAGGGAACACCCTGGCGGTTGATCGCGAGATAAAGCGTCACTGTCGAGAATTCGCCCGGGAGCACCTGTGCCATGTTCGGAGTGATGAGGTAGACCTCACGATCTTCCTTCACCTCGATAATGGCGGCCGGCGTCAGACGATACTTCGGGTCGGGATGAACCCGCACGAAGTCCTGACGGTTTGGCTTACGGACCGGCACGGTGGTCAGGAGCTTCTTCACCCCGACCGTGTCAGCAAAGGATTGGTCCAACCGCAGCGCTGCCGGGTCGAACGGATCATATTTTTTGTCGTTCGAGTTCAGTCATTGCTGCCTCCCCGCAGTTCGATCCGTGCGGCGATCCAATTCTGAACCTCTGACAGAGGCCAAGCTCGTGCGACCACACCCAATTGCACGGGGCGCGGGAACTCTTTTCCCGAGATTTTTCGATAAAGCGTCGCGGTACTGAGCCCGGTGAGGCGTTTGACTTCGCCGATGCGGAGCAGCCGCTCGCAAGGGCGATCTTCGACTTGAACATTTTCCATTTTAGAACTCCCATAGACCGCACCATGCAGTCTGATTTAGGAGCCAGCGTAGCGGGTTGTTGGTAGAAGTCTTGGTATTGAACGCCGTTCGTTACCCAAAGCGTTTTTGTTTGTGCCTGCTTCGAATACCAAGCTGCTTAAGGTCTTTTATCAGAGTGTCATCGCTTACCCGGGTCAGCATCTGACGCTCGGATTGAGATAAATGGTCAAGGTCCCAGATCAGCCGCCAGTAAAACCAAAACCGGTATTTGTCCCGAGGGTCAGCAAAATGGCCCCGAGTATCTACTGCAGTTACTCTATTCTTCAACAGATCGTCGGAGAGAGCGTCCATATCTATTTTACCGAAAACTTTATCCGCAACCCTTTCATATGCAATTTCAAGAATGTTAGGCTTTTCGTTGCAGACGACTTTGAGATATTGATCGTGCAGGGCTTCAAAGCTCTCCGTAGAGTAGGGTTGATTCCGGTATGCGGGTTTTAGTTGCTCGTAAACTACTACCACAACGCGGCGGCGAAGCTTCTCACGGGCGGCGCGCACAAAACCGCTTTTCTTGCCCGCCTCGCGCTTTTGCGCTTTAAAGTCTACGGCGCCGCCCAACCTTCAGTCCTTACCCACTTTTTGACAGCGCCCCGGTCGGCGACCGTGACGCGTCGACCGGCTTAAGAGGCGCTCACGCCTTCACCGCTGTCAACAGAACAACATTATCGCCGGCCACAAGTCGATCGATCTCGTCGGCAAGCGCCTGGAGCGCTTCGCGATGTTCTCGCTGGTACCGCGAGCGGGCATAGATCGCCGTTACGCCTTCGGCGATATGTGTGTGACCGAGAACGACGCTCACAACGTGTGGTGCAAAACCAAGATCCCCGAGCAACGTTGCCACCGCGCGGCGCAGGTCGTGTCGGTGCCAGCCGGATGTGCCGGAGAGCCGATGCAACCGTTTTGTCTCTCGATCCCAATTGCTTAAAACGCCGCCCTTTTTCGAGGGAAAAACAAGCGCATCTGGCATTGAGATGCCGGCAGCCCGGAGCAAATCGACGGCTTGTGACGGTAACGGCACAGTACGCGCTCGCCCATTTTTTGCCCGTTTAGCGGGGATGGTCCAGATTTCATCGTTAATCTCGCCGGCTCTCAATCCGACCGCTTCGTTTAATCGGCAACCCGTCCACAGAAGCCATTTGATTAAGCCTCCATGCGGTCCCAGTAAGTGAGGCCAGAGTGCCTTCAATTCGTCTGTCGTTACGACGCGTTCGCGTTTTTTGGCTCTTCCAGGCTGTTCGAGATCAGCGACCCCCTCCCGGACAAGTCCGCGTTTCTCAGCCCATTTGAGGCAGGGACGCAAAATGCGGATCGCAAGTGACGCCGATGCTGCACTCTGCCAACCATCGGCGATCAGCTGTAGTTCGGCACGTACAATGTCGAGTAATGGCTTATTGAGCACCACCGCGAATACGGTTTCCAGCTGCTGCCTGCTCTTTGCGGCTCGCCGCTGTCGTGCGCCTGGCCCATTCGAAAAGTAGGTTTCGACCAACGCGGCTAGAGTGCCGACACCGCCTTTAGCAGCCAGTGCTCGTTGTCGCGCGGCTCGCCGCTCAGTAGTTGGGTCTGCACCCCCGCGAATGTTGCGGCGCAAGTCCTCAGCCTGCCGACGGGCTTCAGCGAGGCTCAAACCGGAGCCTACTTCAAAACGTCGCCGAACGCCCTTGCTATCCCGGATGTTTAGGGACCACGCTCTCGTGCCGCTGGGTAGAATGCGAATGCGAAGGCCCGGCACATATCCGTCTACCAATTCGATTGGTCTTTGGCCGGGGCGAACTGACGCCAGTCTCTTAACAGAAAGCGGGGCAACGCGTCTGGGCATGGCATTATGGTTCCAAACAGGATCCAAAATTAGCGAGAGGCCATGAGAACTCCCTAAGAACCCTAGATACTAGAGTCGTAGCAAATTATTTGTTCTGTAAAGGTAAATCGCCTCTCAACTCTTCTCATTCAATCTCAAGGATACCGCGATCAGGCACCTCTTAATCAGCGGGTCCAAGGTTCGAAGTCCTTGTGCGCCCACCAGACTTATCAATAAGTTAGCTGGAACGGCGTTGGACTCGGTTGGACCAGTCGGGAGTTAGTCGGGAGTTTTTGTTCCTCTTTCGAGCTTGGTGATGGCGCTGTCGCCGAGCTTCGGATCCCGGCTGAGATAGTGCGTGTCGAGGATCGCACGTACTCCGCGCAGCGAATGCCCGGTGATGGTGGCGATCTCTGCTTCGGTTGCGCCGACCCAGTGCGAGCCGCGTCACAGCCGTGCCGCGCAAATCGTTGAACGTTACGCCGACGACACCGGCCGCTTTACATGCTTTGCCCCATGATGCCCGGAAGCCATCTGAGGTCCACGGCTTGTTGTCACTGTTCGTGAGCATGATCGTGCAGCGCTTCACTGCGGCATCGAGCGCAGCCTTGAGCGGAGATCCGACCTTTACGACGACACGTGTCCCAGTCTTGCTCTGTCTGAGTTTGATGTGCGTGCCATCGTATGCCGACCACGGAAGCCGCAGCAGATCCCCCTGCCGCTGTCCGGTCCATAGCGCCAGCATCAACGGTAGATGCAGATGCGCCGGCGCACGCTCAAGGAATGCAGCCTCGTCCTCTGCGGTCCAGATCTTGTCCGCTCTGGATCCGCGATAGAGCCTGCCGCCGCGTTCGCAGGGGTTGGCGGCGATCAGTCCTCGGTTCAAGCTCCAGGAAAGCACGCGGGCGAGTACTGTCCATGCGTAGTCCGCCTGTCGACGGCCGGCGCTTAAGGCGAGTTGATCGCGCCATGCCATGAAGACGCCACGGCTGCGCCGATCAATCAGTGCTGACAGCGGGAAATCACCGAAGCTCTTTTCGATGCGCTTGATCAGGGGGACGTAGCTGCGCCGCGTGCTGTCCGCTCGTGATCGAAAGTCCTCGCTGTCCTGATATCGCAAGAGTAGGGAAAGCAGCACGCCCTTCGGTGGAGTTATCTTGGCGTTGACCGCTTCGTTGTAGCTCGCATGAAATTCCGGCGTCCCCTTCTACCTCAGCGCGTCTCATACCTGCCAGGTCAGCGTTTTCGTGCATCCACACGCCGTCGAGCTGCTCCTGAACCTCTTTGTCCTTTGCACCGAGGATGGATTGGTCACTGAAATTTTCGTCGCCGGCTAGGATCCTAATCGCGGTTGACTTGTTAGTCCCTTCGACGCCCTCCAGGACTATTATCAGATCAAACTTGCAGCCGGGGTCCCTGGCCCTGCGACAGGCGGCAATCAACACCGTGCGCCCAATCGCACGATGGAGAGGGGTGTCCGCACAACCAAGATAGACGATAACCATGTGTCTAGACGCTTCACTCCGTCCCACTTGCCTTGGCAACCATCCAACATATCGAGCACGGGATCATAAGCGTTGTCTAATGCAATTTCTTTGATGGCCGCGAGAGTATTGGCGTCGCCGCAATCGATTTGATATGTGTTGTTGATTAGACTTCGAGTGGCGCTCACTGTGTCGTCCGTGAGCAAACCCTCTTGGATTGTTTTGCTGTCGCCGTTGTATGTGATTTTGGTCCGATGATGGAACAAGTCATAGCTGACCCTGATGCCGAGCGAGCGAATTGCAATCACAGCGTTGGCCAATGAGGCTCGTGGCTTGCCTTTGTCTGTCAAGTCGCGAAACCTGACACCTGCACGGACATTTCGCGTCTGCCGCTTCCACTGCTCAAAGTCAGCGCCATTATCCGTTGCTAATTTTAGCAACGTGCCGACCGTAATCCGTCCATCTGCGTCATCCCGACAGCGCACGAAATGCTGTCGAAGATTTTCTTCGGTATCGGGGGTCTTCGCTTTGGAAGCGTATTTGACAGAGCTAGTCGGTGAGTTCGAGTTGAAGTTGGATCAGGCGGCCTCTGGCGGCTTACAATGTTCTTGCCCAAGCGGGATGAGGCCCGCAATCTTCTCGCTCCGGTTTACGGCTGGTTCACCGAAGGCTTCGACACGCTGGATCTGGAGGAGGCGAGGGCGTTGCTGGAGGAGTTGGCGTCGTAAGCCTGTAATGGCTTCATAAGCCCGAGTAAGCTCGACCGACGATCAGGTTTTGGCGTCTGAAATTGGGGAATTGCATGATTACGGTTCCCGAATTAGCGGCAGAGGCTTTGGGATCTTTCCTGACCACACATATGAGTGGCGGATTTGGATCGACGGATACAAATTTGATTGAGGTCATTCCGTCAGAAGCCCGTCTCGCATTTGAGCGTATCGGCAACAGCGATGCCCTTTATCACAACGTCGAGCATACTATGCTCGTAACGCTCGTTGGGTACGACATCATGAAGGGGAGATCGCTACTTACATCTACGTCGGCGAGCGATTACGCTCACCTCAATTGTTGCATGCCTTTTTCATGACATCGGCTTCGTGCGAGGCAAAATTGTAAAGCCGTCAAATGCTTTTGGGATACGCGACGAAATTACGTCATGTCGCCTGAGTTTGATCTGAGCGGCGTTCCTTCGCCCGCGTCCGTATAGACCCGTCAGCGTCAGGCAGGAACGAATAGCTTTATGGGACGGACGCAGATTCTCGATGTGAAAATAGTTTATGCCTTGCCCAAAAACCTGGGCTTCATGGTCGGCTTCGATCCCGAGACGCAATCGAGAGTGCAGCCGCCCCAGGCGCTTCTCCAAACGCTGATCGATGTCCTGGCTCATTTTTCAATCGAACTCGGGTAGACACCGTTTCGAGCGAAGTAGCGTCTTAACATTGCTTGGGTCCATTCGGCGGCTTGCACCACGACGGCCGCGGGCCTCCGCTTCTGCACGTGAGCAGGGGTCGAGGAAAACGTTGTAACTTTCCAACTGCTCGGGGATGAATTGCGGGCGCTACAGACATTGAAGCGCGAGGCCAAGTCGTTCTTCATTTTTGTTTTAGAAAAGGCGTGTGCCTTTCACTTGCACCGGGCACTTGCCGGCCGATGCAATCCTGTCGGTTGTTGGCATTTTGGCGTCGCGCTTACCACGCGCTCCAGAACAGACCCTCCCATGCTGGACAGGCCGGGGGGGTCCTCTCGCGGGTAAAAGCAAAAACCACCAGTCGTTCTGTTTTTTCCGCCGGCGATCTGTCCCAGCGTGTTCAGACTTATTTATTTGATCGGAATGTCTTAATTCGCGGCGGATGGTGACACCGTGTAAGTTTCCGATACGGTAGATGCGCAGTATCGTCGAGAAGACGCTGCGGGTCAGATCGGATCTCACGCACGGCATTCTACGCTATCGGCGAAGCGTTCGCACCGTGCGACTTGGCGACCCTCCCCCATGCTTGGACAGGCCGGGGGTCTCGTTTGTTTGGCCGGCTGCAACCTGATGCAGACGAGCACTGGAGTGGCCCGGATTGTTAAGCGACGACCGCGCCGCGTTTCGAGCTCCCGCCAGGCCGCTTCAAGAACATGCTGCGTGTAGCGCTGCGGTCGTCCCGCCGCGCGCGCCCTACATGCTCCAGAAATTACCCTCCCCCATGCTGGACAGGCCGGGGATGGTCTCGCGCAAAAAGTAGGTCGGCTCGGCTTCGGCCTGACGTACCGGGTGGGGCCGGAGTACGCGAAACTATGAACTACGGTGCGGAGTATCGTCGAGAAGACGCTGCGGGTCAGATCGGGTCGCGCGGCATTGGACGCTATCGGCGAAGCGTTTGCACCGGTGCGACTCGGCGACCCTCCCCGTTGCCTGGACAGGCCGGGGGCGCGCTTGCGCAAAAAGCCCCAGTCCCCCGACTACGGCTGGGGCAACCAGCGCTGCATTGAGTCGTTAGATGCCGCGCGAGACTCGCGAAGAAGAAGGGTGTATCGAGGACAAAAACGCCGCCAACCTCTGCAACTAAAATCTGTGCACCGAGGGAACCGCCCGACTGACGTCACCCCCAATTCGGAACGTTTGATCGACGGAATGGTTGACACGGGTGAGGGCAGAAACAGCGGTGCCCTATGCTTCGGTCGCCCAATAACGCGGATCGCGATTTTTCGGCGAGTCCAAGCGTCAAGATCGCTGCCAATATCGCGGAGTTATTCGCGTCTCGGCCGCTGAGAGTGGACGAGCTCTCTGCAGATCCAATCGTGCGGATGAGGATAGGAATGCTCATAGCACGAGCAATGAAAAGACCAACGAGGCCGCAACGCCGAGTCAAGTCTCGCTAGGCCGCGATCGGGCGATAGCACTCCCGGCGGCTTCAGAGGAGTCGCGCCATGCAGTATTACACACCCTCAATCCCCGCCATCGAATGCCCGCCGCTGGTACCGGACAATACGCCGGTCCTCGTATGCCCCTCTTGCGGCGACACCATGAAGCACCTCCGGACGATCCCAAAACTCGGAGCGCGCTTGGAGCAGTTCATTTTTGTCTGCCCCTCCTGCGAGCAGGTCGATTACAAAGGAAGGTCATAGCACGCGGCATGAGACTGCCTCCCTTGCTGACTCCTCAATTGGGCAGAAGAACTGCCGCCGAAACAATGACAGTCCACGAATCCGTGGACACGCATCTACTGGCGGGGCGTTCGCATTCGCCCTACCCAAGATCTTCGCTTGTTCCGTCCGTCCGTCGATGTTCCGGTTCTTCGCGGAACGGCGGTCACGATGTCTAAGCGTGAAGGCTATCGGACGACAGGATATGTTCCGCGGCTTCGAACGTATCCGGGTTTCGAAACTCCAAAGCCAATTCTAGTTGAGCTCAATCGAGGCGACGCCGATTTGAACATAGTCATGGCCGACGTGCTCGCCTTGACGGAGGTGAACCACAACGCCTGCGATTATGTGAGTGGTTTGCCTGTCACGCTAAAATTTGCGGACCGTGTTGGAGAAATTCTCGCGGCATCGCCGCGCGGCCGCTCCGGCTGTCCACGTGCGGAGAGTCGCTGCGATTATCAGAAAGCGAGCGGTGAATTCACGATAATTCACGGCTGGGACTCCCTTTGAGAGTTATTGTCCTGCGCCTCGTAGAGGCACTGCGCTTGCCAAATGATGTGCCTAACTTTGTCGTTTGTCCACAAGTCCGAGGCGGAATAGCGACGGGCCGACGCTCAACGCTTTATCGCGGCCGCCGCGGGATGACGGGTAAAGGGAACAGTTCCTGCATTTTCACCACCGCTCGATAAGGGCTATGTTACTCGAACAGAAGAAGTCAGATCAGGGAGGACATATGCAAAAGGCTGTCGGGCGAGCGCTTGGTCTGGCGGCATTGGCGCTTGCCGCATTTGATTCCGCCGCTGGCGCACAAGACACGGTCCGCGTGCGCGGCACCATCGATCGGGTCGACGGACCGATCTATGTCGTCAAAGCGCGCGACGGCGCGGAGCTGAAAATCTCGCTCGCCGAAAACGGGCTCGTGGTCGCGATCGTTAAGGCCTCGCTCGCAGACATAAAGCCGGGCTTATTTGTCGGGTCGACTGGAATGCCGCAGCCTGACGGAAGCCAAAAGGCGGTCGAAGTTCACATCTTCCCGGAGGTGATGCGCGGTATCGGTGAAGGACACTATGCGTGGGATCTACAACCTGACAGCACGATGACCAATGCCAACATCGAAGAGACCGTCGCCGGCGTCGAGGGGCAGGTGCTGACGCTGAAATACAAGACCGGTGAGAAGAAGATCGTCGTCACGCCCCAAACCGCAATCGTCACCCACAATCTGGGTGACAATAAAGACCTCAAGCCGGGAACAAAAATCTTCATCGCCGCGGCGAAAAAGCAGGCGGACGGTACCTTGCAGGCCGCGCGCATCAATTACGGAAAAGACGGCCTCACGCCGCCGATGTGAGTGCGACAGACAAAGTTCCGATTCGGTAGATGCGGAGTATCGTCGAAAAGACGCTGCGGGTCAGATCGGATCTCACGCACGGCATTCTACGCTATCGGCGAAGCGTTCGCACCGTGCGGCTCGGCGACCCTTCCCCATGCCTGGCCAGGCCGGGGGTGGTCTCGCGCATAGGCCGCAATAGGTCGCCAATTGCAAGAAGCGGGAGCGGTCTCGCGCACATGTACGATCCGTCCACGTCTTTTTTGCTACATGTTTGATTGGAGCTAGGAAAGCCGTGGCGGATGGTGACACTGGCGCTTTGGGGCAGCGTGGACAGGTTGGACCGAGCCAACAACGATGGGCTTGCGCTACCGCTCGTGCCACTGATGCCTCTTCGACGTTCTCCGTCAAAGTCGGCACGTCGCGCAGGGCGACCCTCCCCCCGTGCTGGACAGGCCGGGGATGGTCTTGTGCAGATGATATTCCCGCAAATGCTCGACCCCGAGTTTGTCGGGAGATCGCCCGTGGAACGTACTGAACTGCGCTACCGCACGAACGTATGTCTCTTGGGTGCTTGGCGACAAATTGCGCACCGTCATGTCGTCAATCATGCGCTGGCGCAGAGGAGGGATCGGCTTGGTCATCGGTGGACTCCTGTCAACTGGACTGCACGAACGCGCAATCCTGACAGACAGGACGCTTCGCCACGACGAGCGCTCCCCTGCCGCAAGGGTGGCAACAGCAAGAGGCAGGTTGTGCGACGTATTGGGAATGGCTCTGTTGAGCCGTATTCCCCATTATTGGTGATCGCCGAATCACCAAGCTTGGTTGCGGAAGGGCGACCTCGATGCTCGACAATCCGGAGAAGACGGCGCGGTTGTTCGCGGCACTAAAGGCGGCTGTGCCATTCGAAGTTGAATTGACACCGGAAGTGGTCAAGCAACTTCAAGCCGAAAATGTTGTTGATCCCAATCAGACGCATCGCACCGTCTCAGACCTAACTTACGCCGGCGATGAAGGCGGTATCTTGTGCCACATCGTTCCGCGGGACGAACAACACGCCCTCTTCATCTCCCTCACTCACGTGCGGATGCCTCGCAAAATGCCGCTCGCAGCGGCGGTCATCGGTTATCAAAGGCATCGCGTGAAGAAGCTGAAGAAGCAAGATTACGCCTAGGTCCGCAAAACGCCTCGTGCGCCCTCATTCCTCTCAACCGTTGCAAGCTCCACTACCGCGCAGCGGTTTAGTGCAATGACAATTTATGGAACACACGAAGCACCCCGGAAGCAGGCTCGATGTAGCTCGCATTCATTGCGGCTGCCGATTAAGTGATTAGTAAAGCCAATCCCACTTTTGAGGCCTTTTGTTCAACGACGCGCCCATTTTCGTTCAAAGGCCCAAACGTCTTCGAAGCCAATCAACGAGTTGAATTCACTGAACGAAAAAAGAGGCAAGTCAGGCGACAGCGATGTCCCCTTCTCCTTCAGTACGGACAGCGCAACTTCCGCGGCATGCGCCGACGCCAGTCCGGTAATTGCCGGAAAAATTGCAAGCCGATAGCCCATTGCGGCCAACTCGGCCTTTGAGCGAATTGGGGTTCTGCCGCCGTCCGCCATATTCGCCATCATCGGCTTCCTGATCCGGGCGCAGGCTTCGCGCATTTCCTCCTCGCTTTCCAGCGCTTCGATAAAAACAATGTCCGCACCTGCATCGCCGTAGGCTTGTCCGCGTTTCATTGCGCCTTCAAAGCCGTCGGTCTGGCGCGCGTCGGTGCGCGCGACGACGAGTGTCTCGGCGCTGCGCCGCGCTTCGCACGCTACCTTCACCTTCTCGACCATGTCGATCGTCGGCACGACCCGTTTGAACGGCGTGTGACCGCACTTCTTGGGAAACTCCTGATCTTCGATTTGGATAGCGACGACGCCCGCCTCTTCGTACCCGCGAACGGTATGTTGAACGTTTAACAGGCCGCCATATCCGGTATCGGCGTCGGCAATGACGCCGGCGTTGACCGTTCGAACAAGCGTCGCAACGCGTTCGAGCATCTGGGTGTACGTTGCGATTCCGGCATCCGGCAGGCCATGAGCCGAAGCTGTCATCCAGTAACCGGAAGCATAGACAAAATCGAAGCCAATTTTGTTGCAGACCACGGCAGCTATCATATCGTGCAGTCCGGGTGCGACGATAAATTCGCCGGCCTCAATTACCGCTTTCAGATTACGCTTGTTCATTATTTCGGACCTTAATTCCAAGATTGTCGAAATGGGACAGCTTGCGGCGATCAAGGTAGAGCCAAGGAAATTCTGAACGCTGGCGGCTTTCGAAATCCGCAATTTCCGTGGCATCATCGGCCAGGATCGCGCCTATCTGATCGAGTCCGAGCAACAGGGCGCGGCGCCGATGCGGATCGATTTGAAACGGTAACGCTTGCCCGCCGGGTAGACGAACATTTTGCGCTTCGAGGTCGACCGTCAGCGGCTCGCCGGTCTCCGCTGCGGCCAGGGCGTCTCGATGCTCAGACTCTGAAAGCGTGATTGGCAACACGCCGTTGCGGAAACAATTTCCGTAGAATATTTCACCAAAGCTCGGCGCGATAACGCACCTTATGCCGAAGTCGGCCAACGCCCAGACAGCCTGCTCGCGGCTCGATCCGCAGCCGAAGTTACGCCCAGCCACCAGTATCTCGGCCTCGTCAAAAGGCGGCCGGGACAAAACGAAAGGTTGCTGGCCGGATTCTGGAGCGCGCCGGCGCTCGTGGAACAGATGCCGACCGAGGCCTTGACGGTCGAGAAGCAGCAAGAAGCGGGCGGGAAAGATGACATCCGTGTCGATATCGGAGTCGGGCAAAGGCGCCGCGATGCCGGTGAACGTAACGAAACACCTCATGTGCGGCTTACGGTTTGAGGACCCGAACGTCTGTGAGACGCCCGGTGATCGCCGCCGCGGCCGCCATTGCCGGGCTCATGAGATGCGTTCGCCCGCCTTGCCCCTGTCGGCCCTCGAAGTTGCGGTTGGACGTGGAAGCGCAGCGCTCCCCGGAATTCAGTCTATCGTCGTTCATGGCGACACACATCGAGCACCCGGATTCTCTCCACTCGAAGCCGGCCGCTCGGAAAACACGGTCAAGGCCTTCCGCTTCCGCCTGAATGCGGACACTTGCCGAACCTGGAACGACAATTGCGGCGACGCCTGGTGCTACGGCACGGCCTGCAACAATGTCTGCGGCGAGGCGTAAATCCTCTATGCGGCTGTTGGTACATGAGCCGATAAAAACCCGGTCTATCGCGATATCCTCGAGCCGGACACCGGGCGTCAGCCCCATATAGCTGAGACTGCGGCGCATCCGCTCGCGACGCTCCGGATCCGCTTCAACCATCGGATCGGGGACGATTGCGGTGACGGGCAGATTTTCTTCCGGCGTCGTGCCAAAGGACACCCGCGGCGCCAGATTGGAGACGTTGAATGCGACCTCGCGGTCAAAAACTGCATCGTCGTCGGTGCGCAAAGATCGCCAATGCGCCACCGCCGCACCCCACTGGGCGGCATCCGGTGCGAGAGGGCGGCCTTTGAGGTAGGCGAAAGTCACGTCGTCCGGAGCAACGATACCGACCCGGCTGCCGGCTTCAATCGACATGTTACACAGCGTCATCCGCGCTTCCATCGACAACGCCGCAACGACGGGACCGGAATATTCGATCGCGTGCCCGCTGCCACCCGAAACTCCGATCTCGGCGATGAGTGCGAGGATGATATCCTTAACCGAGACGCCGGCCTGCAAGCGGCCGTTGAGGGTCACGCGCATGCGCTTCTGTTTTCGCTGCCGTAACGTTTGCGTAGCAAATATGCATTCGCATTCACTGGATCCGATGCCAAACGCGATCGCGCCAAACGCGCCATGGGTGCAGGTATGACTGTCGC
This sequence comes from uncultured Alphaproteobacteria bacterium, assembly GCA_963847785.1. GTDB lineage: Bacteria > Pseudomonadota > Alphaproteobacteria > Rhizobiales > Xanthobacteraceae > BOG-931. The sequence goes on from CAWKBE010000013.1 coordinate 69,697, forward strand.
CGCATACCAAAGTACAGCCCGGTAGCGTGAAGCCGAGCTCGGGTCCGATGACATGGACGATGCCGTGGCGATCATCATCAATGGGAATATAGGGGATCGAGAACCGCTTGGCGTTTTCCGTCAGACGCGAAACCTGCCGGGCGCCGGGACCGTCCGGAAGCGGGTTACTCCTGAATCGGGTAGGGACCGCATGGTCGGCAACGGCGAGGTGTGCCTCCGGGCGCCGCAATGTGCGGTTTTCGGCAATCAATCCGGCAAAAGCCTGCGGACTGGAGACCTCTTGGACCAGATGCCGATCGATGTAGATCAGAGAATCACCGTTGCCGTAATTCTTGACGACATGCTGAGTCCAAACCTTATCGTAAAGCGTAAGCCCGCCCATGGAACTGCTGTTTCTTCCCCCTCGAAAACCCGCGGGCGGACAAAAACCCCCTTTGTGCGCGATACCTAATCTATTCCAAATCTGATCCAAATCAGAATTTTGCGCTTGCGCGGTTCACATCAGGCAAATTATGCTAGTTTGCATGCGTATTCAATAGCGCGGCGCGAGCCCTCATTCTGAGGCTTCGGTCAATCTGGAGGACGGACGCATGAGGCTCGGCGTCGACGTGGGCGGCACCTTTACCGATTTACTGCTTCATGATGAGCACACACAGCGAACCTATCAGGCTAAAACCCCTTCAACGCCGCAAGATCAATCGATTGGTGTGGCGGCGGGCGTGAAGCTGATCTGCGAAAAGGCGGGCGTCTCGCCGTCGGAGATATCGCTGATCCTTCATGGCACCACCGTCGCAACCAACGCGGTTCTCGAGGGCAAAGGCGCCCGCGTCGGGCTGCTAGTGACCGAAGGGTTCGAATACACATTGCATCTTGCCAAGGCCTGGACGCCGGGACCGTTGTTCGGCTGGATTGTCATGGACAAGCCAGATCCGCTCGCTTCGCTCTCCGACACCCGCGGCATCCCCGAGCGTATTAATGCGCGTGGCGAGATTGTCCGACCGCTCGACATCGCCAAAGCGACTGCTCTGATCGACGGTCTATGCTCATCCGGTATCGAAGCGCTGACCATTTCTCTGATGCACGCTTACGCCAATCCGGAGCACGAGCGTCAGCTTCGCGACGTCGTGACAGAACGTTACCCGGATATTCCCGTTTCGCTTTCCTCGGACATTCTGCCTGAATTCCGGGAATATGATCGCGCCATCACGACCGTTATGAACGACTATGTTCGGCCGATCATGAAGCGCTATCTCTCGCGCATCGAAGATCGGCTGAAGGACGCGCAAGTAAAAGCTAGACTCCATATCGTGCGGTCTGACGGCGGCCTCATGAGCGCGAAGGCGGCGTCTGAGCGTCCTGTCCACACCGTTCTTTCGGGGCCGGCCGGCGGCGTCACCTCGACGGTGATGATTGCGCGGCGAACCGGCTTCAAGAAGCTGCTGGCCTTCGATATGGGCGGTACGTCCACCGACGTGTCCGTCATTCTGGACGGTGAGCCGACAATCTCAAGATCAACTGAAGTCGGATACTTCCCCGCCAAAGTGCCCACGCTCGATGTGCGCAGCGTCGGTGCCGGCGGCGGGTCGATCGCCGAGGTTTCAGACCTGACGAAATCGTTGCGTGTCGGCCCCCGCAGTGCCGGCGCCAAACCCGGCCCGGTGGCCTACGGTATGGGTGGCGTCGAGCCGACCGTCAGCGACGCCAACGTCGTGCTCGGCTATCTGCCTCCCGTTCTGCTCGGAGGAGACATGGCGCTCGACGTCGCCGGCGCCAAAGCCGCAATTGCCAAGATCGGGCGGACAATTGGTCTTTCTACTGAAGAGGCTGCCAAGGGCATCATCGACATTGCGAACGAAGTCATGCTGGGTGCCCTACGCGTCGTCACCGTTCAGCGCGGCCTCGATCCGCGCGATTTCGGCATCGTTGCTTTTGGCGGCGCGGGTCCCATGCACGCCAACGCCTTGGCTGAGCTGCTCGGCTGCTATCCGGTGCTCGTGCCGCCGAGCCCTGGTGTCTTGTCGGCGCTCGGCTTCCTGGAGGCCGAGTTCAAGAACGAGTTTGTGCAAACCTATATCCGCTCGACCGTCGGCCTTGATCCAGAGGAAGTGTGGTCGCGATTTGCGACGCTTGGCGCAAAAGCGAAAGCTTGGCTCGACGAACAGGAGGTCGAGCGGGGCGATCGCAGCGTCGGCTATTCTTTGGATCTTCGCTACGAGCAGCAGGGGTTCGAAGTCACGATCGAGGTGCCGGCGGCGCTTGTCGCTCAATCCGGCCCGATCGATGAAATCCTCGATCGTTTCCACGCTACGCATCAGAGGCTCTACGGTGTCCGATTCCATGTTCCGGTGGAGCTGGTCGCGTTGCGCGCAATCGCGACTGGGGCGACACCCAATGTCGAGGAGGCGCTGCCGGAGCAAAGACAAACCGATCTTGCAAAAGCCCTTTTGGAAACCAGGCCAAGCTATTTCGCCGGCGCCTGGGTCGACACGCCGAACTACGATCGCGCCAAGCTTGCCGTCGGGACAAGAATCACTGGCCCGGCGATCATCCGCCAATACGATACGACCACCGTGCTGTTGCCGAGGCATACTGCCGAAGTCGACGGCCACGGCAATCTTCTCATCCGGCCCGTTTTGAAAGGGAATTGAGCACCATGTCCGTCAAGGTCGATCCCATTACCCTGGACATCATCGAAAACGCCTTGAAAAACGCGCGATTTGAGATGGACGGCGTCGTCGTGCGCATCTCGCTTTCGCCGGTAATCCGGGAGCAGCACGACGAATTCCCGATGATCTGCAACGAGCGTGGCCAAATGGTGGTCGGCCAATTCGGCTCCTACATTCCCGCGATCGTCGAGCAGTTCGAAAACGACGTCAACGACGACGACATTTTCGTCTGGAACGATCCCTATGCCTGCAAAGGGTCAATCTCGCACAACAACGACTGGTGCGTGATGATGCCGATTTTTCATGAAGGCACGCTGGTCGGTTTCAGCTCGATCTTCGGTCACATGGTGGACGTCGGCGGCAAGGTTCCGGGTTCGATGCCATGCGATGCCCGTACGATTTGGGAGGAAGGCCTGCGAATTCCGCCGGTTCGCATCTACGAAAAAGGCGTCCTCAACAAGGGCGTCCTCGATATCATGCTCAACAATACCCGCACGCCGGACATGAATCGCGCCGATCTGATGGCCTTGATTGCCGGCTGCCGAACGGCCGCAACCCGCGTGCGCGAGCTGTGTGACCGCTTTGGTCGCGACACCTACATGGCAGCCTGTGACATGCTGCTCGATCGCACCCGTGAAGCGATGAAGGTGCTCATTGATAAGTATATTTCGGAGGAGCCTGTCACCTTCACCGACTATGTCGACGACGACGGACTCGGCAACGGTCCGTTCAAGATGAAGCTTTCGATCTATCGGCGCGGTAATATCGCCGTGTTCGACTGGACTGGAACCGATCCGCAGGCTGAAGGCCCTATCAATTTTCATATTCACGAGGGGCTCTGCAAGCTGTTCTTCGGCGTCTACATGATCATGGCATTCGATCCCTCCATTCTGTTTAATGAGGGCTTCTATAATCTGTTCGAGGTGATATTGCCAGAAGGCTCGCTGCTCAATCCACGGTTCCCGGCGGCCCTTTCAAACAGACTCAACACTCATACCCGCTTCTTCGACTGCCAAGCCGGAGCGCTAGGCCAGCGCGCGCCGCACCTGTCGATGGCGGCGGGCTATGGCACCAGCCCGCATTTCATCTTTACCGGGCACACCAAAGACAACAAATATTTCCAGCTGATGGAGTTGCTTTTCGGCGGCGTGCCCGGCCGGCCTCGCGGCGACGGCCTGGATGGCCATGCCTGGTGGCCGTTGTTCAGCGCAACGCCGATCGAATACATCGAGAATTATTATCCGGTGCTGGTGGAGAGCTATCGGCCGATAAAGGACTCCGGAGGCGCAGGACTGCACCGTGGCGGCGCTGGAATTGAAAAAATTTACCGGGTTCTGGAAGCGGGCAGGGTGTCTATTCACGACGATCGCGAGATCGTGCCGCCCTGGGGCATCAATGGCGGCAAGTTTGGCGGCACGTCAAGCAAATGGCTCATTAGGTCCGGTAGTGACAAACCGGAGCGCATCCCCTCGAAAATCGACAATCTCGCCGTGAAGGCAGGTGACCGTATCATCTTCAAGACGGCTGGTTCCGGCGGTTGGGGTGATCCGCTTGACCGTGAGGCGGAGAAGGTCGCTCGCGACGTGCGCTACGATCTGGTGTCGGCGGAGAAAGCGGAGACGGACTACGGCGTCATCCTAACAAAAGATAACAGCGTGAACGCGGACGCCACCCGGAACCGCCGCAAGGCGATGCGCGACGAGCGCGGTGAGCCGGAGCCATTCAATTTCGGCTATCAGCCTCCGATCCGCGAAGCTGCGGAATAAATCCTGCGCCGCTTGGGGGTCGCTATGAAGCCTTCGGGCGCCTCTTTGGGGTATGGACAGATTGTGGAATGGTGCCGCGCCAGATTAGTTCACCTTTGATCGGCCTGTCGATGCCCCGCTCGATCGGACGATCGGGATCGTCCGGATGCAAGATTGAAAGCGTTTCTTCCACCATGCGGTGAATTGGTTGGCGCACCGTCGTCAAATTGTAGGGTGCGCGCGCACCTTCGGGAATGTCGTCGAAACCTGCCACCATCAAATCATCAGGGATATGCAGGCCAAACTCGAAACGCACCACGTCCATCGCTCCCATCGCCATGATGTCATTGACGGCAAAAAGGGCCTCGGGCCTTCGTTTCTTGTGGTCGCTCAACAGAGTTCTGGCAGCTTTGACAGCACCATCGTAGGTCGATCCGCCGCCAATCTCCACTATTTCGCTTCGCTTGATTCCTTCCTCCAGTAATTGTTCGACAAAACCGCGGACACGATCCTGACTTGTTGTGCCCCGCGGATCGCCAGTGATCATGGCGAACGTTTTGGCGCCCGCAGTTAGAAACGCGTCGGCGATCATTTTGCCGCCGCGGACATTGTCGCAACGTACGCCCGAGGCGTCACTTCCCGGGATATAGCGGTTGAACAGCACGATCGGAATGCCGCGCTCGTGGCAGATGGCAGTCATCCGGGTTGACAGTTGCGCGGACGTGAGAATGACGCCGTCGATCTGATATTGCAGCGCGCCCATGATCGCGTCGTCGCTATTCGCGCCTGGATCGACCGTAAAGATCAGAACTTGCCGGCCCCGAGCCTGCAGCTTGACGCTGAATTCATGCAAAGCCTGAACATAAAACGGATTTGCCAAATTGCCGATGATGAGCGCGATGATGTTGGTCCGCTTCGTCGTCAGACTGCTCGCGATAGAATTGGGCACGTAGTTGAGTTTGCGCGCTGCTTCGACTACTTTCTCGCGCGTATCGTCGGCGATGCTCGAGCCGGGGGTGAAGGCGCGAGACACGGCCGATTGTGAAACCCCGGCGAGCGCCGCGACATCAAAGGAAGTGGCCCGCGACCTTCTACGTTTTCTTGCCATGCCGCCCCAAGCCAAACGTTGTTAGACCAGGCGTTACGAAACTAGCGCTTCAGACTACGCATTCACGCAGCCGCTCGACTCGCGGCGACGTCGGATAGCACGGAGGCTGCCCGAACTCTGCACCTGCTTCAATTGGTTTTATTGAGATGGAGGCCGATAACGGATGCAATCCCGCCCCGGGGTGCGATTGACTCGGCAAGCATGAATGCGTAAGCATTGCATGCGTATTCAATAGCCGCGCGTAAGGTGTCGCTCATACCGCAAAGGGGAAGGAAATGATCAAGCAGATCGTGGGGATCTCGTTTTTGGCGGCCGCAATCGTAGCTGCCGGCAATTTGCCCGTGAGGGCGGATGCCGCGTCCGACGGGTTAGCAAAAGCGAAGCAAAAACTGGCCGTTTACACCGAGAAGCCGGTGTTCAAGGCGCCGGGCGAAGCCTTCGATGCGAAGGCGTGTGCCAACGGCAAAAAGCAGCTGTCCATTCCGAATTCGAGCGCCAATCCGTTTTTGAAGGGCATCATCGATCGGGAAAAGAAGGCGGGCGCCGAGGTCGGCCTACAGGTCAAGGAATGGGAAAACCAGGGCCAGCCCAGCCAATGGGTGCAGGGCATGGAGTTCGCCATTCGCGACAAATACGACATCATCGATCTCATTTCTGGCATTGATCCCTCGACGATCGAACCACAAGTCAGGGCCGCGAAAGAAGCCGGCGTGAAGGTGATGACCTCGCACTTCTACGATCCATCGGACAAGCAAAACCCCTTGGTTTCGAGCTCGCTGACGATCGGCTTTGGCGAAATTGGCACCATACTTGCGAACTGGGCGACGGTGACCACCGAAGGTAAGGCGAATATCGTGATTATCGTCTCTGATGAAGTTCCTCCGACCAAGCCGCTTGTTGCCGGCTTCAAGAGCGAACTCGCGGCGAACTGTCCAAACTGCAAGATCGTGCAAGAGGTCAACGTCGGCGTCACCGAATGGGGCACGAAGATCCAGCCGGCCGTTCAGTCCGCGGTGCAGGCTCATCCGGAAGTCAACGTCGTGATCCCGATTTACGATTCGATGTCGCAATTTGTGGTGCCGGCACTTCGTCTGACGGGCAAGACCGGCGCCGTGAAGGTTGGCACCTTCAACGGGACGCCGTTCGTGCTGGACTACATTCAGCAGGGCTCGGTCGATATGGACATCGGCGAAAGCCTCGACTGGATTGCATACGCCACCATCGACGGCCACGTTCGCGACCTCTGCGGCATGAAATCGCCGGCCGCCCTCAACGTGCCGTTCTACATTTTTGATAAGGCGAATGCGAAGGACGCGGGCGTGCCGGCCGGTTACGACAAAGGGTACGGCGACGCGTATGTTTCCGGCTTCCGCAAGTTGTGGAAGCTATAGTTAAGGCAGTTGAATGTCGACTGGGCCGACTTTGGCCAGCGCAGGACGAGAGGAGCCGGGGGCGAACAACACGTTCCCGGTTCTTCATGTAACAAATATTGCGAAGAGTTTCGGCGGCGCCATTGCGCTCGGCGGAGTTTCGTTCACGGTGATGCCCGGTGAAGTGCATGGGTTGCTTGGCAAGAACGGTTCGGGCAAATCCACACTGGTCAAGATCCTGGCGGGCTTTCACGCCCCTGATCCGGGCGGCACGTTGGAATTTAACGGCGAGCACGTGCACCTTCCGCTAAAGCCGGGAGACTTCCGCCGGCTTGGCATGAGTTTCGTCCATCAAAATCTCGGCCTCGCGCTGTCGTTGACAGTCCTGGAAAATCTGCGCTTCGCGCACTTAACCACTGAAAAAAGGCCTTTTATCAATTGGCGTGCCGAGCGCCGCCAAGCCGTCGAGGCGCTTGCTCGTTTTGGCCTCACCATTGATCCGGAGGAGCGGGTCGATCGCCTTTCTCCCGTCGAGCGTGCGCTCCTCGCAATCGTGCGGGCTTTCGAAGAGATCCGCGCGGAATGCGCAGCAACAGGCCGGCCCGGTCTCGTGCTGTTGGACGAGCCCACTCCCTTTCTGCCGCGTGAAGGCGTCGAGAAGCTATTCACGCTTATACGTTCAATCGCGGCGACGGGCTCCAGCGTCATTTTCATCTCGCACGACATCGAAGAAGTTATGACAATAACCGATCGCATCACCGTCCTTCGTGACGGCATGGTGGCGGGACAACTGGAGACTGCCAACGCGTCGCGCGAGCAGATCGTCGAGCAAATCGTTGGAAGAACGCTGGCGCGGCGCGCGGAGCCAGTCCATGCCAAAACGGCAACGCCGGCATTATTTGTTCGACTCGAAAATATCGCCGGCACGATGCTACGCCCGACCAATTTCGCGATCGGTAAAGGCGAAATCCTTGGTCTAACCGGATTGATCGGTTCAGGTTACGAGGAGGCGCCCTACCTCATCTTCGGTGCCCGACCCAGCCGCTCAGGAGTCATGAGGTTGTCCGAAGGGCCACCCATCGCGCTCGCTGCCATGTCGCCGAGCCGGGCCATTTCCCTTGATTTCGCGCTGCTGCCCGCCGACAGGCAGAATGCGGGCGGCGTGGATAGCCTGCCAGTCGTCGATAACATGCTGCTGCCGGACGTCGCCCGTTTCTTCCGCGGGGGCCTTCTTAGACGTGGCGCCATGCTGCGTGAAGCCCGCACCTTAGGAACACGCTACGAGGTTCGTCCAAATGAGCCTTCCGCGAAACTTTCGTCTTTATCCGGCGGCAATGCCCAGAAGGTCTTGATCGCTCGCTGGATGAACCGACACCCAAAACTCCTTCTCCTAGACGAACCGACGCAGGGAGTGGACGTGGGCACGCGCGTCCAAATTTACGCAGCGTTGCGGGCGGCAGCTTCTTCCAGCATGTCCATCGTTTGCGCGAGTTCTGACGCAGAACAGCTTGCAGAGATCTGCGATCGTGTGCTGGTTTTCGCTCGTGGCCGAATCTGCCGCGAGATTACCGGCGCTGAACTGACCAAAGACGGGATTGCCGAGGCATGCTATGCTTCGATCGATCTTTCCGGCGGCGCCGAGCATTATCATCCCACCGCGCTCGCGAGTTGACCAATGACGGGAAGTAACGGAGAACCTGTCCGTCGTGCAGCCAAATAGCTTCCGCTTCGGCCGCTTTTTCGAGCGTATCGCGCTGCTGTTGGTCTGGGTTGCCTTGATTGCCGTCTACGGCGCGGTGATGCCTCAGTCGTTTCTGACCTGGGGCAATTTTTCAATTCTTTTCGCGTCCTACGCACCGGCGGCAATGCTCGCGCTCGCCATTATCGTACCGCTGACTGCAGGCGACTACGATCTCGCGGTCGGTGCCACACTCACGCTTTCTTCGGCGGTAATCGGCGTCCTGAACGTCTGGATGCATCTGCCAATCCTACTCGTGCTCGCCATCGCCATTGCGACAGGCGTTGCGGTCGGGCTGGTAAATGCACTGTTTATTCTGTTCTTCAGGATTCCCTCGCTTGTTGTGACGCTCGGAACAACCTCGGTGATAACCGGCCTGGTCCAGTGGATCACCAATTCGTCGACCATCGGCGGCATCGACAACGCGCTTGTTATGGCGGTCGTCGGCAGGCGGCTACTAGGCGTGCCTTACGCCTTCTACTACGCCCTCGCTGCGGCGATTGTGATGTGGTACGTGTTTGACTACACGCCGCTTGGCCGGCGGCTTTTATTCGTAGGCCGCGGCCGGGAGGTTGCCCGGCTCAATGGCATCTTTGTCGATCGTGTTCGCCTTGGCGCGTTGGTAACGTCCGGTGTCCTATCCGCCTTGGCGGGAATTCTATATGCCGGTGTGCTTGGCTCGGCCGATCCCTATTCGGGCTTAAATTTTCTTTTGCCCGCATTTGCGGCTGCGTTTCTTGGCGCTACCACGATACTTCCGGGGCGCTTCAATCCCTGGGGTGTGATCGTCGCCGTCTACTTTCTCGCTACCGGTATCACCGGCCTGACCATGCTCGGCATTCCGCTTTGGGTCACCAACGTTTTTAACGGCGGCGGGCTTATCGCTGCGGTTACGGTTTCGCAACTTACGCGTGGCCGTGAGGCTACAGACATTGGCTAGTCAACGGCAGACCGCATTGCAGTTCAGAGATGCCACTGGGGTACAGCTCACCGAATATCCCTTCTGACGCCCAAACGGGTTGTCACCGCTCTGAACCTGTCGGTGCTTGGTATTGAGCATTCCAAGAACAAAGATTATGTCCTTGGCATAGTCCTCGGCGTGCTAGCCGGAGTAGGATACGCCGCCTTTTTCGCAGTCGATCTGTCACGACGTGCTCGGACTTAACTATTTGGACGGAGTGTCTAAATCCGCGGCAGATGGTGACACGGTGGCGTGCGCGGCGGCGGATCGCTCCGGAGCAAGCCGGAAAACCTCGAAGCCAGGACAACCGGTGGGGCCGGTTAGAAGGTGTGAAGCTTCCAGGGCGAGGACTTTCGTGGGGCGGATCCTCCAGCGTCGGCCGCGCTTGTCGCGCGTCAGAAAACCTGCAGTCGATCTGTCTCGCCGTGTTCGGACTTATTTATTTGATCGGAATGTCTTAATTCGCGGGGCGGATTCAACCGATCAGCGCAACACCTTCTAGTCTTACGAGGTGAGGAGGTGTGCCATGGTGACGTCACGGATTTGGTTCACGGCAGCGCAGAAGGCCGAGCTGTGGGAGCGATGGAAGAACGGGCAAAGTGCTGCGGCCATCTCGCGGGCGCTGGAAAGGAAGAACAAGACCGGCGTTGAGCGGATCGTGGTACTCCATGAAGGGATCGTGCCGGCGCCGCGCCGGAGAGCCTTGGCAGCACTAAGGCTTGAGGAACGCGAAGAGATTTCCCGTGGCATTGCGGTGGGCCGGTCGATCCGGCAGATCGCTCAGGGCCTCGGACGGGCGCCATCGACAGTAAGCCGGGAGATCAGACGCAACGGCGGCAGTCAGGCCTATCGTGCAAACCGGGCTGATTGGCGTGCCTGGGAGCGGGCGTTGCGCCCCAAGCCTTGTCGTTTGGCGCTGTACAGGGGGCTACGATGGCGCGTGGCGCAGAAGCTCGCGCGGCACTGTCGGGAATCTTGTGTGAGGTCATGATGATGAGAATCGAAGGAGCATCACATGGCGATCGAGAAAGACCTACTGGACCAGCTTCTGGCCGGCCGCGATCCGAAGGACGTGTTCAATAAAGACGGGTTGGTTGACGAGCTGATTGAACGCACACGGCAGATGGTGACACTGCGCCATTGTCGCCATCGCCAAGACGGTCGCGGAACTAACTTCCCGCCAAGATGGCGTGATCCACCAGCAACTGATCGAACAGTTGACGCGCGAAATCATGAACTACGATGCGGAGTATCGTCGAGAAGACGCTACAGGTGTGATCGGCTCTCACGCACAGCACTGAGCAAGAGACGCGCATATTGGCGTCAGGGCCAATTCGACCCCACCCCCAAGCTGGACAGGCCGGTAGGTTCTCTGGCCGCGTCGAGATCTGCTTTCGCGCAAGAAGTAGGATCAGAAAACTCCGTCGATCCGTCCCAACGTGTTCAGACTTAATTGTTTGATCGGAATGTCTTAATTCGCGGCAGATGGTGACACCGTGTAAGTTTCCGATGATGACAGGGTGTAAGTTTCCGATTTTGGGGTGAGAACCTGTTTGCCTGCAGGCTTCAGAAATGACCCTCCCCGCAGGCTGGACAGGCCGGGGGTGGTCTCGCGCATAACTTACGTCTATTACGAGGACGAAGCCGGACGCCGTTCCGCCGCTGGGCTGCTCACCAAGGACGAGGCGCGGCGGCTGGCGGCCAACTTCGCCAAACTGCCGGAGTTGCTACGCAACAAGCCTCAGCCCTGAACGGATTGGTCGGTGCGGTCTCATTTAGGTTCGAGAAGAAGTACGTGCCTTAGGTTGTCGATAGACCACGACTTGAAGCGTTCAAGAAACGATTGACCAAGTAGCAGGCTCCCCTGCGGAGGCGCAACGCCGCCTCTCACATTCTCGATAACTATGTCGCCAACCTTTAGAGACCGGATTGTGAACGTGAAGGACTGAAATTTCGAGCCGTCAGCCAATACGTATGTTTGGTCGCCAATAATATCGGCGTCATTAATAGTGCCCGTTCGCCTCAATGTCGAAAAGACATCAGCGGGCACACTGACGTCAGCAGCACCACTGTCGACCGTAAAGTCTAGTTTGATCGCGCCGTTTATCAGAACGGGCACCACAAATGTGCCGCCCTCCTTTTTCAAGGTCACTTCTACCCGAGAAGTTGGATTTTGAGTGGGCTCTGTGAACGGCGGCTTGCCGACAAGCTTCTGCGCGGGGGCATAGCCCTGACTTGCGGCTCGGCGCATCCAAAAATAGTAGGCGGTTAGGTCCTGCTTCGCACCCGGTTGGCTGTACAAGTCGCCAAGGTTGTATTGCGCCTCGGCAAGACCCTGAGCAGCTGCGAAGCCAAACAATCTAAAAGCCTCATCGTAGTCCCGCTGTACGCCCAGACCATCGCGCCACATGACGCCGAGGTTGTTCTGCGCCCTGGCGTCGCCAAAATCGGCCAGCGAATTCCACAGTCGGCGGGCAGTTGCGTAGTCCCTACGATCAAAGGCTGCTTCCGCATCCTCGAATGGTCCGGCAACGGCGGCTCCTGCCATCGCCACCAGCATAAGCGATACAACAAGCGCCCGAATAAGCTTTATATGGTGGCGCATCGGCGGCTGCATGGTCCGCTCGCGCCGGGCTTCAGTTCCTGATTTTGACTGGCAGGGCCCAAGGGCTATTCGACGCCGCCGGTGCAACCCCGGCGATGAACACCAACGCTGGCCCTTGTGCGACCGCGCTCGCCATCAGACCACGAGCGGCGATAACTGACAGGGCGACAGCTATGACTGTCAGGACGATCTTCGTGTAGCGGTCGGTCATTGTTCTCTTCCTCCCTCCGCGTGGTCCCCCTGAATGACGGTTGCCGTGAGTGATCGTCGCCAAGGTACCTCATCAAAAAGAAACGCGGGCGGGGCGCGAGGGCTGCGATGGTCACGACGCTCTCGGGGTCTGGGCCGGAGGCTGGGCTTTACCAGAGTATTCCTCCCAGCCTGCGCTCTGCGCTGAGGCCTTGGCTTGCACATACTTCCGGATCGATGGCGTGCTCGTTCGAACGTAAACAGGAACCTGTGGGAGCCACGTCATATTGCATCGCCGCCACGAGATGCGGAAGGTCACGTTTTTATTCTGAGCCTCTAGAGGCACACCGTCCTTGAAACTCGGCACTATCCTCAGCTCCTTTTCCTGTCGCGGCTTCAACATGAACGATGGGCGACGCCCTAACGCACCTCCAATCAGCGTCCGAACTGCCATATCCTCCGTCAGGAAATAAATCTTCGGGCTGACACTCGCGTCGATAACCGCGATGTCGTAGTCCCCAATATTCGTGACGCGAATACAAGCAAGCTTGCGTATCCCCTGATCGTCCTTCACGGTTAAGGATGCGATTGGCCGACCCTTGGCGAACCGATCATACAGAAGAAACGCCCCGCTCAATAAGCCAGCCGTTGACCCCAGCCACGTAAATAACTCGCCCATTGCTGCGATCCAATTACTCCGATGCAGCAGTGTACCAAACCTCGGGCTTGTGCGGGGCCCCCATACCCATCAAACCCCCACAGAATTTGCGCAGGGGTAATGGGGCGATCGGGCCAAGCAATTTTGGGGGTGGGGGTGCCCCTCGCTCGCCAGCGTGGCAATGGTGCGGCGTGATCAACAACAAACACAAAACGACAAGCAGAAGCAAATAACAACAACAACAAAACGCGACGCAGTGCGATTTGTTTATTAGTTCTGCGCGAGCTGTGATACAATTAGCGAGCCCGCAAGCGTCGTGCCAATGCTCGCTCGCGGGCTCTCACCTCAAACCACGCAAATAGGAGGATAAATGGCAGAGGCTAATCACAGCTTACATCATGCCCAGCTACGCGCAAGGATGGGCGTGGCGGTCATGACGCTGGCACGCCAGCGCGCAACGACGCGGGTCAAGGAACAGTTCCGAGCTAAGGGATTGAAGGTCGTCCACATGTCGCATCGAGAGATCGTTGTGGCTGCAGAGGAGTATCTAGCCGAGCATCCCGAGTTAATTGCCGAGGCGAAACCGATAGTCCTGCGGTGGTTCGCTGAAGGAGTGTTTGGAAAGAAGGCTGCACGGAGTGTAGAAAACTTACAACTGATGCACAGCGCGCCAAGGCCTGCGCCGCAAGCGGTTTGACTGTGCAAATGTCACGAACGAAATGGAGCACGGGAAATGATCGTTGGATACGCAAGGGTGTCAACGGATGGACAGACCCTCGATGCTCAGCACTCAACGCTAATCGCTGCAGGCGCTGAGAAGGTCTTCGCTGAGAAAGTTAGCGGCGCTGTGACCGATCGAAAGGCATTGGCAAAGGCGACCGCTGCGCTAGGCCCTGGCGACGTGCTGCTGGTAGCCAAGCTCGACCGGCTCGCCCGCAGCACCCGCGATCTCCTCAACACCCTCAACACCCTCGACGCAATCGGCAAAGCTGGTGCAGGCTTCCGCTCGCTGGGCGATCCCTGGGCCGACACCACGACCCCGCACGGGCGATTGATGCTCACTGTGCTCGGCGGCCTCGCTGAGTTCGAACGCCATCTGATCCTTGTGCGCACCAGCGAGGGCAGGCAACGCGCAAAGGCCAGGGGTATTCGGTTCGGGCGCAAGCTCAAGCTCACCAAACACCAGCGAGAGGAAGCGCTAGCAAGGCGAGAGGCTGGCGAGGCTTTGGCCGAGATCGGCCGGAGCTACAACGTCAGCCACTCCACGATCTCGCGTCTCACGCCTATGGGCGCCTGATCGACCGCTCGTTCCGGGGCTTTAGCACCAACGGCCGCAGCCGGTAACTGAAGAACTGTCGCGTGCTGACCTTCTGTCAGGAATGTCAGTAGTACGACCCTGCCATCTGGGAATTCCAGCGCGTCGTGATGGGTTCTCGGATTATTTTGGTTCACTTGCCGGAAGATCGCGGTCTTGTGGCCGGCCACACTTTTACTCCACGGCAACGAACTAAGGCACCTAACCTCGTCTGCAAAGGACAACTCTGTCCCTGGTAGTACGCAGACAGCTACGCTGACGTCTTCCGATGCGGCAAAGCCTCGCGTGCCTGTGCCAAAGTCGCGCGAAGTAAGCTTGTCGCCAACCTTTGCAGCTCGCAATTTAACGTGGTGAAGGCTGTAGTCACACATCTCGGGCACTCCTACATTGCCCCAGCCAAGGCTGAGCTTACGCTTTTCCTTGTCGCTGGCTAGCCGATTTAGGAATGCTCACCGTCGCCTTGCGCGGGCGCGTAGCCGATTGGCTTGAAGTCTTGGGCTGCACGGCTGCGCGCAGTGGCGCGTTCAAGCATCGAAGCAAACGTGCGCGGCGGCGGATCGTCCGGAGCAAGCCGGAAAACTCGAAGCCAGCCGGTTAGAGGGTGTGATGCTTCCAGCGTGGGCGGGCGAGGACTTTCGTGGGGCGGATCCTCCAGCGTCATACCCTGCAACCTGATGCAGGCGAGCACCGGAGTGGCCCGGATTGTTAAGCGACGACCGCGCCGCGTTTCGAGCTCGCGCCAGGCCGGGTATTTTCCCTACCGGTTCCAGAAGAAGAACCCTTCCCCCGCGCCGCAAACTTTCTGCCGTCGATCTGTCACGTCGGCTGTTGGCATTTTGCCGTCGCGCTTGTCGGGCTAAATCCACCCCGCCTTGGCCAGGCGGGTTGGTCTCGCGCAAGGGAGCGGCGGATGATACATAACAACGGCGCTGCATTAATTGCGTGCGTTTGCGTCCTGCGGAAGCACAGGGAAGAGGTAATTCCAAAAAATGTTGGCATCGCCGGCGCACTGCGGTCAGATGCCAGCGCGAACAAGCACACGTCGGGCTAAATCGACCCCGCCCCATGTTGGCCAGGCGGGGGTGGTCTCGCGCAAGGGATCGGGGTAGGTTCATGCAGATCGCATTTTGGGCTTGTCACTCGTGTCGCGATCTGTCCCACCGTGTTCAGACTTAATCACTTGATCAAAATGTCTTAATTCGCGGCAGATCGTGACACTACGCCATTGTCGCCATCGCCAGACGGTCGCGGAACTAACTTCCCGCCAAGATGGCGTGATCTGCCAACAACTGATCGAGCAATTGATGCGTGATATCCTGAACTACGATGCGGAGTATCGTCGCGACGACGCGACAGGCTCGACCGGGGGGTACGTCTGTGTTGCGCTTGTCAGTGTTTCAGGGTAGCGCGCCAAGAGGCTGTGACCCCCCCGAAGGGCTCGACCCCACCCCCAAGCTGGACAGGCCGGTAGGTTCTCTGCCGGCGCATGGGTCGATGAACTGGTCACTTCTTCATTTTCAAGTCAGCCCCCTTGAAGGTGCTGACCATGGCGGCCATGAGCCCATCGCGAGTCTCATAGGCATCGGAACCTTTGTATGGTTCGGTAAGAAATTCGCCCTCAGCCTTCCATTGAATATTTAGAGTTTCACCAACGATGAAAGTCTGTTCAGGCGTAAACTTCATGCCGCATAAGCCTCCCTGATCAACCGGTTTCACGAAGTTTGCGAAAAGTTTGCCCGCCTCTTCCCGACCTTTTACGACCGTGGTGGGCGCATCTTGGTAGGTATTCTTCCAAAGCCTGCCGCTGTGGCTGTCGCGCGCCTGGAGCCATACGGATTGGTGATTCTAATCGGTCTCCTCATCATATTGCCGATGCTGGGTGCTCAGCTAGGCATCAACCTCAATTACATTTCGGGCGCGCTCGCGATCGCCACGCGCACAATCATCAACCTGATCCTCTATGTTACCGGCAATAGCTAGGGAGATTTGTTACGCTCCGGCAGCAGCAGGAAAAAGGGATGTTTACCCTTTCTGAACTTGAAAGCGTGATTCCGCTTGTGGGCGCGAGCGTACCGCCGACTCCGCAATATGCTTGGCCGCTGCTCAAGTCGCGCACCGGTGTGGAGATCGTGGTGAAGCACGAGACCATACGGCCGTGATTGCCACGCCGTGCCGCCCGCCAACACGGTGTGCATCCATTCGCGATCGACATTCTGCCCGCTCACGATCACGGCAGCCCGTCCGCCGTGAAGCCGTTCGCGCTCCTTAGGAGCCGCCAGCGCTGCAGCACCCGCGCCCGCAACCAACCGACTAGAAAGTGGCCGCTTTCAAGAGTTTTTGTAGGTTTTGACCGGCAATATGTCCGATCAGGTCATTACGGTGAGGTGCGCGATTTTTTTTGGTCCGGTCGCTGACCACGCACCTCCTTCGGGGATACTTGTTGAACGTGACGAACTTGTTTCGTTGCTGAGCCACCTTGATCGCGATGATCAGGCAGTCGCCCGTGGATTCTACTTGTCGGGCTGGTCAGGCACGTAGCCTTACACGTTCGACCGGATCGTGCGCGGACACCTTCACATTGAAGCAGTGTGCATCTCCGTACTGGGCAACACGCAGCCCGTCCGCATCTCCGAATATGTCCGCCGAGCCAATGCCGGCGGTGCCGGAGGCGATGGTCTGATCCAGCGCTTTGGCTTGATGGTGTGGCCTGATGTTTCCAACGAATGGAAGCACGTCGACGAGTTCCCGGACACCAAAATCCGCGAACGCGTGTGGAAAGTATTTAGCCGGCTTGCGAAGCTGGACGCGTTCGCATTGGGCGCGCAGATGGGTCCATTCGACCAACTCCCGTTCCTCCGGCTCGATCCGGCCGCTCAAGAAGACTTCCTTGGATGGCGCCATGACCTCGAATGCCGGCTTCGTTCAGGCGAGCTATCTCCTGCCATCGAGGGCCATTTGGCGAAGTATCGAAAGCTGGTTCCGGCACTCGCATTGGTCAATCATCTCGCGGACGAGCAGCAGGGCGCGATCTCGCAGGAGTCGATGCTCCGTGCTCTCGACGCACGCCCGGCGCGTCTACGGCGCTTCCTTCGAAGGCGAGCGCGGTACAGCGCGGGCGAGGTCGATCGCAACACACGTGCGCGACGTGGCGTCAGCCGACATGCAGAAAGCCATGCAAACCATGTGTAGCCAGCAGAAACCGATGCAGCCTGCCTGATTAGCCGCGCTTGCAAGGTCAATCCGCTTGCAGCGGATGACCTTGCGCCACGCCGGTCGGACCATGGTGATGTTTGAAGTGGAGACGAAAGATGACTGCCACTGCTGCGATTGCGTCCCAGGATGCGGGCCGTACGATTTCGAAACTGCTTTGGATTGGTCGCGTTCTTAATGGGCTAGCGATAGCCTTCTTTGTATTCGACGGCGTCATGAAAATAATCCAGCCGCAGGGTCACGTTCCTTCTTCGTTGTCGCTTGCCCCACCGGTCAGCAAGTAATTTTGCAACGCCACCGCGCGGTCTCCGTGTTCGATCATGCGCCGCATCAGCTTATTGAGCGCCTTAAATTCTTCCCGACTCAAGCAGCCAAATTCGACATCGTTAACTCGTCGCTGGGCCGGAGCGAGCTTTTCCAGCGCCGCACATCCCTTGCCGGCGACGGTCACGGTCACGCGACGACGGTCGACTGTGTCCATCGTCTTGTGAATGAGGCCGAGCTGCAGCAGACGGCGCGTCGTCGATGTGATGAACGCACCCGAGAGGTGCAGATGATCGGCCACCGTCTTGACGTTAACATCGCCCTCCGCCGCTAGATGCGCGATCGCGATCAGCACCGTGTACTCAATGCCGGCGAGGCCGATTAACTTGCCATGGCCCCTGCGAATACGTTCGTGCAGTGCGAAGAAACCAAACAGATTGTGCACCAGTTTGCGGAATTCGCGGTCGCTGCCGTTGACGATCAGTTCGGGCCGGGAAATCGTCAACGGCGCCGCGCCGTAACGCCGGCCCGCCTTACGCGCGGGCGCACCGGCGGCATGGCCGGCGGAGCGGAGAGCGGAACGCTTGCGCGCTGAATCAGCCATGTGGTCGGCTTTCCGGTTGGTGGGCGAGTGATGACGGCGTGGCGGGCGATGCCGCCGGCGCTTCTCCTAGGAATGCCTTTGCAACCCGCGAATCGTTGGCTAGTCCGGCGGCGGCACCGGACGTTATCACACGTCCGTTTTCCAGGAGATACGCCCGGTCGGCAAATTTCAGCGTCTGCCGCGCCTTCTGTTCGACGAGCAGCACGGTCAGTCCGTCGCGGCGCAGGCCGGCAATCAGATCGAAGACGAGA
Source organism: uncultured Alphaproteobacteria bacterium (assembly GCA_963847785.1). Taxonomy (GTDB): domain Bacteria; phylum Pseudomonadota; class Alphaproteobacteria; order Rhizobiales; family Xanthobacteraceae; genus BOG-931. The sequence continues at coordinate 88,381 of CAWKBE010000013.1, forward strand.
TCGCTGGTTTTCGGAGCCAGCCCGAGCGACGGCTCGTCAAGCAGCAGGAGCCGCGGCCGGCCGAGCAGCGCGCGCACGATCGCCAGCATTTGCTGCTCGCCGCCGCTCAAGACATTTGCCGGCGCGCGGCGCCGTTCCTTGAGGATCGGAAAGCGCGCAAACATCCCGTCGATGTCGGCGAGCGCGGCGGCGTGGTCGGCGCGGCAATAGACGCCCATCAGCAGATTTTCTTCGACGCTCATGCGGCCGAGGATGCCGCGACCCTCGGGTACCAGCGCGATGCCGGCGCGAAGGTTGAACTCGGCCTGGTTGGGCCGAAGCTTGCGCCCGTCATAGGCGATCTCCCCGCGAAACGCGGTTAGCCCGGCGATAGCGCGCACCGTCGTGGTTTTGCCGGCGCCGTTGGCGCCGATCAGCGCGACGATCTCGCCGGCCTTGACGTCGAGATCGATGCCGCGGACGGCGCGGATCGGCCCGTAAAGCACTTCAAGCCCGCGCACCGTCAGCATGCCGCCTCGCTACCGAGATAAGCGTCCAGCACGGCCGGGTTGTTGCGAATGTCGGACGGATGGCCGGCGGCGATTAGGGCGCCGAAATCGAGCACATAAAGTTCGTGGCAGAGGTTCATCACGAAGGCCATGTCGTGCTCGATCAGGAGAATGCTCAAGCCGCGCGCGGACAGCCGCAACAACAGGCCGCGCAAATCGTCGGCCTCGTCACGGTCCATTCCGGCGACCGGCTCGTCGAGCAGCAGGAGTTGGGGTCCGGCGCTGAGTGCGCGCGCCATCTCCACCTTGCGCTGGATACCGTAAGGAAGCGTGCGGGCAAGTGCGGCGCGATATTTCTCCAGGCCGAAAAACATAAGCGCGTCCTCGGCGCGCGCCAACGCTTCTCGATCGGCGAAGCGCACCGGCAACATCCGGCGCAGCGGCGCTCCGCCGCGCGGCTGTGCCACGATCAGATGCTCCCAAACCGTCATGCTGGCGAACAACCTGATATTTTGAAACGTGCGGGCAATGCCGGCGCGAACGATGCGATACGCTGGCCAGCGTGTGATCGGCCGGCTCTCAAATGTCACGTCGCCGGCGTCGGGCCGATAAGCACCGGTAATCACGTTGAACAACGTGGTCTTGCCCGCGCCGTTCGGGCCGATCACGCCGACAATCCGATTTTCCGCCACGCTGAGCGACACGTCGCGTAGCGCGCGGACGCCGCCGAAGCTTTTGCTCACGCCGGCAAGGCGAAGGAGCGATGCGGGCGATGGCGCCGTCATGACGGCTTGCTCCGCAGGCGCAGCAGCCCCAGCAGCGGGCGATCGAGGATTCCCTGCGGCCGCGTCAGCAGGACCAGGATCAGCATCGCGCCAAAGGCCGCGAGACGCCAATCGGCAAGCAAACGCAGCCATTCCGGCAGCAGCACCAGCAGCGCCGCGCCGACCAAGGCGCCGGCGCCGACCGTGGAGCCGCCGAGAATGACGGCGAGCACGAAATCGATCGACCGCTCGAACCCGAAATTGCCGGGCTCGATATAGATGTAATGGTGCGCGAACAGCCCGCCGGCGATGGCGGCGACCGCGGCACTGAAACCGAACGCGCCGACTTTGGTCAGCGTGGTGTTTAGGCCGACCAGACCGGCGGCCGTCTCGTCGTCGTGGATAGCGCGCATTTCCAGCCACAGCCGCGAGCGCTCGAGCAAGGTCACGAGCAGAAGGATACCGGCCGCCCAGGCCCAGATATATCCGAGCGAAACGTGCGGCATGCCGCGATAACCGCCAGAGCCGCCCATTGGGCTGAATACAAGAAAGAAGCTGCGCACCATTTCGCCGAAGCCCAGCGTGGCAATAGCGAGATAGATGCCTTTGAGCCGCAGCGCGGGAAATCCGACGATCACGCCGATGACGCAGGCGGTAAGCGCCGCCACGATCAGCGCCGGGGTTAACGCCCAATGCTGCTCGACGGTGAGGTACGAGGCGACATAGCTGCCGATCGCCATGAAGCCGGCATTGCCGAGCGACAATTGGTTGGTGACGAGGATGATGTAAACGCTGAGCGCGCCGAGCATCAAAATGCCGATGTCGGCGAACAGGCCGGCGTAATAGGTCGACATCACACCCGCTGCCCGAACTCGGAACGTGCGCCGAGCAGACCCTGCGGGCGCAGCAGGAGAGTGACGATCATCAGCCCGTAGACGACGAAATCGCGCATCTGCGAACCGCCAAAGGCGATGGTCATGACCTCGGCGATGCCGATCAGCGGACCGGCGATCAGCGCGCCCCAGACGCGCGTGGTGCCGCCGATCACCATCACCGCGATCGCCTTAAGCCCGGTGTCGACGCCGATATAAGGGGTAATCGCCGCGTAGTGCAGGCTGATCAGTACGCCGGCGGCGCCGGCGAGCGCACCGGACAGCATAAAAGCGAACAAGGTGATTCGGCTCGCCGACACGCCGAGGAGCCGCGCAACCTCGCGGTTTTCGCTCACCGCGCGCAACGCCCGGCCGACGGCGGTCTTCTGAATCAGAAACGCTACCGCCGCGACAAGCACGACCGTCACGGCGACGACCACCATCTGCATCACGCCGATCTGCACCGGGCCGAGACTGACGCGGCGGTCGAACAGCTCCGAAGGAAGCTGCAGCGGATCGGAGCCCCAGACATTGGTGACGACATTCTGCAAGATGATGGAGAAGCCGATGGTCGACAACAGCGGCGTGATCGGCGGCGCATGGCGCAGCGGCTCATAACCGATCTTGTCGATCACCAGCGCAACCAGAGCGGCGCCGGCCATCCCGATCAACAGCGCAGCGGCCAAAGGAAAATGCGCCGCAATCACGGCGAAGCCGAGATAACCGCCGAGCATGAACAACTCACCGATGGCGATATTGAGGATCGCGAGCAGCCCCATGACCAGCGAAAAGGAAAGCGCGACGAGCGTGTAAACCGCTCCGAGCGTCAGGCCGTTCACCAGTTGTTGCAGCAGCATCGTGGCGATCTTGCTCGGCGCCCCGTCATCGGCGCCGCCCCGCTTCCTTCAAGCTTAGGGCCGAATGCGGCCACGAACGAGTCTCCGGCGCGCATGCGCCCGCCCGTCAGGCGGGCGCGCGCATGGCCCGTTGTCCGGATCAGCAGCTGCCGCCGGCGCTGCAACCCGTGACTTTGGTTTCCCAGGCGCCCTTCTGTCCTTGCACAATGAAGAAGGCTTTCGCCGCGTCGCCATCGGCATTGAAACCGATCGCTCCGCTGAATCCCTCAAAGCCTTTGAGGTTCGTCATATAGTCGCGGATCTTGGCGCGGTCGGCTTCCAGATCCGGGGATTTGCCGCTGATTCCGTTCTTCTTCACCGCGTCGATATACATGCTGATGACCTCGTAGATGTTGGCGTCATACATGCTTGGCTCGATGTCCGCCGGCAGCCCGGCGGTCTTGCGCAACAGCGGCTGCAGCTCGGCGACGAATTTTTCCGCTTTTGGCGTCTTCATCGTCGCGTAGAACGTGGCCGGCGCGACAATCGGAATTTCCGGAGCCGCATTGAGGATCGCCGAGGAGATCAGCGGCGTGCCGCCGATCACCGGCTTGTCCATGCCCTGACGCTTCATTTCGCGCAGCACGGTGACCGCCTGGCTGTAATCGGCGCCGATCACGACGCCGTCAGGATTAAGCGACTTGAGCTTGGTGATCTGGGCGCTGACGTCCAGATCGCCGGTGTTGAACGACAACGCATCCTGCGCGTTGAGGACCTCGATGCCGTTGTCGGCAAAGACCTTCGGCATGATCTTGGTGGCAATGGCGGTGGAGACGGCGTCCTTTGCGTCGTAGATCACCGCCACCGACTTCGCATTGAAGGTCTTCTTGAAATAAGGCACCGACGTCCTGGCGAGGATGCCTTCATCGACGGTGTCGCGGAACGCCCACGGGCGGTTGGCCTTGGCGACGCCCGGCTTCGACGAGGCCTGCGACGTCGAAACGATCTGCATTTGATTGGCGACCGGGAAAGTGACCTCGCAGGCGCTGCTGGTCAGCGGACCCGCGACTGCAAGCGCCTGATCGTCGCCGGCAAGCTTGCGCAGATTGTTCGCGGCTTGCGCCGGCTTGGCGTTGTCATCGAGGATCACGATCTTGAGCTTGGCGCCGTTGACGCCGCCGGCGTCGTTGATCTGCTTCTCCAGCATTTCCAGAGTGGTTGTGTTGCTGCGGCCCCATTCGGCGAATGGCCCGCTGCTCGGCACGATCGCGCCGAGCGTGATGGTGTTCTGCGCCTGCGCCGTTTGCAAACCGGCGATCAGCGTGACGGCGGCAATCGCGCTGCCGAAAAGTTGCGTGCGCATGTGGATAGTCCTCTCACCTCACGAATGACATCGGTCGTCGCGTCCTGGGGTCGAGATCGCGCTGACAAGCGGGGCGTGGCGGCGGTCGTGCCATCACGCGCCGAGCGGACGAAGGCTAACATCGGCTCTCAAACTTGAAAAGCTTCGTTAGTTAGGCAATTATCGAAGGGAATTACGCGGCCATTCTGCCTATTTTGTCGGCAGGAGAAAGCCATGGAAATCAAGCGTATCCTCACCTTCGTCGATGAAGTACGCAGCTCGGCCGGCCGCCCCGCCGGACCGCCGCTGCGAAAATCCGCCGCAGTCGCGATCGTGCAAAATCCGTTCGCCGGCAAATATGTCGAAGACCTTTCGCCGCTGGTGAAGGCGAGCGAAGCTATCGGCCGCGAGATTTGCGCCATCGCGGTCGCGCTGTTGGCGCCATATAAACCCGCGAGCTACGGCAAGGCGGCGGTGATCGGAATTGCGGGCGAGCAGGAGCACGGCAACGCCATGTTGACGACGGTCTACGGCAACGTCATGCGCGAGGCGGCGGGCGGCGGCAAGGCGTGGATTTCATCCTTTACCAAAGTCGCGGCGCCGGGCGCCACCATCGACGTGCCGCTAGCGCACAAGGATGCGCTGTACGTCCGCTCGCATTACGACGGCATCAGCCTTACGCTCCACGACGCGCCGCTGCCCGACGAGATCGCCGTGATCTGCGCCTACGCGAGCCGCGGTCGGCCGAACCACCGCGTCGGCGGGCTTTCGGCGCAAGACATCGAGGGAACCGACGGCCTGACCTGACGGCGGCCGATGCCAGAGGACCGGAAGGAATTGGCGATGAGCGATTGCAAAACCGGAGCCGAGCACATCAAGTCGCTCAAGGACGGCCGCACCGTCTTTCTTGACGGCAAGCCGATCGGCGACGTGACCGAGCATCCGGCGTTCCGCAACGCGGTGCATTCCGCCGCCGCGCTTTACGATTTCCAGGCGCGTCCCGAGAATCTCGAGTTCATGACCTTTCAGTCAAACGGCTCGAACCGGCGCGTCAACCGCGCCTGGCAGATGCCCCGCAGCTACGACGAGATGGTGCAGCGGCGCAAAGCCCTGCAAGCCTGGGCGGCGCTGTCCTGCGGCTTTCTCGGCCGTTCACCGGACCATTTGGCATCGGCTCTGGTCGGGCAGCGCATGAGCCTCGATGTCTTTCGCAAGCACAGCGCCGAGCGCGCCAAAGTGTTCGCCGACTATTTCGATTATGCTAGCAAGAGCGATTTGTTCCTGACCTACGTCATCATTAACCCGCAGGCCGAGCGCGGTAAGGCGTGGGGCGAACAGGCGGAGGATCTGGTCGCGCGCGTGGTCGACGAAGACTCGACCGGCATTATCATTCGCGGCGCCAAGATGCTCGGCACGTCGTCGATCATGGCGAACGAGGTCTTCGTCGCCAATCTGCAACCGCTCAAGCCGGGCGAAGAGGATTTGGCGTTTTCCTGCGCGGTGCCGATGAACGCCAAGGGCCTGCGCGTGCTGTCGCGCAAGTCGTACGAAGAGCATGCCGTGTCGGTTTACGACAATCCGATCTCGTCGCGCTTCGACGAGAACGACGCGCTAATGTATTTCGACGACGTCAAAGTGCCGTGGGACCGGGTGTTCGTGTATCGCGATCCCGACATGTGCCGGGCACAATTCCACGACACACAGGGCCACGTCTATCAGAACTACCAGTCGCAGATCCGGCTTTCGGTGAAGATCGCTTTCCTCGCCGGCATCGCGCACCGCGTCACCGAGGCGATCGGAACCACCAAGATGCCGCAGGTGGCGGAGCAACTCGGCATGCTCGCCGCCCAGGTCGGCATGGTCAACGCGATGATGTCGGGGATGGAAGCATCCGGCTCGCAAGTCGGCGAATGGTACGTGCCGAACAAGCATTTCATGTATTCGGCGCAAGTCCTCACCCAGGATCTCTATCCGAAAGTCGTGCAGACCATTCGCGATCTCGCCGGCGGCGCGCTGATCATGCTGCCCTCCTCCATCGAAGACTTCGGCAACCCCGAATTGGCGGCGATCATCAACAAGACGCAACGTTCAGCCGCGATGAGCCCGGAAGGCAAGGTGAAGCTTCTGAAAGCGGCGTGGGACGCAATCGGGTCGGAATTCGGCTCGCGTCACACCCAATATGAGATGTTCTACGCCGGCGCCCGCTTCGTCACGTGCGGGCACAGCTTCCGCGCCTTCGACTGGAGCAACGCCACCGGGCTGGTGGAGCAGCTCCTGTCGTCCTACGATTTGCGCAGCGAACTCAGCAACGCTAAGCATTGACGCCGGGGGCGCCGCGGTGAAGATCGCCATCGTCAACCTCGGGCAGATCGTTTCCGGCGATTGGCGCAATCCGTTCGTCGCCGGCGATACCATCGTCACCGACGGCGACCGGCTGGCGGCGGTCGGCGCGGTAGCGGTGAAGGACATCGAGAGCGCCGACGTCGTGATCGACGCCGGCGGCATGACCGCGATCCCCGGCCTCATCGACTCGCACGTGCACATCACCTTCGGCGACTACACGCCGCGGCAGCGCACGGTCGGCTATCTGGAAAGTTACCTGCATGGCGGCACCACCACCGCCATCTCTGCTTCCGAAGTGCATGTGCCCGGCCGCCCGAGCGATCCCGAAGGCGTCAAGGCGCTGGCGGTTGCCGCGCAGCGCTGCTTCGCGAGCTACCGGCCGGGCGGCATGAAAGTCATCGCCGGCTCGGTGATCCTGGAACCGGGCCTGACCGCCGCCGACTTCACGGAACTGGCCGGCAAAGGCGTAAAGCTCGCCAAAGCCGGCTTTGGTGCGGTCAAGACCGCCTACGATTACGTGCCGCTGGTGCGCGACGCGAAAAACGCCGGCCTGATCACCACCTGCCACACCGGCGGCTCATCGATACCGGGCTCTGGCGCGATCGCCGGCGATCATCTGCTCGCCATGCATCCGCACGTGTCGTTTCACATCAACGGCGGGCCGACGGCGATGCCGGACGCCGACTTCGAGCGGGTGATCAAGGAAAGCGAGATCGCGCTACAGGTCTGCACGGCCGGCAATCTCCGCACTGTACTATTATGTGCGCGGCTTGCGGACGAGCTCGGCGCTTTTGACCGCTTCATCATTGCAACCGATACGCCCACTGGCTCCGGCGTTATGCCGCTCGGCATGCTCTACACCATCGCGCATTGCGCGAGCCTGACCGTCATGCCGCCCGAGCGTTTCATCTGCGCGGCGACAGGCAGCAACGCCCGCGTTTACGGCCTCGATTCCGGCTACCTCGGCGCCGGCAAGGCGGCCGACATCGTCCTGATCGACGCGCCCGACGGCGGCACACAAAAGACCGCCCTTGCCGCGATCAAGCATGGCGATATCGCCGCGATCGGCGCGGTAGTGACCGCCGGCGTGCCACGCTTCGTCGGCCGCAGCCGCAATACCCCAGGCACTAGTCGAAAGGCGCGGGTCGTGAAATCCGTCGTGACTCAAGATTTCGCTACCACCAGTCATTAGGGGCAAAATCAGCTTGGGTCGTAGTAATGTAGCTCAAACAGCATACAGCCGCTCGTCGACTTGAACGGACCATGGTAGGCGCCGGGAGGCCTGCAGGCGTAGGTGTTAGGCGCATAGGTAATGCCCCCCTTGCCATGCTCATCGCTGCCGACGGTCAAGTCGCCTGATAGCAAATAAACCTCTTCCCAATAATCGTGCACGAACGGCTTGGTGGTGTAGCTGCCGGGCGCGAAGCGCAGCAGCCGGGTGCGATTGCCGCGCTGCGCACGCTCGTCGAGTTGGCCGGCGATGATTTTCTGCTGGATGCCGGACGGATAGCCAGGCAGTGCCTCCCAGCCTTGATTCAGATCGAGCGTGTGAAACTCCTTGTGGCCTTTATTGAAACCCATCGATACCTCCTAGCCTTCATCCGGCAGCGTTCGAACCCGATAGCTGTGGGTGATTTTTCGCCCCAGTACCGGATCGTCCAACTCCATTTCGAATGTCTCGGCTGGCGTGATGCCGCCGTGCACGGCCAACGTGCCGCAGAACATCGCGGTCCCGACCGGCAGGCGATCGCCGTTGGCGTAGAGCCGGACCAGATCGTCCAGCGGGCGCATGGCGGCAAGCGCTCCTTCCTGATAAAGGCGGCGCTGGCCGTTGCGGCCGACATAGGAGCGCAGCACAAGTTCGTCCCAGTGCGGCGCCACGTCATCCAATCGCCACAGATCGCGGCTCACCGGCTTGGCGCACATCTGCTTGGAGAGCGAGACGCCAATTATTTCCGCCTTGCGGTCGGTATGGTCGGAGCCCAGTCCGATCCGGGTGCCGTCTTCGAACGCATAGGCGACGCATTCCGCCTCTCCGCTCGAATGGTCGCCCAGCACCTCGATGGTGTCGTCGGTCGTAAGCAGTGAGGCGGCAACGCGATAGAAAATGGGCGTGCTCTTCGGCCGCTTTACACCGATCGCCTCGAGCTCGCGAATGTGCTTTTCGAGCGCGTTGCGATCTCTTCCGGTCCAGCCGGCAATAATCAGATGGCGCACGTGGCGGACATCGAGCTGGTCTGCGGAACGCACGTCCTTCCTTCGATCAAACTGCGGCGGGTCCGAGATAGCCGCCACGAAAATGCACCAGCCGGATAGCTTGCGGCCGAGACGCGTGGTGATTATGCGGCCGAGTAGGATCGCTACGCCGTAGCACTCGATTGACTCCGCATAACGCGGCGTCGAAGCGCAAGTTCGCAATCGATCAACCGTCCGGTGCGGGCGACACTAGCCGCACGCGGCGAGTTTGCAAAGCCTCGGTCTGGAAGCGTTTTGACATTTCACAGTGACCGATCGTCCACAGTTGGAGGAGAAATGCGGGAACGCCCAGCCGGTTAGAGGGTGTGATGCTTCCAGCGTGGGCGGGCGAGGACTTTCGTGGGGCGGATGGTCTGCTGTAGCGAATCCGGCTTGGCGAAGTTCGTCGCCAGCTGCCGCGCCTCGTCCTTGGTGAGCAGACTGGCCGCCGTGCGCCGCCCGGGCTCAACCTCATAGTAGAAATAGCCAAGCTGCTGTCCGTTCTTGTCGCGGACGATGAAGCAGGCGTTGTTCATCCCATCAACGGTCCAGGGCGGCGGAAATCGGCGGCGGGTTGTCACGCCTGCTTCGTCCCGTAGTGAAACCGCGCAATCTGGTGCGCCGTATAGACCGGCCCGCCGATCAGCTTGACGGTCGCTCGTATCTTCTGCTCAGGGGTCAATCTCTGCCAAGCCAACACGGCCTCTTGCAATGTGGCGCAATCGGTCGAGATGCCTGCGCCGTCGTTCAACGTGGCGGGCGCCCCGCCATCAACATAGATTTTGTAGTCGTCGCTCATCAGCGCCAGCCCAAATGAAAAGAGCTCCGACAGGACGTGAATTCTGCCGAGGCTCAAGTTAACGTATGCGGTGGAGGGCGCACGCAACTGAACTGTAGGTCCGGTGATGCGCAATCGGAGGCGCTGCATAGCGGCATAGCGGCCCGATCATAGCGGCACCCGCCATTCAGGGGGACCATGCAGAGGAGAGACTTCTCTGGCCCTTTAGCGGCAATCACCAACTGCTACCCTCGCTGTTATATTAGTTACGCAGAAGGCGCGCTGATGGATCACCTTCCACATTAAATTACTCAGACTTTGTCGTGGCCTCAAGCTTTGCAGGACTTCCCCTCGCTTCGTATCCTGAGAAAGTGAGAGTTCTACCCAATTCATTGTTGGCTGTTGATAAGACGGTGACTGTGTTGGCCACAACTGCACTAGTGCTGGTTACCTTATCAAGTTGGCGGAATACCCCAGCCGGAAGTTTACCTTTCGCCTTAGCAAGTTCTGTTTTCAATTCGTCGATTTCACGTTCTAGCTTCGCGCCATTAGCCCTCTGTTGGTCAATCTGATCCTTAAAGCGTTCCTGCTCGTCATGCGCTAAATTAAATCGCTGCTTAAGCACCTGAGCTCCAGCTTTAAGCGCATCGTTCTCGGCCCTAAGTCCTCTAATCTCTCGGTTGTCCAGCCAGCCTTTGATTTGCCATCCGATGAAGCCAGCAAACGCTAGCAGCGGAACCACAACCCAAGGAGCGCTCATTACGACGGCCGATTGGGCTTCCCAAAACTCGGACGCGAACAGCTTATCCATGGCGATTCTCTCCGAGGAGGATCATGTCATCCTCGAAAGCCCTTAGGAACGCCGCCAGTGCGTTATTTCGCGAAGGTGGACCCAATCTTGGACCCCCCCGCAACCGGCCAGGATCAGGCAGCACCGCGCAGCACCGTGAGCCGCACGCAACGCTGGAAATCCACACTAATCGGCACGCGACAGGATTGGGCGAGATTGGTCTTCGCGATCTCCAAAACCGGGGGTTGGGGATTCTTGGTTTACACGGGATGGGGCTACAGCTGAGCTGGATTCGCTAGCATGAAACGCGCTCTTGGTTTTGTTCCGCTGCGGTGGCTGAGTCGGCGGGATGGAGGCATGCTCTCCGACAACTTTGGAGGGATCGAGCGCAATTTTTTTATCGCTTGCGCGCGCGTATCGCGGAAACTGAGGCGACTCGGTGGGTTAGATGAGCCTGATCGCAATCCTATTTGCTGGATGGGTGTTCGGAGCTATCGCTTTTGCGATAATCCCTCGAAGGTCGGTCAGTTGGAAGCTGATCGCAATCGCAGCGATATTCCTAGCATTTTGTATCGAGGGAGCACTCCTCTACTGCCAGTATCTTCGGCCACAGGAGCAGCAGACATTGCCGCACACAGAGGAAGGCCAAAGCAGTACGCCCACGCTACCGCTGCCATCAACGCGGAATCCAGCATCTCAGTGACGTCGAACATTCAACGCTCCAGATACTGCTTCGAGTGGCCACCTCATTAGGGATGTCAGGGAAACGGGGGAAAATCTTAAAAGCAGTTTCTTGTTTGGTCGTTCTCTCGGCGAGCCCTCGGCTGATGTCTGGTTCTGATGCTGTGGACGGTTCTCCACCGGCACGTGAGTGCCATGGATGGCAGTTAAGGCCCCCACGATTCGGAGGAACTATCCATGCAAACGATCAACGAGACGATGAGCATGGCGCGGCTCTGGCGTGATCAGGGCAAACCGCAGCAAGCCCGCGATCTTCTGGCCCCGGTCTACGACTGGTTCACCGAAGGCTTCGAAAAACTCGATCTGAAGGAGGCCAAGGCGTTGCTCGACGACTTGGCATCATGACGGCTGGGTAGATTGCCTGAATAGGCCACTTCCTGCGTGCGGCTTCGACCGGCTACGATGCCTTCTCGTTGAGCCTACGGGGGAGCGATGAAGAGGCGTTCGGGAGCAGGCGGCGAGACCAATAAAGGGCAGCGTCGCAAGGCGCCAAAGCCCGAGCGTCGGGCTACGTCCAAAGCTGCAACAGGTTCCACTTCGTCTGCTGCTGTTCGGGAGGCGGAAGTCGCTCGGCTTACCCACGAACTTCATGAGGCAGTAGAGCATCAGACGGCCGCTTCCGAAGTGCTCGACTTGATCGGTTCGTCGCCAGGCGAACTCGAACAGGTCTTCGTAGCCATACTGAAGAGAGCCACACGTATCTGCGACGCCAAGTTCGGGTTTGTGCATCGCTACGACGGCCAGATCTTCCATCCAGCAGCGCAGGTGGGCGCTCCTACGGAACTTGTGGAATTCCATAAGCGACGCGGGCCGTTTAGCCCCGAAAGGGGCAGCATGTTGGATCGGATCATCCGCACGAAGAAGGCGAGCTACACGTCCGATATTGCCGCCGCAACCTTTCCAGTCGCTGCCGCTAAAATCGCTGGCGCGCGCTCCACCGTCGCTGTGCCGATGGTCAAGGACGGAGCGTTAGTCGGTGCCATCGTTATCTACAGGCAGGAAGTGCGGCCATTTACCGTGGAACAGATTGCGCTAGTCCAGAACTTCGCTGCGCAGGCCGTCATCGCCATCGAGAACGCGCGACTGCTCAACGAACTGCGTCAGCGCACTAACGATCTGACGGAGGCACTTGAGCAGCAGACCGCCGCAGCGGAGGTGCTGCGCCTCATCAGTGTATCGTCGGGCGATTTGCAGCGGGCTTTTGCTGCCATTCTGGAAAACGCAACTCGCTTGTGCCAAGCCAATTTCGGCACCCTGCTGCTCTGCGAAGGCGACTTTTATCGCCAGGTTGCGTTCCAAAATGCACCGCCTGCCTTTGTCGAGGCCAGACGCCTCAATCCCATGATTAGCATGAGCGGCGGGACGGCGCTCGCGCGTCTGGCAGCGACAAAGCAGCCTGTGCACATTGCCGACGTCGCTAGCGATCAAGCCTACCAGACCGATCCGCAGCGCCGCCGTTTCCTCACCCTGACCGGGGTGCGCACCAATCTTAACGTCCCGATGCTGATAGACGACAAATTGATCGGCGCGATCAACATTTACCGCACGGAGGTACACCCGTTCACCGACAAACAGATCGAGCTGGTCAAGAACTTCGCAGCTCAGGCCGTCATCGCCATCGAAAACGCGCGGCTGCTCAATGAACTCAGACAATCGCTGGAGCAGCAAACGGCAACCTCAGATGTACTCCGCGTTATCAGCTCGTCCCCAGGCGATCTTGAACCAGTTTTTACAACTATGGTGGAGAAAGCCGTCCGCATCCGCGATGCCAAATTCGGCACCCTCTATCTTGACGAGGAAGGCGGACTTCGCCTTGTGGCTGGGCACGACGTTCCGGAGTTTCTTGAAGCGCGTGGTAGTAGTCCGATCCAACCCGCCCCGGGTGGTGGGCTTGACGTGGCTATGAGAACAAAGCGCACCGTTCACATACCTGACCTCGCAGCTACACAATCCTACGCCGAGCGTCATCCCAGAATGGTCGAAGCGGTTGAACTTGGTGGAATGCGCACGGTCATCGCTGTGCCGATGCTTAAAGATGATAATCTTGTTGGAGTGATTGCTGTCCATCGTCGAGAGGTTCGTCCTTTCACTCAGGAACAGATTGCACTTGTGGAGAACTTCGCCGCCCAGGCAGTCATTGCCATCGAGAACGCGCGACTGCTCAGCGAACTGCGTCAGCGCACCACCGACCTGACAGAGGCTTTGGAGCAGCAAACGGCTACTTCGGAAGTTCTCCAAGTAATCTCAAGCTCCCCGGGCGAGCTGGAGCCGGTGTTCGCTGCAATGTTAGGCAGTGCCACACGTATTTGCGAAGCGAGGTTTGGCAATCTTTTCCTTCATGAGGGAGAGACTTTCCGCTTAGTCGCGTGGCATGGCGACCCGACATACGTCGAGAATTGGCGGCGAGAGCCACTGACTATCAAGACCGATCTTCCCAACATTCCGCTCGCACGCCTCGCGGGAACGAAGCAGCGGGTCCATGTCGCCGACCTAAGGCAGGAAGGAGCATACGAGGCGGGTTTTGCGCCTCTTGTCGCGCTCGTTGATAAGGGAGGCGCTCGAACCCTTCTCATCGTGCCAATGCTCAAGGAGCACACTTTGGTCGGTGCAATCGCCCTCTATCGACAGGAAGTTCGTCCTTTCACTGGCAAGCAGATCGCACTTGTGGAGAACTTCGCTGCCCAAGCAGTGATTGCGATTGAGAACACGCGACTACTCCGTGAACTCCGCGAAAGAACTGAGGACGTTGTCAAACTCAACCAACAACTCGAACAGCGCGTCACCGACCAAGTGGGCGAAATCGAGCGAATGGGCCGGTTACGGCGTTTCCTTCCTCCGCAGGTAGCTGATCTGATCGTCGCATCCGGGACTGAAAAGCAACTCGAAAGTCACCGGAGGGAGATAACCGCGCTCTTCTGCGACCTGCGCGGTTTCACCGGGTTTACCGAAAGCGCGGACGCGGAAGACGTGATGGCCCTGCTGCGCGACTATCATGCGGCTATTGGCGAAATCATTATCAAGTACAGCGGCACGCTGGAACGTTATGCCGGTGACGGGGTGATGGTGGTCTTCAACGATCCTGTTCCCGTAGATAACCCGGCGCTCCAAGCCGTACTGATGGCGCTCGAAATGCGTGGCGCTATCGGAACGTTGACCGAGAAGTGGCGTCGGCTGGGCCACGACATTGGCTTTGGCATTGGTATCGCGCATGGCTTTGCCACACTTGGCACCATCGGCTTTGAAGGGCGCTTCGACTATGCCGCCATTGGGACGGTCTCCAATGTGGCCTCTCGGCTGTGCGATGAAGCCAAGCCCGGTCAAATCCTGATCAGTCCCCGGGTGCTGATGGCGGTCGAGGACGCCGTGACATTCGAGCCAGTTGGAGAATTTGCGCTCAAGGGTATCCGGCGTCCTTTGGCGGCATACAACGTACTTGCTCAAGCGGGATGAGGCCCGCGATCTTCTCGCTCCGGTTTACGGCTGGTTTACCGAAGGCTTCGACACGCTGGATCTGAAGGAAGCGAAGGCGTTGCTGGATGAGTTGGCGTGAGAGGACGCTGACGGCCAGAGCACCAAGCACAAGCCGCGTCGGCTAGCGGCGAACTTCGCCAGGCTGCCGGAGTTGCTGTGTAAGCCCGGCCTGTCCCACTCAGTGACAGCATAAGTGCGTCACGTCGGGGACGCTCAGCAGTCGCCGCACGCGACAACTTGGTCCGGGTAAACTGTCATCGCCACCTCGGGGCCAGTAGCGAAAGCAAGAGCAAAAAGGGCAAGCGCGGCGAACACGAGAACCTTTTTCATGGTCGTATCCCCTCTCTGACAGTCGGAACTTGGGCCGGATGCGACGGGTGGGCTGTGACCAAAAATCACGGAATGCTCATTTCAGGACGATTTGGGTGATCATCCGAGAGGATGGGCGTGGCTCACCTCCACGCTAAAGCAGCTTAATTAGCCCATATACAAGAAGGCCGATCCAAGCCACGGTCGTGATCAGGCCAACAGCCAAGCCTGCTAATGGCCAGAGGTGCTCATCAGCCATGTGCATGGCGCGCACCCCAATCCGAAATTCGAGGAGTAGCGACCCTAACAACGGAATCGAACGGCGGCCTAGTGCGGAAAAGTCACACTCCGGGACGCACTGAGGCTCCACGCGGTCTGGCGCGATCAGGGAAGCCGCAGCAAGCTCGCGAACTGCTGGCTCCGGTCTACGGCTGGTTCACCGAAGGGTTTGACACGCTCGATCTGAAGGAAGCGAAGGCGCTGGCTCGACGAGCTGCACGGCTAACAAGGACTTTCGAAACGGCCTGTTAGAGCTGCAGAACTGTGGAATACTTTCTTTGCAATCCCTTTTTTGTTGACTATAAGCCACCTGTTTATAACATGGAGATTGAATATCGTGAAAAAGGCATCTAATAGACGTGTTTGGACATCAGCAGATGTTCGCACGTTGAAATCGCTCGCGCGAAAGAAGACGCGCGCCAAAAAGATCGCGAAAGAGCTTAAACGTACCGAGGGAGCGACGCGTCAGAAAGCATTTAGCATCGGAGTGTCACTTGACGCTCGCGCTTAGTCGGTAGAAGTAAGGTGAAAAAAGGAGCAGCAAAAAAGCTGCTTCTTTTTTCGTGGCACTTGTCTGCGGGAAGCCCTATAGCCCCGAATAGCTGGCTTCTGCACATCGGCAGCAGGGTTTAGAACTGTGGCCCGCTACAAGCGGCGCACGAGGTCCGGCAGCTTGACGAAGTTCATTGCCAACCAATGCGCCGGGCTCGTCCTTGGTTGAGCGGTCGGTGACCAAAAACGAGGGACTTGGCGTCGGGCTACTTTGAATAGGGGGGAAGAAGTGCGCGGATCCGACGGTGCACACTGCTCCATTCATCAGCGACATCGCACCAAAAGACGAAGACACCAATCACCACAACTGCGCCGAGAATCTCCATCATGCCTTGCGCCCTCCACGTCCAGATATCATCAATCTCCCAAAGCCGCTTGGCTATTAGCGGCCATTGACGGGGGCGTGGCCCGCAGCTCGACCTTCTCTGAGAAAGTATTGGTGAGCCGGGTAAATGGCCGCGCGGTAGGCCGGATCGCGGAGACGCTTGCGGTCGTCAGGTTTCTACTATTTGCGCCTCAGTAAGGCCCCTCCCGCCATGGCAACGAAAACAAAGGAAGCTGCAATAAGCGCGTCAGTGCGGATTGTGTCGGTGGCGATGCCTAACCAGTCATGCGCAATGCTTCCAAAAAGGATCGCCGTTAGCACGGCTGCTATTATGGCTGCTCCGAGGGCGAGAATGGGAACCACAAGCCGAAGCATTTTAGCAATATAGTCTTAGCTTCCGACACGGCCTAGCACGTTCTTTGCCCGTCGCCGCCTATCGCATCGGGCCTCCCTCCGCCCGCAAAATCTCGACGCTCCCATTTCGCGGTTTTCCCGCCGGTTGATGTAATGCGACTAGCGGTGCACCGCTGGCTCTCGCAGCAGTTCCGCCAGAACTCCGCCTTGATGCCGTCGGGATGCTTGTGGTCCCGTCTGAAAATGTGGCCGCTTATTGCCTTCTTTTTGATGTCATCCAGCTCCGCCATTAGTTCCGGGAAGAGTGGCCGTTTTGCTCTTCGTCAAAGAGGGGCCACCAATGGCATTTCGCAGCCTTGCTGGTAGCCTATGCTCATGGCTGACCAAATCTGCAGCTGAGTTCGGCGCTGAATTTGTATAGATCGAGTTAAACGTGATCCAGAATCCGGCTTGACTAACTGTCGACGGTTCACTTTGGAACAGATGCGCTATGCTGATTGTTTATGCTGTTGAGCCTGATCTATCGGCACGGGAATTTCGCGACATTCTTGTTGCCTCGACCCTATCCGAACGTCGTCCGGTTGGCGACCTGGAACGGCTGGACCGGATGCTGCGTCATGCTAATATAATTGTAACGGCCCGTGACGGGGATCGTTTAGCCGGAATCTCTCGCGCCATCACGGATTTTGCCTATTGCTGCTATCTTTCAGATTTGGCAGTGGACGTCGTCTATCAGCGGCGTGGCATCGGCAAACGCCTGATCGAGGAGACGCGTAAAAGAGCCGGCGAATGCGCGACATTAATTCTCATATCAGCTCCAACCGCCGAAACTTACTATCCCAAGATAGGTATGCAGCGTCACCCCGGTTGTTGGACAATTCCTCGCACGAGTTAGTGCGACAAGGATTGAGATCGATGGGGCATTTTTTTGTCCCCTGCGGAACGCGACGTGCAGGGCTCAGTGATGATTTTCGTTTATGGTGCCCAGGGAGCAGTTGGAGGGCATCAAGGGTTGGTCGCCATACGCTTCCGGATGGACTGTGCATCCTTCGACCCAGAGCATCCCATTCATCCGAATAACTATCCCTATTTCGTCGGCGCATTCGACACCGTCGCCGCGTTGGGGAGCCTCGCACAAGGTGTCCACTTTGCCGTCTTGTACGTTATCGGGGCCGCGGTCGTTTCTCGGCTGATTTCGCTTTTACCAGATCTGCCGCATATCGGGCCCTACCTCACATTCTTCCATTTCGCGCCGGTCATCATCGCACTCGTCGCAATACCCATCGCAACTGCCATAGCTATCTACATTTCGACGCACGTGATCTTCGATTTCAAGGTTCCAGGCTATTCGTTCTGGGAACAGCTTCGGACATTTCACTTCAACACTGAATGGAAGCACACATTCTACGACACTGACCTGAACCTCAATATTCCATACGCCAAGCACGCGATCTCAATCGATGAGAACAGAAAAGATTTTGCCCGCGTTAAATGGGGCGTTCCCGACGTGCGTCCCTTTCGCGACGAATTCAACAATCTTACCTTCGAGCAGGTGTGGCTCGCCGGAAACCACGCCGACATTGGCGGCGGCTACCCAGAAAACGAATCCCGCCTCTCAGACACGGCCCTCAAATGGATGCTTGCTTGCGCCTACACAATTCCCAACGGGATAGAGTACGACCGGAGTGTACTGCGCCTTCACAGCGATTCAGCGGGCATCCAACACGACGAGGTAAAATCCGGTTATGGCACCGTTCCAAACTTCTTTGGCATCACGTGGACCTACGGCGCCCGCGAGTTGCCAAAAATGCAAAATAGCGAGTTCAGCGAAGCTACCGTGCACCGCTCCGTCTACGAGCGGTTCGACATGGACGAAGTTCCTGACTACGACACCATGACGGAATATCGCCCCATCACGCTGTCCAACCACCTAGATTTCAAGGATGCCTACGGCAAGCCCGGCTCCAAAAGTGACCCGGAACGGCGATCCGTGGCGGCGTACATCGAAGAGCGACTTCCGCCAAACCTGTAGGCTTCCACGCAGGGCGAGGCGTTCGCTGGGGAGCCTTTAGCGAATCCTATCCTGGCGATGGCGGCTGGGCTCAGTTTAGCCGGGGTAGCAGGCGGTCCTGGCGACGGCGATGGGCCCAGTTTAGCCGGGTAGCAGGCGGTCCTGGCGACGGCGATGGGCCCAGTTTAGCCGGGGTAGCAGGGGGTAGCAGAGATCTAGTATTATATTTTAAGCTATTGATTTACATACACTTTTTAATGTTTTTCTCTGCTACCCTCTGCTACCCCCATGACCATGGCTGGCTAGGCGCGGCGGTGTGGGCTTGTGGGCCTTGTTCGACGGCGGTGAAGTAAGGGCCAGCGACCTGATGGTCCATCCCGATTGACCCGTCGAAATTCCTCCGATCAATCGCGGAACTTGATCCCATGCCACCAGCTCCTGCCCTTAGTCCGGCGGTGCCCGAGATCGAAGGATTCATGGAGCTTGGCCTTAAAGTCCTGGATCTTGAGCGACTGCTCGCCATTTTGGTCGCACCACTTCTTGTAACGGTCGAACAGTTGGGACGCGGCGATTTTGAAACCGGCTGCGATGTCCAACTGTTCGGTCACGAACCGTTTGAGGTGGTCCATCTCCCGCCGCCAACCCTTTGTGGCCGAGCGGACGACGTCAGGCTCTACCAATCCTTCGCGCTGCCACTTAAGACAACCGCGAACCGCCCACGCCAAGATGCCGGGCCACTCTGCTCGGAGTTTGGTGAGTAGGTCAAGGTCACGTTCTGCAATCGGGATCTCGATTGTGAGCGGGATCACGCGAACGCGACGCCAGAAGGCTTCGTCGGTGCCGCGAACCCGAGGCCGGTCGTTCGCGACGAGCCACAGTTTCAAGACCGGCATGAATTGAAAAAAGTTTTGCCGCATGAAGCGAGCAGTGATCGGCTCGCCGCCGGTCATCGACTTGATCCTGGCCTCATCGAGATGCCGATTGAAGTTGGCCTCAATCGCCGTGACCATGCGGGCGCCATCGAGGCGGGCGAGATCGGCCGGGATTGCGTTGTCGTACTGTTTGACGAGCAGAGTTTCGGTCGGCGTGTGTAGGCCGTAATCGCCGAGCATATCCCGGATCAGGTTAACTAACGTTGACTTGCCGTTATTGCCGCTCTTTCCGTGGACGAAGAACAGGACCTGCTCCGTGGTGATCCCAGTCAACGAGTATCCGACTGCTTTCTGCATATAAGCCCGGAAGGCAGCATCGTCTCCGGTGATGCGCTCGAGGAACTTTTTGAACAGGGGACACTTGGCCCGGCGGTCAGCATGCACCGGTGCGATTTTGGTCAGGAGGTCGCTTGGGTCGTGCTTCTCGCGACGGCCCGTGCGCAGATCGATAGTGCCGTTCTCGACATTCAGTAGCCACGGATCAGCATCCAAATGGTTGTCTTCGACGGCGAGCAAGCTCTTGGCAGACTCTAACATTCGGTCGAGCGACGCCGGTGCTCAACGATTGCGTTGCAAAGGTACGACGAGCCGCACGCGCTGTATCTTCTTGGAGGTAGCGCGATTCTTCAGCGATAAGGCGAGCAGTCGTCTTGGCCAATTCCTTCACTTGAAAAAGATCGTCGCGAAGCCAACGCCTGCCATCGTGGATAAGCCAGCCGCGGCCTGGAGTGTTGATCACCTTCGTACCGAACCGAGAGACAAACCGCTGGCCATTGTCCGTATCGGTCTCACCGAGCGACGCTAGTTCGGCCGCAAGCTCGTCGTCGGATTTCTTTGGTGGCTCGACTGCCCTGTTTTGCTGACTAGATTTCAGGAACGGCAGCCGCCGCGGGTGTTGGCACCCAGCTTTCAGCCCGCTGGCGATAGTTGGCTCGATCTCGCTCTCATCCAGTCCGATAGCGCGCGCGACCTCGCCCAGGTCTTGCGTGATCACGGCCGAGTCGAGGATGCCGTATGGCACCAGCTGGCCCAGCCTGAAAGCAGCCTTGTTCAAGGTATCGTTCCGCTGGTGTTTAGGCGCCTTGGCGAGGCGTTCCAGCTCTCGACGACGGGCCGAGTCCGCGTATGCGCGGGCCCGCTCAATTTTGGCGTCCGGAATCGTGCAAAGCTCTGCCTGCTCGGTCTCGATCCCAGCGGATGAATTCTTACGGACTAGGTCGAGCAGCCAGCGCGGGGCGCGTGCCACCTCGATCTCATTTAACGCACGCCCCTCGACAAAACGGTAGGGGGCTCCCGAAACGTGGACGCTCCCAGCGGCGACCGCATAGCCGCCATCGCCACGCACGTCGATTCCCTTGCCAAGACTGCCTACGGAGTTCCTAACCCGATCATCACCGCAACGAAAATAGCGGTGGCGTCCCTTGCCAGTTTTGACCGTTACCGTCTTTGGAAGCCTGCCGTGTTCCGCTTGCAGCTTCTCCAGACTCGCCCTGCCGACCTTGCCATCGACATCGAGGACCAAGACACGGGACGGTTGCCCGGTAGCGATGCCGATGTTGGCGTCTGGCCATCTTTTCCACCAGGCTTTAATGATCGTTTCGTCGCTGGTGGCGTCCTTGACGCCGTTGGGGGTGCGCGGATGCTTGCCGGGATGATCACACGATTGACCGGCCGCACATGAACATCGTCCGTCGCTGGCAGTAAACAGCGGCAACACGCGCCAGCCGCGACGGGCGTAGCGGAGGGCTTGCTTCCTTTGCGATATGGTCGGCGATGCTCGATTTCCAAAAGCCACGAGACTACTCTCTTGCGATCAAAATTAGCCTGAGGCGAATAGCCGTGAAATCCGGCGGGCGCTGGACAGCAAGGGCTTCATTGAGCGCGTCGCCCTCAGGACACGTGGACCGGCGATTGGCCGGTCTACATTTCGCGTTTGCTTATTAGTTCGGTCCGGCGGTCGTCGCCGGTGTTCCCGCGCTCCTGTTGTTAGTCCTGGAGGGCGCGACGCGTAGTCAGGCGTCCGCATGCGCGCCAGATGAGCCCGCCCGCATCCTCGTCAAGATGGGCGAGACCAAACCAGGCCAGCACCATGGCCGCTCCCTCGTGGGTGAGTTCTAGTTTGTGATCGAAATCCTCGATCTCGTCGGAAAATTGATCACGAATTTCCGCTTCCACGTACTCGATGAACTTTTCGAGCCGTGGCTCCATGTTGGTTTTCACGGTGTGTTTCCTTTCTGCACTGAGCCACGCACTTCGCTGAGAAATCAACGATGCAAGTTCTGGGCGCGCCAGGTTTTGGCGTCACCGTAGGTCTCAAGATCGTCGGCTCTCTTTTTCCCGGAACGGGGCTGCAACATGCAGATTAATAGGTACTCTTCGTCGCCTTGAGCGGGACTTATAAACCGAGAATCAAAATCATTATTTTACCCGTTTTAAACGCCGTCGGATCTCGCTGAATGTACCGGCAACCGTTCCATTGGCTGCGAGCCGCCACACCTGAAATCTCCGAACTAGGATTTTTACCAACGTTATTGTCGCTACAAGCCTCGGTCGCGGCACTGATCGGGAGATTCGAACTCTTCTCTTTGGCGCGATGCATTGGAAAAGGAAACGCCTCGATGGTAAACTTAATTGATTGTTCGATGTGATCCGGTGGAAGCGCACATGCCAAGACGAATTCAGCGAATTGGCTTTCCAGGCAAACAGAGCGACACCGTTACGTTCGACTTTCGGCCCAATGATATCGGTCGCATCGAGAAGGCATACGGACATAAATTGCCCAAGCAGGTTTGGAAAAAGATAATCTTCGCAACTTCATTATTTATCGCCTCCGCCAGCGAAGAACGGACCGCAGTACCGATCAAACCGTTGTTGGCGCAGCTCCGAAAGCTACGATCAGCAGCCTATTCGATAAGGACACAGCTCGACGAAACACCGACCGCATCGTTGGTCAACTATCCTGCTCGAAGGTCTCGGCCTATTGTTAACTCCAAGATGATCTGCGTGGTACTAGATGACACAATTCACCTCAGAATGTTCGAACGGAACCCAAATTATTCTCTCGAAACTGAAAAATCGTTGATATGGGGATTTGAAACTCTGAGCGCGATTGAGCGCAAGTATTTTCAACGCGAAGAGTCAAATCCCGCATTCTATTATGACAGTCTTTTTCCCCTGCTTGTTCACACCCTTGATGCGCTAACAGCTGTTTGCGATTTTGTTTCGTATGAAATTTCAGACCCAGAATATCAGGGCTACCGCGAGGGTTGGCCATGGGAGATCTGGATATGGTGGCTTTCGATCATTATGCGCGAGCATGAATTGCCTTATCAGGTGCGCAAGGACCTGCGGAAGGCAGGTCAAGTTGAGTCACCCTTTGTGATGTTCGTTCGAGAACTGCAAAAGCAACTGCCCACAGAAATGCAGCGTTTTGAGCAATCGGCCGATGCTTTGGGGCAAGCAATTAATCGGGCTCGCAAGGGTTACAATCTGAATTGCAGTTTTTCTGAAACGGTTCAAATCGATGAAAGTAAGTGGCCAGAATTGTCTGAACTAATACGCGAATTTGGATGAGCCATGACCCGTTTGCGGGTACCGATAACGCTGATTTGCATACTTATTTGTCCCGCCCCGCACGAACAATCTCTCATAGATTGCCTCCCTTTTCGGCCGCATCTGAGCAGGGATTTTGCCGATCAAAAGCCTCTCCGGATCAACGACGCGACAACATGACGGCCGCGTCGATGAGCCCAAAGTTACAACCAGGGTCGTCATAGTAGGCCCGACTAACTTTTCTCTCGGAGTTTCGCGATGAGCAGCGCGGTGACGCCCCTCCAATCCCGACGAGATCACTGGACCGATGGCCTGACGTTGGACAAGCAGGGCCTCCCGTTGGGTAACCTGCGTAACGTCCTCCACGCGCTTCGCAATGCGCCGGAATGGCGTGGTGTCATCGCTTACGACGAGTTCGCGGCGAGGGCGATCACGACGAAGCCGCCGCCGTGGAGCAATCAAAAAGGAGACCGCTGGACGGACTACCACGATACCCGCACATGTGAATGGTTTCAGGACCAGGGGATTCCCGCTCAAATCGGGGTGGTGGGTCGTGGCATTCAGACAGTTGCGCGAGAGAACCCCTCGCACCCTGTTCGCGACTACTTGAACGCGTTGAACTGGGATGGGACGCCACGGCTCGACATCTGGCTCCCCACCTATCTCGGCGTGAAGGACAGCCAGTATGTCCGAGCGATTGGCTCGCGGTTCCTCATCTCTGCCGTCGCCCGAGTGTTCAACCCGGGATGTCAAGTCGACCACATGCTCATCCTGGAAGGACCACAAGGGATTCTGAAATCGTCCGCGCTGCAAGTCTTGGCGGGTTCATGGTTCACGGACCGCGTCTCCAGACTGGGCGGCAAGGATTCCTCGATGGAAATGGCGGGGGTGTGGATGATCGAGATGTCGGAATTGGACGCGCTGACCAAGGCCACCAATTCCGCGATCAAGAGCTTCATAACCTGCCGCCATGACCGGTTTCGCCCGCCCTATGCTAAACACTTAATTGACCAGCCACGACAATGCGTCTTCGCGGGAACCATCAATCCCACGGGCGGCTACCTCAAGGATCCGACCGGTGCGCGGCGGTTCTGGCCAGTGACCTGCGGCGTCATTGAACGAGAGGCCCTCGTTCGTGACCGGGATCAACTGTGGGCCGAGACTGTCGTTCGATTTAGGGCGGGTGCTCCCTGGTGGCTGGAGAATCCCGAACTTGAAGCTCTGGCGACTGCCGAGCAGGCCGCTCGCTTCGAGGTCGATGCCTGGACCGAAACGGTCAGCAACTGGCTGGTTGGCCGCAACGACGTGAGCGTCGGCGAAGTGCTGGTTGGCGCCCTTGGCGCTGCGCCGGAAAGTTGGTCGCAGACGGCACAAAACCGCATCGCCGCCATTCTGGTCTCCAACGGATTCAAACGATTTCGACCGGGCATAACCGGACGACGGAGAACGCCGCGTTACCGGCGCGAGGCCGTCAAACACCAGGACGATCTCGGGACGGCCAAGTCCAACAAAAAGTCTCGCTAGAGAACCGTGACGACTATGACGGCTATCGCCCATCTTGTGATCATGCCGCTTCGCGTTCGCACTTCACCATGTGATCTGCGGTCGGGGACGGCCGACACGTGCGACGCCACGCGAAACGGCCGCCGGGCCTGAGTGACATGACGCGCTCGACCGCCCTATCCGCCGTCCGGCCCATCCCGCGCCGCGGCCTTTCGCGCGACGAAGCCGCAATGTACATCGGCATTTCTGCCAGCAAGTTCGACGAGCTCGTGCGCGACGGCCGGATGCCTGGTCCGAAGCGCATTGATGGCCGAAAGATATGGGACGTTCGCGATTTAGACGTGGCATTCGACACGCTTCCGGGCGAGAATCCACAAGCGCACGGATCCAGTTGGGACGACTTCCGCGATCTATGACCAGGATTCACCTTCGCTACGTAGACCGTTTCGTGGACCGCCACGGCCATGTGCGACACTACTTTCGTCGCCCTGGCGGCAAGCGAATTCCCCTGCCGGGACTACCGAGCTCCAAGGAATTCATGGCTTCGTACAAGACAGCACTCGCCGGAGAGGACACCCCGGCTACGGGGCCGAAAACGCGAGACGAGCCGGGAACGTTCAACCGCCTTGCCACACAGTATTTTGCAAGTCCCGAATTCCTTCGATTGCGAAGACGGACGCAATATGTCTATCGCCTCGTCATTGACCGCTTTCTCTCCGAACACGGTCACCGGCGTGTCGCCGAAATGCGGCGCGACGATCTAAAAAAAATAATGGCACTGAAAGCCGACACGCCCGGCTCCGCCAATGACCTTCTCAAGAAAATCCGCACATTGATAAAATTTGCCATTGATACCGGCTGGCGCACGGACGACCCGACACTACGAATAAAGACTTTCCCTGAGCACGAATTTCACACGTGGACTGAGGATGAAATCGCTCAGTACGAGCAGCGATGGCCAATAGGCTCGCGCGAACGGACGGCTTTCGCACTACACCTTTACACGGGTCAGCGCCGCTCCGATGTTGCGCACATGGCGTGGTCGGACGTGGCGGCAAACGCCATCAACGTCCTGCAGGCTAAGACTGGCGTCCGGCTCACCATTCCGCTCCACCCGAACCTGTCAGCGGCGCTTCGTGCGTGGCCACGCAAACACGTGGTTATGTTGGCGACCGCGTTCAACAAACCGTTTAGCGACGCTGGCTACGGGAACATGATGGCTGATGCGATTGCTGCCGCGGGTCTCCCCAACCGATGCGTGTTGCACGGTTTGCGTAAGGCGGCGGCCCGCCGTCTTGCAGAGGCCGGATGCACTGAAAAGGAAATTGCAGCCGTCACTGGCCACACCACGCTCAAGGAAGTGGCACGCTACACCCGTGCGGCAGACCAGAAGCGGCTCGCGGCTGGAGCTGTCGCCAAGCTCACGGAACAAAAGCTGGACGCGTATTCCCAACCCTCCAGATCAGGGTTGGGAAAAACCGAAAAAAGATAAATCATTTCAGTGATGATTTTCGTTTATGGTGCCCAGGGGCGGAATCGAACCACCGACACCTGCATTTTCAGTGCAGTGCTCTACCAACTGAGCTACCTGGGCCCACGCGTCTTAAGCTTTGGCGAAGCCGCCGACGGCCTGCATGAGCGCGGCGTTTATAGTTGCTCGATTTCCCGCTGTCCAGAATGCGCGCGCATCGCACTGAACGGCCGTTTTCAGGCTTCGCCAGTTTCTTCGCGCCGCTCGTCCTCCTCCTCGTCTTCTGTTACCGGCACGGCATAGACACCGGAAAGCCAGCGGTTTAGGTCGACGTCGGCGCAGCGCGGCGAGCAGAACGGGCGCGACTTTTCGGCGGCGGGTTTGCCGCAGATCGGGCACGCGCCGCGTTTAGCTTCTAGCATAAACGCAATATGGGGCGCGCACCGGATCGCGCCACCCTTACAACGCATTGAGCCAGCCGAACTGGACGGGGTAGCCCTCGCCGCCAAGCATCGATACCGTCTCGTAGAGCGGCAAGCCGACGATGGCGGAGTAGGAACCTACAATCTTGACAATAAAGGTTCCGGCGATGCCTTGCGCGGCGTAGCCGCCGGCCTTGCCGCGCCATTCGCCGGAGGCGAGATAGGCCTCGATGTCTTCGTCCGACAGCCGCTTGAAGCGAACGCGCGTCTCCACATGGCGCTGCCGAAACGTTTCCTTCGGGGTTACCAAGCATACCGCGGTATGGACGCGATGATTGCGGCCGGAGAGATGCCGCAAGCACTGCGCCGCTTCGTCGAGCAGCTCGGCTTTCGGCAGGATGCGGCGTCCGACGGCGACCACAGTGTCGGCAGCGACGATGAACGAGCCTTTGAGCTCTTCATCGAGCCGGAGCAGTGCCAGGGCGGCTTCGGCTTTGCTGCGGGCAAGCCGCGTGGCGCAGGCCCGCGGCAATTCACCCCGCTTCGGCGTCTCGTCGATGTCGGCGGGTCGCAACGCGTCGGGCTCGATGCCGGCCTGGTTGATGAGCGCCAGCCGGCGCGGTGAGCCGGAGGCGAGAACGAGTTTTGCTCGGCCGATCATTTGAACCGGTAAGTAATCCGGCCTTTGGTCAGATCGTAAGGCGTCATCTCTACCAGTACCTTGTCGCCCGCAAGCACGCGGATGCGGTTCTTGCGCATGCGGCCCGCTGTGTGTGCGATGATCTCGTGCTCGTTCTCTAGCTTGACGCGGAACGTGGCGTTCGGGAGCAATTCCGTCACCACACCGGGAAATTCCAGCAGTTCTTCCTTCGCCATTCGCTGTCCGGACTTGTTGATAGGCGGTCGCGACGTGCCCGACATCGCGGCCGAAATTCGCGGCCGAAATTCGCGCGGAACCTAGCGGATGGCGCGCCGTTCTACAACTGGCGTGGAGCGGGTGATCGCCGCTCACTCGTTACCGGGTCTCCGACCAACGAAGCGCTCCTGCATTCTTTTCAAAAGTTGGTCGCGAACCGCCCGATAGGCGTCGAGCCGCTGCTCGCGGCTGCCTTCGGCGTCGGTCGGATCCACCGTCGGCCAATATTCGATATCGACCGCGCTGGTGCGGGTGAGTTCGAGCGCCCGGTGATGCGCCTCGGGCGAAAGGGTGACGATGAGGTCGAAATTGAGACCCTCAAGCTCGTCGAGCGCCTCGAAGGTGATCGGCTTGTGCCGCGAGATATCGAGACCGATCTCCGCCATGACGGCAACGGCGAACGCATCGAGCTCGCCTTTACGCACGCCGGCCGAACCGACATAGATCGCGCGGCCGAACAGCTGCGCAAATAGCCCGGCAGCGATGGGCGAGCGTACGGAGTTGAGCCCGCAGGCAAACAGCACTGCCAACGGTTGTGTCGCGACCGGCATTGCGGGTCCTCACCCCTTCCAGTGCAATACCGTGACCAGCGTGAACAACCGCCGCGCCGTGTCGAAATCCAGTTCGACCTTGTGCTTGAGCCGTTCCATGAGAATGTGCGAGCCCTCGTCGTGCAGCGAGCGGCGCGCCATATCGAGAGCCTCGATCCGGTCCGGCGTCGCCCCGCGGATCGCCGCGTAATAGCTGTCGCAGACCACGAAATAGTCCTTCACGATGCGGCTGAACGGCGCCAGCGAGAGAAGGTGCGCGATCACCGGCGCGCCGTCGGCGAGGCGGATGTCGAAGACGAGGCGGTTGCCGTCAATGCGGAGATTGAGGGCATAAGGCCCACCGTCATGGCCGTGGGGCCGAAACGAGTTTTCTTCGATGAGATCATAGATCGCGACCGCGCGTTCATGCTCGACGTCGCGGCTGGCGCGGCCGATCGAAGTCTCGTCAAGCGTTACCGCGACGAGGCGGCCGGTTTTGCCCTGGTTGCTGTCGTTGCGCACCATCAGCGGTTGAGCCGGATGGCGACGGAGCGGGCGTGGGCGTCGAGCCCCTCGGCGTTGCCGAGCGTGATCGCGGCATCGGCAAGCGCGCGCAATTGCTCCGGTCCGCATTTGAGGATCGAGGTGCGCTTCATGAAATCGATCACGCCGAGCCCGGACGAGAAACGCGCTGAGCGCGCCGTGGGCAGCACGTGGTTCGAGCCGGCGACGTAGTCGCCGATCGCCTCCGGCGTATATGCGCCGACGAAGATCGCGCCGGCATTGCGGATGCGCCGCGCGATCCCCTCGGCGTCGACCGCCGCGATTTCAAGATGCTCCGGAGCAATCGCATCGACAAGCGGCAGCGCGTCGGTAAGGCTCTTCACCACAAAAACCGCGCCAAAGTCGCGCCAAGAGGCGCCGGCGACCTTGCCGCGAGCAAGCAGCTTAAGTTCGCTTTCGACCGCGCGCTCGACCGCGCCGGCGAGCTTCTCGTCGTCGGTGATGAGGATCGCCTGTGCGCTGGCATCATGTTCGGCTTGCGCCAAAAGATCGGCGGCGATCCAATCCGCATTGCCGGTCCGGTCGGCGAGGATCAGAACCTCGGAAGGCCCGGCGATCATGTCGATACCGACCTTGCCGAAAACGATGCGCTTGGCCGCGGCGACGTAGGCATTGCCCGGGCCGACGATCTTGGCGACCGGAGCGATGGTCGCGGTGCCATAGGCCAGCGCCGCGATCGCCTGGGCGCCGCCCACGCGATAGATTTCGTCGACGCCGGCCAGCTTTGCCGCTGCCAGTACAAGCGGCGGCAGAAAGCCACCGGGTGCCGGCACCACCATGACGAGGCGCGGCACGCCGGCGACCTTCGCCGGCACCGCGTTCATCAGCACGGAAGACGGATAGGCGGCCGTCCCCCCCGGTACGTACAGCCCCACCGCCTCGATCGCCGTCCAGCGCGCGCCGAGTTCGACCCCAAGTGAATCGGTAAAACGATCGTCCTGCGGCACCTGCCGTCGATGAAATGCCTCGATGCGCGCGCGTGCGAGCGCCAGCGCATCGAGCGCCCGAGGCTCGCAAGCCGCGGCGGCCGCGGCGAGTTCCTCCGGTGTCACCCGCAGCCGGGCAGCATCAAGCGCGAACTGATCGAACTTTTGCGTGTATTGGCACAACGCCGGATCGCCGCGCGCCGCGACGTCGGCCACGATCGCGCGGACGGTCGTCTCGACGTCGGCCGTTATTTCGCGCTTGGTGTCGAGAAAGGCACGAAATTTTTCGGCGAAATCGGCGGCGCGCGTGTCCAGACGGATGGCCATTTGGTCCTGGTAGGTTGGTGCCTTGTGCGTATGCCTTTGCGCGATGCGGCGACGCCTATCAGTTCTCTTTTATTATAACAATTCTAATCTTCTCATCTGCGAGGCTTTCTAATTGACAAAGTGCCCGCCATTCACCAATTCCTCGTATGTTCATGCTACCTGAAAAAACAGCGATAAGCCTGTGCCGGCCATGACAAGAAACGCGCGTACAACATTCGGCTCAATGCTGCTTGCGTCGATGTTTGTTTTGAACGCCGGACCGGGACGCGCCGATGAGCCGGTGACGGTGTCGATCACGATCAAGGATCACCGGTTCGAACCCGCCGAAGTGCACGCGCCGGCCGGGAAGCCGATTGCCGTCGCCGTCAAGAACCTGGGTTCGATTGCGGCGGAGTTCGAAAGCGATACGCTGCACGTGGAGAAGGTGATCCCACCCGGCCGTGAAGCGATCGTGCACGTGCGGCCGCTCGAGCCCGGGCGCTATAATTTCTTCGATGACTTTCACCGCGCGACGCAAGGCTTTTTGGTCGTGCCATGAATTGTCTGCCACGACCGTCCAACAAAACAATAGACGTCGTACAATGAGGTTGCCGTGCTGCCTTCCTTGGTGATCGTCTTTCGCGAGGTGTTCGAAGCCGGCTTGATCATCGGCATCGTCATGGCGGTCACGTCGGGCGTTGCTGGCCGCGAGCGCTGGGTCGCGGGCGGCGTCATTACCGGCGTGCTTGGGGCTTGCGTCGTTGCGATGTTTACCGACGGGTTGTCGCAACTGTTCCACGGCAGCGGCCAGGAACTGTTCAACGCCTGCATCCTCGGTTCCGCCGTGCTCATGCTCGGCTGGCACAATGTGTGGATGGCGCGCCATGGCCGCGAGCTCGCCGCGGAGATGCGCGCCGCTGGCGAGGCCGTCGTTGAGGGGTCGAAGTCGCTCGCCGCGCTCGCCGCCGTGGTGACGATCGCGGTCCTGCGCGAGGGTTCCGAGGTCGTGCTGTTTCTGTACGGGGTTGCCGCTGCGGAAGGCGGCGCCAGCGTCGGCATGCTGGTCGGCGGATTGATCGGGCTCGTTCTCGGCGCGATCGTCTGTGTCCTGACCTATTTCGGCCTTGTCACCATTCCAACGCGTTATCTGTTCGGCGTTACCAGTACGCTGATCGCATTGTTGGCCGCGGGCATGGCGGCGCAGGCAATCGCCTTCCTCGAACAGGCTGACATTCTCACCACACTCGATCGGACGGTGTGGGACACGTCCTGGCTTCTGAGCGATTCAAGCTTCCTCGGCCGGGCGTTGCATACGCTGATCGGCTATGTGGATCAGCCGACCGGGATGCAACTCATCGCCTACGCAGCGACGCTCAGCGTTATCGCGGTGCTGATGAAACTCTTCTCGGCATCGCCGCCGCGGCCGCGAGCGGCGTGACTACGCGGTCTTGGTATCGGCGAAATGATCCGGGCATGCCGCCGCTGAAAAAACTTCGCCCAGATCGGCGAGCTCGGCCTCCAGGCACTCGACCTCGAGCCGAATGGCGCCGCCGCCGGAGAAGGTGAGCGTGATCGTGCCCGCCGGCGCATCGCGCTCGGCGAATTCGACCACGAGAAGATTAAGACGCGAGCCCTTGCTTGTTTGATCGAGACCGCGGTATTTGCATGAAATAACGCGTTCGAACCGCAGCGCGGTCCGGCAGCGCCGGTAATCTGACGAATTGTTCTTGAGGTCGTCGGTGTCTGCGACCTTCATCCAGTCAAAGCGATTGAGCGCCATCAGGAACCGATGCTCGCTTGGGCGCCAGAATACGTCGCCGACCTTGACAAGAGCGTCCTGCACATGGGCAGAAATAACCGCAACATCGTCCTTGTCGAGCGCGACGAGTTTTAGTTCCTCCATGACCGCATCCCGTTCCGGCGTGTTCTCCGGAAGTTAGGAAGGATGCAGCGCGGCCGCAAGACCCCGTTGGCAACATCTGAAAAACACCGCAAGCAACCGAGTGCGTTCCCCGCCCGAACGTTATTTGCACGTCGAGCGCCCGTTCGCCTCGGCAAGCGTCTTGCCGGGCGGGCAGCGGGTTCCCCACAGCAGTCGGGGCGACGGCGCTGGTGGAGGCTTGGCGGCCGGCTCTGACGCCCGAGGACGTAGCGGAGGCGGTGGCGGCGGCGGAGGTGTCGGCTTCACGGCAGCCGTAGGCGGCGGCGGTGCCGGCGTACGGCTACTGTTCGCGGCGGCCGGACAAAAGCAGGAACGACCGCGGTTCCGGGGCAGGCAGAAAGAAACGCTCGCGCGGCGATGGCGGCGCATAGCCAGCCAGTGCCCTAAAACATCAAAATCGGCCGGTCGACAAAAACCAGCTCATTGGGCGGCCGTGACGGTACGCCGAAATCGATGAAAGCCAAATCGAGCGGGCCTTCGAGCGGCGCGCCAATCATGGCCAGCCGGCGCCGTGCGTCCCAGGCATGCGGTCCACGGGGGCAACGGCGGAGATACGACCAGTAGGCCGGCGTGGTATTGTTGAATATGCAGCGGCGCCAGATGGTCTCTTCGCGGTGTACGGCAAGCATGGCGGCGACACGCTGCGAATACGGACTTGAAGGATAGAGCGCCAAAAATTGCTCATAGGTCTCCATCGTGTCGAGCGCAAGCGCCGCTACTTAAGCATCTTCGACGCTTGAATAGCTGCGGTTTGGTTTGCCGCGAAGGTCGGCGACCGGCACCGTGTTCGGCAGCGGCGGCGCGTCGGCGGCGCGTTCGGTGATAAAGAACGGCTCCCCGAGCTTGACGCATACCACGGGACCACCGTTTTGAGTTCGCTTACGCGCAGGCGGACGCGTGGGCAAGTCGTCGAGACTGAGCCCGCCGACGGCAATCGTTTCCGTCAGCGAAATCGCCTAGACGCCGCAAGGCCCGGGCTCTTCCCGTCCGACTGTGCCCGGCGCGGCGTTGAATGCGATTGCCATGTCATTGGCCGGATCGACAAGCGCCAACCCACTACGCCATCGGCTCGCCCCCGCGCACGAAGGGATTTTGCCGCGCCGCATCAAGAATAACGATTTTCACGCGTCCGGGCAGCGCCGCCAGCGGTTGCATGGAATCCGACCAGGCATTGCCCGAAGCGGCACATCGACATCGCGTGCAAGGTCGGCATCGACCGGCACAAAGTCACCCGCGAACTGCACACTGAACCCTGCGCGATAAACAAAGTGACGGCGTCGGGTCCGGCCGCCGCGACCTGACCGAGAAATTCGCGAAACGACTCCCGCAGTGTAGCCTGATCCAGATTGCGCGCGCCGGGTAACGATAAATCTCGCGGTCGTTAACGCGTCGGCCATCAGGCCGGTATCGTTGGGAGGCGTGGCCAGCTTCCCCGACTTAAATTCGTCATTGCCGACAACCAGCGCCAAGCGGATCTCCGCAGCGTCGGTTAAACGAGCCATCATCGTCAATACGAGAACGACGGCCAGGCAGGCCGGCCCCAACCACCGCAACAATTTTGTGCGTTGAAATCATTTCATTGGTTTCCCGCTTTCCCCGAAGGGCGTTTGTACAAATCCCTTGCTGGATCAGACACAACCGACCAACTCGTCCTAATCATGTATGACACCGCCGAATTCCTGGTGCAACGCACACGTGCGGCAAGTAGCAGGTTCTGCCGCTTGCAGTGCGCCCACTCCACAAGACTTGAGCGCGCGGAACCAACAACGATCATGTACCTTCGTACAAAAGTTGGATTTGCGTAAAGCCCAATAGGTTGCTAAGAACGATCTAACAATACTGCTTGTTAACTTGCCTGCGCTATGTGCGGAAGCGTCTTGCGGACACTCGCTACGATCTTTGTGATCTCAACCCCACTGTCATGTTTGATACAAGTTGCCTTTCTTGAAAAGGAGGATTTATGGCTAAGAAGTCAAAGAAGCGGCGCGCTTGGACGGCGACCGAAGTTCGTGAATTGAAGGCGCTGGCGAAAAAGAAAACCGCCGCGGCGAAAATAGCCAAAAAGCTGAAGAGGACCGAGGGCGCGACGCGGCAAAAGGCGTTCAGCATCGGGCTGTCCCTCGACTCCCGTTCCTGATTTTCTCAGCAGCAACGTTTGCGATACGGGTCGGCGCCGGCCTGCATGCAGGGCTCGGCGCCGTCGCATGCGGGCGTTTTTTTGTTGCCCCCCGCCGTCAGTCCGCCACCAAGACGACTGGGCGGGCATCTTATCTGATTAGGAAAGATGTCCGGACGGCCACTGGCCTGCATTATGCCAGCGGCACGACTGGAGCGCCGAACCCGGCCGTCGGAAATCGGCCCTTTTCTTCGTAAACCAAGACGGGATGTTTCCCGCCGCGACCAGTCAATTTGTTGACCCGATCGTGGTATGAAGCTCGCCATCGCGTTAGGGCTCCAATAATGAGCCAGCTTCCACGCCCGCAGCGGAAGCAACCGGCGAGTTCCGAGCTCACTGCTGCGCTTAATTCGTGCCGCCGAGCCTTCGTCGCAACCGCGCTTTTTAGCGGAATGAGCAATATTTTGATGCTCACCGGCGCGCTGTTCATGCTCGAAATTTACGATCGCGTGCTGCCGAGCCGGAGCGTGCCTACGCTGGTCGCTTTGTTGATCCTGGCGGCCGGCCTATATGCCGCGCAAGGGGTTATCGACGCAATTCGCAGCCGCATTCTGGTGCGGATCGGGCAAAGCCTGGACGAGGCGATGAGCCTGCGCGTCCATGATGCCATCGTCAGGCTTCCACTCAAGATCGGCGGCAAAGGCGACGGCACCCAGCCGATCCGCGATCTCGACGCCGTGCCGGATTTCTGTCCGGCGCTGGCCCGTCGGCCTTGTTCGATCTACCGTGGATGCCGGTTTATCTCGCCATCTGCTTTTTGTTCCATCCCTATATTGGGTTCACCGCATTGGCGGGCGCGATCATCCTTGTCGTCCTCACCGCCGTGACCGAGATGCGCACGCGGCACCCGACCCGCAGCGCCACGCAACACGCCATGGCACGGAATGCGCTTTTGGAGGCAAGCCGGCGCAACGCCGGGGCGATCACCGCGATGGGTATGGTTGGCCGCATTGCCCGGCATTGGGGCGATCTCCATCGCCACTACGTTGCGTCGAGCGGCCGCGCCAGCGATGTCGTCGGCGGGCTCGGCGCCATGTCGAAGGTTTTGCGGCTGTTGCTGCAATCATCCATCCTCGCCGTCGGCGCCTGGCTGGTGATCCACCAGCAATCCACAGCCGGCATCATCATTACTTCTCGCTCACGGCAGGCGAAGCCCTTGGCGTGATCGGCCCGACCGCGTCGGGGAAATCGTCGCTGGCACGCATGTTGGTGGGGGTATGGACGCCGGTGCGCGGCAGCATTCGGCTCGACGGCGCCACGCTCGACCAATGGTCATCGGAGACGCTCGGCCGGCATATCGGCTACCTGCCGCAAGACGTCGAATTGTTCCCCGGCAACGTGGCGCAGAATATTGCGCGCTTCGAGAGGCCGCCCCATCCCGAGGCTGTGCTCCGCGGCCGCGCAGCCGGCCGGCGTTCACGACCTCATCGTCAATCTGCCGGACGGCTAGGAAACCAATGTCGGCGAACACGGCAGCGCCCTGTCCGCTAGCCAAGCGCAGCGCATCGCGCTTGCGCGCGCGCTTTATCGCGATCCGTTCTTGGTCGTGCTCTGACGAACCCAATTCTAATCTCGACGCCGAAGGCGATGAATTGCTGACCCGCGCCATTCTCGGGCTGCGCGCCCGCGGCGCCATCGTCATCGTCGTCGCACATCGTCCTAGCGCCATCGCTGGCGTCGCTGGTCGTCGATTCCAACGTGAAGAAGGTGCAACATCCGACCGGCGGCGTGGTCGGCGAGGTGCGCGCCCATGACGGCGATCGCGTAAAGGCGGGCGAAATCCTCATCCGCCTCGACGAGACCGTGACCCGAGCCAATTTGGCGGCGCGAGCAGACTGCGCGCCCGGTCGTCATCGCCGATATCGACGAGGCAAGCCTTAAGGAAATCGGGCAATGGCCGTGGCCGCGTACGGTTGTGGCCGATCTGATCACACGGTTGAGTCAGCTCGGTGCCGTGGCGGTGGGCTTCGACATCGTGTTCGCCGAGGCCGACCGTATGTCGCCGGCCGTCGCCGCAGATAGCTTTCGCGGCCTTGATGCAGAGACTCGAGAGAAGCTCATGAGCCTACCGAGTAACGACACGGTGCTCGCCGACGCGATGAAGCGCGCTGGCGGCGTCGTTGTCGGGCAGGCAGGTGCGGCGACCCCGGCGCCGCGCGTGGACGGAGCGGCGGCACAGACCGGTTTCGCCGTGCGCGGTCCCGATCCCCGCCCGTTCCTGGTGACGTTTCCAGGATTGCTGCGCAACGTCCGGCCGATCGAAGAGGCGGCGGCTGGCCGCGGCCTTTTTTCCATCAACCCCGAGCGGGATGGCATCGCCGCGTTCCGGTCGTCATGGAGGCGCAAGACCGCTGGTGCCGGCGCTGACGATGGAAATGCTGCGTGTTGTCACCCGCGCCACTGCGATTCTTATCCGCACCGACGACGCCGGCGTGCGGGCGGTGGCGGTTCCCGGCCTCGAAGTGCCGACCGACCGCAACGCCCAATTCTGGGTCCATTTCAACAAGCACGATCCGGCTCGCTACGTGTCCGCCGCGGACGTACTGAATGGGCGCACCCCGCCGGACCGTTTTCGCGGCCGGCTGGTGCTCATCGGCACCTCGGCGGTGGGTCTTCTCGACATAAAAACCACGCCGGTCGAACCGGCGATGCCGGGCGTGGAGGTTCACGCTCAAATCCTCGAAAACCTGCTGACCAAGTCGCTGCTGACGCACCCGAGTTATGCGATCGGGGCCGAGATCGTTGCCGTGGTCGTCTTCGGGATCGCCATCATCGTTGCCGCACCGATGCTGCCAGCCGCCATCGTGATCGCGCTTGGCGCCGGCCTGATCGCCGGGCTCATCGGCATGTCGCTGTACTTCTTCGTCGCGCAAAACCTGCTGATCGACTTCACTTATCCACTGATGTCGTGCTGGCTGATCTATCTGGTTCTCACCTTCGTCAATTATTTCCGCGAGCAGCAGCAACGCCAGCAGATCCGTTCAGCGTTCGGCTATTATCTGTCGCCGCCGCTTGTCGAGCAGCTGGCAAAATCTCCGGAGAAGCTCGTGCTCGGCGGCGAGGAACGTCGCATGACCATTCTGTTCAGCGACGTGCGCGGCTTCACGACCATTTCCGAACACTACAAGGACGATCCCCAGGGCCTTACCCGTTTGATGAACCGCTTCCTCACCCCGCTCACCAACGCCATCATCGAGCGCAAAGGCACGATCGACAAATGTATCGGCGACGCCATCATGGCGTTCTGGAACGCGCCGCTCGACGACGACGAGCACGAGGCCAACGCCTGCGACGCGGCGCTGGAAATGCTGGCTCGCGCCGAGGCGCTCAATGTCGAGCTCAAGCGTGAGGCGGAGACCAGTGGCGGTGTATGCATGCCGCTGCGCATCGGTATCGGGCTTAATAGCGGCCCCTGCGTCGTCGGGAACATGGGCTCCGACTTTCGCTTCAACTATTCGGTACTGGGCGACACTGTCAATCTCGCCTCGCGACTGGAATCGCGCACCAAGGATTATCGTCTCTCGATGGTGATCGGCTCGCGCACCGCGGAAAGGGCGAGGGCGAAGTTCGCCACGATGGAGATCGACCTCATCCAGGTAATAGGCAAGAAGGTCCCGGAAACAGTGTTTACGGTGCTTGGCGGCGCCGAAGTCGGGCAGGATCCGCGCTGCCGCGAATTGTCCGAGCTCAATGCCAGCATGCTCGCCGCCTATCGCAAGCAACAATGGGATGACGCTGGTCGCATCATCGATCGCTGCCGGAAGCTCGCCAACGGTTTCGGCGTCGATGGGCTTTACGACATGTATGTCGAGCGCATCGAGGTTTACCGCGCCGGGCCGCCACCGCCGGATTGGACCGGGGTCTACGAGGCGGAATCGAAGTAATCGAAGGAGCGCGCCCTGTTGCTGTCAAGGGCGGACGGCGGCGATTTCGCGCTGAAGAGCTTTTCATTTGCTCGCATGCCGACATCGTCCGGCTCCGGCAGCAGGGCGGTCGATATCAAGCAACCTTGCCTATGCCGGAACTTCGCGAAAGTCCCTGTTATCTTTGCTGCTGTTTCCAGCGTTATTTCGGCGCGCGCTTGGCTAGAATGCGCTGCAGGGTGCGCCGGTGCATGTTGAGGCGACGCGCAGTTTCGGAAACGTTACGACCGCACAGTTCGTAGATGCGCTGGATGTGCTCCCAACGCACGCGGTCCGCCGACATCGGATTTTCCGGCGGCTCGATTTTCCTGTTGTCGAGCGCCAACAGAGCAGCCACCACGTCGTCGGCGTCGACTGGCTTGGCGAGGTAATCAACCGCGCCCAACTTGACCGCGTTCACCGCGGTGGCAATGTTGCCGTAGCCGGTCAGGATGATAGCGCGCGCCTCCGGGCGGCGTTTCTTCACGGCGGAAATGACGTCGAGCCCGTTGCCATCGCCAAGCCGCATGTCGACGACGGCGAAAGCGGGAGCTGCCTTTTCCACCTGTAACAGGCCATCTGCGACCAACTCGGCCGTACTAACTGTAAAGCCGCGGGTTTCCATCGCCCGCGCCAACCTCTGAAGAAACGACTTGTCGTCTTCGACGATCAGGAGCGATCGCTCGTTGGGAAGCGTACCGGCCGTTGCGATTGTCATGGCACCGGTTTGGGGACTGGTCAGAGCGTTGGTCATGACAATTCTACTCCACCGCAGTAATGCCGCGCGCCCCTCTGCCACTGATAGTTAAGAGACGGTCGCAACTCGCTCAAGAGGGGCCTCAATCGCTGGGCGCTCGAAATCCGCGCGGCTCCAGACGATCGTGACCGTGGCGCCGTGCATCGGTGGCATCTGGTTTTTCAGCGAAAGCGTTGCGCCAGAGCGCTCCAACAACGTTTTGGCGATGAAAAACCCGAGTCCAAGTCCGAAAGCCCCATCGTCCTCGTCGCCGCCCGGTTCGCGCAATCCGGGCCGCCGATGGGTCACATAAGGGGCTCCGAGGCGATCCAGAACTTCGGGTGCAAAACCCGGCCCGTCGTCGCTAATGGTGATACGCACCTCATCAGCCGCCCATTGCGCGAGGATCTCCACGCGTTTGTTGGCGAAATCGATTGCGTTCTCGACCAGATTGCCGAGGCCGTAGCGGATCGCCGGATTGCGCGCCCCAACCGGTTCGTCCGCGCGGTCGGGCGGCAGCGTCACCCCGAGCGAGACGCCGAAATGACGATGCGGTGCGACGGCATCCTCGATCAATGCCGAGAGCGGCACGCGATCGAACGGTTCGCCGGCGGGAAGTTCGGTGATCTTGGAAAGAATCTCGCGGCAGCGTTGCGCCTGCTCGCGCAGCAATTTGACATCATCGGCGTGGGGCGAATTTGCCTCGAGTGCGCGTTCGATCTCGCGCACGACCACGGTGATGGTGGCGAGCGGCGTACCGAGCTCGTGGGCCGCCGCCGCGGCAAGACCGTCGAGCTGCGAGAGGTGCTGCTCGCGCGCCAGCACCAGCTCGGTCGCGGCGAGCGCATCAGAAAGCTGACGGGCCTCCTCGGCAACCTGCCACGTATAGACGCCGATATAGCCGATCGCCAGCAGGGTCGAGAGCCACACCCCGACGACGTAGGTTTCGGGAAGTTGCAGCGGCTCTTCACTTTCCCATGGGAGCTGAAAATGGAAGAAGATCAGCACTGTCGCGCACAACACGGCAAAAATCCCGAGCAGCAACGTCATGCGCGGCGGCAGCGCGGTCGCCGAGATCAGGACTGGGCCCAGCAACAGAAAGGAAAACGGATTCTCCAAGCCGCCGGTGAAATACAGAAGTGTCGCGAGTTCCGCGATATCGAAGCCGAGCAGAAAGGCGGCGCGGTCGGGTTCCAGCCATTGGGTCTGCGGGAAGCCGACGCGCAACGCGACGTTGAGCAGCGCGGCCAGCGCTATCACCGCAAGGCAAGGCCAGATCGGAACGTCGAACTCAAGACCGAAATGCACGACGAGAACGGCAGCGGCCTGACCGAAAACGGCAAGCCAGCGCAGCCGCACCAGCGTATCGAGCCGCACGTTCCTTGGCTTGTGACTGGTCCGTGGCAGACCGAACATGCGGCTAATGTAACGATTGGCGAAAGCTTATCCAAATAACCCGGGCGGCTCCGCACCACCAGCGCGCAGGCTCAAGGCTGCCAGGTGGCCGTCTCGGTTTTCGGTTCGACCTTGTTGCCGCGGGCATTTTCAATCACCGCCATGAGCGCGCGCAGCACCTCCAGCACGCCCTGCCCGCTCACGGCGGAAATGATCAACGGCGACCCCTTCGCCGCGCGCCGAAGCCGTGCGGCTTGTTTTTTGATCTCGCCGGCGCTGAGCGCATCGGCCTTGTTGAGCGCTACGATATCGGGCTTGTCGGCAAGCCCGTGACCATACGCGGATAACTCCGCGCGTATGGTTTTGTATGACGAGCCGGCATCGCCGTCGGTCCCATCGATCAAATGCAGGAGCACGCGGCAACGCTCGACGTGGCCAAGAAAGCGGTCACCAAGGCCTATCCCTTCGTGCGCTCCTTCGATCAGGCCCGGAATATCCGCCAGCACGAATTCGCGCCCGTCGATGTCGACAACGCCCAGCTGCGGCTGAAGCGTGGTGAAGGGGTAGTCTGCGATCTTCGGTTTGGCCGCGCTGACCGCGGCAAGGAACGTCGATTTTCCTGCGTTCGGCAGTCCAACAATGCCGGCGTCGGCGATGAGTTTCAGCCGCAGATGGATGGTGTGTTCTTCACCCGTTTGGCCGGGATTAGCGCGGCGCGGCGCTCGATTGGTAGAAGACTTAAAGTGCGCATTGCCGAAACCGCCGTTGCCGCCACGGGCGAGGACGGTGCGCTGGCCGCGCTCGGTGAGATCGGCGACAAGCGTCTCGCGGTCCTCTTCGTAAATTTGCGTTCCGACCGGGACCCTGAGCACGGCGTCGGCGCCGTTGGCACCATGGCGGTCTTTGCCCATGCCGGCGCCGCCGTTTTTGGCAAAAAAGTGCTGCTGATAGCGAAAATCGATCAATGTGTTGAGGCCGTCGACTGCCTCCGCAACGACATCACCGCCCTTGCCGCCATCGCCGCCATTTGGACCGCCGAACTCGATGAATTTTTCGCGCCGGAACGACACGCAGCCATTGCCGCCGTCACCGGAGCGGATATAGACCTTGGCTTCGTCTAGGAACTTCATGCGACTACCCGTAACAATGGTGGAGCATCAAATCCACCGCGTTGGCGACAAACGCAAATGGCGGAGTCGCGCACGACCCCGTCTGATATAATGTGAATACTTAAGATTGCGGCACTCGGGCTTGCGTGTTTTGAGCGGCAAATGAGCGTGTGGTCGGTTCTCAGGATTGCGTTGCGCGCCACGATCTGGCGGACCACGTCCGAGCCGCGGCTGGTAGGACTGCCGGATCTGCTGATTTGGGCGATCGCGCTGGTAGCGTTGCGGGTCGCGGCCCAATTCGTTGCCGCTGGTCCGGGCGGCGGGTTTAATCCTTACGGCCTTAACGCCGTCATCGCCTGGATCGCGCTGGAAGTAGCCGTCGCCGCGCTGTTCGTGCAGCCAGCAGTCCGGACCACGGCGCTATCCGCGATGCTGGCGTTGTCAATTCTCGCTGAACTCGTGTTCGATGCCGCGAGACTTTGTCTCCCCCTGGTCCCATCCATTGGCGCGGCGGACGTCCTTTTGCACGGTCGCGCCGCTCCGATTGCAATTTTTGCCGTCGTATCGCTGTGGTGGACCGGCGCAATGGTGGCCGTGCTGCGGAGCTTCACCCCGCAACCGCAGCTTAGCGTGCTCGGCCGTGCCGCGGCCTTGTGGGTCGCGCTTCTTGCTGTCAGCGCACTCGTGCCTCACGCGCCCGTTTTTGTCGCGCGCGATTTCGATATCCGCGGCGCCAATTTGTGGGAGTCCCTGCTCGCGCGGGTCGTGCAGCCGAAAACGAACCAGAGCAGCATCGCTGAGAGCGAAGCGACGGGCTCCGAGCAATCGCAGCGCTCGCTCTTGGAGGCAGAAATCGCCGCACTTGCTCCGCCGACGAAAGGCTCGACCAACATCTATGCGCTCGGTATCGCCGGTTGGGCCGATCAGGATGTGTTTCTCAAAGAGCTCGACGGCGGATTGACCGCGATGGGCGGCGTCCTGCCGATTCGGGGACACACCGTGCGTCTCGCTAATCACAGCGAAACCGCGCAAAGCATACCGCTCGCAAACCAGCGC
The DNA here is from genome assembly GCA_963847785.1 of uncultured Alphaproteobacteria bacterium. Lineage (GTDB taxonomy): Bacteria > Pseudomonadota > Alphaproteobacteria > Rhizobiales > Xanthobacteraceae > BOG-931. The sequence continues at coordinate 130,309 of CAWKBE010000013.1, forward strand.
AATTTTACCGCCGCAGTGCACGAGATCGGCGCGGTGATGAACAAGGACGATGATGTCCTCCTTCTCCTGATGACGTCGCACGGGCAGGCGACGGGCTTTGCCCTTCGCCTGCCGAGCGAGTTGGTCGTTGAATTCACGCCGCAAGAAGTTGCAGCGACGCTCGATACGGCGGGTATCAAGAACCGCATCGTCATCGTGTCAGCTTGCTATGCGGGCATCTTCGTGCCGCCGCTAGCGAACGACAACACCATCGTGCTCGCCGCCGCCGATGCCAACAGTACGTCGTTCGGCTGTGCGCCCGAGCGCGACTGGACCTATTTCGGCGACGCATTCTTTCGGCAGAGCGTGCGGCCGGGGCGGGATTTACAGCATGCGTTCGACAATGCCCGCGTACTAATCCAGGGCTGGGAACTGATGGACCATGCCCGGCCCTCGAATCCGCAAGCCCATTTCGGACCGGCACTGGTCGCGAGACTGGCGCCGCTCTTCCAATCCGAGCAAGCTGACGGACGCTGAGAGACCGATTACGCGACGCGACGCGCGCCGCCCCGGGCCTTGAGCGACAACCACAGCCTGCGTTCGAGCCGGAAGCGATCGATCGGCGCGGCTGAATTGATGGCGCGGATGCGCGTCAACCGCACGCCGGTCTACTGAAAGGCGCACTTCTCCAGCACCCGGCGCGAAGCCGGATTGCTGACGCGCGCGCCGGCTTGCAGCGCCTCGTGTTGCAGATCGCCGAAAGCATGATCGATCAGCGCGCGCACCGCTTCGGTGGCGAGGCCGCGGCCCCAGTAGCGCGCTCCGAGCCAATGTCCGATTTCGGGCGCGTCTTTCAGCGGATCGATGCCGCAAGCGCCAACCACGATGTCGTCATGCACGATCAAGAAATAGGCTTCGCCCTCGCGCTTGTTCGTGCTCGCGATGAAATGCTCGGCGTCGGCAACGCCTTAGGGAAAGGGAATGCGGGCGGTATTCTCCGCGATGCGGCGATCGTTGGCGAGAACCGCAATCGCCTCCACGTCCTCGTGACGCGGCGCGCGCAACATGAGCCGCCTAGTCTCAAGGATGGGGACGGGAATACTGCATTCTCGCCGTGTCGGCGCAACGACGTTTTCCGCCAGGGTCATCTCATGGGCTCCTGCAAAGAAACCGAAAAGGGGAGTCGGCACCCGGTCTCCCCTTTTTCGAAGCCCATTCGGGTCCGCCGGTTCGACTGGATGCCGGCGGACCTCGTATGATCCACCGTATTACTGAGCCGCAGCCCCCGCCAACGGAAGTACCGATACGAAAATGCGGCCCTTGGTTTTCGCCTCGAACGCAACGCGACCGTCGATCAACGCGAACAAGGTGTGGTCACGGCCGACACCGACGTTACGGCCCGCATGCCACTTGGTGCCGCGCTGGCGTGCGATAATGTTCCCAGCAACGACTTCCTCACCGCCGAAAATCTTGATTCCCAGGCGTTGACCGCCGGAATCACGGCCGTTACGCGAGGATCCGCCTGCTTTCTTATGAGCCATCGCTCAAACCCTTCGTGTCCGTTACCTATACCGGATTCGTGACAAAAGCATCACCGCTTCCGCTCAAATCTTTTTCTTTCCCTTGGCCGGCGCACCTTTGCCCTTCGCCACGGGCTTCTTGGCCTTCGCTGACGCCGCGGATTTCGGCTTTTGCGCCTTCTTGGCGGACGCCTTTTGCGGCTTTTCGTTGGTCGACTCGGCCGCGGGCGAGCCTTCCGACACGGACTCCTCCGGCCTTGGGGCCAGCGCCCGCTTCGGCCGCGGCTGCGCGGTCTTGCTCGGCTTCTTGCCGTCGGTGAGGATCTCGGTAATGCGCAGGAGCGTGAACTCCTGGCGATGGCCGCGCTTGCGGCGGGAATTTTTTCGCCGGCGCTTCTTGAACGCGATGATCTTCGGTCCGCGCGACTGGTCGAGCACTTCGGCCGCCACAGTTGCGCCCGCGACAGTCGGCGCGCCGAGCGTTACGGCCTCGCCGCCGACGACCAGTACCTCGCCAAATTCGACAATCTCGCCGGGTTCGCCCTTGACCTTATCGATCTTGAGCACGTCCTCAGCGGCTACCCGGTATTGCTTGCCGCCTGTCTTGAAGACCGCGAACATCTTTAGTCCTTGTGTTCGAACCCGGTACGTCGGAGTTCATCCGGACCGGCTTTTTCCAGTCGATGCTGCTGGTTAGAGGCTCCTGCCGGCAAACCTTAACGGCTCGCCCGGCCGACACCCGCGTCCTTATGACGGGGCCATAAACCCCTGTCAAGAAATGCAAAGCCAACCGCATCGGCGCAAAGCCCCGACGCGATGCTCGCGGACAAGCGTTCGCATCCTGTGATAAGAGGGCGCCGACAAAAAACAACGCTGCAAGGAGTTGGACATGGCCACGGACGGTAAAGAGCACAAACAAAGGATCGGCTGGATCGGCGCGGGCCGTATGGGGATCCCCATGGCCGAGCGGCTGATCAAGGCCGGCTATGACGTGACCATCTGGAACCGCACGCGCACCAAGGCCGAGCCGCTCGCCAAGATCGGCGGCAAGCTGGTCGATCACCTCTCAGAGCTCAAGAATGTGGAGGTGCTGTTCTCGATCGTATCGACCGGCAAGGACGTGCAGGAAGTCCTCTACGGCAAAAACGGGGTTTGCAGTCAGGGCGGGAAACTGCCGCCGGTTGTCGTCGATTGTTCGACAATTTCGGTCGAAGAATCCGCCCTGATCCGCGACCAGCTTAAACAACTCGGCGCCGAATTCGTCGCCGCGCCAATGAGCGGGAACGCCAAAGTCATAAAAGCAGGTCAGGCATCGGCGGTCGTATCGGGGACCGAGGCGGCGTGCAAGGCGGTGATGCCTCTGATCGAAGTCTTCGCCCAGCGTGGGGTCTCCTATGTCGGCGCCGGCGAACTGGCGCGAGTTTGCAAGATTGCGCACAACGTCATGCTCGGCGTCGTCATCGAGAACCTCATCGAGATCACGCTTCTCACCAATAAAATGGGCGTCCCGCGGCATGCCTTTCTTGCCTTCCTCAACAAGAGTGCAATGGGCTCGATGTTCACGACCTATAAGTCGCCGGCGCTGGTCAATTGCGATTGGACCACGACGTTCACACCCGAGCTTCTGCGCAAGGACCTCGATCTCGGCCTCGAGCTCGGCCGCGAATTGGACGTTCCCCTGCCGGTGACGGCGGCCGCCCGCGAAGTTCTGCAAACTCACTTCGGCGCCGCCATGCTGCAAAAAAATCCGGAGGAATATTTGCAGAAGGATTTTTCAGCGCTGGCCGAGACCATGGCGCTCGCCGCCGGCATGAAGCTCGAAAGTGAGAACAAGAACGTCGCGACGGGCTTGGAAAGCTGAGTCCGCTATTTCACCTCAGTGTGCAGACTGATCGCCATCAGCCACTGGCCGTTGCGCCGTACCCATACGCGCGCAGCGCGGTACGGCGGACCCGACCCGTCCGGCGGAGCTTCGCTGGCGATCATCAGCGCCCCGTCGCTATAGACGGATAGCCGCATGGTCTGCACCTCACCGACGGCGACCGCGGTGTCGTTCTCCTTCTGGCGCTCGATCGTCGCGATCCGTTCCGATCTTGTTACCGGAGCGCGGCCGGTCGCGTAAACCACGAACTCGTCAGCGACGTATTTTCCCCATTTGCCGGCATCATCGGCAACGACGGCCTTCATCGTCGCCTGAAACGCGTTGACGACATCCTGCTCTGCCGGGGAGCGCACGCGATACGGTATTGTCTGGCAGGGATTCTTGCATTCATGGAATTGGGGCGTGGTGGGCGGCGCCGGCACGGCCGCGACGGCATCCGCGGCGATCGGGACGTCCTGCATCAGCAGCGCGCGCCACGCCCCCTTCTGCTTGACCCAAACATCGAGAAAGAACACGTCGGCGTCGTGCACTGATTTGTGCCGCCCGGTAACCGTGGCGATCAAGCCGTAGCTGCGCACATTGCCGTCACTTGCCGGAGCGGCGGCGACATTCTTGAGATCCCCCAGAAAATCCTTGCGTGTGTGGGTCTTGCCGTCGGCGTCGACAAAACTGAATTGCAGCGCCAAGAGCCGACGCACGGCCGCCTTGTCGCCGCCGCGAACCGCATCGCCGAGCGCCTTATCGGCGGCGAGCACCGGCGCGTCGTCGATCGCGATCGGCTGCGCTTTCGGTTGCGCCTTAGGCAGTGCAAAAGCAAACGCCAACGCGCCGGCAACGATCACCACAAGTCCGGACCAGCGTACGGCCGCTCGCAACGCCGCGCCCATGGGAGTCGAACCCGTCGCCGATCCGACCCGCTTTGTCGCCTCCGGCAATACCACTCGTTACAAACTCCGCCCCCGGCCGGCTTCCACAGCCGACGCCCGCGCACCATCGCATTTTCCGGCAACGATACTCAAGGCGCAGATTCATCCGCATGGCCCCGTGGCGCGGGGTCTTTGACGCAAATGCATGGCCGTAAGATGTGGCCGTCAGAAGGAGATCAGCAGTTATGCCCGTGCGCGCAATGCTGGCCTGCGCGGCGCCGCGCCTTATGCTCGTTTGCCATGGCGATCTGGCAAGCTTTGCTCAATATTCGACGCTTGGCCATCATGCATTTGGTGACCTTCGGCACGTCCGGGATAAATTCGGAACAAAACTGCATCGCATCGCCGGTGCAAGCGTCGCGGGTTTCTTGGCTGGCTTGAGCGCTGGCGCCGCTTGTTCCCATTGCATAAACGCCGATCAACAGAACAGCGGCCGGCAAGGTCGGTCCGCATGCAAAACGCGTGATACGAAGCATATATTTTCTTCCTCTGTTTTCCGTGCGGGAGAGCTCCCCGGCGCCGTAGCCTAGCGTGGTGGATTGAAGTTCCCACGATCCGACGGCAAACTTGCTTAGGAACTTCAAATCCAAAAACTCCACTAAAATCATAAGATTGCTAGTGTCCTTTAGACTCTGAAGTTCGCACGAGAGGGTACCCCAGGTGCTTGCGGACTTCAGAATCAGGACACTAGAACATGATCCGCAAAAGGGGAAACCGGATTTCCGAAGGAAAGCTGTTCGGCGACTAGGCCGCTGCCGCTCCGCAGCGGATGGGAGCCAGACGGGAAAGTGTGATTGCAATCCAGAATATTCGGCGTGAAATTTCAGCGCGTGCCCCCGTGTCGCAGGCGAAGCCGCTTGTGGAGCCTACCGGCCCCTGACCGCGGGGCTTCGCTTCCGGGCATCGCGCCACGCTGCTTTCCGTCAGTTCCGCCGTCTCATTGTTGAATGACAGATGGCGGCAAAACGCAACGTCGGGCATCGTAAAGACGATACGGTCGACGCGGCTCGCCTCGCGCGCCTCCGCCGCCGCGCGCAATACCGGATCGATGATCGCATGGCCGCCGATCAGCAACGCAGTGGCCAGCAGCCCCGGAAACAAAAAGAGCACGATAGCAAGGCGCCAGGTCTTGGCATGCTGTTCGCCGCGGCGCGCGCGGACAATTCGACGCGGCCCCTCGGGCACGTGGGTGTGCTCCACCGCCGCGTTCCACGAAGCTACCGCCGTGCCCGCTCGTTTGCCTGCGCGCATCTGGCCATGAAATAGCGGCACCATTGAGCCGCCGATAAAAGATTATCTTCGATTTAAATGATATTCTTCTATTGCGACGGTTTTGAAGTCCTTACGGTCAGAAAAAGGCGTGAAACTCTCGACCATAAGAGGTAATGATTGCTGACCGGAACAAATCAGGTTGATTTGAATCAATCTGTGAATATGCCGCAACGATAATCTCCCCAAGCTTTCAGACAGTGCTAATAAAAACGTGCGAACACAAGTCGCTATCATAGGCGCCGGCCCGGCGGGATTGCTGCTCGGTCAGCTCCTCCACAAGCATGGCATCGATAACGTCATTCTTGAGCGGCAAACCGCCGAATATGTTCTTGGCCGCGTCCGCGCTGGCGTCATCGAACAAGTAACTATCGATCTGCTCGACGAGGCGGGTGTCGGCACGCATATGCATGCGAACGGCTTAGTGCATGAAGGCGTCCAGATTTGCGTCGACGGTGTGCGTCATCGCATCTCCTTCAAGGAGATGACCGGCAAGGCGGTGATGGTTTACGGCCAGACGGAGATCACCAAGGATCTCATGGACGGCCGCGCGGCGGTTGGCGCTCCGACTATCTACGCGGCTTATGACGTGAGCTTGCACGGCATCTTCGGCGAAAAACCGCAGGTCACCTTTCGTGCCGATGGTAAAAGCCGCGAACTCTCGTGTGACTTCATCGCCGGCTGCGACGGCTTTCACGGCATCAGCCGCAAAAGCCTCCCGCCGAGCGCAGTTACGGCACATGAACGCGTCTACCCGCTCGGCTGGCTTGGCATTCTCGCCGACACGCCGCCGGTCTCGGACGAATTGATTTACGTCCGCCACCCGCTCGGCTTTGCCCTATGTTCGATGCGGTCGCCGACCCGAAGCCGCTACTACCTGCAATGCAGCCTGGCAGAGGACATCGACGCCTGGCCGGACGAACGCTTTTGGGAGGAACTCAGACCCCGGCTTGACGACGAGGCGCGCGAGCGGCTCGTGACCGGCCCGTCAATCGAAAAAAGCATCGCACCGCTGCGCAGTTTCGTCGCCGAACCGATGCGCTTCGGCCGGCTTTTCCTCGCCGGTGACGCCGCCCACATCGTGCCACCAACGGGCGCCAAGGGCCTTAACCTTGCCGCCAGCGATGTGCGCTATCTCTCGCACGCGCTCGTCGAGCATTATGCCGAAGAGTCCGACGCCGGCCTCGATCATTATTCCGAGCGCGCGCTGGCGCGGGTGTGGAAAGCCGAGCGCTTCTCGTGGTGGATGACCATGCTGATGCACAAGATTTCTGAAAATCCTTTCGATCAAAAAATTCAACTCGCGGAACTCGACTACCTTTTCCGCTCGAAGGCCGCGGCGACGATGTTCGCTGAGAATTACGTGGGACTGCCGTATTAGAAAGCGGACTCGATGAAGCGGCGAGGCCCCTTAAGCGGCCCGCCTACCCCACAATTCCTGCGAGGCAAGCCGGGCGCCCTCTGCGAGCGCTTCAAGCTTCGCCCACATAATCGAGGGATGCACGCGCCGCACATGAGGCGATTGCGCGAACCCGCAGTCGGTTCCACCCAAGACATTCTCCCGCCCGACCAGCCTTGCGATCCGTGTCAGCCGTTCGGCGACGAGTTCCGGATGCTCGACGACATTGGTCGCGTGGCTGATCACGCCGGGAATGAGCTTGCGGCCGGCCGGCAGCTTCACCTTTTCCCAGACGCGCCATTCATGCTCGTGGCGCGGATTGCCCATCTCGATGCAGTAGGCGCCGGCTTTTACCTTGAGTACGAGGTCGATGATGTCCTTGAGCGGCACGTCGGTGACATGCGGAGTGTTAAAGCTGCCCCAGCAGATGTGATAGCGGATACGGTCTTCCGGTAACCCGGCAATGGCGTGATTGAGCGCGTCGATGCGTATCGCCGCCCATTTTCGGTATTGTGGCAGATCCTCGGCGGCGAACGCCACATCGTACATGTAGGGCAGAAATGCATCGTCGATCTGGACCATCAGCCCAGAATTGACGATCGCCTTGTATTCCTCGCGCAACGCCTCCGCGAGCTTGAACAGAAATTCCTCGTCGTTCTTGTAGTACTCATTCTTGTGGCGCGGCACGGCGCTGGCGGGCGCCACGACCGGCAGGAAGGCGTCAGCGACGGGAGCGCCCTTTAATGCCGACTTGAAGACGGCAATATCCTTTTGCACCGCAGCGTGGCCTTTGTACGCGATCGGGCCGACGCAAACGGCCGTGCCTCGTTTCGGCAGTTTCTGCGTCGGGAAATATTCGGCGTAGAAGTCCGGAAACAAAAGCTGATCTCGTCCCGCTCCTCGCGCCGCCTCGACCGCGCGTTCCTCGATGCCGCCGAGGCGGTCGAGCACATAGAAAGACCAGCTGCGGAATTTGCCGTATTCACCGTCACTAACGACGTCGATACCGGCTTGCTGTTGACACCTGACCACCTCGGCCACGGAATCGGAGAGACAGCGATCGAACGCCGATCGGTCGACCATGACGCCGTTATCGATCGCCTCAATGTATTTGCTCAGTTCGGGTGGGCGGACAAGACTTCCGACATGCGTGGTCAGGATTCGATTGTCGCTCGTGGGCATGTTACTTGGTCTTTCGTGCTACCGGCGATACCACGCCCTCTCCGCGATCCCGGGCATGATGAGAGTTAAGAGGAACTACAACAAGACTAGCACATTGACCGTTCGGTCCGATCCGCCAATGAAGCATGTCATGCCTGCTCTGATGTGGGTCGCGTTCTGGTCAAACTTGATGGGGAGTGGCGATGGGTCGGCGAAAACCGCGCTGCCGGTCCGCGTGCGGTAATGAAGCTTTCATCCATTCCGCTTCGGCGTTTCGTCTCGCCGGGCTCCCGTCCGTGTTGTTGCTCGTTGCCTCGCTCGCCGCCGCGCGAGCAAAACCGGCCGCAACCGGTCGGAGCGGACTTGCCGCCGGCCGATCGCTCGAGGAATAGCCGCAGTCAGGCGGGGATCCGGCGTCAGCAGACTACAACGGCCTCGATTATACGCGCCCGGACCAGCGCGTTACTTTGCGTCTGCGCTTTCAGATCTCTTCCTCGCCCACAACGCAGACCGACTTGGTGATTCATTCGTCCAAGCCGCATTGTCTCACCCCATCGACTCGCATTGGCTTTACCGATTCGGCGCCCGCCTGGAGGCGCCCACGGGCGGCGATACACTGGGGACCGGTGAATGGCAGATCATGCCGGGATTGGGCGTGTGCTATTCGTACCTTGAAATCGGACCGGACACCTATTTCGTGCCGGTGTTCCGCTGGGCGTTCAGCTTTCCGACAACCCCGCGAAGCCGACAATCAATCAGCCGCAGATTGCTCCCACCCTCAACATTGGTCTGCCGCAGCGCTGGTTCCTCACCATGAACTCGAGCAACGATATCCGGATAAACACCGGAACCGCCGCCGCCGGCCAAACCGGCCAGCTTTTCCTTCCGTTTGACGCAGCGGTGGGCCGCGATTTCACGGATCGGGTGAGCGACTATGTCGAAGTAAGCGTACCGATCATCAAAGACTATCCGGTCTACAACTTCAAAACCGAGTTGCGGGTTTCGGTCAGGTTCTGAAATCGCCCGTCCCGCAGGCATCGCGAGGTTGCAGGGCGGGCATCGCGCCGGTATCTATACGCGCCTTTCGCGCCGGCTTGCAGAAATTGCAGCGGCGGCGCACTTGCCGGTGAAGAGCGATAGATCGATTGTCATGGCCCGTCTGGTGATGAAATTCGGCGGCACCTCGGTCGCTGATATCGAGCGCATCCGCAACGTCGCGCGCCATGTCAAGCGCGAGGTCGATGCCGGCCATGACGTCGCCGTTGTGGTTTCGGCGATGTCGGGGACGACCAATCAACTCATCGCCTGGTGCGAGGCGGCCTTGAAGACCCGCCAGATCTTCGATGCGCGCGAGTATGACGCCGTGGTCGCCACCGGCGAGCAGATCACCGCCGGCCTGCTTGCGATCGCACTGCAGGACATGGACATCAACGCACGCTCTTGGCAAGGCTGGCAGCTTCCGATCATGACGTCGGACGTGCACGCTTCCGCACGCATCGTCGACATTAACGGTGCCGAACTTCTCAAGCGTTTCAGCGAACGCAAGGAAGTGGCCGTCATCACCGGCTTCCAGGGCGTCCACAAAGCGACCGGGCGCATTACCACGCTCGGCCGCGGCGGATCCGACACGTCGGCAGTCGCGATCGCGGCGGCCATCCGCGCGGATCGTTGCGACATCTACACCGACGTCGACGGCGTCTATACGTCGGACCCGCGCGTCGTGCCGCGCGCGCGGCGACTCGATAAGATTGCTTTCGAGGAAATGCTGGAGCTTGCCTCGCTTGGCGCCAAAGTTATGCAGGTGCGCTCGGTCGAACTCGGCATGGTGCACGATGTCCGAATCTTCGTGCGCTCCAGCTTCGATCGGCCAGAGGATATCGACCCGCACGGCACTCCACCCGGAACGCTGATCTGCAACGAGGAGGAGATCATGGAGCAACAAACTGTCACCGGCATCGCGTTCTCGCGGGACGAGGCGCAGATCTCCGTCCGCGAGGTCGATGATAAGCCGGGCGTCGCCGCAGCCATCTTCATGCCGCTGGCGGACGCCAACATCAACGTCGACATGATCGTGCAGAACGTCTCTGCCGACGGCAAGACCACCGATCTCACCTTCACGGTCCCGGCGGCCGACTACCGGCGGGCGCTCGATGTCGTCGCCAAAGCGAAGCAGACCATCGGCTACAAGCGGCTCGACAGCGCCATCGACGTCGCCAAGATTTCCGTCATCGGTATCGGCATGCGCAGCCACGCCGGCGTCGCCGCGCAGGCGTTCCAGGCGCTCGCCGAACGCGCGGTCAATATCCGCGCCATCACCACCTCGGAGATCAAATTTTCGCTCCTGATCGACGCCGCGTTCACCGAGCTTGCAGTGCGGACGCTGCATTCGCTTTACGGTCTCGACCAGGCGTCGGCGTGATTTCGTCACCTGCACAGGCCGCACGGCGGCTGCCCGGAATCCGCGGCCCCGGTCTGAGGAGAATTTTACGCCAATCTAGTTATGAGATTCCGGGATCCTTGCCGCGCTCGGCTGGAACGACGAGCGTTCGCTGCGGCGCACAATTTCTCCCTACGTCATTCGCACTGTCTCTGGCTTGCGGTTTGCATATCGCATTCGATATAGCCTGAAGGGTGATCGCTGTGGGCTTCAGCCCCGGCGTATTCCTTTCGATCACGGCCGGTGCGACGCGGGCGGCGCCTCGGTTTAACAGCAAAGCCCGAGGGACCTCACGCCATGCGTGGCTCGCTCGGCGGTCCGCGCGTGCTGTTGCGCCGCCTCCGCGAAGTCATGGCGGAGCCGGTAAGCGCGCAGGAACGCCTTGACAAGATCGTCGTGCTGATCGCCGCCAACATGGTTGCGGAGGTCTGCTCGGTCTACGTGCTGCGTGTCGATTCCACGCTCGAACTCTACGCCACGGAAGGCCTCAATCGCGACGCGGTGCATCGCACGGTGCTGCGCTCGGACGAGGGCCTGGTTGGACTTGTCGCCAGTCAGGCGACCGCCATCAACCTCTCCAACGCGCAGTCGCATCCGGCCTTCTCCTTCCGGCCGGAAACCGGCGAAGAGATCTATCATTCGTTCCTCGGTGTGCCGATCCTGCGCGCCGGCAACACGCTCGGCGTCCTTGTGGTTCAGAACCGCGCCCGGCGCACCTATTCGGAGGAGGAAGTCGAGGCGCTGCAAACGACGGCAATGGTGCTCGCGGAGATGATCGCCTCTGGCGAGCTATCGGCGTTGGCCCTTCCGGGCGCCGAGCCTGCCGCGCGGCGGTCGCTGTATCTCAAGGGAACCGCGCTCTCGGAAGGCATCGCGCTTGGTCACGTCGTGCTGCACGAGCCACGGGTGGTCGTCACCAACTACATCGCCGACGATATTCCGAAGGAACTAAAGCACCTGCAGGCCGCGGTCGAGACCTTGCGGGCCGATCTCGACCAACTCCTCGAGCACGGCGATGTCGTGGAAGGTGGCGAGCATCGCGATGTTCTCGAAGCCTATCGCATGTTCGCCTACGACCGCGGCTGGGTGCATAAGCTCGAAGAGGCGGTCGTGACCGGGCTGACCGCGGAGGCCGCCGTCGAGCGCGTCCAGTCGGACACCCGCGCGCGCATGCTGCGGCAGACCGATCCATATCTGCGCGAGCGATTGCACGATCTCGACGACCTCGCCAACCGCCTGATGCGCCAGCTCACTGGGCGCGATCACGCGCCCTCGCGCGAGAACCTGCCGGAGAATGCCATCCTCGTTGCCCGCTCCATGGGGCCGGCGGCGCTACTTGACTACGACCGCAAGCGCTTGCGCGGGCTCGTTCTCGAGGAAGGCGGCCCGCACTCGCATGTCGCGATTGTTGCCCGCGCGCTCGGCATTGCCGCAGTCGGCGAGATCGACAATGCCACAGGCATCGCTGACACTGGCGATGCCATCATCGTCGACGGCTCGGCCGGAGATTTGCACCTGCGGCCGCTGCCGGACATGGAGGCCGCCTACGCCGAGCGCGTACGGTTGCGGGCGCGGCGGCAGCAACAATACCAGGCGCTGCGCGATCAGCCATGCGTGACCAAGGACGGCGAAGAAATGACGTTGCTCATCAACGCTGGCCTGAGCGTCGACCTGCCGCACATTGCCGATACCGGGGCCGCTGGCATCGGCCTGTTCCGCACCGAGCTGCAATTCATGGTGGCCCCGAATTTTCCGCGTTCCAGCGAGCAATATACGCTCTATCGCGCCGTCCTCGACGCCGCCAACGACAAGCCGGTGACCTTCCGCACGCTCGATATCGGCGGCGACAAGGTGCTCCCCTATATGCGCAATATCGAGGAGGAGAATCCGGCGCTCGGCTGGCGCGCGATCCGCCTAGGCCTCGACCGCCCTGCATTGTTGCGCACGCAATTGCGCGCGCTTCTGCGCGCCGGCGGCGGCCGCTCGTTGAAGATCATGTTCCCGATGATCGCGACCGTCGCCGAATTCGAGCAGGCCAAGGATCTTGTTGAGCGCGAGCTGACGCATCTTCGCCGCCACGGCCACAAGCTGCCCGACCAGGTCGAGGTCGGCAGCATGGTGGAGGTGCCGTCGCTCCTCTATCAGCTCGACGAATTGCTCGATCACGCCGATTTCCTTTCCGTCGGCTCGAACGACCTCGTCCAGTTCCTCTACGCGGTCGATCGCGGCAATCCCCGGGTCTCCGGCCGCTTCGATTCATTGTCGGCGCCGGTGTTGCGCGCGCTCAAGGACATCGCCGATAAATGTCATGAGCACGGCAAGCCGGTAACAGTGTGCGGCGAGCTCGCCTCACAGCCCATTGGCGCGTTGGCGCTCGCCGCCATCGGCTACCGTTCACTGTCGCTGACGCCGTCCGCTGTCGGCCCGGTCAAGGCGATGTTGATCGATCTCGACAGCCGCAAGGCGGCCGGATTTCTCTACCAACTGATGGATAAACCGAACCGCGCGATGTCGATCCGCGCCCAGCTGGAAAAATTCGCCGCCGACGAATTGCTGCAGATCTAGGACGCCGGCCGTGGCCGGGCTTGTCGCGCCCGCGGGGTCATAGTAGTCGCGTCCGTCCGATGCATAAGCCATCGGCTCGGCGATCCTTGCCTTCTCATTAGTCTGGACCATCTAAAGACGATGCTTCCCGATCAGAAACTCAATGCGCTTATTGCGCGCCATGCGGCACTCGAACGCGATCTGACCACCGCCGTACCGCCGGAGACTTACGTCAAGCTCTCGCGCGAGTTCGCCGAGCTCGCCCCGGTCGTCGAAGCGGTGAAGTCGTATCGGGCTGCGCAAAGCGAACTTCACGGGGTCGCGAGCTTGCTCGAAGATCCCGCGACCGATAGCGAGATGCGCTCCATCGCAGAGGCGGAAAAGCCCCAGCTTGAAGCGCTGCGGTCGGCGCTCGAACAGCGGCTGCGTCTGGCGCTCCTTCCCAAGGACGCCATGGACGAGCGCAACGTCATACTCGAAATCCGCGCCGGCACAGGCGGCGACGAGGCGTCGCTGTTCGCCGGCGATCTGTTCCGCATGTACGAGCGCTACGCCGCCAAGCAGGGCTGGAAGGTCGAGGTCATGACCGCGAGCGAGGGCGCGATGGGGGGCTTCAAAGAGATCATCGCCGAAATCCGCGGCCGCGGTGCTTTCGCCAAACTCAAATACGAATCCGGCGTGCATCGCGTTCAGCGGGTACCGGATACCGAGGGCTCCGGCCGCATCCATACTTCGACCGCAACGGTCGCCGTGCTCCCCGAAGCACAGGATCTCGATGTCGCCATCAACGACATCGATCTCAAGATCGATACGCTGCGCTCGAGCGGCGCCGGCGGCCAGCACGTCAACAAGACTGAATCCGCCGTGCGCATCACGCACATTCCTACTGGAATCGTCGTCATGATGCAGGAAGATCGTTCGCAACACCGCAACCGCGCCAAGGCGCTCGCCGTGCTGCGCACGCGGGTCTACGACGCCGAGCGGCAGAAGCAGGACGCCGTGCGTGCCGCCGAACGGCGCGGCCAGGTCGGAACCGGCGACCGCTCGGAGCGCATCCGCACCTACAATTTCCCGCAAGGGCGCGTGTCGGATCACCGCATCAATCTTACGCTCTACAAGCTGCCGCAGATCATGGAGGGCGAGGCGCTGGGTGAGCTCATCGATGCGCTTGTCGCCGAGCATCAGGCGGCGCTGCTCGCCGCCGAGGAGGCAGAATGAAGACGACCGCGCCTGTCGCAATGCTCGCCAAGCATGATCGAGCGGATACGCTCACAATTGCCGCAGCACGGCGCGCACTGACGGAAAAATTTCGAACAGCCGGGCTGGATTCGCCCGAGCTCGATGCTCGCATTCTCGTCGGTCACGCGCTTTCGCTCGATCACGCCGCGCTAACGGCGGCCGATACTCGCATTCTCCAGGCCGGCGATCGAAGCACCATCGCCGCACTGGCCGGCCGTCGGCTGGCGCGCGAACCTGTCGCACGGATCGTCGGCAGCAAGGAATTCTGGAGCCTGATGCTGCGTATCGAACCCGCGACACTGGTGCCGCGCCCGGAGACGGAAACCGTCGTCGAAACGGCGCTCGCGGCGGTCGATGCCTCCGGTCCGCGTGCGCGGATGCTGCGGATCGCCGATCTTGGCACCGGCTCGGGGGCCCTCCTCCTGGCGTTGCTGACCGAATTGCCCAATGCCATCGGCATCGGCACCGATACGAGCCTTGGAGCGCTCCACGTCGCGCGGGACAACACCCAACGTCTTGGGTTGGCGCGGGCGGCATTCGTTGCCTGTGACATGGGTGTGGCGCTCCGCGGAGCTTTTGATCTGATTGTCTCCAATCCACCCTATATAGCCTCCGCCGATATTGCCGCGTTGGCTCCCGAAGTACGCGATTTCGACCCGCATTTTGCGCTCGACGGCGGTCATGACGGGCTGGATTGCTATCGCGCTATCGCCGCCGCGGCGCCGATGTTGTTGAAACCGACCGGTGCTCTTGTCGTCGAATTTGGCGCCGGCCAAGCGCAGGCGGTCGCCGCCTTGTTCGCGTCGGCAGGCCTGACGCCCTCCCCGCCGCGCATGGACCTGCGGGGCACGCCGCGAGCGCTCATTGCGACACGCGGGTTAAACAGGCCTGTGCCATGAGCATGCGGCATTGGTCCTCGGCAAAAAAGCAGCAAAAAAGCACTTGGAATATCGGCCGGAACCGACTAGCTTGCGGCAACGGAATCGGCCTAAGATGATTGTGCCGCGCCGCCTTGAACGCCAAGAGCGTCCCTTTTAGAGGTGCGACCCTCCCAGAGGTTTGGCAGCGCAGGCTAGGTGTAGCGAAAACCGGAACAGCGAAAGCCGGATCGGACGGCAAACGGATCGCCAGATTCAGACCGAGAAGTTTAATCGGTGCCGCGCGCATTCGTGAATGTCGCGCATAACGGGAGTTTCGCAGTATCGCGGCGAAACCCTCCGGTGGGGCTGCATTGCTGAGACTAATCGCGTGATGAAATTTGATGCAGGACTTAAGATTCAGTGAAGCGGCGGCACGCGTGTCGCCGCAAATGAGGGGGTTGGCGGAAAAGCAACCATGAGAAACGGTCAGAACAAGCGCATGCGGGGTCGCAACCGCAAGGGTGGTCATCACCAAAATCCATTATCGCGCATGTACGAGTCCAACGGACCGGACGTGAAAATTCGGGGGACGGCGTCTCACGTCGCGGAAAAATATCTCCAGCTTGCCCGCGATGCGCAGAGTTCCGGGGACCCGGTCGCAGCGGAAAACTATTATCAGCATGCCGAACATTACTTCCGCCTGATCGCCGCGGCGCAGGAGCAGTTTCGTCAGAGCCAGCCATTCTACCAGCAGGGCGGCGGCGATCAGCGCGGCAATCTTCCCGATGACGGCTACGACGATGGCGACGGCGACCAGCCCGCCATCGGCGGCGAGCCGTTCGCGCCGCGCGAACCGCAGCCCTTTTATCCGCGCGATCAGCATCAGCCGCAGGCACAGCCGCAACACAGCCAGCCGCGCCAGCAGCATCTGCCGCCGACGAATGACGACAATGTGGAGCGGCTTCCGTCATTCATCACCGGCGGCCAGCAGCCGCCGCAGCAGGGGCAAGGCGGCGGTCCCCATGGCGGGAATGGCCCAAACGGCTACGACGGTTCGGCGGACCGCTTCCCGCTGCACCGCCGCCGGCGGCGCCATCGCGGCCCGCGCGACCACTCCATGCAGGGTGGCGACGGCGATGCGCCGGCGCCGCCCGGCTCGCGTCCGATAGAAGACTGATTGACGCTGATTCCGGCCGAACGGCGCGGCGCTCAGCCGCCGCGCGGCGCTTTGGCGAGCCGTACCAGAAACCAGATCGGAACGACGATCACGGCTCCAAGCAGGAAATAACGCCAGAGCCAGCGCACGACGTCGAATCCCATCGTCCAGATATGCACGATGACAGCGCGAACCGATTCAATGATGTTCCACGGATCCAGGCCGATGGCGGCGAGGATAACGCCCACCAAAATCGACAGCAGGATCAAACGCCCAAGCACCGCCAGAGGCGGGCCGCCGAGGAAGCGATAAACGAATTGGTGGGCCTGGTCCTGGTGGGCTTGATCCTGGGACATCGTCCACAATCTCCGCTGCGCCACTTAGCTAAGTTGAGGCACCCTGCGCAAGCGCTACGTCAAACGCGGGGCGGCCACGCGGCCGGCCCGGGGCCGTTGCCTCGCCTTCGCAAGTGGCGCTAAGTTGCGGCCGCGTTTCGTTCATATCGGTCCTTCTAAAGGATATTTCATGGCCAAGATCGAGGATCGCGCGTCCGTTTTGACGGCAAGCCTCAACGACGACATCGGCGAGGAAACACGCCTGACGATGTTTCGCACCCAGGTCGAGATCCGCGAGGCCGAGCAGCGCGCCTACGACCTCTTCCTCCAAAACCTCGTGAAGGGCACGAGCCATCTTTCACTCGGCCAAGAGGCCGTTGCCGCCGGCTTCGCTGCCGCCATGCGTCCCGGCGATCTGAGCTTTTGCACGTATCGCGGCCACGCTCACACGCTGGCGCGCGGCGTTCCGATCGCCAAGGTCCTCGGCGAGTTGATGCAGCGCGACATCGGGCTGATGCGCGGCAAGGGCGGCTCGATGCACCTGACGTCGGTCGATCACGGCGTCATGGGTTCCTACGCGATCATTGGCGCGCATCTGCCGATCGCCTGCGGCGCCGCCTGGCGCGCGCAGTATAAGGGCCAGAAAGATGTCTCCGTCTGCTTCTTCGGCGACGGCACGACCAATATCGGCGCCTTTCACGAGGCGCTGAACTTTGCCGCGGTTTGGAAGTTGCCGGTGATCTTCGTGTGCGAGAACAATCTCTACATGGAATACACGCCGATCGGCGAGGTCACCGCCGTTGAGCACCCGGCTGCCGATCGCGCCGCAAGCTATGGGCTGCCGCGCATCATTGTCGACGGCAATGACGCCGATGAAGTGTACCGCGCTGCGATGTCTGCCTACGAGAAGGCGCGCGCCGGGGGCGGACCGTCGCTGATCGAATGCATGACCTACCGCTACAGCGGGCACTCGCGCGCCGATCCGGCCAAATACCGGCCCGATGGCGAACTGGAAAAGTGGAAAGAGCGCGATCCGATCAAGATCTATCGCGAACGGCTCAAGCAATTCGGCATCGATGAGGAAACCATCCTGCGTATCGAGACCGACGTGAAGCGCGAAGTCGACGAGGCTACCGAGCTGTGTAAAGCGGCGCCGCCACCGGCGCTCGATATCCTCACCACCGATGTCTATGCCGACGGGGGTTTCGCATGGCGGAACTGACCTATCGCGACGCCGTCATCCGCGGCATCGCGCAGGAAATGACGCGCGACCCCGACGTGGTGTTTCTGGGCGAGGACATCGCCAAGGCCGGCGGTGTGTTCAAGGCGACCGTCGGGCTGTACGAGCAGTTCGGTCCCGTGCGCGTGCGTGACACGCCGATCTCCGAGCAGGCGATCCTCGGCGCCGCAATGGGCGCGGCGATGACCGGATTAAAGCCGATCGCCGAGATCATGTTCTCCGACTTCATCGCGGTGTGCTTCGACTATATCGCCAATGAATTCCCCAAGAGCCGCTACATGTCCAACGGACAGGTCAAGTGTCCGCTGGTCGTGCGCACCGGCAACGGCGGCGGCGCCCGCTTCGGCGCGCAGCATTCGCAGAGCGTCGAGAACTGGTGCATGATGATCCCCGGCCTCAAGGTCGTGGCGCCATCGAGCCCGCGCGATGTGATCGGGCTGATGGCGGCGGCCGTGCGCGATCCCGATCCGGTGATTTTTTTCGAGCACAAATCGCTCTACGCGACCAAGGGCGAGGTCCCCGACGGCGAGATCGTCGACACGCTCGGCTCGGCGAAGATCGTGCGGCCGGGCAAGGATGCCACCATTCTCGCGCTGGCGCTGATGGTGCCACGCGCGCTCGCGGCCGCGGAGAAGCTGAAAAGCGAGCACGGCATCGATTGCGAGGTGGTTGATGTGCGCTCGCTGGTGCCGCTCGACACCCAGATCATTCTCGGTTCGGTGGCGCGCACGCACCGCCTGTTCACGGTTGAGGAAAATCCGCGGCTGTGCGGCTGGGGCGCGGAGCTTGTCTCCATCGTCGCCGACGAGGCGTTCTACGATCTCGACGGGCCGCCGGTGCGGATCACGACGCCGCACATCCCATTACCGGCGGCGGATATTCTCGAAGACCTGGCATTGCCGAGCGTCGATCGCATTGCCGATCGGGTGCAACGCAGTCTCGGCGCGTAACGGAGGATCCTCATGGCGAACGAACCGAGCCGCGAAAATCCGAGCGGGCCGATCGGTACCGAGATTCTGTTTGAGAACGACCAGGTGCGGGTGTGGGACATGCAAGTACCGGCGGGCGGAAAAAAGGCGTGGCATCACCACACACTCGATTACGTCATCATCAACGTCACCGGTGGCAAGATTGAGCTTGAGAACGTTCACGGCCATTCCATCACCGCCGACGATAAAGTCGGCGGCGTGATCTGGCGCGATGCTGGCGAGAAGCACGAACTGCGCAACCTCAGCGGCAAGCTCTATCAAAATATCCTTGTCGAGCTGAAGAAGTCGGCAAAGTGAAGTCCAACAGGATGAGTGCCAAAAGATGAGTGCGATGTACGACAATCTCCTCGCCAACGTCCCGACCGATCTGTGGATCGGCGGCAAGTGGCGCAAGTCCTCCGACGGCGCCCGCTTCGACGTCATCGATCCCGCCACTGAGAATAAAGTCGCGTCGGTGGCGAGTGCGACGGTCGAAGACGCCAAGGCCGCGCTCGATGCGGCCAGCGCCGCCTTCCCCGCCTGGGCGGCGAAGAAGCCGCGCGAACGCGCGGAAATTCTGCGCAAGTCGTTTGAGCTGATCATGCGCGATCAGGAGCGGCTGGCGAAGCTCATCACCATCGAGAACGGCAAGGCACTGTCGGATTCGCGCGGCGAGGTCGCCTATGCCGCGGAATTCTTCCGCTGGTTCGCCGAGGAGGCGGTGCGCAATATCGGCCAAAATTCGGTTGCGCCGGCAACGGGCGCGCGCATCCTGGTGCACCATAAACCCGCGGGCATCGCGGTCTTGGTCACGCCGTGGAATTTCCCCGCCGCCATGGCAACGCGCAAGATCGGCCCGGCGCTGGCCGCCGGCTGCGCGGTCGTGCTCAAACCCGCTTCCGATACGCCGCTGACGATGCTGGCGCTGATGCCGATCCTCGAGGAAGCTGGCGTGCCTGCAGGCGTGGTCAATGTCATTCCGTCACGCTCATCCGGCAAGGTCGTGGGCGCGATGCTGCACGATCCGCGGGTGCGCGTCGTCTCCTTCACCGGATCGACCGAGGTCGGCAGAAAGCTTCTGCACGAGGCCGCCGACAACATCATACGTCCGGCGATGGAGCTTGGCGGCAACGCACCCTTCATCGTGTTCGACGATGCCGACATCGACGCCGCGATCGACGGCGCCATGATCGCCAAGATGCGCAACATGGGCGAGGCGTGCACGGCGGCCAACCGCTTCTACGTACACGAGAAGGTCCACGACGAGTTCGCCAAGAAGCTCACGGATAAGATGGCTAGCCTGAAAATGGGTAACGGCCTCGACGACGGCGTCGCGCTGGGTCCGCTGGTCAATAAAGAAGGGCGCGACAAGGTGATCGAGCTGGTGGACGACGCGGTGCAAAAAGGCGCCAGGGTGCTCACCGGCGGCAAGACGCCTAGCGGACCCGGTTTCTTTTATCCGGCGACGGTCCTGTCGCACGTGTCCGCCGACGCCAAGATGCTCAACGAGGAGATTTTCGGCCCGGTAGCTTCGTTGCAAACGTTCAAATCCGAGGACGAAGTGGTCACGTGCGCAAACGAGACCGAATATGGTCTCGTCGCCTACCTTTACACCAGGGATTTAAGCCGCGGCCTGCGCGTCTCCGAAAAACTCGACTTCGGCATGATCGGATTGAACCGCGGCATCGTCTCCGATCCCGCCGCACCGTTCGGCGGCATGAAGCAATCCGGCCTCGGCCGCGAGGGCGCGCATGAGGGGTTGATGGAGTTTTTGGAGACGCAATACGTGTCGGTCAGCTGGTAAGCGGCCGTCAGGGAGCGAAATGAATATCCTCATGCCGCAACTCGGCGAGACCGTCGCCGAGGGTAAGATCACGAAGTGGTTCAAATCGGCCGGCGACGCGGTGAAGCCGGGCGACAATCTGTTCGAGATCGAGACCGACAAGGTGTCGATGGAGGTACCGGCGACGGAAGCCGGCGTGCTCAGTGAAATCCGCGTGCTCGAGGGCGAAATCGCGCTGGTCGGCGCCGTCGTCGGCGTGATCGGCGACGTGGGCGGCGGTGCGACGGTTGCGCCAGCCGCCTCGGCGACGGTAAGAACGAAAGCGTCGATGGCGGCAGCACCGATCGCACCACCGCCCGCTTCCGCTTCGGACCGCAGTTCGGCACCGGCAAAGCTGCCGCAGCAGCCCATCAAGCTCGATCCGTTCTTCGAGGTGCGCACACCGGAGCGCAATTTCGGACCGGCGAAGCTGTCCGGCGGCATTACGGCAACCCCGCTGGCGCGGCGGCTCGCGAGTGAAGCCGGCATCGATCTCTCGCGGCTACGCGGCTCCGGCCCGCACGGCCGCATCGTCGCCCGCGACATCGAGAGCGCGCCGCGGCCGGCGGCGCGCGGCCCCGCTGCAGTGCCGGAAGGCCCGGGTGCCGATCAGGTCAAGGCACTCTTCGATCCCGCAAGCTACGAGGAAGTACCGCTCGACGCGATGCGCAAGACCATTGCGGCGCGGCTCCAGCAGGCGAAACAGACTATCCCGCATTTCTATCTGACCGCGGACATCACCATCGACCGCATGATCGCCGTGCGCGAAGAGGCCAATGCCGCGGCACCAAAGGACCGCGACGGCAATCCGGCGTTCAAGCTCTCGCTCAACGATTTCGTGATCCGGGCCCTGGCGCTGGCGCTGCAACGCGTGCCGGTGGCGAATGCGGCATGGGCGGGCGACCGCATCCTGCGCTTTGCGCATTCCGATATCGGCGTCGCCGTGGCGCTCGACGGCGGATTGGTCGCACCCATCATTCGCAATGCCGAGACGAAATCGCTCACAGCCATCTCCGCGGAAATGCGGAACCTCGCGGCACGCGCGCGCGACAAGAAGCTCAAACCCGCCGACTATCAGGGCGGCTCGTCGGCGATCTCCAATCTCGGCATGTTTGGCGTGCGCGAATTCTCGGCCATCATCAATCCGCCGCAGGCCACGATCCTCGCGGTCGGGGCGGCGCGGCGGCAGGCGGTCGAGAAGGCCGATGGTGGTGTCGCTTTCGCCAGCATGCTCACGGCAACGCTGTCCTGCGACCATCGCCTGGTCGACGGCGCGCTTGGCGCCGAGCTCCTGGCAGCGATCAAGGCGCTGATTGAGACGCCGGTCACCATGCTGGTGTGATCGGAGCAGCGATGGCTGCCGACAGATCCGAAATCCTATTGGTCGGGCCAGAGCGGCCGGTGATCGCCAAAGGACTCGCAGGTTTCAACCTCCACGATCTCTCCGCAGCACCGGACCGTGACGCGTTTCTTTCGTCCATTGCCCATGTCCGCGGCATGGCCGTGAGCGCGCCCGTCGAGCCGGTCAATGACGCCCTATTCTCGCGCTTGCCCAGACTCGAAATCGTTGCCAGTTTCGGGGTCGGCTATGACCACATCGACGCCCTCGCAGCGGGCAAGCGCGGGATCATTGTCACCCACACGCCCGACGTGCTCACCGAGGAGGTCGCCGATACTGCAATCGGACTCCTGATCTGCACTGTTCGCGAGTTGCCGCAGGCCGAGCGTTATCTGCGCGGCGGAAAATGGCGCAAGGGCAACTACCCGCTGAGCCGGGCGACGCTGCGCAACCGCAGCGTCGGCCTGATCGGGATGGGCCGCATTGGTCTGGCGATCGCGCGCAGGCTCGAGGCCTTCGGCATGCCGATCGCCTATCACGCGCGGCGTCCGCGGCCCGGGCTTGCCTACCGCCACTATGCCGGGCTCATCGACATGGCGCGAGATGTGGACACACTCATTGTCATCGTGCCCGGCGGCGCCGCGACCAGAAACATGATCGATGCGAACGTGCTCGAAGCACTCGGACCCGATGGCATTCTGATCAACGTCGCACGTGGCTCCGTCGTCGACGAACCGGCCTTAATCGCGGCGCTGCGCGCGCGCAAAATCATGGCGGCCGGACTGGACGTCTTTGTCGCAGAGCCGGAGGTCCCCGACGAATTGCTGACAATGGAGAACGTAGTGCTGCTGCCGCATCTCGGCTCGGCGTCGGTATTCACCCGCGAAAAGATGGATCAACTTCTGGTCGACAATATCCTCGCCTGGGCCGCAGGCGAGCCGCCACTCACGCCGGTGCCGGAAACGCCCTGGCGGGAGTGGAATTGAATTAGTGGAGCGGCGAGTTCACTCCGCGGCGATGCGCACTTCCGGCGCGGCGGCGCGGACGTCGGCCTCGACATGCTCCTCGAACTGCACGAAGTTCTTTTGGAACATGCCGACCAGCGTGCGCGCGGTCTGGTCGAATTCGAGCTTGTTCTGCCAGGTCTTCTGTGGATAGAGAAGATGCGACTCGACGCCTGCAAGCTGCGTCGGGACGGAAAATCCAAAATAAGGATCGGTGCGGAATTTGACGTTCTTGAGTGACCCGTCGAGCGCGGCCGTAAGCAGCGTCCGCGTCACCTTGATCGGCATGCGCCGTCCGACGCCGTACACGCCGCCGGTCCATCCGGTATTCACCAGCCAGCAATCGACATCGTGAGCGCTGATCAATTCGCGCAAGAGATTGCCGTAAACCGAAGGATGCCGTGGCAGGAACGGTGCGCCGAAGCAGGTGGAAAATTCCGGCTGCACCCCGACGAGCCCCTTCTCGGTGCCTGCGACTTTCGCGGTGTAGCCGGAGAGGAAATGATACATCGCCTGCGCCGGCGTGAGCTTCGCGATCGGCGGCATGACGCCGAAGGCGTCGGCGGTCAGGAGAACGATATTCCTCGGCATGCCGCCGCGGCCGCTTCGGGATGCATTCGGGATGAATTCGAGCGGATAAGCAGCACGGGTATTCTCGGTCTTCGAGTCGTCGTCGAAGTCGCAGATGCGCGTGTCGGGGTCGAACACCACGTTCTCGAGCACGGTGCCGAAGCGGCGCGTGGTGGCGAAAATCTCCGGCTCGGCTTCCGCGGACAGCTTGATGCACTTGGCGTAGCAGCCGCCTTCGAAATTGAACACGCCCTGCGGGCCCCAGCCATGCTCATCGTCGCCGATCAGCGTGCGGCGAGGATCGGCCGACAGCGTCGTCTTGCCGGTGCCGGACAGGCCGAAGAACAGCGCAACGTCGCCGGAAGGCCCGACGTTTGCGGAGCAGTGCATCGGCATCACGCTCTCGGACGGCAAATAATAGTTGAGCGTGGTGAACACCGATTTCTTCATCTCGCCGGCATAGGAGGTGCCGCCGATCAGGATGATGCGCTTGGTGAAGTCGATCGCGACGACGGTTTCGCTGCGCACGCCGTGGCGCTTCGGATCGGCCTTGAACGACGGCAGCGAGAGGATGGTGAAATCGGGAACGTAGTGCGAAAGCTCGGTGCGCTCTGGCCTGATCAAGAGCGCGCGGATGAACATGGAATGCCAAGCGAGCTCGTTATAGACGCGGACCTTGATGCGATATTTCGGGTCGGCGCCGCCGTAAAGGTCTTGTGCATACAGCGTTTTGCCTTTGGCATGCGCCATGAAATCGTCGAACAGCAACAGGAATTTTTCCGCCGGCAGGCGGCCATTCTTCTCCCACCACACGGTCTTCTCGGTTTGTTCGTCAACAACGACAAATTTGTCCTTGGGGCTGCGGCCGGTATGGGAGCCGGTCTCCGCGCAGAACGCTCCGCCCTGGACAAGGAAGCCTTCGCCGGCGGCGACTGCCTGCTCTACCAAAACCGCGTCCGGCAAATTCCAGTGGATCGCTGCGAGGTCTTTGAGGCCGAATTTGTCGGCGCCGTGGGCGCCGTTCCGCAGACCGGTTTCCTTCACACTCGCCTCCGCAACGGCCCCCAACCGGGACCTCAGCGCCACCTAATCGTCCGTCGATGGACAGCGACCCTATATCGGGCATCCCGGGGCCTGCCAAGACACCCTTCGATTCTAAGGCTAATCGCTTAGGACAACGCTCGTTCCCGCGTTGCGGCGCAGCAAGCAAGCGTAAACCATCTTTTCACACCAGCGACGAAAGCAGTCGGCTGCCTTAGACAACAGCGGACTTTCACTTGCCACGCGCTTTCGCGGCCAAATTCACCAGGGCCCGTCGTAGGTCATCCGCAGTAGCGACCCGCTGCGGAAACGGCAGACGCAGCGTCGCATCGTTGAGGGCAAGGTCGAGACCCTCCGGATCGAGCCCGGTGAGACGCCAGGGCCCATCCTCGGCACCAAGAAGCTTGCTCGCGTAAAGCCGTAGCGCTTCGGAATGATCCTGGTTCATGTGCGCGATCGCGCCTGCTTCGGCCTCGATCAGACTTTCCGCGCCCGCAGCGTCTGTGATCACGTCGCTGGCTTTCAGATCGGCGGCGCGCGCAAAGCCCGCATTGAGATGAGCCGAAACAACCGCAAGTCTCCAGAAGGAGAAATCGGCAAAGCCGGCGTAAATCTCCGACTTCGGGTGACGCGCAAGAAATCGGCGGCGCAAGCGAGGCTCGCTCGGATCCTGGCGTCCGATCGGCACGAAGTCTCCGAGTACCGTGAGGCGCGGATGGGCGAGCGGGTCGCCGCGGCCGATCGACGTGAGCAACAGCGAGGCGCGAGAGTCCTTTTCCAGATTTGCGGTATGGGTCGAGAGCCGCGAAATCAGGATCGACGGCGCGCCGTCGACATCGGTGGCCACGTTAACCAGCGAAGCAAAAGGATGGCCGGTATTGCGGTCGATGGTCGCAAGCGCGCCCGCTCTGGATGTCCGCAAAAGGAGCTTGGCGACCGCTGCCGCGTCGAAGTCGGCTGCCGGCGCATAATCAGGCAGCCGGTTGGGCATGAAGCCCGGTAAGGGAGCCGTTTCATCAGATTCGGCCATCGATTGTCTCCGGTTCCTTGCCGTCTCGGCAATTGCCCCGATTTCGCCTTGTCTAGTCACACTTCCGCCCCTACATGGGTTTTCAAAGGCTTATGGGCCGGGGCAGATGATGCTTGCGGCCGACTCATGTTAGAAGGCCGCTATGCCGACCATTGCCCTCGTCGATGACGACCGCAATATCCTCACTTCGGTGTCCATTGCACTCGAGGCTGAAGGTTATCGCATCACGACCTATACCGACGGCGCTTCAGCTCTCGACGGCTTCAAGACCGCCCTACCTGATCTTGCCATCCTCGATATCAAGATGCCGCGCATGGACGGCATGGAGACGCTGCGGCGGCTGCGGCAGAAGTCGGACCTGCCGGTGATTTTCCTCACCTCGAAGGACGAGGAGATCGACGAATTGTTCGGCCTGAAAATGGGGGCCGACGACTTCATCCGTAAACCGTTTTCGCAGCGGCTCCTGGTCGAGCGCGTCAAGGCCGTGTTGCGCCGCGCCTCGCCGAAGGACGGCGCCGCGCCGAAAGAAGTAGACAGCAAAGTCCTCGAGCGCGGTCTTTTGCGCATGGATCCGGAACGGCACACCTGCACGTGGAAGAACGAGCCGGTGACGCTGACCGTGACCGAGTTTCTCATTCTGCATGCACTGGCAAGCCGGCCGGGAGTGGTGAAAAGCCGCAACGCGTTGATGGACGCCGCCTACGACGATCAGGTCTACGTCGACGACCGCACCATTGATAGTCACATCAAACGGCTGCGCAAAAAGTTCAAGGCAAGCGACGTAGAATTCGATATGATCGAAACGCTGTACGGCGTTGGCTATCGTTTTAAGGAATAGCGCGCGCACATCGTCATGAGACGAAAAAGTCCTGACGTGAAACGGGTCTTGACGTGAAACAGGTGGTGACACGAAACAAGTCCTGACACGAAAAAAGTCCTGGACCCTTGATCCATGACACCTGACTGGGACGGCTGACGTGCGGCAGTAATGGCGTCCATGCCCGCGAGAAAGGGCGTGATCGGAACCCCGGCAGACGACGTGCTCGATCGAACCGCAGAAATAGCAGAGGCCAGCACGGAGGCTCGCGCCTCGACTTCGGTCGAGGGCGGTGCTGTCGGTACGGCGGTCGCGCCGGCTCGATCCAGGGTCCTCGCACGGATGGCTCTCGCATGGATCGGCGGCTGGCTGCCGCGGGCCTGGCAGTTCTTTATCACACAGAGCTTCTCGAGCCTTACCCGGCGCATCGTCTTTCTCAATGTCGCCGGACTTCTCGCTCTGTCCATCGGCATCACTTTCCTTTCGCAATTCCGCGCCGGACTGATCGACGCTCGCATTCAGAGCTTGTTGGTGCAGGGACAAATCATCGCCGGCGCGATTGCGGCCTCGGCGACGGTCGAGACCGATTCATCGATCACCATCGATCCGGACAAGCTGCTCGACCTGCAACCGGGCGAAAGCTATGGCCCGTCCGAGGAGGCGCTCTACGGCATTAATTTTCCGATTAATCCGGAACGTGTAGCCCCGGTGTTGCGGCGGCTTGTTTCGCCGACCAAGACGCGCGCGCGCATTTACGATCGAGACGGGGTGCTTCTCCTCGACAGCCGCAGCCTGTTCGGCCGCGGCGACGTATTGCGCTTCGACTTGCCGCCGCCAAACGCCGAAAAACCGGGCCTGTTTGAGCGCATTTTCATTGCCGTTCGCAGGTGGCTCGGACGCGGGGATCTGCCGCTCTACCACGAGCTTGGCGCCTCGAACGGGCGTGGCTATCCCGAAGTGGCGCAGGCCTTGAACGGACAAAATGCCAGCATGGTGCGTATCAACGACCGTGGCGACGTCATCGTCTCGGTCGCCGTGCCGGTGCAGCGTTTTCGTGCCGTGCGCGGCGCGCTCATGCTCTCTACCCAGGGAGCCGATATCGACGACATGGTGGAAGCGGAACGGCTCGCCATCCTCAAAGTCTTTCTCGTCGCCGCCGGCGTGATGGTCGTTCTTTCGATCCTTCTTGCCGGGACGATCGCCGAGCCGGTAAGGCGGCTTGCGGACGCGGCCGAAAGCGTACGCCGCCGCATCCGAACGCGCGTCGAAATCCCCGATTTCACGCGGCGCCGCGATGAAATCGGACATCTCTCCGGCACATTGCGCGATATGACCAACGCGCTCTACAGCCGGATCGAAGCAATTGAAAGCTTCGCGGCCGACGTGGCGCACGAACTGAAAAATCCGCTCACGTCGCTGCGTTCGGCGGTCGAAACATTGCCCGTGGCCAAGACCGACGAGAGCCGAGCGCGGCTTCTCAACATCATTCAGCACGACGTGCGGCGGCTCGATCGTTTGATATCCGACATTTCCGACGCCAGCCGGCTCGATGCCGAGTTGCAGCGCCAGGAGGCCGCGCCCGTCGATTTCGCGAAGCTGCTCAACACGCTGGTGGGAGTCGCCAACGAGGTCAAGCGCGACGACGGCGTGCGCGTCACGCTGCGGTTCGAAGGGGACGGCGCGCGTGCCTTCCTGGTGCCGGGCCACGATTCGCGGCTCGGCCAGGTCGTCGACAATCTGATCGAGAACGCCCGCTCGTTCTCGCCACCGGGCGGCACGGTGCGGGTCACCTGCCGGCGGTTGAAGAGCAACATCGAAATTCTTGTCGATGACGACGGGCCGGGCGTGCAGCCGGACGCCTTCGAGAAGGTCTTTGAACGCTTCTACACCGATCGGCCGCACCAGGGGTTCGGCCAGAATTCCGGACTGGGCCTCTCGATCTCGAAACAAATCGTTGACGCACACGGCGGCACCATCTGGTTGGAAAATCGGATCGGCACGCCTAACGCCGACGGTACGCCGACAATTGCCGGCGCTCGCTTTATCGTACGCCTGCCGGCAACATGATGGCCGCTTTTGCGTCGACCGTGCACGCCTCGGCCGTGTTGGTGGGCGCACGCGCCGTGCTGATCCGGGGGCCACCGGGATCCGGCAAGTCGCGGCTAGCGCTCGACCTCATCGAAGCGGGGCGCACGGGGGCGTTGCCGCTTGCCAGGCTTGTCGCCGACGATCGTGTTTATCTGGAACCAACCGGTGGGCGATTGCTGGCGCGGCCCGCCGAAGCGCTCGCCGGCCTGATCGAGGTACGGGGCGTCGGAGTGCGGCGGGTCGCTCATGAGCCGAGCGCCGTGGTGGGATTGGTGGTCGATCTCGCCGCGGCGGACGCTGACCGTCTGCCCGACACAGCCCGGCGAAGGACCGCAGTGGAAGGTATTGAGCTACCGCGACTTGCCGTCGCATCGGGGGCACCGGCCTTGTCCAGCACGCTGGCACTACTCAATTCAGCCGGGGACAGTTGGACTTAGCGGCCCTGCCGTTACGAATGGATCGAACTTTCTGCGCCTGGTTGGAGGTTGGTAACCATACCGGCTGTAGACTTACCTTCAGCCGCAACCTTCGTTAGCAGAGCTATCGCCGCCGGCAACTCAAAATCCGCATCACGAGCTTTGCGCTACCGCAATGCAGCAGAAGTCAGATATCCTCGAAAATGGTCCTTGCGCTTGGGCTTCGGATGGTCAAGATGAGCACCCTTTCGTGCGGTGCACCCGGGACGCGCCCGCGGGGAGTTCTATGATTGGTCTTGTGCTTGTCACCCACGGGCGGCTGGCTGTCGAGTTCCGCTCGGCCCTAGAGCACGTCGTGGGGCCGCAGGGCCAGATCGAAGCGGTCACTATCGGCCCCGACGACGACGTCGAGGAGCGCCGCAGGGACATTATCGAGGCAGTCAAGCGCGTCGACAGCGGGGACGGGGTCGCAATACTCACCGATATGTTCGGCGGCACGCCCTCGAACCTTGCCATCTCGGTCATGAGTTGGCCCAAGGTCGAAGTCCTTGCCGGCATCAACCTCCCGATGCTGGTCAAGCTTGCCAAGGTCCGCGATGAATGTCCGCTCGCTGAGGCCGTCGCAGCCGCCCAGGACGCAGGGCGGAAATACGTCACCATCGCCAGCCGGGTGCTCAACGGAAAATGAGCGCAGCGGCCCCCCGCGCCGACGAATGCCCGCCCGATCAGCGGGCCTTTCGCGATGGCGCCGTCGTGCGCAAGCTGGCCATCTGCAACCGCAAAGGCCTGCACGCGCGTGCATCCGCCAAGTTCGTGCAGACGGTGGAAAAATTTGATGCCGATGTCCGCGTCATGCGCTGCGGCGAGACCGTGGGCGGCACTTCGATCATGGGTTTGATGATGCTTGCCGCGTCCCCCGGCACCACCATCACGGTCGAGGCAACCGGCAAAGAGGCGGCGGATGTCATCGAGGCCCTGACTACGCTCATCAATTCACGCTTTGGTGAAGACGACTGAGAGCGACCCGGCGGCCGAGGAGACGACACATGACGTCCGCAGACAGTGACGCGCCAGCCGCAAAAGGCGCTGCCGTGGCGAATGCTCAACGGCAGGCGGCAACAATCCGCTACATCGACCGTCCCGATGTCGAAGAGACGTTTGCCGATGCGGTTAGCGCTCTCGTCTTCGACGGCCAATCGCTTCGAATTGAATTCGCGGTCACGCGCCTCGATGAGATCAAGCACAACTCGCCGATGACTGCCGTCGTTATCCAGCCTGTCGCCTCGTGCTGCCACCTGCCGCGGCAGTGGATTTGATCAACCGGATGCAGCAGATCGGAACAGCGCTGACCCAAGCCGGCGTCGCCAAGGCCGCGCCGCGTTCGGAATAGCAATCGCTGGCTATGCTGACATTCGTGGTTGTTGCCTTTGTGGATCGCGCGTCAGCGAGAGTTATCGTGCTTAGCGACGCGAGAATTTGCGGCCGCCGCAGTCTGTAGATCGGCGACGAAATTTCGGTAAGCGGCGTGGCGTTCGCCTTCGTCCTCGATCCGCAGCAGCGCCGAGGGGTGAACGGTAATGATGAGCTGCGTGCCATCCGCCACATCGATGGGCTTGCCGCGCACCTTACCGATGGTGACCGTGCGACCGGTCAAGCTGCGAGCGGCAGTGACGCCAAGCGCCACGATCATCGACGGCTTGACCAACCTACGCTCGTACTCGAGCCAGATCTTGCAACGCTCGACTTCGTAATTGTTCGGACGCTTGTGCAGCCGGCGCTTGCCGCGCAATTCATGCTTGAAGTGCTTGACCGCGTTGGTGACGAAGGTTTCTGCCCGCGCGATGCCGGCGTCCTGCAGCGCCTGGTCGAGCACCCGGCCGGCCGGACCGACGAACGGCTCGCCGGCGATATCCTCCTTGTCGCCGGGCTGCTCGCCTACCAGCATGAAAGCGGCCCGGCTCGGGCCCTCGCCCGGAACCACCTGCGTAGCTGGCGATAAAGGCCACAACGGGTGCAGCTTGCCTCCGCCTGGGCCAGCTGTCGAAGCGACTTGATGGACTTCTTCAAGCGTCGCTCGGTTCCGCTTCCATGGGCGCAAAATGCGTGGTTGCCTGTCATGCTTCAAGCATGGACATAAAGGATTTTATGCCTTTAGTGCCGCCGCGCCGACCCCTGAGGGAACCCCGGTCGGCCAGCCGCGACTCACCCAAGCGCCGATCCGCTTAACTGACGTGGGGATCGCAAAGGAGCGCCAAAGGACCGCCATGAGCAAGTCGACCAAGCCGAAAGCTTCGCACGCCGATTATGTCGTCAAGGACATCGGCCTCGCCGATTGGGGCCGCAAGGAAATCGCCATTGCCGAAACCGAAATGCCCGGCCTGATGGCCACCCGCGAGGAATACGGGCCCGAGCAGCCGCTGCGCGGGGCCCGTATCGCCGGCTCGCTGCATATGACCATCCAGACCGCCGTGCTGATCGAGACCCTCGCGGCGCTTGGCGCCGACGTGCGCTGGGCGTCCTGCAATATCTATTCGACGCAGGATCACGCCGCTGCCGCCATTGCCGCCGCCGGCACGCCGGTATTCGCGGTGAAGGGCGAATCCCTCCAGGAGTACTGGGAATACACTCATCGTATCTTTGAATGGTCCGATGGCGGCATGCCGAACATGATTTTGGATGACGGCGGTGACGCCACGCTGCTGATGCACCTCGGTCTGCAGGCGGAAATGACCCCGAACGTGCTCGACCATCCGGGCAACGAGGAAGAAGAGGTTCTGTTCGCGGCCATCCGGCAGCGGCTCGTGCAAAAGGCAGGCTGGTACAGCAAGGTCGCCAAAGCGATCCGAGGCGTGACCGAGGAAACCACGACCGGCGTCCATCGCCTCTACCAGATGGAGAAGGAAGGGCGGCTGCTGTTTCCCGCCATCAACGTCAACGACAGCGTCACCAAATCGAAGTTCGACAATCTCTATGGCTGCCGCGAGTCGCTGGTGGACGGCATTCGGCGCGGTACCGACGTGATGATGGCCGGCAAAATTGCAATGGTCGCGGGCTTCGGCGACGTCGGTAAGGGCTCGGCGGCCTCACTGCGCCAGGCCGGTTGCAGGGTGCTGGTATCGGAGATCGATCCGATCTGCGCGCTCCAGGCCGCCATGGAAGGCTACGAGGTTGTGACCATGGAGGAGGCCGCTCCCCGCGCCGACATATTCTGCACCGCGACCGGCAATGTCGACGTCATCACCATCGAACACATGCGCAAGATGAAACATCGCGCCATCGTCTGCAACATCGGCCACTTCGATTCCGAAATTCAGGTCGCGGCCCTGAAGAACTTCAAATGGGAAAACATCAAGCCGCAAGTCGATGAAATCGAATTTCCCGATAAGAAGCGCATCATCCTTTTGTCCGAAGGACGGCTGGTCAATCTCGGCAACGCCATGGGGCATCCCAGCTTCGTGATGTCGTCGTCATTCACCAATCAGACGCTGGCCCAGATCGAGCTGTGGACCAATCCCGGCAAATACGAGAACAAGGTCTATACGCTGCCGAAGCAGCTCGACGAGAAAGTCGCGCGGCTGCATCTCGACAAGATTGGCGTGCACCTAACTAAGCTTAGCGACAAGCAATCGACCTATATCGGCATCCCGGTCAACGGTCCGTTCAAGACCGACCACTATCGCTATTGAGGATCACTACGTGGTGCGCGCCGGCTTCTCGGCCGGCGGCACCGCGGTGATCTGAAGGTTCAAAGGCGGACCCGTAAATCCCAAGAAGCTGCGCGTGAGCGCGACCGTCGTCGTGCGCGCTCCTTCATTTGCCAGCGCTTCGCCGATTTGCCGGCACGGCGCGTTATCCATCAGGCAAACGATGACGAGCCCATTCTCGCTGGTCGCGGCACGACCTTCCGGCGACAGGGGGGAGACCGATAGGCGCTGTGCCCCAGGCATATAGACCGGTAGACCTCCGGTAACGTCGTCGGACCCCCAGTACAATTGCACCGGTTTGCCGGCGAGACGATCCGCCAGTTCGGCGACTTGCCGAAAGTGCGGCCGAAACTGATCGGGACCTTTGGTCAGCCGAACGCAGGCGATGACCGGCGACGCAATGAGGATTACCAAGACCGCAGCAAGCCCAACGAGACCGGCACGGGCTACAGCCCGTTCGTCGACGACAATGTCGCGCGCGCCGTAGAGTACGATCGGGAGCAGCGCCCAGTTTGGGAAAGTCCAGTCTGGGGTAAGCCGGTAAGGTATCGCAAGATTGACCAAAGCCGGCAGGATGAGCGGCACCACTAGTAGCAGCCATGCCTGACGCCGGTCTTCGTCGGCGGGCCAGACGATCTCGGCCAAGGCGGCACGGCTCGGACGCAGCGCGGCGAGAAAAATCAGCGGAAACGCGATATAAGCCAGCGCGCCGAGAACATAGAACACCGAGTTTCGGAGCGCCTCGCCGAACGACGTGTGATTGATGACGCTTTCCGCGAATGAGAGGCTAGCGCGGTCGCCGAGCAACCACCAAACGTGCGGTGCGATGACAATCGCCGCGCCTGCCGCCATCGCATAAGGCACCGGAGAACGCCAGAAGCGCCTTGTTCCCGGACCCACCAGCGAGGCGACCGCCATGCCGGCGAAAAGAAAGACCGCCCAGTACTTGCCCAGCATCGTGAGGCTCGCGAACGCGCCGGCAACAAATGCGTTGAGGGCGCCGCCGTCGCGGCGAGCGCGCAGATAAAACAAGAGCGTCGCCGCCCAAAACGGAAGCATTACCGTATTGGCGTTGAGTACCTCCGCCTTGATGTCGTAGAGCGGAATCAGAATGAGAGCGATGAGGCCCAACAACGCCCGATTCTTGTCGAGATGATCGCGCAAAAGCCGCCAAGTCACGCCGAGGGCGACGGCGCCGTTCGTCACATTCAACAAATCCACGGCCCATTGCTGACGTGGGAGTATGGCAAACCACGCAATAAAAACCCATCCCGTCATCGGCGGATGCTTGTAGCCGAACGCGAAATGCCGCGCCCAGATCAGTGCCTCGTCGTTGTCGATATGGATGTCGAGCGGTGCCGTCGATATCGTCCAAAAGAGCATCCACGCGACGACAAAGCCGACGAGAACCAAGAGCACAATCGTGCCCTCGCCGTTCTCGCCGATAAACCGCTGGCCAAGCTCGGTGAGACGGTCGGCGAAAGCGGCCAATCCCGGATGAGCTCGATTGGCGGTAAGGCGCCTTGCTGTCGACATCGTTTCTCTTTGAGCTGATTTTAACTCTTGGAACTGACCCGTAGCGGGCGATTTTAAAAGGGACTGCGGCGACCTTTTCCAAAGCTGGAGAAAGCTAGTAGCGTGGGTACCCGGATAGAGCAATGAGTCCCAATCGACGAAAGGTCGCATGGCGTTGTCACAGTCGGCGCAAGACGATATTCCGCCTGACAATTCACCCGCACCGCCCGCCCACGCGGACGGGATCGCGGCCATTCGCCCGGCGCCCGAACTCACCATCGTCGTGCCGACTTTCAACGAGCGCGCCAACGTCCCGATCCTGGTCGAGCGGCTCGCGCGGCTGCTCACATCCTGCGACTGGGAGGTCATTTTCGTCGACGACAATTCTTCAGACGGCACCGCCACCGTCGCACGCGCCATCGGCGAAACCGACAGCCGGATACGCTGCATTCGCCGCATCGGCCGTCGCGGCCTCGCCGGAGCGTGCCTCGAGGGCATGCTTGCCTGCCAGGCTCGCTACGTCGCGGTGATGGACGCGGACCTGCAGCATGACGAGGAGTTGCTCGTTCCCATGCTCGATGCCCTGCGCGCCGGACGCGCCGATGTCGCGGTCGCCAGCCGCTACCTCAATGGAGGTTCCACCGCCGGCCTTTCCAAGCAGCGCTCCCGCGTCAGCCGCGGATCGAATGCGATCGTGCGCCTCCTGCTCGGCATCGATCTCACCGATCCGATGAGCGGGCATTTCATGATCCGGCGGGAGGCTTTCGAAGCGATTGCGCCGTCGCTCTCGTCGCAGGGTTTCAAGATTCTGCTCGACATTTTGGCGACGGCGCACGGGCGCCTACGCACGATCGAGCTGCCATCCGCATTCCGTGAGCGCCAGCACGGTGAGAGCAAGCTCGACTCCAAGATCGCGCTCGATTTCGCCGCTCTGGTAACGGCAAAGGTCACCAACGACGCAGTCTCGGCCCGCTTCCTCCTGTTCTGCCTGGTCGGATTGACCGGCATCGCCGTTCATTTGAGCATATTGAGCGCGCTGCTCGCGGCCGCTTTATCGTTCGGCGCATCGCAAGCGCTCGCCACCGTCGGTGCCATCGCGTGGAATTTCGTCCTCAACAATCTGTTCACCTACCGCGACCAGCGCCTGACCGGTTGGCATTTCGTCACCGGCCTTCTTCGCTTCCAGGTGATCTGCGCGATCGGCGCCATCTCCAATGTCGGCATCGCGACCTGGATCTACGATTACGACGAGGTTTGGTGGATCGCCGGACTCGGCGGGGCGCTCATCGGCACGGTCTGGAACTTCGTGGTCAGCGCTGCCCTGGTGTGGCGGCAGCGGTAGCCGCAAGACGCATCACTTGCCCCATCGCCCCGCGCTGTACGGACTGGATAACGAGGCGATCGAGAAATCGGTCGGCGCCGGACGCCGCCGCTTGCCGCTTGAAGGTGCGGATGTTATCTGCGCGCCATGAGCGCGGTCCCCATCGCAAACATCCGCAATTTCGCGATCATCGCCCACATCGATCACGGCAAATCGACGCTCGCCGACCGGCTGATCCAGCTCACCGGCGGCCTCGAACCGCGCGAAATGGTCGAGCAGGTGCTCGATTCCATGGATATAGAGCGCGAGCGCGGCATCACCATCAAGGCGCAGACTGTGCGATTGAATTACCGCGCGCGCGACGGCAAGGACTACCTCCTCAACCTGATCGACACGCCCGGCCACGTCGACTTCGCCTACGAGGTCAACCGCAGTCTCGCCGCCTGTGAGGGCTCGCTGCTGGTCGTCGACGCGAGCCAGGGCGTTGAAGCGCAGACACTCGCCAACGTCTACCAGGCGATCGACAACAACCACGAGATCGTGCCGGTGCTCAACAAGGTCGATCTGCCCGCGGCCGAGCCCGACAAGGTGAAGCAGCAGATCGAGGACGTGATCGGGCTCGACGCCTCCGACGCCATCCTCATTTCCGCCAAGACCGGCAAGAACGTTCCGGAGGTTTTGGAGGCGATCGTCACCCGGTTGCCGCCGCCCAAGGGCGATGCCGCGGCCCCGCTCAAGGCGCTCCTGGTCGACAGCTGGTATGACGCCTATCTCGGCGTCGTCGTTCTCTTCCGCGTCGTCGACGGCGTGCTGAAGAAAGGCCAGCGCATCCGCATGATGGGCACCGGCGCCTCCTACGAGGTGGACCGCGTCGGCGTGTTCACCCCGAAGCGCGTCGAGCTCGGCGAATTGGGGCCGGGCGAGATCGGGTTTTTGACCGCGGCGATCAAGGAGGTGGCCGACACCCGCGTCGGCGACACCATTACCGACGACAAGAAGCCGGTCGCCGCGCCACTGCCCGGCTTTCGCCCCGCCATCCCCGTCGTCTTCTGCGGGCTGTTCCCGGTCGATGCCGCAGACTTCGAGAATTTGCGCGCGGCGATGGGCAAGCTTCGTCTCAATGACGCGAGCTTCACCTTCGAGATGGAAACCTCCGCCGCGCTCGGCTTCGGCTTCCGCTGCGGATTTCTCGGGCTTCTGCACCTCGAGATCATTCAGGAGCGGCTCGAACGCGAGTTCAATCTCAACCTGATCGCCACCGCGCCGTCCGTGATCTACAAAATCAAATTGCGCAACGGAGAGCAGCTTGAGATTCACAACCCCGTCGATATGCCGGATCCGAACCACATCGAGGAAATGCAGGAGCCGTGGATCGAGGCGACCGTTCTGACGCCAGACGAATATCTCGGCTCCGTCCTCAAGCTCTGCCAGGACCGCCGCGGTTCGCAAAAGGAGCTGACCTATGTCGGCAACCGCGCCCTGGTGAAATACGACCTGCCGCTCAACGAAGTGGTGTTCGATTTTTACGATCGGTTGAAATCGGTGTCGAAGGGCTACGCCTCGTTCGACTATCACCTCACCAATTACCGCCCGGCCGATCTGGTCAGGCTGCAAATGCTGGTCAACGGCGAGCCGGTCGATGCGCTCGCCATGCTGGTGCATCGCACCCGCGCCGAGCAGCGCGGCCGCGCCATGGCGGAGAAGCTGAAAGAGTTGATCCCGCCGCACATGTTCCAGGTGCCGATCCAGGCCGCGATCGGCGGCAAGATCATCGCGCGCGAGACCGTGCGCGCGTTCCGCAAGGACGTCACGGCCAAATGCTACGGCGGCGACGTGACGCGGAAGCGCAAGCTTCTGGAAAAGCAGAAGGAAGGCAAGAAGCGCATGCGTCAGTTCGGCAAGGTC
This sequence comes from uncultured Alphaproteobacteria bacterium, assembly GCA_963847785.1. Taxonomy (GTDB): domain Bacteria; phylum Pseudomonadota; class Alphaproteobacteria; order Rhizobiales; family Xanthobacteraceae; genus BOG-931. The sequence goes on from CAWKBE010000013.1 coordinate 167,796, forward strand.
GACATTCCGCAAGAAGCGTTTATTGCGGCGCTGAAAGTGGACGTCTGACGCTTCCGCGCCAGACTACGGCCGCGCTGAAAGTTAGTGGATGTGTGAGGGTCGCGCTATTCCACCACGAACGTCCAATCGAGCGTTAATCGTGCAACGGCTCTCGCCGCCACGAAATCGGCGGCCTGGGCGTTCATGAACGGCCATGCCTTCAACCGCCATGCCTTCGTTCGATCTGTTCAGTATCGGCCATTCCAACGTTGCGGCTGAGCGCTTCCTGGCGCTGCTGCATATCGCCGGGGTGAATGCCATAGCCGATGTGCGCTCCGTGCCGTCGTCGCGTTTCTGTCCGTGGTTCTCGCGCATAAACCTGGAGCCGCGGCTTGCGCGGGAGGGTATCGCCTACCAGCCGTATGGCATCACGCTAGGCGGCCGCCCCGGCGGCGAAAGCCTCTATCGCGACGGCTCCGCCGACTACGAAGCGATGGCGGCGCAGCCGGAATTTCGCGCCAGTCTCGATCGCCTGATCGACGCCGCAGCGCATGCCCGTGTTTGCCTGATGTGCGCGGAACGCGAACCGCTTGATTGTCATCGCTGTCTGATGGTGTCGCGAAGCCTCGCCCAGTGCGGTCTTGCCGTCGGCCATATCCTCCACGACGGCGCAACCGAGCCGCACGCGGCGGCCGAAGACCGGCTCCTGGCGTGGGTCTCGACGCTCGAAGGCCAAAGCGACGGTCAAGGCGATGGCTGCGACTTGTTCGCGACTGGACAGCATGAGCGACTAGCGGCAGCGTATCGCCGCCGGGCGCGCGCCGTCGCGTTTCGAAAGAAAAAGCCGGCGGTACGGGGCGCAGCGAAGAACCGATGATGCGCGTCTCATCACGCTTGCTTGCGATCCTGCTCCTCGCCGCGGCCGTCCCGGCGCTGGCTCAGGATCCGGGAACCGTTGACGACAAGACACTGCCGCCGCTCGAACATCCCGACGCGCGTTCGACGCCGGCGCGAGAGCTTTTCGGCCGCAAGACCAAGCCCGATCCGGACATCCCACGCTCGATCGGCTTCTACTCCCACGGCTGCCTCGCCGGCGCCGTCGCGCTGCCGATCAACGGCGCGACCTGGCAGGTGATGCGGCTGTCGCGCAACCGCAATTGGGGGCACCCGAAGCTCGTCGAATTCCTCGAGCGGTTGGCCGAAAGGGCCAAGCAGGTCGGCTGGAATGGACTCCTCGTCGGCGACATGTCGCAACCACGCGGCGGGCCGATGCTGACCGGTCACGCCAGCCATCAGGTCGGGCTCGACGCCGACATCTGGCTGACGCCGATGCCCCACCGCAATCTGACACGCGAGGAGCGCGAATTGATGTCGGCTACGATGGTAGTCAGGGAGGATCGGCTCGACGTCGATCCGAACCTGTGGACGGCCGCCCACACCGCGGTCATCCGCACCGCAGCTGAGGATGCGGCGGTCGAGCGCATCTTCGTCAACGCGGCGATCAAAAAAGCGCTGTGCCGGGACGCCGGACACGATCGCGCCTGGCTTGCTAAAGTGCGGCCATGGTGGGGGCACGATTATCATTTTCACGTCCGCATCTATTGTCCCGCCGACAGCCCGCAATGCGAGCCGCAGCCGCCGCCCGACACGAATGAAGGCTGCGGGCACGAGCTCGATTACTGGTTCTCGCCGGGTGTGCTGCATCCGGCGCCGCCGACCGAGCCGGCGAAACCAAGACCGGGGATCACGATGGCGGCCTTACCGGCCGCTTGCCGTCAGGTGCTGATGGCGCCGTGACGGCGATCAGAACGCGCCCAAGCCGAACAGCCCGTGCTGCGCGGCGGCAGTGAGGAGCGTGAGCGCGCAGGCACAGCCGACAATTACGGCGGCGTAACCCGGCACGTTCGCCTGCGGCGTTTTCATCAGCAGCGGTAACCCCTGCCACGCAATATAGGCGCCGTAAAAGGCCGTGAGCGTCAGGAAGCGCAATCCCGGCGCCAGCAAAAAAATCCCGGCCAGCCAGACCGGAGTGTACGAATAGACCGCGAGCTTGAACGCGCTGCCAAAGTCACGCCGCCCGCCGAACATCGGTGCGAACAGATCGATGAGGAGGCCGAGAACCAGCACCGCCACGCACGTCATCACGTAGCCGAACACGGCGCCAAAGAGTCCCTCCAGGATTGGCGCGCGCACCACGCCCGTTCCCGGCAACGCCACCCCGACCAGGCAAGCGCCGATAAAACCACATACCGCCGGGACGACCGCGAGCAGCGCCACGTAGCCGGTCAGCAAATACGCTGGATCGCCGGATTCATTTTCGATCTTCGACCACTCGGCGGAAGGATCGGCGAGGATCGCGTGCGCACGCCATGCCACATTCATATCGGCCCCTTGGCATCGGAACGGATCATGGCGGCGCCCTTCTCCGCGATCATCATGGTCGGCGCATTGGTGTTGCCGGACGTGATCGCGGGCATGATCGAGGCGTCGACGACGCGCAGCCGCTCGACCCCGGCCACGCGCAGGCGTTCGTCAACCACCATCATCGGATCGCTGGGCAGGCCCATTTTCGCCGTGCCGACGGGATGAAAGATGGTCGTGCCGATGTCGCCCGCCGCCTTCACCAGGGCCTGTTCGTCACCGTCGCGCACGCCGGCGCCAGGCAGATGTTCGGCGGGGTGAAAGGGCGCCAGTGCCGGTTGCGCCACGATGTGCCGGGTCAGGCGGATCGCCTTGACCGCTACACGGCGGTCCTCGTCGGTGGCCAAATAGTTCGGCCTGATGGACGGCGCAGCCGCAGGATCGCGCGAGCGGAGCCGTACATAGCCGCGACTCGTCGGCCGCAGGTTGGCGACACTCGCGGTAAAAGCCGGAAATTTGTGTAGCGGCTCGCCGAAGCGATCGAGCGACAGCGGCTGGATGTGATACTGAAGATTGGCTCGCTCCTGATCGGGGTCGGAGCGCGTGAACAGACCAAGCTGCGATGGCGCCATGGTCAGCGGTCCGCGCCGGAATAGCGCGTACTCGGCGAGCATGAGCGCCGGCCCGAGCGGCGCGTGATAGCGCTCGTTGAGCGTCGCGATGCCGTCGACCTTGTAGATCAGCCGAAGCTGCAGGTGATCCTGCAGGTTGCCGCCGACACCGGGCCGGTCGGCCACGACCGGAATGCCGTACTCGTTCAGTTGCTGTGCCGGACCGACGCCGGACAGGAGCATGATCTGCGCCGAACCGATCGAACCGGCAGCAAGGATGACTTCTCCTCGACATCTGGCCGTGCGCGCTTCGCCGTCTTGCCGCCAGCGTACCCCGGCGGCGCGGCGGCCGTCGAACAGCAGACCCTCCACCAGGCATTTGGTTTCCAGCCGCAGATTGTCGCGTTTGAGCACCGGCTTGAGAAAGGCGGTCGCCGCCGACCAACGCCGGCCGCGCTTTTGATTGACCTGAAAGGCGCTGCTCCCTTCGTTGTCTCCGGTATTGAAATCGACGATCGACTTGATGTGGGCTTGCTCGGCCGCTTTGCGGAAGGCGTCGAGCACGTCCCAACGCACTCGCGGTGCCTCGACGCGCAGTTCACCGCCGACGCCGTGCACATCGCTCTCGCCGAGGTAATGATTCTCGTGCTGCTTGAAGTAGGGCAGCACGTCGTTCCAACCCCAGCCGTTGAGCCCGAGCTGGCGCCAAAGGTCGTAGTCGGCGGCCTGGCCGCGCATATAGACCATGGCGTTGATCGCCGACGAGCCGCCGATCGCCTTGCCGCGCGGATAACTGAGACTACGGCCGTTGAGGCCTTCTTCCGGCTCCGTCGTAAAGCACCAATCCGAGCGTGGATTGCCGATGGCGAACAGATAACCGACGGGTATGTGAAACCATATCCAATTATCGCGGCCGCCCGCTTCGAGCACGAGCACGCGCTTGTCGCTGTCGGCGGAGAGGCGGTTGGCGAGGAGGCACCCGGCAGAACCGGCCCCGACGACAATATAGTCGTATTCGCCGTCCATCGGCTTCGCCGGATCAGAGTGCTGATCCATCTTCCACTCCAAAAGACCGTTCGAATGATAGCCGGTCCGGCTGGCTTTGCCACAGATTGGGACGACTGCTAGTCTTTCGACGCGACGTTCGGCGCGCTGCGCGCGTGCCGTTCGAGCCCGCAACGACGGTTCCCGAAGGCGGTCGTATGCAATTCAGGCGCACAACCGCACCTGTCGGAGAACCGTGGTGCTCGAAGGAATGCTTGTTGTCGCCGCGTTGGCCGCAATCATCGCGGCGGCGGCCATCACCCACCCCGCCGCGGCGCAGGACAAATCGATCGTCGTTTTTGCGGCCACTTCGATGAAGAACGCCTTGGACGACATCGATAATGCCTTCACCAAAAAAACCGGCATCAAAGTCGTCGCCACCTATGCGGCGAGTTCGGCGCTGATGCAACAGATCGAACAAGACGCTCCAGCCGACGTGTTCCTCTCCGCCGACGTCGATTGAATGGATTACGGCGCCAAGCACAATCTCATCCAGACCGACACGGGCCTCGATCTGCTCGGCAACCGGCTGGTGCTGATTGCGCCGAAGGATTCAAAAAACGGCGACGTGAAGATTGCGCTGCGCGCCGTCGAGCGAGGGAGCTGCTCGTCAAGGAGCAAGAGACCATCGCCAGTTTGCCTTGTCGCGCAAGCGGATCAGGTAGGGAGGCATATCGGGTTTATGTCAGCCACACGGCCGCGGAAGTGCGCTGGATCGCGACGCACGTCGTGCTGCTCGACGGTGGCCGCGCGGCGGCTTCCGACGGCCTTGAACTTATCAAAGAGACCGACGTGCATGGCCCGGAATGACGCGGAACCTCGCGTTTAGTGAAATCTGCCGCAAATATTCACAGGCTGTATTCCGCACCGGCGCCGGACTATGATTCGCGGTGACCGTGACTGCGAACCAGCAAATTATTTCTCCGCCGCCGCCCAAACATTCAACGGCTATCGGAGTGGCTTGCGGCGTCGGCGCCGCGCTGTGCTGGGCGCTCGGTTTTGTCGCCGCGCGGCATGGCGTCAATGTCGGCCTGTCACCGCTCGTCATGGCCATGCACCGTTACTTTTGGCCAGGCTTGGCATTGCTTCCGTTCCTGTTCGCCGATGGCTTCGCCGATCTCGGCGGGATCGGGTTGCGTCGCGGATTTACTTTGGCGCTGTTCGGCGGCCTGCCGCTCGCGCTATTGAGCTACATCGGTTATTTGTTTGTGCCGCTCGGGCACGGCGGCGTCATCCAGCCGTCGTGCGCGGCACTGGGTGGCCTGATTCTGGCGCGGGTAGTACTGAAAGAACCGCTGCCGGCACGGCGCATCGCCGGTGCGCTGGCGATCGTTCTCGGCCTTGGCATCATCGGCGCTGAAGCGCTGACGACGATGGGTGCGCACGGCGTCACCGGCGATCTGTTGTTCGTCACGGCCGGTGCGTTTTTTGCCACGTTCGGCATGCTGGTGCGGTTGTGGCGGGTCGCGGCGATGAAAACGGCGGCGATCACCAGCGTGCTGTCGCTCACCGGCTTGCCGATTCTGTTGTTCAAATTCGATAATATGCTGGCCGCCGGATTTTTCGAGAACTTGCTCCAAGCGGTCGTCCAAGGTGCGCTGACTGGCGCGGGCGGCACCTATCTGTTCACGCGGGCGGTCGTGCTGCTTGGCGCTTCACGCGCGGTATTGTTTCCATCGCTCGTTCCGCCATTCACGCTATTTGTCGGGTTCCTGGCGCTTGGCGAAGCGCCAAGCGTTTCGCAGCTCGTCGGGCTGGCGGTGGTCGTCGTCGGCTTTCGGCTGACGCAGAAGGGATGAAAATCACGCCGCCTTGCGACTCGCGAGGAATTCGCCGACGCGATCGAGCGCGCGCAAAATATTCTCGGTGGAATTGGCGTAGGAGACGCGCACATAGCCTTCGCCGAGGACGCCGAAATCCGGACCCCCGATCAGCGCGACGCCGGCATCTTCAAGAAGCGCCGATGCGAGCGGCTTTGCCTTCCAGCCCGCGCGCTTGACGTTGGGAAAAGCGTAGAACGCCCCCTTCGGCGTCGCGCACGATATACCCGGCAGCCGGTTGAGCCCTTCGACCACGACCTTTCGCCGCTTGTCGAATTCGGCGACCATTTTCGCCACCTCGTCCTGCGGACCGGTCAGTGCGGCAAGGCCGGCATATTGCGCTGGCGCATTGACGCACGAGTGCAGATTGACCGCGAGCTTGCGCGCGAAGTCGTAAAGCTTTCCCGGCCATACCGCGTAACCGAGCCGCCAGCCGGTCATCGCGTAGGTCTTCGACCAGCCATTGAGGAGAATGAGCCGGTCGCGGATCGAGGGATATTGCAGCAGGCACACATGCGTCTCGCCGTCGTAGAGCATGTGGTCGTAGATTTCGTCGGACATTATGGCGACGTCCGGAAAGCCTTCCAGGCCGGCGACGAGTTTGTCGACCTCGGCCTTTGGCGTCACTCCGCCGGTCGGATTGGCCGGCGAGTTGAGAATAATAAGGCGCGTCTGCGGCGTGATCAAGCCGAGCGTCTCCGCCGCGGAGAAGGCGAAGTTGTTCTCCTCGCGAATCGGCACCGGAATCGGCCGCGCGCCGGTGAACTCGATCATCGAGCGATAAATGGGAAAGCCGGGATCGGGATAGAGGATGTCGGCACCGGGCTCGCCAAACATCAGGATCGACATGAACATCGTCGGCTTGCCGCCGGGAAAGATCATGACCGATTCCGGGGAGACGGTGACATTGAACCGAACGTACAGATCGGCAGCGACGGCTTCGCGCAACGGCAGGATGCCGTTTGACGGCGTGTATCCGTGATGACCGTCGCGCAACGCTTTGACCGCCGCCTCGACGATAAAATCCGGTGTGCGGAAATCGGGCTGGCCGATGCCGAGATTGATGATGTCGCGGCCTTGCGACGCAAGCTGCGTAGCGCGCGCGAGCACGGCAAAAGCATTCTCTTCACCGATGCGATCGAAGGCGGCAATGGTCTTCAGCATGGCCGGCAATTGAACGCAATTATCCGGCAAAGGCAAACATCCGGCGCGTGCATGCTGCACTGCAAAACGCGCGTCGATTTGCGCCGAGGGAGGCGGCACCAATGGGTTCGCGGCGCCACGGAAACCGCCTATCTATGGCGTGTGCGGGTGAGAGTGTGCGGAGACGGCAATGACCAAACGTAACGGTTCGCAAGGCCCCCAACGAAAACGCCTGCGCTCGCAATTGTGGTTCGACAATCCCGACAATCCCGGCATGACCGCACTCTATCTGGAGCGCTACCTTAATTACGGTCTGACGCGCGAGGAGCTGACATCGGGCGAGCCGATCGTCGGCATTGCGCAAACCGGCTCGGATTTGAGTCCTTGCAATCGGCACCACCTCGAGCTCGCCAAACGCGTGCGTGAGGGTATCCGCGACGCCGGTGGAATCGCTTTCGAGTTCCCCGTCCATCCTATTCAGGAGACCGGCAAGCGGCCGACCGCGGCGCTTGACCGCAACCTCGCCTATCTCGGCCTCGTGGAGGTACTTTACGGCTATCCCCTCGACGGTGTGGTGCTGACGACCGGGTGCGATAAGACGACACCGGCATGCATCATGGCGGCAGCCACGGTCAACACGCCGGCGATCGTGCTGTCCGGCGGACCGATGCTCGATGGCTACGGCAAGGACGGCAAGCTCTTGGGGTCGGGGACGGTCATCTGGCAAGCGCGCCAAGACATCGCCACCGGCAAGATCGACTATAAGGAATTTCTCGACATCGTCGCCAGCTCCGTACCTTCTATCGGCCATTGCAATACAATGGGGACGGCCTCGACGATGAACGCCATGGCCGAAGCGCTCGGCATGTCGCTGCCGGGCTGCGCGGCGATCCCCGCGCCGTATCGCGAGCGCGCGCAGATCGCCTATGCGACCGGCCTGCGTGCGGTGGAGATCGTTCGCGAGGATCTAAAGCCGTCGGACATTCTTACCCGAGCCGCTTTCGAGAATGCGATCGTCGCCTGCTCCGCGATCGGCGGCTCGACCAATGCCCCGATCCATCTCATCGCCATCGCGCGGCATGTCGGCATCGAGCTTGCCATCGAGGATTGGGAGACGATCGGCCACGACGTGCCGCTTCTCGTCAATATGCAGCCAGCCGGCGAATATCTCGGAGAAGATTATTACCGCGCCGGCGGCCTGCCAGCGGTGATGCACGAATTGCTCAAGGCCGGCCGACTGCACGGCGGCGCGTTGGCGATCAACGGCAAGACGATTGCCGAAAACGTTGCGCGAGCAACCACAACCAACGCGATCGTCATTCGGCCGTATGACGAGCCCTTAAAGCAGCGAGCCGGCTTCAAGGTGTTGCGCGGCAATCTGTTCGATTCCGCGATCATGAAAACGAGCGTGATCTCCGAAGAGTTTCGCCAACGTTACCTGTCCGATCCGAAGGACCCGAATGCGTTTGAGGGCCGCGCCGTCGTGTTCGACGGCCCGGAGGACTATCACCGGCGCATCGACGATCCCGCGCTCGGCATCGACGAACGCACGATCCTGTTCATTCGCGGCGCCGGACCGATCGGCTATCCGGGCTCGGCCGAGGTCGTCAACATGCAGCCGCCGGCCGCGCTGATCAAACGCGGGGTGACATCGCTGCCCTGCATCGGCGACGGCCGCCAATCCGGTACGTCGGATTCGCCCTCGATTCTCAACGCCTCGCCGGAAGCGGCGGACGGTGGCGGGCTCGCGCTGCTTCGAACCGGCGACCGCGTGCGCACTCGACTTGAACAAGGGCACTGCCGACATGCTAATGCCGGCGGCGGAATTGGCGGAGCGGCGCGCGGCGCTGAAGCAGAACGGGGGCTATCGCTATCCACCGAGCCAAACGCCGTGGCAGGAAATCCAGCGCGCGATGGTCGACCAGCTCGCGGCCGGAATGGTCCTCGAGCCGGCGGTAAAGTACCAACGGGTCGCACAGAAATCCGTGCCACGCGATAGTCATTAAACCCTCGCACCTCGATGGATGTCATGAGCAATTCTCGTCCGACGATTGCCGACAAGCGCAAGACTTTTCGCCAGCTCCACGAGGCCGGCTGTTTCGTAATCCCCAACCCCTGGAACGTCGGGACCGCGCGCTATCTGCAGAGCCTGGGCTTCAAGGCGCTGGCGACGACGAGTTCCGGTCACGCCCACGCGCGAGGATATCCCGACGGGGCGCAAGGCCGCGATGACGTGCTCGCGCATTACCGCGAGATGACCGATGCGACCGACGTGCCGCTCAACGCCGATTTCGAGAACGGTTTCGCCGACGAGCCCGAAGCCGTCTCCGAAAATGTCACGCGCTGTATCGCAACGGGAGTTGCCGGGCTGTCGATTGAGGACTCGCCCAAGAGTGACACGCCACTCTACGAGTTCGATACGGCGGTGGCGCGCATCAAGGCCGCGCGCGCGGCAATCGACCGCGCCGGCGGCGACGTGGTGCTCACGGCGCGCGCAGAAAACTTCCTGCGCAGCGTCGCGGATCTTGACGACGTCATTCGCCGTCTTCGCGCCTACGCGGCGGCCGGCGCCGATTGCCTTTACGCCCCCGGTATCAAAACCCGCGAGCAGATCGAAGCGGTCGTGGCGGCGGTGGCACCGAAGCCGGTGAACTTCCTCAACGGCGCCGCGTTCGGTTTCACCGTGAGCGATCTCGCGGCGATGGGCGTCCGCCGGATCAGCGTCGGCGGATCGCTGGCCCGCGTAGCGATGCATGCTTTTATCCGAGCTGCGACCGAGATCGCCAGGGACGGCAAATTCGACGGCTTCAGCGGGCTTATTTCCAACCCCGAGCTGAACAAATTCTTCAGCGACGACCGCAAGAAACTTTCGTCGTGATTACGGATTCAGAACCGCATCCGCAAACCGGCCAGCCGATCGGTTTGCCGGTCGACACGACTCCGGCGAAACGGCCCGGACCGGTGACGCTGCAGGGCCGTTACGGCCGGCTCGAAAAACTTGCGCCGCAGCACGCGGCCGATTTGTGGACGGCGCTCGCGGGGCACGATCAGATCTGGACCTATATATCGACCGACGGGCCGTTTCCCACCGCTGCGGAGTTTTCCGCGTTTCTGGCGAAACGCGCGGCGGCCGATGACCCCTATGCCTACGCAGTTATGGACGCGTGCAACCGCGCCGTGGGCTATTTGACGCTTCTGGAAATTCGGCCGCAGATGCGCGTCATCGAGGTCGGCCACGTCATCTATTCCCCGGCGCTGCAACGCACGCCGCTCGGCACCGAAACTCAATATCTGCTGGCGCGTTACGCTTTCGAAACGCTCGGCTACCGGCGCTATGAATGGAAATGCAATTCGCTCAATGCAGCTTCGCGACGCGCCGCGCTACGCTACGGCTTTGTCTACGAAGGGACATTCCGCCAACACTTGATCTCAAAGGGACGCAACCGCGATAACGCATGGTTTTCCATGCTCGACAGCGAATGGCCGGCGCGCAAGCTCGCCTTCAAACGCTGGTTGGCGCCGAAGAATTTCGACAGTGACGGCCGGCAAAAACTCAGTCTTACGACGTTGAACGGGGAAGAAGGTGCGAGGCGGGCATGAGCAATAGATTGGAAAATAAAGTCGCACTTGTCACGGCGGCCGGACAGGGCATCGGCCGCGCCATTGCGGAGAAGTTCGCGGCCGAAGGCGCGAGCTTGATCGCGACCGATCTCGACCCTGAAAAGCTTGACGGTCTGGCCGGCACGCGGCGCAGGCTCGACGTGCTCACCCAAGAAGACATCGACGCCTTCAGCCGCGATATTGGACGCGAGTTCGGCCCACTCGACATTTTGGTCAATTGCGCCGGTTACGTGCACCAAGGCACGGTGTTTGATTGCTCCGACAAGGACTGGAATTTTTCCTTCGACCTCAACGTCAAATCCATGCACCGCATGATCAAGACCTTCCTCCCCCGCATGCTGGAAAAAAAATCCGGCTCGATCGTCAACATCGCCTCGGCGGTTTCATCGGTCCGCGGCGTTCCCAACCGTTACGTCTATGGCGCCACCAAGGCCGCCGTAATCGGATTGACCAAGGCCGTCGCCGCCGATTTCATCAAGCAGGGCGTCCGCTGCAACGCCATTTGTCCAGGCACCATCGAATCGCCATCGCTCGGCGAACGCATCACGGCGGTGTCGCAGCAGACCGGACGTTCGCTCGACGTGGTGCGGCAGGATTTCGTCGCCCGCCAGCCCATGGGCCGGCTGGGAACGCCCGAGGAGGTCGCCTGGCTCGCTCTTTTTCTCGCCAGCGACGAGGCAAGTTACATCACCGGGCAGGCGCATCTCGTCGACGGCGGCATGGCGTTGTAGTTTAGCCCAGCGTCGGTTTCAGCTAAGCTTCAAGACCATGCAGATCCTTATCACCGGCGCCGCGGGGATGATCGGGCGCAAGCTAACGGCTCGCCTGGTCGCCGAGCAATCGCTCAACGGCCAACCCATTGACCACATCAAGCTCTTCGACATCGGCCCGCCGCAACGGCCCAACGACCTTGCCACACGCGCCGATGCCGTCGCCGCCGATATCGCCGATCCTGGCACCGCGCGCGCGGCCATCGCTAGCCGCCCTGATGTTATCTTTCATCTCGCCGCCGTCGTCTCCGGTGAGGCCGAGCTGGATTTTGAGAAAGGCATGCACGTCAACTTTGACGGTTCGCGCGCGCTCCTTGAAGCCATCCGCGCCGCCGGCGGCGGCTACCGTCCGCGCTTTATTTTCTCGTCGTCGATCGCGGTGTTCGGCGCGCCATTCCCTGAAGTGATCCCGGACGATTTTGCGCTCGCGCCATTGACCTCCTACGGCAGCCAAAAAGCGATGGTGGAATTGATGCTCGCCGATTATACCCGTCGCGGTTTTGTCGACGGTGTCGGCATCAGGCTGCCGAACATCGTCGTGCGGCCGGGCAAGCCGAACAAGGCCGCGTCCGGTTTCTTCTCGTCGATCATTCGCGAGCCGCTCAACGGCGAGGAAGCGGTGCTGCCGGTCGACGACAGCGTACGCAACTGGCACGCCAGCCCGCGCGCCGCTGTCGGCTTTCTCCTGCATGCCGCCGCGCTCGACAGCAAAGACATGGCGCCGCGTGTCAACCTCACCATGCCGGGCATCTCATGCACCGTCGCCGAGCAGATCGCGTCATTGCGACGCATTGCCGGTGACAGGATCGCGTCCCGCATCCGCCGCACGCCGGACCCGCTCGTTCAACGGATCGTCGCGGGCTGGCCGGGCCGCTTCGACGCGCGCCGGGCGATTGAACTCGGATTCAAAGCCGAGACTTCGTTCGACGAGATCATCCGCGCCCACGTCGAGGACGAACTGGGCGGCAAAATCGCCGTATGAGGCTGGGAACATCACCGCTGAGCACATGGCCCTTCCCCCACAGCGGGTCGATCGCTTAAGTGCCGCCATGCGCTTTGACTCCGATCTCATCCCGGCAACGCTCGTCCGCCGCTACAAGCGCTTTCTCGCCGACGTGGTGCTTGAAACCGGCGACATCACAACCGTCCACGTCGCCAACCCGGGCGCCATGACCGGCCTCGACCGCCCGCTTTCGCGGGTTTGGTTGTCCCATTCCGGCAATCCGCTGCGGAAGTATCCCCGCACCTGGGAGCTGGTCGAAACGGACCTTGGCAGCGGTGCCGAACTCATCGGCGTGAATACCGGGCAACCGCATCAACTGGTGGCCGAGGCGATCGAGACCGGATTGATCCCGGAGCTTCGTGGCTATGCGTCCGTCCGGCGCGAAGTGAAATACGGACAGAACTCGCGAATTGATTTCCTGCTCGAAGACCCGACGAAGCAGCCCTGCTATTTGGAAATCAAGAACGTCCACCTGATGCGCAAGCCCGGTCTCACCGAGTTCCCCGATTGCGTCACCGAGCGCGGCGCGAAACATCTGCGCGAGCTTGCGGCAACCCGGACGAGCGGGATGCGCGCGGTGCTTCTCTTCGTCATTCAGATTCCATCGGCGGAGCGTTTCTGCGTCGCCCGCGACCTCGATCCGGCCTACGCCGCAGCCTTCGACCGGGCCCGCGCCCACGGTGTCGAGATGTTGGCATGGCGCTGTGACGTCAGTCTCGCCGGAATCGTCATCGCGGCGCCAGTCCCCTTGGTCGAATAGCCCAGCGGCCGGCGGCCGATTGCTTGCGTTAGGCCCGCGTATGCTTACATTCTCAATTCATTGGCGGCCCGTCGCCGCCGTGATCGCAACTAACGCTTCACGCCATGACATATGTCGACGCGGCAATCACGCCGCTTCGTAAAACCGGGCAGATCAAGCTTTACGGCTCGGCCGCTTTTGAAGGCATGCGCAGGGCCGGGAGGCTCGCGGCCGAGTGTCTCGATATGCTGGCCGCTGAGATCAAGCCCGGGGTCCCGACCGAGCATATCGACCGGCTGGTTTACGCCTTCGGCCTCGATCGCGGCGCCGTGCCGGCAACGCTGATGTATCGCGGCTACCGCAAGGCAACCTGCACGTCCGTCAATCACGTCGTGTGCCACGGCATTCCCGGAGAAAAACCGCTCCGCGAAGGGGATATCGTCAATGTCGACGTGACGATAATTCTCGACGGCTGGCATGGCGACTCCAGCCGAATGTATGCCGTCGGCGAAATTCCCCGCCGCGCCGAACGGTTGATCGAAGTTACCTACGAAGCCATGATGCGCGGTATCGTAGTGATCAAACCCGGTGCCACCACCGGCGACATCGGTCACGCCATCCAGACCTACGTCGAAGCGCAGCAGATGAGCGTGGTGCGCGATTTCTGCGGTCACGGGCTCGGCCGGCTGTTCCACGACGAACCCAACATCGTCCATGTCGGGCGCCCCGGCGAGGGCATCGTGCTCAAGCCCGGCATGTTCTTTACCGTCGAACCGATGATCAATCTCGGCCGCCCGCACGTGAAAGTGCTGTCCGACGGCTGGACAGCGGTCACCCGCGACCGTTCGCTATCCGCGCAATTCGAACATTCTGTGGGCGTCACCGAAACCGGCGTCGAGGTTTTCACGCTCTCGCCGAAGGGTTTCACCAAGCCACCCTATCGGGTGTAAACTCGTCCCTGTTTCACCACGCCGCTTCGAGAATTTCCATCACATCTTCCGGCGACCGGATCGGCTGCGGATTGGTGCGTACCCAAATATTGTGCATCGCCGCTTCGGCAATTTTCGGAAGCTGCTCGCGCGTGACGCCGACGCCCCGCAGCGTCGTCGGCTGATTGAGCACCGCGATCAATTCGGCGATGGCGTCGGCCGCCGGAATGCCGGGTGTGCCCAAAGCCTCGGCGATGAGCCGCTGCTTCGAGGCGGTCGCGCGATCGTTGTACCGCATCACGTGCGGCAGCATCACACAAGACGTGTGGCCATGCGGTACGTCGGCGAATGCACCGAGCACGTGGCCGATGCCGTGGCTCGCCCCGTAATTGACCCGCGCGATCGACGAGCCGGCAAGCCATGAGGCCTGTTGGCAGGTCAGCCGAGCCGCGAGATCGTCGGATCGCGGCAGCGCTTGCGCGAACAAACGTAGAGCGTGCAAAGCAAGCCCGTCGCAGTATGGGTGCGCATCGATCGAGCACAGGGTTTCGACGGCATGATCGACACCGCGCACGCCGGTCGAAAGCCAAAGCCATTCCGGCGTGTGCACGGTCACCTGCGGATCGAGGATGACGGCGCGGGCGCCGACATCCGGCCCGATGAAGGAGTGCTTCTGGCGGATACGTTCGTCGGTGATACCGGCGAGGTTTGAGAACTCGGCACCCGACAACGTGGTCGGCACGACCGCCTGGCGCACGGGCGATGGGCGGATATCCGGCACATGCCTTTTGCCGTCCGGCCCGACCGTTGCGTGCAGGCCGTCGAGCCCCTCGGGCGTTTGCACGCCGTGTGCGAGACAGATTTGCAGCGCTTTCACAGTATCGATCGCTGTCCCGCCGCCAATCGTGAGGATGAGATCCGGCGCCGCTTCTCGGACGGCCTGCGCCGCTTCGATCACAGTCGCGCGCGGACTGTGCTGCACGCAGCCGTCGAACAGGCCGACATAGTGGGAGCCGAGCGCATCGGCGATCGTAACGACGACCGGCGTCTTACCCGCCAGGCTCTTCGAGGCGACGATAAAAACGCGTCTCGCGCCGATGCGCGCCATTTCCTCGACCGCGGCCTCGGCGGCCGGACGGCCGAAGACGACTCGCTCGAGAAGAAGGTAGGCATAGCTGCAAGCCTTGTTCATGGCGTTCTCCCTGCTTCACCTGTCCACCGGCGGTTTCCTGACGCCGGAAAGCGAGCGTTTCGCATTCCGATTGCAAAATACCGTAATCCGGTCATCCTTGGGGGGTGTCGGCAGGCTGCCGGGTGGCGTGCGGATTCCCATGCTGGAAAAAAAGCTGGAAAAGAAGCGCGAGAACAAAAGCGGCCTCGCCGAAGCCTCACCGCACTATTACGCGCGAAGCCTGCTTGCATTCGCGCTGGGAGCGGCCGCCGTGGGCGCGATGGCCATCGGCGCGCTCGCAATCGGCCGCCTTGCCATCGGCCGCCTGGAGATCGGCAAAGCGCGCTTTAAGTCCCTTGAGGTCGATGAGCTGACCGTGCGCAAATTGCACGTGACAGAGGACGACAGCGCGCCGCCGTAAGGCAAGCCCGTCCGCGCGTTACCGCGTAACGGCGATTTCCAGCGCGTTGAAGCGGGCGCTTTGCTCGTCGCTCAGGTCCTTCTGAAAATTCGCCAGTGCCACTTCGATCGCCTGGACCGCTCGCCAGGTCGCATCGAGCCGGCTTACCGTCGCATCGAGGCGCGCTAAAGCCGTCGGCGGCACGGCACTCCGACAACCGGTTTCGAACTCGATCGCGGCTCGATTGAAAGCGTCCGCTACGATGGTCGCCTCCCGGCGCTGCTCGTCCGTCGGCCGCACGGCCTGTTCGACCTGGATGAGCGGCCCATTCACCGACAACGCGCTCAGCTTACAGGATGCTCCGGGGATTTCGGACGATGGCGGCGCGCCATCGAACCGCGCGCGCTGCTTGTCGTCCAGGGATCGTGCAAATTCCTGCAGCGGCGGGCGAACGATCTGCAGCGCCATAATCGTTGCATCGATCTGATGCTCCATGAGCTGCAAGCGCGCCACCGGCTCTTTCGGAATTTCGCTTGGACAGGACTTGATCAAATAGCCGTTGGCCTGGCCAAGCGCGGTTGCCAATTTTTGCAGGAGCGGCCTTTGCGCGGCGGTCGGCATCGTGTCGCGCGTGATACGCGTAACGACTTCGTCCGTAGACATCCGGTACGGGCACAGGTCGGAGGCGCGCTGCGGCGAATACGAATATCTCGCGAACGCCTGGTCGAAAATATCTTCGTAACCAAACGCCCAAGCCGAGGAAGTCCTCGGCCAGAAGATGTCATCGTAGAGCGAGGGCCAGGCGAGTATCGGATAGAGCAGTGTCGGCGAGACGCCTTCGGCCGGTTCGGGCGGGATGGGTTCGGATCGAGCCACCCGCCGCCCGTGGTAACCCGGTATCGGCAAGTGCAGATGAAATGGCCCGAGACGCAGGCCGAGAGCGCTCGTGGCTTGGGGTGGACAAAGGGTTATGACGACAAGCGCGACCGCGCCAATGTGCGCCTTTAATCTCGGCATGGAGATTAGTGTCAGCATGGATCAGTCACGCCGAACGAATCCTGAAGGTGCCAATCCTGAGGCGCCATGACAATGCGTTCGGGCGGCCCAAGTTCCGCTTTCCGGAATTTCGCCTACTTCTGGCCCTTTACAAGATCGGCAGCGCTTCGGCCGGCAATGCGCCCGAGCACGATGGCCGTTAGCAAGCCGTTTCCCGACAAATAGCCGCTCGCGCGCGAGCCGGAGACGCCCGCTGCGGCTCCTCCCGCCGCGAACAGGTTCGGCAAGGGTGCTCCTTGTCCGTCTGCGACGCGCGCCTCTCGATCGACAACGAGACCGCCCTGCGTGTGGAATAGCGCGCCCGTGACCCTGACCGCCTTGAACGGGGGCGACAGCGGAGCTATCCGAAGAAAGGAGCGGCCGAAGCGATCTTGGTCGCCCGCGAGTTTTGCTTTCTCAACCTCGGCAAAACTCTCCGCCAGCGCGCGTGCCGGCAGGCGTAGTCGTTCCGCCAGGTGCTCGATCGTCGGCGCTTCGGTCACGGCGCCGCCCGCTTCGGCGTCGCGAAAGTCGGCAAATTGCCGAGCGGTTGCAGCGATGCGCTCGTCGAAAATATCGAAGACTATTCCGTCGGGTTGCGCGAGCACGACGGCCGCTTGCTCCGAGTAGCCCCGGCTCTCGTCAGAGAAACGTGCGCCGTTCCTATTGACTTGAAACCCGCCCTCCATGATCACGGCCCAAGTGACCAACACGGCGTGCGGATGCGCGACCGAACCGTGCCCCTGATAACCCGACATGTGGAGAAGTTTCGCGCCAAGCGCTTCTCCCCACGTCACCGCGTCGCCGCGATTACCGGGATGCCCGAAATAGGTCGCGCCGCGCATTTCGGGAATGTGCCGCGCGACGAGATCGGCGGCGCCACCATAGCCGCTGCAGGCAAGAATCAGCGCCTTACAGCCAAGCGATTCGATCGCGCCATCGGGACGCGTGATCTCGATACCGTGGATAGTCTGATCGCTGCCCGCGTAGAGCGCCGTAACGGTCGCATTGACGACAAGCGGAATTGCGCTTTCATCCGCCGCTTGCCGCAACCGGTTTATCAGTTCGGTACCGCAACGGCTGGGCAGCCCGTGCATCCGCCGCGCGGAATGGCCAGGATAATCGAAGTCATGCACGACCGAAAATGGCAAGCCGTAGCGGTCCGCAAGCCACTCAACGGCCGGACCCGATTCCCGCGTGACAATATCGACAATCGCCCCATCGGCTTCTCCCTGCGTCTTTCGCTGAATATCGGAAGCGAACAACACGGGACGATCGTCGATGCCCAATGAGCGTTGGAACCGCGTGCCGGCCGCGGGGATCAACCCCGCCGACAAAGCGGTCGACCCGCGTGGCACGGAGTCACGCTCCAGGACGACGATTTCGGCGCCGGCTTCGTGCGCCGAGAGGGCCGCGCAAAATCCCGCCGCGCCGGCGCCAACGATGGCGACGGGCGCGCTCGCATCGAACCCGCCCGGAGGCATAATCTTGATCATCACGAAAGCCGAAGTCCGCCACTGGTCGATCTATTGAGTACCGCGCGGCTTAGAGAGAATAATCTGGGTACAGCGAAATAATGCGATGGTTTTTCCGTTGGCCTCGCTCTTGACCTCGGCATCCCAGACTTGGGTGGTTCGCCCCCCATGTACCAAGCTCGCCTCGCAGCCAATTCCACCTTCAAGCGCGGTGCCGATGAAGTTGGCTTTGAGTTCGGCTGTGGTGAAGCCTGTAGCGCCGTCGGGGAGGGACACGACGCAACCATAGCCGCACGCCGTGTCTGCGACTGCAACGACGGCTGCGGCGTGGAGATAGCCGTTTGGCGCGAGGTGCTGTTTACCGATCTCGAACCGGCCACGGACGAACCCGCGTTTGATCTCGGCCCAATCGAGCCCCAGATGATCGGGTAAATATCCGGCCTGGTTGGCGCGAAAGAGTGCGACCGTGTCGTTCATGCGTCACCGCTTTGCCATCACTGCCGCACCAGCAACACGGGGTCGGCGCTTTCCGGCACGCGGAGCCAAGTGTTGGCGTCGTCTTCCTCGAAGCGCCAAGTTTGTCCGCGCCCCGACTGCAGAACCAAATCCCCCCGATCGATGCGCCACGAAGCCGGGCCAAACCGGGTGACGAATCCATCGCAGCCGGGTTTGACTTTAAGCGATAGATTTTCTGCGCCGACAGGATTGTTCGCCAGCGTCAGCACGCAGATCGGCTTGCCGGTTCCGCGTGCAATTGCCCAATCGCCGACCATATCTTCGGCCGAGCGGACCGGCGCCGCTGCGGCGCTTTGCATAACGTAGCGGCCTTCGCCTGGCTGGAAGCCGTCGAAAATGCCGGCCTCGGCCTCGGTGAGCTCAATGATCGCCTTGCCGCGCGCATCGAGCAGCCGCAGCGTGCCGTAGCTGTCGATGGCCCAGGCGGCGACGTCCTTGGTCGAGGGAAACAGGCTTGCGCAGTTTCTATCGACCTCGAGCTTGTAACCGCCGGCCACGGCATCGGCGCGGAACGTGAAGCGGCACATTTTGTCGTGATCAGCGTTGGAAAACTCCCAGGAGCCGATCATGGCGTTGGCGGCGTCGCTCAGTGTCGTCGGCTCTTGCGCCAGCGAGCCGCCGCAAAGCGCGCCGGCAACGACGAACCCGATCATCGCGCGACGACTCATATTGAAACCGCTCACGTGGAAACCGCTCACGTCCATCTTAGAAACGCTAGCATGCGCGCGCCGCGCCGTCATGGTTCGGCCCGCCGGGGCACCGCCGAATTGCGCCAAAGCGCCGCTTGTGATCGCGGCGGCGAACGTTACATTTAGATTGTACATTTGCAGCAGGCCCGATCGCGCCGTTGGCGGAGAATATGGCGGAATATTCGAACCAGCCGGAACGCCCCCGCTTGGAGCCGGAAATCATCCCGCCGGCCCGGGGTCGGCGTGACTCCGATTGGCAACAGGACGCCTGGCGCCCCTATGTCTCGCCCGCCGGCGGCACCCAACGCCTGTATGTTGCCCGGCTGGGACCGTTCGGTCTCGCGTTTCTCATGCTGATCCTCGGCATCGTGGTCGCCGTGATCTTGCTCGCCGTGGTGGGCGCAATTCTAATCTGGATACCGGTGCTGGCGCTTCTGCTCGCAGCCGGCGTTATTTTCCGGTTTTTGCGCCATAACCGCGGCTAAAACCCGGCGCGCACCCGGGTAGCGAAAACTCGGGCGTAACCACCCATTAACCCTAGCCGCCTTGTGAATACGGACTCGCTTGGACACCCCCAGCGGCATGGCCTTGAGTGATGTCGGGGAATGCGCGTCGAGCCAAGGCTTGTTTCACGTCACCACGGCCGCACGCAGCGCCGCGTTGCGCCGGTCCGAGAGTCGTCGAGGAATGTTCGAAGCCTGCGCCGAACCCGATCGGCAGCCATCGCCACCGCTGATATCGCGCTCGCCTTTCCTTCCTCACGGGCCAGGATCGATTATCAAGAATTGTGTCGGTTCTCTGGCGGGACAAGGTGACGATCCAGTGGACTACCGCCGCGTCGCTGTCGTGCTCGTCGTGCCGCACCGCTATACGGCGATCACGCTAATTCTCATCGACCCGACGGACTTTCACGCGGTCGGCAACGATCTTACTCCGACCAATCAAGCAAACGACGAAGCCGTGTTGCAAGTCGAGAGCCAGTTCGAGTTCTGACGTCCGACGGTGTGCCGCGGCGGGTGGCCAAGGCCGACGGGCTCGAAAACGATCCTGAATTTATCGGCCACCGGGCGGGCGACGCACCGACAGCATTACCGGGGCCCTCAACAAGTTCAAGCGCAGCATCCAAGTAAAACGCGGAACGCACCTATGTTGTCGACGTGAGCGTCACCGCTCACGCGCCGGCCAAAGCCGCGACCATCGCCAAACGCGATTGCCCAAGAGCATCTGGCGGAACAGACCGATGTCAGGCCGGTGGCCCACCAGGTCGACCCCGCGGCCGAGCTCGTGATCAACGAATACGATATGGAGTGCGTGGGCGAGGCTTATCGGGCACGGCGGCAAGCGCTCCTCGCGCTCATACGCGATCTTCTCGCCCGCGACATCCAGCTACACGGGGTCCGATTGCTAGGCCACAACCAGGGAAAGCACCAGATCGACTGAGGACGGCCTTTACAATTTTGTTTCTGAGATCACGTCGCTGCATTGTCTCGACAAAGATTTTCCTGGATCGACGTCGGTGCGCGACGCTCTTGTGGCGGCGCGCGCCTACCATTTCCTCAATACCGTGTTCGCCGCGGCGCGGCCTTCAGTGATTGCGGCCTGGGGCATTAGGATCGCTACACGTGGATGTCTATGTGGAACAAGCGCAAGGACGGACTCATCAATCGTCCGCCGCCGCTGGACGAGTATTACCGGCCCAGGCCGCTGTGGCCGGTGATCGACTATTTCTGCCAGAACACCGCCTAGAGTAACCTCGGGGCGAGCGCATCGATATTGCATCGCAGCGCGGTCGCCAAACTGAGCGGCTATTTTCATCTAGCTGTCACAAAGCCCGCGCAATGATGAGCGCTTTGCAGCGAAATGAGGGGTCTCATGAGTGAAATGGCATTGCCAGGGTCGATTGAGCCCGCAGTCCGCAGGGGACCGGATCTTACCGGCGTCACCAATCCTCTGACCATGATAATCTTTGGCGGGGTCATCGCGGCGGTCTTGCTGTTCGTCGCCTACAGCATCTGGGTCGACGTCGACGCGAGCAAGACGCATGTCACGAGCTATGCGCCCTTCATCATGCTCTTCGTCGCGCTCCTGATCGCGCTTGGCTTTGAGTTCGTCAACGGCTTTCACGACACCGCCAATGCCGTCGCAACCGTTATTTATACGCGTTCGCTGCCAGCGAATTTTGCGGTGGTTTGGTCGGGCCTGTTCAACCTAGCCGGCGTGCTCACCTCGTCGGGCGCCGTTGCGTTCGGCATCATTTCGCTGCTTCCCGTCGAATTGATCCTGCAAGTGGGCAGCAGTGCCGGTTTTGCCATGGTGTTCGCACTGTTGATCGCGGCGATCATCTGGAATCTGGGCACTTGGGGCTTCGGCTTGCCGGCTTCGAGTTCACACACCCTGATTGGCTCGATCATCGGTGTCGGCGTCACCAACGCATTGCTGCATGGTCGCAACGGCACGGCTGGCGTCGATTGGGGCAAAGCCAAGGAGGTCGGCGAGGCGCTGCTGCTTTCTCCCCTGTTCGGGTTTGCCCTTGCCGCTGGCTTGTTACTGCTCCTGAAGGCCATCGTCCGGGTTCCGGCACTCTATGCGGAGCCGAAAGGCGATCAGCCGCCACCGTGGTGGATTCGCGGCATCCTCATCCTCACCTGCACGCTGGTGAGCTTCTTCCACGGCTCCAACGACGGCCAGAAGGGCATGGGCCTGATCATGCTGATTCTGATCGGAACCGTGCCGACGGCCTATGCGCTCAATCGCGCTCTGCCCACGAACATGGTGCAGACCTTCGAATCGCGTTCGCTGGCGGCCAGCGCCGTGATCGACCAGAAGGCGTCGGGTTATAGTGTGCTCGGCGATCCGCGGCCGGCCGTCACCGCTTACGTCTCGACGCATACGCTGACGGAAGGCACCTATCCTTCGCTCGCCGTTCTGGTGCGCGATATAGCCTCGCAAATCACCAAATACGGATCGCTGGCCGCCGTGCCGGCGGAAGCCGTCGGCAATACGCGCAACGACATGTATCTCGTCTCGGAGGCCATTCGCTTCCTGCAGAAAGACAAGGAAAGTGATCTCTCCGCGGCCGACGTGAAGACGCTCAACGCCTACAAGCTCTCGCTCGACGAAGCGACCAAGTTCATTCCCACCTGGGTCAAGATCGCGGTGGCGATCGCGCTTGGCCTCGGCACCATGATCGGCTGGAAGCGTATCGTCGTCACGGTCGGTGAGAAGATCGGCAAGACGCACCTGACCTACGCGCAAGGCGCTTGCGCGGAAATCACCGCCGCGGCGACGATCGCCGCCGCGGACGTGTACGGGTTGCCGGTTTCTACCACGCACGTATTGTCGTCGGGAATCGCCGGCACCATGGCGGCCAATGGTTCCGGATTGCAGCTCTCGACGGTGCGAAATATCGCGCTCGCTTGGGTGCTGACGTTACCGGCGGCCATGGCGATTTCCGGCACGCTATACTGGGCGTTCTCGACAATATTCTGAGTTGCCGCCGGCGACGGCACTGCACACATACCGATAGGGGCGCCGGAGCAATCCGGCGCCCCTCATCATTTGCGCTCAATGCCCTCGCGGCCCTTTTCGTTCGTCTCGCCACAGAACACATTTCCCGGCCTGGAATTGCGGACACACCGTTGGGAAAAACTGTTTGTGGTGTTCGAGCGAATCGGCAGCGGCTTCCTGTTCGCCGTACCGGCGCTCGGCCTCGGCGGCGTCTCTTTCCGCTATTGCTCGATCGCAACGTCGGCGTCGTCGTGGCGCTTTTGACCTCGATCCGCTGGCGTTCACTGCGTCTGAAGGCGCGCGATGACGGCTTCCGGAACACGCTGTGCCCTGATCTGAGACGGATCGGCCGGATCTCGTGTCGCCCACATGCGAGTCTCACGGCCCTCGACCGCAAGCGCCTCGCGCACGATCAACCGGTGCTCGACGTCGAAGCTCAAGGCCCGGAACTCGCTCACCCGAGACGTGAGCTCGACCGCCTCTCCAAAGCGAGCCGGCGTCAGAAATCGCGCGCTGGCGTCAACGATCGGGATGCCGACAATCCCGAATGCGCCCGTAAGTTCCGGCGGCTTCACGTCCAGAGCCCTGCCGAAAAGCGTCCATGTGCCCCAATCGAAGAACTCGAAGAAGCGGCTGTTGAATACGATTCCGGCCGGGTCGCAATGCCCCCATTCAATCCGGAACTGCCATCGGCTGAGGAAATTGGCCATCGCCCAACTAAAGTTTGAACAAGGCGTTGCGCCAGGTCTCGAAGAACAGCGATATCAATTGCTTGCCCAAGATTTAAGCACAATTTTCCACGAAAATCGGCGCGCCCAGATTAAAAAATGGACAATCTGCAAGCCGGAATGGGATTCAAAATGGGCGCAGTCTTCTCCTCAATCATCGGATCGCGCCGAAATTACTCACAATAGCAGTCTCTTAGCATCCATCACCGGTTGGCACGCTCCTTGCGATTTGAGTGGCGCGACGGCGCCGGGCCGTTCGCGCGCGTCTAACAGAGGACATCGCGATGCTCAACTCTATTGGCGCGGTCGCTCAGCGACCGTGGGGCCGTCGTTGGCTTGCTGCCGCGGCGGGACTGGCCCTTGGCCTTACTGCGGCTCTTCCCGCTCAGGCCCAGGATACAATCAAAGTCGGCATTCTCCATTCGTTATCCGGCACCATGGCCATCAGCGAGACGACGCTGAAAGACGTGGTGCTCATGCTCATCGACGAGCAGAACAAGAAAGGCGGCGTGCTCGGCAAGAAGCTCGAAGCCGTCGTGGTCGATCCGGCCTCGAACTGGCCGCTATTCGCGGAAAAGGCCCGTGAGCTGGTCAGCAAGGATAAAGTGGCTGTCGTGTTCGGCTGCTGGACGTCGGTGTCGCGTAAATCCGTGCTGCCGGTGTTCAAAGAGCTCAACAGCCTTCTGTTCTATCCGGTGCAGTATGAGGGCGAAGAGAGCGAGCGCAACGTGATCTACACCGGCGCCGCGCCGAACCAGCAGGCGATTCCTGCGGTCGAATATCTCGCGGGCCCGGAGGGCGGCAATGTGAAGCGCTGGGTGCTGGAAGGCACCGACTACGTCTATCCGCGCACCACCAACAAGATCCTGGAAGCTTACCTCAAGGACGTGCTCAAGGTTGCCCCCGAGGACATCCTGATCAACTACACACCGTTCGGCTTCTCCGACTGGCAGACCGAAGTCTCCAAGATCAAGACGTTCGGCTCGGCGGGCAAAAAGACGGCGGTGGTTTCCACCATCAACGGCGATGCCAATGTGCCGTTTTACAAGGAACTCGGCAACCAAGGCATCAAGGCGACCGACATTCCCGTCGTCGCATTCTCGGTTGGCGAAGAGGAACTCGCCGGTCTCGATACCAAGCCGCTGGTCGGCCACCTCGCCGCCTGGAACTACTTCGAGTCGATCAAGACGCCGGAGAACGAGGCCTTCATCAAGGCATGGCACGAGTTCACCAAGAATCCGAAACGCACCACCAACGATCCGATGGAAGCGCATGTCATCGGCTTCGCCATGTGGGTGAAGGCGGTCGAAAAAGTCAAAACGACCGACGCGGACAAGGTGATCGAGGCGCTGCCCGGCACGAAGGCGCCGAACCTCACCGGCGGCATTTCGGAGTTGCTGCCGAACCATCACATCACCAAGCCGGTCTTCATCGGCGAAATTCGCCCCGACGGCCAGTTCGACGTGGTGTGGAAGACCAAGGGGCTAGTGCCCGGCGCCGCATGGTCCGCTTACCTGCCCGGATCGAAAGATCTCATTGGAGATTGGGTTACGCTCAAGTGCGGCAACTACAACACCGTAACGAAGAAGTGCGGCGGCGCGTCATAGAGGACGACGCTGCTATAGTGACCTTGCGGGAAGGCAGCGTATCGCCTTCCCGCACCATCAAGGCCGGGAACCTTGCGATGCGTTCTTGGCGAGCTTGCCTCGTCGCTTTGCTATTGGCATTGAGCTACGCGCTCGGCTGCGCGACCGCGCACGCCGCGAGCCTCGACGAAGCGCTCGCTCATTTCACCGCCGACGATTTCAGCGAGACCAGTACCGGCATCAATGACGTTGCGGCCAGCGGCGATCCGCGCGCTGAGACCATCATTCGCGCACTGCAGGACGGCAGGCTGATGTTCAGCGCCGAACGCAAAGCGGTCTACGTTAAAGACGATTCCGGCAAGCTGACCGATGCCGCTACCGGAGCGCCGATCGACGGCGCGGCGCCCGCCGATGTCGACATTGTCCGCCTCAACAACCGACTGCGGGGCGCACTCGAAGCCGCAGTCGGCGGGCTCACGCTGCTCGCCAGCAATCCCAACGCGCGCTATGACGCCGCGCAGGCCGTGTTCAAGTCGCGCCGGGTCAGCGCGCTCCCGACTCTCAAGATCGCCATTGCCAGGGAGCAGGACCCAGGCGTCAAGCGTGTGATGACGGAGGCACGCGCCGCAATCATCCTATCCGGCGACAAGGCCAGCGATGAGGAAAAGCTCGCTGCCGTAGACATTATTCGTCAGCGCGCCGACCAGGACGCTCTGGGGGTTCTGTCCAGCCTGCCTCCGGACACCTCCGCGCCGGTGATGAAAAGCGCGGCCACCGCCATCGCCGCAATCAAGAATCGTCTCGCGCTCTGGGAGGCGGTGCAGAATGCCTGGTATGGAATTTCCCTCGGCTCGGTGCTGCTCCTTGCCGCCATCGGCCTCGCCATCACCTTCGGCGTGATGGGCGTCATTAACATGGCGCACGGCGAAATGGTCATGATCGGCGCCTACGTCACTTTCGTCGTGCAGGAGGTGATCCGCGCGCGAAATCCCGCGCTGTTCGACTATTCGCTGGCCATCGCCATTCCACTGTCTTTCCTGGTCGCCGGCTGCATCGGCATCGTCATCGAGCGCACGATTATCCGCTTTCTCTACGGGAGGCCGCTGGAAACGCTGCTCGCCACCTGGGGTCTTTCATTGATCCTCCAACAAGCAGTCCGCACGACGTTCGGGCCGAACAATCGTGACGTCGGCAATCCATCATGGATGAGCGGCGCTTTCGACTTGGGCGGCATCACCATTACCTACAATCGGTTGTGGATCATTTGCTTCGCGCTCGCCGTCTTCATCGCGCTGCTGGGGCTTCTGCGCTTCACGCGCTTCGGCCTCGAGATGCGCGCCGTTACCCAAAATCGCCCGATGGCCGCGTCCATGGGCATCCGCACCAGCCGCGTGGATGCGCTGACTTTCGGGCTTGGGTCCGGCATCGCCGGCATGGCCGGCGTGGCGCTGTCGCAGATCGACAATGTCAGCCCCAATCTCGGCCAAGGCTACATCATCGACAGCTTCATGGTCGTGGTGTTCGGCGGCGTCGGTAACCTTTGGGGCACGCTGGTCGGCTCGTTCGTGCTCGGTATGGCCAACAAGTTTCTCGAACCCTTTGCCGGCGCCGTTCTCGGTAAGATCGCCATTCTCGTGCTCATCATTCTGTTCATACAAAAGCGGCCTCGCGGTATGTTCGCCCTTAAGGGCAGGGCGATCGAAGCATGACCGCGCACATTCTCATCCGCTCGATCGATCGCGGCGCGACGTTGTTCCTGATCGTCATTGCCGCAATCGCCGTCGCGGTGCCGGCGCTCAATCTGGCGCTGCCGGAATCGTCCGCTCTCCACGTGCCGACCTATCTCGTGGCGCTGTTCGGCAAATACGCCTGTTATGCGCTGCTTGCACTCTCGATCGACCTGATCTGGGGCTTCTGCGGCATTCTTTCGCTTGGGCACGGCGCCTTCTTCGCGCTCGGCGGATACGCCATGGGCATGTACCTCATGCGCCAGATCGGCACCCGCGGCGTCTACGCTGATCCGATCCTGCCGGATTTCATGGTGTTCCTGAACTGGAAGGAACTGCCGCTCTACTGGTACGGATTCCAATACTTCGCCTACGCCGCGTTCATGGTGGTGCTGGTGCCTGGCGTCCTAGCTTTTGTCTTCGGCTGGTTCGCGTTTAGAAGCCGCGTCACCGGCGTTTATCTGTCGATCATTACCCAAGCGCTGACATTCGCGCTCATGCTCGGTTTCTTCCGCAACAATTTTGGGTTCGGCGGCAACAATGGGCTGACCGATTTCAAGGACATTCTCGGCTTCAACGTGCAGGCGGAAACGACGCGCAACGCCTTGTTCTCGATCACCTGCGTCGCGCTGATGATTGCTTTCGTTCTTTGTAAAGCGCTTATCACCACGAAATTCGGCAAGGTGCTGATCGCTATCCGTGACGCCGAATCGCGCGCGCGATTCCTCGGCTACCGGGTAGAATCCTACAAGCTTTTCGTCTTCACGCTGTCGGCTTGCATGGCCGGTGTCGCCGGCGCTCTCTACGTGCCGCAGGTCGGCATCATCAATCCGAGCGAATTCGCTCCCGGCAATTCCATCGAAGCGGTGATCTGGGTCGCGGTCGGAGGCCGCGGCACGCTCACGGGCGCGGTGGTCGGGGCGGTGCTGGTCAACTACGCGAAGACGTTTTTCACTTCGGGTTTCCTTGCGCCTTATTGGCTGTTCATGCTGGGCGCGCTGTTCATCGCCGTGACGCTGCTGTTGCCGCGCGGCATCATCGGCACGCTGCGGCATTGGACGGCACTGCGCCGCGACCGCGCATCCGCCGCCGCCGAGGATGGCGTGAGGGAGCCGTTGCCCGCGGAATAGACCATGGAAGCGCTGACATCGTCACTTCTCTACCTCAATGGCGTCACCGTCTCTTTCGACGGCTTCAAGGCGCTAAACAATCTTTCCTTCGCGATCGAGCCGGGCGAGATGCGCGCGATCATCGGCCCGAACGGCGCCGGCAAGACCACGATGATGGACGTGGTCACGGGCAAGACGCGGCCGGATCTCGGCGACGTGATGTTCGACGGTTCTTACGACCTCACGCGGCTCGACGAGGCCGAGATCGCCGAGCTCGGCATCGGCCGGAAGTTCCAGAAGCCTACGGTATTCCAGAGCCAGACTGTCAACGACAACATTGAACTCGCACTCAAATCGGACCGACGGGCGCGGGCCGCGCTGTTATGGCGGGAAGGCCCGAACGAGCGCCGCCGCATCGATGAACTGCTGGAAACCATCCGCCTGACTTCCGTGCGCGACCGCCTCGCCGGCAGCCTGTCGCACGGGCAAAGGCAATGGCTGGAAATCGGTATGCTTTTGGCGCAGGGGCCGAAGCTCCTCTTGGTCGACGAGCCCGTCGCCGGCATGACCGACGTGGAAACCCAGCAGACCGCAGTACTGCTCAAGGAGATCAACCGCGATCGCACGGTCGTCGTCGTCGAACACGACATGGCCTTCGTGCGCGAACTTGGCGTGAAAGTTACCTGCCTGCACGAAGGTTCGGTGCTCGCCGAGGGCACGATCGATCAGGTTTCGACCAACGATCGTGTGGTCGAAGTTTATCTGGGACGATAGCGCATGCGCCGGAAAAGCCGACAGCGACTTTCGGAAAAGGTCATACGTCAAGGAAGATCCTGATGCTCGACGTCAATGCCATCGATCTGC
This sequence comes from uncultured Alphaproteobacteria bacterium, assembly GCA_963847785.1. Lineage (GTDB taxonomy): Bacteria > Pseudomonadota > Alphaproteobacteria > Rhizobiales > Xanthobacteraceae > BOG-931. Next base: position 196,623 of record CAWKBE010000013.1, read on the forward strand.
ATTACGGCGCGGCACAGACGCTGCGTGCCGTTTCGCTCAAGGCCGAGCCAGGCAAAGTCACGTGCGTGCTTGGCAGAAACGGGGTCGGCAAAACGAGCCTGCTCGACGCGCTCGCCGGTCAGCATTCGGTGAGCAGCGGCACGATCACCTGGGAGGGCGAGGACATTACGTCGCTGCGGCCGCCGGATCGCGCGCGGCGCGGAATCTCTTACGTGCCGCAGGGGCGCGAAATCTTTCCGCTGCTGACGGTGGAGGAAAACCTGCGGACCGGTTTTGCGCCGCTCAAGCGCAGCGAATGCAGCGTTCCCGATGACGTGTTCAAGCTGTTCCCGGTGCTTAAGGACATGCTGCGCCGGCGCGGCGGTGACCTTTCAGGCGGACAGCAGCAGCAACTCGCCATCGGGCGGGCGCTGGTGATGCGGCCGCGGCTGCTTCTCCTCGACGAACCGACCGAGGGCATTCAGCCTTCGATCATCAAGGATATCGGCCGCGCCATCACCTATCTGCGCTCGCTCGGCAAGATCGCAATCGTGCTGGTCGAGCAATATCTCGACTTTGCGCGCGAACTCGGCGACCATTTCGCGGTCATGGAGCGCGGCGCCGTTGTCTATACCTGCGATCGCGAGAACCTCGATGAGGAGGCGCTGCGGCGAGCGATGGCGATTTGATCTCGATGGGCTATCGTCGTCGCGGCGGAGCTGAAATCTTGTTTGCGAGCACGCCGGCACACGATGAAATCTTCGCCAATCGCGCGATCGGCCGCATCGCTGTTGCCGAGGCCACCTTCCCGGACGACCCCAAGTTCGTCACGGTGAACGAGCCGATTAGATGACGAACGTTCCCTCGCCTTGTGGGAGAGAGTTTTGGCGAGGCACAGATGATTCCCCGCGAGCTTTTCATCAAGGACGGCGAGATCGAGCTCAACAAGGGCCGCAAGGGCGTGACGCTCTCGGTGGCGAACAGCGGCGACCGGCCACGATCCAGTTCGGCTCGGACTATCTTTTTTTTGAAACCAATCCGGCGCTGAAATTCGACCGCAAGAAAGTCCGCGGCATGTGCCTCGATATTCCCGCGCCGCCGTTCGCTTCGAGCCCGGGCAGACGCGCGAGGTAAAACTCGTGGCGCTTGCGGGCACCCGGACGGTCTACGGCTTCCGGTAGGAGACTATGGGGAAGTTGCAGAAATGATATGGCGGCGAACAGCAAATAGGGAAAAACGAATCATGACGAGCGAGCTTGCGCAAGCCCGCCCGTCACGTTCTCAGCGCTGCTACCGCGGCTGGGACCATGATCAAATCGGTTTGCAGTGTCACGCCGGTAGCGGCTTCAACACCAGACCAATCTGACCCTGGCGATCTCTCTCATCTGGCGGAGCCAAACGCGATCGATCTGAAAGTTAAGATACCGCAGAAGCGGCGCGATGCAAGCAAAAGCGTCCGTGGACATGCTGCTGCAATGCAGTGGGGATAACGCTGGGGATTTGTTGGAACCGGAGGATTACGACGTGATCGGTGGAGCGAACGAACCATCCGCACAGCGCGGGGAAATTGCCTTGGTTCTGCAGGGCGGCGGTGCGCTCAGCGCCTACGAATACGGCATTATTCTCGGCACGTTTGACGCGATGGACGCGGAGGAAAAGACGGGCCGCCGGATCGCCCTCAAGGCAGTGACCGCCGCTTCGGTCGGCACTGCCCTGTACGATACGAAACAGTTCCTGACGACATTGCCCAAGCATGTGTGCTTCGATAGGCTCATGCCAACGAAACCGCATTCGTGGTCACCGCGGTCGACGTCGAGCGCGGCCAGCTCAAGTGGCTTGCCAACCGAAAAGTTGGAGAGATTGAGCCAACCACGATCGGGCCAAGGCATGGGGGCACCACGCCGGCGGCGATCGATTGCTACCTCTCGGTTGCCGATGACTACTTCCGGACGAGCCTACGCCTGAACAGATCGATGCCTGGAACGAGATCATCACGATGATCACGGACGAGACCTCCATCAGCGACGAAATCGACGCTTCTGCCTATGCCGAGGCCGCGAACGATATCCCGGCAAAGGCGCGAGAGGCGATTGCGAAAGGGGAACAGCCAACATCCGCCACCGGACTCGGCGTCGCACGAGAGTGGCTCGACATAATTGCAAAAGTCATGCAGCGCGATGCCGATGAGGCGTTCATGGAATGGGCGCGGAAACATCAGGCCCACTCTTTGCGCTATCGGGAATTGCTGGCAATCCTTCGCAACGATGACAAAAAGCAACCATCCGGCCGCGAATGGCTTTGGCTCAATGCAGCGATGAGCATTGCAACCGGCCGCTTGATTCAGAGCTGATTCAGCCATCGACAAGTATGGGCTGAGCAGTTGCGAAACCCATCAAACAATCACGCCGCATCAACGATGGGTTTCGCGGAGCCCGCGTCCGCTGCACCCGTCCTACTGACTTGGCCCGGCTATTTCTCGATGAAATCCTCGCACCTTTGGATCTGATCGTTCTGCCCCCACGGCATGATCGGCACTGACGAGGTCGAATTCTTCGGCGAGCCTTCGATGAGTTTGTCGGAATAGACCATGTAAACGAGCACGTTGCGTTTGGCGTCGCAGCCGCGCACGATCTGCATCTTCTTGAAGAACAGCGAGCGGCGCTTGCGGAAGATGTCCTCGCCCTGCGCGAACTTGTCCTTGAAGCGGATTGGGCCGATCTGCCGGCACGCGAGCGAAATGTCCGAGACCTCTTCGGCGACGCCGAGCCAGCCCTTCACGCCGCCGCGCTCGGGAACGGTGAAGTGGCAGGCCACGCCCTCGATGTCGGGATCGTCAATGCCATAAGTCGCGAGCTTGTCGTTCGGCGTCAAGAACTTGAACACCGTCGAACGCTTGAAGATCAGGTCCGGTTCATCGGCCGCCTTCGCCGGCGCGGCCACACAGCCGGCGCACAACAGCAAGCCGAACAGCCAAATATGCTTCCGCATCACAACTCCTCGCTTCGGTCGCCGCATTCGCTGCGGCTTGTTCCCCTCCCCCACCTAGGCCACGCGCGCGCCCGCGCGCACGCTTGTTGGGGAGGGGCTATAGGGGTTCTGGGCGTCGGCTTAACGCCTCGCTACCCCCTCCCTAACCCTCCCCCACAAGGGGGGAGGGAACGTTGGTCATTTTTCCCGGCCATTTGCACAGGTCGGCGATCAGACATTTTTCGCACAGCGGCCGGCGCGCGACGCAGACATAGCGGCCGTGGAGGATGAGCCAATGGTGGGCGTGCAGGCGGTAACGCTCGGGCACAACTTCCATCAGCTTCGTCTCGACGTCGAACGGCGTCTTGCCGACGGCCAGCCCCGTGCGGTTGCCGACGCGAAAAATGTGGGTGTCGACCGCAATGGTCGGCTCGCCGAAGGCGATGTTGAGCACAACATTCGCGGTCTTCCTCCCGACGCCGGGCAAGGCCTCGAGCGCCGCGCGATTGTGCGGAACCTTGCCGTCCTGCTCGGCGACCAGCGCGCGCGACAGCGCGATCACGTTTTTCGCCTTGGTGCGGTAAAGACCGATGGTCTTGATCAGGTTGCGCACGCGCGCTTCGCCGAGCTTGACCATCTTTTCCGGCGTATCCGCGAGCTTGAACAGAGCCGGCGTCGCCTTGTTGACGCCGGCATCGGTCGCCTGCGCCGACAGGACGACGGCGACAAGCAGCGTAAACGGATTGAGATGCTGCAACTCGCCGCGCGGCGCGGGATTGGCCGCAGCAAAGCGGCGGAACGCTTCATCGACTTCGGCTTTTGTCCATTGCGACAGTTCGCCGTGGGCGGCTTTGGTGTCGGCCTCGATCTGGGCCTTGGGTTTGGCCTGCGCATTGCGGCCCGTGACGCTCGCCGCCTGACGATTGCCGGCGGTGTCCAGTCTTTGTCGAGTGGTCTTCTGGGTGGTTTTGCGCGCCATCTTTCCCGTATAGTGCGCGCCATGAATGACGACAACAGACGCAGCGACAACGCTGCGCTCGCCGAGCCCAAAATCTTTGCGGCCACGATCACGCCGCACCGCTCGCTCGGCTCCGCCGGTTTCTTCATCCTCATGCTTTGCATCGGCGCGGTGAGCTTCGCGTCCGGCATGGTCTTCCTCTTGCTCGGCGCCTGGCCGGTATTCGGTTTCCTGGGACTGGACGTCCTTCTCATCTACTGGGCCTTTCGCGCCAATTTCCGCGCGGCACGGGCCTATGAAGAAGTAACCGTCAGCGCCTCGGAACTAACGCTGCGCAAGGTAAGCCATCAAGGCAGGGTGCGCGAATGGACGCTCAACCCGGTGTGGGTGCAGCTCGATCGTGTCGTGCATGAAGAATTCGGCATCGAGCGGTTGTTTCTGGTCTCGCGCGGGCGGCGGCTGCCGATCGCCGCCTGTCTCGGGCCGGACGAAAAGGCGAGCTTCGCGAAAGCCCTTGCCGCCGCGATCGGCGAGGCCAAGCGCGGACCGACCCGGACGGTGATGAATTGATTTATTCTTTACCGCGTCATTCCGGGGCGCCGGCTCGTGCCCGCGAGCCTGGAATCCATATTCACAATCCGCGGTTATGGATTCCGGCCCTCGCCGCCAAAGCTTATCTTCGGGCCGGCCACTTTGGGCCGGACCCGTTGGCGGCTCGGCCGGAATGACGGACGGGGTCAGAAATCGGGTGGATTGCCGGGGCCTTGCGAGACTAGATGGGAGCAGATGATGGAGGCACCCATGCTGTCGCCCGACCGTATCCCGGAACCGACGCCCCTCGACGCTGCCGCGGCCGATTACGACGTGGTGCGCCGTGCGATCGGGCATATTCGCAGCCACTGGCGCGAACAGCCCGCGATCGACGCGATCGCGGAAGCCGCTGGCGTTACCCCGACCGAACTGTACCACCTGTTCCGCCGCTGGGCGGGGCTGACGCCAAAGGCTTTCCTGCAGGCGCTCACGCTCGACGGCGCGCGGCGATTGCTGCGCGATTCGGCGAGCGTGCTCGACGCCAGCTATGAGGTTGGTCTCTCCGGCCCCGGCCGGCTGCATGATTTATTTGTCACCCACGAAGCCATGTCGCCGGGCGAATGGAAGTCCGGCGGCGAAGGCCTGATGGTGAAGTTCGGCTTGCATCCGTCGCCCTTTGGCAAAGCGCTCATCATGGCGACCGAGCGCGGACTTGCGGGCCTGGCCTTCGCCGATCCCGGCGAGGAGGAAGCGGCGCTTGCCGACATGAAGCGCCGTTGGCCGAAGGCCGGCTACGTTGCGGACACTGCACGCACCGCGCCGATCGCACGGCGCATCTTCGAGCCGTCGCAGTGGCGGCAAGACCAGCCGCTCCGCGTCGTCCTTATCGGCACCGACTGGGAAGTGCGGGTCTGGGAGGCGCTCCTGAAAATTCCGATGGGCCGCGTCACGACCTATTCCGGGATCGCCGGCAAGGTCTGCACGCCCGCCGCCGCTCGTGCGGTCGGCGCCGCTGTCGGCAAGAACCCGATCGCATTCGTCGTGCCGTGCCACCGCGTCATCGGCAAGGGCGGCGACCTGACCGGCTATCACTGGGGCATCACCCGCAAGCGCGCCATGCTTGGCTGGGAAGCGGGCCAGACCGGCGCCGCGGCGTAGCCGGTCAGGCGGATTAGACACGCCCTCTCATTCGTCACCCCGGGCTTGACCGGGGGGTCCATACTGAATCGCCGCCTGCGCGGCGCCGCCCCGTGGGTTGCCGGGTCAAGCCCGGCAATGACGAAGCGGCATCACGCCGCCAAAACCTTCTTCCCCGCCACCGTCGAATCGGCGTTGAGCCGGTAGATCAGCGGAACGCCGGTAGCGATTTCGCGCGCGACAATGTCCTTCGGCGAGAGGCGCTCAAGCACCATGACGAGGGCGCGCAGCGAATTGCCGTGGGCGGCGACGATGACGTTATCGCCGCGCAGCACGCGCGGCAGAATCTCCTGGATGTAATAAGGCAGCACGCGCGCCGCGGTATCCTTCAAACTCTCGCCGCCGGGCGGCGCTACGTCGTAGGAGCGCCGCCAGATGTGCACCTGGTCTTCCCCCCACTTGGCCCGGGCGTCGTCCTTATTTAGACCGACGAGATCGCCATAGTCGCGCTCATTGAGCGCCTCATCCTTGAACACCAGAATATTTTTTTGCCCCATCTCGTCGAGCACGAGGTCGAGCGTATGCTGGGCGCGGACCAGCGCCGAGGTAAACGCAACGTCGAAGCGCAACCCCAACGCTTTCAACTTGCGGCCCGCCGCATGCGCCTCCCTGATGCCGTTCTCCGTGAGACCGACGTCGCGCCAGCCGGTAAAGAGATTTTTCAGATTCCACTCGCTCTGGCCGTGACGCACCAGCACGAGAAGCCGTTCGCTCATTCTATGTCCTCTTCCTTTCGTCATTGCCGACTTAGTCGTTCCAAGAACGGTCGATTCGCTCACCTATGATCCGGCAATCCATGCGGCCGCGCCGTATACTCGGCGGTTCAGCATGGACCCGCGGGTCAAGTCTGCGGCTGACGGCTTCAAATGTCGGCCAGCCCCAGCACATCTACCATCGAATAGAGCCCGGGATTTTTTCCGCGCGCCCACAGGGCCGCATGCAGCGCGCCACGGGCAAAGATCATCCGATCCTCGGCGCGGTGCGTGAGCTCGATACGCTCGGCAGGGCCGGCGAAGATTACCGAGTGGTCGCCGACCACAGTGCCGCCGCGCAACGACGCAAAGCCGATATCCACCGCGCGCCGCGCGCCGATCATGCCGTCGCGTGCACGCACCGAATGCACCGCGAGATTGATGCCGCGGCCGGCCGCGGCGGCGCGTCCGAGCATGAGCGCGGTGCCCGACGGCGCGTCGATCTTCTTGTTATGGTGCATTTCCAGGATTTCGATGTCGTAATTCTCATCGAGCGTTTGCGCCACGCGCTTGACCAAAGCGGCAAGGAGATTGACGCCGAGACTCATGTTGCCGGATTTGACAATCGGCGCGCGGCTCGCGGTTTTGGCAATCGCCGCTTCTTGTTCCGGCGAATGGCCGGTGGTGCCGATGACATGCACGATGCCGGCGGCCGCCGTGAGCTCCGCCAAGCTCAGCGTCGCCGCCGCAACGGAAAATTCGATCAGGCCGTCTGCTCCCTTCAGGAGCGGGGCGATGTCGCTTGCAACCTTGACGCCGTTCGGCCCGAGTCCCGCAAGCTCGCCCGAGTCGCGGCCGATCACGGCAGAGCCCGCGGCCTCGACCGCTCCGGCCAGCGTGACGCCCTTGGTTGCCGCAATGGCATGGATGAGCGTGCGCCCCATACGCCCGCCGGCGCCGGCGATGACGAGCCGCATGTCAGAATTTCCAGCAGCCATCGGCCCTGTCTCCGCTCCGCGCGGGTATAGCGGGGCAGTTGAAGGCCGGCAACGCGAAGCTTTTTGAGCTAGGGCTGCGGACCGTCATAGCCTTCGACTATGATCATATCGACGATCGAATGCGGCTGCCGCACTTTGATATTGGCCTGGTATTCCGGCGAGCGATAGCAGGCGAGGGCCGCCGCATAGTCGGGAAACTCGATCACCACGTTGCGTGCTCTGCTCGTGCCTTCGGTGCATTCGTATTTGCCCGCGCGCACCACGAAACGGCCGCCATATTTGCGGAAGATGGCGGGGTTGGCGGCCGCATAGGGCTTGTAAGCTTCCTCGTTATGCACGTCGACGCGTCCGATCCAGTAACCCTTGGCCATCTCATTTCTCCTTTGTTGCTTCTTGCGCGATCTCGTCGACGACTGCTTGCGCTGCCGCCAGGGGATCAGCGGCGGCGATGATCGGCCGGCCGACGACGAGGTAATCGGCGCCCGTGGCGACGGCGGCGGCCGGCGTCATGATGCGCTTCTGGTCACCGGCCGTCGCGCCGGCCGGACGGATGCCGGGTGTGACCAAGACCATGCCCGCGCCGACGATCGCGCGCACATTTGCCGCCTCCTCCGGCGAGCACACCAACCCGTCGACGCCGAGAACGCGCGCCTGCTCCGCGCGCCGGGCGACCAGCTTCTTCACGGTCGTATCGTAGCCCGCTTCCTTAAGATCACGATCGCCATAGGACGTGAGCACGGTGACGGCGAGAACCCGCAACGAGCCCTCCCGTGCCGCGACGGCGGCCGCCATCGTCTGCGGATAGGCGTGCACGGTGAGGAAGGTCGCTCCGAGCCGGGCGACGCTTTTCACGCCCAGCGTCACCGTGTTGCCGATGTCGTGCAGCTTGAGATCGAGGAATACCCTTTTGCCGGCGTCGGTCAGCTTTTCTGCCAAGCCAAGTCCGCCGGCGAACCCGAGTTGGTAGCCGATCTTGTAGAAGGAAACCGCATCGCCAAGCCGCTTTACCATAGCTTCCGCCGCCTCGACCGACGACAGATCGAGCGCAACGATCAGGCGCGAGCGCGGCTCGACCGTCATGCGTGTCCGCTCATCCATCGGTCCGCGGCATCGCGCTCGCCAACTCGACGAGCCGACGCACCATGGCTTTTAGCGCCGCCGCCGGCGCTTCGTCCTTGAGATTATCCATATCGTCAAACGCCTGATCCGCGCGACCGACATTGATCTGCTCGGGTATCACCAGCGCGCCGCAACCCAACTCTAGGATTTGCCGCAGCGCCATAAGCCCGCGCACGCCGCCGGCTGCTCCGTTGGCCGCTGCGCCCAGCGCGAACACGCGGCCTTTGAAGGCGGCATAATTTGATTCGTTGCGCTCGCGCACGCGGGAGATCCAGTCGATCGCGTTCTTCAGGAGCGGCGTGACGGAAGCGCTGTATTCGGGGCTGCCGATAAATACGCCCTGATGCGCGGTGAGCATCCGCTTGAGCTTGAACGCGTTGTCGGGCGGACCCGCATCGGCGAGAACATCGGCATCGAGAAGAGGCAAGGGATAGTCGGCGAGCGAAATGCGCGATACGTCGGCCTCGGCCAACGCGAGTTCCTTGCAGACGAGCGCCGCGAGTCGCGTATTGTACGAACCCGCGCGGAAGGAGCCAGCGAGCACGAGGATTTTCGGCGTCAGCATCAGCGGCGACGTCAGATTTTCCGATAGACCCAAACGCGGGCGGGAGGGATATTCATCCAGATGCGCTCGGAGGCCTCTACCGAGAAACCGCCCAGCCGCCGCGGCAGAGGCGACGCCACCGAGTAAGTAAATTGCACGAACGGTGCACCGGGCAGCATCAGGTCGAAAGCGTCGCGAATGAGCCGCAACCGCATCCTGATCGGCTTGGTCACGAGCGGTAAACCGGAAACCACCGCGGCCGCCGGTTGCAGCAGCAGCGTTTCGAGCAGCCGGCGCATGCTGTACGCATCGCCCTGCACCAGGGTGGCGTCGGGATAGCGCGAGCGCAGGATGCGGCAGAACGTCGGATTGAATTCGACGAGGACGAGCCGCGAGGGCGCGACGCCGGCCTGAACTAGGGCTTCGGTAACCGGCCCGGTTCCCGGCCCCAGTTCGACGACCGGTCCGTCGCTGTGAGGGTCCACGTACCGCGCCATGGTGCGCGCGAGCATCTTGCCCGATGGCGTCACCGCGCCGATCGTCAGCGGTCGCTCGATCCAGGAGCGGAGGAAGCGCACTTCGTCGTCGAGCCGAATGCCGCGCTTGCGCTCGAACTGCCGGATCTGCCCTTCGATTTTCTTGCCGAGACCGTCGCGCTTGCGCTCGAACAGGCGAATTTGGCGCCCTATATTGCGCTCAAAAATAGTCTTTTTCAGTTCGAGGAGCCGCAACTGCCGCTCGATCCTCTGTTCGAATGTACGCAAGGCCGTAAGCGGCATGGCAATCACATGCGACGAAAAACGCCGCCTTTCTAGAACATTCAATGCCTAAAGACCAGCCACTGGCCGACCAGAACCCGACCGAATGCTCACGCGGAATTGGCGCGGCCGGTGCCCAAGCCGTCGAGGAACTCCTTGACCTTGCCAAAGAATCCGGACGACTCCGGCTGCGTTTCCGTGGACGACAAACGGTCGAATTCGGCCAAAAGTTCGCGCTGCTTCTTGGTGAGTTTCTGCGGCGTCTCGACGACGACCTGAACATACATATCGCCGCTCTGCCGCGAGCGCAGCACCGGCATACCCTTGCCCTGGAGGCGGAAGCGCCGCCCTGTCTGCATGCCCTCGGGAACCTTCACGCGCGTGTTGCCGCCATCGATCGTCGGCACCTCAAACTCGCCGCCCAGCGCGGCCGTTACCAGGGATATCGGGACCCGGCAATGCAAGTCGGCGCCCTCACGCTGGAAAAACGGGTGCGCCCCGATCGACAGGAAAATGTAGAGGTCGCCGGGAGGCCCGCCGCGCACGCCCGCTTCGCCTTCGCCCGCTAGACGGATGCGCGTGCCGTCTTCCACGCCCGCGGGAATATTCACCGACAAGGTCCGCTCGCGCATGACGCGTCCGGAGCCCGTGCACGACTCGCACGGGCTCTCGATCACCTGGCCGCGACCTTGGCAGCTCGGGCAGGTGCGTTCGAGCGTGAAGAAGCCCTGGGCATGACGCACCTTTCCCTGACCACCGCACATCGGGCAGGCCTTTGGCTTGGTGCCGAGCTTGGCGCCGGTGCCGGAGCAGGCTTCGCAGGTAACGGATGTCGGGATGCGAATCTGCGCCGCCTTGCCGGCAAAAGCTTCAACCAGGGAAATTTCCATATTGTAGCGCAAGTCGGCGCCACGCTCGCGCCCCGAGCCACGGCCGCGGCGGCCGCCCATGCCGAAAAGATCGTCGAAAATATCGGAGAAGGTCGTGGCGAAATCGGCGTTGAAGCCGTGCGCCGTGCCCCTGCCGCCGCCGTGCTCGAAGGCGGCGTGCCCGAATCGGTCGTAGGCCGCGCGTTTGTCGGGGTCCTTGAGAATCTCGTAGGCCTCATTGACCTCCTTGAAACGATGCTCGGCATCGTTGTCGCCCGGATTGCGATCAGGATGCCACTGCATCGCCTGTTTGCGAAAGGCCGACTTGATGTCGCCGTCGGTCGCGTTGCGCTCGACCGAAAGGACTTCGTAGAAGCAGCGTTTGGCCATCATTCCCCACCCGATGACGGACAATCATTCCACGTCAGCGCGCCGTAGGTCAAAAAAATGCACCCTCGATTGACCGTCGGGGGTGCATGTTTGATACTTGGCAGCGGCATCAGGCGCCTCGCCGATTAAGCCGACTTTTTGTTCTTCTTGTCGTCGTCGACTTCGGTGAACTCGGCGTCGACCACGTCGTCCTTCTTGCCCTCGGCTCCGTCGGCGCTGCCGGCAGGCTGCTCGGCCGACTGCTTATACATCGCCTCGCCAAGCTTCATGGACGCTTGCGCGAGAGCGTTGGTCTTGGCCGTGATCGTATCCGCATCGTCGCCCTTCAAGGCCTCCTTGAGATCGGCGATAGCGTTCTCGATCGCGCGCCGGTCGGCCTCACTGACTTTCGAGCCATGCTCGGCAACCGTCTTCTCGGTCGAGTGCACAAGCGCCTCGGCGTGGTTCTTCGCCTCGACTTGCGCCTTGCGCTTCTTGTCTTCCTCGGCGTGGGACTCAGCGTCCTTGACCATCTTCTGGATGTCGGCCTCGGAAAGACCGCCCGAAGCCTGGATGCGGATCTGCTGCTCCTTGCCGGTACCCTTGTCCTTCGCCGACACGTTGACGATGCCATTGGCGTCGATGTCGAACGTCACCTCGATCTGCGGCACGCCGCGCGGCGCGGCCGGAATGCCGATCAGATCGAACTGACCGAGTATCTTGTTGTCGGCCGCCATTTCGCGTTCGCCCTGGAACACGCGGATCGTCACCGCGGTCTGGCCGTCTTCTGCCGTGGAGAACACCTGGCTCTTCTTGGTCGGGATCGTGGTGTTGCGGTCGATCAGGCGGGTGAACACGCCGCCGAGCGTCTCGATGCCGAGCGAGAGCGGCGTGACATCGAGGAGCAGCACGTCCTTGACGTCGCCCTGCAGCACGCCGGCCTGAATGGCCGCGCCGACTGCCACCACCTCGTCCGGGTTGACGCCCTTATGCGGCTCTTTGCCGAACAATTGCTTCACCACTTCCTGGACCTTGGGCATGCGGGTCATGCCGCCGACGAGAACAACCTCGTTGATCTCGGCCGCGGACAGCCCGGCATCCTTGAGCGCCTGCCGGCACGGTTCCATCGTCTTCTGCACCAGATCGTCAACCAGCGCCTCGAACTTGGCGCGGGTGAGTTTCATCGTCAGATGCTTCGGTCCGGACGCATCCGCCGTGATGAACGGCAGGTTGATTTCGGTCTGTGTCGTGGACGAGAGTTCGATCTTCGCCTTTTCCGCCGACTCCTTGAGCCGCTGCAACGCCAGCTTGTCGCGGCGCAGATCGATGCCCTGCTCCTTCTGGAATTCGTCGGCCAGATAGTTGACAAGCCGCATGTCGAAATCTTCACCGCCGAGGAAGGTGTCGCCGTTCGTCGACTTCACCTCGAACACGCCGTCGCCGATTTCAAGAATGGAAATATCGAACGTGCCGCCGCCGAGGTCGTAGACCGCGATCGTGCCCGCCTTACTCTTGTCGAGCCCGTAGGCGAGTGCAGCCGCTGTCGGCTCGTTGATGATGCGCAAAACCTCAAGACCCGCGATCTTGCCGGCGTCCTTCGTGGCTTGCCGCTGCGCGTCGTTGAAATAGGCGGGAACGGTGATGACGGCCTGCTCCACCTTGGAGCCGAGATAGGCTTCCGCAGTCTCCTTCATTTTCTGCAGGATGAATGCGGAAATCTGCGACGGCGAGTAGGTCTTGCCCTCGATCTCCACCCAGGCGTCGCCATTCGAAGCGCGCGTAATTTTGTAGGGAACGAGTTTCTTGTCCTTCTCCACCATCGGGTCGTCGTATCGGCGGCCGATGAGGCGCTTGACGGCGAAAATGGTGCGCTCGGGATTGGTGACCGCCTGGCGCTTGGCCGGCTGGCCGACAAGCCGCTCGCCTTCATCGGTAAAGGCGACGATGGATGGCGTCGTACGCATTCCCTCCGCGTTCTCGATAACTTTCGGCGTCTTGCCTTCCATCACGGCCACGCAGGAATTCGTGGTCCCGAGATCGATGCCGATGACCTTGGCCATGGTGTTAATCCTCTCTTTTTCGGCAGGTCGGGCAGGCCCGAAAGGCGCCCTGTGTCCGACCCCCATGAACTTCTCTAAGCAATCGCTCCGGCTTATTTCCGTGCGATTTGCCTTGGCTCATATAGGAGAGCGTCATCGGGCCGCAAGACAGGATTGCCCGCGCGACCGCATCGCAATCGGCTGCCCGTGCTGACAACAGAGCGAAGGGGCGCGCATGAGCTTTTCGTTGGGCCTCGGGGGCCTGCGCTTGTCCCCCGGATACCTCGACCGCGACGGGCAGGCGGGGCTCCTCGCGGCGGTGCGCGGCATCCTTGCCGACGCGCCGCTATTCGTGCCGCGGATGCCGAAGTCGGGACGAGCCTTTACGGTCCGCATGTCGAATTGCGGTCCGCTCGGCTGGGTATCGGACGAGAGCGGGTACCGTTATCAGCCCATGCATCCCGACACCGGGCGGCCATGGCCGCCGATTCCGGCGGCGCTGCTGACCACGTGGCACGAGCTTGCTCGATACCCCGACCCGCCGCAGGCCTGCCTCATCAATTTCTACGGCCCGGGCGCAAAAATGGGTCTGCATCAGGACCGTGACGAGGCGGATTTTGACGCTCCGGTGGTTTCGGTTTCGCTCGGCGATTCCTGCCTGTTTCGGGTCGGCAGGTTAAAGCGCAACGAGCCTACCCGGTCCATCCGGCTTGGTTCCGGCGACGCGGTCGTTCTCGGCGGCGCTGCGCGGCTTGCCTTTCACGGGGTCGATCGGATTTATCCGGGCACATCGCGCTTGCTCCCCGAGGGGGGACGGATCAATCTAACTCTGCGCCGGGTTACCCGCAGCGCTCCCAATAGCTCCGGCCCCGGTCGCCAGTAGAGATCTTTGCATGATGGGCACTAGCGGCTTTCGTTCGGTCTGGGCTTCCAGCGGCTTCGCCGCTTTATTGGCGATTTTGATCTTGGCCGCGCCGGTGCGGGCAGCAGACGCGGTCTTCCCGCTCGGCTCCCGCCTCGGGCTTGTCCCGCCTGCCGGCATGGTCGCGAGCGATAAGTTTGATGGCTTCGTCGACCCGGAGAAGGACGCCGCGATCCTCATCACCGTGCTTCCGGCGACCGCTTATCCCCAGATCGAGAAAACCTTGGACGTTGAGGCGCTGCGGAAGAAAGGCGTCAACTTGGAAAAACGCGAGCCGATGCAACTCAGCTTCGGCAAGGGTTTCCTTCTCACCGGCCGGCAAGTCGCTGACAAGACGCGGTACAGAAAATGGCTCCTGGTTGCCGAGGCGGCCGATCTCACGGCGCTAGTTACCGTCCAAGTTCCGGAGCCGAACAGCGCATATCCGGATCGTGTGGTGCGCGCGGCTCTGGCAACACTGTCGATCCGCACGAAGGTACCGGAGGCCGAGGAGCTTGACCTCCTGCCGTTCTTGGTCGGCGACCTTGCCGGGTTCCACGTTGACGACGTTCTCCGGGGCCGCGCGCTCATGCTGAGCGATCGGCCGAACGACAAAGATGCTCCCAAGGAAGCGGGCACCGAGACCCTAGATGCGCGCTTGCTCATCGCCGCCGTGCCGGGCGCGTCGCCGGAACCGGACAACCGCGCAAACTTCGCCAAATCGGCGTTCAACGAGATCGGCGGGATCAGGGACATCAATGTGACGGTCTCGGAGCCGCTGCGCATCAGCGGGCAATCCGGCTACCAGACCATGGCGGAGGCCAAAGACGCGCGCACCGGCACCAATGTGATGGTGGTGCAATGGCTGCGTTTCGGCGGCGGCGGATATCTGCAAATGGTCGGGATCGCGCGGGCCGACGCCTGGCCGCGCACGCTTGCGCGCCTGCGCACGGTGCGCGACAGCGTCGAGCTGAGGTAAACGTATCTCTCAGGAATCCTTGGCGGCCGCCGTAGCATTGTCGTTGACGGGCCGCGAAGGCGGCGGGGATTTAGGACCGCCTTTCGACACTCCGACCATGGCCGGGCGAAGCACGCGTTCGCCGAGCATGTAACCCGGCTGCACGACCTCGACGACGCTGCCCGCAGGCACCGATGGATTGGGCACCTCGAACATGGCCTGATGTACGTTGGGATCGAATTTCTCACCGCCCGGACTGAATTGGCGAATGCCGTTCTTTTCCAGCGCTTTTTGCAATTCACGTTCGGTCAATTCAACACCGTCGATAAGCGCTTTCACGCCCGCCTCGGCGCTGGAGCGCAGGTCCGGAGAAACCGCATCGAGGGCGCGGCGCATGTTATCAGCCACGCCAAGCACGTCGCGGGCAAACGACGCGATGCTGTAAAGGCGCGAATCCGCCACTTCGCGCTCAGTGCGCTTGCGCAGATTCTCCATCTCCGCAAGCGTGCGCAAAAGCCGGTCCTTTAACTCGGAGGCAAGCTCCGCTGCATTGGCCTGCGGCTCGGCGGTTGACTGGTCGGCCGCCTCCGGAGCGGCCGCTGCGTCCTCAGCGCGCGCGGTCTTTTCCGTCATTTGCTTACCTATCTGTTGCTGCCCGGCATATCAGGGTTCAACGGGCAAAAATCAAGCACGTATGTCTCTTGTTAAGTCTCTTGCCGGAACCGGCGGGGACGGATCATCCCGCCAGCAGCTTGCTTACGATCTTGGCCGTATAGTCCACCATAGGGATGATGCGGGCATAATTCAGCCGCGTCGGCCCAATGACGCCGAGCACGCCGACAATCTGGCCCGAGGCGTCGTGGTAGGGGGCGACGATAGTGGACGAGCCGGAAAGCGAGAACAGCTTGTTCTCCGACCCGATGAAGATGCGCACACCGTCGGCCTGCTCCGCGCGCCCGAGCAAATCGACCACCTCGCGCCGCGTCTCGAGATCATCGAACAACAAGCGCACGCGTTCCAGATCGGCAAGCACCTTGAGGTCATCGAGCAGATGCGCCTGACCGCGTACGATCAACTTGCGCTCGTCGCGTTCACCGCCCGACCAGCTTGCAAGACCGGCGGCAACAATCTTCTGCGTCAGTTCGTCGAGTTCGGCCTGGCCCTGCTTGAGCCGCTGCTCGATCTCGCCTTTGACCTCGGACAGCGTGCGGCCGCGAATGCGCGCGTTGAGGAAGTTGGCCGCCTCGATCAGCGCCGAGGTCGGCAGGCCGACCGCGATATTGAGGACACGGTTCTCGATCTGGCCGTCTTCGGCAACGAGGACCACGAGCGCGCGCTCGGGCTCGAGCCGGACGAACTCGATGTGCTTGAGCCGCTGGTTCGATTTCGCCGTGAGCACGACGCCGGCGGCGCGGCTGAGCCCTGAAAGAAGGCCGGAAGCCTCGGTCAGCACCGCTTCGACCGACTTCGCCTGGCCCAGACCCGCGACCTGAGCCTCGATCGTCTTGCGGTCGTGCTCGGAGAGATCGCCGATCTGCATCAGGGCATCGACAAAAAACCGCAGCCCGACCTCGGTCGGCAAGCGACCGGCCGAGGTATGCGGTGCATAAACAAGGCCCAGCTGTTCCAGATCCGACATGACGTTGCGCACCGAAGCCGGCGACAGGGTCATGGGCAGGATGCGCGACAGGTTACGCGAGCCGACCGGTTCGCCGGTCGCGAGATAGCTCTCGACGATCAGGCGAAAGATTTCGCGCGAGCGCTCGTTGAGTTGCGCGAGGCTCAACTGGCTCGAGGCGAGCGGCAGGTCGTGACTGGCCAAGCTGACTCCAATCCTGCTTCAAAGCCTTACTGCAAACACGTGTTATTTGCACTGGCTCCTGCAACCCCCGGGAACATTATCAAGGGTACCGGCAAGAGACGGTTGGAGGCAATCGGCGCTTCGGCGCTCGCAGCCCGTTCAGCGCCCTTGTCGGTCCCATCTTGCACCCCTAAAAGACTGGACCGAGCAGTTTCGCGGTCTTGCCGCGGGCCGCCCCGCCAGGGAGAAACTCATGCGGCCGAGCCGCCGACAGCCCGACGAATTGCGGCCCGTATCGCTCGAGCGCAGCGTCGTGAAATTCGCGGAAGGATCGTGTTTCGTGCGGTTCGGCGACACGCATGTTCTGGTCACGGCCACGCTCGAGGATCGCCTGCCGCCTTGGCTCAAGGGGCAAGCCCGCGGCTGGATTACCGCCGAATACGGTATGCTGCCGCGCGCCACGCTCGAACGCACACGCCGGGAGGCTTCCGCCGGCAAGCAGAACGGTCGCACGGTCGAGATCCAGCGCCTGATCGGACGCAGTTTGCGCTCGGTCGTGAATCTCAAGGCGCTGGGCGAACGCCAGATCACCCTCGACTGCGACGTTATCCAAGCAGACGGGGGAACGCGCACCGCATCGATCACCGGCGCATGGATTGCGCTATATGATTGCCTTGTCTGGATGAAGACCCGCGATATGATCCAGCAAGAGGTTTTGAGCGACCATATCGCGGCGATCTCCTGCGGCGTGTGTTCGGGAGTGGCCGTGCTCGATCTCGATTACGCGGAAGACTCGCAAGCCGAGACCGACGCCAATTTTGTGCTGACCGGCTCCGGCAATATCGTCGAAGTGCAGGCAACCGCGGAGAAAGTCCCGTTTTCGGAAGAGCAATTGACTACGCTGCTGGCGCTCGCCCGCAAGGGCGTCGGCAAGCTCATCGACCTGCAGAAGATGGCGGTGACGTGAGTGGAACGGATCATCGCCGCATAACCGGCCGCCTTGTGATCGCCACGCATAATCCCGGCAAGCTCAAGGAAATGCGCGCGATGCTGGCGCCCTACGGGATCGGTGCCATATCAGCGGGCGACGCCGGACTTTCCGAACCCGAAGAGGCTGAGGTGACATTTCGCGCCAACGCGCGCATCAAGGCGATAGCGGCGGCAAAGGCTTCGGGCTTGCCGGCCTTTGCCGACGATTCCGGATTGGCGGTCGACGCACTTGACGGTGCGCCGGGTATCTATTCGGCACGCTGGGCCGGACCCGATAAGAATTTCCACCGGGCCATGGAAATGATCGAAGAAAAACTGCGCGAGCGCGGCGCGACGACACCGGAGCGGCGCACCGCGCAATTCGTCTCCGCCCTTTGCGTGGCATGGCCCGACGGTCACACGGAGGAATTCGAAGGCCGTGTAACGGGAAAGCTAGTTTGGCCGCCGCGGGGCGACATGGGCTTCGGCTACGACCCGATATTCATGCCGGACGGCTACACGCGCACCTTCGGCGAGATGCCGAGCGAGGAGAAACACTGCTTGCCGCCACCCGCGCGCAATCAGGCTGAGTTCTCGGGTCAGCCGCCCGGATTGCGCGCCCCAGGAAAAAGTTGAAGGGCTCTCGCATCGGGCGAAGGCCTTCCTCAAGCTTGCGGAGGCGTGTCTTGGCTGATCCACTCTTGGCCGGGACCGACATTTCGTCCCATCTCGCGTATGCGGGGGAGGCGAAAACACAGTGCGGCGTTTACGTGCACTGGCCGTTTTGCCTGTCGAAGTGCCCGTATTGCGATTTCAACAGCCATGTGCGGCGCGCGCCGATCGATGAGCAGCGCTTTGTGCGCGCGTTTGCGGCCGAGATCGCCTCGACGGCTGCGCGCGTGCCGGGCCGGACCGTATCCACGATCTTCTTCGGCGGCGGCACGCCTTCGCTCATGCAGCCAGCAGCCGTCAGCGCCATCCTCGACTCCATCGCGCGACACTGGAGCGTGGCGCCCGATGCCGAGGTTACGCTCGAAGCCAATCCGACCAGCGTCGAAGCCGCGCGCTTTCGCGGCTACCGGTTGGCGGGGGTCAACCGCGTGTCGCTCGGCGTGCAGGCCCTCGACGATCGCGTGCTCGCCGAGCTCGGGCGGCTGCATTCGGCACGCGAAGCGATCGAGGCCGTGCGCATCGCCCAAAACGCTTTCGAGCGCACCTCGTTCGATCTCATTTATGCGCGGCCGCAGCAGACGCCTAAAGACTGGGAGAAGGAATTGAGGCGCGCGCTCGCCGAAGCCGGCGAACATCTCTCTCTCTATCAGCTGACCGTCGAGCCGGAGACGCCGTTCGCAGCTTTGCATGCGGCGGGCAAGCTCAAAACTCCGGACGATGACGCCGCACGCGCGCTCTACGATACGACGCAGGACGTTTGCGCCGCGTACGGGCTCCCCGCTTACGAGATTTCCAATCACGCCCAGCCGGGCGCCGAATGCAGGCACAATCTGGTTTATTGGCGCGCGCACGAATATGCCGGCATCGGACCGGGAGCACATGGCCGGCTCGATATCGATGGCGATCGCCATGCCACCGCGACCGAGAAGAGCCCGGAAGCGTGGCTTACGCGGGTCGAGAGCGCCGGGCATGGCCGCATCACCGACGACGTGCTGACGCGCGAGGAAATGGCCGACGAGTTCCTGCTCATGGGCTTGCGTCTTGCCGAAGGCATCGATCCTGCGCGCTACGCAGCGTTGGCGGGCCGTCCGCTGGACGCAGCGCGCATCGCGACACTGCAGGAGAACGGTTTTGTCGAGATGACTTCCGCAGGCCGGCTGCGGGTCAGCATGCCGGGCTTTCCCGTACTCGATGCGGTGGTCGCCGACTTGGCGGCGTAAAGCTTGGCCGCGCTAGATTCCCGAGGCGCCGAAGCTGCGCGACGCCGGCGAGATGACCTGCGGTCCCGAGGGCGTGACGCGTAGCACCGCCAGTCCGCGTTCGTTAGTCCCATCAGCGCGGAAGCGAAACAGCCCGTCGATGCCGGTAAAGCCGGACGGATTAGTCAAAACTTCCGCCGAGAAGCGCTGCGGCCCTTGCGTCTTCACCAGCGCGGCGATAAGCGCGACTGCATCATAAGCGAGCGTCGCGGTACGCACGGGTTGCTGCTTGAAGCGCGCCTCATACCGGCTCGCGAAGTTGCGATAACCGGCGCCGTCCGGCGCCGCAAACCAGCCGCCGTCGAGTGCTGGCGTCGAAAAAACCCGAGGGTCGTCCCAAAGCCCGGTGCCGAGAAGCTGGATCTTCTTGGTGCTGACGCCGTTCGCGACCAGCGCCTGCGCGATATCCGGCAAGGCGTCGCCGCCGTCCGGAATAAACAGCGCGTCGGCGCGGGCCGCCGCCTGCGCGACATTTCTGACCGGAGCGGCCATACCCACTTTGTCATGCGGATAATGCTCGAGCGCCGCGACCTGGCCGCCGCGCCGCGCGACATCCTGCTTGAACGCGGCTTCGACCACCGTTCCATAGGGATTGTCCGGGATAAGCGCCGCGTAGGAACGCTTTCCGGTCGAGGCGGCATATTGCACGATGCGCGCCACATCCGACTCCGGCAAAAAGCTCAGGAGATAAATGCCGCGCGACGCAACGTTGGCGTCGGTCGAGAACGCGATGACCGGAATGTTGCGGGTCCGCGCGATCTGTCCGACGATGCTGACCGACTGCGCGAAGAGCGGCCCCAGGATGAGTTCGGCTCCTTCGTCGAGGGCTTGCTGCCCGGCTAATCGTGCGCCATCGCCAGAGCCGCCGTCGTCTTTGACCAGGAGCCGAATGTTCGGCGCTTTGAATTCCGCGAGCGCCATCTCGGCGGCGTTCCGCATCGCTTGGCCGGCGATGCCGGCATTGCCGGCGGCCGACAAGGGCAGAATAAGAGCGACCTTGACCTGGCCGGCTCCGAGCGTGGTCTCGGGCACCGGCGGCGGCGGTGGCGTCGAGGACAGAGGATTCGAAGAGAAATAGCTGGAACTGCCCGAACAGCCGGCCAGCACCGCGCCCGCCACAGCCATCAAGCCGGCGAGCGAGCGGCGCCGCGTGAGCACGGCGAGTGACCTCTTACCCGGCAAGTCCGCGGACACGGCGGTTCTCCTCACACACGGTGGCTCAAGCGCCGCGACTAAAGGGCTCCGCCAATCTGTCATTCTGGCGGCGAATCGTTAACCAAATGAAAAGGATAAAGAATCTGAAACCCGCATGACGGCCAATCGCTAGAGCGTTAGGGTAGCGCCAATGCGCAACTCGAAAGCTATCCCGCCCGGCCACGAAAGTCGGCCGCTTCGGCTTTACGTCCTCGGCGGCCGTCCCTGTGAAGCCGACAAAATCGCGCCTGGGCTGCATATCGTTTCCACTCCGATCGGCAATCTCGGCGACATCACTTTACGCGCGCTCGCGACGCTCGCGGGCGCGGATTTGATTGCCTGCGAAGATACGCGGGTAACGCGTAAGCTCCTCGATCGCTACGGTATCGCCACCCCCCTCACACCCTATCACGACCACAATGCGGCGACAGCGCGCCCGAAGCTCCTGCACCGACTGGCCACAGGCGCCGCCGTGGCGCTCGTTTCGGACGCCGGCACGCCGCTTGTGTCCGATCCGGGATTCAAGCTGGTGCGTGCCGCGCAAGCAGCCGGGCATGTTGTCACTGCTTTGCCCGGCGCGTCTGCCGCGCTCGCAGCGCTCGCCGTCGCTGGCCTGCCGACCGACCAATTCTTCTTCGCGGGATTTTTGCCGCCCAAAGTGGCCGCACGCCGTGCCCGTATCGCCGAGCTAAGTCGCATCCCGGCGACTTTGGTGTTTTTCGAAACCGGGCAGCGGATGGCGGCTACGCTTGCCGACCTTGCCGCCGAGCTTGGAAGCCGCGAGGCGGCCGTGTGCCGCGAGCTTACCAAGATCCATGAGGAAATCCGGCGCGGCGATCTGCCGACGCTGGCGCAAAGAAGTGCCGCGAGCGAACTGCGCGGAGAATTTGTTGTTGTCGTCGCTCCGCCGACGGAGCAAGCCGGCGCCGGCGACATTGATTCGCTGCTGCGCGCCGCGCTTGCGCGCGTTTCGCTCAAGGATGCCGTGGGCGAAGTTGCGGTGGCGACCGGCATTTCGCGCCGGGAACTTTATCAGCGCGCGCTGGCGCTGGCGAAAGAGCAAAGCCCGGCAGTGAATTTTGGGACTGGTCATGGCGCGCCGCGCTGAACCCGCCGACCGCTGGAGGGGCCGCGCAGCGAGCGCGTCGCCGCGGTCCGGCCAGGTTTATCGGCGGAAAGCCGCGCCGCCATGCTCCTCGTCGCCAAGGGCTATCGGATCGCGGCCCGGCGCTGGCGGCGAGATCGATATCGTCGCCCGCCGCCGGCGCGCGCGCGTTTTCGTCGAGGTCAAGACCCGCGAGCGCGCCGGCGAAGCGGCCGAAGCCGTCACGGAACGCGGCAAAAGCGGGATCGTCGCCGCGGCCGAGTTTTGGCTCGCGCATCATTCGGACGACGCGCAACGCGATATCCGCTTCGACGTCATTCTGGTCACTCCCGGCAGGATGCCGCAACACATCGTCGATACCTTCGATGCAACCCGGTGAATGCCGCGAAAGCCCGCGGCGCCATGGCGGTCGCCGGCAAAATTGCGTAGAGATTGGCAACCTTAACCCTTCCGCGTTTGCCGATTCATGCCGCTGAACGTCGCCGTACAAATGGACCCGATCGATCGGATCAACATCCAAGGCGATTCGACGTTTGCGTTGCTGCTGGAAGCGCAACGCCGCGCCTACCCCCTCTCCTACTACACCCCGGACCGGCTCATCTTTCGCGACGGCAAGGTTTCAGCGTCAGTGCGGCCGCTCGCCGTGCGCAATGTCGCCGCCGATCATTTCACGCTCGGCGAGGCGCGGCTTGCCGATCTTTCCTCGTTCGACGTCGTGCTGCTGCGGCAAGATCCGCCGTTCGATCTCGCCTACATTTCCACGACGCACATGCTCGAGCGCATTCACCCCAAGACGCTTGTGGTCAACGACCCGGCCCATGTGCGCAACGCGCCGGAGAAAATCTTCGTCACCGAATTCGCCGACCTGATGCCGCCGACCTTGATCACGCGCGACCTCGACGCGATCAAGGCGTTTCGCGGCGAGCACAGCGATATCGTGATGAAGCCGCTCTATGGCAAAGGCGGCGAGGCCGTGTTCCGCGTCGCCCGCGAAGATCTGAATTTCGGCTCGTTCTACGATCTGTTCGTGACCATGTTCCGCGAGCCGTGGGTGGTGCAGAAATTTCTGCCCGCGGTGAAGGACGGCGACAAGCGCATCATACTCGTCGACGGCGAGTTTGCCGGCGCGGTCAATCGCGTGCCGGCGCCTGACGATCTGCGTTCCAACATGGTGCGCGGCGGCGTGCCCAAGGCGACCGATCTCACCGCGCGCGAGCGCGAAATATGCGCGCGCCTTGGCCCGGCTTTGCGCGAGCGCGGCCTGCTGTTTGTGGGCATCGACGTGATCGACGGCTATCTCACCGAGATCAACGTCACCTCGCCCACCGGCGTCCGCGCCATCAAGAATCTCGGCGGCCCCGACGTCGCGGCGCTCATCTGGGACAAGATCGAGGCAAAGCGGGGTAGCTTTTAACCCCTAGGGCGCAATCGCTTCTGATTGTCGCTCTAACATATTCTTGGAGCATACGAAAAACCGGTTTCCACTTTTTCGGATCATGCTCTAGCCGGCGCAGCCGCGCCAAGCCCTGCCAACGAGGACCTGGTAATCGTCAGCACCAAAGCCGCGGCGAGGATGCAGAGCGCGCCGGCGACCACAAAGGCCGGCAGATAGCTTGCAAACTCCGTGCGCGAAAATCCCGCGCCGAAGGCCGCGGTCGCGGCGCCGATCTGATGGCCGGCAAAGATCCAACCGAAGATGATCGGGGCGCGCTCGCGTCCGAAGCGGTCGGCGGTAAGCTTCACCGTCGGCGGCACGGTGGCGATCCAGTCGAGGCCGTAAAACGCCGCGAACAACGACAATCCGTAAAAGGTGAAGCTCGTGAACGGCAGATAGAGCAGCGAAAGCCCGCGCAGCCCATAATACCAGAACAGCAGCCAGCGATTGTCGAAGCGATCCGACAGCCAGCCCGAGCCGATCGTGCCGACGAAATCGAACACGCCCATCATAGCGAGCACGCTCGCCGCAGCCACCGCGGCAAGTCCATAGTCGCCGCAAAGCGTGATGAAATGCGTCTGGATGAGACCGTTGGTGCTGCAGCCGCAGATGAAGAACGTGGCGAACAGCACCCAGAAGAGCGGCACCCGCGCCACCGCGTTGAGGACCGTAAACGGCGACGACAGCAAGGACGCAAGCCCGGCGCTGGCGGCAGGGGCAGGCGTCACGGCGGTCTCGCCATAAGGCGGCAGGCCGACATCGCTCGGACGGTCGCGCATCAGCGCGAGCGCCAGGAGCGCAGCGAGAACCAAAAGGCCGCAGACGAATATCAGCGCCACGCGCCAGCCGCAGCGCTCAGTCAGTTCCGCCATCAGCGGCAGGAAGACGAGCTGACCCGTCGCCGAGCTCGCCGTGAGCAGGCCGACCACCAAGCCGCGGCGGGCTGTGAACCAGCGCGTCGCCACGGTGGCCGCCAGAACGACGGCGGTCAGACCGGAGCCGACGCCGACGACGACGCCCCATAGCAGTACCAATTCCCATACGCGCGTCATCGCCAGCGAAGCGATGAGACCGCCCGCGATCAGCGCCGCCGCGCAGATCATGACGCGGCGCACCCCAAAGCGGTTCATGAACGCCGCGGCGAACGGGCCGAACAACCCGAACAGCAGAAAGCGAACCGCTAGAGCTGAAGAAATCTGCGCGTTGTCCCAACCGAATTCGCGCTCCAACGGCATAATCAGCACGCCGGGCGCGCCTATAGCACCCGCATTCACCAGCATGGCAAGGAACGTCACGGCAATGACGACCCAGCCGTAATGGATGTCGTGGCGGGCCAGTGCTGCGGCTAATGTGGAAGAAACCATCATTGTTCGGTTTACCGCCAAGAAAGCCGTTATATGATGATCATCATTTGCACTTGCTGATTGATGACGATCATCATATAAATTGTCAACCGTCGCTGGCCGACGCATGGCAGGGTTGCGCGATGAACCGGATCGCCCCACGGATTGGGTTGGCGTAGTGAAAGTCAGCCGGGAAAAAGCCGCCGCAAATCACGAACGCATCCTCGATGCGGCAAGCGGGCTGTTTCGCGCCAAGGGCTTTGCCGGCATCGGCGTTGCCGACATCATGAAAAAAGCCGACCTGACCCATGGCGGCTTCTATGGTCATTTCCATTCGAAGGACGACCTCGTCGCACAAGCAAGCCGGCGGACCATGGCGCGCTCGGCGGCGAACTGGGAACGCGTCGTCGCGGATGCTCCGGAACGGCCTTACGCGGCTTTGCTGGACCATTACCTGACCGCGCGCCACCGCGATGAGCCGGGCCGTGGTTGCTCCTTTGCGGCGCTCGGCAACGATGCGGCGCGCAGCGGCGCGGTCGTGCGCAAGGCTTTCGCCGAAGGCCTGGAGCCTTTGCTCAACATCCTCACCAGCGCCACGCCCGGTCGCTCGAAAGCGGCGCGGCGGCGCAAGGCGGTTGCCGCCATGGCGGGTCTCGTCGGCGCACTGACGCTCGCCCGGGCGGTCGGCGACGCCGCCCTGTCAGATGAGATCCTGGAGGCCGTTCACCGCGAACTTTTGGACGCGGCCGGTCGCTGAACGGCGCCCAGGCTTCCTGATTCCTATATTTAACGTACCGTGCGACGCAGCATAGGGTGGCGGTTCACTGAGATTAAGGCCTTGACTTTACACGATATTTATACCGACGCGAACGCGGCACGGAAGCACCTCGAAAGCCTGCTTTGGCCGAGAGGTCCGTTCTGCCCGCACTGTGGCAACGCCGATCCCAAACGCATTCACAAATTGCGTGGCAAGAGTACGCGCCCAGGCGTCTACAAGTGCCGGGAGTGCGAGAAACCCTTCAGCGTAACTGTAGGAACGGTATTCGAGAGAAGCCACGTTCCGCTCCACAAGTGGGTCCACGCCGCGCACCTGCTCACGGCCTCGAAGAACGACATTTCCAACCATAAACTCATGCGCATCCTGGGCGTGAGCTACAAAACCGCGTGGCTCATGTCCCATCGAATCCGTGAAGGCATGCGGCCGAGTCCGATTTGAGCGTGCCGGTGGCTATTGCGGTGACGGCTATTTCGGATCGCGCCCCGTACCGCCGCAATAATAGCAGGCGGACGGCGGCTTCTGCCGGGCCGTCTCGCCCGTCCCGTGACACACGGAGCAAGCTCCGAGATCGTTCGGGGCCGCCTTTCGCGGTCTGACAGCCTCGTGAGGCGATGGCGGGGTTTTCAGCATCCGCCGCAATAGGTCGTCGCGTTCCTGATCGAACTTTGCCATGCGCTCGCGCTATACCAACCATCAACGGTACGTCAAGTATATAATTTGCCGCGCGAGCCGATCGACTTCGTTCTTGGAAGAATTGTCCGAGTCGCTCTGAAAGGAACCGCACATTTGTTCCCTAATGTCCTTGCCGCACAGCTTCCGCTGGGTGGAGTGAGGGCGGGGTCGGACATGGTCCAGCGCGTCACCCCGGTAGCGTTCGAGGGGCATCGAGATTCAGACCGTCGACGTCCAGGTGCAGTTGCGCCGGGCATGCCGGCTTTCACCATCGTCGGCCCTCCCGATAAAGCGGCTTTTGAGGCGCGCGAGCGGGTGCGCTCGGCGATGATCGCCTCCGGGCTCGCTTTCGCGGCGCGGCGGATCACGATCAATCTCGCGCTCACGGTCGGACCGCCCGGCACCGGCAAGTCGATGCTCGCGTCGCGGCTTCCCGATCCTGCCGCCGCTGGCCGGCCCAACTCCTCGAAGTCTCCATGGTCGCCTCCGTCGCCGGTATCATTCGAGGGCGGCGCGCTGACCCACCGCTTCTCGCTCTCGCGCGAAGCAGCTAACGCGATGCGGCTTTCCGCGCGCGGATACCATCGCGTGCTCCTCGTCGCGCGCACGCTTCCATCAAGCGCCGTTGGCGACGTGGATCGCCCCGCGCATGCCGATCGCGGAAAGAAATTCATGCCGCGTCTCGGCGTGGTCCCGGAACACACCCAACATGCGGCTCGTGACCATGCTGACGCCGGTCTTGTGGATGCCGCGGGTGGTCATGCATTGATGCGTCGCCTCGGCGACGACGGCGACGCCGTGCGGCTTTAGCACCTCGTCGACACAGGCCGCGATCTCGGCGGTCATCTTCTCTTGGATTTGCAAGCGCCGCGCATAGACCTCAACCAGCCGCGCCAGCTTGGAGATGCCGACGACGCGGTTGTGCGGCAGATAGCCGATATGCACGCGGCCAATGATCGGCGCCATGTGGTGCTCGCAATACGATTCAAAGCGGATATCGCGCAGCACGACGACCTCGTCGTAACCCCCGGTCTCCTCGAATGTGCGTTTGAGATATTCGCGCGGATCATCCTTGTAGCCCGAGAACCACTCCTCGTAGGCGCGCACCACGCGCGCAGGCGTCGCGCGAAGGCCTTCGCGGTCCGGATTGTCGCCGGCCCAACGGATCAGCGTTCGTACGGCTTCCTCCGCCTCCTCGCGCGTCGGCGGTACCGGCCGGACCGCCGCAGACGATTTCGTGCCCGAGCGCTTTGCACTCACCACTTTATCCATTTGCATTCTCCCGGCCACCCACGCCCAAAGCTTTCGGGCAACCCTCGGGGCGCCCGACGTAATATTAACAAAGCATCAACCCTTGCTCCAATCGTTCTTCCCGACTGCAAGGGATATGCAAGATTCACAGGTCAAAATCCGCCTCACTGCATCGATAACAACGAGCACCGACGCGGCTCAAGACCGAATGCTGCGGCTCCGTGTGCCGAGCGGGAACCGGACCATGCGCCCTCGCGCCACTCTCCGAAAACCCGCCATTGTCAGCCGCCGGGTCTGGTCGCTTGTTGTGCGCGCGGCCATTATTGCGATCATGTCGTTTGCCGTTGCCTTCGGTTTCGTGGCCGGGGCGACTTCGCCGGCGGCGCACTATGATCCATATATGTTCGCGATCGGCGTTGCGTCGCTGTTCGGCGCCGCTTGCGGCGCGATGGGCATCCTCATTTCCCGCGTCCGCCAGATGAAACGCGAGCTGCGCGACTTCGAGACGCGTCTCGATGAGGCCGCAGACCGCAACTGGGAAATAAGGGAAGCGCAGGAGCGCGCCACAAGCTTTTTTGAGGCGCAGGACGACGTAATCGTGCGCCGCGACGGCGCCGGCGCCATCACCTATGTCAACGACGCCTATTGCGCGCTCGCCGGCCGGCCGCGCGAAGAGCTGCTCGCGACCGGCTTCGCGCTTCCGGTTGTGGAGCAAGGCGAGACCAATCTCCTCGCCGACGGTACGCGCGCGCACGACCAGAAAATCGCCACCCCCGACGGCGCGCGCTGGATTGCCTGGCGCGAGGTCACGATCCGCGCCGACCGCAACAGCGAAATGCAGAGTGTCGGCCGCGACGTCACCCATCGCGTGCTCGCCGAACGCGCCCTAGCCGTCGCACGCGACCAGGCCGAGGCGGCCAATCGCGCGAAGTCGCGTTTCCTCACCATGGTGTCGCACGAGATCCGCACGCCATTGAACGGTATTCTCGGCATGGCCGATCTCCTCGGCGACACGCCGCTCACGCCCGAACAAGCGACCTATTTGAAGGCGGTGAAAACGTCGGGCGAGACGCTGCTGTCGCTGATCGAGGAGGTCCTCGATTTCTCGAAGATCGAAGCCGGCCGGCTCGACCTTGCGGCGCGGCCGTTTCCGCTTGCGGCGCTCGTCGAAGAGGCGGTCGAGCTGCTTGGACCGCGCGCCCAGGCCAAAGGGCTCGAAATCTGTTGCTATGTCGACGAACGTCTGCCGGCGCGCGTCGTCGGCGATGCGGCGCGACTGCGGCAGGTCCTGTTCAACCTCGCCGGCAATGCCATCAAGTTCACCGAAAACGGCGGCGTCTCGATCGTCGTCGAAGCCGGCGCACGAGCGGACGTGATCGCGATCTCGGTGCGCGACACCGGCATCGGCATCTCGCTGCAACATCAGGCCCGCATCTTCCTCGAATTCGAACAGGCGGACGGCAGCTCGACGCGAAGATTCGGCGGCACCGGCCTCGGGCTCGCCATCTCCAACAGGATCGTCGAGAGCATGGAAGGCTCGATCACGGTCGATAGCGCCCCCGGTCAAGGCTCCACGTTCCGCGTCACCGTTCGGCTACCGCGCGCGGACGATGCCGAAGAGCCCGTATTCGCGGCGCCGGATCTCACCTGCAGCGACATTCTGATCGTCGCGACGGCTGCCATCGAAGCCTCCCTGATCGCGCGGCGGCTGCAACGCTGGGGCGCGCGGACAAGAATTGTCCCCGACGACCAAGTAGCAGCGGCTTTGCTGCCGGAGCAGAGGTGGAGCGCCATGCTCGTCGATCACGCGCTCGGAACGCCCTCGGCCGAAGCTCT
The DNA here is from genome assembly GCA_963847785.1 of uncultured Alphaproteobacteria bacterium. Classification (GTDB taxonomy): domain Bacteria; phylum Pseudomonadota; class Alphaproteobacteria; order Rhizobiales; family Xanthobacteraceae; genus BOG-931. The sequence continues at coordinate 225,817 of CAWKBE010000013.1, forward strand.
CGCACGCTTGGGCGCTGCGATCCCGCGGCGGATCGTGATGGTCACTCCGGCCATGCGCCATGAGCTTGCGGCCCTCAAGGATGCCGGCTTCACCGGCTATCTCATCAAGCCGGTACGCGCTGCTTCGCTCGCGGCGCGCGTTTCGAGCGACGATGCCTTCGATCCCGGTACGGCGCTGGACGGAGCCGAAACGCCGAGCAAGGCACCCCCCGGCGGCGGACTTTCGATCCTCGTTGCCGAGGACAATGAAATCAACGCTCTCTTGGCACGCGCGCTGCTAGTGAAGCTCGGCCATCATCCGACCATGACCGCCGACGGCGCTGCCGCGATCGAATCCTGGCTTGCCGCGCGCGCCGCCGGCACGCCGTATGATCGCGTGCTCATGGACCTGCACATGCCGAAAGTGGACGGGCTAGAGGCGACCCGCAGAATCCGAGCGATCGAGGCGGAGGCCGGCGGAACACGAACGCCGATCCTTGCGCTCACCGCGAACGCTTCCGCTGAAGACCGCGAGACTTGCCTCGCCGCCGGCATGGACGGCTTCCTGGTCAAGCCGCTCGACCGCGAGCGTCTCGCAGCTGCGCTCGCGGCATCGGCAAGCGCCGCGCTCGCCGCCTGACAAGGCATTTTTTCTTCTCACCGCGAATGCTGCCCTCCTTGGCGGCGAACGACCGGTTGAAGCTACGCCTGAGCGTCTTGCAAGCGGCTACGCAGCGTGCGTGCGCGACGCGCTGCGGCGGCTCGAGCAGGATTTCGCCGACATCCAGGATGTCGAATTCACCATCGAGAACGGCAAATTGTGGATGTTGCAGACGCGTGCCGCAAAGCGAACGCTGAACCGCTCATGCGGCGCTGGTGGCACGGCAGATGGGCAAGCCTTGCATCGTCGGCTGCACCGCGTTGTCGATCGACACCTCCGGGCTCGCGGGCTAAAGCCCGCGCCCCGGAATGACCAGTCAGGATTGAAGCGGCGCGGTGTTAGGCATCGCCGTTAAAGCCTCCGCAGCGCCACTTCCTCGACCTCGTGACTTTCCCCCTTTTTCAAGATCAGGTCGGCGCGCTGCCGCGTCGGCAGAATATTCTCACGCAGATTGACGAGATTGATGCGGGTCCAGATCGAGGTGGCGGTGCCGATCGCTTCTGCATCGGATAATGTCGCATAGCGATGAAAATATGATTTCGGATCGGCGAACGCGGTACCGCGCAAAGTCAGGAAGCGATTGACGTACCACGACTGCAGGACCGCCTCGCCGGCATCGAGATAGACGGAGAAATCGAAGAAATCGGAAACGAACGGAACGGCCTTGCCGTCCTTCGGCAAGCGCCCAGCCTGCAGGACATTGAGGCCCTCGACGATGAGGATTTCGGGCCGGTCGATCTCGATCCACTGGTTCGGAATGACATCGTAGATCAGATGCGAATAGACCGGCGCGCGCACCGGGCGTCGGCCGGCCTTGATGTCGGACAAAAAGCGCAGCAGCGCTGGCAGGTCGTAGCTCTCCGGGAAGCCCTTCTTGTCCATGAGGCCTTCGCGTTCGAGCACCGCGTTCGGATAGAGAAAGCCGTCGGTGGTGATGAGATCGACCTTGGGCACGTTCGGCCAGCGCGCCAGCAGCGCTTGCAGGACGCGAGCGGTGGTGGACTTGCCCACGGCAACCGAGCCGCCAACGCCGATGATGTAAGGCATCTTGGCGTCCTCGGTGCCGAGGAAGCCCTGCTGCGCCCGAAACAATCGTTGCGTCGCCGCGACGTAGAGCGAGAGCAGGCGCGACAGTGGCAAGTAGATTTCCTCGACCTCCGATATGTCGAGGCGGTCGTGCATCGAGTGCAGCCGCGAGACCTCCGACGGCTCAAGCGTCATCGGCGTGTCTTGGCGCAAGTTCGCCCACTCCAGACGGGAAAACACGCGATAAGGGGAGACGTCCTGGTCGGCGTGCTGTTCCATACCGTCCTCAACCGCCTTTGCGGGCGGCCTTCTCATCGAGGCCGGTCTGCTGCATGCGGCGCGCGAGCTCGCCTTCCACCTCGGCCAGCGGGATGCCGCGCGCATGCAGCAGCACGAGCAGGTGGTAGACGAGGTCGGCCGCCTCGGCGACGACACGACCGCGGTCCTCGGCGATAGCGGCGATGGCGACCTCGACCGCCTCTTCACCGAGCTTCTTGGCGCAGTGCGCCACGCCTTTGTCGATGAGCGTTCGCGTGTATGAGGCTCCGGGGTCAGCTTTTGCCCGGTCCCGAACACGTTTTTCCAGGTCGTTGAGGGTGAATGCGGCCATTTGCGTTCTTTAGACCATTCCTGGAGCATGATCTTTTCGAAAAACCGGTTTCCACTTTTTCGGATCATGCTCTAGCATCTCTGCACCGGGGCGGGGAGTGGCCGCCCGGGATGAGAGTCCTGCGGCGCCAAGGTTCCGCTGCCCCTTGGCCCAGATTAAGATGACCCCGTGACAGCGCCGACCCGCACCGCGCCGAGCCTTGAATTCTGGTTCGAATTTGCTTCGACCTATTCCTACCCGGCGGCGATGCGCATCGGTACCGTGGCAAGCGAGGCCGGTGTCGAGGTCAATTTTCGGCCGTTCCTGCTCGGACCGATCTTTAAGGCGCAAGGCTGGGAGACTTCGCCGTTCAATCTGTATCCCGCAAAAGGCCGCAACATGTGGCGCGACCTCGAACGAACCTGCGCCGATCTGGCGCTGCCGTTCCGGCGGCCGGAGCCGTTTCCGCAATCGAGTGTCCTGGCGGCTAGGGTGGCTCTGGTCGGGCTTGCCGATACGTGGGGCAGGGATTTTTGCCGCGCCGTGTACCGCGCGGAATTCGCGGACGGGGCGCGCATCGACGATCCGCAATCCATCCGCGCCATTCTGTCGAGCCTGAACGTCGATGCGGACACCGCGATTGTCGCGGCACATGCCGGCGGCATCAAGGAAAGGCTTCGTGCCGAAACGGCGGAAGCGCAGCGGCTGGGAATATTCGGCGCGCCCAGCTTCACGACGGCGGACGGCGAGCTGTTCTGGGGAAACGACAGGCTTGAAAGAGCGCTGGCCTGGGCGAAGCGCCCGCGATGAACCAGGAAAATCAGGGATCGAGCCGCACCGGCAATCCGGCGCGCGCCATGTAAATCTTGGCATCGCGCACGGAAAATTCGCCAAAATGGAAGATCGAAGCGGCGAGCACGGCGCTCGCATGGCCGTCGCGAATGCCCTCGACCAGGTGATCGAGATTGCCGACGCCGCCCGAGGCGATGACCGGAATCGTCACCGCGTCGGCAATAGCGCGCGTCAGCGCAATGTCGAAGCCCTGCCGCGTGCCATCGCGATCCATGGATGTCAGCAGGATTTCGCCGGCTCCGAGCGCCACCACCTCGCGCGCGTAATCAACAGCATCGAGACCGGTCGGGTGGCGCCCGCCGTGGGTGAAAATTTCCCAGCGGTCGACTTCCGCCGCTTTCGACACTTTCTTGGCGTCGATGGCGACCACGATGCACTGATCGCCGAATTTCTCCGCCGCCTCCTTGACGAAGCCGCGTCGAGCGACCGCGGCGGTGTTGATCGACACCTTGTCGGCGCCCGATGACAATAGCGCGCGGATATCGTCGATCGTGCGCACGCCGCCGCCGACGGTGAGCGGCATGAAACAGGCCTCGGCGGTGCGTTGCACCACGTCGAGCATGATGTCGCGATCTTCGTGGCTCGCGGTGATGTCGAGAAAGGTGATCTCGTCAGCGCCGGCCGCGTCATAGGCAATCGCCGCCTCGACCGGATCGCCGGCGTCACGAAGGTCGACGAACTTCACGCCCTTGACGACGCGGCCGTCCTTGACGTCGAGGCAGGGAATGACGCGGACTTTGAACACGTCTAGTGGCCCAATTCCGAAGTTCGCAAGTGCTCGCGGCCCCTTTGATGCGAACTTCGGAATCAAAGGGACACTGGCAATTTACAATGTCGTGCGGCTTTGGATTTGAAGTTCCTATGCGAGTTTCCCGCTGACTTGTAGGAACTTCAAATCCGCCGCACTAAGCCACCTGCGCCGCTCGGATTAGGTTCAACGCCGCCACCGCGTCGAGCCGCCCGTCATAGAGCGCCCGCCCGACGATCGCCCCCGCAAGCTTTCGCGCGCGCGGCGCGAGCAGCGCCCGCACATCGTCGAGCGAGGCGAATCCGCCCGAGGCAATGACGGGGACGGAAATATCGTCGGCGAGTGCGATCGTAGCGTCGAAATTGAGGCCTTGAAGCATGCCGTCGCGGACAATGTCGGTGTAGACGATGGCGGCGACCCCCGCATCCTCGAACCGCCTGGCGACATCAAATGAGGAAAGCTCCGAAGTTTGCGCCCAACCTTCGACCGCGACCTTGCCGTCGCGTGCATCCAACCCGACCGCGATGCGGCCGGGAAATTTCTTCGCCGCCTCTTTCACCAGTGCGGGATCGCGGACGGCGGCGGTGCCGATGATGACGCGGCTTACGTCCTTGCGCAGCCAGCCTTCGATGGTCGCGTGATCGCGGATTCCGCCGCCGACCTGCAGCGGAATGCGCACCGCGGCCAGAATGCGCTCGACCGCTGCTGCATTCATCGGCCGGCCGGCAAAAGCGCCATCGAGATCGACGATGTGGAGATACGAGAAGCCCTGCGCTGCGAACGCGCGCGCCTGCTCGGCCGGGTCGCGGTGAAAAACAGTCGCGCGCGTCATGTCGCCTTGTTTTAGGCGCACGGCTTCACCGTTTTTCAAATCAATCGCGGGAAAGAGGATCACCGCCGATCCCTCACGACTGGTTTTCTTTGCTGAAATTGACGTAAGACTGCCTTACCACCACGAGATTCGTCCGAGATGACCACCCCGTGCCTGACCGCTCTCAGTATACGATAATAGTCGGTTTCGTGGTCATCGATTTTCTACGTAGAAATTTGCCGCATCACGATTAAGCGTTTTTCTCGTCTCACAGCAGCAGGTTGCAAATTATCCGTCACGTATTGTCTCATTTTGGAGACAGACGGTATCTTTTTGATCAAACGATGTCCGTCAAACTTTGAAGCGTGATACGGCATAAGTTGAATAGTGGCTACCGTCTAGACACCTCTCTCAGTGCATCAAGATACCGTCCGCCAAAATACGCTCTTGCAATTTCGATCAACACCTTTCGTAGCTTTCTTTCCCAATACAGAAATCCAGAATGCCAACAAAATTCGGGGTTCCGCCATAAAAAAGGAAACTCTACTCATCAAGCTCTTGTCGGATGGACTTCTCCAGCATTTTTTTGAGCTCAGGCATCCGATATTCGGCATAATAGTCCATATATTCGAAAACAGGATTGATCATCAAAATTACGATATCGGCCGTGCCTAGGAAGGCCATGTGCGGTTGCGGCAAGAGCCCGTTTTGGAAACGATTGTCTTCGAAATTTCCAAACCGCTCTCCAATACAAAAGACTCGAATGTGTCGGTCGAGCAATCAAAGTAGTTTGCTAGGCCCTCAGCTTCCAAAGCCTCCTTGTCCTCCGTATGAATATAAGGGGGGCCGTCCAGAGGATTGCGCCAAAAGTTGACCAGGGAATTCACGGCTTCCACTTGAGAAAATTCGCGATCACCGCCAGGCCGAGCTTTTGGCTCTTCTCGGGATGGAATTGCGTGCCGGCGATATTGTCATGCGCCACGATTGCGGTGAGCGGGCCGCCATAGTCGGCCTCGGCGACGAGATCGGCGCGTTGTGCGGCTTTGAATTCGTAAGAATGCACGAAATAAGCGTGCAGCCCTTGCGCGCCCAAATTGAGGCCTTCCACCAGCTTGTGCGGGCGCGTGACGTTGAGCGTGTTCCAGCCCATGTGCGGGATTTTCAGCTGCGGATCGCCGGGGGTAATGCGATCCACCTCGCCCGCAATCCAGCCCAATCCGTCGGTCACCTCGTATTCGCGGCCGCGCTCGGCGAGCAGTTGCATGCCGACACAAATGCCGAAGAACGGCCGGCCTTTGTGGCGTACCGTCTCCTCCAGCGCGGCAACCATCCCGTCGATCGCGTCGAGCCCGCGGCGGCAATCGGCAAACGCGCCGACGCCGGGCAACACGACACGGTCCGCAGCTGTCACGACCTCCGGATCGTTCGTCACCACGATCGCTTCGCCGATGCCCGCATCATGCGCGGCGCGCTCGAATGCCTTGGCAGCCGAGTGCAGGTTGCCGGAGCCGTAATCGACGATGGCGACGTTCACCGTAGCGCTCCCGGTTCGGGGAACAGGCCGATGATGCCGGACGTATGCGCTACGCGCGGTGTTGACGGCGGCGGCGGCGCCGAAGAAGGGCTCGCCCGTTCCGCCCCTTTGTCCGACGCGGAAGCGGCCCAGGCGTCAAAGAACCGCCGCTCGGCGGCCTCGGCGCCGTCGCCGGCGACGACACCGATATTTTTCCAGCCACGCCGCGCCAGCGTGAACCGCCGTAGCGTGCTTGCCTCGACGCCGGCAAGAAAGGACAGCAGCAGTCCGACCGAAAAGATTCCTCCGGCGCCGGCCCCGGCATAATGCACGATGCTATCGGCGCCCGCGGCGACGATGATGTAAAGCAACAGCACCAGCCACATGCGGTGCCACAGGATCCAGATCGGCGTGAGCGCAAACGCCCAGAAATAAAAACCGTCGCGGACGAAAGCAAAACGCCGGGGATCCGGCAGCGCCTCGGCGGCGCGCAGTGGCGGCTCGTGAACCGTGAAGACCGACATGACGAAATTCCATAGTTAACCCGAGTCCGCGCCACCGAGGACAGCGCATCACCCGCTAAGCGTACCCTTGGTCGAAGGCACCTCGTGCGCAGCGCGCGGATCGATGGCCACCGCCGCCCGCAGCGCCCGAGCCAAACCTTTGAAGCAAGATTCGGCGATATGATGGTCGTTGGTGCCGTACAGCGTGGCAACGTGCAGCGTCACCGCCGCGTTGATGGCGAAGGCCTGAAACCATTCCTGTACCAGTTCGGTGTCGAACGGTCCAACCTTGTCGCGCACGAACGCGGCCTTGAACACCAGGAACGGCCTGCCGGAAATATCGATCGCAACCCGCGTCAACGCCTCGTCCATGGGCACCTGCACATCGGCATAACGGGTGATGCCCTTCATATCGCCGAGCGCCTGCTTGACCGCTTGACCGAGAGCAATACCGACATCCTCGGTGGTGTGATGATGGTCGATATGCAGGTCGCCCTTGGCTTTGATCTCGATGTCGATACGCGAATGGCGCGCCAGGAGATCGAGCATATGATCGAGGAACCCGATGCCCGTTGCAATAGTCGCACGGCCTTCGCCATCAAGGTCGATAGCAACCTCGACGGCGGTTTCCTTGGTAGTCCGCTTCACGGATGCCTTACGCATCGTGATCTCCGAAAGCGCGCCGCGCCTTTTATCAGGGCTTTGACCGCGGCGCCAATGTTCAGCCTGTCTTTGGGCCTTTGGATTTGCATTGCCGACGGCCAACTCCTAAATCATCCGTGAAACGTAGGCCTTTGCGCGTATGCACCACACCGAATCCGGCTCAACCGGTCCATTGTTCGAAAGAATTTGGCACGGCACGACCATCCTTACCGTCCGCAAAGGCGGACTGGTCGCCGTGGGCGGTGACGGTCAGGTGTCGATCGGCCAGACCATCGTCAAGGCCAATGCGCGCAAGGTGCGCCGGCTGGGCAATGGCGAGGTGATCGGCGGATTTGCCGGCGCCACGGCCGACGCTTTCACCCTGTTCGAGCGGCTGGAAGCAAAGCTCGAACAATATCGCGGCCAGCTGATGCGCGCGTCGGTCGAATTGGCCAAGGATTGGCGCACCGACCGCTACCTTCGCCGGCTCGAAGCCATGATGATCGTCGCCGATAAGGACGTGTCGCTGGTCCTCACCGGTACCGGCGACGTGCTCGAGCCGGAGGCCGGCATCGTCGGGATCGGCTCCGGCGGCAATTACGCTTTGGCCGCCGCGCGCGCGCTCGCCGACGGCCCGCTCGATGCAGAGGAAATCGTGCGCCGCGCGCTCGACATCGCCGCCGACATCTGTGTTTACACCAACCGCAACGTCACCATCGAGACGTTGAAAGGCGCCTGATCGATGGTGCGGCGACCTTACGTATTTCGCGCGATGACAACTGCCGACCTACCGAAGATTCGGCGCTGGTTGGCGACGCCGCATGTTGCGCAATGGTGGGGCGATCCCGACCAACAATTTGTATTGGTGAGCGAAGACCTAGGTCATCCCTCAATGCAGCAATTTGTCGTTGAGTGGGGCGATCGTCCCTTCGCCTACATCCAATGCTACGATCCGGCGGCGTGGCCCGATCATGGCTTCGGCGCCTTGCCGAATGGTACCCGTGGGATCGATCAGTTCATCGGTGAACCGGAGATGGTCGATTGTGGTCACGGCTCGGCCTTTATTCGCGCCTTCGTCGAGGATTTGCTGCAATCCGGCATGCCGCGCGTCCTGAGCGACCCGGATCCCGGCAATACACGGGCTGTTAAGGCATACGAAAAGGCCGGTTTTCGCCGCGACCGTCGCGTGAGAACGGCGGATTGCGGCGCATTTCTGATGGTACGCGAACTATGAGTGATTTTTCCCCACGCGAAATCGTTTCCGAGCTCGACCGCTTCATCGTCGGCCAGGGCGACGCCAAGCGCGCGGTCGCCATTGCGCTGCGCAACCGCTGGCGTCGGCTGCAACTCGAAGAGCGGCTGCGCGAGGAAGTCCTGCCCAAGAATATCTTGATGATCGGACCGACCGGCGTTGGCAAGACCGAAATCGCGCGCCGCCTCGCCAAGCTCGCGGGCGCGCCGTTCCTGAAGGTTGAGGCGACGAAATTCACCGAGGTCGGCTATGTCGGCCGCGACGTCGAGCAGATCGTGCGCGACCTCGTCGAGATCGCGATCACCTTGACGCGCGAGCGAAAACGCAAGGACGTCCAGGCTAAAGCGCAGCAGGCCGCGGAAGGCCGCGTGCTCGATGCCCTCGTCGGCGCCAACGCCAGCCCCGCGACCAAGGAGGCGTTTCGCCGTAAGCTTCGCGCCGGCGAGCTCAACGACAAGGAGATCGAGATCGAAGTGCAGTCTTCCGGCGGGATGCCGCTGTTCGAAATTCCCGGCATGCCCGGCGCGCAAGTCGGCGCCATCTCCATCGGCGATATCTTCGGCAAGCTCGGCGGCGGGCGCACCAAGACCCGGCGCGTGAACGTTCACGATTCCTACGAGATCCTGATCAACGAGGAATCCGACAAGCTCCTCGATTCCGAGCAATTGACGCAGGAGGCGATCAAGACGGTGGAAAATAACGGCATCGTCTTTCTCGACGAGATCGACAAGATATGCGCGCGCGACGGCCGCATCGGCGGCGACGTATCACGCGAAGGCGTCCAGCGCGATCTCTTGCCGCTGATCGAAGGAACCACCGTCGCCACCAAGCACGGTTCGGTGAAGACCGATCACATCCTCTTCATAGCTTCCGGCGCCTTCCACATTTCCAAGCCATCCGATCTCTTGCCGGAGCTGCAAGGCCGCTTGCCCATCCGCGTCGAGTTGAAGCCGCTCACGCGCGACGATTTTCGCCGCATCCTGACCGAGCCCGAAGCTTCGCTGATTAAGCAATATATTGCGTTGATGCGGACCGAGGGCGTCACCCTGGAATTCTCCGAGGACGCCATCGACGCCGTCGCCGACATGGCGGTGTCGGTGAATTCGAACGTGGAAAACATCGGCGCGCGGCGCCTGCAAACGGTGATGGAGAGGGTACTCGACGAAGTGTCGTTCGCGGCGCCCGACCGGCACGGCGAGACCGTCAAAATCGATGCCGCGTACGTGGAAAAGCACGTCGGCGATCTGGCCAAAAACGCCGATTTGAGCCGGTTTATTCTGTAGAGAATTCCGCGAGGTCGCTCATCCGCGGGGTTTTGGTCTGCCCTGGCCGCTCGTGGCGCAGCTCGCGGATCATCGCCATCCACTTTTCAACTTGAACGAAAGCCTGCTTGGCGGCTCGTTTGGGGATTGGTCGCGATTGCATTTCGGCGACGTCGCACATGACGCTGTACTCCGAATGCCAAGAGCGTCATCCTGACCGACGAACTTGACCGTTTCTTGCACCTGTGTGGGCATTCCGATGATTAAAGTTAACGGCCGATCCTTGATTTATCGCGTGTCCGAAACGGAAAACCGGTACCCACTTTTGCCGGACACGCTCTACCTCGCGCGCCGTAGCCACACATAGAGCGCGCCCTCGCCGCCATGACCGAGATGCGCATCTTCGAATCCGACGACGAGGGATCGGAATTGCGGCAGCGAAAGCCACATCGGCACCTGCCGCTTGAGCACTCCGTGCCCTCGCTGGTCCGGTCCTTTGCCTCGTCCTTTGCCGGTCACGACCAATGCGATCTTGGCGCCGTCGGCTTGCGCGCGCTGGAGGAAGCGCAGCAGCGCGGCATGGGCTTGCGTCTGCGTCATGCCGTGCAGATCGAGCCGCGCGTCGATGGATTCGCGGCCGCGCGCGACGCGCTGTTTCAGCCGCCGCCCGAGTGGCGCTAGCGGAGGGGCTTTTTTCTCCGGCGGCGCTTCCCGCCGCGCCAGCGGGCGCGATGGCTCGGGCGGCGTCGCTTGCGGCTTTTTATCGGTGGACGATTTGGCGGACTGCCATACGCGATGCAGAGGTTCGATCGAACGCGTGAAGCCGGTCCAAAGTGCGTGTTCTTCGTCGCTCAATGAACGCCGCCGGCTCATTGCGGTCGCCGTGGTTTCGCTTTTGCTTTCGGCTTCGGATCCGGTTCGACCGCCGCTGCGGGCTTCGGCTCCGGCAGCGGCACATCCTCGGCGGTCGGATCGATCATCGAGCCGACGTTCAGTTGCGCGAGGAAGCCCGGCCGTTCGGGCGGCAAGGGCATAGCGCCCGCCGCCTCGACCGGGTCGAGCTCACGCGGAATGAGCATCACGAATTGGCCGGCATGGCGAATGCGGCCCGCCATGCGCGCGGCCTCGTCGCCCGCGCCGAAATAGATATCGGCGCGCGCAGGACCGACGATGGCCGATCCGGTATCCTGCGCAAACATTAGGCGACGGAATTTCGTTCCGCTCTTCTCGTTGGCGATCGGGAGGTCCGCCGCGATGAAGAACGGCGTACCGTAAGCGTGCAGCGACCGGTCGACCGCAATCGAACGGCCGGGCACAAGAGGCACGCCCTGGGCGCCGATCGCCTCATCTTCGGTTGCAAGATCGGTGATGCGGAAGAAAACGTACGACTTGTTCTGTCCCCTCACTTCCTTGGCCTGGTCCGGGTTGGCTGCCATCCAGTCGCGGATGCGCTGCATCGACATTTCGTCCTTGGGAATGATCATGCGTTCGATCAGCACGCGGCCGACGGGCGTGTAGGGCCAGCCGTTATGCGAGTCGTAATTGACGCGCAGGACGGTGCCGTCTTCCAGCCTGATCCTGGCCGATCCCTGGATTTGCGCAAACAGCACGTCGATCGGGCTGCGCAGCCAGCAGATCTCCAGGTGCCAGCCGTCGAGTGCGCCGTCCTCGATCGCAGCGCGGTCATAGTAGGGCACGATCTCGCGGCGGCCGACGCGGCGGCCAACCTTGACCCCCTTGCTGGGAAACGAATCGCCGAGCTTACGGCGGCCGGAAACGACGAGGTTTGGCGGCCGCCGATAAAGCGGGGCGATAAATTCGCCGGTGGGAACGCGCGAACCCTCGATGATCGGCTCGTAATAGCCAGTAAGAAGACCGTCGCTATCGCCAAGCCTACTGATACGCAGCGGCCGGAAATTGTCCTCGAAGAACTTGCGCGCGCCATCCTCCTCGAGCGGAACCGCCGCCAGGCCGCGCCCGCAGACCGCCTTCAGGGCATCGGAAATCGCAGTCGCGTCGACCCCCAATTGCCGATTGCTGCTCAGCGCACGGCAGCTCTCGAGAAAGGCGCCGAACGCCGTAGCATGATCGTCGTTTGTCCAGCCGTCGAGGTTCGCCCACTCGACCGGCTCATACTGCGTGTTCGCGAATTTGATCGGCTGTTGCTCGCCGCTTCGGGCGATTGTGGCCATCCCGGCAAGACCGATCAGCGCGGCAACGAGGTGCAACACTCGACGACGCGCCGCCATGGCGCTTACTGCCCGGCTTCGGTTGCGACAACCTTCCAGTTGGGATCGCGCGAGGAGACGTCGCGCGCAAACGTCCACACGTCGGTAACGTCGGTCACCTTCTCGGCATTGCCTTCGATCACGTTGCCGGATCGATCGCGCGTTGCCGAAATAAGCTTGGAGACGAACCGCATGGTGATCTGCGCCATTCGCGCGCGCAATTCTGCGCCGGTGATGGTAGAGCCGTCGATTGAAACGAAACGCGTCTCCGCGGTCTCGCCGCGGCTTTCACGTTCGCTGATCGCTGCATCAAATCCGTCATAGACCTCGCGCGAGAGGAGGCTGCGCAACTGGCGGCGATCGCCCTCGGCAAAGGCGGTCACAATCATTTCGTAGGCGGTACGCGCGCCGGTAATGAAATGCTTGGCGTCGAAACCGGAATCGGCCGCCGCAATGGCGTCGAGGCCGGCCGCTATGCCCGATCCGGTTTCGGCAATATCCTTCCAGCGGTCCACCGAAGGCGGCGTGACCTCGACCGGTCGCGTCGTTACCGGTTCGGCCGGACGCGGCGGCAAGGTCACGACCTTGTCGGTCGCTGGACTACGCACAGCATCGCGGGCGGAATAGGGATCGTAGGGCGGACGTTCGCGCCCGGTCCGTTGCCCTAAGACGCTACGAAGCCGTAGGAAAATGAATACGGCGAGCGCCAGGAAGATGATGGTGTAGATGTCGAACACGTGTCAGTTCTCTCGGCGTCGCGAGTGACGGGACCGCACTTGGCGGCTCGAAGTGACGAACCGCGCGGGGCGCCTAGATCCCCGTTCTATGTAGGCACGCACGGGGAACCATCCAATGGCCGCAGGCCGATGCACCTGCCGACACCAAAGTTTAGACGATCACCGTCGCCACGCCAACATCGTAACCGTCATAACCGTTCCGATTTTACGCGATCCACGCGAGCGGAGCCGCCGCTTCCCGGTCACAATTGGCTCGTTTTGGGCTGACCTCGCGAGCTGGGAGGTACGCCGGCGGGGAGAGTGCGCACTCCGGTGCCCGATTGTTCGCCCTCGGCGCTTGTGTTAGCCAAATCCGGTTGCCCCCGAGCGGGCCGGAGACGTGCATGGCAGCGACAAATGGCGGTCCTCAGGCCCCGGTGGCAACGCCCCAAATCGGCGTTCTCGCTCAGTATGTGAAGGATTTTTCATTCGAGAACCCAAACGCACCGCGTTCGATGGCGCCCAGCGGGCAGCAACCGACCATCAATATCCAGGTCAATGTCGAGGCGGCGCCCATGAACGGGTCGGATTTCGAGGTGACGCTGCGATTGGAAGGTAAAGCCGAAGCCCAAGGCATGTTGCTGTTCGGCTTCGAATTGGTGTTTGCCGGCGCTTTCCGCGTCCAGAACGTGCCGGCGGACAGTTTGCAGCCCGTGGTGCTGATCGAATGCCCGCGCCTCTTGTTTCCCTTCGCGCGCGAGATCGTCGCCACGGCGGTGCGGAACGGCGGCTTTGCGCCGCTTCTTCTCGACCCGATCGATTTCGTCAGCCTCTACCGCCAGCGCATAGCCGCCGCGCAGCCTGCGGCGCCGCCGCAGCCGGTCAATCCAAACTGATGTAGTCGCGCCAGATAACGTTCTCGCCGAGCGTGGCGATGAATGCCCGATGCGCCGCGCGCTCCTCCGCGGTGATTGCCGCGGGTAGCGGCACCGATCGCGCGCGGACAATGATCGCCTCGCCGACGGGCTGTCCCGATGCGGACGCTTGGGAGAGCACGAGTTGCGCCTGGCGCGCCCCGATCAATTCCACATAAACTTCGGCAAGAAGCTCGGCGTCGAGCAGCGCGCCATGCCTGGTGCGGCGGGAATTGTCGATCGAATAGCGCAGGCAAAGGTCGTCGAGCCGGTTTGATCCGCCAGGGTGCTTACGGCGGGCGATGAGGAGCGTGTCGACCATTCGTTCGCGTGCGATCAAGGGTTTGCTCGCGCGCTCCAGCTCGGCGTTGAGAAAGGCGAGATCGAAGGCGGCATTGTGGATCACCAGCGGCGCATCGCCGAGAAAAGCAATCAGATCGTCGGCCAATTCGGCGAAGAAGAATTTGTCCTTGAGGAACTCCTCGCTGAGGCCATGGACGGCGAACGCCTCCGCCGGCACGCTGCGTTCGGGATTGAAGTAAGCGTGGAATGTCTGCCCGGACGGTATGCGATTGACCAGCTCGACGCAGCCGATCTCGATCAGACGGTGGCCGTCCAGCGGGTCGAGACCCGTCGTCTCCGTATCAAGCACGATCTCGCGCATAAAAAGCTCTCGCGCCGGCGTAAGCGGCCCAGCTTACGAATCACCGGCGCCGCCGCGCATTTTAGCTACGTCCCGCAGGATGTCGCGCACCTGAGCGCGGGCGTGGTCGAACGACTGCGAGCTATCCACGATAAAGTCGGCGCGCCGGCGTTTTTCCGCATCCGACATCTGCTTGGCGATAAGCGCCGCAAACTTTTCTTCGGTCATGCCCGGCCGCTCGAAGGCGCGCTGCCGCTGTGTCTCCGGCGGCGCCGAGACCACGACGACGGCGTCACAACCCCGTTGGCCGCCGGTTTCAAAAAGCAGCGGAACATCGACCACAACAACGGGCGCGCCCTGCGCCCGCGCCTCGGCCAGAAATCTGTCCCTCGCCTGGCTCACGAGCGGGTGCACGACGGCTTCGAGCCGAGCAAGCGCCGCGGCATCGCCAAGCACCATGGCCGCAAGCTTGGCGCGGTCTACTTTGCCGCCCGCGGTCGCGCCGGGGAATGCCTGCTCGATCAACGCCACCGCTTCCCCTTCATAGAGCGCGTGCACGACCGCATCGGAATCGTGAACTGGCACGCCGGCCTCGGCGAAGAACGTCGCGGTCCTCGATTTGCCCATACCGAGCGAACCGGTCAGACAAAGAATAAAAGGCCGCTTCCCTGTCATGCGGCGAGGCACCCGTAACGGCGGAGAAAGTCGAGCGCCGCCATGAGCGGCAGACCAAGAATTGTGAAATAGTCGCCGTCGAAGCGTTCGAAGAGTTGAATGCCCGAACCTTCGATCTGGTAGGCGCCAACACTCGCGGTCGCGGCTTTTCCGGCGCTATCGAGATAGCAATCGAGGAACCTTTCCGACAACGGGCGCATGGTCAGCCGCGCCGTGCCGACATGCTCGAACATGACCGTTGCGCCATGCACGAAGGCGACCGCCGAATGAAGTTCATGCGTATGGCCGCTCAAGGCGCGAAGCTGCGCGCGTGCGGCGGCGAGGTCGGCCGGCTTGGCAAAAAGCTCGGTCCCCAGCGCCAAAGTCTGATCGGCGCCGAGAACCAGCCGGCCTGGATGCGAGGCCGCAACAGCGGCCGCCTTCTCACGCGCCAGAAATGCCGCAACGGCGGCGGGCGCCCGCGCTACCGCGTTTGCCTCCAAGCCTCGCTCGTCGATGTTGGCCGGGTGCGGCTCGATCGGAATGCCCGCGGACTCGAGCAACGTGCGGCGCGCGGCGCTGCGCGAGGCCAGCACTAGCGGGTCGGGGGCGAGCCACAGCGACATTGTTCATGAGGCCATATGGCGGCGGCGTTCACCAAGCAGTGCTAGAACCGCTGCCGCGGTTTCCTCGATCGAACGCCGTGTAACGTCAATCAACGGCCAATTATGTTTGGCGCATAGCCGCCGCGAGGCGGAGACCTCATCGGCGACAGATTGCTGATCGATATATTTGTCATCATCGCGATGTGCTTTGAGGCCGAGAAGCCGGTTTTGCCGGATCTGCACAATACGCTCCGGCGTGGCGAAAAGACCCACAACCAACGGGCGCTTAAGATGTTCGATCCCGGCAGGCAGCGGCACGCCGGGCACGAGTGGAATGTTCGCCGTCTTCACACCACGATTGGCGAGATAGATCGAGGTCGGCGTTTTCGAAGTGCGCGACACTCCGATCAGTAAAACGTCGGCTTCTTCCAGATCGTCGGCTTGCTGACCGTCGTCATGCATCATCGTGTAGTTGAGAGCATCGATGCGGCGGAAATATTCAGCGTTGAGCGTATGCTGAGCACCGACTTTGTGAGTCGACTCCGCGCCGAGATAGGATTGGAACAAATGCAGGACCGGCCCGAGAATCGAGAGACAGGGCAAGCCGAGTTCCCGGCATTTCTCTTCGAGCTTGGCCGCCAGGTTCTCTTGCAGCAGCGTATAAAGCACGATGCCGGGCGTTTGCTCGATCTCGCCGAGCACCCGGTCGAGTTGTTTCTGCGAGCGAACAAGTGGATGCACGTGCTCGACTGGACTGATTTTTGCGTATTGCGCCGCAGCAGCGCGAGCCACAGTAATGAGCGTCTCTCCGGTTGAATCGGAGATCATATGCAAATGAAAATAACCGGCGGCGGACGTCATTGGAGAGGCTGATAACCTGTCGACAAGAGGGGAGAAGGCCATGGCTCAAGCCATCACGCAAGAAAATAGGCAGTAAACTACGAAGTCCGTCCACACCCGTGGCGCGCAGCTTTTGAAAACTATCATTCAGTAGAGCACCGGTGAAATGTGGATAGTGCTGGGGCCAAAAGGCCAAACATCCGCAAAAGTCGAACAATCTTATGCGATGCCGATGACGATGCTGGCAATGGGAATATGTGGGCAGATCGTGGATGATATGTGGACGCAGATGTATGAGTCTAATCAACCGTCCAATCACTATAACAGATTCTATTAGAATGATTTAGGATAGGATGGACGGGTGACGGCTATCTCGGTGAACAAACCTCTTCTCGGTGCCCTGGCAGGCACGCGCGCATCTATTCCGCCGATCTGGCTTATGCGCCAAGCGGGGAGATATCTGCCGGAATACCGGGCGATACGCGAGAAGGCGGAAAACTTTCTTGATTTGTGCTTTGACCCGAAACGCGCTGCGGAAATCACGCTACAGCCGGTACGCCGCTTCGGATTCGACGCCGCGATTATGTTTTCTGATATCCTGGTCGTACCGTACGCGCTTGGGCAGCGTGTGACGTTCGCAGAAGGTGAGGGACCCCGGTTGGATGCGCTTACGGACCCTTCCGCGTTAGACAACCTCTGGCGAAAGGTCGATCGACAACGGCTTGCGCCCGTCTACGAAACAATAGTCAGGGTGAAGCAAGATCTGCCGTCGGCGGTGACATTGTTGGGTTTTTGCGGCGCACCGTGGACTTTGGCGACATACATGATCGCGGGCGGCGGGAGTGTCGATCAGGTACCGGCGCGGTTGTTTGCGTATCGATTTCCCGAGGCGTTCGCGAAACTGATCGACATGCTCGTTGATGCATCGGTCGACTACCTAATCCGTCAGTTTGCCGCCGGTGCCGACGCGGTGCAGATTTTTGATACCTGGGCGGGAATTTTGCCCACCGGTGAGTTCCGCAAATGGTGCATCGAGCCGACCGCTCGAATTGTCGAAACGGTTCGAAACCAAGTGCCCGGCGCGAAAATCATCGGTTTTCCGCGCGGCGCCGGAACCGAGCTTGGGCCTTATCTCGATGCGGTCGAAATCGATGCGGTCGGACTGGACTGGACCATGCATCTTTCCTTCGCGCGTGACGAAATTCAGCCACGGCGGCCGGTTCAGGGCAATCTCGATCCATTGGCACTGTTGGTTGGAGGGGCGGTGCTTGACCGCTCTGTCGATGCCATCCTCGAGGCGTTTTCGGGCGGGCCGTTCATTTTCAATCTCGGCCATGGCGTAATGCCCGAAACGCCACTGGCCCATGTTGAAAGATTAGTCGCGCGCGTTCGTGGCGTGCCGAAGCAAAGCTGAGACGGTCGGTTTAGAACACGAGGGACCGGCGTGAATATTTACGGCTGGATCAAGGCATTCCACATCATTGCGGTTATCGCCTGGATGGCGGGAATGCTCTATCTGCCGCGGCTGTTCGTGTACCACTGCGCCGCCGAGAAAGGATCGGTACAGTCGGAAACGTTCAAGGTCATGGAGCACCGGCTCCTGCGCGCTATCATCAATCCGGCGATGGTCGCGACCTGGGTGTTGGGGCTTTGGCTCGCTTGGCTTGGGCCCGATTCCAGCTTAGGATGGTTCGCGTCGGGCTGGCTGCAAGCGAAGCTGGCGTTTGTCGTCATCCTTTCGGCCCTGCACGGATTATTCGCCCGCTGGGTGAAAGATTTCGCCGCCGATCGCAACCGGAATTCACAGAAGTTCTATCGTATAATCAATGAGATACCGACGGTGTTAATGATCGTCATTGTTATTCTTGTCGTGCTAAAACCATTTTGAGCGGAGCGCGTTGCTGGTGTATAATTTGTTTTGAGCCCTTGCTTGGCGGGCGTTCTTTCCATATCTTTGCCAAATCCCACTGAACGTAGGCGGATGCAGTTGAGTTCTGGCTCCAGTTGACTGGAGCCGGCTGATGCATCGGGGAGCAGGGCTCCCAAAGCCCCTCGAAACCCAAGACCTACGGCTCTTGCTTCCCCGCCAGTGACGTCGCGATTCCAATCGGTCGCTGGTCCATTCCCATAGGAAATTCTGTATGCAGGAAATGAAACTCCAAGAACTAAAAACCAAGACTCCGGCGGAGCTCGTCTCCTTCGCCGAGGAACTTGAGGTCGAGAATGCCAGCACGATGCGCAAGCAGGAGCTGATGTTCGGCATCCTCAAGCAGCTCTCGGCACGCGAAACCGATATTGTCGGCGAAGGCGTGGTCGAAGTGCTGCCGGACGGCTTCGGCTTTTTGCGCTCGCCGGAAGCGAATTATCTGCCCGGTCCGGACGATATTTACGTATCGCCTTCGCAAATCCGCCGTTTCGGCTTGCGCACCGGCGACACCATCGACGGGCATATCCGCAGCCCGAAGGAAGGCGAACGTTACTTTGCTTTGCTCAAGGTCAATTCGCTTAATTTCGAAGATCCCGAGAAAGCCCGCCACAAAGTCAATTTCGACAATCTGACGCCGCTCTATCCGGACGAGTGGCTGAAGATGGAATTCGAGGATCCGACCAAGAAGGACCTCTCCGCCCGCGTCATCGATATCGTCGCGCCGGTCGGCAAGGGCCAGCGCGCGCTGATCGTGTCGCCGCCGCGCACCGGGAAGACGGTGCTGCTGCAAAACATCGCGCACTCGATCACGCACAATCACCCGGAATGCTATCTGATTGTGCTTCTGATCGACGAGCGGCCTGAGGAAGTCACCGACATGCAGCGTTCGGTGAAGGGCGAGGTCATCTCTTCGACCTTCGACGAGCCGGCGGTGCGTCACGTTCAGGTCGCGGAAATGGTCATCGAAAAAGCCAAGCGCCTGGTCGAGCACGGCCGTGACGTGGTGATCCTGCTCAACTCGATCACGCGGCTCGGTCGCGCCTACAACACCGTGGTGCCGTCATCCGGCAAGGTGCTAACCGGCGGCGTCGACGCCAATGCTCTGCAACGGCCGAAACGCTTCTTCGGCGCCGCGCGCAACATCGAGGAAGGCGGCTCGCTAACCATTATCGCCACCGCTTTGATCGATACCGGCAGCCGCATGGATGAAGTGATTTTCGAAGAGTTCAAGGGCACCGGCAATTCCGAGCTCATCCTCGATCGCAAGGTCGCCGACAAGCGCACCTTCCCGGCGATGGACATCACCCGCTCGGGCACGCGCAAGGAAGAGCTCCTGGTGCCGCCCGACCAGCTCAAGAAAATGTACGTGTTGCGCCGGATCCTCAATCCGATGGGTACCATGGACGCCATGGACTTCCTGCTCGACAAGCTGCGTAACACCAAGAATAACGGCGAATTCTTCGACTCGATGAATACCTGACGTGTGATCCGAAAAAAGCCTGCTGGACTCGATCCCGCGAAGAATCTGAGGCGGCGGCCTCACGGCCTCAGTTTTTAATCCCAACTATCATCAAGGCTGGCGCGCCGCCGCGATGGCATGGACAAGGCCAAACGGATCGGTCACCGGCAGCGAGCAGGTTTCCCCGACGCAGACGAAGGCCTGCGGCTCGCGCGACGCCCGGACCTGTCGCTGCGCCGGATGCGATGGTGGCAGCGCGTGCGCGGAAGGGGCGTGGAACACGATCCGGTCGAGAGCGGGAATGGTGCGCGCGGCGGCGAGCAACGCATCGGCGCGGGCCCCCTGCCCGGTCACGACGATCTGCGTGGCGCGAAGCCGGAGATCGACGGCGTTGAGAAGCGCCATGTGCATGTAGAGATTCTCGACCGTCGCCGGCGCGATCGCCGCGATCAGCCGGTCGGCCTTGTCCCGCCATCCGTCGTCGCCGGTGACGAGCGCCAGCCGGACAAGGTTTTGTGCCGCGGTGCCGTTGTGATTTGGCGTCGCTTCGTCGGCAGTCGAGGCCGGGCGGATGACGAGTCCTTCGGCGTCGATTGCCGTGAGATAATACGTCCCGCTGTCGGCGTCGGCATAGTCGCGGTCGAGCGCGCGCTGCCAAGTGAGCGCCTGGCCGAGATAGCTTTGATCGCCGGTCGCTTCATGGAGCGCAAGCGCCGCGCGGATCATGGCGGCAAAATCCGAAGCGAGACCGGGAAATTTCACTTGGTGCTCGCGCCAGGAATGCCCGAGCCGGTCGCCGCGTGTCATCGCTCTGGCGATGAAGGCGAAGGCGCGCTCTGCCATCCCAAGCCATGCGGGTTCCGCCAGCAGCAATCCAGCATTGGCGAGGGCTGCGATCATCAGCCCGTTCCAGTCGGCCAAGATCTTGTCGTCGAGGCCCGGGCGCACGCGTGTCGCGCGCACGGCGAGGAGTTTTGCGCGCAAGGCGGCAAGCCGCGCCTCGTCCTCATCGCTGCGCAGCAGGGGTTTGAGACGATTGAGGATGTTGTGGCCTTCGAAGTTGCCTTGCGGCGTGACGTCGTAGTTGCGGGCGAAAAATTCGCCGTCTTCGGTGCCGAGCTCGCGCATCACCTCCTCGTATGACCAAACATAGAACTTGCCCTCCTCGCCCTCGGAATCCGCATCGAGCGAAGCGGAGAACGCGCCCTCCTCCGTCGTCATCTCGCGCTTAAGCCACGCGACCGTTTCCTGCGCGCGCTGCCGGTAGAGGAGCTTGCCGGTGCGCTGACGGGCAATGGCAAGGAGTTCGAGGAGCTGCGCATTGTCATAGAGCATCTTCTCGAAATGCGGGACAAGCCAGCGCTCGTCGACCGAGTAACGGGAAAATCCGCCGCCGAGATGATCGTAGATGCCGCCCTCGCAGATATGCTGCAACGTCACGTCGACGGCGGCGAAATAACGCGCTTCGCCCGTGCGCAAACCGCCGCGCCACAAAAGCTCGAACAGCGCCGCTTGCGGGAATTTCGGTGCACCCCGGGTGCCCCCGTTGACCGGATCGATGATGCCGCCAAGCTGCTGCGCGGCGTTGTTGAGTTCGGCCGGACCGAGGGTAACGGGGCCCTGCTTGCGCGCGGTCGCGGCAAGGCGCGCCATCAACGCTGCGCGATTGTTCTCGACTTTCTCCGGCTCTTCGCGGAACAGCCGCGCGATCTCGCGCAGCACGTCAACGAATGCCGGTCTGCCGTAGCCCGAGTCTTTCGGAAAATAGGTGCCGCCCCAGATCGGCTCGCCGTCGGGCGTGAGGAACATGGTCAGCGGCCAACCGCCCTGCTCGCCGAGATGATGCAAAGCCGCCATGTAGATCTGATCGATGTCGGGGCGTTCTTCGCGATCGACTTTGATATTGACGAACAGCTCGTTCATGACGCGTGCCGTGCCCTCGTCCTCGAAGCTTTCATGCGCCATCACGTGACACCAGTGACACGCCGCATAGCCGACGGACAGCAGGATCGGCTTGGCGCAACGCTTTGCTTCCGCCAGCGCCCCCGGCCCCCACGCCCACCAATCGACCGGATTGTTTTTGTGCTGCAGAAGATAGGGGCTCGTTTCGCGGGCTAGGCGGTTTGCGTGCGTGGCGGAAATATTCGATGACGTGGACATGGGTGCACCCTAGCAAGCAGGCCGCCCACGGCGAAGCGCCGACACGCGCAATGGTTCCGCATGGTTTTGTCCGATGTTCGCTCCACGATCTTCGCGCTGTCTTCGGGCAGGCTGCCGGCCGCCATCGCGGTGGTCCGCATATGCGGTCCGAATGCGGGGGTTGCGCTTGAAAGGCTGATTGGCCGCTTGCCGCAGCCGCGGCAGGCGACGCTCGCGTGCGTACGTGAGCCTGCGAGCGGCGAAGCAATCGACGACGCTTTGGCGCTTTGGTTTCCGGGTCCGCACAGCGAGACCGGCGAAGACATGGCCGAACTTCAGCTTCATGGTGGGCGCGCGGTGGTCGCCGCAGTACTCGATGCGCTGGGTGCGATCGAAGGATGCCGGCTTGCCGAGCCGGGCGAGTTTACCCGCCGCGCCTTCGACAACGCGCGGCTCGATCTCACGGAAGTGGAGGGCCTCGCCGATTTGATCGCGGCGGAAACCTCGGCGCAACGTCGTCAGGGATACCGGCAGCTCAAGGGCCTGATCGGGGACCGTGCCGAGGCCTGGCGGCGGCAGATTATCGAAGCACTTGCTCTGGTAGAGGCGCGCATCGACTTCTCCGACGAGGCCGACGTGCCGGAGGATCTCACCGGTCCTGCGCTTTATGCTGCGCAGCAATTACGCAGCATAATTGCTGCGGCCCTGGAGGATGGTGGGTGCGGGGAACGATTACGGGACGGTCTCGTCGTTGCCATTGCCGGACCGCCGAATGCCGGCAAATCGACGCTGCTGAATCGCCTCGTCCGGCGCGAGGCCGCGATCGTCTCGCCTTACCCCGGCACCACCCGCGACGTCATCGAAGTGCATCTGGATCTCGGCGGCTATCCGGTAACGCTGGTCGATACGGCCGGCATCCGCGACAGCGACGATCCAGTAGAGCAGGAAGGCGTCCGCCGCGCGTCCGAGCGGGCGGCAGCTGCCGATCTAGTGCTCTGGGTCATTGACGGATCGGCCATTGGCGGAGCCGCTGGGGAAAGCATGGAAAGCACTTCTTTATCAGAATGTTGGGTGATTCGAAACAAGGCCGATTTGATTGTGGACAAGTTGTGGATAAATTGTGAATCTGGGTCCGCTCCTTCCCAGAGGGAATTCACGATTTCGGCCGCTCGTGGGGCTGGGGTGGAAGCGTTGGTTAAAGCCCTCTCGGCTCATGCCCGAGACTATTTCGGCGCGACGGAGGCGGCGCTCGTCACGCGCGCACGTCACCGCCAGGCTCTTGACGGGACGATCGCGGCCCTCGACAGAGCGGTAGCACAAGGACATTCGGGCAACGAGGAGTTGATCGCCGAGGAATTGCGTTCAGCCGCGATGATGCTCGGTCGGCTCACCGGCCGGGTCGACGTCGAGGACGTTCTCGATATGATTTTCCGCGATTTTTGCATTGGTAAATAAATCGTTAACGAATGTTGGCGGATGTTTCACGTGAAACGCACATCCGAACGGGCTTTGACCCCGAATTCGCTGTCGTCTAAACCGGCTCACTTGCGGAGAAAAGCAGTGAACGCACGTTTCGATGTCATCGTGGTCGGCGGCGGGCATGCCGGCTGTGAAGCCGCGGCCGCGGCTGCGCGGATGGGTGCGCGAACGGCACTGCTGACTCATCGATTTGCAACCATCGGCGCCATGTCTTGCAATCCGTCCATCGGCGGGCTCGGTAAGGGCCACCTAGTGCGCGAGGTCGACGCTCTCGATGGCCTCATGGGCCGGGTGGCGGATGCTGCCGGCATTCAGTTCCGCGTTCTCAATCGGCGCAAAGGACCGGCCGTGCGCGGGCCCCGCGCCCAGGCCGACCGTAAGCTTTACAGCGCCGCCATGCAGGAAGCCTTGCGGCAAACCATCAATCTTACCGTGATCGAGGACGAGGCAGACGACCTGGTGCTCAAGGCCGGCGAAGTTGCCGGTGTGCGACTGGCCGATGGCCGCGCCTTGGCCGCAGAATCCGTTGTTTTGACCACGGGGACCTTCCTGCGCGGCCTCATCCATATTGGCGAGCGGAAAATTCCCGCCGGGCGGGTCGGCGAAGCGCCCGCCGTCGGCCTGTCGTCAACCCTTGAGCGGGCAGGGTTCGCGCTGGGGCGGCTCAAAACCGGCACGCCACCGCGGCTCGATGGCACGACGATCGATTGGGCAGCGCTGGAAATGCAGCAAGGCGACGTGCCGCCGGAGCCATTTTCGGTACTGACCGCCTGCATCACCAATCCACAGGTCGAGTGTGCGATCACGCGCACGGTGGCGGCGACGCACGCTCTGATCCGCGAAAACGTCCACCGCTCGCCGATGTATTCCGGCCAGATCCAGAGCCGGGGTCCCCGCTATTGCCCATCGATCGAGGACAAGATCGTCCGCTTCGGCGACCGCACCGGGCACCAGGTTTTCCTTGAGCCGGAAGGCCTCGATGACACTACCGTCTATCCGAACGGCATATCGACCTCGCTGCCCGAGGACGTGCAAATTGCCCTTGTGGGGACCATTCCCGGGCTCGAGCGCGCGCGGATCGTGCGCCCGGGCTATGCGATTGAGTATGACCACGTCGATCCACGGGAGCTCCATCCGTCGCTGGAGACAAGGCGGCTCCCGCGTCTTTTCCTTGCGGGCCAAATCAATGGCACCACTGGTTACGAGGAGGCCGCTGCCCAAGGCCTGATCGCGGGCCTCAACGCAGGCGCCCGCGCTGGGGGCGGGGCGCCCATCGTCTTCGATCGCGCCGAGGGCTACCTAGGCGTGATGGTCGACGACCTGGTCACGCGCGGCGTTACCGAGCCGTACCGCATGTTCACGTCGCGGGCGGAGTACCGGCTGACGCTCCGAGCCGACAATGCCGATCAACGGCTGACCGACAAAGGGATCGCGCTCGGATGTGTTGGCCAAGAGCGAACCCGCTCGCACCGTACCAAGATGACGGCGCTCCAAGAGGCCCGCGCCATCGCTGAGATGCTCACCGTGACCCCGAACGAAGCCGCGCGTCACGGCCTGGAGCTGCGGAGGGACGGGCAACGGCGCACGGCATTCGACCTTCTGTCCTATCCCGGTATCAGCTCCGCCGATTTGGCGCGGATCTGGCCTCGTTTCGCTGATTTCGACAAGAAAACCGCCAGCCAGCTCGAAACCGACGCCAAATACGCGGTCTATTTGAGCCGGCAGGCGGCCGACGTGGAATCCTATCGCCGCGACGAAAGCCTGGTCCTCTCCGAAGGCCTCGACTATTCCGAATTGCCGGGACTCTCCAACGAGGTACGACATAAGCTGCAAACGCATCGGCCGCGCACCGTCGGCCATGCCGGCCGGCTCGATGGAATTACGCCCGCGGCGCTTACGCTCCTGGTGGCGCATCTTCATCGCGAACGCAGCAAGGGCACCCGCGGCGCGGCATGATCGGGCGGGCTACGAGCCTATCGGGGGATCGCAAGCGGGCGCTGGCGCTGATCTCTGTTTCACGTGAAACAATCGTCCGTCTGGATCGCTTTGTCGAATTGCTTCTCGATTGGCAACAGAGGATGAATCTGATCGCGTCCTCCACAATACCGATCGTATGGACCCGTCATATCGCCAACTCGCTGCAGCTCCTGGCGTTGGCGCCCAAAGCCCGTATCTGGGCCGATCTTGGCTCCGGGGCTGGGTTTCCGGGATTGGTGCTCGCCTGTGCGCTCGCCGAAGGCGAAGGAGCCCGCGTGCACCTGGTCGAGAACAACGGCAAGAAGGCCGCATTTTTGCGGGAAGCAGTGCGCGTGACCGGCGCGCCGGCACAGGTTCATGCGCTAAGGGTCGGAGATTTTGTGGAAAATAGCCCGGAGCCGATTGATGTCGTGACCGCCAGAGCGTTGGCTCCGTTGCCCGAACTCTTGGCGATGGCATATCCGCTGTTGAAAAGAGGCAGCGTCGGTCTCTTTCCGAAGGGACAAGATGTGGCGGTTGAATTGACCGCAGCCGCTAAATGTTGGAAAATTTATGCGTCATGGACCCAAAGCCTCACAGACGGGAGAAGCCAAATCATTGTCGTGCGCGGCCTCGAACCGAGGGTCTCACCCGCACGGAGCAACCAGCCAAAGAAGGGAAGTCGGCGCGATGAGTGACACGTCATCCTCGGACCGTTCCGCCGAAGTCCCTACCTTTCCCGTGCCGCCGCATGACCCGGCTTTGAGCTTGGCACGGCCGCCCCGGGTGCTTGCGGTTGCCAACCAGAAGGGCGGCGTCGGCAAGACCACGACAGCGATCAATCTCGGCACCGCGCTCGCCGCTATCGGCGAGGAGGTGCTGATCATTGATCTCGATCCCCAGGGCAATGCCTCGACGGGTCTTGGCATCGACCGGCGCAACCGCCTTCACTCGACCTACGACGTGCTGACGGGGGAGGCGGATCTTCGCAGCGCCATCGTCGAGACCGCGGTGCCGCGGCTTCGTCTTGCGCCCTCGACCCTCGATCTCTCCGGGCTCGAGCTTGAAATCGGCCAGGCGCGGGACCGCGCCTTCCGCCTGCGCAACGCGCTTGCGCCGCTCAAAATGCCGGCGACGGATCAAACAAACTTCACCTACGTCCTGGTCGATTGTCCGCCTTCGCTCAATCTTCTGACCGTCAACGCGATGGCCGCGTCACATGCCATCCTCGTGCCGTTGCAGTGCGAATTCTTCGCGCTCGAAGGTTTGTCGCAACTCCTCAAGACCGTCGACTCGGTCCGCGAGCAGCTCAATCCCGGTCTCACGATCCACGGCATCGTGCTGACCATGTACGACTCGCGCAACAATCTCTCGGGCCAGGTGGTCGCCGACGTGCGCGAGTTCATGGGCTCCAAGGTCTACGACACGATCATTCCGCGCAACGTGCGCGTGTCGGAGGCGCCGTCCTACGGCAAGCCGGTTTTGGTCTACGATCTAAAGTGCAGCGGCAGCGAAGCGTATCTGCGGCTCGCCACCGAAATTATCCAGCGGGAAAAAGGATTGTGCGCGTGATGAGATCGCGTACCGCTTTTTCAGACGATCGCGGCAACGCCGCGCAAGGATGACGATCAGATACGCGGAGTGCACATGACCGGAAGTTCGGGAGAAACCGCGATGGCGGAAGAGGGAACGCGGTCACGACTGGGACGCGGCCTTGCCGCGTTGATCGGCGACGTCGGCGGCGAGAGTCCCGCCGAGCGTCCGCGCGGCCAGCGCCGGTTGCCGACCGGATCGTTGCGGCCGAATGCACGTAATCCGCGGCGCGTGTTCGACGCGGCCGAGCTCGATGAACTTGCTGCTTCGCTGCGCGAGCGCGGCATCATCCAGCCCATCGTCGTGCGGACGTTGCGCGGCGCCGCCGACAACTACGAGATCATTGCCGGCGAACGCCGCTGGCGCGCGGCGCAGCGCGCCGGGCTGCACGAAGTTCCCGTCGTCGTCATCGAGGCGACCGACGCCGAGGCTTTGCAACTTGCGATCATCGAGAATGTGCAGCGCGCCGATCTCAACCCGCTTGAAGAGGCGGAAGGATATCGCGCGCTGATCGATGAGTTCGGCAACAGCCAGGAGGAGATCGCAAAGATTGTCGGCAAAAGCCGGAGCTACGTCGCCAATACGCTGCGGCTTCTGAAACTTTCAGATGCGGTAAAGGCATATATTCACGACGGTAGATTGACCGCCGGGCACGCGCGCATGCTCGTCGGCGAGCCGAATGCCGAAAAGCTGGCCGAAGAGATCGTTGCCCGCAATCTCAACGTGCGCGACGTCGAAGCGATGGCGCGCGAGCGCGCACAGAAACGCGGTGTTGCCCGCGGCGCCGGCCGCAAGCTGCGCGGCGAAACCAACAAAAGCCCCGATGCATTGGCGTTCGAAAAGCGCGTATCCGATGCGACCGGCCTCGTCGTGACGATCGACGATCGCAACGGCGCCGGCACGCTCACCATTCGCTACAAGAGCCTCGAACAACTCGACGATCTCGTGCAGAAACTCGCGCGCGGGCATTGAGCGCAGGCGGCAACTCGCTCGCCCGTCCGGACCTCAGGCCCGCTTATCGCGGGCCTCGTCGATTTGATCGATCAAATCGGCAATCACCGGGCTCGACGTGAAGGGCACAAACCGCACCGGCGCGCAGAAGGTGACCTGATCGCCAAACTTTGTCGTGCGCCGCAACGACACGGTAACACGCGGCGGATTGACATAGGGCGAGTAGTTGACATTCTTGACGTCGGTAAAGGCGATGCGCTCTTCCTCGCCTTTGTTCTTCACAACCAGGGTGTGTCCGTCGACCCAGACTTCGTCGACAAGGTCGAACACCAGTTTCTTCATGATGAAATAACCGAACCCGATCATGGCGACCGGTACGATCACGAACGGAAAAAAATCGCCGGAACGCTGTCCGGCAAACACAAAGATGCCAACAAACAAAACCAGGAATCCGAACCACATCGCCGGGAAGACGCGCTTATAGAAGAAAGTCCAACCTGACGAGATGCGGCGCACGCAGCGGCGCTCCCTTCCGGTCGGCTTACTCCGCCGCCGTTGGTCCGGCGCTGGCGCCGAAACGCCGGTCGATGTAGTCGACCACGATCTTCTGGAAATCGGCGGCGAGCGTCGGGCCGCGCAGCGTCATCGCCTTCTTGCCGTCGATGAAGACTGGCGCCGTCGGTTGCTCGCCGGTTCCGGGAAGCGAAATCCCGATGTCGGCGTGCTTGCTCTCGCCCGGGCCGTTGACGATACAGCCCATCACCGCGACGTTGAGGCACTCGACGCCGGGATACCGCGCTTTCCATTCCGGCATGGATTCGCGAATGAAGCTCTGGATGCCGGCGGCGAGTTCCTGGAACGTCGTCGATGTCGTGCGGCCGCAGCCGGGGCAGGCGGCGACGAGCGGCACGAAGGTGCGCAGGCCGAGCGTCTGCAACAGCTCCTGGCCGACTTTCACCTCCAAAGTACGATCGCCGTTCGGCTCGGGCGTGAGCGAGACGCGGATCGTGTCGCCAATGCCCTGCTGCAGCAGAATCCCCATCGCCGCCGATGAGGCGACGATGCCCTTCGAGCCCATGCCGGCCTCGGTCAAGCCCAGATGCAGCGCGTAATCGGAGCGCCGCGCCAGCTCGCCATACACCGCGATCAGGTCCTGCACGGCTGACACTTTGCCCGAAATGATGATTTTCGAGCGTGGCAGACCGATCTCCTCGGCGCGTGCGGCGGACAGAAGCGCCGACTGCACCATGGCTTCGCGCGTGACGTCGCGGGCGTCGACCGGATGATTGGAGCCCGAATTCTCGTCCATGAGATGCGTGAGCAACTCCTGATCCAGCGAGCCCCAATTGGCGCCGATGCGCACCGGCTTGTCGTGGCGGATCGCGGTCTCGACGATGGCGCCGAACTGCCGGTCTTTCTTCTCCTTGAATCCGACGTTGCCGGGGTTGATGCGATACTTGTCGAGCGCCTCGGCGCAGGCCGGATGGTCGGCCAGCAGTTTGTGGCCGATATAGTGGAAGTCGCCGACGATCGGCACATCGACATTCATTTTGATGAGCCGCTCTTTGATATGCGGCACGGCCGCTGCGGCTTCGTCGCGGTCGACGGTGATCCGCACCAGTTCCGAGCCGGCGCGCGCCAACGCCGCGACCTGTCTTGCCGTGGCGTCGGCGTCGGCGGTGTCGGTATTGGTCATCGACTGCACCACGACCGGGGCGCCCCCGCCGACGGTGACATTGCCGACTTTCACAGCGATGGTGCGGTGCCTTTCGCCGGGACCGGAAAACTCCATCATCGAATAGTCCTTTGAATTTTCAGCCCAATTCGTCATCTTGCGCGGGCAGCGGAGGAACCCGGATTACGCGTTAGCGACCGATAGCCACCGATATAGCCTTACCGCGGCCGGTTTACGAGCACCAAGCCCAGCGCCACAAAAGCCACCGCGAGCGCAAACGGTGCGGTCAGCGGTTCGGCCAAAACCAGGTGACCGGCGGCGACGCCGAAGAGCGGAGTGAGGAACGTAAAGGCCGACAATCTGCTTGCCGAGTAGCGGACGATGAGCGCGAACCAGATCACATAGGTGACGCTGACCACCCATATGGCCTGATAGGCAACGGCGCCGATGGCCAGCGCGGACGGCATGGTGTCGATGTGCTCGCCGAAGACGATGGCGCCGGCGGCAAGGAGTGGTGCCGAGACCACGAGCTGATAGAGCATGGTCTTTTCGGCGCTCACCCGGTTGAGTGCACTCGTCTTGATGACGAGGGTCGTCGCCGCCCAGGCCAGCGCCCCGCCGACCACCATCAGATCGCCTAGCATCTGGCGCGGATCGGCAGCTTGCGTCGGCAGCCCGAAGGCAAGGACGATGCCGACGAAAGACATCAACAAGCCCAACCATTGCGACGGATAAAAGTGATCTGCGGGAATGAACCATCGCGATCCGATCACGACGAGAAACGGCGCGAGATACATGAACAGCACGGCGCGCGTGGCAGTCGTCCATATCAGCGCGAGATAGATCATCAGAAACTCGAGCGCGAAAAGGGCGCCGGCCGCTATTCCCGGCAATAACGTGCCGTCGCGCTTGAACAGAGCGATGCCGCGAAGCCGTGCATACAAGCCAACGAGCAATGCCGCCACGACCGAACGGACCGCCGACTGAGTAAGCGGCGGGATGTCGTGCATGGCGATCTTGATCGCAACCTGATTGAAGCCCCAGGTCAAACACAGCCCGACGATCAGCGTGGTCGCGAGCGCGTCGAGCGGACGGGATTGCGGGGAACGTGGCACTTGCGGGTCAGTTTCAATTTCGACGCAGAGGGGAGGGTGCGCGGATTAGGCCGACAGAGCGGCGGTGACAGGAGAAAAGCAACCCCTCATCATTCCCGGCAATGCGAGCAAACGCCGGTGATTTCGATCACCGGGCTTTTCGGCGCAAAACCCGCCGCGCGGCAGGATGCCTTGAGCGCCTCCGCGGCAGCGCCGCCCGCCGCCTCGCCGACCGCCCCGCAACGCTCGCAGATGAGGAATATGACGGGGTCACTGCCGGGATGATTACGCACGCAGGCGACAAACGCATTGCGGCTCTCGATACGATGAACAAGACCATTGTCGCGCAGAAAGTCGAGTGCGCGATAGACGGTAATCGGGGCCGGCCGGCTCCCATCGGCCAGCCGCTCCATGATCTCGTAGGCGCCGAGCGGCTTGTGGCTTGCCAGCAGCGCTTCGAGCACGTGCCGCCGCATCGGCGTCAGCCGTTGCGTGCGCGCGGCGCAAAGTTCCTCGGCGTGCGCAATGGCGGCGCTCGTGCAGTTGTCGTGATCGTGGTCAGGCGCTGGGAAAATCACTTCCGGCATCGTTGTTCATCTCGCGGCCACGGGCGCGGCCCAAATGTTCCCTATTGTAGAGACTCAAAAGGCATCGCGAAAACGTGACGCAACCCCTAAATTTGACATTGCGCCGCAGCAAAAACCATCTCACATTGCGGCCGCTTCGCGCAAAAAGTCGCGCCGCAACGCGCATTCCGCGGAAGCGCGCCTTTTTGCAATTGGGGATGAACATGCTGAAAGGAAAGACCGCGCTGATAACCGGTTCGACGTCCGGCATCGGGCTAGGCTATGCACGGGCACTTGCGGCCGAGGGCGCCAACGTCACCATCAACGGCTTCGGCGATGCGGCTGCGGTCGAAAAGGAACGCGTCAGCATCGAGAAGGATTTCGGCGTCAAGGCGGCCTATTCGCCGGCGGACATGACCAAGCCCGCCGAGATCGCAGGCATGGTGCAGACCGCCGAGAAGACTTACGGCGCGCTCGATATACTCATCAACAATGCCGGCATCCAATATGTCGCGCCGATCGAAGAATTTCCGATCGAAAAGTGGGATCAGATCCTGGCGATCAATCTTTCGTCGGCGTTTCATGCGATCCGCGCCGCGGTGCCGGGCATGAAGTCGCGCAAATGGGGGCGCATCATCAACACCGCCTCGGCGCATTCGCTCGTCGCTTCGCCGTTCAAGGCCGCTTACGTTTCGGCAAAGCATGGGCTTGCCGGCTTGACCAAGACGGTCGCTCTTGAAGTGGCGACGTTCGGCATCACCGTCAATTGCATCAGTCCCGGTTATGTCTGGACGCCGCTGGTCGAAAAGCAAATTCCCGACACGATGAAGGCGCGAGGCATGACCGAGGAGCAGGTCAAGCGCGATGTGCTCCTGGCCGCGCAGCCGACCAAGGAATTCGTCACTGTCGATGAGGTGTCAGCGCTCGCGGTTTATCTTTGCTCCGATGCGGCGAAAGCGATTACCGGCGCCAACCTTTCGATCGACGGCGGCTGGACGGCGGAATGACTTTCCGCCATCGCGCGAGATGTGGGACCTCTCGCTTCTGAGGCGCCCATGGCGTTGAAACCCCTGCTCACGTCGCTGTTGCCCGGCCGGGCGCCCGATGCGCCGGCGGCGCCGACGACCAAGCGCATCAACCTTGCGCTCCAGGGCGGCGGGGCGCACGGGTCTTTTACCTGGGGCGTACTCGAACATCTTTTGAGCGACGAGCGGCTGGTCTTTGAGGGTATTTCCGGCACGTCCGCGGGTGCGGTCAATGCGGTGATGCTCGCCGACGGACTGGCGCGCGGTGGCCGCGCGGAGGCGCAAAAACGGCTCGCCGATTTCTGGCGCGCGGTCAGCAACAACGGCAGCTTGCCGCCGATGCAGCGCGTCGTGGTCGAGCGCATGCTGTCGTTCATCCCGCTCGAAGGCACGCCGATGCAGGCCTGGCTCGACATGCTTTCAAAGTATTTCTCACCCTACGACTTCAACCCGCTCAACATCAATCCACTCAAGGATCTGTTCGAGCGGTTCGTCGACTTCGAGGCCGTACGCGCCTTTTCCGATTTGCAGCTGTTCATTTCGGCGACCAACGTGCAGACCGGCCGGGTCCGCATCTTTCCGCGCGAGAAGATCACCGCCGAAGCTTTGATGGCTTCCGCCTGTCTGCCGCTCCTGTTCCGCGCCGTCGAGATCGACGGCGTACCTTATTGGGACGGCGGCTATCTCGCCAATCCCGTGATCTTTCCGTTTTTCGGCACGACCAAGACGGAGGATGTGCTGGTGGTGCAAATCAATCCGCTGGTGCGGCAGGCGACGCCGACCGCCGCCGGCGAGATCATGAACCGCATCAACGAAATCACATTCAACTCATCGCTGCTTGCCGAATACCGCGCGATCGAGTTTGTCGCCCGCCTCATCGATCGAGGGCGGCTGCCGCGCGGCACCGGGCCGGGCCAGTATCGCCGCGTCAATGTCCACCGCATCGTGCTCGATCAGTTCGGCACGAACCTCGACGCCTCGAGCAAGATCTCGACCGACTATGATTTCTTCGAGACGCTGCACGTCAATGGCAAGCGGGCGGCCCGGCGCTTCCTCGACGATCATTTCGACGCCATCGGCGTGCATAGCACCGTCGATCTGCTTGCCGAAGCGCAAGCCGAGTGGGCGTGACCCGCCCGCGGTTATGACCGAGATAATGCCGCTTGTGTCCGCCGAAATCGGTTCCGCCAGGCTCGATGTGTGCGTTGCCGACATCACCACGCTTGCGGTCGATGCGATCGTCAACGCGGCAAACCGTTCGCTGCTCGGCGGTGGCGGCGTTGACGGTGCGATCCATCGCGCCGCCGGACCGGAATTGCTCGCCGAGTGCCGCAAACTCGGCGGCTGCGAGACCGGCAGCGCCAAGATCACGTGCGGTTACGGACTGCGGGCGAAGCACGTGATCCATGCGGTCGGCCCGGTGTGGAACGGCGGCGATCAGCGCGAGGAGGAATTCCTGGCCTCCTGCTATCGCACCGCGCTCGACCTCGCCGCCATGCACCGTCTTGCATCGATTGCCTTTCCGGCGATTTCGACCGGCGTCTACGGGTTTCCGCAGGATCGTGCCGCGTGCATCGCCGTGGCCACTGTTGCTGCGGAGTTGGCCTCGGCCTCGGGAGGCATCGATAGGGTGGTGTTCTGTTGTTTTGCGGGCGCCGCGGCCGATCATCACATCGCCGCTCTGACCGACATCGGGCTCGCCTAGGCGCGCCCTTCCTCCGAGTTTTTTGCAACACTGCCTTGCGGTTGACTGCATGGATAAAAGATAAGGCACCTTATATTATACAAGCTTAGTTTTCGTCATCAGGCTACCTATGCCCGTTTCTAAAAACAGAGAATTCGCTTTTATACTCAATGATGTAGCCCGCCTGTTGCGGACTTATGCCGACCACAAAGCGGCGCAGTTCGGGATGACGCGCGCGCAATGGGCGGTGCTGGTCCGGCTCGATCGCGCCGAAGGTCTCAACCAATCGGAGCTCGCCGAGATTCTCGATTTGCAACCGATCACGTTGACCCGGTTGCTCGACAAGCTCTGCGACAGCGGTCTCATCGAGCGCCGGCCCGACCCGGAGGACCGTCGCGCGAAACGCCTGTTCCTGACGTCCGCAGCCCGACCCGTGCTCAAGCAGCTTGCTTCGCTCGGCGAGGAGACGATGGCGGGCGCGCTCGCCGGCGTGGCGCCGGGAAGTGTCGAACAGATGGTTTCACAGCTTGCCACCGTAAAAGAAAATCTCCGCCGGCTGATCCAGCAGCGAAACGTGGTGGAAGAGCGCCACTATGGCTGAAGCTGCACGCAAGACGATAACGCCGGTCCGCGACGAGGCGCCGGAATCTCCGCATCCTCAACCGGTCGGGCCGGTCGCCCCGGCGGAAAAGCGCGCAAAGACACGAACGCCCGCGGCCGATAAAGTTCGCCAGCTGCGCCGACGCGACCGGATGCGCTGGGCGCTGTTTGCGCTATTGCCCTTCGCGCTGATCGTCGGCGCGTACTTCTACATCACCGGCGGTCAGGTGATGTCGACGGACGATGCCTATGTGCAAGCCGACAGGGTCGGCATATCGACCGACGTTTCCGGCATCGTGCAGGATGTTGCGGTGAAGGACAATCAGCTCGTCGCCGCCGGCCAGGTGCTCTATCGGCTCGACCCGCGCCAATTCCAGATCGCGCTCGACAATGCCAAGGCCAATCTGGGGCAAACGGCGCTGTCGATCGAAGCGATGAAGCAGGACTACAAGCGCATGGTCAGCGATGTAGCCGCGCAGCAGGCGCAAGTTGACCTCGATCAGGTGAATTTCGACCGCAACGCCATGTTGCTGCGCAGCGCCACCGTGTCCCAAGCCATATACGATCAAACACGCTACGCGCTGGAAAACGACAGGGGAAAGCTCGCGGCTTTGCGCGAGCAGGCGCAGATGCAGCTCGCCAAGCTTGGCGGCGATCCCGATATTGCAGTGACGCAGCATCCGCAATACCGGCAGGCGCAGGCGCAGGTCGACGAAGCGCAACGGCAACTCGATCACACGGTCATTACCGCGCCATTCGCCGGCACTGTCACCAACGTGCCCGCCATCGCGCCCGGAAAGTATCTGGCGGCTTCGACGACGGCATTTTTTCTCGTCGATACCGATCACGTCTGGGTTGAAGCGACGCCAAAGGAGACGGAGCTGACCTACGTGCGTCCCGGCCAGGCAGTCATCGTTACGGTCGATACCTATCCGGACTTCGAGTGGCATGGCGTCGTCGAGAGCGTGAGCCCGGCCGCCGCGCAAGAATTTTCGCTGCTGCCGGCGCAGAACACCAGCGGGAATTGGGTCAAGGTGGTGCAGCGCGTTCCGATGCGCGTTCGCCTCGATACCAGTGACAAAAACCTGCCGCCGCTGCGGGCGGGAATGAGCGTCATTGTCGACGTCGATACCGGACATGCGCGCGGGATTCCTCACTTCCTGACGGGACTGTTCGGCCGACCTTATCGGGGGTCGTGAATGCCGGCGGAGACTGCGACGGCGACTGAAGGCGGCGGCAATCGCACGGCGATCACGGCTTGCGCGATTGTCGCTACTCTCATGCAGGCGCTCGACACGACGATCGCCAACGTCGCGCTGCCTTACATGCAAGGCAGTGTGGCGGCGACCCAGGACCAGATCGACTGGGTGTTGACGTCCTATATCGTCGCCGCCGCGATCATGACGCCGCCGACCGGCTTTCTCGCCAGCCGGTTCGGATTGAAACGTTTGTTTCTGGTCTCGATCGCCGGCTTCACGGTCGCGTCCATGCTGTGCGGCATGGCGCAATCGGTGACGCAGATCGTGTTGTTCCGCGTCCTGCAAGGCGCGTTCGGCGCCGCGTTGGTTCCACTCTCGCAAACAGTTCTGCTCGGCGCCTATCCGCGCGAGCGTCAGGGCTTTGCGATGGCGCTGTTCGGCATGGGGGTCATGGTTGGACCGGTGCTTGGCCCGGTCCTCGGCGGCTGGCTCACCGAGAACTACAGCTGGCGCTATGTCTTCTACATCAATCTGCCGATCGGCATCGGCGCGCTGTTCGGCATTGCCGCTTTCCTTCCGGAATCCCAGCGGAACGTCGGCGACAAGCTCGATTGGTTCGGCTTCGGCACGCTGAGCCTGGCGATCGGCGCTCTCCAGGTGATGATCGATCGCGGCGAGCAGAAGGACTGGTTCGGCTCCGGCGAGATTGTCATCGAGGCCATCGTCGCGGCCGGCGCCTTCTATTTGTTCCTGGTGCACACGTTCACGGCCGAGAAACCCTTCGTCCGGCCGGGTCTGTTTCGTGACCGCAACTTCGCGGCCGGCGTGTTGTTCGTCTCGGTGGTAGGCCTGACCTATTACGCCTCAATGGCGTTGCAGCCGCCGTATTTGCAGGAACTGATGGGATATCCGGTGGTCACCGCCGGTATCGTCATGGGGCCTCGCGGCGTGGGCACCATGGCCTCCATGTTGGTTGTCGGGCGCCTGGTCGGACGCGTGGATACCCGTATCCTGCTTGCGATCGGTCTCGGATTTACGGCGTGGTCGTTCCACCAGATGACCGGATGGACGCCGGACGTGTCGGAGACGACGATCATGGCCGTCGGCGTGGTCCAGGGCGCCGGTCTCGGCTTTCTCTTTGTGCCGCTGAGCGCCGCCACTTTGTCTACGCTGCCGCTTCTCGAGCGCACCGAGGGCGCCGGCCTTTACAATCTGTCGCGCAACATCGGGTCGAGCGTCGGCATCTCGGTGGTGAACAGTCTGGTGACGCGAAATACCCAGGTCAACCACGCTGCCATCGTTCAGCACGTTACTCCGGTCAATCGCGCTTTCGAGGATCCGACGGTTGCGCATGCGTGGGATCCGCTGACGGCTGCCGGTCGCGCTGCACTCGACGCCATCATCACGCGGCAAGCGCAAATCATCGCCTATATCGACGACTATAAGCTGTTGATGATCGCGACGCTCGCGGTGATCCCACTACTGAT
The DNA here is from genome assembly GCA_963847785.1 of uncultured Alphaproteobacteria bacterium. Classification (GTDB taxonomy): domain Bacteria; phylum Pseudomonadota; class Alphaproteobacteria; order Rhizobiales; family Xanthobacteraceae; genus BOG-931. The sequence goes on from CAWKBE010000013.1 coordinate 263,089, forward strand.
GGTTTTCAGAAAGCCGCCAAACCGCCGCGCCGCCGAGCCTATTCCCGTCGTCGAATAACCATTTCGGGCCGGTCGCTTGATCGGAAAAAGGCGGCCGGCATCGGCCGCCTTTCGCTAACATATTCCTGGAGCAGGAGTTTTCACCCCGCGGGGGCAGGCATTTTTCGGATCATGCCCTAGTCTTCCGGAACGAGCTGTGCTCGCGGCGGCTACTCCGCCCCGCCGCCCGCGGCCGCCGCCTCGCGTGGTTCGCCGGCTTCGGCCTTTTGCTTCGCTTCCAGGTCCTCGCCGGTATCCTGGTCGACGACCTTCATCGACAGCCGGACCTTGCCGCGCTCGTCGAAGCCTAAGAGCTTGACCTTTACCTTGTCGCCTTCCTTGACGACGTCGCTCGTCTTCTGCACCCGGCGCGGAGCAAGCTGGCTGATGTGAACGAGTTCGTCCTTGGCGCCGAAGAAGTTCACGAAGGCGCCAAAGTCCATGACCTTAACGACGGTGCCTTCATAGATGTGTCCGACCTCCGGCTCCGAGGCGATCGACTTGATCCAATTGATCGCCGACCTGATCGACTCGGCGTCGGCCGAGGCGACCTTCACCGAGCCGTCGTCTTCGATGTTGATCTTAGCGCCGGTCTTTTCGACGATTTCGCGGATCACCTTGCCGCCCGTGCCGATCACCTCACGGATCTTGTCGGTCGGGATCTTGAACGTCTCGATACGCGGGGCGTGCTCGCCGAGCTCGGCGCGCGCCGCGGTCAAGGCCTTCGACATTTCACCGAGAATATGCAGGCGGCCCTCCTTGGCTTGGGCCAAGGCGACCTTCATGATCTGCTCGGTGATGCCGGCGATCTTGATGTCCATTTGCAACGAGGTGACGCCGCCTTCGGTTCCGGCTACCTTGAAGTCCATGTCGCCGAGATGATCCTCGTCGCCGAGGATGTCGGAAAGTACGGCAAAGCGCTCGTCCTCCTTGATGAGGCCCATGGCGATGCCTGCGGTCGCCCGCTTGAGTGGCACACCGGCATCCATCAATGCCAGCGAAGAACCGCAGACCGTTGCCATCGACGACGAACCGTTCGATTCGGTGATCTCGGACACAAGACGGATCGTGTAGGGGAATTCCTCTTTCGTCGGCAGCATCGGATGGATCGCACGCCAGGCCAGCTTGCCGTGGCCGATCTCACGCCGGCCCGGCGCGCCAATGCGGCCCGTTTCTCCCACCGAGAACGGCGGGAAGTTGTAATGCAGCAGGAACGTTTCCTTGTACGTTCCTTGCAGCGCATCGATGAACTGCTCGTCTTCGGACGTGCCGAGCGTCGCGACCACTAGCGCCTGCGTCTCGCCGCGGGTGAACAGCGCCGAGCCATGGGTTCGCGGCAGCACGCCGACTTCCGCCACGATCTGCCGAACGGTCCGCACGTCGCGGCCGTCGATGCGCTTGCCAGTGTCGAGAATATTCCAGCGAACGATCTTGGCTTCGAGTTCCTTGAATACGGCCGCGACCGCGAGCTTGTCGTGCTTCGGTTCGCCGCCTTCGGGAAAGAAGTGGTCCATCACCTTCTTTTTGACCGCGGCAACAGCGTCCTGGCGATCTTGCTTGCCAACGATCGAGTAGCCGGTGCGCAAGTCCTTCTCGGCGAGCTCAAGAATCTCTTTCTCGATCACCGCATCGTCGGTCACCATCAGCTCGCGTGGCTCCTTGGCGGCCTTCTCCGCGAGCTTGATGATCGCCTCGATCACCGGCTGGAAATGCCGATGCCCGAACATCACTGCGCCCAGCATGATTTCCTCGGAAAGCTCTTTTGCTTCCGACTCCACCATCATCACCGCGTCCTGAGTGCCGGCGACCACGAGATCGAGCCGGCTTTCGCCCATCTCGTCGATCGCCGGATTGAGCACATACTCGTTGTTGATGAAGCCGACGCGGGCGGCGCCGATCGGTCCCATGAACGGGGCGCCCGACAGCGTCAGCGCGGCGGAGGCTGCGACCATGGCGACGATATCCGGATCGTTCTCCTGGTCGTGCGACAGCACGGTGACGGTCACCTGTGTATCGCAGCGCCAACCGTCCGCGAACAGGGGGCGGATCGGGCGATCGATGAGGCGCGACGTCAGCGTGTCCTTTTCGGTCGGACCGCGCTCGCGCTTGAAATAGCCGCCCGGAATCCGGCCGGCCGCGTAGTATTTTTCGGTGTAGTTCACGGTGAGTGGAAGGAAATCGATTCCTTCCTTGGGCTGCTTCGCCGCGACGACCGCGGCGAGCACGGTGGTCTCGCCGTAGGTGGCAATCACGGCGCCGTCGGCCTGACGCGCCACTTTGCCGGTTTCCAGCGTTAGCTCGCGGCCACCCCAGTCAAGCTGTACACGATGAATGTTGAACATTGCGATTGTCTCTCATGGTTTTCGCGGAGATGCGAAAGCCATAAGCAAGACGGCGAGACGCTGCCGGCGCAGCAAAAGCTGTCGCCATGCTTGCCAGCGTCTGACGATCCTGCCATGGCCTTCGGACCTTCCTTTGATGTGGACGGACCATCGGTCCGTCGTTCTTAATCGGCAGCAATGCCGCCGCACATATGAGCGGGCGCCTGATGCGCTCCGCCAGGAAGCGTGCGGGGTTTCCCCCCACGCAAGCTTTCAACGGCGAATACCTAGCCGTTCAATCAACTCCTTGTAACGCCCGTCATCGGTACGCCGCAGATAATCGAGAATCTGGCGTCGCTGCGACACGAGCTTTAACAGCCCGCGCCGCGAGTGATTGTCCTTGAGATGGGTCTTGAAGTGATCGGTCAGGTTATTAATCCGCTCCGAAAGAAGCGCAACCTGTACTTCCGGCGAACCCGTGTCACCGGATTTGACGGCGTACGTCTTGATAACCTCCGCCTTACGTGCGGTCGTAATCGACATCGTCACCAACCCTTTTGTCTGTCGGCGTGACCTGTCACGCCGTTCAAGTTAAACACGCGTTTGGGGACGATCTCGCCGCGGTCGACCTCGGCAATTGCCACGAGCTGTCCGCTCGAAGCGACCTGGACCGTGCCGCGGATGACGGCAGCGTCCCGTCCACGCAATAAAACGGCTTGGCCCCTGTTGAGCCTTGCCGCATCCGCCGGGCTAACGGCCAGCGCCGGGATGTCGTCCAGCGCGGTCTCGACCGGCAGTAGCAGATCGGCGAGATTTCCCTCGCCGGCGGCCGCTCTATGACACAAAGATTCGAGCCGTTCCAGCGAAATCATGTCGCGCTCCATGAACGGGCTGACCCGGCTGCGGCGTAAAGCGCTGACATGTCCGAATGCGCCGAGCGCGCGGCCGAGGTCGCGCGCGAGCGCGCGGACATAGGTGCCCTTTCCGCATTCGGCCGCGAGCACGACGTGATCCGGATCGGGAGTTTCGACTAGATCAAGCCGATATATGGTTACTGCGCGCGGGGCGATTTCGACCGTTTCTCCCTCACGCGCGAGATCATAGGCCCGCTCACCGTCGATCTTTACGGCCGAAAAGCGCGGCGGCACCTGTTCGATCGTTCCGACGAAGCGCGGCAACAAAGTCTGGATCGCGGCCGCCTCCGGGCGGCCGTCGTTTGTATTCACGATGCGGCCTTCGGCATCGTCGGTGTCGCGTTCCTCGCCCCAGCGTATGGTGAAGACATAGGTCTTGCGACCATCGACCACGAACGGAACGGTTTTGGTCGCTTCGCCGAGCGCGATCGGCAGACAGCCGGAAGCCAGCGGATCGAGCGTACCAGCGTGCCCGGCGCGTTTTGCCGAGAACAGCCGCTTGATGACGGCGACGCCATGCGTCGACGTCATGCCGACCGGCTTGTCGAGCACGACCCAGCCGTGCACGTCCCGCTTTTGCCGCTTCTTGCTGGCGCTTTTCTCATGCGATCGGAGATTTGGTTCGACCACGGGCGCAATCGCGGACGCGCGATTGGCTTCGCCGTCGGGCACGGACGAAATATCGTTCGGTGGCATCATTTGTCCTTTTCGCCCAGACTTTTCTCGTCAGGATTCCCGCCGCTTATGTCGCGCTGGACTTCGGGTGTTCGCAAAAGCTTCTCGATCCGTTCTGCTTCGTCGAATCGTTCGTCAATGCGAAAGCGAATTTCAGGCGCAAATTTTAAGTTAACACGCCGCGCGATCTCGCCGCGCATGTAACGTTTGTTGGCGTCGAGCGCCTCGAGGACTTCTTCCTCGTCGCGTCCGCCGAGCGGCATGACGTAAACTGTCGCCAGGCGCAGATCGGCGCTCATGCGCACTTCGGGAACCGTGATCATGTGCGCTTCGATGACCGGATCGTGGATGTTGCCGCGCGAAAGCATGTCGGCGAGCGCATGGCGGATCAACTCGCTGACGCGCAACTGGCGCGGCGATAGCTGGCGTGGCGACGCGCCGGCGGAATGATCGCGATGCTGACGACGGACCATCTGCTGCTTCGTGGCCGGCATAAACCGGACGTCCACGTTACCTCTGCGATGAGCGACTTTGCCGCATAGATTGCCGGGCCATGACGCATCGAACGGCGCATTGCCGTTTGCCCAGCCCTAACGGCGACGCGAATGTGAGATTTGAACTCACAATGTCCGCTGTATGGTCTCCACTCGGTAGCACTCGATGACGTCGCCGACCTTCATGTCCTGGTAATTCTCGAAGGCCATGCCGCATTCCTGGCCGGCGACGACTTCGCGGGCGTCGTCTTTGAAGCGCTTGAGCTGCGAGAGCTTGCCCTGATGGACGACGACGCTGTCGCGGATGAGCCGGACGTTGGCGCCGCGCTCGACGACGCCGTCGGTCACGCGGCAGCCGGCAACGTTGCCGACTTTCGAGACCTTGAAGATTTCAAGAATTGTGGCGTTACCGAGCATGGTCTCGCGCAGGGTCGGTGCGAGCAGTCCCGACATCGCCTTCTTCACGTCGTCGACGAGATCGTAAATGATGTTGTAGTAGCGGATTTCGACGCCCGCCTGTTCGGCGGCCTCGCGCGCCTCCTTGTGGGCGCGAACGTTGAAGCCGATAACGGCCGCGCCGGAGGCTTCCGCCAGCGTCACGTCGGATTCGGTAATGCCGCCGGCGCCGGAAAAGATCACGCGCGCGCCGACTTCGTCGGTCGAAAGCTTTTCCAGCGCGCCGACGATGGCTTCGATGGAACCTTGCACGTCGCCCTTGATCACCAGCGGGAATTCCTTACGGCCCGAGGTCTTGAGCTGACTCATCATCTGCTCGAGCGAGCCGCGCATGCCGGTCTGACGTGCCGCCTGCATCTCGCGCTTCTGGCGGGCGCGGTAATCGGCGATTTCCCTGGCACGGCCTTCGGTTTCGACCGCGGCTAGCCTGTCGCTTGCCTCCGGCGTACCATTGAAGCCCAAAATCTCGACCGGCATCGACGGTCCAGCCGCGACGACCGAATGTCCGGTATCCGACATGAGGGCGCGGACGCGACCCCATTCGGACCCCGCCACGACGATCTCGCCGGGGCGGAGCGTGCCGCGCTGCACGAGCACGGTCGCAACCGGGCCGCGGCCGCGGTCGAGGCGCGCCTCGATTACCGTTCCTTCGGCCGCGCGGTTCGGATTCGCCTTGAGCTCGAGCACTTCGGCTTGCAGCGCGATCATATCGAGCAGCTTGTCGAGATTGCGCTTTTCCTTGGCCGAGACTTCGATCTCTAGCACGTCGCCACCCAGCGACTCGACCTGGATTTCGTGTTGCAGCAACTCCGTGCGCACACGCTCCGGCTTGGCGTCCGGTTTGTCGATCTTGTTGATGGCAACGATGATCGGCACCTTCGCCGCCTTGGCGTGATGGATCGCCTCAACGGTCTGCGGCATAACGCCATCATCGGCGGCGACAACGAGCACGACGATATCGGTGATTTTCGCGCCGCGGGCGCGCATGGCGGTGAAGGCGGCGTGGCCGGGCGTATCGATGAAAGTGATCCGGCCGCCGGACGGCGAAGTCACCTGGTAGGCGCCGATATGCTGGGTGATGCCGCCGGATTCGCCGGCCGCAACGTCGGTCGAGCGGATGGCGTCGAGCAGCGACGTCTTGCCGTGATCGACGTGACCCATAATGGTGACGACCGGGGCGCGCGGCTGCAGACTTGCCGGATCGTCGGGCGCGTCGAACATGCCCTCTTCGACGTCCGACTCGGCTACGCGCCGCACCGTGTGTCCAAGCTCCTCGGCGATGAGCTGGGCGGTGTCGGCGTCGATCATATCGGTGATCTTGGCCATATGACCCTGCTGCATCAAAATGCGGATCACATCGACCGCACGCTCGGCCATGCGATTGGCCAGTTCCTGGATGGTGATCGTTTCCGGTATCGTTACCTCGCGAACGATCTTTTCCTTCGGCTCGTTATCGCGGTGGCCGGTCATGCGCTGAACGCGCCGGCGGAAGGAAGCAACCGATCGCTCGCGAATCTCGTCGGCGGAAAGTGCGGTCACGACCGTCAATCGGCCGCGGCGCTTCTCGCCGCCGCGCGGCGCCTTGGGCGCAGGCGCCGGACGCGCCGCTACCCCGCCCCGCCGGGCGCTGCGCGGGGCCTCTTCCTCGTCGGCCTCGAGCGCCGGACGGGCGGTACCCGGCTTTAGCGCCGTTGTCTCTGCGCCAAAGCGTTTCTTGGCGACCTCGTCGGCCTTGCGTTTTGTTTCCTCGTCGTGCTTGCGGCGCTCTTCCTCGTCGCGCTTGCGCGCTTCCGCTCTTGCCCGCTCGGCCCGGTCAGTTTCTTCGCGGGTATGGCGAATGCGCGCTTCTTCTTCCGCGATCTTTCGCTCTTCCGCCTCGCGCAGTCGAGCATCGGCGAGCGCATGAGCGCGGGCGCTGCGCTCTTCTTCGGTGAGCGTGCGCAGCACCACACCGGAAGGCTTCGGAGAAGGAGCGCTCGGCGCTGGCGGTGTCACGGTCGCCGGCGCCGGGGCGGGAGCTTTGGCCGTCGCGGCACGCTTTGGCGCCGCAATGCGGTCGGCGACGGGCGCGGCGGTTTCCTGTTTGACCTCGCCAGGACCGGCGAGGCGGCGCTTCACTTTCTCGACGACGACGGCCTTGCTGCGGCCATGGCTAAAACTTTGGCGCACCACGCCTTGTTCGACGCCGCCGCGCTTTAAGGTTAGCGTCTTCGTCGAACTGACGCTTAGCTTTTCGCCGCTATTCTTGCTCGTCTCAGTCATACGCGTCATTTCTCCGGCCGGCTTTGATACGGCACAGCCTCTCCGGCCTGATTATGCTGATCGCCGGTCCGAAACCGTTCAAGGCGCCGGCAGCGCGCCAAAAAGGTCTCGCTCGCAGGACCGGCGAGCAGGGCTGCATGTACCACACTTGTGCGGTTCAATGCCAAATCCAATTGCGCCGAGGTCAGGAAGCCAATCACAACGGGCGGCCGGTCCGGCCGGCCCCGGCGGCGCACCGCGTCGAGCTTTCGGGTCCCCTCGGAAGAAGCCTCGGCCGCGTGCAAAAGAGCAACGACTTCTTGATGTTCAAGGGCCGCCTCGACCTTGCCGAAACCCGCCGCGGCCAGCCCGGCCTTGCCGGCGATTGCCAGCGCATCGAGAACCGCTCGTTCGAGGAGGCGCTCGGTGTGGTCGACGAAGTCCGGCGCCAGGCGGACATCCCGCTTGAAACCGCGGGCGAAAACTTTGCGTTTGATGGCCTCTCCCAGCGCATCGCGGGTGGCAGTGACCCAGATGCCGCGTCCGGGGAGCTTACTTTTGACGTCGGGGACGGCCTCGCCGCCCGGTCCGACGACGAACCGGATCAGGTCGGATACCGGGTGTGACGTGCGCGTCGCTGCGCATAGGCGCGCGCGTTCGCGTGGGCGCGGCCCGTTGTCGAGTTCCGCGGTCGCGTTGTTGGCCAATTTGGCATTTTCGGTTCCGGCGATCATGCGCTCGTGGCGGTCCTTCAGGCCTCCGCTTCGGCTACCGGCGCTTCTTCGACGGCGGCAGGCGGAGCGAGGTCGGCCTCGTTCACCCAGCCCGCCTTCAGGCGCGCCTGCATGACGAGGGCCTCGGCCTCCTCGCGCGAAATGTCAAAGCCGTCGAGGATGCCCGCTTCCCGCACGGTCTCGCCCTCCTTGCGCTCGGTCCAGCCGGCGAGGTCGTCCGTCGCGCAACCGGCCAGATCCTCGACCGTCTTGATGCCCTGTTCGCCGAAGCGGACCAGCATGGCCGTCGTGACGCCCGGCACTTCCTTGAGTTCGTCCGCCACGCCAAGCTCCGTGCGCTTGGCATCGAGCTCGGCCTCGATTTTTGCCAGATATTCCTGAGCGCGCGTTTGCAACTCGGCCGCGGTGTCCTCGTCGAAGCCTTCGATGCCGGCGATTTCTTTGGCATCCACCATTGCGAGTTCCTCGACCGAGGTGAAGCCCTCCGACGCCAGCAATTGCCCAATCACCTCATCGACGTTGAGCGAGTCGATGAACATACGCGTACGGTTCTCGAATTCGGCCTGCCGACGCTCCGATTCTTCCTGTTCGGTTAGAATATCGATGTCCCAGCCGGTGAGTTGCGATGCAAGCCGCACGTTCTGGCCGCGCCGGCCGATGGCCAGCGAGAGCTGCTGATCGGGGACGACCACTTCGATACGCTCGCGTTCCTCGTCGAGCACGACTTTGGCGACTTCGGCAGGCGCCAAGGCGTTGACCACGAAGGTCGCGATGTCATGCGACCATGGGATGATGTCGATCTTCTCGCCTTGGAGCTCGTTGACCACGGCCTGCACGCGCGAGCCGCGCATGCCGACGCAGGCGCCGACCGGATCGACGGAGGAGTCGCGCGACACAACCGCGATCTTGGCGCGCGAGCCCGGATCGCGCGCGACGGCCTTGACCTCGACGATGCCGTCGTAAATTTCTGGTACTTCCTGCGCGAACAACTTCGACATGAATTGCGGATGCGTGCGCGAGAGGAAAATTTGCGGCCCGCGTTGCTCGCGGCGCACGTCGTAGATGTAAGCGCGGATGCGGTCGCCGTTGCGGAAAACCTCGCGCGGCAGCATCTCGTCGCGCCGTACGATAGCCTCGCCGCGGCCGAGATCGACGACCACGTTGCCGTACTCGACGCGTTTGACGATGCCGTTGACGATATCGCCGATCCGGTCCTTGTACTCGTCGTATTGCCGATCGCGCTCGGCCTCGCGCACCTTCTGCACGATCACCTGTTTTGCCGATTGCGCGGCGATGCGGCCGTATTCAAGCGGCGGCAGCTTATCGGCGATCGTATCGCCGACCTGGGCCGCGGGATGATGGCGGCGGGCTTCTTCGAGGGTGATCTGGGACGAGGGATTTTCGACCGTGTCCACCACCAGCATGTGGCGGGACAGATGCAGCTCGCCGCTTTTCGGATCGATCTCCGCGCGCACTTCGGTCTCGCTTCCGTACCGCGAGCGAGCGGCCTTGGCGATTGCATCCTCCATGGCGCCGAGCACGATTTTGCGATCGATCGCCTTTTCCCGCGCGACCGCATCCGCGATCTGTAAGAGTTCGAGCTTGTTGGCGCTTACGGTCGCCATCGTTCAGTCTCCCTTGTGTAGGTCCGCGTGCCGGTCTTGCTCCGGCACGGCATTCATATGCCGGCGTTGGTGCGAGCGGCGTCCGGTGTCCGCTTGTGCGCGCGGCGCGCGCGCCTCATGCTTGCCGCCGTGTTTGCTCCGCCGCAGCGACTGAGAAATGAGCGCATCGGTGAGAACAAGCCGCGCTTCCATCATGTCGTCGATCGGCAGCAGAACTTCAGGGTTGTCTCCCGCCGCCGCGTCTTCGGAGCGAAGCCGCACGCTGTCGCCCGCGGTGCCGAGGAGTTCGCCGCGAAAGCGCCGGCGCTCGTCGACGGCGACCAGCATCTCGATGCGGGCGACGTGCCCGGCGTAACGGTCGAAATCCGAGCGCCGCACCAGCGGCCGGTCGATGCCAGGCGATGAGATTTCCAAGCGATAGGAGCCTTCGATCGGATCGTTGGCGTCGAGGACCGGCGAAAGCGCGCGCGAAGCGGCTTCGCAGTCCTCGATGGCCAGCGCGCCGTCCGGCCGCTCGGCCATGACCTGGACGGTACATCTCGCCGGGCCTGAGACACGAACGCGCACCAGCCGATAACCGAGCGCGGCGAGCACCGGCTCGGCGAGCGCGGCGACGCGTGCCGCCCGCCCCGGCTCGGTGATGAGCCGCGGCTCTTTGGCAAAGGCTGTCGGCCTGTCGTCCATACTGTCGCGACTTTGGTCCTGCACGAGTGTGGTGGTTTTGAAGTGGTTTTGAAGTTCCTACGATCCACCCGGCAAACTCGCATAGGAACTTCAAATCCAAAACCACACTAGAATCATAAGATTGCTACTGTCCTTTAGATTCTGAAGTTCGCGCGAGAGGGAGCCGCAGGTGCTTGCGAACTTCAGAATGAGCACCCTAGCGTCCGTCAGAGAACGTCGGGCCTCAGGTAATAAAAAAGAGCGGGTCCCGGGGGGCCCACTCTCAAAACCGCTCGGATCAACCGACCGTTATGAGGTATCCATGACGGACGCGGCGAATATAGCCTTTCCGTGGGACGTTGCAAGGGCGCCTGGTGGGCGCTCGCGCGGAGATTGAGGTTCGATGCCACGGCTCTTTGCGAGGTTTCTTTCAGATTCCCGATCTATGGTCTCGCGAGGGCACCGTGCAATTCGCCGAAGTTGACGGATTTGAGGATGGGTGCCAACCTCTCGGTGATCCCCGAACTGGAAGAACTCGTTCAGCACGGCTCGCCCGAGAAACGGGTTGAGACGCTCCAGCGCATCACGGCTCTCTTTCTGGACGGCGCCAGCCGCTACAACGACGCGCATGTCGACCTCTTTGATGACGTGTTCGGGCTGCACATCGACGAGATCGAGATCAAGGCGCGCGCCGAGCTCTCGAACCATCTTGCGCCCGTCAGCAACGCGCCGGTCAAGGTGCTTCGCAAGCTCGCCAACGACGACGACATCGCCGTCGCCGGGCCGGCGCTCAAGCTGGCGCCGCGTTTGGCGGAATGCGACCTCATCGATGCCGCCACGACCAAGGGTCAAGCACAACTGCATGCGATCTCCGCGCGCCGGGCGCTGGGCGAGGTGGTCACCGATGTGCTCGTGCGACGATGCAATCGCGACGTTGCCCGCCGCGTCGTGACAATCGCACTGCCCGCATCTCGGAAAAGAGCTTTCACCGTCTCGTCGAGCGCGCCGAGGAAGACGGCATTTTGGCCGAGAAGGTAGGGCTGCGCCCCGATATTCCGCCGCAATGGTTTCGCGGCCTGCTGACGAAGGCGACGGTTGTCGTGCACCGGCGGCTCATCGCCTCGGCGACGCCCGAGGTGAGGGCGACGATCTGCGACGTGCTGGCAAAGGTTTCGCAAGAAGTCGGCGCCCGCGGCGGCCCGCGCGACTACAGCGCCGCGCAGCGTGTCGTGCTGAGCCTCGATCGTGCGAACCAATTGAACGAAGCCGCCCTGACCGCGTTCTGCGCCGAGGGCAAATACGAAGAGACGGTGGTGGCGCTTGCCACGCTCGCCAAGGTGCCCCTTAAAGTCGCCGACCGCCTGATGGCTGGCGATCGGCCCGATCCGCTGCTGATCCTGTGCAAGGCCGCCGGCCTCAGCTGGCCGGCGGTGAAGGCGCTCATCCTCGCGCGTCCGGACGCAGCCCGGACGTCGACGCAGGGGCTTGATACTGCTTTCGCCAATTACGGGCGGCTTTCGGCGTCGACCGCGCAACGGGTCGTGCGCTTCTGGCAGGTGCGGCAAAACCAGTAAGCGTCGGCGTCGGCCGGACACTCACAGCCGGCGAAAATTCAGAAAGCAAGGCGATCGCTGCTCGCGCGCAGCCTTGGCGTGATAGCGCGTATGGGTGAAATCGGGCCAGGCCCTTCTCCAATCGTCGGCGCATTGTGCGGTCCATTCGAACTCCGCCGATCGCATGAAGCGTTGCAGCGTCCAGGCGGCGTAGTCGGCGACATCGGTGACGAAACGCAATTCGCCGCCACGGCGCAGAATGCGGGCGAGCCGTGCGATCGTCGCGTCCTGAACAAAGCGCCGTTTCCAATGCCGCCGTTTCGGCCACGGATCGGGATGAATCAGGTCGATATGCGCCAACGATGCGTCGGGAAGCCACACTATCAAGCCCGTTGCGTCGTCGAAGTGCAGACGGATGTTTTGCAGGCCGGAGCTTTCGATCGCGACCAGCGCCTTAGCCATTCCGTTGACGAAGGGCTCGACACCGATAAATCCTGTCTGCGGCCGTGCCGTCGCCTGCGCAATCAAATTTTCGCCGCCGCCGAAGCCGATCTCGAGCCAGACATCGCTCACCGCGGTTGGAAACAGCGCAGTCGGATCGGGCGGCGCCGGTTTGTCGACATCGATCGCAAGGCGCGGCAGCAAGGTATCAATAAGCACCGCTTGCCGGTTGCGCAGCTTGTGACCCTTGCGGCGGCCAAAGAAGGCGCGCCCGTGATGCTCATCTCGTTCCATAGTGTCGGGGTCAACACCCGGCTCGGGTAAAAATCGGCCTGGCCGGGTCAGACTATCTTGACAGCATGATCCGGAAAAGTGGACACCGGTTTTCCGAACGGATCATGCGCAAACGAAAGTCTAGTGAGCCTGGTCCGGCGGGGTATTTTGCATCGCCTTTTCGTGCTGCTTGGCAGCGTGACGGCCGATCAGACATCCGGCGGCGGCGCCGAGGACGGCGTGGTGGCCGGCATAATGTCCGGCGATGCCGCCGACGACCGCGCCCTTGATGCAGCCTTTCGCATCGGCCGGGATTGTCGTTGCGACGAAGGCCAGCGCGAGCGCAAGGCCTGGAAAAATAGCCTTCATGTCGGCCTGCTCACCATTCCTCGTGCCAATCAGCGCACGGTTCGTTCCGATCACGCAGGTTTGTCATCAAGGCAAACCTGCGTGGCGATTGTCGAGTTCGGCAGTGAGGTAGGGTTCGCCCGCGCTCAGCGCAAGCTGCGCTTGAGCGCGTCGGCGAGGTCGGTCCGTTCCCAGGAGAAGCCGCCGTCCTTTTCCGGCGCGCGGCCGAAATGCCCGTACGCGGCAGTACGCCGATAGATCGGCCGGTTAAGCTTCAGCGCGCGCCGGATATTGGTCGGCCGCAATGGGAACAGTTCGGGGAGAAGCTTCTGCAACTTGACTTCTTCGACCTTGCCGGTGCCGTGCGTATCGACATAGACGGACATCGGGTCGGCAACGCCGATCGCATAGGCGATCTGAATGGTGCAGCAGTCGGCAAGGCCGGCGGCGACCACGTTCTTGGCGAGGTAGCGCGCGGCGTAGGCTGCGGAACGATCGACCTTGGTCGGGTCCTTGCCGGAGAAGGCGCCGCCGCCGTGTGGCGCGTAGCCGCCATAAGTGTCGACGATGATCTTGCGACCGGTGAGACCGCAGTCGCCGTCGGGTCCGCCGACAACGAAATTTCCGGTCGGATTGACAAGGAAGTCGCTCGGCTTGTTCGGCATCCAGCCTTCCGGCAGCGCCAATTCGACGGCATCGCCGATCATCTCTTTGACCATGCCCGGCGTGTATTTTTTCCCGTTGCGGGTTTGCGCATTGTGTTGCGTCGAGACCACGACCTTGGTGGCGCCGACCGGCTTGCCGTCGACATATTTCACCGTCACCTGGCTCTTGGCATCGGGCTGCAGATCAAACAGCGCGCCCGAGCGGCGTTTATCCGACAGCACTTTGAGAATCTTGTGCGCGAAATAGATCGGCGCCGGCATGAACGAGCCTTTTTCGTAGACCTCGCTCTCGGTGCAGGCGTAGCCGAACATCATGCCCTGGTCGCCGGCGCCTTCTTCGTCGCCGCCCTTTTTCTTCTTAGCGTCGACGCCCATGGCGATGTCGGGTGACTGTCCGTGCAGCAGCACTTCGACATCCGCGCCATAATAGGAGAATCCGTCCTGGTCATAGCCGATGTCCTTCACCACGCGACGCGCGGTTTCCGTGATCAGTTCGCGATTGACGACCGCTTTGTCGCCGTGTTTGTGGAACAGTGGCGCCTGACCGCGTCCCTCGCCGGCGATGACGATCTTATTCGTCGTACACAGGGTCTCGCAGCCCAGTCTCGTGTTGACTTTGCTCTCGTCGGCAATGCCGAGCTTGAGATCGTTCTCGAGGAAAACATCGAGAATGGCGTCGGAGATCTGGTCGCAGACCTTGTCAGGATGTCCTTCTGACACAGACTCACTGGTGAACAGATAGTTTGTACGTTGCACTGAAAAACACTCCCCTTATGAAACTGGCCTCGTCGCTTCGGGCTCTCTTCGGCTGAGCGGCAATGATAGCCCGCGCCAAGATGACAGGGTTGTTGCAGCGTCCACTTGCGCGGTCAAGATGTGGGCGAAATGTGGGCTAAGTTGTAGGTCGCGCCAGCGCTTTGTCAGTGTTTGTCGCTGGCGATTTGCTCGACGAGATCGACGATGCGCCGCCGCAATTTGGAGTCGGAGATCCGCATGAAAGCCTTGGTCAGCGCCAGGCCATCCGAAGTGGCAAGAAAGTCGGAGACATAAGCGGGGGAGGGCGCCTCGCCCAATCCCTCGGCGCGGGTGCCGGTCGAACCGGTCGGTGCGCCTTCGAAAAAAAACGACACCGGTACTTGCAGGATGTGCGAAATCTGCTGCAGGCGGCTGGCTCCGATTCGGTTGGTGCCCTTTTCGTATTTTTGCACCTGCTGAAATGTCAGGCTCAGGCTTTTCCCAAGTTTCTCCTGGCTCATCCCAAGCATCATGCGGCGCATGCGCACGCGACTACCGACATGCTTGTCGATGGGGTTTGGTGCCTTTTTGGCCATCATCTAATCGATCTCCTGTGCCTCTCCTTTTAGCGTAATTGTTTTAGATATCAAATATGAGTAGAGCGATTATTGTGCTGGAACCACTTTCATCGTGGCCGTTCACTTTTGAGCGGCCGGAAATACAATTTGACGCAATATAAGCAAGTAATTTACCGTAATGTTTGCGCGGGATAGTTGAGCGTTGGCGGCATCATACATCCGACGGTCGTCATCACACGATTGGATGGCGTGTCCGCCGCAGCAAATTACCTCGTTCGCACTGGATAAATTTTGGTCATGGGCGGAATCAGCACCTTTTAGGACATTTTGGCTGTGATCGGCGGCGAATAAGCGCGAGCGTTGCTACCGCGACGATGATGCCGGCGGGAATATCGCCGACGCGATCGTAGATCGTAGCGCCGATCGCTCGCGGCAGCGGCGAGTTGATCACACCCTCGCTGCCCAGCGGCAATGCACTAATAATCCGCCCAAGCGGATCGACAACAGCCGAAATGCCGGTGTTCGCAGCGCGGACAAGCGGAAGACCCTCTTCGATTGCGCGCACGCGTGCTTGTTGGAAATGCTGATGGGGGCCGCTGGAGATGCCAAACCAGCCGTCATTGGTGACATTGACGATCCAGCCGGGTCGAGTTCCATCGGACATGATCTCGCGCGGAAAGATGATCTCGTAGCAGATGAGGGGCAGCGCGAGGGGAGCCCCGGGTACATCAATTGCCCGCCGGCGGTCGGCGGGGAGAAAGCCGCCGCGCTGTTTGGTGAGCTGTTGCAGGCCGAGGCTTTCGAGGAAATGCTGAAACGGCAGGTATTCGCCGAACGGCACGAGATGCACCTTGTCGTAGAGCGAGACAATCGAGCCGTCGTGGTCGATAACGTAGATCGAGTTGTAAACCCCGTGTTCGGATGAATTGACCGGCTCGGCCAGCCGCACCGCACCGGTAATCAGAACGGCGCCGGGCCGCAACAGCCGCGCGATCTGGGCGAGCGCGTCGGGTTCGCGGGTGAGGAAAAACGGAAACGCCGATTCCGGCCAGATCAAGACCGTCGCGTCACGGGCGCCCTGCGATTGCGGACCGGAGGCGCGGTTGGACAAGACGACGTAACGGTCCATCACCTGCTGCTTGGCGGCGTAATTGAAGCGGGCGTCCTGCTGCAAGTTCGGCTGCATGATGCGCAGATGCACGCCGTCGACGAACCGCGTCGGCGTGCGGGCAAGGCGCAAAACACCGAAACCGCCAAGTCCGGCGAGCACGACGAGGCCGAGCGCAAGCGGCAGCCACGGCAGACGCGTTTCGCTGCGATCGTCGGTGAGCGTGGCGGGAGCCGCAAACACAGCGGCGGCAATGAAGGTGAGGCCCCAGATGCCGGCCACCGCGGCGCTTTGGGCCAGCGCCAAAGGCGAGGTGAGCGCGTAGCCGAAGGCGTTCCAGGGAAAGCCGGTAAGCACGTGGCCGCGCACCCACTCGGTCGTCGTAAGCGCCACGCCCAAGGCGAGAATGCGGATGGCGCCGCGAGCCCACAGCAGACGCGCAATGACGACGCCGAGCGCCGTGAACACCGCGAGCCCGGCCGGCAGCCCAATCACCGCGATCGGCAGCAGCCAGCCGAAGGTCGGCGCATCGACTAGAAAGGCAAAGCCGACCCAATAAATGCCGGCAAGAAAATAGCCGAAGCCGAACCACCATCCGGTGGCCGCGGCTGTCGTTGTTCCGTGCCACCCGCCGGCGCCGATGCCGTCGATCAGCCAGACTAGGGTCGGAAAAGTCAAAAACAAAACAGGCCAGACGTTCAACGGCGCCATGGCCAGAGCCGACATTGCGCCGGCGGCGAGGGCTATGAGCCAGCGCCGCCATCCATAAGATAATACAATCGTGTTGATGAGGGCCGTTGGCTTCACGGCGGCGGCGGAGAGTTCGGGTTTGTCCGCCCGGTCTCGTCACGCGGCGGCATGGTTTTTGAAACTGACGGTCTCGGCAAAGTCGAAATTTCGCGCGCCGGTCCCGAGCGGCGGTCTTTGGCGCGATAGATTTTGACTCGTTTCACCCGGCGGGGGTCGGCGTCGAGTACCTCAGCCTCGAAGGATGCGGGTCCTGGCACCAGCTCGCCGCGCACCGGAACGTGGCCGGCTCGCATGACCAGGTATCCGCCGAGCGTGTCGACATCTTGCGCGGCTTCGCCGACGTCGAACTCCTCGCCGACCACGGCGCGCACGTCGTCGAGGCTGGCGCGGCCGGTGGCGAGAAAAGAGCCGTCGCTCTGTCGCGTCACCGCCGCCGTTTCGGCTTCATCGTGTTCGTCGGCGATATCGCCGACGATCAGTTCGACCAGGTCTTCGATCGAGACAAGCCCGTCGCTGCCGCCGTATTCGTCGATGACGAGGGCGAGGTGAATGCGCGTCGCTTGCATCTTGGCAAGCAGGTCGAGCGCTGGCATCGACGGCGGCGCGTAGAGGATTTCGCGAACGATCTTGGCCGCCGCCAATGGCATGGACAGATCGATCTTGGCGAGATCGAGATCCGACGCCCGGCTTTCCTCGTGTTTGACTGCGGCGGCCGGATCGACCACCGCACGCGCCGCCATGAATGCGACCAGATCGCGGATGTGCACCATGCCGATCGGATCGTCGAGCGTGTCGTTATAAACGACAAGCCGCGAATGGCCGGCGCCCGCATACACCATGACGAGTTCGCCGATCGTGATATCCTGGTGCACCGCGACGATGTCGGCGCGCGGTACCATGACGCCTTCGATTCGGCATTCTCGCAGGCCGAGGATATTCTTGAGCATCGCCGCTTCGGTTGGGGAGAACCCCGATTCCGGCTGCTCGGCCGTGAGCACGAGTTCAAGATCGGCACGCGTTGCCGCGGCTTTCCAGCCAAACAGGATGCGCATGACGCGCGCGAGCCATCCCTCATTGAGCTCGCCGGTTTCCGGCAAGACCATGGGCAGACCGCGATGCTCGGTCTCGTTCTGGTCGGTGCGTATCGGGGATTGGGGCATGGTATCCGGATGGTCTGTCGTCTGTCAGGGCGTCCCGCGGCCGGCGGCGGCGGCCTTACGCCTTGCCCGGGCGCCGGTACGGATCGGGGATTGCAAGCCGCCGAAGGATGTTGCGTTCCGTCCGCTCCATCGCCTCCGCATCTTTCTCGCGCACGTGATCGTAGCCAAAAAGGTGCAGGAAACCGTGCACCGCAAGGTGGGCAACATGATCGGCGAATGGTTTGCGCTCGGCGCGCGCCTCCGCATCAATGGTCTCGTAGGCGAGGACGATATCGCCGATGAGCGGCAGGGCGCCCGTGGCGCAACTCGCTGGAAACGACAATACGTTCGTGGCCGCGTCAATGCCGCGCCATTCGCGGTTGAGCAAGCGGATCGCCGAATCATCGGTGAACACAATAGCAAGCTCGGCGCTTGGTGTAGACAGCAGGGCGGCGGCCGCGGCGATGGCGCGCCGGACGACCGATTTGACGTCCGCCTGCCGCTTCCAGAGGGCTGATTCGACGAGCATGTCGATCTTCGGCCCTTTCTTTGACGTTCGACTTGACGTTCGCATAGGCGCGCGCGTTGACCCGCGTCGACGTACGCTTGGACGCTCTCTTGGAAGCTCTCTTGGGCGTTTCATTGGGCGCTTCTTTGGGCGCCGCTCCTGAAGTCCGCGCCGCCGGCGACATTTAGGACCGCTCGCGCTTTGCCGCCGCGGCGTTGTCGTAGGCCTCGACGATGCGCGCGACGAGTTCATGACGGATCACGTCGGCGGCCATGAACTTGACGTGGGCGATACCCTCGACGCCGTGGAGCAGGCGCACCGCCTCGGCGAGGCCGGAAGTCTGACCGGGCGGCAGGTCGACCTGGCTCGGGTCGCCGGTCACCATCATGCGACTGTTTTCGCCTAACCGCGTCAGCAGCATTTTCATCTGCATCGCGGTGGTGTTCTGCGCCTCGTCGAGGATGATCGCGGCGTTCGACAGGGTTCGGCCGCGCATGAAGGCAAGCGGCGCGATCTCGATCTCGGTAGCCTGCAGCGCGCGCTCAACGATGCGCGCGTCCATCAGATCGTAGAGTGCGTCGTAGATCGGTCGCAGGTACGGATCGACTTTCTCGCGCATGTCGCCGGGCAGGAAGCCGAGCCGCTCGCCCGCCTCGACCGCCGGCCGCGACAGCACGATGCGGTCGACCTCCTTGCGCTCGAACAATTGTACGGCATGCGCGACCGCGAGCCAAGTCTTGCCCGTCCCGGCCGGTCCGGTCGAGAACACCAGCGCGTGGCGTTTGAGGGCACGCACATAGGCATCCTGCGCCGGAGTGCGAGCGCGCACGCGGCGTTTGCGCAGATTGATTTCTTCGAAGCTCTCACGCGCGGAAGCCGGGTCGAAATCGAATAACGAACCTTGCGAGAGGGTGAGCCGGATGGTGCCGTCGACGTCGCCTTGCGCCAATTCGTCGCCGCTTTTGAGGCGTTCGTAGAGGCTTTCAAGCACACGGCGCGCCTGCTCGCAGGCCTCGCGCGTACCCTCGAGAGTAACGCGGTTACCGCGCGACGTGGCGGAGACGCGAAGTCGCCGCTCGATGAGAGCGAGGTTCTGGCCGTATTGGCCGAACAGTGCGGGGGCGAGGCGATTGTCGTCGAATGTAAGAACGATCTGGCTGGGGCTGTCCGGAGCGGCCGCGAGCGGCTCGGCAACTGTTCCGAGGGGATCGACAGGACCGAGTGTGTGCATTCAGGCTCCTGCGCCGGCAAGCGCCGGCATATGCGCCAGCATGCCGAACAGACTGTTGCTGGCTACTTCGGTGATGGTGACGGGGGCGATTTCCCCGATCAGCGAACGCGGCGCTTCGATCTGCACCGGTTGAAGATATGGTGAGCGGCCGACGATCTGTCCGCCATGCCGGCCGGGCCGTTCGAACAGGACAGAAAATGTGCGGTCGATACAGCGGCGATTGAACGCCGCCTGATGATGATCGATCGTCCGTTGCAGCCGCCGAAGACGATCCGACTTCGCCGCCTCCTCGACCTGACCACCCATATCGGCGCCAGGCGTGCCGGGACGCGGCGAATATTTGAAGGAGAAAGCGCCGGAATAGCCGATTTCCGTGACGAGGCTCAACGTTTCGGCGAAATCATTTTCGGTCTCGCCCGGAAAGCCGACGATGAAATCGGACGTCAGCGCCAAATCGGCGCGCGCCTTGCGCAATGCCGACACAACGTTGACGTAGTCGGCGCGCGTGTGGCGGCGATTCATCGCGGCAAGGATGCGGTCGGAACCCGACTGGACCGGCAGGTGCAGCTGCGGCATCAGCGCCGGCAAATCGCGATGCGCGGCGATCAGTTCATCGCCCATATCCAGGGGATGGCTTGTCGTATAGCGCAGCCGCTCGATGCCGGGAAGTTGCGCAAGCCGATACAGCAATCGGCCCAACGACCAGGTCCGCCCATCCGGTCCTTCCCCGTGATAAGCGTTGACGTTTTGCCCGATGACCGTGACTTCGCGAACGCCGGCGTCGGCAAGTTGCTTGACCTCGTCGACGATTTTTTCGACGGGCCGCGAAACTTCAGCGCCGCGCGTGTAAGGCACGACGCAAAATGTGCAGAACTTGTCGCAGCCCTCCTGCACCGTGACGAAAGCGGTTACGCCGCGTGCGCGGGTTGCGGCGGCGGGCGGAGCTGCCAGATGATCGAACTTGTCGTCCAGGGGAAATTCGGTATTGACGGCTTTGCCGTCGCGTTTGGCGCGGGCAATCAAGTCCGGCAGCCGATGGTAGTTTTGCGATCCGACGACGAGATCGACTACCGGTGCGCGGCGGATGATCTCCGCGCCTTCGGCCTGAGCGACGCAGCCGGCGACCGCGATGAGCATGTTCCGGCCGTCCGCGGCCGCCGCTTCTTTCGTGCGGCGCACGCGGCCGAGCTCGGAGTAAACCTTCTCCGCCGCCTTCTCGCGGATGTGGCAGGTGTTGAGGATGATGAGGTCGGCGTCCTCGGCTATCGCCGTTTCGACGTAGCCCTCCGGCACCAAAGTATCCGCCATACGTTGCGAGTCGTAGACGTTCATCTGGCAGCCGAAAGATTTAACATACAGCTTGCGAGAACCTGTCATTCCGGTCGAATCCAACCCCTTCTCAGTTCGTTGCTGATTTGCCGATTTTTTGATCATACCCATTTTTCACGCGCGCGTCAGCCAAGGTCGCGGCGCAGCACGAGCGCCGCCGCACCGCTGTCATAATAACCCCGGCGCCGGCCTACCTCGTAAAATCCGGCGTTTCGATAAAGCCCGTTTGCAGGTGCGTTGTGCTCGTTCACCTCCAGAAAAACCGCACGAACCCCCAGTCCTGCCAGACGGCGGATATGAAAATCGAGGAGCGGACGCGCGAACCCGCGCCCGCGCCAATTCGGCGCGATGGCGATCGACAGGATCTCCGCTTCGCGCGCGGCCAGGCGGGAGAGAATGAAGCCAACAAACATCCGGCCGACCATCACGCGATGGGCGACGACGTTACGGTCGAGCAGCAGGCGGCGCAGCTCATCCTCGGCCCAGCCGCGCCGGAACGACGCCGCGTGCAATGCGGCGATCGCGCCGGCATCCTGCTGTCGCGCGTCCGATACTGTCGGTTCGGCCCGGGCAAACAAGCGCGTGACGAAACCCATCATCGGCGCGGGAGTTGAGCGGCGTGTTGCGGCTGCGCGTCGGGCGCCCGCAAATATTGCGGCTTAAGCGCCGACTGATCTTCCGGCACGACGGCTCCCATCCGCGCCACCCAGGCGATATCCGGCGCCGCGCGCGCATCGACCGCAGCGGGGGCGTCGGCTTCGGACAGTGCGGCAGCGACCGCTTGCGCCGCCGAGCCGACGATGCACGATGGCGCCGCGGCAGCCGCGTGCACCGCTTCACGCAGGGGCGCAAGGCGCGGTGCCGT
The DNA here is from genome assembly GCA_963847785.1 of uncultured Alphaproteobacteria bacterium. Classification (GTDB taxonomy): domain Bacteria; phylum Pseudomonadota; class Alphaproteobacteria; order Rhizobiales; family Xanthobacteraceae; genus BOG-931. The sequence continues at coordinate 284,774 of CAWKBE010000013.1, forward strand.
CAATGTGCGGCCGCCCGGACTGAAGATTTGTAGATAAACCTGCGCGTGCCGAGCGTCGATGGCGGCGACGACCGGAAAGCGGTCGTCGGCCGCTATGTGGGGTGCGGCATAGACGGAAAGGGTCGACAGGCCTACGGCCGGCTTGTCTGCGGCGAGCGAAATGCCCCGTGCCGCGGCGATGCCGACACGCAGCCCGGTAAAACTGCCGGGTCCGGTGGTCACCGCGACCCGGTCGATGTCGGGAAATGTCAGGCCGGCTTTGTCCATCACCCGCTGCAACAGTGGCATCAACGCTTCGGCATGCCCGCGGATCATCGGCAGGCTCTCGCTCGCAACGATGCCGCCATACTCGGTGTCGAGCACGGCCGCGGAGCAAGCCGCCAGCGCCGTATCAATGGCGAGTACGCGCATGGGCGGTCATGCAGCCAAGCGATCAGCTTAATCGCCGCTTCACATCGGGCGGACTTCGGTCACGTCGGGAATGAAGTGACGCAGCAGGTTTTGGATACCGTGACGGAGCGTTGCCGTTGACGACGGACAACCGGCGCACGCGCCCTTCATGTTGAGATAGACAACGCCATTCTTGAAGCCCTTGAAAGTGATATCGCCGCCGTCATTGGCGACCGCGGGCCGCACCCGCGTCTCGATCAGTTCCTTGATGGTTGCCACGGTCTCGGCATCGGCCGCGTCGAAAAATTCGTCGGCGCTCTGTCCGGTGCTGGCGGCGTTCAGGAGGGGCGCACCGGACATGAAATGTTCCATGATGGCGCCGAGGATCACCGGCTTGAGCTGCTGCCACTCGCCGTTGCCTTTGGTCACGGCAATAAAGTCGGAGCCGAAAAACACCCCGCTGACGCCGTTGATGGCGAATAGCCGTTCGGCAAGCGGTGACTGAGCCGCGTCCTCGCTGTCGCGCAGATCCAGCGTTCCGTTTTCGAGCACGGCCCGGCCGGGCAAGAATTTAAGGGTCGCCGGGTTTGGCGTCGCTTCGGTCTGGATAAACATCATCATTTCCTCCGTGCGCCGGCCCCGGCCCAACCGCCAGACCGTGACTCGCAAATTTCACTCTAATACGTGGCGAATTCCGTTGGAAGTTCAAGTGGGCGAGACATTCCGCGTGCGGAACGGACCCGCCGAATAACGCCTATCCCGACAGCGCGTCGATCTCTTCATCGCTGAGGTGACCGGGCACGATGGCGACCGGGATTGGATAATCGCCCGCGGTGCGGCCAATTGTGGCAACGAGTGGACCCGGCCCCTCGGAACCCGTGCCGGCGGCGAGGGCGAGAATGAAAATGTCCTCGTCCTCATGGATGAGCTTGAGAATTTCCTCCGCCTTGTCACCCTCGCGCACCACGCATTCGGGCGTAATGCCGGTGAGCTCGCTGACGCGCGTTGCGTATTTGCTCAGCTCGGTATCCGCCTCCTCATGGGCCTCGGCGCGCATGATGTCGGCGACGCCAAGCCATTGCTGGCTCTGGTCGTGGGTCTCAATCACCCGCAGCATGACGACGTTGCCGCCGATGCGGGCCGCGCGCCGGCTCGCGAAATAGACCGCGCGGTCGCACTCCTCGGTGTCGTCGATGACGACGAGAAGTTTCGGCTTGTGGCCGGTTTCGTAGCTGCGGCGTCTGCGCGACATCGATTTCCCGGCACGAACGACACAAGCGGTTCATGCTGCCACGGCGGCGCGCGGCCCGACAAGAGCATCAAATACGTTGTGGGTAACGTCGGTGCGGCGAGCCGGCGGCTCGAGCATGATCCGAAAAAAGCCTGCCCCGGACTTGATCCGGGGTGGAAAACGGTTTTTCGAAAAGATCATGCTCCAGGAATGCGCCCTAGGATCGCACGAAGCCGACGATGTCCTTGACCGCCTTCATCGTCTGGCCGGCGAGCTTCTGTGCGCGCGCGGCGCCATCGGCGAGAATCGAATCGATGGCGACAGGATCGCGGATGAGCCGTTTCATTTCCCCCCCGATCGGACCGAGCTTGGCGACGGAAAGATCGACCAGCGCCGACTTGAAGGTCGAGAATTGCGCGTTGCCGAATTGGCCAAGCACGCTCGCGCGCGAGGTGTCCGCAAGCGCCGCGTAAATACCGACGAGATTATCCGCTTCCGGCCGGGTCTTGAGGCCCGCCTCCTCGCTGGGCAGCGGTTCCGGATCGGTTTTGGCCTTGCGAATTTTCTGCGCGATGACGTCGGCATCGTCGGTGAGGTTGATGCGCGAATAGTCGGAGGCGTCCGACTTCGACATTTTCTTGGTGCCGTCGCGCAGCGACATTACGCGCGTTGCCTCGCCGGTAATCAGCGGCTCCGGCAGTGGGAAGAAGGCATCGCCATAGCCGTGTTCGTGGATGGAGCGGCCGAAATCGTTGTTGAACTTTTGCGCGATGTCTCGCGACAGTTCGAGGTGCTGTTTCTGATCCTCGCCGACCGGCACGTGGGTGGCGCGATAAACCAGAATGTCGGCCGCCATCAACGCCGGATAGGCATAGAGTCCGACTGAAGCATTTTCACGATCCTTGCCGGCCTTTTCCTTGAATTGCGTCATCCGGTTGAGCCAGCCGAGGCGAGCGACGCAATTAAAGATCCAGGCGAGCTCAGCGTGCTCGGCCACCTGGCTCTGGTTGAACACGATATGCTTTGCGGGATCGATCCCACAGGCGATGAAAGCCGCCGTGACCTCGCGGATGGCGTTGGGAAGCTCCGCCGGATCCTGCCAGACCGTGATCGCGTGCAGATCGACGACGCAATAAATGCAGTCATAGCGATCCTGCAGTTCGACGAAGCGCTTGATGGCGCCGAGATAGTTGCCCAAGTGCAGATTGCCGGTGGGCTGCACCCCCGAAAAGACCTTCTCCTGAAGCGCCATATAGTGTCTCCGCAAAAGCGTGCGCTACTTGCCGAAACGTCGCCCGCAGCGTCCCAATTGCTCGCGGCGTCCAATGCCACGGCGTCGCCTTGCCCTGCAAGGGCCGGCCGTTATAGTGCGCGTCCCCGCCAGGCGTTTTTCCAGAGAGTGTCTCATGCCAACCGCCCGTTTCGACGTTATCGGCATCGGCAATGCGATTGTCGACATTATCGCCCGCGCCGAAGAAGACTTTTTGCTCAAACATGGCATGAACAAAGGCGCGATGGCGCTGATCGACGAAGCGCGCGCACAGGCGATCTACGACGCCATGGGCCCGGCCATGGAAATGTCCGGGGGGTCTGCGGCCAATACCATCGTTGGTCTTTCTTCGCTCGGATCGCGCTCAGCCTTTATCGGCAAAGTGAAAGACGATTCGCTCGGCCGCGCTTTTGCCCACGACATCCGTGCCGCCGGCGTAGCTTACGCGACGCCGCCCGCCGCCGACGGCGCATCGACCGCGCGCTGCTATGTGTTGGTGACTCCAGACGGCGAGCGCACCATGAACACCTATCTCGGCGCCGCGCAGGCGCTCAACCCGGCAGACATCGACGCCAACATGGTCGCCGCGAGTGCGGTGATCTATCTCGAAGGCTATCTGTGGGATCCGAAGGACGCCAAGGATGCGTTCGTCAAGGCGGCCGAGATCGCGCACCGGGCCGAGCGCACGGTTGCGCTCACGCTCTCGGATGCCTTCTGCGTCGATCGCTGGCGCGCGGAGTTCCTGCATCTGATGCGCTCACGCACCGTGGATATCATCTTCGCCAACGAGGCCGAGCTGCACAGTCTTTATCAGACCGCGGACTTCAACACGGCGGTCGCCGCCTTGCGCGCCGACATCGGCGCGGCGGTGGTGACGCGCAGCGAGAAGGGCTGCCTGGTCATCGGTCCCCAGGGGACCGAGGCGGTGCCGGCTTTCCCCGTCGAGCAGGTCGTCGACACGACCGGAGCCGGCGACTTGTTCGCGGCCGGGTTCCTTTCCGGTCTTGCGCGCGGCGCCGACGATCGGACCTGCGGCCGTCTCGGCGCGCTCGCCGCCGCTGAGGTGATCCAACATCTCGGCGCCCGCCCCGAGCGGTCGCTTCGCGATCTGGCGCGCGAAAATGGCTTGATCGATTGAGACTTGATCGATTGAGCGGTGCCCGATCGAGACTTCACGCCGTCTCGTAACCAAATGCTAACCAAAAAAGACTACCGACGGGTCAGCCGCATCCGGAGACCCGAACATGGCCGACAACATGGCCGACCCGCCCGATGGCAAGCCCGCCGACGGGACACCCGCCACGCCGCAATTGCCAGTCGTTTGGTCGCCCAAGCTCGATGCCGGCGAGGGAACGGCAGAAGAGTTGCCGCACGCCGAGGCGGGTGCGGCAATGTCCTCTGCCGCTGACGAGGCGGCGGGCGCGGAAACGGATGCACCAAGTTCTGCGCCGGCCGGGGATGCCTCATTGTCACGGCCGCTACGCTTCGCGCTGCTCGCGGCTTCGATCGCGGGCGCGGCGGCAATCGGCTCGTTTATCGGATCACTTTCCGCTTTCGGCGTCGCGCATCTTTGGCCCGCCGAGCCGGCTGGCGTCGCTGTGGCGATGGCGACCAGCCCGCAGGCGGCAAAGGCCGAGCTTGTCGAGCTTTCTGCGCTCAAGACCAATCTCGACGCCGCCGCGCGCAACGCCAACGGCCAATTCGCCAAGCTCGCGGATCGTCTCGACCGTATGGAGCGCGCGCAGATCGAGTCGACATTGAAGCTCGCCCGCATCGGCGACGCGGTGGATCGGCTCGAGAAGAAAAACGTGACGGCGTCGGCAGCGACGGCAGCGCCCGAGACGACTGGCTCAATTGCGTCGGCTCCGCCGGCGGCGCTGGCCGAGGCGAAATTGCCCGACAAAATCATACCGGATTGGGTCGTGCAGGACGTGCGCGGTGGCCGCGCTCTTGTCGAGAGCCGGTACGGTGCCGTTTTCGAGGTCGCGGCCGGCAGCGTCCTTCCCGGTCTCGGCCGGATCGAGGCGGTCAAGCGCCAGGACGGCCAATGGGTCGTCATCACCGGTCACGGTCTCATCGTTGGACCCTAAACGCGCCCGATCGAAGCGACGGGCGCTGGTGGCGCCGGTAGTCGATCGCGCCTGTTTCGGAAAAGACTTGCCCCGGATGACTTGATCCGGTGGATGCTGCCTTTCCGCCAAGATAGCACTCGCGCCTGATCCGGAAAAGTGGATGCCGGTTTTCCGCCAAGATCATGCGCCACTCATCAGTGCGCCGGGACGCAGACGCGGGAGTTGGCGAGGTGAGCCCGTCGCCCATTGGCTCTTTAATCGGCGTCGCACAGTGCGTTGCGGCCGCGCTTGTGTGCGCGGCGGTTCGCGTCGCGGCCGCAGCGCAGCCGGCGCAGGCACTGTCGCCGCCGCCGGAAATGCGGGAAAGCTGCCCCGGCCTTGTCGCCGCGCACCGTCCCCCGATCACTCCCGCGGCGCTGCGGCTTGCCGAGCTTAACGCCGACCAGGTGCGGCTGACCTTCATCGGCCACGCTTCGTTTCTGATCGAGAGCCCGCAGCTCGTGCGCATCGTGACCGACTATAACGACTATCAAAAATCGCCGGTGCTGCCCGATATCGTCACCATGAATCATGCGCACGACACGCACTATACGGATCATCCCGACCCGACGATCAAATACGTGCTGCGCGGCTGGGGCCCGACGCCGGATGAACCCGCCGTTTGGGATCTGAAATATCGCGACGTGCGGGTGCGCAACGTGCCGACCAATATCCGCGACTGGAGCGGTGGCACGGAGCGTTACGGGAATTCGATCTTCGTCTTCGAGATCTCGAATATGTGCATCACCCATCTCGGTCATCTGCATCACACGCTGACGCAGCAGCAGCTCAACGAGATCGGCCGCGCCGACGTGGTGATGGCTCCGGTCGACGGCAATTACACGCTCGACCTCGACGGCATGATGGAGGTGCTGACCGCTCTCAAGGCGCAGATCATCATCCCCATGCATTTTTTCGGCTGGTACACGCTCGACCGGTTCCTCGAACGGGCGAGCCAGCAATGGCCGGTCGAACGGGCGGAAATTCCGTCGGTCGTGGTGTCGAAGACGACGCTGCCGAAAAGCCCGAAGGTTCTGGTATTGCCAGGGTTTTGAAGCGTCGCCGTTCATCGTATAAACTTTCACCGTCATCCCGAGGCGGCCGCGAAGCGGCCCTCGAAGGATGTGGCCGAGGCGTTCGGGCCGCGATCGCCCTTAGAGGCTTGCTACGCTCGCACTTCAGAGCGACGGACAGCAGAGGTTGCTCAATGTTGAGCGGGGAACAGAACGAACTTATCACCCGTACCGGATCCGGCACCGCTGCCGGGGCCCTGATGCGGCATTATTGGCAGCCGGCGGTGCTCCTCGACGAACTCGCGGGCAACCGCCCGGTAAAGCCGGTGCGGCTTCTCGGCGAGGACCTCGTAGCCTTCAAGGACGACAAGGGACGCTATGGATTGATCGGGCGCCATTGTCCGCATCGCGGCACTGATCTCGCCTACGGGCGCCTGGAAGACGGCGGATTGCGCTGCGCGTTTCACGGCTGGCTGTTCGACGTGAGCGGCAAATGCCTACAAACGCCGGCGGAGCCGGACAACAGCAACCTTTGCGCCAACATCACGCAGAAATCCTACCCGGTCGTGCAGAAGAGCGGCATTCTGTTCGCTTATCTCGGACCGGGCGAGCCGCCGGCCTTTCCGCAATTCGACTGCTTTATCGCGCCGTCGACGCATACTTTCGCGTTCAAGGGCATGATCGATTGCAATTGGCTGCAATCGCTCGAGGTCGGCATCGATCCGGTGCACACCTCGTTCCTGCATCGTTTCTTCGAGGACGAGGACCCCAACAGAGGCTATGGCAAGATGTTCCGGGATATCTCGAAGGACTCCGACATGCCGATGACGCAAATCATGCGCGAGTTTCCGCGGCCGCGCATCGAGGTTGAGCCGACCGACTACGGGTTCCGGCTGATCACGCTGCGCCAGATCAGCGGCGCGAAGGCCCATGTCCGCGTGACCAATCTGATTTTCCCCAACGCCTTCATCATTCCGATGAGCCGGGAGATGACGATTTCGCAATGGCACGTGCCGATCGACGACGTGAAACACTATTGGTACGCGATCTTCACGTCGTTCGGCGCGCCGATCGACAAGGGCGAGATGCGCCGTCAGCGGCTCGAGCTCTACGAATTGCCGGATTACGTGCCGCGCAAGAACAAGAGCAACGATTACGGCTTCAATCCGCACGAGCAGGACCACGCGACCTACACGGGCATGGGCGCCGACATCAATGTGCACGATCAATGGGCCTGCGAATCCATGGGTGCCATCCAGGACCGCACGGCGGAGCATCTCGGCACGTCGGACAAGGCGATCAGCGCCTATCGCCGTCTGCTGCGGCGGGCGCTCGATCAATCCGGCAGGGGCGAGCAGCCGATGATGGTGCTCGATGCGGCGGCGGCGGCGAGCATCACCGGCCCCGCTTGCGTTGACGGGATTGGCCCGGCGGCCGACTGGCAGGGCTATTGGCAGCGCACGAGCGCGGTGCGGCAAGAGACGAAGAGCTGGACCAACTGAACGGCGCGAATAGCCAATGGACATTGATGATCGCGTCATTCCGGGACGCGCCCAACGGGTTCGACCCGAAATGGCCGGCCCGATGACAAGCTCCAGCGCGCGCCCGGAATCCATAACCCCGCTCTGTGACTATGGATTCCTGGCTCGCCGCTTCGCGGCGCCCCCGAATGACCCCGCCTGATGGCTCCGCGACGAACGCCGCCCGCAAGCTTTGTCGAACACCACGGTCTTTGGACCGACGATCAGGCGCGAAAAGCCAGGGCGGTCCCGCAGGCGATCAAGAAACACAAGCTGGAACTGGTGCGGTTTTCCTTCGCCGATCAGCACGGCGTGCTGCGCGGGAAGACGATCGTCGCTGCCGACGCTCCCGCCTTGATGCACAGCGGCGTCACCATGACGACGACGCTTTTGGCCAAAGACACCGCGCACAAGACGGTCTATCCGGTGTTCAGCGCCGGCGGCGGCTTCGCCATGGCCGAGATGCAGGGTGGCGGCGATTTCGTCATGGTCGCCGACCCGGCGACGTTTCAAGTTCTGCCTTGGTCGTCGAACGATGGCGCGCCAAAAACCGGCTGGCTGCTCTGCGACATTTATTTCGGGAACGGCAAACCGGTGCCGTTCTCGACGCGACAAATTCTTCGCGATGCGCTGGCGCGGCTCGAGCGTGAAGGTTTCAATTTTCTCGCCGGGCTCGAGGTCGAGTTCCACCTTTTCAAGCTCGAGAATCCGCGCCTTGCGCCGGCGGACGCGACCTGGCCGCCGCAGGCGCCCGAGGTGAGCCTGCTCAATCAGGGCTATCAGTATCTGACCGAATCTCGCTTCGATCAGATCGATGCGGCGCTGGAGCCGATCCGGCGCGGCGTCGAAGCGCTCGGCATGCCGTTGCGCTCGCTGGAAATCGAACTCGGCCCGAGCCAGTGCGAATTCACCTTCCGTCCGCAAACGGGGCTCGCCGCCGCCGATACGATGATCCTGTTCCGTGCCGCCGCTAAGCAGATCGCGCGGCGCAACGGCCTCCTCGCAAGCTTCATGTGCCGCCCTTCGCTGCCCAACCTATTTTCGAGCGGCTGGCATCTGCACCAGTCGCTGGTCAACCGCAAAGGGCGCACGCACGCTTTTGCCGGCGACGAAGGCGAGGGGCTCTCCGCACTCGGCTTGAACTATCTCGGCGGGCTTCTGGCGCATGCGCACGCCGCCGCGGCGTTCACAACCCCGACCGTCAACGGCTACAAACGCTATCGGCCCTATACGCTGGCGCCCGATCGCGCTATCTGGGCACGCGATAATCGCGGCGTGATGGTGCGCGTGCTCGGCCAGCCCGGCGATCCGACGACGCATCTCGAGAACCGGGTCGGCGAGCCGGCCGCCAATCCATATCTCTACATGGCTTCGCAGATTTATGCCGGCCTCGATGGCATTGCGCGCCGCCGCGATCCCGGCCCTTCGGTCGACACGCCTTACGAGACCAAGGCGCCTACGTTGCCGAAAAATCTCGGCGAGGCGCTGACGGCGCTGCGCGCAAGCGACGTCTTTAGAAAGAGTTTCGGCACCGCCTTCGTCGATTACTTTGCCGGCATCAAGGAAGCGGAATTCGCGCGGTTTACGGCCGAAGGCGGGGACGGGCCGCAAGGGGCCGACGTCACCGCCTGGGAGCAGAACGAGTATTTCGACTTGTTTTAGAAACAGCGCGCGCCTGCCCCGCAGCCCGCTTATTTCTTGCTGGCAAAGTGCGGTATCACATGCCGCGCGAACATCTCCTGGGTCTTGATCGTCTTCCAGTGCTCGACGCCGCCCGGATTGACCGTAATCGCCACTTCGGTCAGCCCCGCGCAGAGCTTCTGCACCGCTTCGATCCGCTCGATCACGTCGGCCGGCGTGCCGACCCAGACGATGTCGTTCTTGATCATCTCGTCGTAGGGCATGTCCGAGAAGTTTTCCATGATACCGGAAGCGTAAAAGCCGTAGCCGGACGCTTCGAGCGTCGCCTTGGGCGGCATCTCGTCCTGGTTCTCCAAGAGCACCGACGCGTTGCCTTTCAGGAAGCCGCGCATCATCTTCTCGGCCTCGCGCTTGGCGGTGACGCGGTCCTCGTCGAGATGGCAGGCGTGGATCCAGACGATGTCGGGCTTGTTGCCGTGCTTGGCGCAGGAGGCGCGGTAGATGTCGAGTTGCGCCCGTAGCGCTTCGTAAGGCAGGAGCGGCGGCACGACGATCGCGTAGCCGCGCGCGCCTGCGAGCTCATATGTCGAGTCACTGGTGCCGCCGAGGAAAATGCGGAATTTCCGGCCGGGCGTCGGCCGCGGCACGATATGGGAGTCCTTGATCTTCCAGTATTTGCCGTCGCAGGAGAAGCGTTCCTTGTCGAGCGCTTCGATCACGACTTTGAGCGCCTCTTCGTAGCGCTCGCGCGACTCCTCGACTGGCACGCCGGCCTTGAGCGGGATCCAGGCGTGGCCGCGGCCGAGGCCGAACTCGTAGCGGCCGTCGACCAGCATATCGAACTGCGCGATCTGCGAGGCGAGCACGGCCGGATTGTGATAGGGCAGGACGTGGAGCAGAGTGCGGAATTTGATGTTGCGCGCGCGCTCCGAGGCCTTGGCGAAGAACGCAAACGGGTTCGGCGAGGCGCCGAATTTCGGAAAGAAGAAATGCTCGATGATCGAAAAGGTCGAGTAGCCGAGCCGGTCGGCGTTGACGACTTGCTCGAGCGCTTCGGCGTAAACCTGCTGCTGGGTTTTGCCCGGCCAGGTCTGCAGCTCTGAATAAATGCTGAATTGCATGACGCGGCACCCCCTTGTCCCGGAAGAATGCCGATTTTATCCCGCGTCAACGCGACACTGTCAAAAGAGCCATGTTATTCTGAGGCTGAGCCATCGGGTCCGGCCCGAAGTGGCCGGCCCGATGACAGGCTCCGCGAGGAGCCCGGAATCCATAACCACAGTCAGCAAAGAACGCCCAGCTTCCTGTCACGCACGGACCCTGGTTCGTGAAATTGCTCTGCAGGCGTTGCGCCCTAGCGAGGTAGATTGGGCCGTTGTCGGTCAATGTCGGGGACGTCGTTCAAAAATTGATGGGACTCTGCGCCGTGCCAATCAGGGCCGCCCCCGCGGCCTCGCCGATATATTGGGAAGTTACCGAGCGCGTATTGACCGCTCAGTCCCAAACGGGGCCCGGCGCCGGTAAACATCGAATGGGTCGTGTTCGTCATGGAAGCCGAGCCATCCGGACTTTGGAACGTCTCCGTCAGGTTTTGGCCGATACGCCGTTGTCCAATCCGTCATCCTCAGGACGACGTACGGCGTCACACGTCGACGCTGGCCGTCAACGCATGTTCCTCGATGAACACGCGGCGCGGCTCGACCTTGTCGCCCATGAGCTCGTCGAAGATGGTGTTGGCCTCGTCGATCTCCTTGACGCTGACCTGGAGCAGCGAGCGGGCGTTGGTGTCGAGCGTGGTTTCCCACAGCTGGTCGGGATTCATCTCGCCGAGCCCCTTGTAGCGTTGTAGCGATACGCCCTTGCGTCCGGCGGCGGTCACCGCCTCGAATAGGCCGACGGGCCCGTGAATTGGCGTTTCCTCATCCTTACGCCGGAGCATGGCTGGCGGCGTGGGCCGCGGATAGATCTGCTGCAGCGAAGGTGCGAACTCGTCGAGCTTGCGCGCGTCGGCGGAGCCGAGCAGCGCCTGATCGAGCACCGCCACTTCCTTGACGCCGCGCAAGGTCCGCTCGAACGCAAAGCCTACGCCTTCGGTGAATTGGCCCTGCCAGCCGCGCTCGGTCTCGTCAGACAAAGCGTCGAGCCGCCGCGCGATATAGGGCGCCGCAGCCATAGCTTTCTCCGGATCGCCGAAAATGTCGCTGTTGAGCACGCCGAGGATTGCCGCCTGCTCGACGACTTGGCGATTGTACCGACTGTGCAGAGCGCGCAGCAGATTACGGACGATGCGCGCCTCGTCGACCAGCCGCCGCAGATCCGCCCCGGCGCGATGCTCGCCCGAGTAGAGCTGAAGCACGGCCTCCTCGATTCCGGTATCGATAAGGTAATCCTCCAACGCCCGCTCGTCCTTGAGGTATTGCTCGGACTTGCCGCGCGCAATTTTGTAGAGCGGCGGCTGGGCGATGAACAGATGGCCGCGGTCGATGATTTCGCGCATCTGCCGATAGAAAAACGTGAGCAGCAGGGTGCGGATGTGGGCACCGTCGACGTCGGCGTCCGTCATGATAATGATCTTGTGATAGCGCAGCTTGTCGGCGCTGAATTCGTCGGTGCCGATGCCGGTGCCGAGCGCGGTGATCAAGGTGCCGATTTGCTCGGACGAGAGCATCTTGTCCATCCGCGCGCGCTCGACGTTGAGAATTTTTCCGCGCAGCGGCAACACCGCCTGGAATTCGCGATTACGGCCCTGCTTGGCGCTGCCGCCGGCTGAGTCGCCCTCGACGATGAACAATTCGGACTTGGCCGGATCGCGCTCCTGGCAATCGGCGAGCTTGCCGGGCAGGGAGGTCACGCCAAGCGCGCTCTTGCGCGTCATCTCGCGCGCCTTGCGCGCCGCCTCGCGGGCCGCCGCCGCCTGGATCACCTTGCCGACGATGACCTTGGCCTCGCCGGGATGCTCCTCCAGCCACGATTTGAGCATGTCGTTGACAATGCCTTCGACCGCGGGCCGAACTTCCGAGGAAACCAGTTTGTCTTTGGTCTGCGAGGAGAATTTCGGGTCGGCCACCTTGATGGAGAGCACGGCCGTCAATCCTTCACGGCAATCGTCGCCGGTCAGCGCGACCTTCTCCTTGCGCGCCACGCCGCCGGATTCGGCGTAGCCGGTGATTTGACGCGTCAGCGCGCCGCGGAAGCCGGCGAGATGCGTGCCGCCGTCGCGCTGCGGAATGTTGTTGGTGAAGCAGAGCACCGACTCGTGATAGCCGTCGTTCCACCACAGCGCACAATCGACGCCGACTGAATCGCGCTCGACCTTGATGACGATCGGCTGCGGAACCAGCGGCGTCTTATTGCGATCGAGATATTTGACGAAGGCTTCGACGCCGCCCTCGTAGCGCATCTCCTCGCGTTTTTCGACCGCATGCCGGTTGTCGGAAAGAACGATGGTCACGCCGGAATTGAGGAAGGCGAGCTCGCGCAGCCGGTGTTCCAGCGTCGCGAAGTCGAAGTCCGTCATCGTGAAGGTCTTCTTCGACGGCAAAAACGTCACTTCGGTGCCGCGCTTATCGGCGGCGGTGCCGACGACGGCGAGCGGAGCGACCGCCTCGCCGTCGCGAAATTCCATGAAATGCCGTTTGCCGTCGCGCCAGATGGTGAGCTTGAGGGAACTCGACAGCGCGTTGACAACCGAGACGCCGACGCCGTGCAGGCCGCCGGACACCTTGTAGGAGTTCTGGTCAAATTTTCCGCCGGCATGCAGCTGGGTCATGATGACTTCGGCGGCGGAGATGCCTTCGCCCTTGTGGATGTCGGTCGGAATGCCGCGGCCGTCGTCGCGCACCGTGCAGGAGCCGTCGGGATTGAGCGCGACGACGACTTCCTTGGCGAAGCCCGCCAAGGCTTCGTCGATGGCGTTGTCGACGACCTCGTAGACCATGTGATGCAGGCCCGAGCCGTCGTCGGTGTCGCCGATATACATGCCCGGCCGCTTGCGTACGGCATCGAGCCCCTTGAGCACCTTGATCGATTCCGCGTCGTAATCGGAGGCTGCAAGGGGGCTTGGCTTACGGACGGCTTCGGCCATGCGAAAGGCTCTCGAATCGAGTGCGAAAAACGGGTGAATCGCTCGTTGTCTTGTACACGAAAACAATGCCTGGTACAGAGGTAATAGCTAGCCAGTAAGATATTGTCAGATCGCTATTTTTCAATGATTCGGGCGTGCCGCAAATAGCTCTCTTTCGGGGCGCGGCGATTGACCATTCCGGCAGCTAAAGAAGGGGTCATCGCGGCGCCGGATTTCGCGTCTGCAAAAGGTATCGGTCGGCCGGCCCATAATCTGGAGCGGGATGCCGAAGGCATTGCAAGGCTGCCGTCCACAGTTCGACACGATCCAGGTCCTCATGCAGCCGGTTCAGCGCCTCGACCAAATTGCGGACGATCAGCTCTTCCAATTGTTCCGGCATTGCTAGGGGCCTCGATCCAGGGATGGAGCTTTCCGCTTTTCCCGCTCTTCGGATGAGAAGACGTTCTTCGCGCTCTTTGTTCCGTCCTTTCTCGTAGTGGCAAATCCGACTGATGCATGATCCCGAAAAATGCCTGCCATCGGACTTGGATCAGGGGGTGGAAACCACTTTTCGGAAAAGATCCTGCTCCCAATCGAGGCACGGGGCCGGAACGATCGACCGATCCAAGTTGAGATTAAAGCCGGATTAACTGTTCCTCGGCTCAAGGTGGCCGGACCGGACTTCGATCATTGCCGCCTCGTCTTTGATCTCGGCGAAAAGCGCCGGATCGGCGCCAGTCATCCAGACCTGGGCGCCGAGATGGCGGAGTTCCGCGTGCAAGGCGGTGCGCCGGCCCCGATCAAGATGCGCAAACACCTCGTCGAGCAGAAGGACCGGCGTGGTCGCCGTCATCTCGGTGATCAATCTCGCCTGCGCAAGCACGAGGCCGATGAGCAAAGCCTTCTGCTCGCCGGTTGAAGCCTCAGCGGCGGCGATATTCTTGCGCACATAGACGACCGAAAGATCGGTCAGGTGCGGACCGTCGAGCGTACGGCCGGCGGCGGCGTCGCGGGCCCGGTTTTCCCGCAGCACGGTGCGATAGCGCTCCTCGACTTCGACTGCCGGATGGGTGGGGATCAGCCGCTCCATCCAGCCTTTAGGCGCAATCTCGACAGGCGGGAAATCGGAGTCCCGGCGGCTTGCCAGCACGCCGTCCAGCCGGTGTACCGCCTCGGCGCGCAAGCCGGCCACTGCGACGGCGACTTCGGCCGTCTCGTGCTCGACGGCGTCGAGCCAGTGGGGATCAGGGCGCGGCTCGGCCAGCAGCCGATTGCGCGAGCGCAACGCCCGATCGAGCGCGTTGACCCGGCTCGCGTGATCGGCATCGACCGCAAGCGCGAGGCGATCGAGAAAGCGCCGCCGCCCCGACGGCGCGCCGACGAACAAGGAATCCATCGACGGCACAAGCCAAACCACGCTGAGGTGGTCGCCGAAGGCGGCGGCCGAGGCGACCGGCTCGCGATCGATCCGACATTTGCGTACAATTGGTGCGTCGTCGTGGGTGGTGGGCTCAATTCCGGTGCCAAGCGTGGCCAGCCCGAGCGCGCCCTCGACTTCGGCGGCAATAGCCCAGGACCCGTCGCCCTCATGGAACGCTATGTCTTCGAGCGTCGCGCGGCGCAAACCGCGGCCGGGGGCGAGAAAGGAAATGGCTTCGATCAGGTTTGTCTTGCCGGCGCCGTTTTGCCCGTAGAGCACGATCGGTCTGGCGTCGGTTTCGAGCGCCGCTGCGCGATAGTTGCGGAAATTGCTGAGCGTCAGGCGGTGGACACGAGCCATAGCCGACAAGCAAGTATCAGCAAAAAAGTGCGGATCGAAGTCCGAATTCCCGATTGCGGCACGTGCCCTCAGACGCGCATAGGCATCAGCACGTAGAGCGCGCCCCGCGGTTCCTTGTCCTGGATCAAAGTCGGCGAACCCGGATCGGCAAGTTTCAGCACGGCGGCTTCGCTTTCGATCTGCGCGGCGATATCGAGCAGGTAGCGCGAGTTAAAGCCGATATCGATCGGGTCGGCTTCGTATTCGACTTCAAGCTCCTCGGTGGCGCTGCCCGAGTCGGGATTGGTGACGGACAACAGCAGCCGTCCGGCCGTGAGCGACAGTTTGACCGCCCGCCCGCGCTCACTCGATACCGTCGAAACGCGATCGACCGCGGCTTCGAATTCCTTCCTGTCGACGATCAATTCCTTGTCGTTATTCAGCGGGATGACCCGCGCGTAATCGGGGAAGGTTCCGTCGATCAGCTTCGATGTCAGCACGACTTCGCCGACGCTGAAGCGGATCTTCCCCGGCGACATCTCGATAAGGATTCCGGCTTCGCCGTCCTCGATAAGGCGCTGCACTTCGCCGACTGTTTTGCGCGGGACGATGATGCCCGGCATCCCGCCGGCGCCGCTGGGCAAATCGAGCTCCATCTGCGCCAGCCGATGTCCGTCGGTGGCCACGGCGCGCAGCGTCTGCGTCTGGCCTGCGCCGGCGAGGTGGAGGTAAATGCCGTTGAGATAGTAACGCGTTTCCTCGGTCGAGATGGCGAATTGCGTCTTGTCGATCAGCCGTTTGAGGTCCGCGGCCTTCAGCGTAAATTTGTGCGTCATTTCGCCGGGAGCAAGATCGGGAAAGTCGCTCTCCGGCAGGGTCTGCAGTGTAAAACGCGAACGGCCGGCGCGGATCAAAAGCGCAGCCCGGTCTCCGGACGATTCCAGAACGATCTGTGCGCCCTCGGGCAGCTTGCGCACGATCTCGTAGAACATGTGGGCGGGCACCGTCGTCGACCCGCCTGGTCCCGCTTCGGCCGCGATCGTGTCGGTCACTTCGAGGTCGAGGTCCGTCGCCTTCAGGCTCAGTTTCGAGCGGTCGGCGCGGACAAGTACGTTGGCCAGGATGGGAATCGTGTTACGCCGCTCCACGGCGCGATGCACATGGCCGAGCGACTTCAGCAATTCGGAACGCTCTACGGTGACCTTCATCGCAAGATTCCGTTCGAAGCGGGGTAGCAAAAGTGGCGTGGCCGGGCGCGTTCGGCAAGGGCGGAGCAGCGCCGGGGCGGCTTTTTCCCTGCGTTTCACACAGCAATAACGCCCTTGGGCCCGGAACGCCGTCCGCAGGTTCTGACCGCGACCGCCAAGCGACCCGGCTCGGTTGCGCTGCACAGCGGAGCTCGTTGCCGAGGATCTCGCCTGCGAGGACGCATAGCTCGTCCTGACGACTTGGGCCGAGGCACTTATTCCTGGAGCTGACGCTTGAGCAACTCGATCTCCTCGGCCAGCGCACTGTCGTTGTTGGCGAGCGTCTCGATCTTGCGCACCGCGTGCAGGACGGTGGTGTGATCGCGACCGCCGAAGCGGCGTCCGATCTCCGGCAACGAGCGCAGCGTCAGGATTTTTGCCAGATACATCGCCACCTGGCGCGGACGCACGACGTTGGCCGTGCGCCGTGACGACAGGAGGTCGGCGCGGCTTACATTGTACTGGCGGGCAACCACGCGCTGGATGTCCTCGATCCGGACCCTTTTCGGTTCAGCCGGCCGGATGAGGTCGCGCATTTCGCGCTCCGCCATCTCCAGCGTGACCGGCTGGCCGGTGAGCTTGTTGTGAGCCAGTAGGCGGTTGACGGCGCCTTCTAGATCGCGGCCGTTATGGGTCACGGACTTGGCGATGAAAACAAGCACCGGGGCGGGAACCTCGAAGCCGGGATGATGCACGCAGGCGGCGGCGATCCGACTCTTGAGGATTTCGAGCCGCAATTCTTCGCCAAGCGAGCCGATCTCCACCACGAGGCCGCCGGCGAGGCGCGAGCGGACACGGTCATCGAGACTTTCGAGGTCGGCGGGCGGCCGGTCGCTCGCGATCACAACCTGGCGGCCCGCGTCGATGAGGGCATTGAGGGTGTGGCAGAATTCGGCCTGGGTGGATCGACCCTGCAGGAATTGCAGGTCGTCGATGACCAGGACGTCGATGGCGCGCACCGCTTCCTTGAAGGCGAGCGTTGTCTGGGTGCGCAGCGCCGAAACGAAGCCGTACATGAACCGCTCGGCCGTCAGATAGAGGACTTTGCGATCGCTGCCGTTGCCGGCCCAGGTGATCGCCTGCAACAGGTGTGTCTTGCCGAGACCCACGCCGGCGTGCACATAGAGCGGGTTGAACATGAGCTGGTCGCCGCGCCGGCTGGTCGCTACTTGCCGCGCCGCGGCATGGGCGAGTGTATTTGAGCGTCCAACGACAAACGTTTCAAACGCCAGCCGCGGGTCGAGCGGCGAACCGCCCAGCGCCTCGTGCACCGACATAAACGGCACGCTCGTGCGCAGTTCCGCACCGTTGAGATTGACGTTATGCGCGTCGCGAGATGGGGCGGCAATCTCCGGCAACCTGGCCTTGACGGCAATCGGCCGGATCGCGGCCGACCGGACGCTCAATTCCAGACGAGTGATATCCATGTCCTCCGCCTGCCAATTGCCCAATACCTTCTCGCTGTAGTGAGATTGAATCCAGTTGCGCAGGAAACGTGTCGGGACCGACAGCCGCACGGCCCCTTTTTCCACGGCATCGAGCTCCATCCGCGCGAACCAGCTGGTAAACACGTCGTCTCCTAGCTCGGTACGCAGCCGGTTCTTCACCCGTTGCCAGCGCTCGCGGTCAGTGCCCGTGCCAATCATAGCGGCCTGCTCTTTTGTCTTTTGCCGGAAAAAGATTTTGAAGCGAGCAAATCCGGTGGGTACGACCCGCCATGCCCCACTTCCGGAAAACGCAACCTACGAATCGACTGATGAGTTTGGCGGCGCCTGCGGCAACGCGAAGCGTAGGCGCCGACCCGAAGGGAAGCCGTTCAACCGCTCGACGTGACTGTCGCCCGGCGAAAGCGGCACGGTGCCGATGATCGGGCGAACGGGCGGAGCCGACGGACCTTGGATGAAAAAAAGCTGGCAGTCTGTATCGGGTTTTTCGTTTTCATGCCCCCACCTCCATCGCTCCCATTCGATGGTGATCTCTAGCGTCCCGCCGGATAGCTGCGAGATCGCAGGCGTGTACCTGCGCATTTAAACTCGGCTTGCTACGATCCCAAGCAGGACCTCCCGTTCGGATTTGCCTACGACGCAGCGAACCCGACTTATTGCGACACGACACCGGACATAACTCTCCTGCACCCAGTTTTGATGAGTTTGGACAGGACCGTTTTTTGCATAACCTTCGGAGACCGAAGGGAACTAAAAGCTAGCACGCCGTTTCCGGCCTGCAACTGCAAAAAACCACGTCAATATTGATCTTTCAGAAAGCCGCGCGCTCGAGGCGGCATGCGGCCGTCGTGCAAGACTTTGACTCAACGGATGATTCACAAATCAGTGACAATCGGTCGAGGGCTTTGAATCAACGCAATCGCATACGGGAGCAAATAAAGTCACAAACGCTGTTTTCTGGCGGACTCAAAGCCCGCCGGCTCGCATGATGGATAACCCTTTCATCGCGCACAAATTCTTTTGCCCAAGATTCACGGGTAGCCCCGCCGTCCTTCGCACGGAGCAAATAAAAACTTCACATGACTGACGCATGAAAACTTGCGGATCACTACTCCAGCATCTTTTGCCGTTTGACGTGACAATTCTGCAACAGATTGATGGCAATCCCCAGCCATCGCGCCGAGATGGTCGTCATGCGGTGAAAAAATTTCAGCGGTGGTAGTCAAACGGGGTGTGTCCCCGGCGCACTCTGGACGGCCGCAAGCTTGGGCCGCGGCCGGATTGCTGAGCGTTACGATTTGCCGAGCGCGGCTATGCGATGAGCGAGCCGCGAAACCTTGCGCCGCGCCGCGTTGCGGTGCACGACGTTTTTTTGCGCCGCGCGAATGATGACAGGTTCGGCTTCCGCCATCGCGGCGACCGCGCGCGATCGGTCGCCGGCGCTGATCGCTTCCTCGACTTTGCGAACGACGCTGCGCAGGCGCGAGCGCCGCGACTTGTTGACGACAGTGCGGCGCACACTTTGACGCGCGGCCTTCTTAGCTGACTTTGTATTGGCCATGATCTTAATTAAGCTTCGTGAAGCGCGGCTTATAGGCGTGCGGCGTGGCTCCGTCAACGCTTGTGCCGGGGGCGGCGTTACAGCTATCGGATCGGGCCGGGCGGCGGCGGCGGTTGACGCGGCGTTGCGTGCTCGAAGCGCATGGTCGCTGAAACTCGACGCGTTTGGCGGCTATTCCCGCCGCGCCGCCAAGTTTAGTATGTTTCCGCACCAATATTGAGATGGTTTTGTGTTTTGTCGTTCGATAACAACAAGGTGACGGTATGACCATGCGAGGCAACGTTTTTGACGGACGCGGCGCGAGGATGTTTTGGCACCTGGCGGTAATAGGCTGTGCTCTCTTCGTCTCGGCGGCGACGGTATCCGCGCAGACGCATGTCCCGGCCGACAGCCGCCTGAAATCGATCATCGCCAAGAAGGTCATCCGCATCGCTTACCGCGCCGACGCCAGACCGTTTGCGTTCGTCAACGACGCGAAGGAGCCGCTCGGCTACACGATCGATCTGTGCAAGCAGGTCACGAAATCGATCGAGCAGCAGTTCGGGTTGGGCGAGCTGAAGATCGAATGGGTCCCGGTGACGGTGGAAACGCGGTTCTCCGCGGTCGCCGGCGGCAAGGCCGATATGGAGTGCGGCTCCTCGACCGTGACGCTGGGGCGCATGAAGGAGGTCGACTTTTCCTTCTTCGTTTTCGTGGAATCGACCGGCGTCCTGGTGGCTGGCGCTTCGAATATCCACTCCTTCGTCGAAATGACCGGAAAAAAGATCGCCGTCGTCACCGGTACGACCAATGAACGCGCCGTGACCGAGCAGGTCAGCGCCCACAAGCTCAACATACCGCTCGTCGCGGTAAAGGATCGGGACGAAGGCATCGCGGCGCTGGAAGCCGGAAAAGTCGACGGTTTCGCCAGCGACAAGCTGTTGCTGGCCGGCGCGCAGGTCAAGCATCCGGAAGCGTTTGTCCTCTTGCCCGAGGATCTCTCGATCGAGCAATACGCGATCGTGCTGCCGCGCGGCGATTGGGCGCTGCGTCTGGCGGTGAATACCGGACTGGCGCAGATTTTCCGCAGCGGTCGGACCGCCGAAGTGTTCGAGCGGTGGTTCTTCGGCTTGCGTCCCGGCGTCCTTTTGGGGTCGCTCTACGCGCTGGGCAGGATCGCGGATTGACGCCCTTGGTTCTTACAGATATCGGCGCAACTGGTCGGCCGCCGCCTCGGGGGTTTGCTTGAGATTGAACGGCGCGATGAAGCGGCCGTCCTTGTCCATAAGATAGACGACCGCGGTGTGGTCCATCGTGTAGTCGCCGTCCTTGAGCGGAATTTTCTTGGCGTAGACCCGATAGGTCTTGAGAGCTGCCTCGACCGCCGCCGGATCGCCGGTCAGCCCGCGCACATGCGGGTCGAAGTTCGACATGTAATCCTTGAGCACGGCCGGCGTATCGCGTTCCGGATCGACCGTGATGAACAGCACGCCGGTGCGGTCGGCGTCGCGGCCGAGCCATTTCATGACTTCGGAAAGCTCGAATAAAGTCGTCGGGCAGACGTCCGGACAATGGGTATAACCGAAGAAGACGAGGAACGGCTTTCCTTTCATGTCTCGATCGCTGACCGGCTTGCCCTCCTGGTCCTCGAGATGAAACGGGCCCCCGACGGCGGCGATCGCCGGTCCGACCGGCGAACCCGCATGCCCGGCGATATAGACGATCGCTCCGAAGACGAGCGCCAGCCCGCAGAGGAAGGCGCCGACGACGGGCCAGATGCGGGTGTGGGGCTTTTGCTCGGTCAGACCGTTTCTCCGTCAGCCGAAGCAGGCGACAAATCCGGCACGGATGGTCTCGAAGAATACCGTTGCGCCGTAATGGGCCCACAGCCAGACTGCGCCGGCCAGCGCGACTATAATCGCGGCGCCCGCCAGAAAGAGCGGTCGCGACAAAACGCTGGGTGCGACAGTCTCGCGCATCTTCGCATGTAAATAGGCGCGAATGCGAGCGCCGACAACCGAGGCGGCAATTGCCGCCGAGGGGTGGCCGTTTTTATGGGCCGCGGCCTGTTATTGGCAGGTGCGAAAGAGCGCCGCCAGGTCGTGGCCGCGCATCATGATAATGCGCTGCGTTAGACCGCCGTGCCGCGCTATCCAGTTGCGAATTTCCGGCGGATAGACATGCATCACTAGTGCGGTTCCCCGGCGCGTCGGCACCAAACGGTGTCTGGCGTCATCGTATAAAGTCGCGCCATGGAAACCGAGCACCG
Organism: uncultured Alphaproteobacteria bacterium; assembly: GCA_963847785.1. Classification (GTDB taxonomy): domain Bacteria; phylum Pseudomonadota; class Alphaproteobacteria; order Rhizobiales; family Xanthobacteraceae; genus BOG-931. The sequence continues at coordinate 306,273 of CAWKBE010000013.1, forward strand.
CCCGCCGTGTCACGCACACTTGGTCGGGCGGGACGAAGGCGGCGAACAACGTGCATGCCGAAAGGCAGGGCCCGTCGATGACGAGACGCTCGCCGGATTCGCGGATTTCCTGAAACTTGCGGATATAGGAAAGTGACTTCACCTCCCAGATCGCCGGTGACCCGCACGTCCGCGAAAGCCGGATTAGGAAAAGCCGCGAGCGTCAGAACTGTCGCCGTCAGCGCACCGGCCAACGCTACCTGCCATTTCACGCTTGAAGCCATCCGCCCAGCGACTGTCCTTCGCCATTGTGGCGAGAGTTCGAAATGCTGTCTGTCCGGTTTCCACGGGGCCGCTTTGCCGAATTCTATGTCGCGGCGGAATGTGAAGCCGGATCGGTCTCGGCGCAGGGCGCTCTCGCTCGATGGGGCACGCGCGAACCGGCGCGCGATGATGCTATAGTGCCGGATATTTCCAACCCAGAAACGGTCGGCTTAATCCATGGATACATCAGTAGGGCGTAAGACCAACGTTACCGATTTCTCCAGCGCGTATTACCTGCTCGAAGGCCTCAAAGAAATCGGCATCGATTATCTGTTTTGCAATTTGGGCACCGACCACGCGCCGATCATCGAGGAGATGGCGCATCGCCGCAAGCGCGGCGAGGCGATGCCGAGCGTCGTGCGCTGCCCGCATGAGAACACGGCCGCGCACATGGCGGGCGGTTATGCGCTGGTCACCGGCCGCGGCCAGGGCGTTCTCGTCCACGTCGATGTCGGAACCGCGAACGCGGCGAACGCCATGCACAATCTCTACCGCAGCCGCTTGCCGGTCCTGCTGATGGCGGGAAAGGCGCCCTATACTTCGCACAAGGAGCTGGTCGGCACCCGCGACACACATGTGCATTTCGTCCAGGAGGCGTTCGATCAGGGCAGCCTGGTGCGACCCTATACGAAATGGGAGTGGACGTTGCCGTCGGGCGTCGTCGTCAAGGAGGCGCTGCAGCGGGCTTATTCGATCATGCAAAGCGCGCCGTGCGGCCCGGTCTATTTGATGATGCAGCGCGAGACGCTGACCCAGCATTGGAACGCCGACGAGATTCGTCGCTTCTCCGGTGACCGGTTCGGCGCGGTGGCGCGCGGGGCCGCCGATCCCGGACTTGTCGCCAAGCTTGCCGACCGGCTTTTGGCCGCGGAGAACCCGATCCTGATCACCGCTTATGGCGGCATGGATGCGCTCGGGGCGCAGAAGATCGACGAGGTGGCGCGTTTCGCCGGCATTCCGGTCTTCGAAGCGAATTCGAAAAGCAACATCTCGTACGAAAGTCCATGCTTTGCCGGCTTCTCGGCCGATGACGCTTTGCTTGACGCGGATTTCGGTTTGCTCGTCGACGTCGAAGCGCCGTGGTTTCCCGCCGACACGCAGCCGAAAGAGAATGCTTTCTGGGCGCATATTGATGTCGACGTGCTCAAGCTCGGCTCGCCGATGTGGACCTTTCCCGGCAACTTGCGCCTGCAAGGCAGTTCCGGCCACATCCTCGACCAGTTGCTGACGGAGCTCAAAAGCAAGGCGACGCCGCGTTTTAAGGCCGCGGCCGCGACGCGGCTCGAGCGCCTCAAGGGTTTGCGCGCGTCGCGGCTTGAGCAAGCGGCCACGCTTGCGGCCGACATCGGCAGGCCCGGCGCGATCAATCCGCACTTTCTCATGGCGGAGCTCGGCAAGGTGCTCGATGACGAAGACATCATCTTCAACGAAGCGGTGACCAACACGCCCGCCGTGCTGATGCAGATTCCGCGGCGGCTGCCAAATACGGTGTTCAACACCAACGGCGCCGGTCTCGGCTGGTCGGGCCCGATGGCGCTCGGCGCCAAGCTCGCCGCGCCGAACCGGCTCATGGTGCAGATCGCCGGCGACGGCAGCTTCTATTTCAACAATCCGACTTCGGTCTTTGCGGTCTCGCAGCAATACCGGCTACCCATCCTCTCGATCGTACTCGACAATTCCGGCTGGTCGGCGGTGAAGCAATCGACGCTGCGGGTCTATCCGGACGGCGAGGCCTCTACCGCCAATGAATTCGAGGCCGAGCTCGCGCCCAGGGTCGAATTCGGCAAGGTGGCGGAGGCGTTCGGCGCCTATGCCGAGAAGCTCACCGATCCGGCGGACGCGGCTTCAGCGGTCGTGCGCTGCGCCAAGGAAGTCCGCGGCGGCCGTTCGGCGCTGCTGCACGCCCGCGTCACGCGCATGTGAGGGGGATCATTACTGCTCTAGTTGAGCATGATCTTTACCGAAAACCGGTGCCCACTTTTCGGGATCATGCTCTGTAATCCGCCGCGACGGTGGCGTCGACCGGCGCCACGCCGGAGCGCATCGCGTTGAACACCGGCGTCAGCACCACCGCGACCACGAGGTTGAGAATGACGGTGTACAGCGCCGTGTAGCCCGGGAAGCTGAAACCGCCGATCGTCAGCGGATAGTTCGGCGAGTTCACCGCGAGGAACATCGCGGTGCCCGCGGCGATCCCGACCGCCCAGCCGGCGAATAAAGCCCAGTCGTTGAACCAACGGGTATAGACGCCGAGCATCACCGACGGCAGCGTCTGGATGATCAGGATGCCGCCAAGGAGTTGCAGGTAGATGGCGAATTGCGTCGGCACGAAGACGATGAAAACCACCGCGCCGAACTTGACGATCAGCGACACCCATTTTGCGATCTGCGATTCCTGCTTGTTGGTCGGATTGGGGTTGATGAACTCGCGGTGGATGTTGCGGGTGTAAAGGTTGGCCGCGGCGATCGACATGATCGCGGCGGGCACCAAAGCGCCGATCCCGACCGCGGCAAAGGCAATGCCGACGAACCAGGACGGAAAGCTGTGCAGGAAAAGAGCCGGCACCGCGAAGCTGGCGCCGAACTGCTTGAACCCGTCGGCGAATTCGGGAAGGCTCGCGACGCCAGCCGCGAGGGCGAAAAAGCCGACCAAAGCCAGCAAGCCGAGCATGAACGAATAGCCCGGCAGCAAGGCGGCGTTGCGGCGGATGGCATGGCCGCTGCTCGCGCTCAATATCCCGGTGAGCGAATGCGGATAGAGAAAGAGCGCCAGCGCCGAGCCGAGCGCCAGCGTCGCGTAATAGCCGTATGCGCCGGTGGTATGGGCGCCGGGCACGGCCAGCAGCAATTTGGCCGGCGGTACCGCTGCAAAGATCTTGCCGAAGCCGCCAAGCTGCAGCGGCACGACGATGACGGCGGCGAACGCGGTGGCGTAGATCAGGATGTCCTTGACGATGGCGATCGAGGCTGGGGCGCGCAGCCCGCTGGAATAGGTGAACGCGGCGAGAATGACGAAGGCGATGACCAGCGGCAGATCGCCCATATAGCCGGTGCCGGAAACGCCCATGGCGGCGACGACGACCTGCAAACCGACGAGTTGCAGCGCGATATAGGGCATGGTGGCGACGATGCCGGTGACCGCCACCGCCAGCGCCAGCCAGCGGTTGCCGAAGCGGCCGCGCACGAAGTCCGCCGGCGTGATGTAATTGTGCTTGTGACTGACGTTCCAGAGCCGCGGAAACACAAGGAACAGGATCGGATAGATCAGGATCGTGTAGGGCACGGCGAAGAAGGCGATGGCGCCGGCGCCGAAGGCGAGCGCGGGCACGGCGATGAAGGTATAGGCCGTATAGAGGTCGCCGCCGACCAGAAACCAGGTGATGACCGTGCCGAAGCGCCGGCCGCCGAGGCCCCATTCGTGCAGCAGATCGAGGTCGCCCTTGCGCCAGCTGGCGGCGGCGAAGCCGAGCCAGGTGATGAAGGCAAACAGCACGATGAAAACGCTCAGCGCTGTCCAGTCGATGTTACGCACGACATTCCCCCCATTTAATTTTTTCGATGACGCCGCCGCCGCCGCGGCTGTTATTATTCGGTCGCGAAATAGACGATGGCGGTGAGCGCCGCGCCGACGATCACCATGGCGAGCTGATACCAATAGAAGAACGGCATGCCGACGAAGGAAGGGTCCGCCTTATTGTAGAAAGGCGGCCACATCACCGCGACGAACTGGACCAGAAACAGGACGTACCACCAGCTCCAGCCGCGCTGTTTTTCGCTCTGCCGATCCATGTCCTCCCCCCGAATTTCGTTTTTGTCGCCGTTAGAGCGCAATCGCTTCAGATTGAATCGATATCGCTCTGACATGTTCTTTAAGCATGATCTTTTCAAAAAACCGGTTTCCACTTTTTCGGATCATGCTCTAGCGGCCGCCAGTGTAGACAATGGAGCGGGCGATGGGAATCGAACCCACGACACTCAGCTTGGGAAGCTGATGTTCTACCACTGAACTACGCCCGCATTGACATCAGCATAGCCAAGCGGAACGACGCGCGGCAAGGGTGGAGGCGGCGATGAGTTAGGAGCGTTTTAAGCCGCACAGACGGCGGCGAATTTCTAGACGCTGCGCGACCGCCGCGGCCGCCGCCTGCTCAGCGTGTCGAATCGCCGTCGGGGCCACCGCGACCGGCGCCTCCGCCCCCAACAATCGCGCGATAGGTCCTGGTAATCATCTCATCGACCACTGGCGGCGGCTTCTCGCGGCGTCGCAGGTGTTGCTTCACCGCAGCCGTCGGAACTTCCACCAGCACGAAGGTGGTGCGGCGGAGCTCTCCCGGACCGGCGCGGCCGAACGCATCGCGGGCAAACGTCCTCAAACACTCCTCGAAGCGTTTTGCCTGATCGGTGACACCGTTTTTGAGCGTTGCCGGCCAGTCGCCGCCGACGAAATCGTGGCGGCTGTAGAGAAGGAGGAGCCGGGCATCGTCGAGGTGCAGACGCGACCAGGCCGGCACGTGAAGCGCCGCGCGAAGCCCGTCGCCGGCCGCGATCGCTGCGACGAAACCTTGCTGAAAGTCGAGCACGGTCTTTAGCCACACTTCGCCGAGCAGGGCGTCGCGCGACGCGAAGCGGTGGTAGAACGAGCCCTTGGGAGCTTGCAGCCGCGCGACGATGGCATCGACCGTCACGGCAGCGGGCCCGCACTCGACGCTGAGCGCGCGCGCCGCGGCAAGAAAGTCGGCATGATCGAATTGTGCCCGCCCCATCGATATAGACTATTTAGTCTAGACTAACTGGTCAAGATGTGGCAGCATCCGAAACGAAAACGGAGGATGCCCTAGTGTTGGCAGCGACAGACAAGCCCGATGCTGCCGCGGTCAGAAGCCTCCTTGCCGGCGCGGCCGAGGCAATCCGAAGGGTGCGTTATTGCTGGCTCCTCACCGCGGCGGTGGACGGCTCCCCCAGTCTGCGGCCGATGGGACGGCTCTTGCACGATGCCGGCGAGGACGCGTGGACGATCCGGTTCATCACCGATGCGCGGACGCGCAAGGTCGCCGACATGCGCCGCGACGGCAGGGTGACGATCGTCTTTCAGCACGCCCCCGACGATGCCTTCGTCACGTTGGCCGGCAAGGCCATGTTGTGCGAGAGCGAGTTCGAGGTCCGCGAGCGCTGGAAGGACGCCTATGGCGCCTACTTTCCTACCGCGCAGGACCGGGCGAATGCCGTTTTCGTCAAGGTCGACATCGAACGCATGGAGCTATGGATCCGCGGGGTCACGCCGGAGCCGTTCGGACTGCGTCCGACGATACTCGAACGCGACGCCGGGCGCGGCTGGCGATTGGTGCCGAGCTAAAGCCGCCTTACGCGGCGCAGACGGCCGCGAGGAATCGTTCCATTTCGGCGGAGAGCCGGCTGCCCTCTTGCCCGAGCGTTTGCGCCGCGGCGAGAACCTGGGCCGAAGCCGAGGTGATGCTGGCCGTCGCGGAGGTGACCTCGACGATATTGGTGGTCACGTGCGCGGCGCTTCCGGCTGCCGCCTGCACGTTCTCGGCTATCTGCCGCGTCGTCGCCGCCTGTAGATCGACGGCCGAGGTAATCGCGGCGGCAACGCCGGAGATGCGGCTGATCGTGGCGCCGATTTCCTTGATGATCGTGACCGAATCCCGCGTCGCCGACTGCACGCCTGAGATCTGCACGCCGATCTCTTCGGTGGCTTTCGACGTCTGCGCGGCTAGCGCTTTGACCTCCTGCGCAACGATGGCAAAGCCGCGGCCGGCTTCGCCTGCGCGGGCGGCTTCGATCGTGGCATTGAGCGCGAGCAGGTTCGTCTGCTCGGCGATGTCGGTGATCAATTTCACCACGGCGCCGATGCGGCCGGCCGCATCCGTCAATTCGGCGATGCGCGTGTCGGTCTTCCCGGCTTGCGCGACGGCTTGCAGTGCAATCTGCGTCGATTCCTGCACCTGCCTTTCGATCTCGGCGACCGAAGCGCCGAGCCGCTCCGTCGCCAGCGACACCGACTGCACGTTTTCCGCGGCCTGCGTGGACGCCGACAGCACCTTTCCAGACAGATCCCGCGTCGCACCGGCGGTCGCGCTTAGCGCCAAAGCTGCCGCTTCGAGCTCGGTCGACGACGACGATACCGAGCGCACGACGTTTGCCACCGTGGTCTCGAATGCGTCGGCGAGCGCCCGCATGTCGTCCTTGCGCTGCTCGGCGGCGCGCCGCGCCGTCTCCCGTTCCGCGGCCTCCAGCTGGTCAATGCGGATAAGTTTCTCCTTGAACGTCTGCGCGGCGCGGGCGTTGTCGCCCACCTCGTCGCGGCGTCCGGTATAGGGAACCTCGACGTCCTGATTGCCACGGGCGAGCTCACGCAGCACGTCACCGATGCGGTGGATCGGGCCGCTGATCGCGACCGCGCCGAACACGGCGACACCGGCGAGAACGGCGATGACGAACAGGCCCATGCCGAGATCGATCCTACTGACATGGGCTGTCTCGGCGTCCGCTCTGGCCTTGCGCTCGTCGGCGGCCGCGATCAGCGCGACCGTCGTCGCGTCGAGTAGCGAGTTTATTTCGTCGCCAAGCGCGCCGCTGCGTTTGATCTTGTCGACTGTGTCGCCGTAATCCCGCGCAGCCGCGGCGAGCTCGCCGATAACGCCGGCATAGCCTCTGACAAGCCCGGCGAGTTTCTCGAGTCGCGCCCGGTCATCCGGATCGTCGGTGGTAACGAGTGCGGCTTCGATATGCCCGGCGGCGGACGCTTCGTGAGCGTCGAACCGGCTCAGCGCGCGGTCGACTTCGCTCGGGGCGATCGCCAGCCGGATTTCCCGAGACTCGATCTGCATGCTGCGCACGTCGTGGGCGGCGCGCAAAGCCGCGACCGCGGCGAGCTGCTTGTTGTCTGCGGCCAAGCGCTGCCGCCCGGCCAGGCGTTCGCCGTATTGCTGCTCGGCCAGCATGCCGGCGACCAACAAGACGCCGATGCCGGCCCACAGGGCGAGCTTGGTGCGGATGGAAAAATCGTAAGCGGCCATCGGCCCGGCCCTCTGGCGATTCCGCCATAATTGATGCGGCTGGTTAATCGACGGTAAAATTGTGCCGCCGGCCCGGCCAAAATCATTGACCCACAACAGGAAATCGGGCGGGGCGGGGGGCCGGAAAAGGCCGGGCGAGGGGCTTAAAACGATGCCATTTGCGGCCCAAAAGGAGGCCTAGTCGCGCCCGAACAACCTGCGCAACTCGATTTTCGCTTGCTCCAATGTCCGGCGGCTGCTCGCGGGCAATTTCTTGCCGGCGCGGTTGATGTAGAACACCAGCATCGACAGTGCGGAGCGGTAGGGCTCGGCCTTGCGCCGCCGGCTCCGCTCCGCCGACCGCTTCAGCGACGCGGCGATCCGTTTGGGGTCTTTCAGACCGAAGACTCCGGCTTGAAGATCGAGCGCGTTGCTGTCGCGCGTCACGCGTGCGGACCAGTAGTGCGCGCCGCTACGGCCCGCCGTCTCGCGCCGGCTTGCTTTCGACCGTGTGGCTCGGCCTTTTGTTTCTCTCCGGGCCACGGAAAACTCCTCAGGGATCATGCTTCTCTAGTCGCGCATGATCTTGTCCGAAAACCGATGCCCACCTAGGATCAAGTCTGGGGCAGGCTTTTTCGGGATCATGCGGTAAGCGCGCGTTCGACCATGGTGCCGAGCAGCGTGCGGCGATAGGCGCCGCTGCCGTGAATATCATCCGGCGGATCGACCGCGGCGTGCGCTGCCGCGGCGGCGGCAGCGATCGTTGCTGCGCCGACGACGCGGTCGTTGAGGACGTCTTCGACCGCGCCGAGGCGCAGCGGCCGGTCGGCCGCGCCGATGACGCCGACATGGGCGTTGCGCGTCTTTCCGTTCGCATCCGGATCGTAAAACACCGCCGCTCCCGCCAAGGCGAAATCGCCCTGCCGCCGGGCGAATTCGGCAAAGCCGAAGCGCCGCTTCGGCGGCCAAAAGGGCAGCCGGATTTCCGTGATGATCTCGTCGGGTTTTAACGCCGTCATCAGCGGGCCGAGGAAAAAATCCGCCGCGGCGATCGTGCGCGAGCCGGATTTGCCGACGGCCAAGATTTCGGCCTCGCAGGTCACGGCGATGCATGGCATTTCCGCGGCCGGGTCGGCGTGCGCGACGCTGCCGCCGACCGTGCCGCGATTGCGGATCTGATAATGCGCGACATGCGAGACGGCGGCCACCAGGAGCGGATGCGCCGCGCGCAAGAGCGCATCGTCGAGGATGTCGCGCCAGCGCACCATGGCGCCGAGCGTGATGCCACTTTCGGAGATGTCCATCCGCCTAAGCTCCGGGACCTTGCCGAGGTCAACGACGAGCGCGGGTGCGGCAACGCGGAACGCCAGCATCGGCACGAGGCTCTGGCCGCCGGCGAGCGCTTTGGCGTCGCCATCATGAGCGGCCAAGAGCGCGACCGCTTCGGCGACACTGGACGGGCGGGCGTATTCGAATGGCGGCAACTTCATGAGCTCAATCCTAGTTAGTGTAACACGATCCGTTTCGATCCGCGGCACCAAAAAGACTTGAGGCCGTTTGCTAGCATCGGACCGTGCGTCAAACGACCACCGGCGCAAGCCCTTCGGTCAAGGCTTTCGGTCAAAGGGCTTGCGCTAAAAAGCCTTAACGCCGCGGCCTCACTCGACTTTTTCCCGCGATCCCGCTATGCGGGCCAAGTGGGCGCAAAGCGGGTACCGAGCCGGGATTGCGATTGATGCGATTTCCCAACAGAGCGTCTTGGACGGCGTGGACTGCCTGGCGCGGCACATTTGCGCGTCCGCTAGGGCCGCTCGCGTGTCTTCTCTGCGCGCTGTTTTCGTTCACCATTAGCGAGCGCGGCGCCATTGCCGCCGGCGAGAGTGTTGCGCCGCCGGCCGCCGTCGTGGTTCCGGGCTTCTGGGATCCGCGCCGGCGGCCGGAGCGTCCCGATCTCTCACGCATCCAGACCATCCGGTTCCTGACCGACATCGACTATCCGCCGTTCGACTATGCCGGCGCCGACGGCAATCCCGCCGGCTTCAACGTCGATCTGGCGCGGGCGATCTGCGAGGAGATCAAGATCAGCTGCACGATCCAGGCGCGCCCCTTCGCCACGCTGCTCGATGCGCTCAACGAAAATCGCGGCGACGCCGTGATCGCCTCGATCGCACCCACCGCGGAGACGCGCCGCCGCGCCGATTTCACCGATCCCTACTACCGCACCCCGGCGCGCTTTGTGGCGCGCGTCGACAGCCCGGTCTCCGACGCGCTGCCGGAATGGCTCGAGGGAATGAAGATCGCGGTGATCGCCGGCACCGCGCATGAGGCCTTTCTCAAGGCGATGTTCACCGAGGCCGAGGTGCGGCCCTATCCCGATGCCGAGGCCGCGCGCGGTGCGCTCCGCCGCAAGGACGTCGATCTTCTGTTCGGCGACGGCATCGCGCTCGCGTTCTGGCTCAATGGCATAGACTCGGGAGGCTGCTGCGCCTTTCGCAGCGGGCCGTTTCTGGAAAGCCGCTTTTTTGGCGAAGGCGTCGGCATCGCGGTAAAGCGCGGCAACGATCTCCTGCGTCTGGCCTTGAACTGGGCGCTGTTCCAGCTGTGGGAGAAGGGCGCCTATACCGACCTGTGGCTGCACTATTTTCCGATCAGTCCGTTTTGATACAAAGACTTTTTACCAAGACTGTCGGCAAGACTGTTTTCATGCGAGCCGATAATTGTCTATGGACTTGACCTTATGACCGCCGCAACGATCGAAAACCCATCGGACCTGCGCGCGCTCGCGGAAGCCTCGCACGTGTGGCCATTCGAGGAGGCGCGCAAGATCGTCGCACGGCTGAAAAAGCGCGGTAAGGACGAGGTCATCTTCGAAACCGGGTACGGCCCGTCCGGCTTGCCGCATATCGGGACTTTCGGCGAGGTCGCGCGTACCACGATGGTGCGTCATGCCTTCCGCGTTTTGACCGGCGACAAGATCAAGACGCGCCTGATCGCTTTTTCCGACGACTTGGACGGCCTGCGCAAGGTGCCGGACAACGTGCCCAACAAGGAGATGCTGGCAAAGCATCTCAACCAGCCGCTCACCAAAGTGCCCGATCCGTTCGGCACGTATGCAAGTTTCGGAGAGCACAACAACGCGCGGCTGCGCGTCTTTCTCGATCAGTTCAAATTCGACTACGAATTCATGTCGTCGACGGCCTGCTACACGTCGGGGCGCTTCGACATCGCGCTCCTGAAAGTGCTCGAGCATTTCGAGGCGGTGATGTCGATCATGCTGCCCTCGCTGCGCGAGGAGCGGGCGCAATCTTATTCGCCGTTTCTGCCCATATCGCCGCGAACGGGTGCCGTTTTGCAGGTGCCGGTGCTGGCGCACGACGCCAAAGCCGGAACGATCACCTACGAGGATCCCGACACATCCGAACGGATGACGACGCCGGTCACCGGCGGCCGCTGCAAATTGCAGTGGAAGCCGGATTGGGCGATGCGCTGGGTGGCGCTCGGCGTCGATTACGAGATGGCCGGCAAGGATTTGATCGATTCGGTGAAGCTGTCGGGCGATATCTGCCGCGCTCTCGGCGGTACGCCGCCGGAGGGCTTCAACTACGAGCTGTTTCTCGACGAGAATGGCCAGAAAATCTCGAAGTCGAAGGGCAACGGCCTCACCATCGAAGAATGGCTGCGCTACGCCAGTCCGGAGAGCCTCTCGCTGTTCATGTACCGCGAGCCGAAGGCTGCCAAGCGGCTCTATTTCGATGTCATTCCCCGTCACGTCGACGAGTATCAGCAATTCCTGGAGGCGTACGAGCGGCAAGGTCCAAAGGAGCGTCTGGCCAACCCCGTGTGGCACATCCATAGCGGCCATCCGCCGAAGGTAGATAACCCGATAACCTTTGCCATGCTATTGTCGCTCGTCACCGCGTCGAACGCGCAGAATGCCGAAACGCTGTGGGGGTTTATTGGCCGCTACCGGCCGGGCGTTACGCGGGAAACGCACCCGCATCTCGCGGCGTTTGTCGGCTACGCCATCCACTATTTCCGCGATTTCGTGCTGCCGGCAAAAAAATTCCGCGAACCCGGCGCGGCCGAGCGCGGAGCCCTCACCGACCTGCGCGACGCACTCTCGCAATTGCCGGCGGATGCGTCGGCGCAAACCATTCAGGACGTGGTCTACGAGATCGGGCGGCGGGAGCCGTTCCTCGACCACAAGAAAAAGGCCAAGGACGGCAAGCCCGGAGTCTCGCTCGACTGGTTCAACATGCTTTATCAGGTGCTGCTCGGGCAGGAAAAAGGCCCGCGCTTCGGTTCCTTCGTCGCCGCCTACGGCATCGCCAACACCGTCGACATGATCGACGGTGCGCTCGCGCGCTCGGCGTAATCAATTATATTCGACCGGTTCCCTGAGGTGCGAGCGAAGCGAGCGTCGAAGGGCGACGACCCGAGCGCCTCGGCCGATTCATCCTTCGAGGGCCGCTTCGTGGCCACCTCAGGATGACGGACTATGCCGCTACTGGCTCGCCCAAAGAATCCGCCCGATCCACAGCACGTCGGTTGCCAACAGCGTCCGGTCTGCGTGCTCGGGATTGAGCGAGCGCAGCTCGATCGATTTCGCGGTCCGGCGCTTGAGCTCCTTCGCCATCAACTCACCGCTTTTGGCTCTGACCACGACGCGGTCGCCGCGGCGGATGGGGGCCGCCGGCGAGATGAGGATGACGTCGCCGTCGCGATAAGCCGGCTCCATCGATTGGCCGGACACTTCCAGCGCATAAGCGTGCTCGTCGCTGACCGCGGGAAATGCGATCTCATCCCAGCCCTCGCCGACCGGAAAGCCGCCGTCGTCGAAATAGCCGCCGCTGCCGGCCTCGGCAAAACCGAGGAGCGGCACCACCCGCGTCGCATGCCCTTCGCCGCTATGGATCAGTTCGACAAAGACGTCGATCGACGTGCCGGTCGCGGCCAGCGCTTTGGCGATCGATTCGGTAGAGGGCCAGCGCGCGCGGCCCTCCGCGGTAATCCGCTTCGACTTGTTGAAGGTAGTTGGATCGAGTCCGGCGCGCCTGGCGAGGCCGGAAGCGGAAAGCCCAGCGCGCTCAGCCAGACGATCGAGGGCCGACCAGACCTGCGCGTGGGTGAGCATCATTGCCCCGTCAACGCCGGCCTGATGTTAGGAATTATTGCCTGAGTGCTCAAGTCCCGCGACCGGTCCGGCGGTTCGCCGGCGGCCCACTGCCCGGCGGCCTGCATTCGCCTTGAACTCATGATTTCGCACCGATAGGGTCGCGCGCCGCACGCAGGACGACGGTGTGAGAACGATCTACAAGATCTGCGAGAAGGCTTTGTGGCCTAAAGCCGAAACCGAGCGACTGTTCATCGGGGCCCCGGCCGATATTCGTGACGGCTTCATTCATTTCTCCACGGCCACTCAAGTTGCGGAGACTGCGGCAAAGCACTTCGCCGGGGTGCCGGATTTGATCCTTGTCGCCGTCGATGCCGACATGCTGGGCGCACAATTGAAGTGGGAAATCTCGCGCGTTGGCGAACTTTTCCCGCATCTTTACGCCCCGCTGCCCCTTTCGGTCGTGCTTTGGGCGCGCCCGCTTGCCGATGAAGTCGACGGCCGGCGGCCTATTCCGGAGCTTGAGCCGTGATCGGTCCGTTCGAGCGTCTGCTGCGGCCTGTGCTCAACGCGCTTGACCCGGAAGATGCCCATGCGCTCACGCTGCGGCTGTTGAAATTCGCTCCGCCGCTCGGCGCCGTTCGCGACGACAAAAGGCTGGCGATCCGGGTTTTTGGGCTTAATTTTGAGAACCCGATCGGCATGGCGGCAGGCTTCGACAAGAATGCCGAGGTGCCCAACATGCTGTTGCGGCTTGGCTTCGGCTTTGTCGAAGTCGGCACCGTCACGCCGCTGCCGCAACCCGGCAACCCGCGCCCGCGGGTCTTCCGCCTCCAGGCCGATTGCGGCGTCATCAACCGCCTGGGTTTTAATTCGCAAGGCGCCGACATCGTTCTCAAGCGTCTCGCCGCGCGCGCCGGCGCCGGCGGAATCGTCGGCGTCAATGTCGGAGCGAACAAGGATAGTCCCGATCGCGTTGCCGATTATGTGCGGCTGATCGAGCGCTTCGCTTCGGTGGCAAGCTACGTCACCGTCAACGTCTCTTCGCCCAACACGCCGGGCTTGCGGGCGCTGCAACGGGCGGCCGCGCTCGACGATCTTCTCGCCCGCGTAATCGATGCGCGCGAACGCGTGGTGCAGCATGCGGGGCCGACACCGGTGTTGTTGAAAATCGCGCCCGATCTTTCGCTCCCCGAACTCGACGATGTCGTCGGCATTGCGCGATCGCGGCGGGTCGACGGTATGATCGTCGGCAACACCACGCTGGCGCGGCCGTCGGGTCTGCGCGACGCCAGGATCGCCAAAGAGACCGGCGGCCTGTCGGGCCGCCCGCTGTTTGCGCTCTCCACCCGCATGCTGGCCGAGACCTATGTGCGGGTGGAAGGCGTCTTTCCACTGATCGGCGCCGGCGGCATCGATTGTGGTGCCGCCGCGCTCGCCAAGTTCCGCGCCGGCTCAAGCCTGATCCAGCTTTATTCCGCGTTGGTGTTCCGCGGCCTCGGCCTCCTCGCCGAGATCAAGTCGGCGCTGACCGCGGCGCTCGATCGCGATCGGCTCGATACGCTCAACGAGCTTGTCGGTGCCGCCGCCGCCGCCGTTACCGCCGAACCCTGGCCGCAATAGAGTAGGCAAAGCCATCGGCCTCGCCATCGTCGAAGCGCGACAGTGCAGCGGCGCCCGGCGACGGAGCAAGGACCGGTTGCAGAGCGGGAACAAGGCGTCTGCGTTCGCGCCGCGCCGGGATGGCGCGGTAGACCTGTTTGGTCGCTTCCACGATGTGAACGCCGGCAAAGGGCGCCGATATCGTCGCGCCCGCCCGTTCCCAGGCGACGGCCGAGCGCAGGAACCAGCCGCGCCCGATTGGCGGCACGTAAAGAGCTTCATCCCAGCTCGTCGGCGTGAACCAGGTCTCGCGCAGCAGATGGGTGATCTGCGATCGCGAATAGGGCCAGCCGTGGCCGAACGGCGTCGTGTCCATGCGCGCCCACAAGCCCCGCCGGTTCGGCACCACGGCGAGCAGCCGTCCGCCGGCGGCCAACACCCGCCACACCTCGCGCAACAGCCCGACGGGGTCGGTGGAACTTTCCAACGCGTGCACCAGCAGCACGCGGTCGACGGCGGCGTCGGTCAGCGGCAAGTCGTCCTCCTCGACAAGCGCCGCGAGTGCCGGCTTCGAGGAGGGCCAGCGCACGACCCCCTGCGGCGCCGGCATCAAGGCGAGGCAGCGCTCGGCTTCCTCGCGGAACAGGCCGAGATACGGGGTCGCATAGCCGATCCCCAGCACACGCAGCGAGCTTGTGTCGCTCCAACGCCCACGGATCCCGCGGCCGATGAAGCGCCGGGCTACGGTGCCAAGCTGCTGAGCGTAGAAATTGCGCAGGTCGACGACGTCCATGGATGTAAAATAGCACGTCATTCCGGGCCGCGCTGAAAAGCCCGAGCCCGGAATCGATGACTACCGATCTTGCGGTTAATGATGCGCCATACCTAGTTTACCACTGGCGACTATGGATTTCTCGGATTCTCCGGCTGAGCGTACCGTCAGGCGGGTCACTTCGGGCCGCACCCGTTGGCCCGCGCTGCCAATAATGGAGTGAACATGCTAGCGCACACCTACCTGTTCCCCTGTCTCAAGGACAATTACGGCGTGCTGGTGCAGGACCCGGAAACCGGCGCGACAGCGGCCATCGATGCGCCGGAGGCCGGGCCGGTCGAAGCGGCGCTCGCCAAGACCGGCTGGCGGCTCACGGACATCCTCGTCACGCATCACCACAACGATCACACCGCCGGCATCGGCGCACTCAAGGTCCAGCATCAATGCCGGGTGGTCGCGCCGCGCAACGAAGCGCAACGCATTTCGCCGGTGGACGAAAAGGTCGGCGAGGGCGACGTCGTCCATGTCGGTTCGCTGCTAGGGCGGGTGATCGAAACTCCGGGCCATACCTCCGGCCACATCTCCTATTTCTTCCCGGCGGCTAAACTTGCCTTCGTCGGCGACACGCTGTTCTCAATCGGTTGCGGCCGTGTCATCGAAGGCAATCCAGAAATGATGTGGCAATCGCTGCTCAAGCTGCGCGGCCTGCCCGACGACACGCGGTTCTATTGCGGCCACGAATATACCGACGCCAATATCCGCTTCGCCAAGACGATCGAGCCGTACAACAAGGCGCTTGCCGCGCGCGCGGCGGAAGTCGCGCAGCAGCTCGCAGCGGGCAAACCCACCATTCCGACGACGATCGGCGCGGAAAAGGCGGAGAATCCCTTCTTGCGCGCCGACATGCCGGAAGTGGCGAAAGCGGTTGGCCTCGACGGCGTTCCTGCGTGGAAAGTGTTCGCGGAGATCCGCGAGCGGAAAAATCGTTTTTGAGAAGCCGGCTTTGACTTCGCCGCTGAAAGCCGCGGACGTGATCCGGCTGCTTGATCTCAAGCCGCATCCGGAGGGCGGGCATTTCCGCGAGACATTCCGCGACGGGAGGAAAGTCGACGGCGCCCGTGCGGCCTCGACGGCGATCTATTTTCTGCTGGCGCGCGGGGAACGCTCGCACTGGCATCGTGTCGACGCCACTGAAATCTGGCATTGGCACGCCGGCGCGCCACTGAAGCTGGAAATCGCTGCGGCGTCGGGATCGCGCGAAACTCTGACGCTTGGCGGCGATCTTGGCGCGGGGCAACGACCGCAGGCCGTGTTGCCAGCTCATGCCTGGCAGGCGGCGCAATCGCTCGGCGAATGGTCGCTGGTCGGCTGCACCGTGGCGCCCGGTTTTGAGTTCGCCAAGTTCGAGTTGGCGCCAAAGGGCTGGGAACCGGTGTAAAGGAGCCGTCGGCAGCCGCGTATTCTCAAGTCCGACAGAGCATCAATGCTTCGTGTCGCCGGCCGACGCCTCCGAATAGCGCGCATAGAAGCGATCGACCCGCTGGCGCCACATGCTCACAAATTCGCCCGAGGTGAGCTTGTCGACCGATTTCCAAATCTTTTTGACTGCCGGAAGCGTGTTCCCCCAGACGGCGCGCCGGCACCACTTCTCGCCTTTTTCCCGGCCTTCGTCGGTGGCGCACATCGATTTCCAGGCGATCCGGTCCGGCTGCGCCACGTGTTCCGCGGCGCCCTGCCAGCCTTGTTGATGAATCAGGTAGAGGTCGCTGAAAGTCGGTTTCTTGTGTGTCTGCCATTCGAACAGCGTGGCCTCGGTGACAAATTTGTAGGCGGCGGCAACGGCATTATCGCGCGGGCTGTAAATGTCTCCCGATCCATATTTAACAAACTCATATTTGTTGAGCTGATAAAGTCCGATATACGAACCGGTGCGCTGCTTGGGATCAAAATCGGATTCGATCTTGGCAACCGCTCGCATGAAATTGAAATCGAGACCGAAAGCATCGGCCGCGCGCTTGATCTCCTCAACGGGCGTTCCAACCGGGATATCTTTTACCGAGTTGAGAGCAATATCAGCCGGCTTTCGGTCAGGCGGCAGCTCGGCATAAACATAATAAACGAGATACGACAGATCCGGCTTTGCCGGCCTGACGTCGGACGAATAATTCGCGGGGGTGATGTCGTCTTCTTTATCGTCGTCTATGCGCGACTGATCTTTTAACCGCGCGCCGAGAGAAGCCGTTACCTCCGGCGGGAGCGAAGGCTCACGCCGTGAAAGCGCGTTTGGCAGCGCAGATGGCGCGAGCGCATAGGAAACGAATACGCCCCCATCAACCGCAGCCATGGCCTTCGGCGGCGGAGCGGTGAGCGTCCAAACAATAACAATCAAGCAAGTGCCTATGATTGTAGCCGAAACTACAATCCAGGCGAACTGCAAGTGCTTCAAATGTTCCCCGACGTGTTCCCCAAACGCGAGGCCAAAGAATGCTTGGCGGATAAGTCCAAAATGTGACGACGCCGGCAGGGGGAACATGCACGGCGCCCGCCGGTTAATGGCACTGCGCCTTTCAATCACGCCTAATTGCTCAGGTCCAAAATGCCTTAAGTAATGTATTGCCCGCCGTTCGCGGTGAGCGTCGAGCCGGTGATCAGCCCGGCATCGTCGGCGGCGAGGAACACCACGCAGCGCGCGATCTCCTCCGGCTCGCCCAGCCGGCCGATGGGAATGGTCGGCAGGATGCTTTTCTCCAGCACGTCCTTCGGCACCGCCTGCACCATCTCGGTGTTGACGTAGCCCGGCGCGATGGCATTGACGGTGATGCCGACACGCGCGCCCTCCTGCGCCAGCGCCTTGGTAAAGCCGATCTCGCCGGCCTTCGCGGCCGAATAGTTGGTTTGGCCGAACTGACCCTTTTGCCCGTTGATCGAGGAGATGTTGATGATGCGGCCGAACTTGCGCTCGCGCATACCCTCGATAACTTGCCGGCACATGTTGAACAGCGAGCCGAGATTGGTGTTGATCACGGTCGTCCACTGTTCGGGCTTCATGCGGTGAAGCTGGGAATCGCTCGTGATGCCGGCATTGTTGACGAGCACGTCGATCGGGCCGAGCTCAGCCTCGACCTGCTTGACGCCGGCGGCGCAGGCGTCAAACGAGGAGACGTCCCATTTGTAGACGGCGATGCCGGTCTCGGCCTTGAATTTTTGCGCCGCCTCATCGTTGCCGCGATACACGGCCGCGACTTTATAACCTGCGGCCTTGAGCGCTCTGGCGATCGCCGCACCGATGCCGCGTGTTCCCCCCGTCACCAATGCGACGCGTGGCATGCCGTCCTCCCTATTCCTTCCCCAGTCAGGCCGCTGTTTTCGCCAGCGTCCCTTCGTTTAAAGACAGCTTAAAGACATGCATGGCCGGAACAAGTCCGGCCATGACCTGAATGCGCGGGGCTTTCAGGGTCAGCGCTCCACGCACATGGCGATGCCCATGCCGCCGCCGATGCATAGCGTGGCAAGACCCTTTTTGGCGTTGCGCTTCTGCATCTCGTAAAGGAGCGTCACCAGGACGCGCGCGCCCGACGCGCCGATGGGGTGGCCGATCGCGATGGCGCCGCCATTGACGTTGACCTTGTCGGTGTCCCAGCCGAGGTCCTTGTTGACGGCGCAGGCTTGCGCGGCAAACGCCTCGTTGGCCTCGACGAGGTCGATATCGCCGACGTTCCATCCCGCCTTCTTCAGGGCCGAGCGCGAGGCCGGAATGGGTCCCGTACCCATAATCTTCGGATCGACGCCGGCCTGAGCCCACGACACGATGCGCGCGAGCGGCGTCTTGCCGAGCTTCGCCGCTTCGCTCGCCTTCATCAGCACCATGGCGGCGGCGCCGTCATTAATCCCGGAAGCGCTGGCGGCGGTCACGGTGCCTTCCTTGTCGAAGGCGGGGCGCAATTTGCTGATCGCTTCGAGCGTGGTGCCGTGCTTCGGATACTCGTCGGCATCGACGACGATATCGCCCTTGCGGCCCTTGACGGTCACGGGAACGATCTCATCCTTGAACTTCCCGGCCTTTTGCGCGGCCTCGGTCTTCTTCTGCGAATTGACGGCGAACTCGTCCTGTTGCGCTCGGGTGATCTGCCACTGCCGCGCGACATTCTCCGCCGTGTTGCCCATGTGATAGCCGTTGAAGGCGTCCCACAGGCCGTCCTTGATCATGGTGTCGATCATCTCGAAATTGCCCATCTTCACGCCGCCGCGCAGATAGGCGCAGTGCGGGGCCATGCTCATCAATTCCTGGCCACCAACGACCGCGATTTCGGAGTCGCCGTTGACAATGCCCTGATATCCGAGCGCGACTGCCCGCAATCCCGAGCCGCAGAGTTGATTGACGCTCCAGGCCGGCACCTCGACCGGAATACCGGCGTTGATCGAGGCTTGACGGGCCGGGCCTTGGCCCTGGCCGGCTTGAAGGATTTGCCCCAGGATCACCTCCGAGACGCGGGACGGCTCAACACCCGCGCGGTCGATCGCCGCCTTTATCGCGACCTTACCGAGTTCGTGGGCGGGCATGGTTCCGAATGCCCCGTTAAACGCGCCGACCGGCGTACGTACCGCGCCGACAATGACAATGTCGTCCTTCATGGGAGGTCCTTTCGGGGTCGAGAGGGGATGAACACGGGATCGCTGCGACCTTATGCTTGGCATATGTCATAAGGACGCAACGGCCCGCCGACAAGACGGCTACAGGCCGCATCGCTGCCATGCTGAAGGCACGGTCCGGCCCAAGCATGCATCAAGCCTCGCACAAAACGGTGGCACCGTTGCGAGAAAACGCCTATTTTGAACCAACCCGCGCGGATGCTGCCCCATGCCCGAACCAATGACCAAGACGGTAGAGCCGGTCACGATCAAAAAGTATGCTAACCGGCGGCTGTATAACACCGGTACCAGCAGCTACGTGACGCTCGAAGACCTCGCCGCCATGGTCAAAACCGGCGAGGATTTTGTTGTTTACGATGCCAAGACCGGCGAAGACATCACGCGCTCGGTTCTCACCCAAATCATTTTCGAACAAGAGAACAAAGAGGGCCAGAACCTCCTGCCGATTGCGTTTCTGCGCCAGCTGATCCGTTTCTATGGCGACAGCATGCAAATGCTGGTGCCGCGGTATCTTGAAGTTTCCATCGACTCGCTCACACGCGAGCAGGAAAAATTCCGGCATCAGATTTCGCAGGCGTTCGGGGTCGGGGCGTTCGGCTCCCTGGAAGAGCAGGTGCGGCGTAACATGGAAATGTTCGAACGCACCTTCGCGATGTTCGCGCCCTTCGCGCGGCGTGAGAGTCAAGGCGGCGAGGCCGAACCGGGTACCGCGCCGACCAAGACCGGCGATATCGACGACCTCAAGCGTCAGCTCGACGAGATGCAGCGAAGGGTCGATCGCCTATCGGAGCGAAACGGCGAAGGGCAAAAATAGTTCGAGCGACCGCTGCCAGATCGGCCGGAACTTAAAGAATTCGGAAATCTTAACGTCGCCTTTGGGCAACCCGGCGGGACGGCACGGCGTTTGCGATCCAGAACGGAAAGGGTGTCAGGTGTCCAGCTTTGGGCGAGGCGCCGCAGACGCGGGCTCGCCGGCGCGCCGAGCCGTATGACGCCATTGCCGTCTACGAGGCCGGCGGCTGATCGCCGGTTCCGGCCGGCAGAACGCTCGCGCATTCGCCGTAGGTAGCCCGCATTGCGGCAAGCCGCCGCTTTCAAGCGCTCCCGGTTTGAAGTTCGACCTGGCGCTGGGAGCTGCGGATGCTGACGATGAAGCCGACGAGCACGTCAACCAGACCGATCATCGTGAGCAGAAAGAAGGTCGACGTCCCGGCCTGTCGCACCAGCAAGAATTCCACCAGCATGCCGATGAACAGCGCCATCGCCAACACGTGATCGACGATCGATCGCATGCCCATGCGCGTCGATTTCAAGATTTCAACAGCCAGCAGCAAAATCGTGAAGGCGAGCAGAAGATCTTCCCAGGTCAGCACCCAATCTTGACCGGACACCATATGGATGGTCGCAACCGGCGTCGTCCAGCTGACGCCGGGCGTAAGAAACGCGATCATGTTGTAAATGGCGAAGGGAATGAGAAGCAGAGGAAAGCCGAGAACAAACATGGCGCGTCCCTTGCCGCCGCGGCTATTCCTCGGACTTCTTTTTCAGCACCTGACGGCCGCGATACATGCCGGTCTTGAGATCGATGTGGTGCGGACGGCGCAATTCGCCGGAATCTTTGTCCTCGATATAGGTCGGCCGCGCCAGCGCGTCGGCGGAGCGGCGCATGCCGCGCCGCGACGGTGATGTTTTTCTTTTCGGAACGGCCATGGTGTCTCCTGATGCAGGTCGCCATCCTCGGAATGGCGCGCTTTATAGAAGAATGCCCCGGCGGAAGCTAGAGCATATCCCGAAAGTGGAAGCCGGTTTTCGGAAAAGACCATGCTCCATCAAACATCTAGATCGTGATCCATTTTAATCTGATCGGATCATGATCTAGGGGGACCGGCCTTGGATGCAGGCATCCAAGGCCGGGTGGGCGGCGGCACGGCGCTCATAGAGCCCTGCAAGCCTGCGCACCAGAGCACTTGGCGGCCGCGCGCTGCGGCGAACCGGGTTCGGCAGGATGGCCGCGAGTTCGGCCGCTTCCCGCGCCGTGATCTCGCGCGCCGGCTTGCCGAACGCAAAGCGCGATGCGGCCTCGGCCCCGAATTCGCCGTTCGGACCCCACTCGACGATGTTGAGGTAGATTTCGAGTATGCGCCGCTTCGGCAGCACCATGTTGATCCATAGCGCGAGCGGGATTTCGAGCACTTTGCGGATAATGCTGCGTCGCTGCCACAGGAACAGATTTTTGGCGGTCTGCTGAGTGATCGTAGAACCGCCGCGCGCTTCGTCGAAATCCTCGTCGGCTTGCCGCAAGGCCTCGCGCATGGCGCCAAGATCGACGCCGCGATTACGGCAGAAGCTGCCATCTTCGGAAACGACGACAGTGAGCGGCAGCGCGGAAGCGATGCGGCTGAGCGGAACGAAGCTGCGCTCGACGCGCTGTCCCGTCGCCCAGCGCCAGAGCATGAGCGTCGAAACCGGCTCGCCGATGCGGTAGAATAGAACGATCACGTACGGAAGAACCAGCAGCGCGAGGACAATGACGGCGGCGACGAGAAGCGAACGTCGCAAGACTGAATGTCGCAATACTGCCCGCATGGGAGATCGCCTGCGGTGTACACTCTAAATTTTTGATGGGAGCATGATCTTTTCCGAAAACCGGCTTCCACCCCGGATCAAGTCCGGGACAGACTCTTTTGGGATCATGCTCTAGTTGCGCGCATAGCCGATCAGCGGCTTCTTCTTGCGCCCGAGCAGGACGAGGATCATCGCCACGAAGGCGAGGACGCCCCAGGCGGGCAGGTCGAATACTGTTTGCATGGTGGGATCCCAGGCCCAGGCCGCTTTTTGCTTCAACCAATTTTGCGCGAGATTGAGGCTGCCCTGATCGACCATGGCCCAAACGTCGCCGACCCGGGCGTAGACCAGATGCTGATTGGCGATGGACTTGGTCCCGTCATACACAAATAAGACAAATGCGGTCGCCAAAAGGCAGAGGCCGATGAAGCGCAATAGAAATCTGATCATGGGGGGCTATGCGGTAGGCCGCCGGCGTGTGGAGTGGATGCAGGGCATTACCCCGCCGCGCGCCCTTGTTCAATGCGCCCGGGCTGCGGCACTTTTGGCGCCGACCGGCTCCTTTACGGGTGCTATCGCTCCCTTGAGCATAGGCCATCGCTTCCGCTAACGTCGACCGGACCTTTGGCTCGATCGCCCCGTCCTCAGCAAGGAATTGAAATGGCTCCGAAATCCGGCGGCCGCACGCAGCGGCCGACTTTCACCGACCAGGAAGCCTTGCTGTTTCATAGCCAGGGCCGGCCGGGAAAGCTCGAAGTCGTGGCCACCAAGCCAATGGCGACGCAGCGCGATCTTTCGCTGGCCTATTCGCCGGGCGTCGCCGTCCCGGTGTTGGCGATCGCCGAGGACGAGAGCCGCGCCTATGACTACACGACCAAGGGCAATTTCGTTGCGATCATCACCAATGGCACCGCCATTCTCGGCCTCGGCAATCGCGGCGCGCTTGCCGCCAAGCCGGTGATGGAAGGTAAAGCCGTGCTCTTCAAGCGCTTTGCCGACGTCGATTCCATCGATCTCGAGGTCTCGACCGAGGATCCGGACGAGTTCATCAATTGCGTCAAAGTTCTCGGCAAGAGCTGGGGCGGCATCAATCTCGAGGACATCAAGGCGCCGGAGTGCTTCATCATCGAGCAAAAGCTGCGCGAGCTGCTCGACATTCCGGTATTTCACGACGACCAACACGGCACCGCCATCATCGCCGCGGCCGGCCTGATCAACGCGATCGAACTGACCGGGCGCGACGTCAAAGGAACCAAGCTCGTCTGCAACGGCGCCGGCGCCGCCGGTATCGCTTGCCTCGAGCTTTTGCGCGCGATCGGCTTCCGCCCCGAGAATCTCGTCCTTTGCGACACCAAGGGCGTGATCTACGAGGGCCGCACCGAAGGCATGAACCAGTGGAAATCCGGCTTTGCGGTCAAGACCAAGGCGCGGACGTTGGCCGAGGCCTTGGTCGATGCCGATGTGTTCTTCGGTCTTTCGGCGAAGGGCGCCGTTACCCAGGACATGGTGCGGGTAATGGCGGCGAAGCCGATCATCTTTGCCATGGCCAATCCCGATCCCGAGATCACCGTGGAGGAGGTCGCGGCGGTACGCAGCGACGCCATCATGGCCACCGGCCGCTCCGACTATCCGAACCAGATCAACAACGTGCTCGGCTTCCCCTACATCTTCCGCGGCGCCCTCGACGTGCGTGCCCGCGCCATCAATATGGAGATGAAGATCGCGGCGGCGCACGCGCTCGCTGAACTGGCGCGCGAAGACGTGCCCGACGAGGTTGCCGCCGCTTACGGCGCGCGGCCGAAATACGGGCCCGATTACATCATCCCGGTGCCGTTCGATCCGCGCTTGATTTCATCGATTCCGCCCGCGGTGGCGCAGGCCGCGATGGATACGAAAGTCGCGCGGCGGCCGATCGTCGACATGGACGCCTACCGGCACCAATTGCGCAGCCGGCTCGATCCGATCGCCGGCGTCTTGCAGCGGGTGTTCGAGCGCCTGCGCCGGCAGCCGCGCCGCGTCGTCTTCGCCGAGGGCGAAGAGGAGCAAGTGATCCGCGCCGCGGCGTCGTTCGTGCATCAGGGGCTCGGCACGGCTCTCCTCGTCGGCCGCGAGGGGCGCGTGCGCGAGACCGCTGAGGCGCTCGGGGTGGAGCTCGGCGGCGGCATCGAGATCATCAATGCGGCCTTGTCGTCGCGCAACGCCACTTACGCGGCCTATCTCTACGAGCGGCTGCAGCGGCACGGTTATTTGCAGCGCGATTGCCAGCGCCTGGTCAATCAGGACCGCAACAGCTTCGCCTCCTGCATGGTCGCGCTTGGCGACGCCGACGCCGTGGTCACCGGCGTCACCCGCAATTTCTCGGTTGCACTCGAGGACGTGCGGCGTTGTATCGATCCAAAGCCGGGCCATCGCGTGATCGGCGTTTCGCTGGTGCTCGCGCGCGGACGCACGGTGCTGGTCGCCGACACCGCGGTTACCGAGATGCCCGGTGCCGTCGACATCGCCGAAATCGCGATCGAGGCGGCGCGCGTGGCGCGCGCGCTCGGCTACGAGCCGCGGCTTGCATTGCTGGCCTTCTCGACCTTCGGCCATCCGCCGGGCGAGCGGTCGCTGCGTGTGCAGGAAGCGGTGCGGTTGCTGGACAAGCAGCGCGTCGACTTCGAATACGACGGCGAGATGGCGGCCGATGTCGCCCTGAACATGGGATTGCGCGAAGCCTATCCGTTCTGCCGCCTCTCCGGACCCGCCAACGTGCTCATCATGCCGGCGTTTCATTCGGCCTCGATATCGACCAAGATGCTGATGGAGCTTGGCGGCGCCACCGTCATCGGCCCGATCCTTGTCGGTCTCGATCGCTCCGTGCAGATCGTGCAGCTCTCGGCCAACGACGCTCAGCTCGTCAACATGGCGGCGCTCGCCGCCTATAACGTCAGCGGGTAATCGGGCGCTGCGGAACAGCTGCAAAATCGCGGCGGGCGATTCACGACCCCGAAACTAGTCTCGACTAGCGTGCGCCGGGACCGTCGCAGCCCCGCGGTGAATGCCTATGTTTCGACCGATGCCGCCAGAGCTATCCCGTCCGCATTTCGCGCTTGAAATCCACAATCTGATCAAAAGGTTTGATCGTCCGGCCGTCGACGGTCTCGACCTCGCCGTGCGCAGCGGTGAGTTTTATGCGCTGCTTGGTCCCAACGGCGCCGGCAAAACGACGACGCTGCGCATGATCGCCGGCCTCATTCGGCCGGACGCCGGATCCATCCATGTCGTCGGCATCGATGCGCTCGCGGATCCGGTTGCGGCGAAACGGGTGACGGCGTGGATTTCCGACGAGCCGATGATCTACGACAAGCTGACGCCCGAGGAATATCTCGAGTTCGTCGCCGGGCTGTGGAACGTCGAGCAGGCGCTCGCCGCGGCGCGGGCGCAGGAGCTTCTGGATTGGTTAGGCCTTGCGGCGCAAGCCCGCGAACGCTGCGAAACTTTCTCCAAGGGCATGCGGCAGAAGGTTGCGCTGGCCGGAGCGCTCGTCCATGATCCAAGCCTGATCATCCTCGACGAGCCGCTCACCGGCCTCGATGCCGGCTCGGCCCGCCAGGTGAAGAACGTGCTGCGAGAACGCGTGCGCGCCGGCGCCACCGTGATCATGACCACTCACATCCTCGAAGTGGCCGAGCGCATGGCGGATCGGATCGGCGTTATCGCCCACGGCAAACTCATCGCCGAGGGCACGCTCGAGGAACTGCGCCACCAAGCCGGCAATAGCGCCGACTGCGGCACCGGCGGCGGCGCCAGCCTCGAAGATACTTTTCTGGCGCTGGTCGCCGAGCCGGCGGAAGCCGCGTGAGGTTCCGATTCCATTTTTCGAAATCCATAACCACAACCACACTCCGTACAGAATCGTTTCCCATCGTGGTTACGGATTCCGGGCTCGCGCTTCGCGCGCCCCGGAATGATGGGATGAGCGCAATACGATGATGCAATCCGGCACCGCTCTCTGGTTCGCCCGCCACGAAATGCGGCTCGCCTGGCGCGATTGGGTGGCGATGATGACCGCCGGCAAGCGTGCGCGCCGCTATCGGGTCGCGGTCGGCCTGCTTGCTTTTGCCATCGTCCTGCATGCGGTCGCCTATTTCGTCGTCGGCAGCTTCGCCGCCGCCACGCCCGATAAGCCCATGCTGATCGCCATCACGGCGACCTTATTGTTGTCGTGGCTGCTCATGATTTCGCAGGCGATGGAATCGATGACGCGCGCTTTCTATGCGCGCTCGGATCTCGATCTCATTCTTGCCTCGCCGGTCGCGGCGCAAGAGATTTTCGCCGTGCGCATCTCGACGGTTGCGCTTTCGATCGCGGCGATGGCGCTGCCGCTCGCGGCGCCGTTCATCGACATGTTGATCGTGTTTGGCGGATGGCATTGGCTCGGCGCCTACGGCGTGATCGTTGCCATGTGCGCGGCGGCAACGGCGCTTGCGGTCGCGCTCATGGTCGCGCTGTTTCGCAGCATCGGCCCGAAGCGCACGCGTCTCGTGGCGCAGGTCGTCGCCGCGGTGATCGGCGCCGCTTTCGTGATCGGCTTGCAGGTGGCGGCGATCCTGTCCTACGGAAGTTTGTCGCGCAGCGACGTGCTGCGATCGAAAACGGTGCTGGCGATATCGCCGGACGCCGGCAGCGTGCTGTGGTGGCCGGCTTGGGCGGTCCTCGGCGACGGCGCGGCTCTGGCCAGCGTTTTGGTGTTCAGCCTGCTCCTGCTCGCGCTCGCCACAGCGATCGTGTCGCCGCGCTTCGGCGAATACGCAATCGCCGCCGCGAGCATCGGCAATGCGCAAGCGAGCCGGGCGGGGCGCTCGAAGAATTTTTACGTCACGTCGCCGCGCCGGGCGCTCCGCCGCAAGGAATGGATGCTTTTGCGCCGCGATCCATGGCTGGCGTCGCAAACGCTCATGCAGATTCTCTACCTTCTGCCGCCCGCGGTGCTGTTGTGGCGAAGCTTCGAGGCCGGCGGCGGCGCGCTCAATCTCCTCGTTCCGGTGCTGGTCATGGCGGCAGGCCAACTTGCCGGCGGGCTCGCCTGGCTCACGATCTCGGGCGAGGATGCGCCCGATCTCGTCGTCACGGCGCCGGTGCCCACGCGCTTTGTCCTGCGCGCGAAGGTCGAGGCGGTGCTCGCGATCATCGTCGCCATCTTCCTGCCGCTCGTCATCGTGATTGCGGTCGCGTCGCCGTGGCACGCTTTGATCACCGGCGTCGGCATCGTGATTGCCGCGGGGTCGGCGACCGCCATCCAATTGTGGTTCCGCACGCAGGCCAAGCGCAGCCAGTTTCGCCGGCGTCAGGTTTCCTCGCGGGTCGCGACGTTTGCGGAAGCGTTTTCCTCGATCGGCTGGGCGGCGACGGCCGGGGTTGCCGCCATCAGCCTGCGGCTTGCGATCCCACCGGCTTTGATCGCGCTCGGTATCGTCGCCGGCGCCCGCTTTCTGAGCCCGCGCCAAGTTGCCGGCGCGTAAATTGCCCGATTTCCTCTCCCCACGCGAGCGTGGCGTGGTGGGGAGGGCATAGGCGGCCTCTGGCCGCCGTTGTTAACGCAAGAACGCCGATGCGAAGCATCGGCTACGGGTGGGGCTTTTCGTTGCCGCACCCCACCCCGCCGCTCACATTGTTCGCGGCGACCTTCCCCACCGCTATGCGGGGGAGGGGCATTTGAGCTTACCGCAGCGCCACGAGCAGAATGACTATCTCGCTCACCTGCTCGACGGCGCCGATCACGTCGCCGGTTTGCCCGCCGATCTGCCCCACGCTCAAGCCCGCCATGACCACGATGACGATCGCGAGGGCAAGCACGGAAACGATCATCGACGCCGGACCGAGACTGATGGCGAGAATGAACACGGCAAGCACGGTGGCGACGGCGACGCGCACGGCCGACGGTTGTCCGGCAGCAAATGAAAGCCCGTCGCGCCGCGCCGGCGCGACAAAGAACATCATTACGGGCATGGTCGCGCGCGCGGCGCTGTGTGCCGCGATCAGGGCTGCGGCCACCGCTCCCGGCTCGGCGAGGCTCGCCAAGGCGCCGGTGCGAAGCAGGAGAGAGAGCGCAAGCGCGCAGACGCCATAGGTGCCGATGCTGCTGTCGCTCATGATCTCGAGCTTGCGATCGGTCGTGTCGCCGCCGCCGAAGCCGTCCGTGGTGTCGGCAAGCCCGTCTTCATGCAGGCAGCCGGTCGCCGCGAGTGTTGCCGCGACCGCCAGCGCCGCGGTAGGCCAAGGCGGCAGTGCGAGGGCGTGCGCCAGCGCGTAGACCAAAGCGCCGATGAGCCCGACGACAACGCCCGCGAGCGGGAATGCCCAGACGGATTGCGTGACAGCGGTGCCCCCGATCGGTGGGGTGCGGTGCAGCGGCAGCCGCGTCAAAAAAAGAATGCTGGTTGAGACTTCGCCGGCGCGTTCGCCGAGCCAGGAAGCCCAATCGTCCTTCGTGCCAGGGATCATCGCTATTCGCCTCAGCCTGCGTCGGCCGGTTATGGCCGCGGCGCGTCGGATTTGAAAACCGCTCTTCCCGGATTTGCCGCCCTGTCATCTATCCGCGGTTTTCGGTCCGGTAAAGTTCCCCTGCGACCACAGAGGGAGTGGACCATGAAAGCAAATTACAAACTGGCGTTGGCGCTCATTGCGGGCATTGCCGTCGGCGGCGCAGTCATCAAGGAGGTGCATGCCCAGATGAAGCCGCCAACCTATGGCGTCGTCGCCATTCGCAAAATAATTGACGCCGACGGTTATAAGGAAGTTCGCGCCAAAGCACCCGCATCGGCTGCTGCTGCAGGTGCCACTTTCGTCATCCGCACCGACAAATAACCAGACTCGACGGACTTGCGCCGGCGCGTTTTGTGCTCCTCAAGTTCGACACTGTCGAAGCAAGCGGAAGCGTGGCACAATTCGGCGGCGCAGAAAGGAGTCGACGCGCCAAAACAACCGATTCACTGGCATTCATCGTGCGGGGGTGAAGAAATAGCCGTTAGCCGGCTGACCGTTTGATCGAATGAGGCTTTCGGGAACGTTCGATTGTTCCGCCACTTTGGCGTGTCATGCCCGGCACCGCGTCCGACCTTTTGGCCGACCGAAGTGTAAACCTTGTGCCGGGCATCCACGTCTTTAAAGTGATGCATCCCAAAGACGTGGATGGCCGGATCAAGCCCGGCCAATACTGCGCACCTCAGAATCAGGACACACTAGGCCACAGCATGACCTTCACTTCGTTCTCCGACCTTCGCGTTGTCTGCCTCGATTTGCCGAGCGGGCATCCGGCGGCGAGCGCGGCGGTGGCGCAGCGCGAGGATACCCTGACCAAGCCGCCACGCAGCCTGGGACGGCTTGAGGATCTCGTCGCCTGGCTAGCGCACTGGCAGGGCTATGCACCGCCGCGGCTCGATCGCGTCGATATTCTCGTGTTCGCCGGCAATCACGGCGTCGCGAAGCAGGGGGTTTCCGCCTATCCCGCCGAAGTAACGGTGCAGATGGTGGCAAACTTTGCCTCAGGCGGCGCCGCGATCAATCAGCTTGCCCGCATCGCTGGTGCGAGCCTGCGCGTCATTCCGCTCGCGCTCGAAGCGCCGACCGCCGACTTCACGGAAAGTGCGGCGTTGACCGAAGAGGAATTCCTCGCGGCGGTCACCACCGGCTACGATTCGGTATCGCCGCAAAGCGATCTCGTCTGTCTCGGTGAAATGGGGATCGGCAATACCACGGCGGCCGCGGCGATCGCGGCCGCGTTGTTCGGCGGCCGCGGCGCGCGCTGGGCCGGCCGCGGCACCGGCGTCGACGATGACGGGCTGGCACGCAAGTGCGCGGTGATCGACCGGGCGCTCGATCGCCACGGCGCGATCCTGCACGATCCGCTTCGCGTCGCCGCCGCGCTCGGCGGCCGCGAGCTTGCCGCGATTCTCGGCGCGGCCTTGGCAGCGCGACGGCAGAACATTCCGGTGCTGCTCGACGGCTTTGTCTGCACCGGCGCCGTGGCGCCGCTCTATAAGCTGCGCACGGACACGCTGGCGCACGCGCTCGGCGGTCACGTCTCGGCCGAGGCCGGCCACCGCATGCTGCTCGAAGAACTCGAGCTCAAGCCGCTCCTCGATCTCAATATGCGGCTCGGCGAAGCCTCGGGCGCGGCGGCGGCATTATTGATGCTGCGCGCGGCGCTCGCCTGCCACACCGGCATGGCGACGTTCGCCGAAGCCGGGGTCTCCGACAAGCCGCCGGACGAAGCCGCCGAACCGAAGGCGGCGGGGTAGTCGCCGCACACCCCTTGATCGCCGGCTATCCGGCGGCCCACCGACATAGCGGCGGACCGTTCCGTCCGATTGTTTATCCTGCGACGACAACGCAATTTACGGATTTTACTGCATTTTCGGGACGGGAACCGCTACGCGTTGCAACATCAGAATGAAGAGGTTATTCGTGACAATATAAATTCTAAACCTCACTTCTAATGTCGAGTCCATGATCACGGCCGGACAGCTCAGGGCTTCTCGCGCCCTTCTCGGCATCGACCAACGCAAGCTTGCTGAAGCGGCCGGCTTGTCGCTGCCGACCATCCAACGCATGGAAGCCAGCGACGGCGTCATTCGCGGCAACGTCGACTCACTAATGAAGCTGGTCGCAGCGCTCGACGCGCTCGGCGTCGATCTCATTGCCGAAAACGCGGCCAGCAATGGCGGCGGCCGCGGCGTGCGGCTGCGGAGCGTGCCATCGTGACACTGACGATCGCACTCGGTTGCGCGGCGGCGCTGTTGGCGCTGGCGGCATTCGCTGTGGCGATCGCACGTTCGCAAGCCGCCACGCGTGTCGTCTACTTCGCCAGCATGGTCATCGCGGCGATTTCGCTGGTCGCCGCGGCGTCGCATCTTCTCGGCATCGTCGAGCCTTTGCGTCTAAGGCTGCCGCTCGGCGTGCCGTGGCTCGGCGCGCATTTCCGTCTCGATGCGCTCTCGGCCTTCTTCCTCGTCGTGGTCGATCTCGGCGCGGCGAGCGCGAGCCTGTTCGCGCTTGGGTACGGCGAGCATGAACCCGCGCCGGAGCGCGTGCTGCCGTTCTACGCCGCCTTTCTCGCCGGCATGACGCTCGTCGTGCTCGCCGACGACGCTTTCACCTTCCTGTCCTCCTGGGAGTTCATGTCGCTCACGTCGTGGGCGCTGGTGGTGTCGCATCATCGCGTCGCCGAAAACATTCGCGCCGGCTACGTCTATCTGGTCATGGCGAGTTTCGGCACGCTCGGTTTGCTGCTCGCCTTCGGTCTGCTCGCCGGGCCGGACGGTCTCTACACATTCGCGCAGATGCGCGCCGCGCATCCCTCCGTGACGCTCGGCTCGGTGGCGTTGATCCTGGCGCTCATCGGGGCCGGCTCGAAAGCCGGCATCGTACCGCTGCATGTGTGGCTGCCGCTCGCGCATCCGGCGGCGCCGAGCCACGTCTCGGCGCTGATGAGCGGCGTGATGACCAAGGTCGCCGTTTACGGCTTCGTGCGCATCGCTTTCGATCTCGCCGGCGGGCCGGTTTGGTGGTGGAGCATCGTCGTCCTGGCGATCGCGGGCATCACCACGGTGATGGGCGTGCTCTATGCGCTCATGCAGCACGATCTCAAGCGGCTCCTCGCCTATCACAGCGTCGAGAATATCGGGATCATCTTCATCGGGCTTGGGCTTGCGCTTGCATTCAAGGCGCACGGCATGGCCTTTGCCGCGGCGCTCGCCTTTACCGCCGCTTTGCTGCACGTGTTCAATCATTCGCTGTTCAAGAGTCTTCTGTTCTTCGGCGCCGGCGCGGTGGTGACCGCAACCGGCGAACGCGACATGGAGCATCTCGGCGGCCTCATCCATCGCATGCCGCAGACCGCGTTCGTCTTTCTGGTCGGCTGCGTGGCGATCTCGGCGCTGCCGCCGCTCAACGGTTTCGTGTCCGAGTGGCTCACATTCCAGGCCATTCTGCTCAGCCCGCAACTGCCCTCATGGGGGCTCAAGCTCATGGTGCCGGCGGTCGGTGCGCTGCTGGCGCTGTCGGCGGCGCTCGCCGCGGCCTGCTTCGTCAAGGCCTACGGCGTGACGTTTCTCGGGCGGCCGCGCACGCCCGCCGCCGAAGCCGCTGCGGAGACCGACAGGTTCTCGCTTGCCGCCATGATGTTGCTGGCGCTGCTTTGCCTGCTGGCCGGAATCCTGCCCGGCCTTTTCATCGACGCACTGGCGCCGGTCTCTTCGGCGCTGATCGGTGAACGCATGCCGGTGCAAATCGGCGGGCAATGGCTTTCGATCGTGCCGATCGCCGCAAGCCGCAGCTCCTATGACGGTCTGCTCGTCTTTCTGTTCATGATCATATCGGGCACGCTGGCGGCGATCGCTATTCACCGCCTCGCCTCGGACCGATTGCGGCGCGGGCCGGCCTGGGATTGCGGCTATCCCGACTCAAGCCCGGCGACGCAATACACGACGATGAGCTTCGCGCAGCCAATCCGCCGCGTGTTCGGCACGATGGTGTTCCAGGCCCGCGAGCATGGGCAGATGCCGCCGCCCGGCGACACGCGCGCCGCCCGGCTCGAGGTCGAGCTGCACGATCCGGTCTGGGAATCGATCTATGCGCCGATTATCGCCGGCATCGGCATTGCAGCCGATCGGCTCAATCGTCTGCAATTCCTGACCATCCGCCAGTTCCTGAGCCTCGTCTTCGCCGCCCTCATCATTTTGCTTTTGGTGCTCGCCATATGGTCCTGATCGGCGACTTCATCATACAGGGCGCGCAGATGCTGCTGGTGCTGCTGTTGGCGCCGCTGTTCACCGGCTTTGTGCGCAAGGTGAGGGCGCGGCTCTTGCGGCGGCAAGGTCCGCCGCTTATCCAGCCCTACCTCGATTTGGCGCGTCTCCTGCGCAAGGAGGTGGTGCTCGCCGACCAGGCGTCGTGGTTGTTTCGCGTCATCCCCTATCTCGTATTTGCCGCCACCTGGGTTGCCGCCTCGCTGGTGCCGACCTTTCGCACCGGGTTGTTGTTCTCCTGGTCGGCCGATCTGATCGCCATCATCGCGCTCCTCGGCAGCGGACGCTTCTACCTCGCGCTCGCCGGCCTCGACGTCGGCACCAGCTTCGGCGGCATCGGTTCGAGCCGCGAGGTGATGATCGCCTCGCTCGCCGAGCCGGCGATGATCATGATCGTCTTCACGCTTGCCTTGATCGCCGGCTCGACGCAGCTCTCTACCGTGGCCGAATTCATGACTTCCTCGGCGGTGGGGTTGCGCGTCTCGCTCGGGCTTGGGCTCATCGCACTGATGATGGTGGCCATCGCCGAGAACGGCCGCATACCGGTCGACAATCCGGCGACGCATCTCGAATTGACCATGGTGCATGAAGCGATGGTACTCGAATATTCGGGCCGCCATCTGGCACTGATCGAGCTTTCCTCGTCGCTCAAGCTCATTCTCTACGTCTCGCTCGTCGCCTGCCTGTTCGCGCCCTGGGGCGTCGAGGCGGCGGGCGCCGGACCGCCGGCGATCGCGATCGGGGTCGCCGCCTATGTCGGGAAGCTCGCGGTCGGGGGCTTTCTGCTGGCGCTGTTCGAGACGTCAATCGCCAAGATGCGCGTGTTCCGCGTTCCGGAATTCCTCGGCGTCGCCCTGATGCTCGGCCTGCTGGCGACTTTGCTGCGCTTCGTATCGGGGAGCTTCTGATGAGTCGGATCGATTTCGACGTCGCCCATCTGCTCGCCGGCATGCTGGTGCTGATCAGCTTCATCGAGCTTTATCAAGACCGCCTCTACGCCCTACTCAACGTCTTTGCGGCGCACGCGCTGGTGCTGGCGGCCTCGGTCGCCTGGCAGGCTTTCATCCAGGACGCACCGCATCTTTACGTCACCGCGGCGATCGCGCTCCTGTTCAAGGCCATCGTCATCCCGGTCTCGCTGCATCGGATCATCGTGCGGCTCGCCATTCATCGCGAGATCGAGAAGGTCGTCGGCGTCGGTCCCGCCATGCTCGCCGGCATGGGGCTCGTCGCGCTGTCCATGGTCGTCATGCTGCGGGTGACGCATGGAGCCGACCCGCTGGCGCGCGAGGATCTCGCGTTCGCGCTCTCCGTCGTTCTACTCGGACTGCTGATGATGGTGACGCGAAGGAACGCGGTGAGCCAAGTGATCGGCTTCATGTCGCTGGAAAACGGTCTTGTGCTGGCGTCGACCGGCGCCAAGGGCATGCCGCTCGTGGTCGAGATCAGCGTCGCCTTCTCGATCCTCATCGCCTTCATCGTGATCGGCGTTTTCCTCTTCCGCATCCGCGAGCGCTTCGACACAGTCGACGTGCAGGCGCTCGACCGCTTTCGCGGAGAACGCCGATGACCTTCGATGCGCTCGCCGGCGTGCTGGTGGTTCCCGCGGTCGCCGCCGCTTTGCTCGCGGTGCTGCCGGGCTATCGGGTGTCGGCGCGGTTCAACGTCGCGGCAACGACGCTGACGCTTATCTGCGCGCTGTCACTGTTCTTCCGGCGGCCGCCGCCGGGTCCCTATCTCCTGGTCGACGATCTCAACGGCACGTTCATCGTGCTCACGACGTTCGTCGGCTTCACCACCAGCGTGTTCAGCGCCAGCTACATCCGCCACGAGCTCGAGACCGGGCGGCTGACGCCGCCTTTCATCCGCTTCTATCACGCCATGTATCAGGTGCTGATGTTCGCGATGAACCTCGCGCTCATCGCCAACAACATCGGCCTGATGTGGGTGGCGATCGAGCTGGGGACGCTAACCACGGTGCTCATGGTCGGCATCTACCGTACCCACGAGGCGCTGGAAGCGGCGTGGAAATACTTCATCCTCGGCAGCGTCGGCATTGCGCTCGCGCTGTTCGGCACCATTCTCGTCTACATGGCGGCGCGGCCGGTGATCGGGGAAGGCGCCGACGCCATGGTGTGGACCGTGCTTGTCACCCGCGCCGGCGAATTCGATCCGGCTTTGCTCGACCTCGCTTTCGTGTTCCTGCTGCTCGGCTACGGCACCAAGGTCGGGCTCGCGCCGCTGCATGCCTGGCTGCCCGACGCGCACGCCGAGGGCCCGACCCCGATCTCTGCAGTGCTCTCGGGCCTCCTCCTCAACGTCGCGCTCTATGCGCTCTTGCGCTTCAAGATGCTGCTGGCGGTGAACCCGGGCGCGCTGGCGCCCGGCCCGCTGATGATGACGCTCGGATTGATCTCGCTCGTATTCGCGGCGTTCATGCTCTACCGCCGCCGCGACATCAAACGCATGTTCGCCTATTCGTCGATCGAGCATATGGGCATCATCACCTTTGCGTTCGGCATCGGCGGCCCGCTCGCCAATTTCGCCGGCCTCTTGCACATGACCATGCACTCGCTTACCAAGTCGGCGATCTTCTTCGCCGTCGGCCATGTGGCGCAGGTCAAGGGCACGCAGCGCATCGCCGACATGGGCGGGCTGACCGAGACGCATCCGGTGCTCGGCTGGGGCCTGGTGCTCGGCGTCGTCGCCATCGCGGGATTGCCGCCGCTCGGCATCTTCATGAGCGAGTTCCTGGTGATCAGCTCGACCTTTGCCCGCGCGCCGGTGCTGGCGATCATTCTCGTGTTCGGCATCCTGGTTGGTCTTGCCGGATTATTCCTGAAACTCAACGCGATCGCGTTCGGCGAGCCGCGCGGTCGCAACGCCGAGGCGCAGGCCTCCTACGTGCCGATGTTCGCCCATCTCGCGCTTGTTTTCGTCGCCGGAATCTACCTGCCGCCCGCGGTCGTCGTCTGGTTCCAGAACGTTGCCGGATTGCTTGGATAGACCGATGGCGTCACTCCTCGACATCATCCCGCAGGGCGAGCGCGTCGACGGCCACCGGCCGTGGCCGCGTTTCGTCGTGACCGAGGACGCGTGGCGCGAGGTGGCGGGCAACATCGCCACTGGCCGCGCCAGCCTGTTCGGCCTGTGGGGCGATTTGGCCGCCGGGCCGGTCGTGCACATGGCGATGGTCGAGGACGCGACCGGCGAGATCGCGGTGGTCAGTCTTCCATGCCCGGACGGAAAATTTCCCTCGGTCGGCGCGGGCCATCCGCCCGCGATCCGCCTCGAGCGCGCCATTCACAGCCTCTACGGCTTCGAGCCTGTCGGCGCGCCCGACCTGCGGCCGTGGCTCGATCTCGGCTTCTGGGACGTGCGCCATCCGCTCGGTGCGCGCACAGCGGCAACAAAGCCGCCGGCGGCCTACAAATTTCTGCCGGCGGAAGGCGAAGCGTTGCACCAGATTCCCGTCGGCCCGGTGCATGCCGGGATCATCGAGCCGGGACATTTTCGTTTCACCGCCGGCGGCGAGACCATCGTGCGGCTCGAACAGCGCTTCGGCTACGTGCACAAGGGCATCGAATCGCTCATGGCCGGCGCCACGATCGAGCGCGCCGGTGAGCTTGCCGCGCGCACGTCCGGCGACAGCACCGTCGCCTACGGGATTGCGTTCGCGCATGCGGTCGAAGCGGCAGTGAACGTCGAAGCGCCGCCGCGCGCGCGCTATTTGCGCGCGCTGATGGCGGAGCTCGAACGGCTGGCGAACCATCTCGGCGATATCGGCGCGATCTGCAACGACGCCTCGTTCTCGCTCATGCACGCGCATTGCGGCATCCTGCGCGAAGAGGTGCTGCGCGCGGCCGACGCCTGTTTCGGCCACCGCCTGATGATGGATCGGGTCGTGCCCGGCGGCGTTGCCGCCGATCTTGCGTCGGGCGGTAGTACGCATGTCCGCGAAACCATCCGACGGATCGGCGAGCGGTTCCCGCGCCTGATCGAGCTTTACGACAACACCGCGTCGCTGCAGGATCGCACCGCCGGAACCGGCATCGTTGCGGCCGGATTCGCGCGGCTATTCGGCGCGCCGGGCTACGTCGGCCGTGCCAGCGGACGCTATTTCGACGCGCGCAAAACGCCCGGCTATGCGCCTTATCGGGAGCTCGACATCGCGGTTCCGGTGCTGACGGCGGGCGACGTCAATGCACGCGTCTGGATCCGCATCCGCGAAGTCGAGCAAAGCCTGAAGCTGATCGACCAAATTCTTGCGCGCCTTCCCGCCGGACCGATCGCGGTCGCGCTCGATGGCGGCGAAGGCTTGAACGGTGAAGGCCTGAACAGTGAAGGCTTGGGGCTTGCCGAGGGCTTCCGCGGCGATGTGCTGGCCTGGGTGCGGCTCGACGGGGCGCGCGTCGCGCGCTGTCATCTGCGCGATCCGTCGTGGTTTCAATGGCCGCTGCTCGAAACCGCGATCGAGGGTAACATCGTCGCCGACTTTCCGCTCTGCAACAAATCGTTCAACTGCTCGTATGCGGGCCATGATCTCTAGCGCATGATCCGGAAAAGTGGATGCCGGTTTTCCGAAAAGGTCATGCGCAAATGAAAGACTACCGCGCGTAACATGCAACAGAAAAACAAGCTCCGATGCGCCGAACATTGATCGAGGGCCTCACCCGCCTGCCGCTGACGGAAAAGCCGCCGGCGCCGCGCGCGGACGCGCTCGCCGAGCTCGCGGCCCGCGTCGACGGCGCGGCGCGCCGCCGGCTCGGCCGCAGCCTTTCCATCCGCGAGGTCGATGCCGGCTCCTGCAACGGCTGCGAGCTTGAAATCCACGCGCTCAACAACGCGTTCTACGATCTCGAGCGTTTCGGCCTGCGCTTCGTCGCTTCGCCGCGCCACGCCGACGTGCTGCTCGTGACCGGGCCGGTGACGCGGAACATGCGCGAGGCCTTGGAGCGGACCTGGAGCGCAACGCCGGATCCGAAATGGGTGGTGGCGGTCGGCAACTGCGCCGTCGACGGCGGAGTCTTTGCCGGCAGCTACGCCGTCGCCGGCGGCGTTGCCGCCGTAGTGCCGGTCGATCTGCATATTCGCGGTTGCCCGCCGTCGCCGACCGAGCTGCTCGGGGGATTGCTGGCGCTCCTCGACGCGGCGAGCGGCAAGGCCGGCGCTCCCTGAAGGACGCGTTAAAGTCGGCTTTCATAATCGTTCGCTCTACGCGGGCTGGCGTTCCAGCCGCCGAGCGATTACATGCAGCACTTGCCCCCCAATAAGGAGAGACGAATGGCCCCGCGCCAGATGAAAATGCCTGAGATGAAAATGCCGGCGAAGACGGAGACTGACGCCGAGCCGGAGGAGCACTTCTCGCAGCGCAAGCGGCCGGAATTGGGGCGCTTTCTCCTTCAGGTCGACCGGCAGACCAAGGGCTCGTATCCGACCGCGGAAAGCGCACATACCGCCGGACTTGCTATCAAGAAGGGCTATCCGCTCCTGCACGTGACGGTCTATGACACCGTCGAATACGCCGACACGACGATCGAGCTTCCCGCGACATCGTAAACGGCCGAAACGCAAAAACGCCGGCTCGTCTGCGGCTCGTTAGAGCATGATCCGAAAAAGTGGAAACCGGGTTTTCGAAAAAATCACGCTCCAAGAATATGTTAGAGCGACAATCGATTCAATCTGAAGCGATTGCGCTCTAGCGTCTTCACCCGGCAATATATTAGGCTCGAATTAATAGGTTAGAATCTGAATTAGAATTTCGGCCCATGCCGTCATTGGATCGTGCCGCGCTTGCGCAAAATCTGGCGGAAACCGAGAGGCAGATTGCCGGCGGCGAACTCCGCGTCGCCCAGCAAAGCGCGGCGATCGCCGAGCTGGAACGCAGCGGCCAGCCTGCGGATCACGCGAAATACTTGCTTGCGGGCCTTCGGCTGCTGCTCGCTGCGCATCGGGATAATCGCACCCGGCTGTTGAAAGAACTCGGTAGGGATTCAGGCTGATAAGGCGCCGTCGTCTTTGCCACGCGGCGGCGCTGTCATTGCGAGCGCCAGCGAAGCAATCCAGTTCCGAGGTGCCGCTCTGGGATTGCTTCGTCGCTTTCGCTCCACGCAATGACGGAAGCGCGTAACGTGCGCAAGGCCGCTCTCTCATTCTCCCGCAAGGGGAGAGGGGAAGTGGCGCGGATCGTGGCGAGAATCATTTTCTATTTCGTCATTGCGAGCGTCAGCGAAGCAATCCAGTTGCGAGGTGCCGCTCTGGATTGCTTAGTTGCATTGGCTCCTCGCAATGAGGAGGAGCGATCACCTCACATAAACGCCTGGATGCCGGTCTGGGCGCGGCCGAGGATCAGCGCATGAATGTCGTGCGTGCCTTCGTAAGTGTTGACGGTTTCGAGATTGCTCAGAACGCGCATGACGTGGAACTCGTCGGCGATGCCGTTGCCGCCGTGCATGTCGCGGGCAAGCCGGGCGATGTCGAGCGCCTTGCCGCAATTGTTGCGCTTAAGGAGTGAGATCGCCGGCGGCGACGCCTTGCCCTGTTCGATCAGCCGCGACAGCCGCAGCACGGCGTGCAGGCCGAGCGTGATCTCGGTCTGCATGTCGGCGAGCTTTTTCTGAATGAGCTGGTTGGCGGCGAGCGGCCGCCCGAACTGCTTGCGCGCGAGCACATAGTCGCGGGCGCGATGCCAGCAGAATTCGGCGGCGCCGAGCGCGCCCCAGGCGATGCCGGCGCGCGCGACATTAAGGCAGCCGAACGGGCCGGCGAGCCCGCTGACGTTGGGCAGGAGATTTTCTTCCGGCACTACGGCGCCCTCGAGCACGATCTCGCCGGTGATCGAGGCGCGCAAGGACAGCTTGCCTTCGATCTTCGGCGTCGAAAATCCCTTGGTGCCGCGCTCGACGACGAAGCCGCGGATCTTGCCGTCGAGTTTCGCCCAGACGACGGCCACGTCGGCGACCGGCGCGTTGGTGATCCACATTTTTGCGCCGGTAAGCCGATAGCCGCCGGCGACTTTTTCCGCGCGCGTCACCATCGAGCCCGGATCGGAGCCGTGATCGGGTTCGGTGAGGCCGAAGCAGCCGACGAATTCGCCGCTCGCGAGCTTGGGCAGATATTTGCGCCGCTGCGCCTCGCTGCCATAGGCATAGATCGGGTGCATCACCAGCGACGACTGCACCGACATCGCCGAGCGATAGCCGGAATCGACGCGCTCGATCTCGCGCGCGATCAGCCCATAGGCGACATAGCCCATGCCGGCGCCGCCATACTTTTCCGGGATGGTCGAGCCGAGGAGGCCGAGCGCGCCCATCTCGCGCACCACGGCGGGATCGTAGCTTTCCTCGCGATAGGCCTTGAGCACGCGCGGAAACAGCTTCTCCTGCGCATAGTCGCGCGCGGTGTCGCGCACCATGCGCTCTTCCTCGGTCAGTTCGCCCTCGAGGTCGAGCGGATCGTCCCAGCGAAAGGCGGCG
This sequence comes from uncultured Alphaproteobacteria bacterium, assembly GCA_963847785.1. GTDB lineage: Bacteria > Pseudomonadota > Alphaproteobacteria > Rhizobiales > Xanthobacteraceae > BOG-931. Next base: position 346,559 of record CAWKBE010000013.1, read on the forward strand.
TCCTTGATCTGAGCGGATTTTGCTTCCCGTTTTTCCGCAAGCTGCGCCATGGAATGCTCCTTGGTTGCGGGCTGCGTCTCAAGCCGAGCCACGCTCAGGCTACCTATCTCGGCCAACCTATAAGAGGACCAGCCAGAAGCAGCAAGCGCCGGACCAATTGTTGCCGCCCTGCCGGGCTTCGGCTATCTAGGCCGGATAGCCTACTCAGTATCTTGGCTAGGTATTGGCCAGACGCCGACGCTTAGGCGCCCGTAGCTCAGCTGGATAGAGCGCTGCCCTCCGAAGGCAGAGGTCAGGGGTTCGAATCCCTTCGGGCGCGCCAATGATATTAGCACAATAGCCATTATTGCGCTTCATGCGCCGCACGGCGTGTCCGCAGAATTTCCGCGTAATCCGTTCGACGCACGTTCTCGACGGCGACCTCGCTTTGCGTGTCGGCAGGTGACGCATGCCCGATGATAGCAAAGCCAAGGGCTTCTTTTCCATTGATCGCGGAGCCTTCCGTTGCGCGGCGACCTTGGGTCTTAATTGCGGTGTCGCCCATCTCGTCATGGCCAGAGGCACTGGTCGCGATAACCGCACGACGCAATGGAGCGTCAACGCAATCGAACAACACACGGGTATCTCGCGGCCAAATGCCAAAAAGGCAGTGCAGGGCTTGCTAGATCGCGGCATTTGGAAAAAAACACGCGAGGGGAAGCACCCGATTTACGAGGCGGTGCCGGGAAATGAAATTCCCGGTGGCCCCTTCACTGCGGCTGAACAGGCTGCAATCGCCGCTATCCGCGACGGTACACCCGTGTGATGAATCGCAGGATGCTCTGAAGGCATTACAGGCTAGAAATATTGTGAATGTGGCGACGTCCCGCGGGTCGCGTCGAGCACGTCGATCACACTCAAATCCTTACGATACCGAGCCTTCCGCTTTCCAGTTGGACGAAGCTGCGATTACTGTGTTGTCGGAACCACTCGCGGTGTGGCTGCCGAACGCTTTGATTGACGGCGCAGCGGGCGAGGTGCCGCCGATTGAGCTGATACGACAGACGCGCAGCTTGCCCGCATTGCGGCTGTTGGTGGAATTGTATGCGGTTCAATTTCTTCCGCACTACGGAGGCGTACCCCGCGAAATGCTGCGTTGCGAATTTGATCGCACCAAGGTTGGAGAGCAGGGCGCTTTTGTGGTGTGGGGCTTTCGGTTAAAGCACATGACCGCTACTTACGGCTTAGCTGGTCAGTTCCTTACTGGGCAATTCACGAAACGGGGCGACGGCAGCCACGATGCCGGTTGGGATGCCGCGTTTTGGCCTGCGGTACATGCGCTAAGGGATGTGGGCATTGCCGAGCCAGTCGGAATGTTACTCGATGGCGATGATCCCGAAGCCGAGATCATCCATCCTTATGCGACGCGCGGTGGCGAGCCGGAAGAACGTGAACTAGCTCGCGCTGCTAGTGAGGCTGCGGCGGCGATGTTGACGGAGGGGCAACGCACCCGTGCGGAAGACCGAGGCTATCACCTAGTGCCGGTACAGCAGCACATATCCAAGGCAACGCTGGTGGAGGTATTCCGGCTTAAATATCGCCCGCACACGAAGGCGACGGGGGCTTGGTATGCCCAAATGAAAGAAAGCACCGCCGAATATCTCCCCCGCTATAAGGCGATAATCAGGGATCGCGCTGCCGCAAGTTCAGCGGCCTGAGGCCGTCTTGCAATATCAAGGCTACATCAAAGCCCATATCAATGGGACATCAAGGCTAATTCAAAGGACGTACTATCACGGGGGCGACGCCTCCGGCGTCGCGTAGCCGATGAAGAAGCAAGAGAAAGAATGAGGCTTCGATGAAATGCAACGCACCGACCTATCTCCCTTGGTCGGCGGTCCTTGACCTCGCGGCCTCAATTGGGGGCCGCCCTGCCACGCCGCGCCCCGAGCGCCGAAAGCAGCCGCTCGCGTCGATTGAGCGCCTCGATGGAGGGTGCGTACTATTTCGGCTGATTGCGCCCGCGCGGTTGGGATCGGTGCCGACTTCGGCTAACTTTTGCGGCTCCTAGTGATTATCGCCTCTTCCCGGCGCTTAGCTTCTCCACTGAGGGGTATCCGCGCCGTCGCAACGCCGCAATAATGGCCTCTAGGACGATGTCGTGGATTTTCCGCCTCTCCTCGAAGGCGATCTTGCGCAACGATTCGTAGACCGCCTCCGGCAGGTAAAGGCTTGAGTGGATGATGGGTGGCCGCTCAATCTGCGTGCGGCCGCGCCTGCTGCGGCAGTACGCTTTCGGGTAGTCCGGGTGCTGCGTTTCGCCATGGCCTCCAGCGGGCTTTCTGTTGGGTCTGGGCGGCATTCTAGCATGGATGGCGGGTTGATTGGGTCGGCATCGTGACCTCGCAGTGTAGTAGTCGTATAGTGCTGTAAAGCTATGGCACTTTCGCGCTGGGACGGCCTATGTTGCAAGCAGCGCGCCGCATCGATGCAGGAGCTGTACATCAGCGCAGAAAATCGGCAGCAGGGCGTAGATGGATTTCTGAAGTAGGAACGAAATAGAATGTCTCGCGCATCGGGTACACCAAAAACTGGTGGCCGCAAGAAAGGGACGCCGAACAAGGCGACGGCGGCGCGTCAGGTTGAGATAGCCGCCAGCGGCCTCACGCCGCTGCAATTCAACACCAAGAAATATCGCCACTACAACAGCATCATTGATGCGGAGCTGGCGAAGGAAAAGCCAAACCACGAGCGCATTGATTTTGCCTTCATGGCTGGAGGGATTGCAGCTCGCGACGCTGCGCCGTACGTGCATCCGAAAATGCGGCCAGCAGAGGAAGAGCAGCCGCAGCAAGTGCGTGTAATGCAGTGGAACTGGACGAAGGAACTCCTCGACAAATTACCGGCTATACGCCGAGGCAAGCCTTTTCGGCCTTACATCAGCGAACAGAACGGTAAGCAACTGTCGTCTATCACCCACGAGCCGGATGTCAGTCGCAACCCTGATCGACCTGATTCAGGCGGCGAGCAACGAGAAGAAGCAACGGGTCCGTCAAGTACTCCATTTCCCCGGTCGCCAAACGACAGGTCTGACTTAGTCCGCCGCCTATCGGAATGCGATGTAGACTGACGCGACGCCGATGTCCGTTGTCGGGGGCGAAGCAGGCATCATGTCTCGACCGCGCTACGTTTGTTTCTGACCCGTTTGCGGATTCAACTACCTCGTCGGCGATGTCAGAATTAGACGTCTGACAGGCATTGAAAAGTTCGAGTTGTGAACTCTAGAAGGTCGCCGACGATCTCCGCGCCAATTCCGGTTTGGCCTCACGGTTGTCTCGGTAGCCCGATCTGCGGTGTGCGGACTGGCTTCGCCATGCCGAAAAAGACTACCACTCCTTGCCCAGCGCCAGAGGGTAGAAACGACCTCTTTGGGCTTACCGTAGCAAGCACGTGTCCGTCTTGCCAGTTGTTGGTCACCCACCACGTCACCAGCGGGACCAATTCCAACGTCGACCTGCAACTGGAGACCGCCACCGACATAACCGCCCGGAGGTGAGATGGCATCGCCGGTCTTCATCCCGGATGGGCAATTCTCCGTTCGGAAACCGCACAACTCGACGATCCCTGCCTGCGCGCTGGAGAAGTTGGAGACCCAGATGTTGTCGTTCCCGTCGACCGAAACCGCCCAGGGACCGAAGACGCCCTTCCCATAGACTTGGCGAGACTTGGGCCTCGGTGCCGTCGGGGTGCAGAACCGTCGGCTGCCGCCCTCCCGAACCGGGGTCTGTTGACCATTGCGTTGACCAGCACGTTGGTGAGCCTTGCTGCTGAGTCGGGGTCGCCGTCGTAATTGACCTTTGCCGCTGCCGCCATCTCGAGGATTTTTAGGCGGCCGCGTTCGGAATTGCCGAACTTGTTGGTGATCAGACGTTGCCGAGACCGTCGACCGCGAGGCCGCTGCCGGAGAAGCCGGTCTTGAAGGTCTCGGGTTTGGCGTGATCGCCGACCCGGGAAGCGGTGACGTGGTCGGCAAGGATGTTGGTGATTCCAATCGTTTGGCTAGGTCGATGGCGAGCGCGAAAGGTAGCACGAGCTTGCAGGGATTTTTCAGGGGATCGCCACTGGGGTTTGGCACAGAAGCTCACCTTGGAGGTATCGCCCTGGGGAAGATGGAACCAACTGAGACTTCGAGCGTGTCGGCGGCCCATACGTCGCCACTCGGCGTGACAATGATGCCCTGCGCATCTTACTCGAGCTTGCCGCCGATATTGTAGCCCTGGGTGGTGACAGCGGCTTGCCGCTGTTGTCGAAGAGCGAGAAGATGGTAGTATCGTTGCCCGCGAAGCTGGTCACCCACGCATTGTCGTGCGCGTCGGATAGCTGAGTCCAAAGCCGGGGCCGAGCGTACCGCCGCCGGTGAAGCCGGTGACGGCGGGCGAGAGCGACTTACCGTTGGGCAGACTTGGAGAGGCTGCCCCTCGGGAGGTGATCTTGGTTCTGCGCGCCTACCCCAAAGTTATAACGACCCAGGTGTTGCCCTGGCTGTCGAACATGAGCTTGCCACCAGCGTTCAAGCCTCCGCCGGTGAACTTGAGCGGCAGAACCAGGCGCTCGGAGCAACTCGGAATACGGCATGAAAGGTGTTGGCCGCAGCGGAGCTTTGCCGTGTCGGGACCGGATAGAAGTTCTCGAACAACGCGAAAACCTTCTCCGGCTGGTAGGCGGGGAAGCGCAGGGCTATGGCCTCGGCCGCGGCAAGCGTGTCCGTTGGGGGGCGCTCCCCGCCGGAGGCGTGGCCGCAGTGAAGAGCTTGTCGCACGCATGGGCTGTTACCAGAGTGGCGCGACCGGACAGGACGTTGGCGAGTGTGGCGAAGTTGGCGAGTGTCGGCGTCTGAGTGCTGTTACGCCGTCCGCGATGGTCACCCCATAGCTGCCAGGTTGTAGGAATCAACAAAATTAGGCACGTTGCCCGCCGCAATCCGTAGCGCGAGCGGCGAACCTTTGATCACGGTGCCGCCGATAAACTGATTATGGGTCCATACCGATGCGATGGTGGTCATCTCGTTGGATGACAACTTTAGACGGAGCCGTGTTGCCAAGCACCGCCAGCAAACCAATTGCCGGGTTGTCGCTGCTCTTGCGGGCTGTGGTCTGACCGCCTTTGGCGAGTAGATATATCGCTGACATCCGCTCCAGGCGTTTCATGGGTGGCAAGTTGAAATTGGCCATCACCGCCGGATTTCGTTTGGGCTAGGTCTGGGTTCTCCGGCACTCTGCCGCCCACAGCGTGACGGTGGAATTTGCGACTGCGCCACCGCCCGCTTGGACTTGTCCATGGATGCTAAGGGCGGCTGAGGCCGGGCAGTACGTGAAGACGAGGAGTCCACACGCGCCAGAATTGCTGCGATCCCGGCTTTATAAATCTTGAGCATTAGCCGATTGCCTCTTTTGAAATGACGACGATGGGATGGTGCTGTAATGATGGGCTGAGGATAGGGGCGGTATACGGGCTGAGGATCGGTACGGTTATATGGGCTGAGGATAAGTGCGCACCTTACGCAAATATGGCAAATGCAGCGCAATTTTGGCGGTCTGTAACGTAGTTCACGATCCGCACGACGACTTCCGGTCCTGGCACTTACGGACACGCCGCGAATGAACTGAGCGTCGTGATCGTGTGGCCATCACAGCGGCTCGTATCTGCCGGTGCCGAAGGTGTTGACGACGACGCCAGAGGTGGAGAAGCAGGAAGTTGTCGTCGGTTGGCATTGGCCACCGGAATTGCTGGAGCGTTTTGAGACAACAAAAACGGCATGCTACGAGGCGAGCCTATAAGCTCTGAGATGAAAGCTGCGATTGATACTCTGCCATCACGAAAGCCGGATGTAGTGGTAACCCCGATCAGCCCGGTGCAGTAGCGCAAGGGCCTGAGCAGCCCAAGACATTTGGCCGAGACTTCCGCAGGGCTTTGCGATTTGACAATCAGCCGATTGGGCTGCCATCGACGCCCACAGCCGCCATCACGCGGTGTCCACTGGAGGCCATCGCAATTGATGCAAAAAACAGGTGCTTCGGGTGCTGCTGCTGCCATTGGACGGCGCGAACACAATCGCGGCGGTTTATGACTTCGGAAGCCGACGTTGAACTTCCGTTTCTAAGCAGTCACAGACCCGCACGAGCCTCTTCCCGAGCATCGGCCTGAGCCGATACGATCCTACCAAGCCTTAGGGGGAGACAATGAAACGGCACTCGGCGGCCAGCCAGTTAAAGCCAACGCCGCAAGACGGTGACACCGAGAAAGCGCGCCGCGATGCGCCGAAGGCCGTGCGCGGCTCCTGCGAGCCTACTCACGAAACAGAGGCAGCACGGCTACTAGCGAACGTGATCAGGCGCTCCAGCAGGGGCGGCCCACCAGCGAAGTGCTGAGAAT
>CAWKBE010000014.1:0-267322 GCA_963847785.1 uncultured Alphaproteobacteria bacterium
CAACTTGAGGCCCTTATCATGTCATTACTGCGCCCGCTAGATCCTGCTTTCCCGATCGAACGTCAGATCGCTATTGACGCCAGCCCCGTCGTGCTTGTGAACGTGTTTACGCTCGACAAAGCAGACGAACAGACCTTTCTCAAAACCTGGCAGGACGATGCGGAGTTCATGAAACGCCAGCCGGGATTCATCTCGACACAGCTTCACCGCGCTGTCGGCGAAAACCCGACTTACCTGAACTATGCGGTCTGGGACTCGACTGCTGCCTTCAGGGCTGCATTCACGCATCCAGAGTTCGTGGCGAAGCTCTCGGCCTATCCATCGTCGGCCGTTGCGTCCCCGCACCTGTTCCAGAAGGTGGCCGTACCCGGCATCTGCGTCGCTTAGCTCGCCGCGCGCGGTTGGAGGACGAGATGGCGATCGTGCTGAAGAGCACCTCGGACCAATACGGGACTGTGGCCGTGCTGATCCATTGGGTAAGCGCAGTGCTGATCCTTATTCTCATCGTTTCGGGATTCCTTGCTGCCGGCACCATGGATCCCGCAGCAAAAGCAGCAATCCTGCGCGTGCACGTGCCGATTGCGATTGGGGTGCTCGCCTTGACGCTCCTACGGATCGTCTGGTGGTTGGGCTTTGATCGAAAACCTGATCCAGTTGCCGGAGCCCCGCGCTGGCAAGAGCGCACTGCGCCGGTGGTGCATGTCCTGTTCTATGTCGTCATCCTAGGAATGGTAGCGAGCGGCATCGGCATGATCGCGCTGAGCGGCGCAGCGCCATTGATCTTTGGCGGAGAAAGCGCGCTGCTGCCAGATTTCTGGAAATATCCGCCCCGGCTACCACACGCCATCGGAGCGAGGCTCCTCCTCGCTTTGCTCGTGCTCCACGTGGGCGCCGCTCTTTACCACCAATTTGTTCGTCGCGACGGTCTGTTGTGGCGCATGTGGTTAGCACGTGACTAGAAGTACTTCCGAGCGAAGCGATTCTATCGAGAGAGAATAGAAGCATGATCAGATCATCCATCCAGTTGAAGGAGCCGTCGCGATCCTCACGATTGCGACATTCTGGCTCTCGACGGCCATCGCCGAGCTGTTTGCTTCCCCGGCGGTCGTCACCGCCGTCAAGACGGCCATACCGTGGAGTTTTCTGTTGCTGATTCCGGCGCTCGCGGCGGCGGGCGGCTCGGGCTTTATCCTGGCAAAGGGTCGGCGGACCGGGCTGATCTGCACGAAGATCAAACGCATGCCGATAATAGCCGCCAACGGCATCCTGGTTCTCATTCCATCGGCGTTGTACCTCGCATCGAAGGCGAAAGCCGGCGAGTTAGATACCGCGTTCTACGCGGTGCAGGCTCTGGAACTCGCAGCGGGGTGCGGCGAGTCTCACGCTTCTCGGACTCAACATCCGCGCTGGCCTCAAAATGACAGGCCGCTTTCGCCGCAAACCAGCATGCTTTTCGGCAAATCGGCGAGCGCGTGAGGATACCGCTGACATCGCTCATGTCCTCGCAGCGCGGCTCGGAGTTGAAGCATCCGGTTCAACCCTGCAACCACCTGCGTGCGCATCGCAGCACCGGAATGATCACGTTATGTTTGGGCCGAACTCAACGTGTCAATTCCGCAATTGAAGCCGATCTCCGTGGCGCTATAATTCCAACCCAGTTTTCACGGCGAGTTTTCGTCGAACCCGTCCCGAGGAGACGGTCATGCTTCACACCACTACGCGCGCTCTGAAATACTGTTTTGCTTTAGGCGCTTGCGCCATTATCGTGCTTTGTACGCTGTACGTCACGAGGCCAACGGCGCAGAGCAATGCGTCTCCGATCTACGGCGTGACAATTCCGGCCGGATACCGCGATTGGAAATTGATCGCCGTGGACAACCTAGCGACAGACAAGATCGACCAGTTGCGCGCCCAACTCGGCAACGAGATGGCGATCAAGGCCTTTAAGGAGGCGAAAATCCCGTTCCCGGACGGCACAATCATTGCCGCGCTGCATTGGAATCGTGTCCGGTCGGAAGACAACGACAAAGTCCTGGCCGGTCCATTCCCTGGCGCTCAATCTTTCGTCGTCGGGTCCGCCGCAAATGTTCAGTTTATGGTCAAGGACTCAAAAAGGTACGCTGCGACGGGCGGCTGGGGGTTCGCTGATTTTAAGGATGGAAAACCTGGCAACGAGGCATTGCACGAAACCTGCTTCCCCTGCCACCAGCCTGCCAAAGCTCACGACTACGTTTTCACTCATTACGCACCTACGCCCTGAAAGAAGCACGCTGTATGAGTTATTGCAGAGATCGAGTAGGACTGTTGCTGCGGTGCAGGAGTCCGCTCGTGGCCCATCTCGGAAATAAGCGTGCTCGTTCATGCCCGCTGACTGAACCCGGCCAATTCGATATCCTTACAATCACGGCTTAGGGGCTCGAATGCCTCGATTGCGAAAGGAAGGAAGAAATGTCGAATCATTTTACTGGACTCAGCCTCGGTCCGCCGCTCGGCGACCAAAGACTCGACCTGTGCGATCTTTACGCCTTCCAGTCGCCCAGCGACCCTTCGAGAACCGTGATCATCCTCAACGCAAATCCAAATGCCGACGCGCTCCATCCCGACGCTATTTACCGGCTCAACATCGACAACGACGGTGATTTTCTGACGGACGTCGCGCTTAGTTACGTGTTTTCGACGCCGCAGAACGGCAAGCAGACTTTCAACGTCTTTCTGGCCAAAGGCGCGGAGTCGCGCTCGGCCGAAGCTATCGGGAAGAAAATAGTCGCCGATGCAGAAGTCTCATTCGGCCCCAAGCCCAACCTCGTCAAGGCGGGCGACTACACATTCTTCGCAGGTAGTCGCAGCGACGCTTTCTTCTTCGATTTCGACGGCATCAAGAATCTGTTCGACATCAGAGGCAAGCGGAATTTCACCGAGCCTCACCTAAGCGGCAAGTCGCCGTGGACTGGCGTAGATTCGAATACCGAAGCCAACGTCTTCTCGACGGTGGTGGAGCTGCCAACGAGCGAACTAGCCCCGAAACCCGAAGTACACATCTGGGGACGATGCAGCCTGCGGCAGGATGGCAAGCTGGTTCACGTCGATCGCGCGGGCCATCCGAGCGTCAGTAGCTTTTTCAACACCGACGACACGAAGTTGGAATACAACGCCAGCGAGCCGGCGAATGATCGCAAACGCTGGCTCGATCAGTTCGTGCATCTGATGGGCCACACGGGAAATTACTCGCGCGAAGAAGCGATTGCCGAGATCGACAAGGAGGGAACACTGCCCGACGTGCTGAGTTTCGATCCGTCGAAGCCTGCGAAGTATCCCAACGGCCGCGTCTTCACTGACGACGTGATCGATTACCGCCTCGCGTTCCTAACCAAGAGCGAATGCCCTCCCAGCGGTTTGAAACCGCACACCGATATTCTCAGGGAGTTTCCCTACCTCGGGACGCCGCATCAGAAGAAGAGCTAGCAGCGCGCCACGGGGCGACCGCGGAAGCTTAGCCTGACAGCAGGAGCTGGAAGCGCCCGGGCGACTTGCTGCGAGAAGGTGCGGTTTATCGGCAGACGGTCGCTTTCGGGGCGAAGTGAACATGGCTAGACCTGCTGCTGGCCGGCCCTGGACGCGAGTGGCCCAACTCGGCGCGTCGCCACGGCTAATTGACGCACTGCAAAAGCCCTTTCATCGGGTCGCAGCATGGCGGGCATCCGCCGGTTCGTAATAACGGGAATTGGGCGACCGCTTGTGACAATCTCGTGAATGATCTAGCTCAATAAGCGCGTCATCTAAACCTGCTTTTGTCATTTCTGAGGAGTGCAGGTGCTGACGCTATGAAATCCGAAATTATTGAGCAGCTGGGCCAGGTCGATCTGCTGCTGCCGTCTCTGATCGCCGAGGGCCTGGCCGCCAACGACAAAGTCAAACTTCGGTTGAGCATCCTGCAGGCGGCCGCACACCGTGCGCGTGATCCGAAGAACGCACGTTTCGATCTGGCGCGGGAATGTCGCGATACCGGCCTCGATCCCGTTGCAACGGAAACCCTGGTCAACCAGGCAACACTAGTGCGCGGCGACCGGATCTCGGCTCCGGGATTGGCCAATCTCGGCGCTGGCATCTGGCATGATATGGAAGCCATGCTGCGCGCGGTGAAGGCCGGTGACGCCGCGGCGGCGGATCCCGACGTCGCGCGCCTTGCAGCGATCCGGGCATCGGCGCCGTTCAATTCTTCCGACGACGTCGCGCTTGAGCAGATCATCCGATTGACCTGGCTTTCCGACCGGAACGGAAGCGATAGCCTGCACGGGCTAATCATGGATCTGCATAAGGCACTCAATCGGTTGGCAGCGGAGCATGCGGAAGAAGTGCTCGCGGGAGCGCATGTTCACGCGTTGCTGCCGCAAGACCGACCGGCCGTCGAGGCATTCATGCGTGGCGTCGATTCCACCAAGAAACTCAAATTTGGCCATCCCGGACTGGCGACGACGGCAGCGCGCGCCAACGGACGACTTACGATCCAGAACGATATCGGTGAGACCGACGCTCACGTCGTCGTCATCGGGGTCGAAACCAGCACCGTAACCGTCACCTATACTGACGTTCACCTGGCGCGTGCCAAGTTCTTCATCGGGCTGTTTCGCAACTTCGCCGTCGACTGGAGCGGCCTTGAGCGCAAGAGCGAAACCGGCCTCGGCGACGATGGTGCGTTTTATCTTGTTAGCGGACGTTTCCAGTTCGACGACGACACCCGGCGCAATGACTTTCTGGAAAGCCTTGGTGCATTGCTCGTCTTTCTGATCGACTGGAATAAGGCGCGGAAGATTCTCAGGGAGTGGGTTTCCAAGACCGATGCTGTCCACGTGCTGTCCTGGGCGGCGCTGCACCGCGTCGGCCACAGAGCCTTCCTCGAACTTGGCGGTAGCGAACTGGTCGCGTCCGCGGTTCACCACGCCACGCCGACGCGGATCGGATTCGGCGAGCGCCTCGACCGCACGCTCGGGCGTGACGCCGCCATCGATTTCCTCAAGATCGTGATGCGGGTTTCGGCCGAAGCGCTGCTGCAGGGGGGCTCAGTCCGGCTCGCGCGAGATCGCATCGAAGCCGCTCTTGTCGCGCACCTGCAAGGGGTCGATCGCGCGCTGCTGGCTATCGTCATTCGACAGGCTGGCCTGGCACGCGAGATCGCATCCGGCATTTCGCGTTTCATATGCGACCGGCGAGCCCATCGCTCTTTCGACAGTGCGGCGCTGGCTGAGCGAGCCTGCCGCATTGAAGAAAAGGCCGATCGGATCGCGCTCGAAGCACGCAGTGAGGTGGCGCGGTTCGGCGCCGACCGCGGCATCGAACGTCTGGTCAATCAAATCGAAGACGCGATCGACGAGCTTGAGCAGGCGGCGTTTGTTGCGTCGCTGGTGCCAGCCGAAATCGCGCCGGAATTGCTGGAGCCGCTGGCAGATCTCGGCGCCGCAACGGTCGCGGGCGCCGAAGCCGCAGCGATTGGCGTCGCTGCCGCGGCGGAAGTACCGGACGGACACCGCGTCGATACCGAGGATGCTCTGGCGGCTGTCGGCCGGCTCATCGATATCGAGCACCAGGCGGACGCGGCCGAGCGCGCGGTAACGGCGAAAATTCTGACCGGGGAACTCGATCTCAAAACCGCGCTGTCGGTGCTCGAACTCGCCCGCGCGCTCGAACGCACGACCGATCGATTGGCGGCGTTTGGGCATCTGTTGCGCGCGCATGTGCTCGCCGACCTGTCTTCATAGGAGCCACCGCGCACATGCAGATCGCGCGCATTGGTGACGGAGCAACCGAACAATATTCGCCCGACCTGGTCGGCGGAAAAGCGGCCAATCTTGCGCGCATGGCAGCGCTAGGTCTTCCGGTGCCAGCAGCGTTTGTCTTGCCGATCAGCCTTTGTGCCGCGACGCTGAACAGCGAAGCCCGAGCCAAGCAGGATTTGATGGACGGACTGACCGAGGGCATTGAGTTCCTTGAAAATGCCACCGGCCGGCGGCTCGGCGACCGGCGGCGACCGCTCTTGGTGTCGGTGCGTTCCGGTGCGGCGCGGTCAATGCCGGGCATGCTGGATACTGTGCTTAATGTCGGCTGCTCGGCCACCGCGGCCCGCGGTCTGGTGCGCATGACCGGCCACCCTCGCTTTGCCAACGATTGCCGGCGGCGTTTTCTCGATAGCTATGGCAGCGTGGTGCTCGGCATCGACCCGGTCACCTTCACCCGCAAGCGCGACGCGCTTATCGCCGCCGAAGGCGTGGCAGACGAACGCACGCTCGATTCTGAAGCTTTGGAACGCCTCGCCGCGTCCTACGAGCAGGTCATCGAGGACGAACAACATGTGCTGAGCGATGATCCTATGGAACAGTTGCGAGCAGCGGCCCAGTCGGTGTTTCGCTCATGGATGAGCGAGCGCGCCCGCACTTATCGGAAGCTCGAGCGTCTCGATTATCTGCAGGGCACAGCCGTGACGGTTCAAGCCATGGTGTTCGGCAACGCCGGAATATCGTCGGGCGCCGGTGTGGCATTTTCCCGCGATCCTTCGACCGGAGCTGATAAACCCGTCATCGACGTTCTGTTCGAATCTCAGGGCGAGGACGTCGTGTCCGGCGGACACAATCCGGAAACCGAAGAAACCATCGTCCGCTCGCTTCCGGCAGTCGCCGCGCAACTGCGCGACGCGCTGCGCCGTCTGGAACAGGATTTCGCCGACGTGCAGGACGTGGAATTCACCATCGAGAACGGCAAGCTGTGGATGTTGCAGACCCGCGCGGCAAAACGAACGCCTCAAGCCGCGCTGCGACTGGCCATCGACTTCGTGAAAGAGAAGCGGATTACGCACGGCGAAGCGCTGCAGCGCCTGATGGGCGTGGACTTGAGCGCGCTGGTCAATAAGCGGCTGGTTTTGACTGGAGCGCCCGCTCTACGTGGAATTTGCGCCTCATCCGGCATTGCCGTTGGACGCGCTGCTTTCGATTCGCAGAGCGCGGCCCGCCAGGCTGCCGGTGGCGAACCGGTCATCCTCGTTCGCCCTGACACCACGACGGCTGACGTCAGCGGGTTTGCCGTTGCCGACGGCATCATCACCGCCATTGGCGGCCGAACCGCTCATGCGGCGCTGGTTGCGCGGCAAATGGGGAAGCCGTGCATCGTCGGCTGTAGTGGATTGTCGATTGATGTTGCTGGTCGTAGGGCGCAGCTCGCCGGCGCCGCGATCAAAGAGGGCGACTGGCTCTCGATCGACGGCGAAGCCGGCGCAATCTATCTGGGCCGCGGTGAAATCGTTACCGAGCGGCCGGAAGCCGAGCTGGCGGAAATCGAAAGCTGGCGCCGCGGCGCGGGGTAAAGCGCGCCGGAGTTACAATTTTCGCAGCGGCCTTCCTCGACTTCTCGGCTTTCACCCTTTTCAGGTGCCGACGATGGAACACCAGTTGCCAGTCCCTACCATCGGTATGGATTAATGCTGGTTGCTGGCTTCGTCGGCCTTGCATTTCTCACAAATTGCATGACGACAAGGTTCTTAATGGCTAGTGTAACCGCCGCCGCGAGACTGACTTTCTTTTTTTCCGCGAAGATCAAGTGCATCGCGGAGCGTTAGATCAAGCGTTTCGCAGATCGTGTTGCAGTGCATGAGTTTGGTTGTGGCCGATAAGAGGACTTCCCAAATCGCAGCTGCGCCATCTTCCCACTCTGTCAATTCGTCCAAAGGCCCGGCAGCCTGTCACAACTTAGTCATGAAAACCCGCGATGCCACTACGCATGCGTTGGTGGATCGGGTTTGCGAGCATTAACTCGAGAGCTGGTTGGCGAATGTTTCCTATTCCAAAGTGTGTATTCCTGACCTGCGGCATTGGCGCTCACCGTCATCTGCTCAACGCATTCGAATACGCGCTCCGCGCCGCGGATATCGAGCAGCAGAACCTCGTGACTGTCTCTTCGATCTTACCGCCACATTGCGAACTCATCGCGCCCACCGCCGGGATTGCCACTTTGAGCCCCGGCGAGATTACGTTCTGCGTCATGGCACGCGCCGAAACCAACGAACCCGGCCGGCGGATTGCCGCTGGAATCGGACTAGCCCGCCCGAAGGATCCGGCTCATTATGGGTACATCTCGGAGCACCATGGCTTCGGCATGACCGAGGCGGAGATCAGGGATTACGTCGAGGATCTCGCGGCGACCATGCTAGCTTCTACGCTCGGCATCGAGTTCAATCCCGATGCAGCCTGGGATGAGCGTAAGCGCGTTTATGAAATGAGCGACCTTATTGTCGACAGTCTTTCGGTGACGGCAGCAGCCGAAGGCGCTCCCAATGGCGATTGGACCTGCGCCGTTGCAGCCGCAGTGTTTCGTTTTGGCAATCTCGCTGCGATTCCTTCTGAGATTCCTGCGCGGACACAGCTATGACCGGGGCAGCGACCGGTGTGCCGACTTATGCGATCCCACCAACATTCCTCGGCACTAGGCACCACGATCGCGCGGCTCAGATCTGCGTTGCTGGAATCCCTCTTGATCTCGGCACGACGAACCGAAGCGGAGCTCGGTTCGGGCCGGGTGCAATTCGCCACGCCAGCCGGATGTTGGTCGATGGCGAGCATCCACAGCATTGGGTCGATGCAAGGAAGCTGCCGCTTGCCGACATTGGCGACTTCGCAATCGCTTTGGGCGACCTCATTGCCAGCATGGCGCTGATCGAAGAGGAGGCGCATAAGATCGAACACCTCGTCGCCTTGGGCGGCGATCATAGCATCACGTTGCCTCTTCTCCGCGCACTAGCAAAAGGACAGGGGCCACCCGCGCTTGTTCACCTCGATGCCCACGTCGACACCTGGCCCGACAACTTCGGGCAGACTTATGGCCACGGCTCGGTCTTTTATCATGCGATCGAGGAGGGCCTCGTCGAACCGCACCAGATGGTTCAGATCGGCATCCGATCTCCGGTGCCACGGGAGGTTCATGACTGGACTGCGGCGCGCGGTGTGGTGACGTTTACCGCACAAGACGTTCACGAAGCCACTCCCGCTGCTATCGCCGCGCGTATTTGTGAGGTTGTGAAGGACGCGCCGGTCTACCTAAGCATTGATATCGACGTACTCGACCCTGCCTTCGCACCCGGCACCGGAACTCCGGAAATCGGAGGACTCGCAAGTTGGCAGCTGCAGGCGATTTTGCGGCGGCTGCGCGGGCTGCAATTCGTCGGTATGGACTTGGTCGAGGTAGCCCCAGCCTACGACGTCGCCGAGATCACCGCGTTGGCGGGTGCCACTATGGTCTGGGAGTACATCTGCTTGCTTGGCCGCGCCTTCCGCTGATGGCCGATTTTGTTGCAGAAGTCCGTTGAAGTTGTCCGCGACCCATGATTCACCGGCGTTGAGGTGATCGAGGCTAGGGGCGGATGATGATGGGCCGTCACGACCGAGACCGAGAACAGTTTTTCTATTCTTTTTGTCTCGAAGATGCGGTGCCAAAGGGTCACCTTGTTCGCGCGATCGCTGCGGTTCTCGATCTGTCGTGGGTTCATGCCGAACTGGCGAGCTCTTACTCCAAGATTGGCCGCCCCTCGATTGATCCGGTGCTGATGATCCGGATGCTCATTGTTGGCTATGTTTTTGCGATCCGCTCGGAGCGGGCGCTGTGCCGTGAGGTGCAGGTGAACTTTGCGTATCGCTGGTTTTGTGGGCTCTCGATCGAGGACAAGGTTCCGGATCATTCGGTGTTCTCTCGTACACGCAATGAGCGCTTTGGCAATAGCGCCATCTTCCGGAGCATGTTCGAGCGTGTCGTGGGCGCGTGCATTGCGGCCGGCCTGGTCGGGGGTAAAGGCTTTGCGGTGGATGCCAGCCTGATCGAGGCAGATGCCAACAAGCATCGCTCGATCCCGGGCGCGGAGTGGAACAAGGATATTAATCCGGAGGGCGCGGCGCGCGGTCAAAGAGTATCTGGAGACGCTCGACGATCCGGCCTATGGGGCGGCCAGTGACACCACGCCGAAGTTCGTCTCACCGTCTGATCCTGCCGCTCAATGGACCGGCGCGCTGCGCAATGCCGCGTTCTTCGCCTACGCCGACAACGACCTGATCGACGTGAAGTTCGGGATTATCATGGATGTTGAAGCTTCGCGTGCCATCCGGCAGGCCGAGGTCGGCGCATCGCAGACCATGATCGAGCGGACCGAAGCCTGCTTTGGCATCAAGCCCGAATGGCTCGCGGCCGACACCGCCTACGGCGCAGCTCCCAACCTGGATTGGCTGGTGAACGAGCAGAGGATCGCGCCGCATGTTCCGGTTATCGACAAATCACAACGCGAGGATGACACGTTCTCGCGTGAGGATTTCATCTACGATGAGGTGCGCGACATCTATACATGCCCAGCGGGCAAGACGCTGGCCACCAGCACTGATCACACGCTCCAGTATCTCGGTTCCGTGCCTGAGTGTCGCGCCTGTCCGCTCAAAGCGAAGTGTTGCCCGAACATGCCAGCGCGACGGATCAAACGCGACGTGAATGAGGCCGCCCGCGATGTTGCCCGGGCGCTTGCCAAGACACAGGCGTTCGCGCAATCGCGCCGCGATCGCAAGAAGGTCGAGATGCTGTTCGCGCACCTCAAACGCATTCTGCGGCTTGACCGATTGCGCCTTCGCGGTCCGAACGGCGCACAGTTCGAGTTCACGCTGGCGGCGATCGCTCAAAACCTCAGGCGACTAGCCAAGCTTGTGGTTCGTCCCCCGCCAGTCATGGCTGTCGAGTGCCCCGCGTGAGCGCCGCTGTTTGTAGTGTGAGCGGTTCCAATGCGTCAGAGCGCTCGTCCCGCATGGGGCTGACGCAAAGCCGTGACCTCAGGTCGGCCTAAAATATCCCCGCGCCGGCCAACACGCCCTTCAAGCACGCTTTCTGCAACAAAATCGGCCGATTGTGTTGCAAAAGTCGTTTTGCAATGATCAAAAATTATACAGGCCGCAGGTGCGGCTTTCGTGTAAAGATGTGAGGGACCTCATCGCCTCACGTTAAACTCACAGGCGACTTCGGCAACCGATGGCGACTATACGAATCGGCGATTGCTTCCCGCTTCGTGTTTTCGCGAAAAATTCGTGACGGTGCAACTTTGGACTTTTGCACGAAAGCGGGCATTCAACCGCAGCCCTCTTAGGTAATGAGTGTGCAATGTTCCCGATGGCAAAAATCCAGGCGATCTACCGCTACCCGATAAAAGGATTAAGCCCCGAGCCGCTGCACCGCGTCGCGCTGACGCCCGGCGACACCGTCCCCGGCGACAGGCTTTACGCCATAGAGAACGGCCCGTCCGGGTTCGATGCCGCCGCACCCGGTTACCTCTGGAAGATGCATTTTTTGATGCTGATGAAGAACGAAAGGCTCGCCCGCTTGCGCACGGCGTTCGATCAGGCAAGCCATTCGCTCACTATTCTATATGGCGGGCGCGAGGTCAGCGGCGATCTCCGCACCAAGGAAGGCCGCGCGGCGATCGAAGACTTTTTCGCCGAATATTGCGCCAACGAACTGCGCGGCCCGCCCAAAATTCTGCACGCGCCTGGCCACAGCTTTTCGGACGTTGCCCGCAAGGTGGTATCGATCATCAACCTCGCTTCCGTCGCAAAAATCGAGGACATGGTCGGCGCACCGGTGAATCCATTGCGCTTCCGCGGGAATATCTACGTCGAAGGCTGGCGGCCCTGGAGCGAGCTCGATCTCGTCGGCAAGGTACTGAGCATCGACCGCAACGTACGTCTCAAAGTCATTGAACGCATCGTGCGCTGCGCGGCCACTAACGTCGATCCCAATACCGGACTGCGCGACCTCGAAGTACCGCCGGCGCTGCTGCGCACGCTTGGTCACGGCGATTGCGGCATCTATGCCGAGGTGATCGAGAGCGGCGAGATCGCGACGGGGGATGAGATCGAGATCCGCAGCGTGTTTTAAACTAAATTCTACCACGGCAACTCATTCGAAATAACGATACGCCTGTCCCAGCGAAGCAAAAACCAGCCGACAGAGGTTTCATACGTCTGCAATTAACGCACTAGGCGCGCCGTCCTCCTTTTTGCCCCGCAAGTCGGTGCGACGCAATCCAATACGGGTACGTACGAGGTTGAGATGGGATTTTATCATGAAATACAGGTCCGAGTGTTTCATCGGGACTCCGAGATTGATGATGTCCCGATCGAGGCTCTCGATTTCGTCCTCGAGCGTCGAGATCTCTGAGGCCGTGAAGCTGTTTTGCAACCTCGCCTCTATTTTCCGGAGACGGCGGTACAAAGCGCGCAGGCGATATTCCACCAGCCATTTATAAAGTCTTGGCCAGTAACTAAAAAACGGGACGATAATCGCTACGGCTGTCACGACCACCGCGATTCCTCGTTTCACATAGTTGGTGACCCAAGGGAGAAAATACCGGTTTAGAAGCGAAGGGCCATTTTTGTAAAAGTCGCTTGCCTCCTCGGCGACAGGATATTCCGGGTCGGTTGGCGTCGGAAATTCTCCGATCCGCTGAAAAATACCCGGTGCACTATGCACTTCCACCATTGTTTGTACTAAAAGATCAATGATTGACGGATGAAGTTCCTTGCGCACCAAGACGACGTTGGTGGTCGCGATAAGGATCACGTCGGCGGCCGGAACTTTTGTCTCATAATCGACGACGCCTCGCGGCATAACCAAGCGAACCAGAAATGGGAAAATGCGGGTAAGGGCGTCCGCATCAGTGAAGCTCATGGGCCGATACTTGGTGCTCCTCAGTAAGGTGTGAAGGATCGACGAATCCGGAGAAAAGTTAAGAAACAAGAGCATCAATTGTTCCATCATTCAGTGCGTCGACAGCGCTTTGCGGCGTTAGACTGAGCAGCGTTGTGTTTTCAGATGTGATGCCACTGACGTTGAGAATTTTTTCAGACACCGTTCGTGTGCCGCTGCCGACAGGCCCCAAAGCGATGCGCTTGCCCTTGAGCTGCGTCAGATCGCTGAACGTTTCACCCGCGGGATGAAAGAGCCAGAAAATCTGATGGTCGATGCGTCCCAGCGACAGTAGGTCCGGCGTCTGTTCACCGTTCGCGACACCGCCCTGCATGAAGGCGACCTGAACTCCGGAACGCGGGTCGTTCAAAAGCTTGAGGTTTTCGAGCGCGCCATTGGTCATGCGCACATCCACCTTCAGGTGGGACCGCGCAAGTATGTCCTTATAGCGAAGGCCCAACGCTTCGTAGTGACCGCCTTTAAAAGATCCGGCGATTACGATCTTCGTCGGCGGAGCGGGAATGAAAATCTCCAACGCGAGCCAAGCGAGGCCCCCCACACACAAAGCTACAACAAAAGCCGCAAGTAGATGCTGCCGAGTGTACCCCAGCATGGTTCCCATCCAGTTTGAGTCGTCATTGCGAAACGGGCAAACAGACCATCCACCAATAAGTATGGATGGATTTAGTAGCACATGGGTCGGGTCAATGTTGACTACTCAATGTCCGTTTTGGGCTTGCAAACAGACTTTGAGTCGCGTTCGCGCAATTTCCGTTTACCCCCGCTCACGCGGGGTGCCGTCCGGCAGGCGCGTGCGAACGGATTGCGGCGGGGGTGTAGAAGCAGTTCCCCGCCGCTGCTGTCTGCAATTACGCAACAAGATGCCCAAGCGCCGGGTGGAGCTCGAGTTACCTCCTATAGCTGCACGGTTCTCGTGGCGCCAGGGTTTGCTTGATCCAGCGAAACTCGCTCCCGTCGACACCCCGCGCTTGCAGCGGGGGCGTCTTTGGCACGCTCCGACGCCTAAATCTTTCAAGATGGGCAACGCCAAGCACCTTTAGACCATGATCCGAAAAATGCCTGCCCCCGGACTTGATCCGGGGGCGGAACGTGTTTTTCGAAATGCATGCTCCAAGAAGTCAGAGTGACAATCGATTCATTCTGAAGCGATTGCGCTCTAGCTGAGCACGCCGGCCTTCCTGAGACCCTCGGCGATCAATTGCACGTCCTGTTCGCGCTTGAAGGGCTGGCGGCCCATGTGTTCGGCAAATGTGTAGGCCGGGTTGATCTTTTTAAGCTCGTCCCACACCCGTCGAGCCCCGTCCATCTCGCCGAGATGACCGAGCGTGGAGGCGAGAATGGCGCGCGTAAAATCCGTATTGGGCACGAGGACAATCCGCTGCCGCAGCAATGCGGCCGCCGTTTCGAACTTGCCGGCGAGCAGATAGGCCAAGCCGAGGAAATGAAGAAATTGCGAGATCAAGGCCGGATCGAGGCGCATGGCCTGCTCGATCTCCGGAATTGCCTCCAGCGGGTGCCCCGCATAGGTGCGAATGGTGCCGCGCAGGTTATGGGCCAACGCTAAATTCGGATTGAGCGAGATCGCGATATCGACCTCGGCCTGGGCCCGGTCGAGGTCTTTTCCGTATGACGCGCACAAGGCGGTGACGCAGTGCGCGAGCGGCTCGTTCGAATCCTTTTCCATCGCTTTGCGTGCGTATTCTTCGGCGCGCGGCAGCGCGCCGTCGGGATCGGCGGTCCAGCGATTTTGGTAGTCGAACATGTGCGCAAAACCGAGGCAGGCATAAGCCACCGAATAGTTGGGATCGTGCTCCAGCGCCTCGTTGAAGTACTTGATCGCCTGCCCGAGCGTCTCAGCGTTCTTGTCCTTGCCGAGCATGAATTCGCGGCCGCGAAGGACGCAATCGTAGGCAGCAACGCTGGACGTGGTGGTATCGGCAAGCCGCGCTTTTTCGGCCGGGCTAAGCGTCACTTTGAGCGCGTCGACGATTCGGCGCGTCACGTCGTCCTGGACTTCGAAGATGTCGGTCAAATCGCGATCGTAGCGATCGGCCCACAGATGGGCGCCGTTGACAGCGTCGACGAGCTGCGCGGTGATGCGCACCCGATTGCGGGCGCGGCGGATCGAGCCCTCGAGCACCGAGCGCACGCCAAGCTCTTTGCCGACTTCGCGAATGTCGACCGAGCGGCCCTTGTAAGCGAAGCTCGAGTTGCGCGCGATCACCGTTAGACCGGCGATCTTCGACAGATCGGTGATGATGTCTTCGGTGATGCCGTCGGAAAAATATTCCTGCTCCGGATCGCCCGACATGTTGGTGAAGGGCAAAATGGCGATCGATGCGGTCGCTGCGTTTGGCCTCGGCTTCGCGGCATTGGGCTTGGCGAGGTCCGGCGCAGCGCCGGGATGCCATTTCCAGATCCGGATCGGGCGGTCGATATTTTTGACGTTTATCTCACCGCCGTCGGTGAAGCGGACGTCAATCCGATTGCCGACGCTTTCGTTGACGATCGAGGAGACGCAGACCCCGCCAGGTTCCGCGAGCGGCTCAAGCCGGGCGGCGATGTTGACGCCATCGCCGTAAATGTCGTCGCCCTCCATGATAACATCGCCGAGATTGATGCCGATCCGCAGGACGATCTTTGGTTCGTGCATGGCCTCGTCCGGCAGAGCACCGTCGGAGCGCTGCACCGACAAGGCACAGTTTACGGCGTCGACCACACTGGGGAACTCGACGATGGTGCCGTCGCCGATGAGTTTGACGATGCGGCCGTTATGGGCGGCGACGGCGGGATCGAAAATCGCTTGGCGATGGTGCTTGAGAGCGGCCAGCGTGCCGGCCTCGTCGGCCCCCATTAGGCGCGAATAGCCAACGACGTCGGCCGCAAGAATAGCTGCAAGCTTACGATTGACGCGTTCGTCGGCCATGAATCAGCGAAGCCCTGAATTCGCGAGGCCCTAGCTCAGCAGGCCGGTGCACTCAAGGTAGTGAGCCATTTTTGAAATATCCACGTCCCTGAAAGTTGAAATATCCGTGGACTAGCCTTGGCAGGGTTTCGCCGGCTAAGCGCCTAATCTCGGGACCGAAATTTTCCGAAAATCCCTGGCAGGAAATTTGCCAGATGCTGCATTTCCTCCGCGCAGTGGACGAATAAGGCGCGCGCGTCGGCTTCGGTGGGACGCATCACCAGCCGTCCGGCGCGCGCCAACGCGGCACCGATTGGGCCGCCGCGGCCCGCCGCGTACCGGCCGCCAATCCAGAACCGCGAGCGCATCTCGCTGCCGGTCGCCGTCCGGCGGACGTGATGGGCCAAATACCCGACATCGATGGGAAAGTCGCCTAGCCCAGTGCAGGCGCAAACGATCGTCGCCTGTTCCTGGTTGTCGAGGCTTGTGTCGGTGAAACCTAGCGTTTTCGGGTTTACGAAGCGGATGGCGGCGCGGATGAGATTGCTGCCGATATATTCGTCGACGATCGATGTATGGCCGACGTAACGGGCGCGCCCGCGCGACCCGGCAGGAGGCGGCGCCAGCCAGGCGGCATGTACGTGCGCTTGCGGATGCCAGAGCTTGTAGCGTTCCGGGCTGTCGCTGTGCCAACCGAACCACCAGTCAATCATCGCCGGCGTGACGCCGGGCAGATCGGTTCGCGCCGCGACATGGATGGCGCCGCCCGTCGTCAACGTGAACCCGTCCTCGAGCACTGGAGCCGAGCCGAACAGATTCTCGGAAGCCGCCTCCAGCCGCGGCAGAAGCGGTTCCGGGACAGGGCCGCGGTGCAGTGCGGCGCGGATATGATCCGGCAACGGCGCAAGCCGCGGATTCAGGAAGCGTGCGTAAGGCTTCGACGCAAGATCGGCCTCGCTCCAGCCAAGATGGCGACCGGCAATGGGTTTGCTCTGCATCAGGCCGGTCCCGAAGGCCTGCCCATGTAGGGATGAAAGCGGCCGGCTGGATCATGGGCGGCCCGCAACCGGTCGAGACGGGCGAGATTGGAGTCCGCGAGAAAGGGGGCAGGGCGCTCACCGAGATTCTCGTCGGCGAGTTGAACACCTTTGGCAAGCGGTGCCAATTCCCTCATGCGGCTCACCGCCCATGTCGAGGCGGCCGCTTCGCCTTCCTCGTCTTTCCAGATGCCGTACAGCGCGATGTAGATGTCATCCTCCATGGAATAGGCCATGTCGGGCCGCGTGGTCTTCGGCGCCCAGTTCATCCACAGCATGTGCGACGGCGCCGGCGGCAGCGTCTCGACGATACGTTTGAGACCGGGGAGAAGATCGGCGCAGGGCGCATGCGTCCACATATTGTCGACCGCGTAATTGTGATGGTCAGGATAGTGATGCATGACCCGTGCGGTCATCGCCGATAGTTTCATCGGCAAAAACGGCGTGACCCGCCTGGCGCCCCGCGGCCGCGATTTCATAAACGACAGGTCTTTCCATGCCGCGCGGAAGCTGTCGGCAAAAACCGGCGCGACGATCATGACGCCCGGGCCGCTGATGAAAGGCACGCTGCGCGACACGACGAGCATCAGTTCGATCGAGGTCGGCACGGCGGGCCCGACCCGATGCGCCCAGTGCACGAGCTCCTCGAAATGATCGGCGCCATAGAAGGCAAATTTGCCGCCGATCACCTTAGGGCGCGGATGAAGCTTCAAATGAAATCCAGTGATCACGCCGCAAAAGCCGGGTCCGGCGCCGCGCGCGGCCCAGTACATGTCGGCGTTCTCGCTCGAACTAGCGCGGCGCAGCTCACCGTCTGCGCCGACATAATCGATGGCCAGCACGTTCTCGCATGCCGGCCCGAGGACACGCGAGTGCCAGCCGAAACCGCCTTGCAGGAGATAACCGCCAAGCCCGACGCCTTGGCAATGTCCGACCGGAAAGAACAGCTTCTCGGCGGCGAGCAGATCGTTGACCTCGCTTCCCCGGCAGCCGGGCCCGACGCTCGCGCGCATCGCGTGCCGGTCGATCGTGACGGCATTCAGACGCGACACGTCGAGCAGCATCCCGCAGTCACGGACATGGTTGCACGACCAGCTATGTCCTCCGGAGCGGACGCCGACCGCCCAGCCGTTGGCATTCGCCAGACGGACGGCAGCGACCACGTCCTTTTCACCCGTCGCCTGGACGATGATGTCGGGGTAGCGATTCGGCAGATGCACGTTCCGGCAGGTAGCGCGACGCGCCGCCTCATAGCCGGGATCGCCCCGCCGGAAAGCTTCGCCGACGAAGTTTCCTGCTTGCTGCATGCGATTGCTGCTCCTCACGCCGCCGTGCGGCGCGCCCACAAATGCTTGGATGCGATGCGGGCGCTTTCCACGAGCGTGCCCAGTTTCGCCCACGTGATCGAGGGGTGAACGCGCTGCACGAACGGTCCCCGAGCAAAGCCGCACTCGGTGCCGGCGATAAGACTATCGCGGCCGACGAGCTTTGCCAGCCCGACTAAGCGTTCGGCCACGAGTTCGGGATGCTCGACGACTTTCGTCGTATGCGAGATGACGCCGGCAATGAGTTTGCGGCCTTGCAGCTTCGCCTTCTCCCAGACCCGCCATTCATGCTTATGACGCGGATTGGTCATTTCCAGCACGTAGCCGGCCGGTGCGCACTTTCAAAATGAGATCGACGATGTCCTTGATCTCGACGTCGAAAACAACAGCCCGTTCCAGCTCTCCCAGCAAACATGATGCGCGTGCGTTCAGAGACCAACAAGCTCTGCATTGGCGAAGGCGTCACTGCGGTCGTGTTGGCCCACCCCGCACGCGCTGCGGGCTGCGCCGTTGCTCGACCGCCTTGTCGCGCTCACGACGTGATCAGCTCGCGCAATTTGTAGCGGATGATCTTTCCCGATCCGGTGCGGGGGATCTCGGCGATCGTTTGCACGATGTGCGGTACTTTGTAGGCCGACAGATGCGTTCGGCAGTGTGCGAGCAACGCCTCGCTCTCGAGCACGTGGCCCGGACGCGGCACCACAAAAAGCGCCGGCACTTCCCCGAGATGCTGGTGGGCAATGCCCACCACGGCGCAGTCGAGCACTGGTGCAAACGTATTTACCACCTCCTCGATCTCGGCGGGCGCGATGTTCTGGCCGCCGCGAATGATCAGTTCCTTGAGCCGTCCGGTGATGGTGAGAAAACCGTTCTCGTCGCTCTTGGCGAGGTCGCCGGTGTGATACCAGCCGGCGCGCAAGGCGTTACGCGTCTCCTCCGGCTTGTTGTGATAGCCGGGCATGACGCTCGGACCGCGAACGATCAGTTCGCCTTCCTGGTACGGCGCGACGTCGCGGCCGTTCAAGTCGACGATACGCACCGCCAGGGCCGGCAGCGGAACGCCGCACGAGCCGAGCACGCGCCCGCCGGTCGGCCAGTTCATCACCACCATGGTCGAAGTTTCGGTGATGCCGTAGCCATCTAGCAGTTGAACGCCAAAATGCTCCTCGAACTCACGGTTGAGCGTCGCTGGCATGATGGCGCCTGCCGAAATGCACAGGCGCAAATTGCCGAATTTCAGGTTTGTCTCGCCGCGCGTCGCTTCCAGCAGATAGTGGAACATGGTCGGCACGCCGGGGAAGAACGTGAACTCCCCGGTCTTGAGCAGCCGCACGGCCTCGCCGGTGGAGAACTTCTCCATGATGTATTCGGAAGCGCCGGTCGCTAGGATGCTCAGCACAGACAGATTCAGCGCGTAGGAATGAAACAGCGGCAGCGGCGACAGCACGACGTCGCGATCGGACAGGCCGGCGATCGGCGCCCACGAGGCGGCGTTGACCCAGAGCATGCCGTGGACGGTCAGCTGTACGCCCTTGGCGCGGCCGGTGGTGCCGGAGGTGTAAAGAATGAAGGCCGTCTCATGCAGCGAGGCCGGATCGCGCGGCGCCGATTTTGACGGCACGGCGACCAGCTCGCCGTAGCGCAGTGCCGGCGCGGAGCAGGCGCCGCGATCCGTTATGATCAACGTCTTGAGGTCGGGCGCAGACGATTTGAGCCGCGCCAAAAGATCGCCGCGTTCGGCGGTGGTGACGACCGCCCTGCAGTTCGCATCGTTAAGCCGGTACGTGATCTCCGTTTCAGACGAGTTGTAGCTGATAGGAACGGTGATTGCGCCGGCGCGGGCGATGGCGAGGCAGCTTTCAACCCACGCAACCGAGTTCGGCAGCAAGATTGCGACCGTATCGCCCGTGACGATGCCATTGTCGGCGAAATGGCCGGCAAGTTTGCTGGTGCGATCGAGGAGGGCGGCGTACGTTACTGACGTGTGGGCGTCGCGATAGGCGCACTTTTGTCCACGCGCGGCCGCGTGTCGTTTCAGCAATTCCGCGATGGGTGCGATGAGGTCGGTACGCAGCATTCCGGCTCCTCCGCTAAACCATGCTGAAGCCGCCGCTGATGCTGAGCACCTGTCCGGTAATCCAGCCCGAGTGCGGTGAGGCCAGAAGCGTAATCATCGGCGCAATGTCGGTCGGCAGGCCGAGCCGGCGCAGCGGATAGAGCTTGACCAGCGTTTCGCGATTGGCGTCGACCCATTCCTTGTCGTGCTGCGTCTCGACCAGCCCGAGCGATACGGTATTTGCCGTTGTGCCAGAGCGGCCGAACTCGCGCGCCAGCGACTTCATCAATGCGACCACACCGGCGCGGGCCGCCGCGACGATTGCCAGGCCTGACTCACCAATACGCGAGGAGTTGCCGATGACGCTGACGATGCGGCCATTCTTGGCGGCGTCGAGGTGCGGCGCGGCGGCGTAGCAGCAATGGATCGCGCCGTAGAGGCAGGCATCGATCTGGCGATGCCAGTCCTCGGGCTTGGTCTCCATGAAACGCTGCCGGATCGCGAGCCCGGCATTGTTGATCAGGATATTGAGGCCGCCAAAATCCTCGACCAGGGCGTCAACCATGGCTTTGACGCCGGCGAAATCCGCCACGTCTGCCTTGTAGGCTTTCGCCTTGCCGCCACTGGCGGTGATCTTAGCGACCAAAGCGGTGGCTTCCTCGGCAGAGCCTCGGTAGTTGACCGCAACGCTCGCGCCTTCGGCGGCGAGGCTGAGCGCGATCTCGCGTCCGACGCCGCTGGTCGCTCCCGTCACCAATGCGATCTTTCCTTTCAGCTCTAAGTCCATGGTTCCTCCTCTTAAGGTCTTGGCGTGCGTTTCGCCGCTTCGATAAGGCGAAACAGACGCTCCGACGTTACTGGAAGCTCATAGATTTCGATGCCCAGCGGCGATAGCGCGTCAGCCAGCGCGTTCGCGATTGCAGCGGGTGCTCCGATGGTGCCGCCTTCGCCCATGCCGCGAAAGCCGCCGAGCGTGGTCGGCGAGGCGCTTTCGAGATGTACGACGCTTATGGAAGGAATCTCGCAGGCTGACGGCACGAGATAGTCGACCAGGCTGGCGGTATTGATCTGGCCTTGCTCGTCGTAGATGATTTCTTCGTAGAGCGCTGCGCCGACGCCCTGCGCAACCCCGCCATGCACTTGGCCGTCCACGATCAGCGGATTGACGATCGTGCCACAATCTTCCGCCACGGCGAAACGGTCGACGCGGACCTCGCAGGTCTCCGGATCGACCTCCACAACAGCCACATGTGTCGCCGAGGTCGTGGTGCCGAACACCGGATCGTAGGTCTTGGTCGCGGCGAGTTCGTCGCGCGCATCCGGCGGTAATTGGGCGGTTTCCGAATAGACCGCGCGAGCGATCTCGCTGAAGGTGATCGAGCGGTCCGTGCCAGCTACCGCGATCCGCCCGTCATCGGCGACGAGATCGGCGGCCGACGCCTCGAGAAGATGCGAAGCGGCGTTTACCAGTTTGTCGCGCACCGCCTGTGCCGCGAGTGTCGCCGCGCCGCCGGCGAGCACCATGCTGCGACTGGCATAGGTGCCGGTTGCGCCGGGCGCGGCCGCGCTGTCGCCCTGAATGATGCAAACGTCTTCGAAACGGGCGCCGAGATGTTCGGCAACGACCTGTGCGAGCGTCGTCTCCAGCCCCTGACCGTGCGAGGCGATGCCGAAAGACGCGGTCACGCCGCCGGTTTGATCAATACGTACGATCGCGGTTTCGGTGCCGGTGGCGATGGGCATGCCGGGCGCAACAGAAATGCGCGAGCCGATTCCGGTCAACTCGGCGTAGCAGGCGATGCCGATGCCGACCCAGCGGCCGGCGGCGCGGGCTTCTCTCTGCCTGGCGCGAAGCGTCTCGTAGCCGACTGAGTCGCACGCCACGCGCAGGCATTCTTGAAAGCCGGATTTGTCCCAGACGATCCCGGAAGCGACTTTGTAAGGAAACTCCGCGGTGGGCACGAGATTGCGCAGCCGGATTTCCTTGACGTCAATGCGGAGCTTCGTCGCCGCCATGTCCATCAGCCGTTCCATGACGAACGTCGAAATTGGCCGGCCGACGCCGCGATAAGGTCCGGTCGGTGCTTTCGATGTGGCCACCGCCTGCACACGACCGCGATAGTTGGGAATGCGATAGGGCCCGGGCAGGAAACTCACAACCTGCACCGGTTCGAGCGCCGCCGTCCACGGATAAATCGAATATGCGCCGACGTCACCGATGACCTCCGCGCGCAAGCCAACGACCCGGCCGTCGTTGTCGAGAGCCAACTCCGCGTCGACAATTTCATCGAAACCCTGACTGGTGGCTGCAATATCCTCCAAGCGGTCGCTGGTCCATTTGACCGGGCGCACCAGCCGGATCGCCGCGGCGCAGACGAATATCTCCTCCGGATAGAGCGAGCCCTTGCCGCCAAAGCCGCCGCCCACGTCGGACGCCACGACGCGAATCCGGTCGTGGGCAATATCCAACGCCATCGCCAGCGCATCGCGGACGATGCCCGGCACCTGCGTCGCAGAGTGCAACGTCAGCGCATCGCCGGCCGCCGCATATTCCGCGAGACACGCGCGCGGCTCGATGGCGAGCGCGGTTTTGCGGCGCATGCGGAAATGGCCTTGCACGCGTACCGGAGCGGACGAAAGCGATTCTTCGATTTCTCCGCGCTTGAACTCTCGGCTCACCAGCACGTTAGTGCCGGCTTCGTCGTGCAACAGCGGTGCTCCGGCACGCGCCGCCGCTTGCGGATCGGTGACGAATGGCAACGGCTCGTAGTCGATCGCGATCAACCCGAGCGCGTCTTCGGCGAAGTATCGGCTTTCGGCGACGATGCCGACGACCGGCTCGCCGACATAACGCACCTTGCCGCGTGCAAGCGGGAGGATCGGCGTCGCGTAGTAATTGGCCATGCGCGAGGTGGCGACGATGGGCTTGACCGCGCCGCTCAAGTCCTCTGCAGTGAATACTGCGATCACGCCGGGCGCCGCGCGCGCAGCCGAACAGTCGATCGCACGAATGCGCGCGTGCGATTGATCGCTCCTGCGGAAAGCGGCGTGCAGCATGCCAGCCGGGTGGCGATCATCGGTATAGACGCCGCGCCCGGTCAAAAGCCGCAGATCCTCGGTGCGCTTGATGCGCGCCCCGACGATCTTGGGCCGGGCATAGACTTCCGGCGCGTCATTCATAGGCATCGGCGCCTTTGCGCAGGCTCGCATATTGCGCGTCGTCATGGCCGCAGAGCACCGTTGCGCCGCGCGCCTCGATGCGGCGGACCTCAGCCAGCGACTTTGCGAGAGCTTCGGCGCTCCAGGAATTGCGCGGAATGATACCGGTATCCAGCGTTGAACGAAGGCTGACGGTGTCGGAGGCAAGAAGAAATGTTCCGGATTTATCGAGAGCCGCGAGCACGCCGGTCGTTCCCGGCGTGTGGCCGGGAAGGGGGATCAGCACGATACGCCCGTCGCCGAACAGATCGCGCTCGCCGTCGATCATGTCAATCGGTGCGGGCTGCTCCCATTGCGACGCCAAATAGCCTGCAGCTTCGGCAGTAGGTGACCGTGCCGCCGCGACTTCTTTCGCGTGGATGACGAAACTCGCGCGCTTAAAGAAGGTATTGCAGCCGCAATGGTCGCCATGCAGGTGCGAACAAATGACCGCGTCGATGTCGTCGCAAGAGAGCCCGACGCCGCCGAGCGCCGTAATCACGTTGTCCCCGGGACGCATGACCGGCGTCATGATCTTGGCGAGACCGCCCCAATGGGCTTCAGCATTCTCAGCGACGCCGGGGTGGCAGCCGGTATCGAACAGTACGTTGCCCTCGCGGTGGCGCAGGAGCACGCAGGATACCGGCACGTCGAGCGTTTCACCGCGCACCGCGTTCGCATCGTACATGGTCTTGCGCACTCGCAGGCGCCCGCCGGACAAGACGTGCATTTTCATCGAACGGCTCCGGCTTCGCCGCAGAAGGCAGCCTGGTTCGAACTCATGCCGGCTGCTGCGTCTCGAGGTGATGAACGATGTGGGTTTTCCCGTCCCATTCCTTGGCTGCCCGGTACATTTTGTGGAAACCCTCTTCGGCAGCGGCGTTCATTTCGATGACCTCAAGCATGCCGGACAGGTGGTGCGAGGTATCGAAATAGACGACCCGAAAACCCATCGGAGCAAAGTCAGAGAACGCCTCGTGGTACCCGCGCGACCTGTATTGCGCCGATGTCTTTTCGAAGTCCCGGGCGCCGATCGCCCAATGGTGAAACCCATGGGCGCCTCGCGCCCTCAGCGTCTCGCGAAAGACCGACGGCTCCTCGTCGTGCTGTTCGATCAATTCGACCATGACCTGACCGGAAAAGGCGATCCCGAGACTGACCTGCATCGAGGTTGTCGCGCCGCGATAGACCCCTTTGGGCGGCACGAACGGGCCGACCAAAAACCACGGACCGACGTGAAGAAGATCCGAATAATGGCGCATCCCATCCTGGATATCGGCGACCGTGTAGGCGATCTGGATGATCTCGTTATCGCGTGGGCCGAAACTGAACCGGTCCATCAGAGTCTCTCCCGTCGGCAAATATTTCAGTGCAAGGATCGGCTGCACCATGCGCCGACGGTCAGTTGTCGAGCAACGCAACGCAACGGGTCCAGCCCGCCGAAGCCGCTTCGATCTTTACCGGGAAGCAGCACACTTTGAACCCGATCGGCGGCAGTTGATCGAGGTTGGTGAGCTTCTCCATGTGGCAATAGCCGATGTCGCGGCCTGCTTTGTGGCCCTCCCAAATAAGGCTTGCGTCGCCGGTTTCTGTAAACCGCTTGCGCGTGAACGAAAACGGGGCGTCCCAGCTCCAGCCGTCGATGCCGGTGACACGCACGCCCTGCTTAAGAAGAAACAACGTGGCTTCGCGGCCCATGCCGCAGCCTCTGTCGAGGAAGTCCGCCTCACCGTATCGGGTACCCGCCGCTGTGTTCACCAGCACGATGTCGAGGGGTTTGAGCGAATAACCGATGCGGTCGAGCTCGCGTTTGACGTCGTCGGCCTTGCACACATAGCCGTCCGGCTTGCTGCGGAAATCGAGGCGAACGCCGGAGGAGAAGAACCATTCCAAAGGCACTTGGTCGATCTTCATGGCCGGCTTACCGCCGTCCATGGTGCTGGCGAAGTGCCACGGTGCATCGAGATGCGTGCCATTGTGGGTCGTAAACGTGATGCGCTCCATCGCCGCTCCCTCGCCCGCCGGGAGCTGTTCCGGTTTGAGCCCCGGGAACATCGCCGCGAATTCCTTGGCGCCCTCCTTGTGGTCTTGGTACTCGATTTTCGGCAGCATGCTCGGCGGATCGGAAGCAATTCCAGCCTTGAGCGCAACCGACAGGTCGATGATCCGCATAAACCTTCCTCCCGCGTGGTTCGTTGGCCGAATGAGCGGAATTTAGCTTAGCACCGCCCTTGCGCGTTATCAGCGTACGGTACTTTGCGCCCAAGGCTCAACTGTGAGGCTGTAGCGCGTTCGCCATTTCCGAGACCGCACAAGCTCGCCTATGATCTCGTGGGGAACAAGTTACCGGAGAACGAGGCGGCGTCAGGCCGTCCGATTTGGGGCACGAGGAGGAAGCCTTGGGGGCAGTCGAAGGCAAAACATGCATCGTGACCGGTGGCGCGGTGATGCTGGTTGATCTTGATGCCGACAAGCTCAATTTCGCCGTGCGCGAACTCGCTACCGACCGGGCGGCGTTCGTCGCCGCCGACCTTGCCGAAGCCGCGGACGCGCAAATATGTCGGCGACACGTCGCATGCTGGGGCAAGAGCCACGTGTTATTCAGCAACGCCGGCAATGACGGCCCGTTAATGCCGATCACCGAGTATCCAGAAGATCAGTTCGATCGCATTATCGCGACATATGTGCGCGGTTACTTTCTCGCCTGCAAACATACGATCCCGCATATGATCGACGGCGGCAGCATCATCATCACCTCGAGTACCGCTGGAGTTAAAGGCGTGCCCGGCAATCGTTCCTACGTGGCCGCCAAACAAGCGCTAATGGGACTGATGCGCTGCACCGCCAGGGAGGTTGCCTCGCGCGGCATCCCCGTCAACAGCGTCAATCCCGGACCGGTCAACAATCGCTTTATGCGCACTGCGGAGAAGACGATGAGCAAGCTCATCGGCCGCGATGCCAGTGAATGGTTCGACGAGCAGATACCGTTCGGCCGCCGCGCCATGCCCGATGAGATCGTCCAGGCGGTGCTTTCTCGCCTCCGACCGCAGCAGTTACACCAGCGGTACGGCTCTTATGGTCGATGGCGCGTTCTGCGCTCGAGTGATCCGCGATCCCGACGGTGGTTGAAGATCGCATCTCGGCTCCGACGGAAGATCGGTTCATGACGAAGTTCGGCATCGGACAGGCTGTCCGCCGGGTCGAAGACCAGCGCTTCGCGACCGGCGCCGGTCAGTATGTCGGTGACCTTTCGCTTCCCCGCCAATGCTACGGCGTGGCCGTTCTTTCGCCGCATGCGCATGCGGCGATCAAACGCATCGACGTGACCGCGGCGAAGGCGGCGCCGGGCGTACTCGCCGTGCTCACCGGAGCCGATGCGGTAGCCGACAAGATCGGCGGTATTCCGCCGTTCTTCATGCCGGAATCCTGGGGCGGGCCGAGCGGTTTCCCGACCACACGGCCGGTTCTACTTGCCGACCGCGTCCGCTGCGTTGGCGACCGCGTTGCTTTTGTCGTCGCCGAAACTGAGCACCAGGCGCGCGACGCCGCCGAGCTTGTCGCAGTCGATTACGAGCCGCTGCCCGCGGTCGTTGACCTCGAACGGGCGGCGCAGCCGCAGGCGCCGAAAATCTGGCAGGATTGCCCGGGCGGCAATGTCGGCGTGACGATTGCATTCGGCGATAAAGCGGCGACGGATGCCGTCTTCGCCAAGGCCGAACACGTGGCATCGGTCCGCTTGGTCAATAATCGCATCACGGCGAATCCCATCGAGCCGCGTTGCGCGCTTGGCGTCTACGATGCCTCGGACGGGAGATTTACCCTCTACACCACGTCGCAGGATCCGCACAGCGTGCGCGCTACGCTGTCGGCCGATGTGCTGCATGTCCCGCAATCAAAGATCAGGGTGATCTCGCCCGACGTTGGCGGCGGCTTCGGCATGAAGGCCAATATCTATCCCGACGATGTTTTGGTGCTATGGGCATCAAAGCGTTGCGGCTGGCCGGTTAAATGGACCGCGTCTCGCGGCGAGAGTTTGCTCTGCGATAACCACGCCCGCGATCAGGTGGTCTACGGCGAGCTTGCGATCGACGCCGACGGCAAATTCCTCGCCATCCGCTCGACCGCCTATCAGGCGCTTGGCGCTTATTGGTGGGGTGCCGCGACCGCGCCGTTATTCTGGTCGCTGATGTTCATTCCCAGTCTATATGTCGTGCAGACCGTGCATTTCAGTACCAACGCGGTGTTCACCAACACCGCGCCGACGTCGGTTTATCGGGGCGCCGGCCGGCCGGAGGCGATCTACTTGATCGAGCGCCTCGTCGAGCGGGCGGCGCAGATCACGGGGATAGACCGGGTTGAATTACGGCGGCGCAATCTCATCACGCCTGAGGCGCTGCCCTATCACACGCCGACGCATCACAATTACGACAGCGGCGAGTTCGAGAAGCTGATGGATACGTGCCTGGCGCTTGCCGACTGGAAAGGCTTTGCCGCGCGACGCAAGGATAGCCAGCTGCGGGGCAAGCTGCGCGGCCGCGCGGTGACGCCCTACATCGAGCTCGGCGGCGTTTTCAACGAACGCATGGAAATCAGGTTCGATCCCGGCGGCATGGTGACCATCATTGCCGGTACCCATTCGCACGGTCAGGGGCATGCCACCGCGTTTTCACAGCTCGTCGCCGAATGGCTCGGCGTGCCGTTCGAAGCGATCAATTACATCCAGGGCGACACCGAAAAGGTGGCGTTCGGCCGTGGTACGTTTGCGGCGCGGAGCTCGTTGGTCGGCGGTAACGGCCTACGCGTTGCCGCTGACGCGGTCATCGCACGCGGCAAGGAAATGGCCGGCGCGCTCATGGAGGCGGCGCCGGGCGACATTGAATTTGATGCCGGTACGTTCACCGTGATGGGAACCGACAAAAGGATGCCGATTGCCGACGTTGCGCGCGCTTTTTTTGCACTCGCCGGACCGGTCATTAAGTTCGGTCTCGGTCTCGACGGTGTTGGCACATGGTCCGGCGTGCCCGGCGGCGCCCCCAATTATCCGAACGGATGCCAGGTTTGCGAAGTGGAGGTCGACGCTGAGACTTTCGCCGTGCGCATCGATCGTTTCGTCGCCGTCGACGATCTCGGCATGATCATCAATCCGCTGATCTGCGAGGGGCAGATTCACGGCGGCATTGCCCAGGGCGTCGGTCAGGCGCTCTTCGAAAATATCATCTACGATCCTAGCTCCGGGCAGCTCTTAACCGGCAGCTTTCTCGACTACGGCATGCCACGCGCGGACGACTTTCCGCCGATCGTCTCGGAAATGGTCGAGATTCCTGCCAAGACCAATCCGCTCGGCATCAAAGGCATTGGCGAAGCGGGAACGATTGCCGCGCCGCCCACGGTGGTCAACGCCGTGCTCGATGCGCTACGTGACCTTGGCGTCGAACATCTCGACATGCCGCTGACGCCAGCGTGCATTTGGGAAGCCGCAAGCGGCGCAAAGCGAACACGGCAAGGTTAGATCCATGTCCGACTGCAATCTTTCAATGCGCTCAGCCACTATCCATCCACGCGCGAAGCCCATTATCCGCGAGCACAGGATTCCGACGGCCGACAGCAAGCCCTACATTGCCGTCGAAGGGCGTGACGGCAATCTGTGGTTTTGTGAGAACGGCGCGTCGAAAATCGGCTGCTTCGATCCCGATGCCGGCACGTTCCGCGAATTCGCCCTTCCCGCCGCCGGCAGCATGCCAGTCGGTATTGCGGTCGGCGGCGACGGCAATCTCTGGTTCACCGAGAAGGAAGGCAACCGCGTCGGATGCATCACCCTGGACGGGGCGATCACCGAGTTCGCCGTGCCGACCGTGAAAGCCGGTCCCGACGGCATCGTTCTCGGGCCTGACGGCAATATCTGGTTCTCCGAGGGTGAGGCTGATCGTATAGCGCGAGTGACGCGCGACGGCCGCGTCACCGAATTCGGCGCGGGCATGACTCCTCGAAGCAGGCCGTTGTCCATCGTCGTGCGCGACGGTGCACTCTGGTTCAGCCAAGCAGGTGGCGGCCGCGTCGCCCGCATGACGTTGGATGGAGAAGTGACGGAGTTCCCGATTCCCACTCCCGACAGCCAGCCGCGCGCAATGGCGCTGCACCCCGACGGCAGCATCTGGTTTGTCGAGACCGGCGCCAATGCGCTCGGCCGCATCGCCGGCGACGGTACGATCGTCGAGTTCGGCGTTCCGACGCCCAACGCCTCGCTGCGCAGCGTAACGGCGACGGTCGATGGCGATCTCTGGTTTACTGAAAATTTCGCTAACAGGATCGGTCGAATGGACTCAGCCGGCGCCATGATCGCCGAATATGACATCCCAACATCCGCGAGCGGTGCGCGCTGCATCGTGGCGATGTCTAGCGGCCGCCTGTTTTTCACGCAGTATGATGCCGGCTTGATCGGCGAGATTATCCCGTAGCGAATAGTTGACCCCGCAACCGTCGGCAAAAACGCAAAAGGTTGCAACCGAATTGCTTCGTCCCACCCTTGCGGAAAATACGACTTCTCGCTAAATAGGCGAGGTCGAGTTTTTCGGCCGAACGACTAGGCCACGCAGCGACGATAGCGCGCCTGACTGACGATCTTTCACCAAAATCTCGAGCGAACCGGGCCGTGCATCTCGCGCGGCTGAAATCTTGATTCTACAGAGGAGTGTCCCGTGAGCAACGGAACGGTTAAATGGTTCAACGCGCAGAAGGGTTACGGATTTATCCAGCCCGATGGTGGCGGCAAGGATGTCTTCGTCCATATTAGCGCCGTTGAACGCGCAGGCTTGCGTGAGCTGCGTGAAGGCCAAAAGGTTGCGTTCGAGGTCGTGGTGGACCGTAAGACTGGCAAGTCGGCCGCCGAGAATTTGAAGACTGTTTGATGATCCAGGGCGAGGCTGCGACTGCGGCCTCGCTCTTTGATTTGAGCTCTGCCGAAAGGCGGTTTGTGCCGGTTATTCTTGTAGCCGAGCAGCAGCCTCTATTACTGGCGCGCGTCCAGAGGGTTGCACCCGCGTCCACTGGCTGCGGCCCGCTTTGATCTTCAGCCCGCGCCGGACAGGCCTGGGATCTCCACGCCGAATGCCTGCGCGATGAGTACAAAATTCAAAGCCAGCACAAGGACGGCGCCGATCAACGCCGCCGCGCCGGTGACCCGGCCGTTGGTGAAGGCGCCCATGATATCGCGCCTGCCGGTGAATAAGATGAGCGCTACCATCGGCAACGGCAGTGCGATGCTGAGCACGACCTGGCTGATGACGAGCGCCTTCGTAGCATTGACGCCGAGCGCGACAACGGCGAATGCCGGCAGCATCGTGACCAGTCGGCGGACCCAGATCGGGATGCTGAAGCCGACGAAGCCCTGCATGATCATCTGCCCGGCCATGGTTCCAACCGTCGAGGCCGAAACTCCTGAGGCGATCAGCGAAAGCAAAAATACTGCCGCCGCGCCGGCACCGAGGAGCGGCGTCAGCGTGTGATAGGCCGTCTGGATCTCGGCGACCTCGGGATGGCCAGCGTGAAATGCGCTCGAAGCCATCATCACCATTGCCATATTGACTAGCCCAGCGACGGTGAGTGCGAAGATGACTTCTTGATTTGAGAAGCGCAGCACCATGCGCCGCTCGGCATCGTCGCGCACCGGCATGCGCGCCTGCGTGAGGCCCGAATGCAGGTACACAGCGTGCGGCATGACGGTCGCCCCGATAATGCCGACCGCCAGCAGCAGTGCCTGCGGATCGGCGATTTCCGGCACGACGGTATGGAAGGCCGCCGACATCCAGTCGGTCGGGACAATGAACATTTGGACGAGATAACAGAGCGCGATCATGCTCACCATGCTGCCGATGATCAGTTCGATCGGCCGGAAGCCGAAAGCCTGGAACATCAGAAGGCCGTAGGTCACGATCCCGGTCACGACCATCCCGGCGAACAGCGGCATGTGGAACAGAAGCGAAAGCCCGATGGCGCCGCCGAGGAATTCGGCGAGATCGGTAGCCATAGCGGCAATCTCGCTCACGACCCACATCCCGAACACGATCGGCTGAGGAAAATGGTCGCGGCACATTTCCGCGAGGTTGCGGCCGGTGACGATGCCGAGCTTGGCCGAGAGCGCCTGGAACAACATTGCGATCAAGTTGGCGAGCAGTACGACCCAGAGCAGCCCGTAGCCGTATCTGGCGCCGGCCTGGATATTGGTGGCGAAGTTCCCCGGGTCAACATACGCGATGGAGGCGATGACCGCCGGGCCAGCGAACACGACATAGGCACGCCAGCCGCCGCGCTCTCCGGCGAGGATCTGACGCGCGCTGGCGACCGTGCGTTCCGACAGCGATCCCCTGGAGCGACCGTTCACATTGGCCATATCGGCGGACATGATGTACTTACTGCAAAATGTAGCTATAGTTACATATAGCCACGTTGTCATATGGCGTCAATATTACAAAATATAGCATCGGCTACATTTTGACACGATCGGTAAAGTATGTTCCGAGTGCGGTCGAAACCCATCCGATGCGAAGCCAATGACCCCGACGGCGGCGGAGACGACGAAAGCTAAGCGCCGGCGCGCTTCCGGAAAGCTCCCCGCGGAGGGCACGCAAGCACGCCGTTTTGGCAAGACGCGCTCGGCCCAATCGACCGCGCTGCTTGAAGATTATGTCGAGCTGATCGCCGATCTCCTCGGCAGTGCCGGCGAAGCAAGGCCGACGGATATCGCCCGGCGTCTCGGCGTATCCCACGCCACTGCCGTCAAGACGATCTCACGTCTCAAGCGCGCCGGCCTGGCAACGGCGCGCCCGTATCGCGGCGTGTTCCTGACCGAGAAGGGACAGGGGCTCGCCGACCGCGTGCGCGTCCGCCACCGGCTCGTGGTCGACCTTCTCTGCGCGCTGGGCGTTCCCACCGAATCGGCGGAGGCGGACGCCGAGGGCATCGAACATTACGTCTCGGAAATGACGTTGAAGGCGTTCGCACAATTTCTCAAGTCGCGAGACTGAGGCTGAGCAGGCTTCGCCAGAGCATGATCCGGAGCCGACAATCGGTTCAATCGGAAGCGACGGCGTTCTAGGCCGCGTGTTGGGTCAGCGCGTCGACGATTCCGTCGACAACTTCCTCAACCAGAGCCTTGTCGTCGCCTTCTCCCATGACGCGGATTACCGGCTCGGTTCCCGACGGCCTCACGACCAGCCGACCGTGCCCGTTGAGGCGCTGTTCGCCGTCCTCGATCGCCGATCGCACGCTGGAATTCTCCAGCGGTTTGCCGCTGCCATAGCGCACGTTCTTGAGCACTTGCGGCAAGGCGGAGAAACGGTGGCACACCCGCGAGACCGGCTTGTCCCGCTTCTTCACCACAGCGAGGACCTGCAACGCGGCCACGAAGCCGTCGCCCGTCGTCGTGTAATCCGAGAGGATGATGTGACCGGACGGTTCGCCGCCGAGGTTATAGCCGTGCTCTCGCATATGCTCTAGCACATAGCGGTCGCCGACCGGCATGCGGACCAGCGAAAGCTCGAGCGATTGAAGATAGCGTTCGAGGCCGAGATTTGACATCACCGTGGCGACGATGCCCGGTTTAGCCAGTAGGCCATCCTGGTGCCAGTTCTCAGCAATGACCGCCAACAGCTGATCGCCGTCGACTAACTGACCTTGTTCATCGACAATGACAACGCGGTCGGCATCGCCGTCGAGCGCGATGCCGATATCGGCGCGCATTTCGCGAACCTTGCGGCAAAGCGCGTCAGGCGCGGTCGAGCCGCATTCGCGGTTGATGTTGAAGCCGTCCGGCTCGACGCCGATCGAAATGACGTCGGCGCCAAGCTCCCACAGCGCTTCGGGAGCGACCCGATAAGCGGCGCCGTTGGCACAGTCGATCACGACGCGCAAGCCTTCCAACGAGAGGTTTCGCGGCAGCGTACGCTTGGCGAATTCGATGTAACGGTCGTGCACGCCGTCGATGCGCTTGGCGCGGCCGAGTTCACGGCTCTTTGCCAAAAGCTTGGTCATGTCGCCATCGACTAACGCTTCGATCTGGTGTTCGA
Source organism: uncultured Alphaproteobacteria bacterium (assembly GCA_963847785.1). Classification (GTDB taxonomy): domain Bacteria; phylum Pseudomonadota; class Alphaproteobacteria; order Rhizobiales; family Xanthobacteraceae; genus BOG-931. The sequence continues at coordinate 33,351 of CAWKBE010000014.1, forward strand.
CATCGTCGGACAGTTTGTAGCCGTCCGGCCCGAACAGCTTGATGCCGTTGTCGTCGAACGGATTGTGCGAAGCCGAAATCATCACGCCGAGATCGGCGCGCATGGAGCGCGTGAGCATGGCGACGGCGGGAGTAGGCATCGGGCCGAGCTGGAGGACGTCCATGCCGACGGAAGTGAAACCGGCGATCAAAGCGGTCTCGATCATGTAACCGGACAGCCGGGTATCCTTGCCGATCACCACGCGATGGCGATCTTGGCCGGCCCGGCGGAATACCACACCTGTGGCCTGTCCGACCTTGAGCGCCAATTCCGGCGTGATCACGCCATTGGCGCGGCCACGAATGCCGTCAGTGCCAAAATACTTGCGCGCCATAATCCCCACCGCCTGCCGACAAGCGGTGATATTAGCCCGATCCGGGTGTCATCTGCCTCAAAAAATGTTTGGTAATGTTACGCGCGCCAGTAACACTCCGTCCACCGTAACTTTGCGGAATAGCCTTGCCGCTCAATGCGATACGCATCGGCGAGGGGCAGGTTCCCGTCTTTCTCGTTTTCTTGCTTACGGCTTGTGCGGTCTTGGGGACTGTGCGGCGGCTGAGTGACGGCCACGGGGTCGGAGGCCGGGAACGTATCCTCCAAACCCGTGTCGAGCTGCTCTTCGAGCGCCTTTTTGCCCTTCACGTCCTGCTCGCGCCTGCCGGCCCGGCGCCGAGCGTCCGGCCGGAAATCGCCGCGATCGACATGCCGCAATCGATCCTTGTTCCCATCATCCGTCATGGTGCCAATCCCGCAGCTTGCCTTCGCATTGTCAATAACGCACTCGCGAGATCGAAGTTCTATCCGAACTTTATGCTATCGGAGAACGGCGTGAGAACGGGGAAACGCCTACCATGAAAAATATGACCTGCATCGAGGATCTGCGGCAGGCCGCGCGCCGCCGCGTGCCGCGTGCGTTCTACGAGTACGCCGACGGCGGTTCCTACGCGGAACAAACGCTCAACGCCAACCGCAAGGATCTCGAAGGCATCAATCTGCGCCAGCGGGTCCTGGTCGATGTGTCCAACCGCAGCACCGCCACAACGATTCTCGGCGAGCCTGTCTCCCTGCCGCTTGCGCTGGCGCCGATCGGCCTCTGCGGCATGCAGCATGGCGACGGGGAGATTTTAGCCTGCCGCGCCGCGCACGCGGCGGGGATTCCATTCACGCTCTCGACCATGTCGATCTGCTCAATCGAAGATGTGGCGGCCTCGGTCGACAAGCCGTTCTGGTTCCAGCTTTACGTCATGAAAGACCGCGGCTTTGTTCGTTCGCTGATCGAGCGCGCCGCGGCGGTGAAATGCAGCGCCCTCGTACTCACCGTCGATCTGCAAGTCCTCGGCCAGCGTCATCGCGACATCAAGAACGGCATGACTGTTCCGCCGCAATGGCGCCTCGGAAACATCGTCGACATGGCGACCAAGCCCGTCTGGCTGCTGAGCGTGGCTCGCGGCAAGCGCCGAACCTTTGGTAACATTGCTGGCCATGTCCGCGGCATGGAGAATGTCAATTCGCTGTCGCACTGGATTGCCGGTCAGTTCGACGAGACCTTGAGCTGGAAAGACGTCGAATGGATCGCCGATCAATGGCAAGGCAAGCTGATCCTCAAGGGCATCCTTGACGTCGACGACGCGCGCATGGCGGCAAAGACAGGTGCAGCGGCGTTGGTGGTGTCGAACCACGGTGGCCGTCAGCTTGACGGCGCTCCATCTTCCATCGCCGCGTTGCCGCCGATTGTCGAGGCGGTCGGCTCGTCGATCGAGATTCTGTTCGACGGCGGCATCCGCTCCGGCCAAGATGTCATGCGCGCCATCGCGCTTGGGGCCCGCGCGTGCCTGAGCGGTCGTGCCTACGTTTATGGGCTCGGCGCCGGCGGCCAAGCTGGCGTCACGCGCGCGATTGAGATCATCCGCAACGAGCTTAACGTCAGCATGGCGCTGACCGGCGTCAAAAGCATCGGAAAAATCGACCGCCGCCTAATCGCCAACTGACGTGAGCCAGATCACCGGAACCGCTGTTCAGGCCGCAAAGCCGCCGGACGTTTGCCACGAATTTATGCAACCGTTCGCGCATTCCGCTGCCGTGCCGAAGTTTGGCTGCGACGGCGGTTGGTCGTGAAGGCAGGATGGCGCGGATGCGGAGTTTCATCTTGGCAGCGAATATGCTGGCCGTTGTCACCATGGCCGCGTCGAACGCACGCGCCGACTGGGTTGGCGCTGCCGCGGGAGCAGGAACCGGGCTCGTCGTAGCCGGTCCCGTCGGCGCGGTCGCCGGCGGTGTGATCGGGGGCGTTTTCGGCAAGCCGTTCTGGGGTCCGCCGGTCAGCCGCGCGGCGTGTTGGACCGACGATCATTTTCGCCGCCATTGTCGCGCGCACTGGTGAGCATCAAGCCTGTTGCCGCGGAGCGCCTGCGTCATTCCTCCTTATGCCCGTAAGCCTGGGCGTTGCCGGTGGCGCCGTAATATTTGTACGGCAGGAATTTCCCCGACATGGAGAGCTTGACGCGATCGCCCTTGGGATCGGGCTGGCGCTCGATCAGCATGTCGAAGTCGATCGCCGACATGATGCCGTCGCCGAACTCCTCTTCTATCAGCGCCTTCAGGGCCGGGCCATTGACCATGACCAGCTCGTAGAAGCGGTAGATCAGCGGATCGGTCGGCGGCATCGGCGTGCCGCGGTAAGGCACCTCGTTGAGCAGAGCCTGCTCGCTCTTGCTCAACCCGAACAGTTCGGCCGCCTTCGCCGCCTGCGGCTTCGTCAGCTTCATCTGGCCGAGTATGGCGCCGGTGACCAGGAGCGGCGACATGCCGCCGATCTCGCCGCAAATATGCTTCCAGCTCCACCCCTTCTCGCGCTTGATGCCGAGCATTTTCTCGCTGAGTTCGGCTCGCGTCATGGACGACCTCCTGTCCCTTGCTGGCGGCTTTGCCGCCTTTTGCAGGCGCCAACCATCGCACACGGCAACACCGAGCAATTGCCGTGCCATTCCAAGCTGCCAAGAGGCCAGCCGCCACCAACGGCGTCAGGTCAAAGGCGCCTCACATCGGCGGATTGACGCCATTGCGGCCGACGACGATGCGCGGCGCCTCGACGCTGCCGTCGGGGAGCTTCTTGCCGGCCGCGATGAAGATTTTTCGCCCGGCTTGAGGTCGGCGACGGCCGCGGGAGCGAACATCACCACCTCGACATTCGCCGGAACGACAAATTTCGTCTCGCCGTCCTTGTGCTTCAATACCAGCTCCTTGCCATCGGTGCCGGTGACTTCGCTGTCGATGTTGGCATTCGTCATCGTGCTGTTTGGCATCAGATCCCAGGGCCGATGGCCTTCGCCGGTGCCGCGAAGAGCCTCCGGGAAAATGTGGATCTCTACGGCCCTCTGTGTGCCGTCCGGTTGCGGCATGGCGGTGATGCCGACAAAGACGCCCTGCTTCACGTCGGCAAGCGATTTTCTGTCGACGGCGAGGACTTTGACGTCATCGGCCAGTTTTACTTTGATCGGCGCGCCATCGCGGCTCTTTACATCCAGCATGTTGCCGTCGACGCCGGCGATCGTGCCGCGCACGCGCACGGCATCCGGAGCCTGCGCCGCGGCGATCGATACGGCCAGCAAAGCGGCGAACGCGCCGGCGACAATTCCGATAGTCCTGTGTTTCATCGTTGCTCTCCGATTTCTTCTCGCCAAGACGCGAAGACGGACGCTATCGGATGGGATTGGCCGGCGACAAACACAAGTGCGCTGCTGCAAACACAACTGCGTTATCGGCTGCGTTTTGTGTGGGAGGAACCAAGATCGGCTTCGACCAGCATCCGCAATTCCGCGGTAACTTCCGGCGTTTTTCCGAACCACAGTGCAAAGCCGCGCACCGCTTGATGCAGCAGCATGCCCAGCCCGTCCGCGGTCCGCAAACCGTGAGCTTTTGCCGCGCCCAAGAGCGGCGTCAGTACCGGCACATAGACGAGGTCGGCGACGATGGCGTGACCGGGCAATCGTGTGACGTCGACGGCGAGACCGGGTTGCCCTTGCATGCCGAGCGTCGTGGTGTTGACCAGCAGCGCTGCACCGGCGAGGCTCGCGCCCACTTCGTCCGACCGGGCAACGTCGACCCGTCCGCCGAAAATTTGGTGCAATGTTTCGGCGCGACTGAGCGTGCGGTTGGCGATCACGATCCGCTCGATGCCGCGAGCGAGGAGACCGTGGATCACCGCGCGTGCTGCCCCTCCGGCTCCCAGCACCACCGCCTTGTCGACGCCCCGATCCCAACCCGGGGCGCGGGCGTCGAGATTGTCCAGGAACCCCTCGACGTCGGTATTGGTCGAGCGCAAAACGCCGTTATCCAGCCAGAGGGTATTGACGGCGCCGACCGCGCGCGCCCGTTCATCGGGCGTCGATAGCGCGAACGCCGCTTCCTTATGCGGCACAGTCACGTTGGCGCCGACATAACCGCGCGCGGCGAGCGAGCGTACAAACGCCGCGAACTCTTCCGCCGGCACCAGCTCGCGCCGGTATTCGCCGGCGATCCGATAGCGCTTGAGCCAATAGTTGTGAATGAGCGGAGAGCGCGAATGTTTCACCGGCCAGCCGATAACGCACGCCGCGCGCACGGCCGCAGTCACGCTTCGTCCGCTACGGAATTACGCAACACGCCGATTTCGGCACACTCGACCTCGATGGTGTCGCCGGGCTTGAGCCAAACCGGCGGGTCGCTCTTGGGTTCGTTCTTGACCGGCGTGCCAGTGGAGATGATATCGCCCGGCTTGAGCGTCATGAACGTCGCAATGTAGACGATGAGATCGGCGAAGGAAAAAATCATGTTCGCCGTGGTGTCGTCCTGCGTAACCTCGCCGTTCTTGCGCACGACGAGGTGCAACGGCTTGGTGAGGTCGACATCGGTCTCGATCCAGGGCCCGATGCTGCCGGTCGCATCGAAATTCTTGCCCTGAGTGACGTTGAACTTGCCGTGCCGGATCCAATCGCGGATCGTGCCCTCGTTGCAGAGCGTGACGCCGGCGATCACGCTCAGCGCGCGGTCCTTCGGCACGTGTTTACACTCGCTGCCGATCACGATCGCTATCTCGCCCTCATAGTCGAGCTGCTCTGAGATTTTAGGCCGGATGAGCTTCTGCCCGTTGCCGACTACCGAATTCGGCGCGCGGTAGAACATGCTTGGATATTTCGGCGGTTCGGCGAAGTCGTAGTCGTGTTCGCGGTTGGCATAATTGATGCCGATGCAAAGGATTTTTTCTGGCGCAGGCAGCGGCGGCATCAACTCGACCTCGGCCAGCGGCACGTCCGGGCGTACGCCTGTGGCGGCCGCCTTTGCCTCATCGAGGGCATAGGCCCGAAACACCTCAAGGAGAGTGGAAAAACGGCTCAGACGCGAGCGCAGATCGACGATGCCGTCGCCGACGACCGCGCCGAAGCTCGGCCGGCCGCGCAAATTGTAACTCGCAAGCCGCATCTGCATTCTCCTGCTCCGGCAGCGGCCGGCAGGCTTCCGCCGTCCGCGCGATGTGTTAGAAGTCGGCGCACGAACCGTCAACGGCGACCGTCCGCATGCCAATCCACGAGCCGGTTTTCGACCCGCCTTTCAACGTTGTGCGCGCAAGCCACGTCGAGCTCGGCGTGTGCGACCTCGGCCGCTCGCGCGCATTCTACGTGGATTGCCTCGGGCTCCTGGTCAGCGACGAGACCGACGATGCGCTCTATCTGCGCGGCGTCGAAGAGCGCAACCACCACTCGGTCGTGCTGCGGCGCTCGCGCGAAGCGGAGGTGCGCACGCTCGGTTACAAGCTCGCAAGCGAAGAGGATCTCGACCGCGCCGCGTTCTGGTTCGGCCGCCGCAACCTGCCGACGTCGTTCCCGGATTTGCCGCACCAGGGCCGCACCCTGCGGACCGCGGATGTGTTGGGCATGCCGCTCGACCTCTACGCGCAGATGGATCACGCGGATTGCATGTTGCAGCAATATACCGCCTATCGAGGCGCGCGCATCCAGCGCATCGATCATCTCAACTGCTTCACGCCCGACGTACAGGAGAGCTATGATTTTTACCGGCAGCTCGGCTTCCGGCTCACCGAATTTACCGAGACCGACGGCGTCGATCCGAAACTCTGGGCGGTGTGGATGCACCGCAAGGGCAATGTTCATGACATTGCCTTCACCAACGGTGTCGGTCCTCGACTGCATCACATCGGACTATGGACGCCGGGCGTGCTCGACATCATTCACATCTGTGATGTGATGGCGACCTGCGGCTATCTCGACAATATGGAACGCGGCCCCGGGCGCCACGGTATTTCCAATGCGTTCTTCCTTTATATCCGCGATCCCGACGGCCACCGCATCGAGCTTTTCACTTCCGACTACCTCACGGTCGATCCCGATCACGCGCCGATTCGCTGGTCGCTAACCGATCCGCGCCGCCAAACGCTCTGGGGCCAGCCGGCGCCGGCATCGTGGTTCAAGGAAGGCTCGGCGTTTTCCGGCGTCGTCCAGCACAAGCCGGTGCTCGAAGCGCGCCCGATCGTGGCGATGTAGCGCCCGTCACCGCGACAGGCTGGGACACGTTCCGCTCAAGCGCACTCGCGACTTGCCCGCGGTGTTGTCGCGATAGCTGACACATGAAAGCAATGGCAGGCTGCCGGCGGCGAGAGGCGACGCTAAGCCGCGACGCGATGCATCGCCGCTTTCTCGCGTGCGCCGTGGATGACCTTGATCGACTTTTCAATCGCCGACCACAGGCCGCTGATTTCGGCAGTCGAGTAGGGATCCGAATTGTATCCCTTCACGCCGTCGGCTTCGCTCAGCGCAAGCGAGAAGCTGGCGCGATGGGTGATCTGGCCGCCCCAGACGGGGACTTCCAGCTGCGCCAGGCAGCGACGGGCCAAGGTTACCGCCGGCGCTTCAATCTCCTGGCGTTTTGGCGGCGCGGCGTTGAAAACCACGGCGTAGGGTGTGCGCGCCTGCCGCGCGAGCGCGATGGTTTCCTGCACGGCGTCGATATCAAACAATCCGGGCCGACACGGAATTATAACGAGCGTTGCTGCCTCGATCGCTTCGATGACGCTGACCGAGTTGTTCGGGGGCGTGTCGATGAAAATCCATTCTGCGCCGTTGCGCTTGGCTTTTTTGATAATATGAGCAATGCCGCGTTTCACGATCTTTAGGGGTAGGGGAGACTCGGTGCGCAGTTCATTCCAAAGCGTAAGCGAGCCTTGTGGATCGTCGTCAATGAGCAGACATGGCCGCGTCGATCTGTGCACGTGTTCGGCAAGATGTGCAGCCAAGGTGCTCTTGCCAGCCCCTCCTTTGCGTGATGCAAAAGCAAGAACATTCATCGATGCAATCCAATGCACAGAGCGACGACGGCCGCCGCGATTCGCGGCAACTTTCCGTGGGCGCATTTTCCGATAATAAGATGAATAACTTGTCTATTCTTCGGTCGTACAACCGTCGTACAACCGTCGTACAGCCGTCGCACAACTGTCACAACCCAAGATTTGACGGCACCTCTGCTTCGTGTCCGTTCCGGTGCCGAAAAGCCGACATCGTCCCGAGCCCAATCGGCGGTGGCATTACTTCGGCAATTTCCGAACTGTCGCGGCTGGCGCGGGTTGCTCCGTCGGTCTATTTGTTCGCCATGAACGAGTCTCAACCGGCGGTTTCCGAAATTGCGGCGTTGGTCGGCAATCCGGCGCGCGCCAACATTTTGCTGGCGCTGATCGACGGCCGCGCATTGACCGCGACCGAACTCGCTTACGTCGCCGGCGTATCGCCACAGACGACGAGCGAGCACCTTGCCATGTTGCGCGAGGCCAACCTTCTGTCGTCGACCAAACAAGGTCGCCATTGCTACTTCCGGCTCGGCTCGCCGAAGGTGGCGCGCATGATCGAGGGCATCATGGTGGTCGCAGCCGACGGACCGGCGCGCCATCGGCCACGCTGGCATGGCGACGACCGGCTGCGCACGGCGCGCACCTGCTACGACCATATTGCCGGCCGCCTCGGCGTGGCGTTGACCGACGCGATGACGCGGCGCAAGCACATCGTGCTGACCGAGGACGGCGGAATGCTCACCCGCTCCGGAGAGAAGCATCTGTCCGGCTTCGGCCTAAGGCTCGAAGAGGTCAGGAAGGGACGCCGCACGTTCTGCCGGCCCTGCCTCGACTGGAGCGAACGGCGGCCGCATCTTGCCGGCGCGCTCGCCACCGCCTTTGCCAATCGCTGTTTCGAACTGGGCTGGATCGCGCGCATCCGCGATTCGCGCGCGCTCAAGATTTCCGCCAAGGGCGCGAGCGGGTTCAAAGAGGTTTTTGGGATCACGCTCGCCGCACCGCCGTCCTAGAGTATGATCCGAAAAAGTGGAACCCGGTTTTTCGAAAAAATCATGCTCCAAGAATATGCTAGACTGACAATCAGATTGAAGCGATTGCGCTCTACAGTATGGTCCCGCGCTTTAAGCGTGACGCAACAACGGTGTGTTACGCCGCAGCGGTCACGGTGCGAGATTTCGACCACCCGCGCGCGCCCGGCGAGCGCCTCGACCAGCGCGTCGGCCTTGGCCTTGTTTGCCGCGTCGAGATTGGCGTCCCATTCGTCGAGCAGATAGACCCGCGCGTCGGTCGCGTTACGATTTCCTCGAGCGATTTGAGCTGCCGCTCGCGGTCGAGAAGCCGAGCTTCTTGTCCATCGCATCGGCGACGACGACCACTTCGTCCTCGTCGTCGCCTTCGACGTCGACGGGGACAACGCCGCCGGTGAATTGAAAGGCGAGCCGATCCGAAGCCGGCAGGTAGAAGGCGCGGCGCCGCAACTCCGTCTTGAGGCTCGACAGCAGTGAGGATTTACCGGCGCCATTGCCGCCGCGGACATTGATCCGCCCCGTCGGCTGCGCCTGCACGATGCGCAGCGCGTCGTAGACCGAAGAAACGACGTTGGCATCGTCGCCTTCGCGCAGCACCAGCCGATCGAACTTTATACGGCTGCGAAGATCAGCATCACCCCGGCCACGTAGGAAGCGGACGCGCGAGAGGATCCAGATCAGATCGTTGAGCAGGATGGCCGTTGCGACTTGAAGCCGACATGATGACGAGCCAGGTCGTCGCCGCCGCAAGCATCGCTTCGGCGACCATCAGCGCGACCATCACGAACAGAGAGGGACACAGCAGATAGCTCGCGAGCTCCAGGCGTGAGATCTGCTTCTGCATCATGGTATTTCCGGCCCGATTCGCTCAAACCGCAACAATATCATGGATTTGCCGGGATGCCGGCAGCCACCGGCTGGCGCCGCGCCAATTCGGCTTCCATCCGGTTGACATTGTCGAACAGCCGCGCCGTCGCCAAACGCAGAAAGTAAAAGCCAAAAGTCGGGTTCTGGTAGTAAAGCTCCTGGACTTGTTCATAGGTAATCGAGAGCACGTCGCCTTCCTCGATGCATTCGAGCGTCGCCGTGCGGCGATTATCCGGCGCCAGCATCGCCAGCTCGCCGACGACGTGGCCGGGCTCGATCTCGATCCCGAGCTCGACGAGCGCATAGCGGCCGGTCATGGTGTAGAACATCCGGTCCGCGGGCTCGCCTTTCGCAAACAGGAGGTCGCCTTTCCTGAAGTGACGCTCGGCCATGAACGGCTTGAGCCAGTCCAGCGACGGCTTGGCGCGGATCGCTTCGCGCACGTTCCTGATCAGAAGAATCATTTGATAAAGGCGAAGGGCGTTGAGCGGCAGCGCGAATACCTGCAGCCCCATCGGTATCCAGGCGTGCGTCGAGCCGTAAAACGCGACCAAGATGCAGTTGGTGACGATAGCGAGGATGCGCAGCGGCACCATCGTCTTGGTCGAGGCGGTCGCCACGATAAACAGCGACGCGCCGCTGTTGAAAAGGTCGCTCCAATGCATCGTCCCCTCCGCGCCTCGATCGGCGGTCTATCGAGCGATTTCGACTGGAGATGCGAACTCCGACGGCGTAATTTGCCAACGTGGACAGGCCAAGGATCGCAACCGCCGGTGGCCAAGCACGCGTGATGTCGCAGGGCGCCCTCTCCAATCTCGCGCAGTATAGCGCACTGCTTCGCCGTGTCGGCGCTTTGGGTCTGGCCCGTTACCTGGTCCTTGCCGTCGGCCTCGTCGCCATGACGGTTTTCACCGTTCCGGAACTCCAGGGCATCACCAGGGCCTGGTTGATGGTGTGCCTGTGGTGTTGTTTCGTTTTTTTTGCGGTTGATAGCGTGGTCCACTTTCGCGGCCCCGTGGCTGCCGGAACGGCGTGGCGACATGCTTTCTCGCCGTCGGGTTTGGTCGATCTTTTGGGCCTATTTCCAGTTCCAATTGCGCTTCTTTCCGGAGCGGAGCCCGAAACCGCCTGGCTGTTCGCCTCTTTGTGGGTGCTCAAGCTCGCCCAAAACTCGCCCGGCTTTGCCCAGCTCGGACGTGTGTTCGTGCTCGAGGCGAGGCCGCTGGCGAGCGTTCTGGTGCTGTTCCTGATTGTGCTCTTTCTCGCCTCGGCCGCCATGCATGTCATCGAGCGTGAGGGCCAGCCGGTGGCGTTCGGTTCGCTGCCGGCGGCGTTGTGGTGGGCGGTGGTGACGCTGACCACGACCGGTTACGGCGACGAGGTCCCGCAGACGGCTTTGGGCCGTCTCCTTGGTTCGGTGGTGATGATTTGCGGCATCGCGACCTTCGGACTGTGGACCGGCATCCTGGCGACCGGGTTTGCCGCCGAGAGCCGGCGCCGCAATTTCATCGAGACCTGGGATCTGGTCAGCAAAGTTCCATTTTTCCAGACACTCGATCCGACCTCGATCACGGAAATCACCCACATGCTGCGCCGGGTGGAAATCCCCGAGCGTGTCGCCGTCATCCGCCGCGGCAGGGTCGGCGACTGCATGTATTTCATCGCCGCGGGCGAAGTGGAAGTGGACGTCGAACCCAGCCCCGTCCGTCTCGGCGTCGGCGCATTCTTCGGCGAGCTCGCGTTACTCGGGGATTCAGTCCGCACCGCGAATGTCGCTACCACCAAGCCCTCGACCTTACTCATTCTCGACCTTGCCGACTTTCGCAAGCTGATGGCGCATCATTCGGAGCTGGCCCGCGTCATCGACGCCGAGGGCAAGCGGCGTCTCGGCGAGAATTTGCGCCGGCGCGAAACCGGAGCGCGCGGCGACGCTGTTGCCTCGTGATGGGCGCGTCCGGCTAGACACACAAGGAAACGACGATCGTGATCAACGAGACGCACGATCCGGCGCGGCGAAGTTTCGTCGCAAGCGCCAACGCCCCCGACAGCGATTTCCCGATCCAGAATTTGCCGTTCGGCGTCTTTCGTCCGGCCGTGAACCTGCCGCAGCGCGTCGGCGTCGCGATCGGCGATCAAATTCTCGACATCGCCGCGGCGGCTTCGTCGTTGGGTGACCCCGTCGCCGAGGCGGCCAAGGCGTGCGCTGCGCCAAATCTCAATCCGCTGATGGCGCTTCCACCGCCCGCCTGGTCGGCGTTGCGGCTGGCGTTGTCGCGGAGCCTGAGCGCCGATCGCGGCGACAAGAGCCTTGAGCGGCATCTCGCGCCGATGGCCAAGGCCGAGATGCTCCTGCCGGTCGTCATCGGCGACTTCACCGATTTCTACGCCTCGGTTTTCCACGCCACCAATGCCGGCCGCGCGTTCCGGCCGGAAAATCCGCTGCTGCCGAACTACAAATACGTGCCGGTGGCCTATCACGGCCGCAGCTCCTCGATTTGCGTGAGCGGAACGCCGGTGAAAAGGCCGCAGGGCCAGCGCAAGCCGGGCAGTGAAACCGTGCCGATCTACGGTCCCTCGCGGAATATGGATTTCGAGCTTGAGCTCGGCATGTATATCGGTGCGCCGACGAAGCTTGGCGAAACCGTGCCGATCGGTAAAGCCGCGGAGCATATTTTCGGCTTCTGTCTGCTCAACGACTGGTCGGCGCGCGACGTGCAAGCCTGGGAATACCAGCCGCTGGGGCCGTTTCTCGGTAAAAATTTTGCCACCACGGTCTCGCCCTGGGTGGTAACACCCGAGGCGCTCGCGCCATTTCGTGTCGCCGCGTTCACGCGGCCGCAAGGCGATCCGGCGCCGTTGCCGTATCTATCCGACGCCGCGGATCAGGCACGTGGCGGTTACGATATCACGCTCGAGGCGTATGTCGCGACCGAGGCCATGCGGCGCGGCGGTATCGCGCCGGTGCGTCTCACCCGAACCTCCTTCGCGATGACCTACTGGACCTTCGCGCAGATGGTCGCCCATCACACCTGCAACGGCTGCAATCTAGCGACCGGCGATCTCATCGGCTCCGGCACCGTTTCCGGTCCGGACAAATCGAGCTGGGGCAGTCTGCTTGAACTCACCGCGCGCGGCGCCGAGCCGATCGTTTTGCCGAGTGGCGAGAAACGCGGCTTCATTGAAGACGGTGACGAGATCATCTTCCGCGGCTTTTGCGCGAAAGAGGGCTATCCGCGCATCGGCTTCGGTGAGTGCCGCGCGGTGATGCTGCCGGCGGGGTGAGCCGTCATTCGGGACGGCGCGAAGCGCCAGGCCCGGAATCCATAATCACCGACGCCGCAGAACAATCTCAGAGTCTTTTGCCTCATCGTTCGCGGTTATGGATTCCGGGTTCGCGCCCATGGCGCGCCCCTGAATAATGACATCACTCCACCGGCGCCCATTTCTGCAGCCGCTTACCGCTATCGACTTCACCGGTATAGAGATTGCCGCGGGAATCGAACTTGGCGACATGCACGAAATGAAATTCGCCGGCGTTGCGGCCGGAGCGGCCGAAGGTGCCGGCGACGGTGCCGTCCTTGCGGCGAACGATGTCGATCATTTCGTTGGTGCCATCGGTCAGCACGAAGTAATTCTGCTTCTTGTCGAGCGGCGAAAACGCCAGGCCCCAGGCGGAGCCCGGCCCGCGCGTTTGCGGATCGATGACGAACTGTCGGACGAAACCGCCGTCCTTGCGAAAAACCTGCACGCGGTTGTTGGCGCGGTCGCAGACATAGACGAGGCCGTCCTTGCCGAGCGCGACGCAATGCACCGGGTTGGCGAATTGCGGCGAGTTGGGATTGTAGGCCGGCAAATCGTCGTCGGTCGGCGGTCTGCCATACGCGCCCCACACCCGCTTGATCGCGCCGGTGTCGGCGTCGAGCACCGCGATGCGGTGATTGCCGTAGCCGTCGGCGGCGTAGATTTCGTTCGCCTCCTTGTCGAATTCGAGCGCGGCGACCTGACCGAACTGGCTCAAATCCGCGCTCGACGTCAGCGGTCCGCTTTTGCCGATTTGCTTGACGAATTTGCCGTCGGTGGTGAACTTCAGCACCATATTGTCGCCCTTGCCGTTGCCGCTGAGCCAGACAAAGCCCTTGCCGTCGACCAGGATGCCGTGCTCCGAAAGCGGCCAGTCGTAGCCGAGGTTCTCGCCCGGCCCGCCCCACGACTTCACCACCTCGCCGGCCTGATTGAACACCAGCACCGACGGCGCCGGCACGCAGCATTTGGCGCGCGGCGGATCGAGCGTTGCGGCCTTTTCATCGTCGGTCAGCGAGCGCGGCCGCTGAAAGATCCAGACATTGTCCTGTGCGTCGACCGAGATGCCGCCGACCTGTCCGAGGATCCAGTTGTGCGGTAGCGGCTTCGGCCAGTAGGGATCGACCCGAAACGCTGGGCTTTGCGCCTGGGCCGTTAATGTGGCCGTCAACAGAGTGCCGCATATGACAAGTGCCGGTGCCGCTGCCCGTTTGATCTTCATATGAAAGCTCCCCTGTCGTCATTCCGGGGCGCCCCAAAGGCGCGAGCCCGGAATCCGTGATCCCCAACGCCGCTAATCATGCTCACAGTATTATTTCAAACGCACGTGGTTATGGGTTCCGGCCTCCGCCCTGCCGGACCCGAAATGACGGCCGTCAATGAATCTCCGGTTCGGCGATGCGCGCCGTGCCCTCGAGGAAGTCGAAGTCGCAGCCTTCGTCGGCCTGCCCGATATGGGCGGAATACATGGCGCCGTAGCCGCGCGCATAACGCGGCGGCGGCGGCGTCCAGGCCGCGTGCCGGCGCACAAGCTCGTCGTCGTCTACATGCAGATGAATGCGGCGCGCGGCGACGTCGATCTCTATCTCGTCGCCGGTCTGCACCAAAGCGAGCGGCCCGCCGACGAAACTTTCCGGCGCCACGTGCAGGATGCAAGCGCCGTAGCTCGTGCCGCTCATGCGCGCGTCGGAAATGCGCACCATGTCGCGCACGCCGGCTTCGACGAAGCTTTTTCGGGATCGGCAGCATGCCCCATTCCGGCATGCCGGGTCCGCCCTTGGGCCCGGCGTTTTTCAAGACCAGCACATGATCGGGCGTCACATCGAGGTCGTCGCGCTCAACCTCGCGCGCCATGTGCTCGTAATTCTCGAACGCGATCGCCTTGCCGCGGTGTTTCAGAAAACGCCGGTCGGCGGCGGCGGGCTTCATGACGCAGCCGCGCGGCGCCAGATTGCCGGTGAGGACTGCGGTCGCGCCTTCGGGATAGAGCGCCGCGTCGAGCGCGTGGATGACGTCCGGCAGATGCACGGCCGCGCCGTCGATGTTGTCGCCGATCGTGCCACCGGTGACGGTGATGCAGGACAGATCGAGGCGCTCGCGCATCGCCGCCATCAGGGCGCGCAGGCCGCCGGCATAGAAAAAATCCTCCATCAGATATTTGCCCGACGGGGTGATGTTGGCGATCACCGGCACTTCTTTCGAAATTTCATCAAAACGCTGCATGGTCAGGGAGATACCGGCGCGGCGCGCCATGGCGGTGACATGGATGATGGCATTGGTCGAGCCGCCGAGCGCCATGTGCACGCGGATGGCGTTGTCGAACGCAGCGGGGCTAAGAATTCGCTGCGGCGTCAGATCCTCCCACACCATGTCGACGATGCGGCGGCCGGCGGCGGCGCACATGCGCGGATGGTTGGCGTCGGGCGCCGGGATCGACGAGGCGCCGGGCAGCGTCAGTCCGAGCGCTTCCACGATCGCCATCATGGTGGCGGCGGTGCCCATGACCATACAGGTGCCGAACGAGCGCGCGATGCCGCCCTCGATCTCGCTCCATTCCTTCTCGCCGATATGGCCGGCGCGTTTCTCGTCCCAGTATTTCCAGGCGTCGGAGCCGGAGCCGAGCGTGTGGCCGCGCCAGTTGCCGCGCAGCATCGGCCCGGCCGGCACGTAGATCGCCGGCAATCCCATCGAGATCGCGCCCATGACGAGACCGGGCGTGGTCTTGTCGCAGCCGCCCATGAGCACCGCGCCGTCGATCGGATGACTGCGCAGCAGCTCCTCGCATTCCATGGCGAGGAAGTTGCGATAGAGCATGGTCGACGGTTTGACGAACGGCTCCGCGAGCGACATCGCCGGCAGCTCGATGGGGAAGCCGCCGGCCTGCCAGACGCCGCGTTTGATGTCCTCGGCGCGGTCGCGCAAATGGCCGTGGCAGGCGTTGATCTCGCTCCAGGTGTTGAGGATGCCGATCACCGGTTTGCCGGCCCAATCGTCGCGGTCGTAGCCAAACTGCCGTAATCGCGAGCGATGGCCGAAGGCGCGCAAATCGTCGCGGCCGAGCCAGCGGTAGCTGCGCAATTCTTCGGGCGATTTTTTTCTAAGCGAAATCATGGGCGATTTTCCAAGGGTTCAATGGACGATTTTCCAATGGGCGATTTTCCATGTCGTCATTATTGCCGGGCATAGCCGTTCGAAGAACGGCGTGGCGGAGCTTGTCATTGGGCCGGCCACTTTGGGCCGGACCCGTTGGCCCGCCTATGACCGGCAATCCTTTCGGAAGAAAAGGCTCGCATGGACGCGCCGTGACGCGTCGTTTCATCGGACGTCAGGATGGACCACCGGGTCAAGCCCGGTGGTGACGAAGGGAAGGCCGGCGCACGGTCGCGCGACCCCTAGAACTTGACCATATCGATCGTAGTCAATGTGATATGCGGCGGAATGACCGGCGCGTGGGTGAGTTGCCACACCGCATATTGCTCGAAATACGTATCCGGGGCCGAGAGACCGTCGGCCGGAACGATGACGTCGAATCCGATCTGCGCAGCATGGCTGGACGTGTTCATGACGGCGCCCACCGCGGAGACGCCGACGGCGATGAGGGTCTTGATGCCCTTATCCTTGAGGATTTTCTCCAGGTCGCTGTTTAGGAACTTGTCGATGAACGATTGCACGAAGGGCTCATTTCCGTTCGCAGCGACATCGGCCACGACTTCGGCGATGGGGACTTTGGGAATGCTGGTGTAGACCACCATCGTGCCGCTCCTGCGTGCGCCCTCGAGCAGCTTCTTCACGGCCGGGAGCGTGGCGACGCAGCGCGGCGTGTGTCCACAGATCGGGTTGACGAAATCGAGCATCAAGAGCGCCGTCGTCTTCGGGTCGATCGTCACCTCTTTGAGCGGCGGCGGCGTCGGCGGTGCTTTCACGCTGCCCCATTCCTCGATGATCGAAGCGGCATGCAGGCTCGATGCGCCGAGCCCGATCACGGCGGCCAGTCCAAACGCCAAAAACCATTTCTCGCGCTTCATGTGTTGCCTCCCGTTGCGCCCACACCAGGTTGCCGAAAGTGTTGGGGCATTCAATGAACCAGGCTGTGGCTCTTATTCTAAACACCACCCGTCGTCCACTAGCGCCAGTTACACTCCTTCTTCATCCTTCCCCGCGAAGCGGGCGGCGAGCATTGAAGCGAAGCGAAAGATTTTTTTCAGACATAATAACTGCGCCGATGAATGTCCGCTATCGAAGCTCATAGTCCTATTCTTCCGGCAAAATCATGCGAATTTGAACGGTCAGCGTTCGCGCAGGCTTTCCTGCCTATATTTGATCAGTGGCGACAGCAGGTAAGGCGACAGATTGATTAAGCGGCCGTCTACAAGCATTTGCGCGCGGTCGAGCGAGACGCGTGCGGCATAGATCAGCTCCTGTCCCTTCGGCTCGCTCGTCGCATTCACCGCTCCTTGACTATTGTCGTTGACGGTTTTGCCTTGTGGCTTGTCGCGCGTGATCGCATCCGGGGAGACGCTCAGCACCTTGCCGTGGAGAAGTCCATAGCGGCTGAAGTTGACGGTATCGACTTTAATCTGCCCATCCTGGCCGGCATGGACGAATCCGATATCCCAATTCAAGACCATGGCATCGATCTCAAGATGTCTCTCGGCCGGCACGATCCCGAGTAGGGATTGTGCCGGGCTCACCACGCCGCCGAGCTGGGTTGCCTCCTTGTGGCATCGACGGGTCGGCGTGCACGCATGTTTTAAGTGTTTGGCAGAGATTATAATGTGGGTCGTCCACGCGACCGCCTTTACTCGCTCTGCCGTCTCGGATTAATCAATCGGCAGTTCTTGTAATTTTCAAAGTCAACGAGGACCTTATAGAGCCATGTTGGACGATCTGCTTCGGCGTAGAGCGTATAACGCGGTCGCGGATTTTGTCGATGCGCCAGTGGCGCGCGGGCTTTCCGAAAAAGTTGCGTTCATCGATGCAGAGCGTTCGCTCAGCTACGGCGAGCTGCAGACGCGCACTTGCCGCTTTGCGGCCGCGCTGAAAAATCTCGGACTGCGGCCCGAGGAACGGCTGGCCGTGCTCCTCTACGACACAATAGATTTTCCGGTTGCTTTCTGGGGCGGCGTGCGTGCCGGGATCGTGGTGCTGCCGCTCAACACGCTGCTCACGGCGGAACAATACGCCTATATCCTCAGCGACAGTCGGGCATCGGCTATCGTCGTCGCTGCACCGCTCGCCAAGGCGCTGCGTCCCATCCTCGATCGGCTGCCGCGGCTGCGCACGATCATTCTCGTCGATGCCAGCGCGGAGGAACGGGCCGCGTTTGCCGAAGGCGATGTGCACGATTTTGCCGACCTCGTGGCCCGGGGATCGTCCGCTAAATTCGTCGCGCCGACGCTTTCCGACGAGGTCGCATTCTGGATGTATACATCCGGCTCCACTGGCGACCCCAAGGGGGTCAAGCACGTCCACACCACGTTTATGGCGGCGGCGCGGCTGATGGGCCAGCGCGTCATCGGCATTCGCGAGGACGACGTTGTGTTCTCCGCGGCAAAGCTTTTTTTCTCGTACGGCATGGGGAACGCCATGGCGTTTCCCATGTCGGTTGGCGCCACGACAGTGCTGTTTTCGCAGCGGCCGACCGCCAACTCGGTGTTTGAGATCATGCGCCGGCATCGGCCGACGATCTTTTACGCCGTGCCCACGTTGTTCGCTTCGTTACTCGCGCATAAGGACATGCGCCGCGGCGCCGGCTCCGACCGTTTGCGGCTTACAATCTCCGCCGGCGAAGCGTTGCCGCGCCATCTCGGCGAGCGCTGGCGCGCAGTCGCGGGCGTCGACCTGCTTGACGGCATTGGCTCGACCGAGATGTTCCAGACCTTCATCAGCAATCGGCCCGGCGATGTGCGCTTGGGCACGACCGGCAAGGCCGTGCCCGGATACGATCTCAGGATCGTCGACGAACGCGGCATCGAAGCCGCTGACGGCGAGATCGGCGAACTGGTCGTGCGTGGACCGACCGCCGGCGAGGGTTATTGGAACCAGCGCGTCAAAAGCCGCCGCACCTTTGCCGGCGAGTGGACGTATACCGGCGATAAATTCTTTCGCGACACTGACGGCTACTACCATTATTGCGGGCGCACCGACGATATGTTCAAAGTCAGTGGCATGTGGGTATCGCCATCCGAGGTTGAGGCGGTTCTCTCCTTGCACGAGGCCGTGCTGGAAGCCGCGGTCATCGGCAAGGAGGATGCCGACGGTTTGATCAAGCCGAAAGCTTTCATTGTGCTGCGGGAGGGCTATACGCCGGACGACGGATTGATCGAAATGCTGCGCGTCCATGTGAAATCCTGCGCCGGTCCATGGAAATATCCGCGCTGGATCGACGTCCGTCACGACCTGCCGCGCACCGCGACGGGAAAAATTCAGCGCTTCAAGCTGCGGGAACTGTAGTCGTCATAGAGAGAAGGCCCGCCACAACGTTCAACATTGATTATGAATTGAATAGCCGCTGCAGCAGACGGCGCGCCAAGACGCCGGCGACGCGGCGGCGGTAATGACCGGGCGTGAACGTCGTCTTCATCGCCATAATCTGGTCGCGCACCAGCGCGTCGAGGCCGGCGAACACCCGTGCGTCCAAGGCGCCGCCGCAAAGTTCCGCGGTGCCGGCGAGCCGTACCGGCCGCGGGTTTGTGCCGGTGAAGGCGACGCGCAGATCGGCAAGCGTGCCGCCTTGGCGCCGTAGCGCCACCGCAACCCCGGTGACCGGATATTCGATGGAACGGCGGATGCGGATTTTATCGTAGGCCGAGCGAAGGCCGGGCGTGTTGCGCGCCCGTACCGCGGTCACGATCTCGCCCGGCCGCAGCGACAGGAAATATTTGCCGTCGCCGCGCGTTTCCGTCACCGGCTCATCCTGGCGCGCATAGCCGATATAGAGATCGGCAAGCGGTATCGCGCGCCGACCCGAAGGACCCGCAAGGTCGATCTCGGCATCGAACGTAAGCAGCGCCGGCGCGAGATCGCCGCTGAACGTGGCGAAGCACACGCCACGGCTTTTCGGCGCGACGTGGCAAATCTCGCCGGTCGTTTTCAGGCAATGATGGTTAGCCTCGCGCCACCAATCACTCTGATTGTAATAGATGCAGCGTGTGTCGAGCGCGATGTTGCCGCCGACCGTTCCCATGTTGCGATGGGTCGGGCCGGCGATACGGCCCGCTGCTTGTGCCACCGCCGGATAGTGCTCGAGGACGCCGGGATGGGCTGCGAGCTCGGATAGCGTGGCAGCGGCGCCGATCTCGAGCGCACGAGCGTCAGCCTTGATATCCCGCAACTCGGTGACACCGTTGATATCGATAAGCACCGGCGGGGCAACAATGCCGCGCCTGATGTTCACCATGAGGTCGGTGCCGCCGCCAAGAACGCGGCTTTCGGGATGCGCGGCACGCGCGACGAGCAACTCCGCCAGCGTCCGCGGGCGGACGAGCTCGAAGGACGGCAGTATTTCCATTACGCGCCGCCGCTGGTCTTGCGGCCCCGCGCCCGCTTCTCGATCGCGGCAAAGACCCGATCGGGCGTCACCGGCAGATCGTTGAAGCGCAGCCCCGTGGCGTCGGCGATGGCGTTGGTGAGCGCCGGCAAGAACGCCGCCAACGAGCCCTCGCCGGCCTCCTTGGCGCCAAACGGTCCGTGCGGATCGTTGCTTTCGACGATGCCGACTTCGATCGGCGGTGAATCCTGGATGGTTGGCACGCGGTAGTCGAGCATGTTGGCCGTGAGCAGGAGACCATCGTGATAAGCGGTTTCCTCGCTCATCGCCTGACCCATGCCCATCCATACCGAGCCCTGCACCTGACCCTCGACCGAAAGCCGGTTGAGCGCCTTGCCGCAATCGTGTGCGACCCAAATCTTTTCGACGGTGACGACGCCGGTTTCTTCGTCGACGCTGACTTCCACGACCTGCGCCGAATAGCTGTAGCCCATAGTGCCGCCGATCGCTGCGCCGCGGTACTTCTTGCCGCCGTGGGATTCGGGGATCGTCGAGTAATTGCCGGTCACGGTGATCGTGCCGGTATCCTTTAGCGCCTCGGTGACAACCTCGTTGAATGTGAGACCTTTGTCCTGCGCACCGGCTCGATACAGTTCGCCGAGGCATTCAATTTCGTCAGGTTTTGCCTCAAGCTTGCGCGCCGCCGCCGCGATCAGCAGCGCCTTAAGATTGTTTGCGGCGTCGATCGCGGCATTGCCGACGAGAAAGGTGACGCGCGAGGAATAGGAGCCGTTGTCCTTCGGAACGATTTCGCTGTCGCCGGTGACGACGCGCAGGCGCGCGAGATCAAGCCCGAGCACCTCGGCGACCGACTGGGCGAGCAGCGTGGTGGAGCCCTGGCCGATGTCGGCCGCGCCGGAAAGGACGATGATCGACCCGTCGAAGTCGAGTTTGATCTTGACCGTCGCGTGCGGCTCGCCGGTCCAGTTCACCGGCTTCGACGCACCGCTGATATAGTGCGAGCACGCCATGCCCAAGCCTTTGCTGACGCCTTTGCTTTTCGGCAGCTTGCCCTTGCGCACCTTCCAGCCGCTTTCCCGTTCGACCCAATCGAGGCATTCCGGCAGGCCGTAGCTGTTCACCATCAGATCGTTGTCGGTAAACATCGGGACGCCCGGCAACAGGTTGGCGCGGCGCACGGCAAAGGGATCGAGGCCGAGCACGCTTGCCATGTCGTCGAGCAGGCTTTCGAAAGCGAAGCGGACGTCGACGGTGCCGTGACCGCGGAAGGCGCCGCACGGTGGCGTGTTGGTGAGCACACGCTTGCCGATGTATTTTACGTTGTGCAGATCGTAGATAGCGTAGAGCATCGAGCCGGCATAGAGGATCGTCACAATACCGTAACCCGAATGCGCGCCCCCGCGCATGATACATTCGCACTCAACCGCGGTAATACGGCCGTCGTTCCGCATTCCGAGCTTGAGCCGGATGTCGGTCTCCGGACGACCGCGATGGGTGATGAACGTCTCTTCGCGATTGACCATCATGCGCACGCAGCCGCCGGCTTTGCGGGCGAGCAGCGCGGTAATCAACTCGACATTGAGCGTTTCGGTGCGGCAGCCGAACCCGCCGCCGACATGCGGCTTGACCACGCGGATGCGCGACATGTCCATGCTGAGAATCTGCGACAGCATCAGGTGCACGTAGTAGGGGACCTGGGTCGAAGCGTGCACGGTGATGCGATCGCGCTCGGCGTCGTAGTCGGCGACGGCGGCGTGCATTTCCATCTGGTTCTGGCAAACCTCGGGGCAGTTGTAGATGCCCTCGCGCACCAGATCGGCGGCGGCGAAGCTGGCCTCCACATCCCCGAGCTCGAAAAACACGTCGCGCTCGATGTTTTTCGGCCGATGTTTGTGCAGCTCGACGGCGTCCGGTGCCATAGCCTCGCGCGCCGTGTGATAAGCCGGCAGTTCGCGGACCTTCACCCTGATGCGCCGCAGCGCTTCCTTGGCGGTCGCGTCGTCGATTGCGGCGACGGCGGCGATCGGCTCGCCACGGTAACGTACCCGGTCGCGCGCCAGCGGATGTTCGGTGCGTGCGATCGGAAGCACGCCGAACCCTTTGTCGCAATCCGCGCCGGTTACGATCGCCTTCACCCCCGGCAGCTTTGTCGCTTCGGAGACATCCACTTGCAATATTTCGGCATGCGAATAGGGGCTGCGGAAAATGCGTCCGGCGAGCATGCCCGGCACAATCAAATCGGCCGTATATTTCGCTCGTCCCGAAACCTTCTCCGGTCCGTCCACCAACGGTACGTAACCGCCGATCGTATGCGCCGGCACCATCTCGTTCATGGCGCGGCGCCCCTGCCGTGCAGCTCCGCCGCGTGAACCACAGCTTCGATAATCTTCACATAGCCGGTACAGCGGCAAATGTTGCTACCAAGCGCGTCGCGGATCTCATCTTCGCTTGGTCGCGGATTCCGCCGCAACAGCCCGACAGACGCCATGATGAATCCCGGGGTGCAGTAACCGCACTGCGAGCCGAGTTTTTCATGGAATCCGCGTTGCACGGCGGATAGGCGCCCGTCGCTTATCAGCGACTCAACCGTTTCGACGCTTTGTCCATCTACGGTCGCCGCAAGCGTGAGACATGCCAGCCGCGGCTGATCGTCAACGAGCACGGTACAAGCGCCGCATTCGCCGCCGTCGCAGCCTGTTTTCGTTCCGGTCAGACCAGCGATTTCCCGCAAATAATCCAGCAACAAGACGGCATCGGACACCGCATCGCTGCGTGCGCGGCCGTTGAGCGTGACCTGGAGAATGCGCGCCATGCGAGTCCGTTGACGGCTTTCTAATTATGCCAGCTATTTTATCAGCATCGGTCGGCGTGTTCAAACCGAATGCGTTGTCGGGATCTATTTTATTGGTCCGCGGAGCATTCGCACATGCAAAGTGACCAGCCTCGGACAGAGTACCTAGGCCCGATCGAAAGCTTCGATGCTCGGTAATGGGCTGTAAGCAGGCCGAAAAATGGGAATGCGACTAGGAAACCTGCGATCTGGACACGAACGCGCCGGAATGGCTATGCCACCCCGGACCGAGGCTGTTACGTCTCGAGAAGAAGTTACGCCGTCGCGCCGGCCTAGGCCGCGGCCGATAGCGTCGACGACAGGGTCACGCGTTTCAGGTAGAGAGAATTAACGTTTGAAGTCCGGAGCCCACACTTTCAAACAATTTCAGGTTATCTACCCGATGCGGTCTGCCTGGCCAAGCTCATGAAGGCGAACCATGGCGGCACGGAAATTGTTGTCCCGGCTGCCGCATCGATTCGAAATTCTATCGTCTCGCCAAGCGCCGGGCCTTCGTCTGTCAATACTGCGGCCATCAGATTTACCTGGCCGTGGGAACGATCTACCACAGATCGAGCGCGAACCTAACCGAGTGCGTTTTTCGCGATGTACCTCATGACCCGCACACGCCACGGCGTAGCCGCCAAAGAATTGGCGGCCCAGTTAGGCGTCACCTACAAGTGCGCTCGGCGTATGTCCCGTGAACTCCGCAAGCTGATGGCAAGCGCGGATTTCGGTGCCCCGTTGGGCAGCAACGGCAAGAATGTCGAAATCGGGCAAACGTTTACGGATAGCTATCAGAGCAACCGTGACCGCCCCGCGTCACGAGGTCACGTTTGAGCCTGTCAATCAGCAGCGCAACAAAGAGCACCAGCCACAGGCCCTCAAACGACCATGCGACGGCGTTGAGCAAACGGTAAGTCTGCGGAAACAGCCGAGCGCAACGACGCTGTGGGTCCAGCATCCGAACAACAGAACCGCAAGCACGAACCACCTACCCTGAGCGCGATGAGTTGGCGCAGCACCCAACGACCCGAAAGGTGCGGACACTGCATTTGCGCCAGGCGCCTACAACATCCTCACCAGCCAATTGAGGAACGCGTCAAACGCATCCGGATCGAACATGAAATACAGCATCCCGCCGAACGGGACGAAGATCAGCAGCAGATTTATCGTATAGATGACAATCTTGAAGGCCTTTGGCGTCGGGCGATCTTTGCCCGTTTCCTGGTCGCGGGCAGGACCCTTCGCGGGCTGCGTCGATTCAGTCTGGACCATGATCCGGCGGTCCCTTCGGCGCGTTATTTCGCGTAGCCCTGCGATCTCAGCCAGTCGATGCGGCGGGTGCCGTTGAGCCATTCGTCGACCTCGGCTTTACTCTTCAGCCCTTTGATGTAACGCGTTTCAGCCCCCGGATACTCCGCGACGATTTGCCAATCGCCCTCCGCTATCCGCTGCATCTTGAAGGTGACTTTAGGTTTTGCCATGGCCAGCCAATACTCGCCTTGCGGCCCGCCTGGCAAGCCAAAATGTCCGCCTTGATTTCACCGGATCCAGGCCTGGCCGGGCCTTGGGTGCCGCGGCGCAGCCTGTCCGCTCTTTCCGCGTAAGCGGACAGCGTCAGCGCGCGTGCTGCGGAAACTGATCCTTGAGCTGCCAGCCGGCCCGTAATGCATCGACCAAGCGGCGATGCTGCGATTTAACCCGTCCGTCGACACGAGTACGAAGCATTCATGCGGCAGACTGTGCATCGCTATGGTGCTGTTCACGTTGCTGTTCATGGCACGCTCCCCAATCGCCGGCCTTCGCTGCTGAAGTCCTCGCAAGATTGTGTCGCGAACGGACGCTAGCCGGTTCAAGCGGCCGGCAACGGTATTTTGCGTGGGAAGGGGCAGAGTGGCGCGGGTCAGATCCCGGCCGCGAGCACCGATAAAACGAGCAGCGCCGCTACGGCGACGAAACCCTGAAGCAGCGTTCCAACCGTGAACCTCACGAGGCCGCGCAGCGGGGTCAAACCGGCATCGTTTGCGGCCAGCCAAAAGAACTCGTCGTTGATATGCGAGACAGTCATCGCGCCCGCGCCGACGACGAGCGCAGCGAGCGCCTTTCCGCTCTCTCCGCTCAGTCCGAGCGAAACGAGTATCGGCTGCACCATGCCCGCGGCTGTGATGGCCGCGACCAGCGACGAGCCCTGCAAGGTCTTGATCGCCGCCGCGATCAGGAACGGGATCGTCAGCGCGAAAGCGGCACCGACGTGCCACGCGAGCAGGCGCTCGCCGACAAGTTCAGCCATCCCGGTCTCCTGGCAGAGCCGCTGCAATCCGCCGGCGGCGCCGACTGTCAGCACGATGCCGGCGACGCCACCAAGGACGCGCGCGGTCCAGCTGGAGTCGGCGAAGGTGGAATCGGCTAAGGCGGAATTTGCCGGAAGCTTGGCGATCGTCCGCCAGAAGCCGATGCCTGCGATGCCTACAGCGACCAGAAAAAGGATCAGCGGGCGGCCGACGCCCAACACCAGCTCTCGCGACGTGCCGCCGCCGAGCGGTTCGCTCGGAAACGAGCCGACGGATTGCACGATTAGCATCAGGAGCGGGATGAACGTCGCCAAGAGGAGCACGATCGCCGACCCGGCGCTTCGCTTCTGCGCCATCGGGGCGAGCTCTTGCAAATCCGCCGGCGAAGCGGTGCCGGGAATGGGCTGCCGTCCCGCCCAATATCGTGACCAAACCGCGCCGAACGCGGCAGACAAAACCGCCACCGGCGGACCGAACAAGGCGACGCGGCCCCATGGCGCATCAAGAATGGCCACAGCCGCGATGACGACCGGCGACAGTAGCACGAGACCGTGGCTCGCCGAAATCGCAAGCGCGAGCGCAAGCGCTGCGGTCCCGCGCTTTTGCCCCGTTCCGCCGCCAATCGCTGGAACGAGCGGTGAGAGCAGCGCCATCGCGGTTGCCGGCGACGCGCCGACGCCGGCGATCAGGCCGAGGAATGCGGCTAGTTTCGCCGATCCGACGAAGCCTCGCCAGCAACCGACCGCCGCCGTGAGCCGATCGGTCGCTCCCGCATTTTCGGCGAGAGCGGCAACAAGGGCGGCGCCGACGATCACCAGCCCCGGTGAATAGATCGCTTGCGAAAATGCGGCGCCGAAGGCTTTTCCCATAAGACCGATGGAAAGTCCGGCGGCGAGGCCGAAAGCCGGCGCGACGAACGTTATCGCGAGAAACGGATGCAGTCGCCGCGACTGCGTTGCAACAATGACAATGCCGATCGCCGCGACGAGGAGAAAAGCAGGGAAAAAAGGCATGCCGGACATCGAATGATTGGCCTTAATATTGGCGGCGGGACGCGGCTGCACTGGTCCCGCCGGATTTTCGTTGGCGACAGTTATTCATTTTAGTAGCCTGCGGCGCGAGGGTGGAAAAATCTCACTTCAGGAAGAAGCGTCGGCGCTTTCTTGCCGGCTCAATCCGGATTGGCAGAGTCGATCCTGAAGGAACTGTTTCTATGCGCGTTCTCAATGCCAGCGTTCGTGGTAAAAGCTTTTTCGGCGCAAGCTTTTTCGGTGCAAGCGCTTTCGGCGAAAGAGTTTGCCGTCATTTGCATTGCTGCGGTGCACTGTTGCTTGCCGTGTTCCTGATCTTCGGGGTTGCGCCCGTTTGGGCCGCACCGGGCGATTTTATTCATGCCGAGGGAACGCGCCTTGTCGACGGTCACGGCGACCGCTTCGACGTCAAGGGGATCAATCTTGGCAACTGGCTGGTTCCCGAAGGCTATATGTTCAAGTTCATGCGTGCGCGTGCACCGACGGAAATCGCGGGCGTCATCGAGGCGCTGATCGGGCCGCAGGAGGCGGCGCGCTTCTGGACCGAATTTCGCGAAGGCTTCATCGCCGAAGAGGATATCCGCTTCATTAAGGCGGCCGGGTTCAACACCGTGCGCGTGCCGCTGCATTGGCGGCTTTTCGTCGAGTCGGACGACAGCGGCGTAGACTGGTTCAAAGGGCAGGGCTGGTATCTTCTCGACCGGCTGGTACAATGGTGCCGGGTGGCCGGGCTGCGCGTCATCATTGATCTTCACGCCGCCCCCGGCGGGCAGACCGGGGTCAACCACGACGACGGCACCGGATTTCCGCTTACGTTCTACGTGCCGCGCTACCGGCAGCTCACCGTCGCCCTGTGGCGCGCGCTCGCCGCCCATTATAGCAACGAGGGGGCCATCCTCGCCTACGATCTGTTGAACGAACCGATCTCGCCCTATAGCGACGAGGATTACCTCAATCCGCGGCTAGAGCCGCTTTACCGCGAGATCGTGGCCGCGATTCGCAGCGTCGACACCAATCATCTGGTCTTGCTCGCTGGCGCGCAATGGAGCACGAGCTTTGCCGTGTTCGACCGGCCTTTCGACGCCAACGCCGCTTATAGCTACCACAAGTTCTGGGCCAAGCCGACGCGCGACGCGGTGCAGAGTTACGTGAATTTCAGCAATCGCTGGAAAGTGCCGGTGGTCATCGGCGAGACCGGCGAATACGACGACAGCTGGAACGCGGCATTCCGCGGGCTAAACGAGCGGTTCGGCATCGGCTGGGTGTTCTGGCCGTACAAAAGTCTCGATACCGGCACGGCCGTGGTCTCGATTCCCAAGCCCGCCGGATGGGACCTGATCGCCGATGCCGGCAGTGGCGATGTCAAGACGCTCAACCCGGACTCGCTACCGCCGCGCCAAGAGGCGCTGGCGATCCTCAACGCTTATCTGGAGGCTGCCAAGTTCGAGAACGGCCGCGTCAACGGCAGCTATCTCAATTCGCTCGGGCTTGCGGCGCCTTAAGCCTGCTTGCCGCGGCCACCTTCCTATCCGCATCCGACCCGGAGCGGCTTGATTAAAGCCAATGCGGCGTAACGGCCCGGTCGCATAGCAGTGCTTGCGAACGAGGCGCGGGGCGTCGAAACTCCCGGGTCCTCGGCCAAGACGCTCCCCGTCCTCAATGCCGGAAACGAAAAATGACGACCGGGATAACCGTTGCCGATAAGTCGAGCCTGCCGAGCGGCAGCCTCGGGACCATGATGCTGGGCGCGCTCGGCGTCGTCTATGGCGACATCGGCACCAGCCCGCTCTACACCCTGAAAACCGCGCTCGATTGGGCGGGCGGCGCGACGCCGGCGGTTGCGGTGGGCATGCTGTCGCTGATCATCTGGACACTTTTGATAACCACTTCCATCAAATACGTGGCGGTGGTCATGCGCGCCGACAACGACGGCGAAGGCGGAATCTTGGCACTGATGTCGCTCCTCGGCATCAAGCACGGCGAGCGCATCGGCGTGATCATCATCGGGCTGCTTGGAGCGGCTTTGTTGTACGGGGACGGTGCGATCACTCCGGCCATTTCGGTTTTGAGCGCGCTGGAAGGCCTCAAGATGCCGGCGCCAAGCATCGCTCCCTACATCGTGCCGCTGTCGGCGTTGGTCCTGGTCGGCTTGTTCGCCCTCCAGCCCATGGGCAGCGAGCGGATTGGAAAACTGTTCGGCCCGATCATGACGATATGGTTTGTCACGATCGGCCTGCTCGGAATTGTTGGAATTTTGGGCCATCCGCGTGTGCTCGTCGCCGTCGATCCGCGCTACGGCTTCGAGTATCTGCTGGGGCACGGTTTTGTGGGCTTCCTCACGCTCGGGGCGGTATTCCTGTGCGCGACCGGCGCCGAGGCGCTTTACGCCGACATGGGTCATTTCGGACCCCGGCCGATCCGGTTCGCCTGGTACGGTTTGGTGCTGCCGACGCTCGTGCTCAACTATGCGGGCCAAACCGGGATCGTCGTCGACGGCGCGGTCGGCGCCGGCGGCAATCCGTTTTTTACACTTTGCCCGCCCGGATTGCAGGTGGCGCTGGTCGCTTTGGCGACGATTGCAACAATCATCGCCAGCCAGTCGATCATCAGCGGCGCGTTTTCAATGACCCGGCAGGCGATACAGCTCGGATTATGTCCGCGGCTGCACATCGTGCAGACGTCGGCGGCGGGCTACGGCCAGATCTATATCGGGTTCGTAAACTGGACGCTGATGGCGCTCACACTTGGGCTGACGCTTGGTTTTCGCTCCTCCGACAGCCTGGCGGCGGCTTTTGGCATCGCCGTTTCGCTGACCATGTTTTTGACCTCGGTACTCATGTTCCTGGCCATGCGCGAAATATGGAACTGGAGCCTGCCGCTGAGTCTCGCGGTCGCCGGGCTGTTCAGCGTGGTCGACCTCGCATTCGTCTCCGCCAACATGATGAAAGTCTTCGATGGCGGCTGGTTCCCGCTCGTTGTCGCCGCGATCGTGTTTTTCCTGATGTCCACGTGGCTGCAGGGCCGCACCGCGCTATTACGCAAGCTCGAGCGCGACACCTTTCCGCTGTCCGACTTTATCCGCCAGGTCCACGGCAAGACCCGGGTGGCTGGCACTGCCGTCTATATGACCAGCCGGATCGACGTCGTGCCGGTGCCACTGCTGCATAATCTCAAGCACAACAAAGTGCTGCACGAACGCATCGTGCTGCTGCACGTGGTGACCGACAACGCGCCCCGTGTAGCGCCGAAACGGCGCATCGAAGCGACGCCTTTGGGAGATAATTTTTATGCCGTCGTCGCGCGCTACGGCTTCATGGAACAGCCGAACATTCCGCGCGCGCTCGACGAGTGCCGCGCGCAGCAGATCCACTTCAACATGATGGATACGTCCTTCTTCGTCGGGCGGGTGACGATCGTGGCGGATAAGAACTCGCATATAAGTGCGATCAGGCGCCGGCTGTTCGAAACCATGCATCGTAACGCGCTTCCCGCGACGGAGTTCTTCCGCATCCCGCCAAACCGGGTCATTGAGCTCGGCGGCCAAGTCGAGATTTAACCGCGAGATTAACCTCGAGATTTGACCGCGCGCGGCCTACTTTAGCCCGCGACGAGATTGCCGAACTTCCTCAAATTCGCTTCCTGCTTCTCGTTGCGCGGCGGCAGCTTGAACAGCCGCGCGGCGGTGCCGCCGAGAATGTTGTGCTTGCCCTTCTCAGACAGGAACGGCAGGTCCCAGATCGTTGACGGCAGGTCAAAGTCCCAGTGCGGATAGTCGGAGGAATACAGCAGCTGGGTTTCCGCGTTGATCATGCGAAACGTCGTCTCCATAGCGTCGTAATCCTGAATCTCCATCGGCTGCGACGAGTAGAACATCTCGCGCATATAGTCCGACGGCTTTTTCCTCAACAGTGGGCATTCCGACGGCCGCAGCATGTATTCGTGGTCGAGCCGTTGCATCAGGAACGGAATCCAGGCCAGCCCCGATTCCATCCAGATCACCGGCAATTTGGGGAAGCGCTCGCCGATACCGTTGACGACCCAGTTGGTGCAGTTGAGCACGTTGTACCAGGTGAAGCCGAGCGCATGCGCGGAAATGAAGCGGTTGCAGCTGGCAAAGCCCGGCTCGCCCCAATTCACGCCGGAATGGAAGGCGATCACGAGGCCGCGCTCCTCCATCGCCCGATACACTTTCATGTAGGCATTGTCGTGCACGCCCATGTTGGAGCGCACGGTGGTCACCATGAAGCCGCCGACATGCTTGCGGTCGCCGAAGGTCTCGACATGGCGTAGCGCCGCAGCCGGATCGCAAAACGGCAGGCACAACAGCGAAAAGAACCGACCGCCCGCATCCGGCATCACCTTCTCGGTGAGCCAGCGATTATAGGCCCAGCACAGTTCGACCTCCATTTCCTTCTGCGGATGCAGGCCGATATTGAGCATGCCGGTGGGAAACAGGCAGGAATAGTCGACGCCCATCGCGTCCATCCAGCGGTGACCGAGCTGGACGTCGCGGATCTTGCCGTCGTCGGTTTTCTCGGTCGAGCGCATCGGATAGCGGGTGACGCGGCCGCCCATGTCCTGATAGCCGGTCGGGATCGGCACGATGCCGGGCTGCTGCTTCTTGTTGCGGCCCGACATGGTGAGTTGGCGTAGCACGTCGTTTTCCATGAACGGCAGGAATTCGTCGTAGTGCTCGTTCTCGTAATGGTGGGCGTCGACATCGACGATGAGGATGTCGTCGAAGCCGCGTTTGTGCGCCTGCTTGCGCGCGTGGGCGAGGAGCCGGGTGGTGTTGAGCTCCTCGACGGTGACGCGGCGGCCGCGGTCGGAAATCAGATCCATGAATTTTCTCCCACCGTCATTGCGAGGAGCGAAGCAACGAAGCAATCCAAATTATTTGCAAGAGCTGTATTGCGGAGCTTGTCATTGGGCCGGCCACTTCGGGCCGGACCCGTTGGCTCGCAATGACGAGTCATCTCTTACCTTCCGGTCCAGCCTTGCCACATGCCGAGCTCGAAGGCGGCAAGGTCGGCGGCGCGTAATAGTCCGCTGGCCGTCACCATCACGTCGGTGGCGGAGAGCGAATTCCTCGCGACCGGCGTGAATTGCTCGCCGGCTTCGCGGCGCGCCGTATAAAGCCGGCACGAAGCGGCCATCAGCGCCTGCAGCGCTTCGGCGCTGACGACGTCGAATTTGCCATCGGCGATGCCGCGCTCGAACGCAGCCGCAAGGCGCTTTGCGTCGGCCGAGGCGCTCGCGGCTTTCGCCTTCGCCGGCGGTTCTTTTGGGCGAGAGCCGCGGGCGGCCGTTGCCGCGCGCTGGAGGGCATCTTTGGCGGCGCGTCTAGGCGAGGACATAGAGATCGTCTCCCTTTTGCACGACCTGGTACTTCTTCAGTTTCATGCGCCGGTCAGCCACGCATTCGCCGGTCTTCATATCGTATTCCATGCCGTGCCAGGGGCAGACGAAGTGCATCTCGGTGTCCGAAAAATAGAGGCCCATGGATGTCATGTCAGGCCGCAGGCGCTCCTCGACCTTGGCGATGGTGAGCCCCTCGCAGGCCGGGCCGCCCTGATGCAGGCAAAAATTGCTGTAGGCGTGGAACTCACCCTCGTGCCGAAACACGCCGATCTCGTTGTCGCCGACGAATACGATACGGCGTTCTCCGTCCTTGAAGTCGGCAATCTTGGCGACGAATTTTTCCGGCATCTCCTCACTCGCTATCGTCTCACCCTACCCCGCCTTGCCGGGGGGATGTGTACTTACGCAATCTTATTGCTCAACTCCCCGATTCCCTCGATCCAGATTTTCACCACGTCGCCGGCCTTGAGGAATTCGCCGCTTTCGGCGCCGGTGCCCGCCGGTGTACCGGTGAGGATCAGATCGCCGGGATGCAGTGTCATGTTGATCGAAAGCTGCTCGATCTGCTCGGCCAGCGTAAACAGCATCTTGTGGGTATTGGAATCCTGCTTGAGAACGCCGTTGACCCACAGCTTCAGGTCGAGATTCTGTGGATCGGCAATGTCACTCGCCGGCGTAATCCAGGGACCGAGCGGGCAGGAGCCGTCGAAGCTCTTGTGTTTGCTCCAGTCCATCTTGAAGAAAGAGGTCGCCTCGACGCCCGGCCGGCGTCCGCGATCGCGCGCCGAAAGATCGTTGGCCGCCGTATAGCCGGCAACATAGGCGAGCGCCTTTTCCTTCGGCACGTCCTTGGCCGACCGGCCGATGACGGCGGCAAGCTCGATCTCCCAGTCGAGTTCCTTGGCGTAATGGGTTGCTTTGATAGTCGCGCCCGGATCGGCGAGTGTGCGCGCTGCTTTGATGAAATGCCACGGCTTCAATCCCTGCTCGTGCGGGTCACGCGGCTCCGGCTGGCCCGATTTGCGCGCCATCGCCGCGGCATGATCGGCATAGTTGGCGCCGGCGCAAAAAATCGTCGGCGGATGCAGCGGAGCCAGGAACTTGGTTTTCGCAAGCGGCTGGCGTTTGGCGCGGCTCTTGGCGGTGGCTGCGGCCTTCTTCAGCGCCCCTTCGGCCGTCTTCCAGTCGGCGAGGATGCCGGCGACCGTTGTGTAGGCGGCCTTGCCGGTGAGCTTTGCGGCGTCGAAAACTTCCTGGCCGACAACGATACCCGCGCGCGGACCCTCTTTTGTTCGATATGTCGCGAGCTTGTATCCCGCCCGCTTGTCGCCAGCCATCCGCGTTCTCTCCTTTGTGAAATTTCAATCTTGCTACGTGCGGCACATTGTAAGGAGCGGCGTGTTCACGACAAGCAGGGTCGGCGCATGGACTCCGGCATTCCGGGGCCGCGCGCAGCGAGGAGCCCGGAATCCATAACCCCAGCGTCTGCGAATATGGATTCCGGGTTCGCCGCTTCGCGGCGTCCCGGAATGACGAAAAGAACGGTCAGGATTACACCTTCCTCAGCGCGCGCAGCACCCGCTCCGGCGTGAACGGCATCTCGACGAGCGGGGCTGCGCCGAGCGGGCGGAGCGCGTCGTTGATGGCGTTCATGATGCAGGCTGGCGCGCCGGCGGTGCCGGCTTCGCCCGCGCCCTTGGCGCCGAGCTCGGAATCCGCGGTCGGCGTCACCACGTGACCGATGTCGATGTCCGGCATCTCCCCCGCCATCGGCACCAGATAATCCATCATGTTGCCGTTGAGGAGCTGGCCGGTCTCGTCATAGAGGCAATGCTCGTAGAGCGCGCCGCCGATGCCCTGCACGATGCCGCCGCGGATCTGCTCGTCGACGAGTTGCGGGTTGATCACCGTGCCGCAATCCTCGACGCACCAATGCCTCAGCAGCGTCACCTGGCCGGTTTTGATATCGACTTCCAGGTAAGACGCCTGCACGCCGTTGGTGAACGCGAACGGCCAGGCCCGCGGCACGTAGTGGCGCGTCACCACGAACTCGGCCTGGAAGCCCGACGGCAGCGTATCGGGGCGGAAATAGACGACGCGCGCCACTTCCTCGAGCGGCAGGCGTTCGCGGCCACTATCGGCGTCGACGACGATCCCTGAGCGGATATCGAGCGCCTTCGGATCGGCTTGCAGCATCGTGCCGGCGGCGGCCAGCACGTTGGCGCGCAACGCCTTGCCGGCCTGCCAGGCCGCCTCGCCGCCGATGCCGGCGGCGCGCGACGCCCAGGTGCCGCCGCCGTACGGCGTATTGTCGGTGTCACCGGTGATGACGCGCACCCGCTCGATCGGAACGCCGAAAGACGTCGCGACGCATTGCGCCAGCACCGACTCTGCACCTTGGCCCTGCTCGGTGACGCCCGAATGGCAAAACACCATGCCGGTCGCGTCGAACCGCAAGGTCGCGCCGTCCTGCGACGAGATGCGCGCGCCGCCGACGCCGTAGAACGCCGCCGACGGATTGGTCACTTCGATGAAAGACGCAAAGCCGATGCCGCGATGAATGCCGCGCTCGCGCGCCTGCCCCTGCTCGGTGCGCAGCTTCTTGTAGCCCATCATCGCCAAAATCTTGTCCAGCGAGGCATGATGCGACAGCTTCTCGAACTTGATGCCCGAGGCGCCGGCAGCCGGATAGGCGTCGTCGGCGAAGAGATTGCGCCGCCGCAGCTCGGCCGGGTCCATGCCGATCTTCGCTGCCGCGAGATCGACCAGCCCTTCGGTGACCGCGGTCGCGATCGGGTGCCCGACGGCACGGTACTGGCACATCACATTTTTATTTTGAAACACCACGCGGGCGCGCGCGCGATAGTTCGGGCAAGTGTAGGGCCCGCCGACCAGATTGACGACCTGGTTGGCTTCGATGCCGCTGGTGCGCGGGTAGACCGAATACGGCCCGATGCCGGTGAGGTCGTCGATCTCGAAGGCGGTGATGGTGCCGTCGGTCTTGACGCCGATCTTCGCCGTCACGCGGTGATCGCGCGCATGGATATCGGTGATGAAGCTCTCGAAGCGGTCGGCGACGAATTTCACCGGTCGCCGCAACAGCTTCGACAACGCCACCGTCGCCATCTCGTCGGCGTAGATATGCACCTTGATGCCGAACGAGCCGCCGACGTCCTTGGTCACCACGCGCACCTGGTCCGACTGCAGATCGAGATGTTTGGCGAAAATGTCCTGTGTCATGTGCGGCGCTTGCGTGCCGTGATAGACGGTGAGGCGCTCCTCACCCGGGTTCCAGTCGGCGACGACGGCGCGCGGCTCGTTGGTGACGCCGGTATGGCGGCCGAACACGAACGTCGCTTCGACGATGGCGTCGGAGGAGGCGAACGCCTTGTCGGGATCGCCGGCGGTGAGCGCGCGCTCGAAAGTGAGATTGTCGCCAAGCTCGGGATGGATGACCGGGGTGGTTTTGTCGAGCGCGGTCTCGGCATCGGTGACGGCGACGAGCGGCTCGTACTCGACGTGCACGATCGCGCAGGCATCTTCGGCTTCGGCGCGCGTGCCGGCGACCACGGCGCACACCGCTTCGCCCTGCCAGCAGGCGCGGTCGACGGCGATGGCGTATTGCCGCGCCGATTTGATGCCTTTGAGGTGCGTGAGCACGCCGACCCACGGCGTGATCACCTCGGCGAGTTCGGCGCCGGTGATGACGCCGATGACGCCGGGAGATTTCTTCGCTGCGGCGGTGTCGATTTTTTTGATGCCCGCATGCGCGTGCGGCGAGCGGACGAAGGCGACATGCGCCATGCGCGGCAGTACCACGTCGCTGACATATTGGCCGCGCCCTTGCGTCAATCGCGTCAGATTGGGCCGCGGCACCGAGCGGCCGATATAGGAATTCGGGCGGTCGAGGGCAGTCAGGCCGGACGGCTGGTCGTCGGCGATTTTCATCTGTGCTCGCGATATATGCCGCTCATTCGCGCGTGGATCCTGGCCGGCCGCCGAAATTTAATATCATCCTCCATCACATTACCCCATTCACGGCAAACGCGCCGGCCGTTGTTGACCCACGTCAAACCGCCGCCTCCTGCTCGCGGAGAGCCGCCATCTGTTAACGTCAAAACAACCCCTTGATCGAATAATGTCAATCTACTCCACATGGATGCCGGTCCATGCTTCGCGGTCACGCTCTGGCTAAAGCCACGCGCCAATGGGGCCTTGTCGTCTCGATGGGCGTCATTACTGTCGGCATTGCCGGGTTTGCTCTGTTCGGTCCCTACGGCATTCGAATATTGAGTTATGTTGGCGCCACGACGGTGGGCGTTGGCCCATCTGCTCTGCTTGCGCTCGCCGCCTTGGCGATCGCCGCACTTTTTGCCTTTGTCCGCGAGCGCCGGGGCAACCGGGCGATGACGGTCGCGCTCAACAACATGACCCAGGGTCTGAGCATGTTTGACGGCGGCGCCCGGCTCGTTGTCTGCAACGCGCGCTACATCGAAATGTCTCAGCTCTCGCCCGAGATTTTCCGGAAGGGCACCCCGCTGCGCGAGATTCTTATTCGGCGCGCGCAGGCCGGCACTTTCGCCGGCGACCCCGATCAATATGTCGTCGATGTACTGAAACAGACAGCCGAGGGTCGCACCGAGGCAAAAACTCTGGAGCTCGAGGACGGTCGTACGATCGCGTTGGTCGTGCGTCCTTTGCTCGGCGGCGGCTGGGTATCAACGCACACCGACGTCACGCGGCAGCGTGCGGCCGAGAAGGAGCGCGATTCACTGCGTCAACGCGAAGAACGCCGCGCCGCCATCGACGCGGCAATCGCCACCTTTCGCGCCCGCATCGAGAGCATGCTCATGATCGTCGGGCAGAGTGCAGCGGCAATGAAGACGGCGGCGAAGTCGTTGCTATCAACATCGGGCCACACGCTGCAGCGCGCCCAAGGCGCGGTGCACGGATCGAACGAGGCCTCGGCCAACGTCGAAACCGCGGCGGCCGCCGCCGAGGAACTGTCCGCTTCGATCAAGGAGATCAGCCGGCGGCTCGGGCAGACGAGCGAGATCGTGCGTAGCGCCGCCGCCGACGCTACTGCCACCAACGACGACATCACCGCGCTCGCCAAAGTCGCGCAGCGGATCGGCGACGTGGTGAAGCTCATTCAGGATATCGCCGAGCAGACAAATCTCCTAGCGCTCAATGCCACGATCGAGGCGGCGCGCGCCGGCGAAGCCGGCCGCGGCTTTGCCGTGGTCGCTTCGGAGGTGAAATCGCTTGCCGTGCAGACGGCGAAGGCGACCGAGGAAATCACCAAGGAGATCCTGTCGGTGCAGAATTCGACCGGCGACGCCGTAGCCGCGATCCGCGCAATCACGGAGCGGATGCAGGACATCAACTCGCACACGTCGGAGGTCGTCGACGCCATCGCGCAGCAGGAAGCGGCGACCGGAGAAATTTCGCACAATGTCGCGAGCGCCGCCGCAGGCAGCAAGGCCGCGGTCGCCGCGCTCGGCGATGTCGCAACCGGGGTGACGCAAACGCGCAGCTCGGCGCAGACGGTGCTCGCCGCTTCCGAGGAAGTAGAGAACGCGACCGTGAAGTTGCGTGCTGAAGTCGAAGGCTTCCTCAGCACGGTTGCCGCTTAGAGCACGGTGACTTTAGAACGGCGTCGACCCGGCAGCGACGGGTTCGCCCGGTTCGCGCATCATCCGCTCTTCGAGCTCATCCGCCTGTTCGCAGCGCGTTGGCGGCTTGGCACTTCCTTCACGGTCAGCCTGCCTTTTTGCTGCGCGCATGCGCCACCGCCTCGATCGCATCGACAATCGCCTGATAGCCGGTGCAGCGGCAATAATTGCCTGAAAGATGCTCGCGGATGGCGGCGCGCGTCGGTACGCGGCCGCTGGCCAGGAGTTCCTGTGCGCCGATGAGCATGCCGGGCGTGCAATAGCCGCATTGCAGCGCATTGCGCTTGCGAAATGCGAGCTGCAGGTCGGCGATGGCGCCTGAATCCGACAGGCCTTCGATGGTTTCCACTGCCGCGCCGTCGCACTGCACGGCAAGCACGAGGCAGCCGCGCACAACGTCGCCGTCGAGCAGAACCGTGCAGGTGCCGCACGCGCCATGCTCACAGCCGACATGGGTGCCGGTTAACGACAGATCGTCGCGCAGGAAGTCGACCAGTGTCTTGCGCACATCGACATGCGCGGACACGTCTTCGCCGTTGACGCAGATGCTGATGTCGAGATGGCGCGCGCTCAATGCAGGCCCCCGGCGGCAACTTGTACCCGCGTATTGATAGCATCGCGTTTGCCGGCGGCACAGGGGTTGGCGGCGGCCGTTGACATGCCGCTTATTCGCTATTCCGAAATGGGTTAAGCCAAACAACACCCAGCTTTGAGGCCGCCAGGCCGACCCGTCGATTTATTGGGGCGCCGATGAAGCTGCGGTCGGGACGCGTCCGTCGATGCTGCCAAGAAACGCGTGAAACGTCGAATTTTGTTCGCAGCCCATCCCGGCCCGCGGCAATCAGCGTTTCCACATCCCCCTGCGACAGCCTGAAACGAGTCGCAATGGAATTCAGAGCCAAGGCGCGCAATGAGCCAAGTTGTTCGAAATTGATGCAGCCGACAAAGAATTTGAGATCACGACAACCCGTTCTCGCGGCTGCTCCGTAGTTTTGCCGATCGGTCGCCGCCAAGCCGCAACGCCAGCGCACAAGCGAGGCGCGCCATTCCGACATGGTTTAGTCGAGGGCGGTAAAACTCGAATGGGCGCTTGAATCGATGGCCATGTCGGCCGCGGCTCTGACGATATCGGGAGCGGTCGGACCTTCCGGACTTTGCGCCCAATCTTCCGAAGGCCCGCGCCCGGCATCAACCACAAAGGAATAGGACGCGGCGGACCTTGGCTCCTGCTGCGCCGTCAGCGGTCCATACGGCGTCTCCGCCGTTAATCTTGCAATCGTAAATCCGGAAAGGCCGTAATTATCCACCAGCCCGCCGTCGAGCAGCTTGATGTAGGAAACCGCGCCGTTCCGATAGCGCGTGATCGCGCTGGCAACCTCCTTAAGCAAAGGCGGTGCCGCCGAATTGTTTTGGGTGGCCGCGATCCAGGCGGGAATGTAGGGCCGGCAGCGGCTGGCATAAGAGGTGAGGACGTTTCGCGCCGAGGGCTTCAAAATGTCATCGGAGTCGAGCATCATGCGAACATGCATGGAGATTTGAAACCGCGCCGTTTCGCCGCCGGGTTTGCGGTGGCAAGTGTCGTCGCGGTTTCTTTGGTCACCGCCCTGCCTGCATTCGCCGTCGATCAGGTCCACGACGAGATTCAGGTCTATAACGCCGAGATCGCGGCGGTCGGCCAGTGGACGTACGAGCAGCACTTCAATTACGCGGCGGTTGGACAGACACAGCCGGAATTCCCCGGCGGGTTCACGTCAAACCGCAGCCTTCAGGGCACGCCCGAATTTGCGTATGGGATAACCGACTGGTGGGAGGGAGGTTTCTATCTGCCATTTGCAGTGACGAGCGCGGGCGAATTGCTTTCGGATGGAGCCAAGATCCGCAGCCTGTTCGTGGTGCCGGACGCCGCCAAGCGTAGCTTTTTCTACGGCGTCAACTTCGAACTTGGCTACGAGCTGCCGCCATTCGCGCCGGAGCCGTGGGCTCTCGAGATACGGCCGATCGTCGGCGTCCGCAACGCGCAGTGGGAGTTCATCGTCAATCCGATCGTGGACGTCAGCTTCGGTTCGGCCGGCGAGGCCGATTTCGCGCCGGCGATGCGGCTTGCCCGCAGTCTCGGCGACGATCGATTTATCGGGCTCGAATATTACTCCGATTTCGGCAAGATCGGCGATTTCCTGCCGCTGCAACAACAAAGCCAGCAATTGTTTGCCGTCACCGATTTCAAGGTGAATACGCTCGACGTTGAACTCGGCGTCGGCTACGGCTTCACCCCGGGATCGGACCGCCTGCTGTTCAAGGCCATCATCGGCTACGCCTTCCCGGTTCCCGGCAAGAGCGGCGACGGCGGCGGCGCGTCGAATATTCCATTGGCCATGGGGACATCGGTTCGGCCGTCGCAGAGCCCATTGATTGTAAAATAAATCGTCCGACGCTCACCGGCCTTGTCACCGCACGGCATGGCTGGTGGCTTCGTTATATCGAACTGAACATAAAGAAACGTGGCCGACCGGGCAGCGTCAAGGCGGCAGTGCGACCGGCGCTTGGAAAGCCGGCTCGCGCCTGTTCGCGCACAAGAAGGTGTTCGACCAGATGCTCGAAGGCATCACGAACGTGGCCAAGTCGATCAACCTCGGCCCCGGGCTCGGTCCCGAGACGCAGATGGGGCCGCTGGTATCAGAGGAGCAGTTCGTGCGGGTCACCGGCTATATAGAGTCCGGCAAGAAGGATGGTGCCAAGATCAAGAGCGGCGGCACCAAAGGCAGCAGCAATGCCGGGTATTTCGTGACGCCGACCGTGATCACCGACACCAAGCCGAGCATGAAGGTCGTGCGCGAAGAAATCTTCGGCCCGGTCCTCGTGGTCGAATCGTGCAATGACAGCGATCTCGACCGCATCGCCAAGGAAGCCAACGATACGGTTTACGGTCTTGCCGCCAGCGTGTGGACGCCCGACGGCGGGCTGGCGCACAAGGTGGCCAAAAGGCTGCGGGCCGGTACGGTATGGATCAATTGCCATAACGTCTTCGACGCGACGCTGCCGTTCGGCGGTTACAAGCAATCGGGATGGGGACGCGAGATGGGCGAAGAGGTGCTGCACAATTACACCGAGGTCAAAGCGGTAACGACAGCCCTCTAGACCCGCATAGACCTGAGACGTGCACGGACTTGATACGTATCAAGAGACGTGCACGGACTTGATACGTAAACAGAATTGGCGGCGGAGTTGCGACAGCTCCGCCGTCGTTTTTTCATGGCACGCGCGGCAGCGCCGAGGGGCGACTATTCCGCCGCCGAGCTGGTGAGCCGCCTATCGCAATGGATGGTGCGAACGTGAGGTCGAACTCTTCGCCAGTGGCGGGCTGGCGGCAAGCGTTCAGCAGTTTCGTTCGCGCCGGTGGGCGTCAGCGCTGAACTTTTAGATTTTCCGCGGACGTCTTGCCCTTGTTTGCGACTTCTTCATATTCGACGACCTGCCCCTCGTTGAGACCGCTGAGGCCGGCCCTCTCGACCGCGGAAATGTGAACAAATACATCCTTGCCGCCGCCCTGCGGCTGGATGAATCCGTAACCTTTTTGCGCGTTGAACCACTTCACGGTGCCCTTAGACATTCCCAATCTCCAATATTGAATTTAGACGATAGCGCGTCCTGCGCGGAATTCCCAATGATCTTCGATCCCGGTGATTGGATCGGCTGTCACAATGTCTTTTGCTTCTCGCCGCATTCCTTGCAGGTATATTGCACCCGAGACTGTCCCGGAGCGGCCGAAACGCGATTTGGCGCTCCGCACTTTCCGCATTTGGCCTCTATGCGAGTCTGACCCTGCTTTATAGTGACGGTTTTCCGTTCCAACGCCTCCTTCACCAGGCGTTCGGTCTCATCGCGCATTGCTTGCTTTGACATTGGCCGCTTTCCGACATTTCGCACCCTAGCTCCTACATGCGGCCAGCGGCCTCGGCAACGAACTTTTTAAGCTTGTTCATCACGATCGCCGCGCGGAACGCCAAGCTTGCTCGCGTTTCCGCCATTTTCGAAGTTCGCATGGAGTGCGCCGCTAAATCGTGCGAACTTCGCAATCGTGACGCCGGGATCTGTCCGGCGCGCCGAGGGCAGCCGGCGGACGCTGCCGCAATATGAGGACTTATCGTGCCGGATAGCTTGACCGAAATCATTGAGGAACTCGTCCTTGCGAACCGTATCCTGTCGAATGAAGGCGTGCTCGATGCCTTCGGCCATGTCAGCGTGCGCCACCCGTCCGATCCTGGCCGGTACCTGCTTTCCCGCTCGCGCTCGCCACTCCTGGTCGAGACCGACGACATCGTCGAATACAAGCTCGATTCCGAGCCGGTGAAGCGGCAGACCGCGCGGGGGTATTCCGAACGCGTCATTCACGGCTGCATCTATCAGGCGCGGAGCGACGTCATGGCGGTGTGCCACAACCACGCCGCTTCCGTGCTGCCGTTTTGCGTCGCCGGAAAGCCGATCGTGCCCGTCTTCCACGTCGGCGCCACGATCGGTGAACAGACCCCGTTTTGGGACCAGCACGATGAATTCGGCGACACTAATCTCCTGGTTGTCAAGCCGGAGGAAGGTCAGTCGCTTGCGCGTGCACTCGGCAAGCACTCGGTGGTGCTGATGCGGCGGCATGGCGCCACCGTGGTCGGCGGCGGCTTGAAGGAGCTCGTTTCGCGCTCGATCTTCCTTTGCCAGAACGCCGAATACCAGATGCGCGCTTACATGCTCGGCGCGCCGTCGCCGTTGCGTCCAGGCGAGGTCAAGCTCGCCGGCGGCGTCAACGTCATGCCGACCGTCGTCACGCGGACCTGGGAATATTGGACGCTGCGGCTGCAAATGAGCGGTTCTTGGCCGCTCGGTGCCGCAGCCAAAGGCGCCGACGAAGCGCAACCGAGGCCGGCTCACGCAACAGCCGAAGCGGTGCCCGAGAGGAAGAGACGGCGGTGATATGCTGAGACTGTCGCGGCGAAGAATGTTGCCGTTTGTCGCCGCCGTTTTGGGCTTGCAGCGCGCATTGCGTCCGGGTTCCGGTGTGGCCGAAGAAAGCATATTTCCCGCGGATTTCGTCTGGGGTGCATCGACCTCGAGCTATCAGGTCGAGGGCGCCGTCGAGGAAGACGGCCGCGGCAAGAGCATCTGGGACGTTTATTCGCATACGCCCGGGCGGGTGAAGGCAGGCGACACCGGCGATATCGCGTGCGACCACTATCACCGCTGGGTCGAGGACGTCGAATGGCTGGCGCGCGGCGGCTTTAATGCCTACCGGTTCTCGACGGCGTGGCCGCGCATTTTGCCGGCCGGCACCGGCGCGATCGAACACCGCGGCCTCGATTTTTACGATCGGCTTGTCGACGGATTGATCACGCGCGGCGTCACCCCCTGGCTTTGCCTCTACCACTGGGATCTGCCGCAGACACTGCAGGATCGCGGCGGTTGGGTGAACCGCGACATTGCCGCCCAATTCGCCGACTATGCGGGGATCGTCGCCCGGCGGCTGGGCGACCGCGTCAAGCACTGGGCGATGTTCAACGAGGCCAACGTCCATGCGCTGCTGGGGTACGGCACCGGCGGTCATGCGCCGGGTGTGACCGGCTTGTCGAATATGCTGGCGGCGACCCATCACCAGAATCTGGCGCAGGGCCGCGCGATGCAGGCCTTGCGCGCCGAGCGCGCCGACTTTCGCCTCGGCACTGTACTCAACCTGTCCCCGTTTCGGCCGGCGTCGGAGAGCGAAGCGGATCGCCTTGCCGCCCAGCGCTATGACGCGTTCTGGAACGGCGTCTTTCTCGATCCGCTGTTCAAGGGCTCCTATCCGCTCGCTTTCGCCGACGCGTTCGGGCCGCTGATCGTCGAGGGCGATCTCAAAATCACCCAGCAGCCGGTCGATTTCTTTGGGCTCAATTACTACGCACCCGGCTATATGGTCGACGCGCCGCAAAGCCTTGTCGGCGTAGCCTACGGCCCGGC
Source organism: uncultured Alphaproteobacteria bacterium (assembly GCA_963847785.1). GTDB lineage: Bacteria > Pseudomonadota > Alphaproteobacteria > Rhizobiales > Xanthobacteraceae > BOG-931. The sequence continues at coordinate 76,598 of CAWKBE010000014.1, forward strand.
GCCCGCGGGCACGCGCTTTACCGCGATGGGCTGGCCGATCGACGCCGGCGGCCTCACCGAGATCCTGGTCCGGCTGCGCGACCATTACGGCAATCCGGACGTTTACGTCACCGAGAACGGCGCCTGCTTCGACGATGTCGTCGCCGCCGACGGCACCGTGCACGATGACGAGCGGGTTTCATATTTCCGCGAACATCTCGCCGCGGCGCAAACCGCCATCGCCGCGGGTGTCAAGCTCCGCGGCTATTTCGCTTGGTCGCTCCTCGATAATTTCGAATGGTCGGAGGGCTACAGCCGACGCTTCGGCATCATCCGCGTCGATTTTGCCAACCAGAAGCGCACGCCGAAGGCGTCGTTCAACTATCTTTCCGACATCATTCGCAAACGCGGCTGATTTTCTTTGACAGTTATTTTTTTCAAAGTTCTTGCACGGCCTCAGGGCGACGGCTTCACGGTCAATGCCGATCGCGCGCTGCCGCGCTGATGGCGTTGAGCATCGCCGCGCGGTCCTTCTTGAGCACGCCGCGCACCGATAGCTGCGTGCCGATCTGACCCATGTCACGCTGGTGCTTGACGGTGGCTACCGTCATCAGCGGCTCGACGCCGAGCTCGCGCAAGGTCGCGGCAACCTCTTCCATTTCCGCCGCCCGCCGCCCGCCGTGGCTCGCCATGCGTTCGAGGTTGTAGGGGATGACCTTCGACCAATCGAGGCCGGGATAGTTGTTCTTCAGCGAAGCCGCGACCTCGTCGACCACGCCGGCGCGCGCGGCGGCGAGGAAGCATTCGAGCGTCAGCGCCTCGATCCCCTTGATCATGACGCTGCGCACCATCTTGATCGCGGCGGCGGCGCCGATCTCGGCGCCGGCGATCGTCATGCGCATATCGAGCGCTTTCATGATTGCGGCGGCGGCCTCGGCATCGGCGCCGGCGAGCAAGAGCGGCGTTTGGTGCCGCGCCGGATAAATCGCGGCGACAACGGCGACATCGACGTAGCGCGCGCCGCCGCCGAGGAGCTTTGCCGTCTCCTGCTTGCGGCCGGGCGAAACCGAATTGATGTCGAGAAAGAACGGCTTTCCGGCCAGATGCGCCTTGACCGACTGCGCCGCGTCGACGCTGGCCGCGGCGGTCACCGCCGATACGATGATGTCGGCGTCGCGCACGGCCTCGGCGGCGGAGGACGCGCAGCGCACGCCGATCGCTTCGGCGCTGCGCCTGAGCCTTTCGCCGTCGGTGTGCGGAAACAGGATGTCCCAGGCGGCAATGCGCTCGACGCCGCTTTCGCGCAGGCCTGAGGCGATAGCCTGGCCCGCTTCGCCGAAGCCGATGAAACAAAATGTCGGCTTTCCGTCCGGCATCATCATTCCTTGATCGCACCGATTGTTCGGCGATGATGGCAGCATCGGTGTATGTTTCGCAACGGTATCGTGATGGCTGCATTCTCTGACGGGGCGCTCGGATGAAACCACTCTCCTGCCGGGACCGGCTCGAACAGGCGTTGGCGCGCATTGCCGATCCGAAGGGCGAGGGGGCGCGGGCGTGCCTGACGGTCTATGCCGAGACCGCCCGCGCCGCGGCCGACGCCGCCGACGCCCGCGCCGCGCAGGGCGTATCGCTCGGCGCGCTCGACGGCGCCATTGTCAGCATCAAGGATCTTTTCGACGTTGCCGGCGAGCCGACGCGCGCCGGCTCGAAAATCCTCGCCGACGAGGCGCTACCCGCTAAGTCCGACGCCGTGGCCGTGCGCCGTCTGCGCGCCGGGGGCGCGGTCATTATCGCGAAGACGAATATGACCGAGATCGCTTTGGGCGCGATCGGCGCCAATCCGCATTTCGGCACGCCGGGCAATCCGCGCGATCGCGCGCGGGTGCCGGGCGGCTCGTCGGCGGGTGCGGCAGTTGCTGCCGCCGACGGCATGTGCGAGATCGCGATTGGCAGCGATACCGGCGGTTCGGTGCGCATTCCGGCGGCGCTCTGCGGCATCGTCGGTTTCAAGCCGAGCCGCCAGCGCATCCCGACCGCGGGCGCTTTTCCTTTGAGCACTACGCTCGATTCGGTCGGGCCGCTGGCGCGCAGCGTCGCCGACTGCGCCAGAGCCGACGCGGTCATGTCGGGCGAAGAGTTTGCAGGCGAGGATTTCGCCCCGCTCGAAGCTTTGCCTCTTGCCGGCCTTCGCTTCGGTGTCTCGCAGGGTTTCCCGCTCGAAAACATGGACGCAACGGTCAGCGCCGCGTTTTCCGCCGCGATCGAGCGGCTGCAAAAGGCCGGCGTGCGGGTCACGCAGGAAACAGTGTCCCTGTTCGACGAGATGCGGCAGGTCAATGCCTATGGCGGCATTGTGCAGCCCGAGGCGTGCGCTATCCATCAGGACCGGCTCAAACGGCGCGCCGCCGATTTCGATCCGAACATCCGCGCGCGTATCGAGCGCGGCTGCGCCGTATCGGCGGCGGACTATATCGGGATGCTTCATGCCCGCGAGCGTCTGGTGCGCGCCATGGACCGGCGGCTCGCCGCGCTCGATGCCCTCGTCATGCCGACCACGGGCATCGTCGCGCCGACTATCGCCGAGCTGGCGAATCCCGAGATTTTCGCTGCGCGCAACGCCATGCTCCTGCGCAACACCTCGGTCGGCAACTTCTTCGATCTCTGCGGCATCTCACTGCCGCTTCCGGCGAAGCTTCCGGCTGGGCTCATGCTTTTGGCGCGCAACGGCCACGACCACGCACTGCTGCGCATCGCGGCGGCGGTGGAGAACATGCTCGCAGGCTGAGCGTTCCCCCCGCGCTCATCCGAAATCGCGCAATGCGTCCAGTATGATCCGATGGCGTTCGGCGCCGAGCCGCTCGATCAATCGCCTTTCATGCCGCGCCGCCAGCGCCTTGGCGCGCGTCAGCAGCGTGCGGCCCGGCGCTGTGAGCTGCAGCGCATGACGGCGGCCGTCGGCGGCAGACGGCATGCGCTGGATGAGGCCGCGCGCCTCGAGCCGGTGCAGAAGGCGCGCAAGCCGCGCGCGCTCGATCCCAAGGAAGGCTGCAAGCTCGGCCTGCGAGAGCCCGCGATTGGCTCCGACCACGACCAGCACCGAGAACTGCGCAGGGCGGATCTCGATGCTGGCCAGTTCGCGGATCAAATCCTGGAAAACCCAGACTTGCAGCCGCCGCACGAAATAACCGAGATGGGTGTCGAGGACATCGAGCGTTAGCGGCGGGCGCGCGCTGCGGCGCCTCGGTGCTGTGTTGGGCAACGCTGAGGCTGACCGTTCGCGGCTCTTCGTCCCCGCCACCTTGACCATCCTCCCCGCCGCTGCTCGCCTCGCCCGGTTCCCCCGGGGCTGCGGCCAAATTCGTATTGACGCTAATTGTTGTCGAGGTCAACGATATGTGCCGGCAGCCCTTGCGGCTGCGGCGTCATCCAGTCGCGACACTTTCGAACTTGTGGCCGCTCGAGAAAGTCCGGCATCATGGGTTTAAGCTGGACAACAAAAGCCGTGGGGAGGACCTCGCTATGCCAAAGAAATCCCGGTCGAATGCCATCCGCCTGACCCGTCGTAGCTTTGCCGCTGGCGCTGCCGCGTTCGTGGCGGGCGTCGCGTCGTTCAACATCGTGCGCGCGCAAGGCGGGCCGCTCAAGGTCGGTGTGCTGTTGCCGCGCTCAGGCCTGCAGGCCGGCATCGGCCAAAGCTGCCAGCTCGGCGTCGATATCGCACCGGCGATCTTGAAGTCGCTGGGCCTGCCCGATCTCGCGATCATGAACGCCGACACGGAATCGAACGTCGACACGGCGCGCGCGCGTGCGGAAAAGGCGATCGGCGACGGCGCGCAGCTTCTGATCGGCGCCTTCGATTCCGGGCAGACGACGGCCATCGCCCAGGTGGCCGAGCAGAAAGGCGTTCCGCTCGTCATCAATATCGCCGCGGCGCCGGCAATCACCGAGCAGGGCTACAAGTTTGTGTTTCGGAATTTCCCGACCGCGCCGATGATCCTCGGCGATGCTTTTGCGGCGCAGAAGGAAATCTTCGCCATTACCGGCGCGGCGCCGAAGACCGTGGTGTTCATGCACGTCAACGACACCTACGGCACGGCGATGGCCAAGGGTATCGGCGCCATCATGCCGAAGTTTGACCTGCCGTACACGATCGCCGAAGAAATCGCTTACGATCCGGCGGCTCGCGATCTCTCCGTCGAAGTAGCGAAGGCCAAGGCCACCAACGCCGACGCACTGCTCGTGGTCAGCCGACTCAACGACGCGATGCTGTTGACCCGCGAGCTCGTCAAGCAGCGCTGGACGCCGCAAGGCGTATTCAGCATGGGGCCGGGCTGGTACGAGGACCAATATATCAAGACGCTGGGCAAGCTCTCCGACGGCCCGATCTCGCTTTCCCCCTGGTACGACCCGCACAAGAAGCTGACGCCGGTGGTCGAAGCCGTGCTGGCCAAGGCCGCGCCGGACGTCAACCTGAACACCAACCACATTTTCACCTTCGAGGCTTTGCTGGTCGCGGCTGACGCCTACAAGCGCGCCGGCTCGACCGATCCGACGGCTTTGGCTAATGCCATCCGCTCAACCAACATCACCGACAATGTCAGCATCGGACCCGGCATCCAGTTCGACGCCAAGGGCCAGAACGACAAGGTCAAGGGTGGCGCCTTCCAGAACCGCGGCGGCAAGCTCGTGACGCTAGCGCCGACGGAAGCCGCCAATGGCAAGCCGGAATGGCCGATGCCGTCCTACCAGGGCCGCGGTTAAAAGCGTTGTGTCGTTTGACGTTTATCTGAACGTCGCCGTCGGCGGGGTGCTGACCGGCCTGGTCTACGGCTTGATGGCGCTCGGCCTGTCGGTCATCTTCGGCGTCGTGCGCGTCGTGAACTTCGCGCATGGCGAAATGATGACGATCGCGATGTTCATCGCCGTCGTGCTTTGCACCGGCTTCCATCTCGATCCGCTGATCCTGCTCGTGCCGATCGCGGCGGTGCTGTTCGTTTTCGGCTATGTATTGCAGCGCGGCTTGATCAATCTCTTCGTCACCCGGCCCGAGCATTCGCAGTTTCTGCTGCTTGTTTCGCTGGCGCTCATCATCACCAACGCGCTCCTGATCATCTTCGGTCCGGACGCGCGATCGGTGCAGACCGCCTACGGCTACGAAAGCTTTGAGATCGGCCCGATGATCGTCGACGCCGCCAAGGTCTATGCCGGCGCCGCGGCCGTCGTCGTCACCGCAATGCTGTTCGCGTTCTTTCGCTTTACGCTCGCCGGCAAGGCGATCCGCGCGTGCGCCGATAATCATACCGGGGCGCTCGTGGTCGGGCTCGACGTCAAGCGGCTCTATGCGCTCACCTTCGGGATCGGCACGGCCTGCGTCGGCGCCGCAGGCACGATGCTAGTGCTGCTCATCGACGCCACCCCGATGCTCGGGCCGAGCTATACGCTTCTCGCCTTCGTCATCGTCATCACCGGTGGTTTGGGGTCGATGCCCGGCGCGCTTCTCGGCGGCGTGCTCATCGGCGTCACCGAAGCGCTCGCCGGTCTGCTGTTCACGCCGTCGATCAAGAGCATGTTCGCCTTCGGCATTCTCGTGCTGGTGCTGCTGTTCCGGCCGCAAGGCCTGCTCGGCCGGACGCTGGCATGATCGCGCGTCTGACCGCAGACCTGTCGCCGCGTGGCGTCCTTCTGCTTGCGCTGCTGATGGCGGCGTTCCTCGCGGCGCCGTGGATCGTCGGCGATTATCTTCTCACCGTGCTGATTATCATTTTGTATTTTGCCTACACAGGGCAGGCCTGGAATATTATGATGGGTTTTGCCGGGCAGTTGTCGCTCGGGCACGCGCTCTATCTCGGGCTCGGCGGCTACCTCGCAGCAATTCTGTTCACGCAGTTCGGGATCGGTCCCTGGCTCGGCTTGCTGGCGGCTATTCCCGTCGCGGCGGCTGGCGGGGCGATCATCGGGTTTCTCGCCTTTCGCTTCGGCGTCACCGGCGTCTATTTCGCCATCCTCACCATCGCCTTCGCCGAATTTGTCCGCATTGGCTTCGACAACTGGAACTTCGTCAACGCCTCGAGCGGCCTGTTTCTGCCAGTCAAGCAATATGCGCACAACGACGTGTGGCGGCTGCGCGGGGATCCGACGATGTTCTATTACGTCATCCTCGGCGCCACCGTGGCGGTGTTTGCGCTCTGCCACTTTCTCCTGCGCAGCCGCGTCGGCTATTTCTGGCTCGCCATTCGCGAGGACGAGCAGGCGGCGCGCGCCGCCGGCATCGATACCTTCCGCTATAAAATGTATGCGGTGATGACGTCGGCCGCCGTCACCTCGTTCGCCGGCGTGTTCTACGCGTTCTTCTACAACAACCTGTTTCCCGAGCAGGTGTTCGGCATTTCCCGCTCGATCGAGATCATTCTCGGTCCCATCATCGGCGGCATCGGTACGCTGTTCGGTCCGATTGTCGGCGCCTTCGTGCTGACCGGCCTCGCCGAAACGCTCAGCTCCGCCATGACCGCGTCGGGCCTCGATCTGCCGGGAGCGAAGCAGGTTTTCTACGGCATCTGCCTCCTGATCGTGATCGTGGCGCTGCCCAACGGTGTATGGCCGCCGCTTGCCCGCCGGCTCGGCGTCGGAAAGGCCGACAAATGACGGCGCTATTGACACTCGACGGCGTGAGCAAGCGCTTCCGCGGCCTGGTCGCGGTCGATCAGGTGGGCTTCGCGGTGCCGCAAGGCGCGATCTTCGCCGTCATCGGCCCGAACGGCGCCGGCAAGACCACGCTGTTCAACATGATCGCCGGCGCGATGGCGCCGGATGCGGGTTCGATCACCTTCGCAGGCTTAGCGGTCCAGGGGCTGCCGGCCGACGCCATCTGCCGGCGCGGTATCGCCCGCACCTTCCAGATCGTGAGGCCGTTTCCGGCGCTGAGCGTCGAGGACAACGTGATCATCGGTGCGCTGCTGCATCGGCGCAATGTCGACTGCGCGCGGACGCGGGCACGGGCGCTGTTGGCGCAACTCGAACTCTTCGACAAGCGGCATCGGATCGCTTCGACTTTGACGCTGCCGGATCGCAAGCGCCTCGAAGTCGCCCGCGCTCTCGCGACCGAGCCGCAGCTTTTGTTGCTCGACGAAGTCATGGCGGGTTTGCGGCCGACCGAAACCGACCGGATGGTCGCGATCCTGCAATCGCTGAACCGCGACGGCGTGACCATCCTTCTTATCGAGCACGTGATGCGCGCGGTGATGGCGCTCGCATCCCGCGTGCTCGTTCTCGATCACGGTGTCGCCATCGCCGAGGGCGCGCCCGAAATCCGTCGTGCGCGATCCCGCCGTCGTGCAGTCCTATCTTGGCGCCGAGGCGGTGTGATGCGTCCAGAGCGTACCCGGCAAAAGTGGATACCGGTTTTGCGTCCGGACACGCGACACATCAGAAACCTGGAGCGGGATGACGATTCGAAAGTAAGTCATCCTGCTCTAGTAGAACGCGCCGTAGATCACATCGACGACCTCGCCGGTCGATACATTGACCAGCAGCAGGTCGGGTCCGTATCGTACCCACTGGAAGCCCGGGTCCGGCGGCGGCAATCCGAAAGCGGCCCAGTCGGTATAGTAATAGGCCGGCGCCAGGAACAGCGCCGGCAGCGCCGCGCCGATGGCCCAACGCCGGTAAGCCCAACCGTTCGGATAAACGAACGGCGCAACGTGGACCCGATTGATCGGGCGGCCGCGCTAGGTGAGCGGCCCTCCCGGGCCGGGGCCGGGATGCGGACCGGCGAAACCCGGGCGTGGTCCAACAACCGCGGGCCGCGATCCCGGCTGCGCGCGGTAGGCCGGTCCTGCTCCGCCGGGAGGTCCGGCAGGCCTTGCCGCGGGTTTGGCGCCGCCGCCCGGCGGTTTCCCTTGTTGATTGTTTTGGGCTCCCGCCAGAGTTGGCGCCGCGAGCGCGAACGCCGCGGCAACGGCGAGCACGCGAGCAATGATTCGCAACATGCCGACCTCTCGTTTGCGGAATCGAAGCGAAGGAGAATCTGTCGCCGGCGAGCCTATCAAAATGTCCCCGGCGATGTAACTCTCCACGACCGCGCTCCCGCCCTGCATCCAGCCGCCGGCGCGTGGCGACCGGCGCGTCGCTCAGGCCCCGAGAGTCCGGCATGATGCTGCGCGTCGAAAACCTCGATGTGTTCTACGGCGACGTGCAGGCGCTCAACTCCGTGTCGCTCGACGTCGAGGAAGGCGCGATCGTCGCCATTATCGGGGCCAACGGCGCCGGCAAAACCACGCTCATTCGCGCGCTCGCCGGTATGCAGTCGCAGGCGCGCGGGCGCGTCGAATTCCGCGGCGTGGATATTTCGGGCTGGCCCAGTCACCGGGTCTGCGATCTCGGTCTTGGCCAGGTGGCGGAAGGCCGGCAAGTGTTTCCTACGCTCTCGGTCGCCGACAATCTCGACATCGGCGCGATGCTCCCGCGCGCCCGCGCCCACCGCGCCAGGAACCGCGACCGCGTCCTGGCGATGTTTCCGAAACTGGCGGAGCGGTCGCGGCAACCGGCGGGTACGCTCTCCGGCGGCGAGCAGCAGATGCTCGCCATCGGCCGCTGCCTGATGGGCGCGCCGCAACTGATCATGTTCGACGAACCCTCGCTCGGTCTTGCTCCGGTCATCGTCCGCAATGTTCTCGATACCATCCGCGAGCTCAACGGCGAGGGCATCACCTGCGTCCTGGTCGAGCAGAATGTGGCGCTGTCGCTCAAGCTTGCGCGCCGCGCTTACGTGCTGGAAAACGGCCGCGTGACGCTCTCGGGCAGCGGCGGCGAATTGCTGGCCGATGATCGCGTCCGCAGCGCCTATCTCGGGCTGTAGGGATTTTTTTGACGACGGCGAGATAATTCTCAGATGGAGCGCCGCACGCACTCCATGACGACGCCAAGCGCCGCTACCCGCGTGCGCAACGGCGTCAGCGGAAAGGATTGCCGCAGCCGATTGAACGCGTCGGCGGCGGTTGGCGCCTCGACATCGGCGAGGGCCGCGGCCATGGCGCGGGCGATATCCCCTTCCGGCCGCCCGCCGAGCGTTGCCGGAACCATGGTGACGTCGCCGAATGGAATTGGCGGTTGCACGCTTAAGGTTATTCGGCGGATTCCCATGCGAGCCTCCGTGTAGCCAAGGTGTCCGGTCAAACCCGCCAATGATGCGAAAGTTCCATGGATGTGTTGCCGCCGCCGCTTTCCCGGCATAGCTACCGATCGACTTTCATATTAAGCCGTCTACCCAAACACTCTGTTCCAGGGAGCTTCCACGTCATGAAACTTTATTATGCGCCGGGCGCATGTTCGCTTTCGCCGCACATTGTTTCCCGCGAGGCCGGCATCGATCTCGAGTTCGAGCGGGCCGATATCGCGCAGAAAAAGACCGAAAGCGGCAAGGACTTTTGGGGCGTCAATCCCAAGGGCCAGGTTCCGGTGCTGGAGATCGATGACGGTCAGAAGCTGACCGAAGGCCCAGTCATCGTGCAGTATCTTGCCGACCAGAAACCCAACTCTGGCCTCGTGCCGGCCGCTGGCACGATCAACCGTTACCGCGTGCAGGAGTGGCTGAATTTTGTCGCTTCCGAAATGCACAAGACCTACGGTCCGTTGTTCCGCCCGACCACGCCCGAGGAATTCAAGGTTCTCTCCAGGGAGCTCATCGGCCGGCGCATCGCGTGGCTCGATAAGGAACTGGCCGGCAAGCAGTACCTCATGGGCGACAAGTTCACCGTCGCCGACGCTTATCTGTTCACCGTGCTGCGCTGGTCGCCGCGCGTCGGTATCGATCTCAGCAAATCGCCCAACGTCACGGCCTATATGGATCGCGTTGCCGCGCGCCCGAAGGTGCAGGAAGCGCTCAAGGCGGAAGGGCTGTTGCAGTAAGCCAACCGGCAGCGGCGGGCCGAGAGACGCGCCGCTCGTTAGCCGACGGCGACGGTTTCCAGCTCGGGCCTCTGTTCGCGAAGCTGCATGCGATAAAACGACGCGTAACGGCCGCCTTTGCGCAGCAGCTCATCGTGACGGCCGGACTCGACGACGAGGCCCGCCTCGACGACGAGAATGTTGTCGGCGTGGGTGATGGTCGATAGCCGGTGCGCGATGACCAGCGTCGTGCGCCCCTTGCGCAATTCCGCGAGCGCTTCCTGCACGTGGCGCTCGGATTCGGAATCGAGCGCGGCGGTCGCTTCGTCGAGCAGGATGATCGGCGCGTTTTTGATCAGCGCGCGCGCGATGGCGATGCGTTGGCGCTGCCCGCCGGAAAGCTGCATGCCGTGCTCGCCGACCGGAGTTTCGTAGCCGGCGGGAAAGCCGAGAATGAAATCGTGCGCGTGCGCGGCTTTCGCGGCGGCAACGATCTCGGATTCGCTCGCGTCGACCCGGCCGAGCCCGATATTCTCGCGGATCGTGCCGCGGAACAGTTGGACGACCTGGCCGACATAGGCGATCTGCCGGCGCAACGAGTCGCGGGACACGGAAGCGATGTCCTGGCCGTCGATCAGGATGGCCCCGCTATCGACTGTGTAGAAACGCAGAATCAGATCGAGCACGGTCGATTTGCCGCCGCCCGACGGGCCGACAAGCGCGGTGAGCTTTCCCGGCTGCGCGACGAAGCTCATGCCGCGCAGCACCGGCGCCTCCGGGCAGTAGGCAAAACGCACGTCGGCGAATTCGAGCCGTGCCGTCGTCAGCTTCAGCGGCGGCCGGTCGGAGTCGCTCGAACTCGCCCAGCGGGCTGTCGATCACCTCGTAAAGCACGCGAACGCCGACCAGATTGTTGTTGAGGTCGATATTGAGCCGCGCCAGCCTTTTGGCCGGCTCGTAGGCGAGCAGGAACGCGGCGAGGAACGACACGAATTGGCCGGGTGTCGCGCCGGTCTCGATCACGCGGTAGCCGCCATAGATCGTCGCCAGCGCGATGGCCAGCCCGCCGAGCGTCTCCATCAGCGGGCTGGCGCGGGCGCCGACGCGCGCGATCTTGTTCGAATCCCGCTCGACGTCTTCGACGCTGACGGCAAGCCGCCGCCGCATTTCGTCTTCGAGCGAGAACGCCTTGACCATGCGCATGCCTTGCAGGGCCTCTTGCATCGTCTCGATGATGCGCGTGCCGCCGGTAAACTGCGTCCGCGCGATGCCGCGAACGCGTCGCACGAGTTTGCGCAGGACCAGGAATGCCGGCGGCACCACGACGAGGCCGAAGAGCGACATCGTCGGATCCTGGGTCACCATCACGATCGTCAATCCGACGACCGACATGAGGTCGCGGCCGATGGCGGTGATAAGGAGATTGATGACCTGGCTAACCGCGTTAGCGCCGGTCGTGAGCCGGGCGATGAATTCGGACGAATGCCGGTCGGCGAAGAAGTCCATATTCTGCCGCAAGAGCTTGTCGAACATGCGCCGCTGGTTGTTGGCGACGATGCGGTTGCCGATCTTGGAGAGCATCACGGTCGCGCCGTAGGTCGCTAGGCCCTTGGCCGCGAAGATCACGATCGCGACCAAGCCGATGACGACGATGCCGCGGAAATTCCGTCCGACATACGCCTCGTTGGTCATGGTGCCGAGGAGGTAGGCGCTCAGCGCCATGCCGGCGGCGGCGACGCCCATGAGCAGAAAGGCGACGGCGTAACGCGGCCAATATGCCAGCGCCTCGTCGACGAGAAGGCGGCGCACCAAAGCGTAGGTGGAATAACTGTCCGAGTGCTCGGCCGTCGAAACTTTCATCCGCGATCCGTTATCGTTCCGCGGCGGCCTATACGCGCCGAGGCCGGCGCCCTGCGCCGTTCAATGCCCGGAAGGGGCGGAATTTTCAAGTTATTTCGGCGCTGTTGTCGGGATCGGCCGGAACCCACTATAGCGGAGTCGACGCGGTGCGTTCCTTGCCTCGATGCTGTTCATTTGGTCGCCGCTGCATCAGCACGCGCTCCCACGCAAGCGCGTGCGTGACGATGGTCGAAAGATCGTCGCAGCGCGGTTCCCAGCCGAGCGTCGCGCGCGCCTGCTGCGAGTCGGCGACGATGCGAGCCGGATCGCCCTCGCGCCGCGGCGCGATATCGACCTTGAAATCGACGCCCGACACGCGCTTGACGGTATCGATTACTTCGAGAACTGAAAACCCGCGGCCATAGCCGCAATTGAGCGTCAGCGACGGGCGGCCGGAGCGCAAGTGGCGCAGCGCGTCGGAATGCGCGCGCGCAAGATCGCTGACATGAATGTAGTCGCGGATGCATGAGCCGTCCGGCGTCGGATAATCGATGCCGAAGACGTCGAGCTTGGGGCGCAGGCCGAGCGCGGCTTCGGCCGCGACCTTGATCAGATGCGTCGCCGCCTTGTTCGATTGCCCAGCCTGGCCTTGCGGATCGGCGCCGGCGACATTGAAGTAACGAAGAATGACATGGCCAAGGCCATGCGCGCGGCCGGCGTCGCGCAACATGATTTCGCTCATCAGTTTCGACCAGCCGTAGGGCGAGATTGGCTGCAGCGGCGCGCTTTCGGTCACCGGAATCGCCGCGGGATTGCCATAGACCGCAGCGGTCGAGGAAAAAATGAAGTGACGCACCCCGTTTTTCACCGCGCATTCGATGAGCGCGCGCGAATTGACCGTGTTGTTGCGATAATAGCCGAGCGGATCGCGCACCGATTCGGGTACCACGATTGACGCGGCGAAGTGGATGATCGCATCGATCCGGTGTTGCTGGATGAGACGCTCGACCAGCGCCTGATCGCCGCTGTCGCCGACGACGAGCGGCACGCCCGTGGCAACGGCCCAGTCGAATCCAGTGGAAAGGTTGTCGAGCACGACGACGCGCTCGCCGGCATCGACGAGGTCGAGCACCATGTGGCTACCGATATAGCCGGCTCCGCCGGTGACGAGGACCGTCATGCTGTAACCCGTTTCCTAAAACGACATGGCCATACGCCGATTTCATGAATACCGGGTTATGCCGGCATTTCGGGCCTCACTGCGGCGCCCGCCAGCGCGCTGCGGGTGGCGGCCAGGACTTGTTCAGGGGGGATGTCGCGCATGCAGCGGTGGTGGACGAGGCGACACTGCGGTTTGTGGCACGGCCGGCAGTCCAGCGCGCTCGTCGTCTCGACGACGGCGACGAGCGGATTAAGCGGCGCCCAATGCCACGGGCTTGTTGGGCCGAAAATCCCGATAGAGGGGGAGCCCAAAGCGGCGGCGACGTGGAGGAGCCCGGAATCGTTGGAGACGGCGACCGAGGCGGACGCCAGTGCGAGTATGGCGTCGCGCAGGTCGTGGCCGGTGAGGTCGCGGGCTCCGCTGTCGCCGGCGATTTCTGCAGCGAGAGATTTTTCGTCGGGGCCGCCCAGGATCCAAACGGCGAGGCCGTCAGCCGCCAGCTGCCTAGCGAGCGCGGCGTAGGCACTGCTGGGCCAGCGCTTCGACGGTCCGACGGCACCGGGTGCGAGCGCGACGGTGGCGCGGCCGTCCGCGGGCAGACCGCGGCGGCTGCGCCATGCCGCGATTTCGGCGACATCAATTTTGAGCTCCGGCAGCGGCCATTGTGGCGGCTGTTGCGTGCCGCGCGGCAGCGCGAGCATGGCGCAGCGGTCCACCATCCGCGGCAACTTTCGCTCGCCGAAACGTAGGTCGTTAATGAGGAAAAATCGCGCCTCGCCGGCGAAGCCGACGCGCTGCGGAATGCCGGCGAAAAACGGCGCTAGCGCCGATTTCCAGGTGCGCGGCATCACGAGCGCCATGCCGTAGCGTTCGCGCTTGAGCCGCTCCGCCAGCACCTTGTGCCGTGAAAGCGCTACGCGGCCGCGGGGCAGGTCGGCGATGACCGCTTTCCGCACCCCCGGCATGTAATCGGCCAGCGGCGCGCACAGTGTTGTCGCCAGCATGTCGACCGGACGATCGGGGAAGCGCCGGCGCAGCAGTGTCACGACCGTATGGCAACGGACGAAATCGCCGATCCACAAATAGGGCACGATCAGGATGGGGCTTACATCCGTCATGGTCGCGGGACCGTCCCCCGCACGATATTGCGAATTTCCATTCATAATTTAATTGAACTTAGATTCATTTTATCCCCTAACCGCTCGGGGCTTAGCCGGTCCCGGCCGGGGTGTCCAGTGTTGCGCCGGGATCGAGACTGGGGCAAACGGGGGTCGGCGGTAACCTCACGCGGTGTCACAGCGTCGATGTTGTTGGTCACCGGCGGGGCCGGCTTCATCGGATCGAACGTGGTCGCGAGCCTCAACGAGGCCGGGCGCGCGGACATCGCCGTCAGCGACAGTCTCGGCAATGACGGCAAATGGCGCAACCTCGCCGGCCGCCAGCTCGCCGAATTCGTTCCGCCGGCGGACTTACCGCGCTGGCTCGATGGTCGCAAGCTCGACGCGGTGGTGCATATGGGCGCCGTCTCGTCGACCACCGCGACCGACGGCGATCTTGTCATGGAAAATAATTTCCGGCTGTCGCTGCGGCTGTTCGACTGGTGCGCGGCGACCCACACGCCGTTCATATACGCCTCCTCGGCCGCCACTTACGGTGACGGCGCGGCCGGATTTTCCGATGACTGGTCGTTTGCCGCGCTCCGGCGGCTCAAGCCGTTGAACCTCTACGGCTTCAGCAAGCACATGTTCGATATCGCCGTCATCGAGCGTGTCGCGCGCAAAGACCGGCTGCCCCCGCAATGGGCCGGGCTTAAATTCTTCAACGTCTTCGGCCCTAACGAGTACCATAAGGGCGAAATGATGAGTCTCGTTGCCAAGCGTTTCGACGAGGCCAAGGTCGGAACGCCGATCCGCCTGTTCAAATCCCATCGCACCGGCATCGCCGACGGCGAGCAGAAGCGCGACTTCATCTACGTCGACGATGCCGTCGCCGTGGTCCGTTGGCTGCTGGCGACGCCTGCGGTATCGGGTATCTTCAACGTCGGCACCGGGCGCGCGCGCAGCTTCCGCGATTTGGTCACCGCCATGTTTGCGGCGCTCGGCCGTGAACCGAAAATTGAATATATCGACATGCCGGTTTCGATCCGCGACGCCTATCAGTATTTCACGCAGGCCGAGATCGGCAATTTGCGCCGCGCGGGCTTTGCGGCGGACTTCACTTCGCTCGAGGAGGCGGTGAAGCGATACGCGAGCGGTTATCTCGATCGCGCCGATCGTTATCGATGAGGAGCGTACGGGGCGCAAGCGGCCCGGGGCACAGCAATGTTCGATTTTGAAGAAGTGCTGCGACTCGTTTCCAGGCAGACCGCCCTTTGCGTCGGCGACGTCATGCTCGACGATTTCGTCTACGGCGAAGTCACGCGGATTTCGCCGGAGGCGCCGACGCCGGTCTTGACCGTCAAGCACAACGCCGTCGAGATCGGCGGCGCCGGCAACGTGGCGCGCAACATCGCGGCGCTTGGGGCGCAGTGCATTTTCGTCGGTCTCGTCGGCAACGACGAAGCCGGCCTCGCCGTGAATAAGGCGCTCGCCGAGCTTGGCGCCGTCGTTCCCGATCTCGTCATCGACAAGTCGCGTCAAACCACGCGCAAGGTGCGCTTTGTCTCCGAGCACCACTCGGCGCATCTGATGCGGGCCGACTGGGAGACGACCGAGCCTGCCAGCGCCGCGAGCCAGTCGGCGATCATCGCCTCCGCCGAAGCGGCGATGCCGAAGGTCGGCGCCGTGGTGTTGTCCGATTACGCCAAGGGCGTGCTCACCGAGCGCGTCATCCGTGCCATCATCGATGCGGCGCGGCGCCTCGGCCGGCCGGTCATCGTCGATCCGAAGGGCCATGACTACCGAGTTTATCGAGGCGCGACGCTGATCACGCCCAATGCCAGGGAACTCGCCGCTGCAATTCGCCGCCCGCTTGCGACCGATGCGGAGATCGCCGGCGGCGCCGCCGAACTCGCGCGCATGGTGAATAGCGAGGCGGTGCTGGTTACGCGCAGCGAAGAAGGAATGAGTCTTCACATCGAGGGCCAGGCACCGATCCATATTCCCGCTTATCCGGTCAAGGTGCGTGACGTCTCCGGCGCCGGCGATACGGTCGCCGCCGTTATGGCGGTGCTGCTGGCGATGAAGACGCCGTACGAGTTCGCCATGCGCGCCGCCAATGCCGCGGCCGCCGTCGTCGTCGGCAAACGCGGGACGTCGACGGTGTCGCTCGCCGAATTGCGTCACCGCATCCTGCCGGCTGCTTCGCTCGCGCCCGAGGACAAAATCATCTTCGACTGGTCGACGCTCGATGAACGGCTTGCCGAATGGCGGCGGCATGGGTTGCGCATCGGCTTCACCAACGGATGCTTCGATCTCCTGCATCGCGGTCACGTCAAATTGCTGGCCGAGGCGCGCGCGGCCTGCGATCGCCTTGTGGTGGGCCTCAACAGCGACGCCTCGACTGCGCGGTTGAAGGGAAAAGGCAGACCCATCAACCCGGCGGAGGGCCGCGCCGAAGTGCTCGCTGCGCTCGAAGCGGTCGATCTTGTGGTCGCCTTTGAGGAGGATACGCCGCTCGAATTGATCAAGCGCGTGCGTCCGGCGGTCTTGGTCAAAGGCGCGGACTATCGCACCGAGGAGGTGGTGGGCCGCGACGTGGTCCAAGCGGCGGGCGGCGATGTGATCCTTGTCGGCCTGGTGCCGGGACACTCGACCACGGGCCTAGTGCGGCGTTCGGCGGAGTCCGCCGAGCCTGTGATCCGGTCGAGCGAGCCGGTCAAATCCTGATCGTGCGCTTGCAGTGCTTTCCGGCATCGTTCGCGCACGCTGGCTTCGCGTGGTCGACCTCGTTGCGGTCGGCGTCGCCGTGACGCTGCCGTGGTCGACAACGGCGACCCGCATCTTCATTGCACTCTGGGTCCTGCCGCGATCCGGCGCGAACGGCCTCGTTAGCGTGGCCGTGCTGTTGGCGATGTGGATCGTGCATCTGTTATTGTTTGTTCGCGGCGCCGGGCTGACGGCCTGGATCGGCACGATCGTCGTCGTGCAGAACGTCGTGGCTTCGCTCTTCAACTCGCATTTGTTCGATTTCACGTCGGGATGGCTTTACGTCTTCGGCGTCGGCGTCGGCGTCGGCGTCGGCGTCGGCATGGTGCTGCGTCAGCGCGATTGCGCCTGAACGAGCGCGGCAAGTCCGTCCCTTGTGTCGTGAGCCGGGCGCCAACCCGCGGTGATGAGCTTGCCGGGATCGGCCCGCAAATTTCCGCCGAGCCGCTCCCACACTTCGTCACGGCCGATCCACCGCAGCGGATTTTCCACATAATGCAGCGGCATCGGCAGGAGCAGCGACCAGCGCCTCTGCGCCTTGCGCATCGTCCCGATCAAGTCGGGAAGCGCCGGCGGAATTCCCGGATCGGCGACGATGTACGTTTCGCCGATGGTCCGCGGCGAGGACAGGACGAACGCGAGCGCGGAGATGAAATTGTCGATGCCGAGGAGCGAGCGCCGGTTGATGAAATCCTTTACCGGCAGCGGCCAGCGCGAAAGTGCCGCGCGCAGCAGCAGGGCAAAATTTCCCTTCACGCCGGGGCCGTACAGCAAAACCGGCCGCAGGATGGTGAACGGCACCCCGGCCGAGCGCACGGCCGCTTCGGCGGCGAGTTTCGAACGCCCATAGGCATCGGTCGGCGCCGGTTCGTCGCGCTCGGTCAAGGCATGATCGGCGGTCGCTCCGCTCTGCGCCCGGATCGAAGAGACGAACACGAAATGCTTGACGCCTGCTTGCGCCGCGGCGGCCGCAAGCTCCGCGGTCGCCAGCCGATTGACGCGGTCGTAGATTTCCGGATCGACACTGCCGGTATGCGCAATGCCGGCAAGATGCACGACCTGGTCGACGCCGGCGAGCAACGGTGCGAAGTCTTGCGCCAGCAAAAAATCCGCGTGCTGCATCACCTCGACGCCGCCCGCGAATGGCGGCTGCGGCGGTCTGCGCACGGCGGCACGGACATTGCGTCCGTCCCGCGCGCACGCCGTGAGCACCGCGCGGCCGACAAATCCCGTGGCTCCGGTTACCAGCACACGCGTCATGGGTCGCTTGCGATCATGCCAAGTATTTCGTGCCAAGCACTTAATGCAACGGCGCCAACGCACCGGGTCCGGTCGCGCCCCCGGCGCCCATCATCAAATCAAATGGCACATATGCCGGCGCGGCGCAGCCGTCGGTCAGAACCGCATAGCGGCTGTTGACGACCGCGGTTTCTTTGAGGAACACGGCATACACACGCGTATGACCGTGATCTTGGAAGCGAACGCAGGTGAGCCAATTCCAGCCTTTGATCGTGTGAACCCAGCGATAGTCCGAAATCTCAAATGCCTCGTAGGCAGAGCGGTCTTTAAAAATGCCGTTGAGGTAGGTGGCGACCAGCTTGTTGTAGGTCGGATCGGGGCCTATCGTTGGAATTTCCTCGTTTGTTGCCGCAAGCCCGCTGCACCCGGCCAATGATCCAGCCAGGAAACCAGCCAAGAAAGCAGCCGGGAACGCGGCCAAGAGTCCTTTCGAGGACCGTCTCGAGCATCCTGCCGCGAATAAGTCAAAGACGCCGGCTGCCCACGGCGGCGCCGCGCGTTGCGGTGGCCTGGGATCGCGGTGCCGTTTCTCGGGGAGCAACGTCTTCAATCCTCGTTCCCGCTCCCAACGACTAGCGTCCCAATTCCGAAGTTCGCAAGTGCTGGCGGCATCCTCTCATGCGAACTTCGGAATCAAAGGAACGAATTTGTGGTCCTAATGCGGTTTTCGGATTTGAAAGTTCCTATGCGATTCAAATCCACCGCACTAGGCCGAAAACCGCGTTTGAGGCAACCGCGCCGCCCCATTAGCAAATCCTTGATACCAAAGAGATAGAAGCTTAGGGCGAGGTTCCAACCCCCGACCTTGGGGCTGACACAGTCCCGCCATGAAGGCTGCTTTTTCCTAGGGCCGCTGGGGTCAGTATGGGGCGGTCGGCTATGATGATCGTGGATTGAACCCATAGGTCGCTGCCATCGAGGCGCAACTTTTGACGGCCGGAATGATCAAGCGGTTGTTCGCTGCAACGATATTGCTCTGCGCCTGTCTGGCGCTCGGGGCATGCACGTCGTTCTCCGGATATGTCGCCGACAATTGGCCGACTTGGGCCGGCGGTATGCCCAAGGACGTTCCGCCGCGGCCTGGTGCTCCCGGCTACAACGAGTTCATCGCCCACCAGCACGGCGACGAAGCGGCGGCGTCGGCCGCCGTCGCACCGGCGCCGGTCGCGGCGACGGCTCCGGCCACCGACAATCACACCATGCAAACGCTTCCGCCGGCCGAACCTCGACCGGAAGACCGGAGCGTGGTGCAGGGTGGATTGTATTAGGTCGCGGACTCGTTGATGCGCCGCTGTGCGCCGCACTCCGCTCAATCTATTTTTGCCCGACGAAAACGGGCGGTGGGAGAATTCACGCCACTCCGGCGCGCAGCAGGTCGTGGAAATGCACGATGCCGACCGGCCGGCTTTTCTCGACGACGATCAGCGCGGTGATCTTCAACGTGTTGATCAATTGCAGCGCCTCGCTCGCCAACTGATCGGGCCGCACGGTTTTCGGCGACGCCGTCATTACCTCGTCGACGGGCGCTTGCAGCAAATCGTCACGCATGTGGCGGCGCAAATCGCCGTCGGTGATAACGCCGGCGAGTTTTCCGTCGGCTTCGGTGACCGCCACGCAGCCGAAGCCCTTGGCCGACATTTCGACAATCGCCTCCGACATCGGCGCGCCGCGTGAGATCAGGGGCACGGCACTACCCGGATGCATGACGTCGCCGATGAATTTCAGCGCGGCACCGAGCTTGCCGCCGGGATGAAAGACCCCGAAATCGACCGCGGTGAATCCCCTGCTTTCCAGGAGCGCGATCGCCAGGGCATCGCCGAGCGCGAGCTGCATCAGCGTCGACGTCGTGGGTGTGAGGTTGTGCGGACACGCTTCGCGCGCCGGCGGTAGCGCCAGCACGATGTCGGCGGCTTTGCCGAGTGTGCTCTCCGCACTCACGGTGATGGCGATCAACGTAATCGCGAACCGGCGCGAATAATCGATCAGGCTTCTGAGCTCTCCGGTCTCGCCCGACCAGGAGAGCACCAGCATCGCGTCGTCCGAGGTGATCATGCCGAGGTCACCGTGACTGGCGTCGGCGGCGTGCACGAAAAAAGCCGGCGTACCGGTCGAGGCAAGCGTCGCGGCGATCTTTCGCGCGATGTGGCCGGATTTTCCCATGCCGGTCACGATCAGGCGACCGCGCACTCGACGGATGGCGCCGACCGTCGCGACGAAGGACGTCCCGAGCCCGTCGCCGATCGCCGCCGCGAGAGCGGCCAAACCCTCGCGCTCCGTTTCCAGCGCGCGCAGCGCCGAGGCTACGAACGGGTGCGTGACGTCCTTCGGCACGTTTATTTTGGCCGGACTTTTCTTTGCGCTCATGCTCGCATCCCCAAGCGCCAACGGAGCGGCCGCTACAGCCGGCGCTCGCCTATGCGTTACTTCTTTTCCCAGGCGGTGAAGGCTTCGGCGAAAGCGCGGTCGCCGGGCGGACCCTTCTCCATCGCCAGGATGGCGCGGCCGCCATTGGCATAGACGATCGGTACGTCGAACCACGGACGCTCCTTGAGCAGTTCGATGTTGCGCTGCACGTCGGTGTCGACGGCGGATAGCCCGATCAGGAAGAAGCCGTTCGTCACCTTGACGGCAAGTCCGGCAAGCGGCGTGCCGCGCGCCTGCTCGGATTGCTTCATCAGGATGCCGGGAACATTGGCAACGCCACCGCCGGAAAAATCCGCCGGCAGATTGAACATGATCTCGACTGTGTGGCTGGCCGGCAGCGCCTTGTCGGTATTGCGGCGCAGCGACCACGTCATCGTGATCCGGCGTTCAGGAATCGTCACGTCCGCGCGTACCGCCAGTTCCGGCGCAAGGCCGTTTCCCGGCGATACCGTCTCGGTGCGCCAGATAACTGAGCCGACATAACGCTTGCCCTGCGGATCGTTCGAATCCTCCTCATAAAGCACCACGCGCTGCGCCACCGCTGGCGCCGTCTGGCTCCCCGGCGCGCCCGCCGCCGGCGCCTGGGTGCTTTGCTCTTGCGGAACCCGTCCGGAGAATTTCGGCTGCGAAGTCGTCTCACGGGTCGTCTGGCTCGGCTGTCTGGATCCGATCTGCGCGATGTAATGATAAGCGCCGCTGATGCGCGGCCACTGCCAGGATATCGTCGCCAGCAAGCCTGCGAGGATGACCAATGCCACCACGAGCTTGACCAGCCCGCGATAAGAGCGTGGCGGCCGCGGCTGCCGCTGCTCGTGGTCCGGCGCGTGCGGCGGCTGCCGCGCCGGATGTAATTCCTCCTGATCGTCGTCCAGATCGTAGGATGGTTCGCGGCCGCGCGAGTGCCGCGTTTCGTCATGCGCGGCGTTCAAATCCTCATCGCCGCCGCCCGGACCGTAATCGTTGAAAGCCGTCGTGTGATCCGCTGTCGGGTGAGGTTGTGAAGTCGCCGGCGCGTATGAATCGCGCGTGTCGCGCGCCGACTGCGCTGCCTTGGCTGTCGCGCCCCCGAGAGCGTTCACCTCGCTGACAACCCCGCGGAAGTCCCTGACGCCTTCGCGGCTCGGCGATATCGGCGACCGCGCACCCAACAGCCGCTCGCGCGCCGTCGGCGGTGGACCCGGACGCGGCGCTTCGGCTTCTGCCGGTGCGCCGGGATTCTGTTTCGGCGCTGCCGGTTCGGTCCGTCTGGGCTCCGCGCGCGTCGCGTCGCGGCGCGGCGGCGCGGCGGCGACAGGCCGCGGCTCCTGCAACTCAGCGCGAGATTTGCGTGCGGCATCGGCCTCGACCTTGCGGATCGCGTCTTCGAGGGCCAGGCGTTCCTTGGTGATCTCCGATTCCGAGAGCGGCGGCTCCACGGCGCGCAGCTGCGTCACCAGCGCCGTGCGCGCCCGTTCATAAAGGGCCCGGCGGGCTTCGCCGCTACTCTTGTCGAGTCCCTCGACGGCGCGGGCAATGAGCGGATGGTAGTCGGTCATCGACTAATCTTACCCTCGGCTCCTTGATTTTTCATCTGATTTTCACGTCTCGAATGGGTTCTGCATAAGGATAGTGTCCTCCCGCTCGGGGCTGGTCGACAGGACGGCTGCGGAACAGCCGATCAGCTCCTCGAGCCTGCGCACATATTTGATCGCTTGCGCGGGCAGGTCGGCCCATGAGCGTGCGTGTGCGGTGGCTTCCCGCCAGCCGGCGATCGTCTCGTAAATCGGCTCGACCTGGGCCTGGGCGTGCTCGCCCGCCGGCAGGTAATCGATCTCCCGGCCGTCCAGGCGATAACCGACACAGACTTTGATTTCATCAAATCCGTCGAGGATGTCGAGCTTGGTGAGGGCTAGTCCGTCAATACCACTGGTACGCACGCTTTGACGGACGAGCACGGCATCGAACCAGCCGCAGCGGCGTGGCCGGCCGGTGACGACGCCGAACTCCTTGCCACGTTCGCCCAAGGTCCGGCCGATCTCGTTTTTCTGTTCGGTCGGAAACGGACCCTCGCCGACGCGCGTCGTGTACGCCTTGCAAATGCCGAGCACGTATCCGACCGCGCCAGGGCCCAATCCCGACCCGGTCGCCGCCTGGGCCGCAACCGTGTTCGACGACGTCACGTACGGATAGGTTCCGTGGTCGACGTCGAGGAGAGCTCCCTGGGCGCCTTCGAACAAGATGCGTTTGCCCTCGCGGCGTTTCTGATCGAGCAGCGACCACACCGAATCCATATAGGGCAGCACCAAGGGCGCCGCGCGTACAAGCTCTTCGCGCACGTCCTTCGCGTCTATCGGCTCGAGACCGAGGCCTTTTCGTAGCGCATTATGATGCGCGAGCAGACGCTCGATCTTGCGGTCAAGCGTCGCACCGTCGGCGAGATCCATCAGGCGGATGGCGCGGCGTCCGACCTTGTCCTCGTAAGCGGGACCGATCCCGCGCCGCGTGGTGCCGATGCTGAGTGCCGCGTTTGCGGTTTCGCGCATCGCGTCAAGCTCGCGATGCAACGGCAGGATCAGCGCCGTGTTCTCGGCAATGCGCAGATTGTCCGGAGTGACGTCGACGCCCTGTTTCTTCAGCTTGGCGATTTCGTCAATGAGCGCGGAGGGATCGAGCACGACGCCGTTGCCGATCACCGACAGCTTTCCCGGCCGCACCACGCCCGAAGGCAGCAGCGAGAGCTTGTACGTCGTGCCGTTGATCACCAGCGTGTGGCCGGCATTATGGCCGCCCTGGAAGCGGACGACGATGTCGGCCCGCTCCGACAGCCAGTCAACGATCTTGCCCTTGCCTTCGTCGCCCCACTGGGAGCCGACCACGACAACATTGGCCATGAGGAGATGTCCCCAGGAGACGTTTGAACGCGCGAATATGGTTCGGACAACTGCCGCAGCCGTCCCGGATACTGGATGACGCGCTGTGAAGCAAGGCAAACCGGCCGCAGAGCCCAACGGCTAATTGGTTCTTAAATAATTGAATCTACACGAGATTTATGACAACCGCAGGGCGGCGAGATTTGCGGCGCGCTGCATCGATCGTCGCCGCGCCGCCAAATCCGGCCTGTCATGCGGTGCGCACACTGGTGATCGTCGGTCGTCCGCGATAGCTCGGATGCACCAGCTCTGCAGGCGATTTCATTTCGCCCGCAGCCGGAGGAAGGGCGTTCATGTCGGGGCAGGGGTTGATTCTCGCGAGCGCCGGCGCGGCGGACTTTTCGGGCAGCCTTATCTTTTGCTGTCGCTCTCGTCGCTGTTGTGGGCGGGCAATACCGTGCTCGGCCGTTTCGTCGCCGGGCATGTTCCGCCGATAACACTCGCTTGCATCCGCTGGGCGGGACCATTCCTGAGTGCTGCCGTTTGCGTGGCCCCATCTGGTGCGCGACTGGCCGGGGATCCGCAGGCATGCCGGATTGATGACGCTGTTGGCGCTGACCGGCTTCTCCGCCTACAACACGATGGCCCATTACGGCTTGCAGTACACGACCGCCATCAACGGTCTGTTGTTGCAATCGATCGTTCCGCTGTTCGTCGCGCTTTGGTGCCTTATGCTGTTCGGCGACCGCCTGACGGCGCGCCAGGCCGGCGGCATGTGCCTTTCGCTCAGCGGCGTCCTCGTCATCGTCAGTCACGGCAGTCTCGCCGTTCTGATCGGCATCGGGTTCAATCGCGGCGACGCGTGGTTTTTAATCGCGCTTTTAATCTACGCCTTTTACACGGTGGTGTTGCGCAGCGGCCGCCGATACATCCGCTCGTTCCTCGCTGTCGGTATGGGCTGGGGGGCGCTGCTGCTGGTGCCGGCTGTTGCGTGGGAATTCGCCTGCGGAAAGACGCTGGTTCTCGACGCCGTGACGGAGGCGAGCTTAGCCTTTGTCAGCGTGTTTCCCTCGCTCTTCGGCTATTTCTTCCTCAACCGCGGCGTCGAACTCATCGGCGCCAATCGTGCGGCGCCGTTCATCCATCTCGTTCCCGTGTTCGGTTCGGTGATGGCGGTCGCTTTTCTGGGCGAGCGTTTCGAGCTCATTCACGCCGTCGGTTACGGGCTGGTTTTTGCGGGCATCACCGTGGCGACGAGGAACTAAAGAGAATCAAAACCGCAGCGGTTTGGCCTGCTGCACCTGCGGCAGCGCCCGCACCTTGGCCAGCACGTCGACCGGCAGTTCCCCGTCGATCTCGATCAGCGCGATCGCGTCGGCGCCCGGCGCCTCGCGGCCGACATGGAAAGTCGCGATGTTGATGCCGGCGTCGCCGAGCGTCGAGGAGAATTTGCCGATGAAGCCCGCCTTGTCGAGATTGGTGATATAGATCATCGAGGGGCCGAACTCGGCGTCCATGCGGATGCCTTTGATGTTGACGATGCGGGGGCGGCCGTCGGCATAGACGGTGCCGGACACATGGCGCGACTGGCGATCGGTCGTCACCGTGAGTTTGATCAGGCTCTCGTAATCGCCTTCGGCTTCGCGCCGCGTCTCCTCGACGACGATCCCGCGATCCTTGGCGATGGTCGGCGCCGAGACCACGTTGATGTCCTGCAGCATCGGCCGAAGCAGGCCGGCAATTGCCGCAGACGTCAACGCCCTGGTGTTCATCTTTGCGACAATACCCTCGTAGGATACCTGCACGCGCTGGATGCCGGTTTCGGTGAGCTGACCGGCAAATGATCCGAGCTTCTCCGCGAGCGCGATGAACGGTTTCAGCTTCGGCGCCTCCTCGGCGCTGATCGAAGGAAAGTTGACGGCGTTGGAAATGGCGCCGCGCACAAGATAATCCGACATCTGCTGGGCGATCTGCAGCGCGACGTTCTCCTGCGCTTCCGTCGTCGAAGCTCCGAGATGCGGCGTGCAGACTACGTTCGGCAGCGCAAATAGCGGACTTTCCGTGGTCGGTTCGGTGACGAAAACGTCGAGCGCGGCGCCGGCGATCCGCCCCGAAGACAGCGCCTCGAACAGGGCTCCTTCGTCGATCAAGCCGCCGCGGGCGCAATTGATCAGGCGTAGGCTCTTCTTCGTCAGCTTGAGCGTTTTGGCGTTGATGATGTTGCGGGTTTTCTCTGTCAGCGGCGTATGCAGCGTGATGAAGTCGGCGCGGCGCAACAATTCCTCGAGCCCGACCTTTTCGACGCCGAGATCGAGCGCGCGGTCGTCGGAAAGATACGGATCGTAAGCGATGACCTTCATCTTCATTCCGATCGCGCGATCTGCGACGATCGAGCCGATATTGCCGCAGCCGATGACGCCGAGCGTCTTGCTGAAGATCTCGACGCCGAGAAATTTGTTCTTTTCCCATTTGCCGGCGCGGGTCGAGGCGTCGGCTTCGGGGATCTGCCGCGCCAATGCCAGCATCAGCGTTATCGCGTGCTCGGCCGTCGTGATCGAATTTCCGAACGGCGTATTCATCACGATGATGCCGCGCGCCGTCGCTGCCGGGATGTCGACATTGTCAACGCCGATGCCGGCGCGGCCGATCACCTTCAGATTTCGCGCCTTCTCCAGCATCTTCGCCGTGACCCTGGTGGCGGAGCGGATCGCCAAGCCGTCGAAGCCGTTGATCGCCTCGGCGAGTTTTTCCTTGTCCTTGCCGAGATTGGGCTGGAATTCGACCTCCAGTCCGCGATCCTTGAAGATCGCCACAGCGGCGGGTGACAGCGCGTCGGAGATGAGAACTTTGGCGGGCATGGCTTTGGCTTCCGGAAATCTTGATGCAAAGTGAAATCCTCTCCGAGGGAGAGGGAAAAATCATGCGGCCTTCGCGAGGGCGTCCTTGGCTTTGGCATAGGCCCAATCGAGCCACAGCGTGAGTACTTCGACATCGGCGCGCTCGACGGTGGAACCGCACCAGATACGTAAGCCGGGCGGCGCATCGCGATAGGCGTCGATATCGTAGGCAACGCCTTCCTTCTCCATTGCGGCGGCGATCCCTTTGATGAAGGCCGCCTGTGCATCGGGCGCGAGCCCGCCGATGGCGGGATCGACGACCTTGAGGCAAACCGACGTATTGGAGCGCACCGCCGGATCGCCGGCGAGGAAGTCGATCCACTTGGCGCGGCCGACCCAATCGGCGATGACCTTCGCATTGCCGTCGGCGCGGGCGCACAGTGCGCCGATTCCGCCCGTCGACTTCGCCCATTCCAGCGCGTCGAGATAGTCCTCGACGCACAGCATCGACGGTGTGTTGATGGTTTCGCCCTGGAAGATGCCCTCGATGAGCTTGCCGCCTTTAGCCATGCGGAAAATCTTCGGCAGCGGCCACGGCGGCGTGTAGCCTTCAAGCCGCGCGACTGCGCGCGGCGAGAGGATCAGCATGCCGTGCGCGGCTTCGCCGCCCAGCGCCTTCTGCCAGGAGAAGGTCACGACGTCGAGCTTCGGCCATTCCAGCAGCTGCGCGAATGCGGCCGAGGTCGCGTCGCAGATGGTGAGGCCAGTGCGGTCGGCGGCGATCCAATCGGCACTCGGAACGCGCACGCCCGACGTTGTTCCGTTCCAAGTGAAAACGACGTCGCTTCTCGGATCGACCTTTGCCAGGTCGGGCAGGTCGCCGTACCCGGCCTTGAGTGTGGTGACGTCCTTGAGCTTGAGCTCGTTGACGACGTCGTTGACCCAACCCTCGCCGAACGATTCCCAGGCAATGAGCGTCACTGGACGCGGGCCAAGCAGCGACCAGAGCGCCATTTCGACCGCGCCAGTATCGGAGGCGGGCACGATGCCGATTCGATAATCGGCGGGAACCGCAAGGACTTCGCGCGTGAGGTCGATGGCGCGCTTGAGCTTCGCTTTGCCCGCTTTCGAGCGGTGCGAGCGTCCGAGAACGGCGCCGGCGAGGTTTTGCAGGCTCCAGCCGGGGCGCTTGGCGCAGGGACCGGACGAAAAGTGCGGCACGGTCGGCCGCACGGCGGGCGTAGCAAGCATGATTGTCTATCCTTCCAGATAGGCGCCCCTCGTTGGGGAGGGGTGTCCCGCCTTTGGAACTAGGTAACGGGGACCGCGCCGTCAAGCGGCTCTTGCGGTAGTACTCGGGATTTCAGGAAATTTGCTTAGAACTTGAAGCCGGCGCCGGCGCGGGCATCGACTATTGAAACCGGGATATTTGCGAACGGCGCGAACTGGATGAACTCGAACTCGCCGCGCACAAAAACATTCGGCGTTAGCGCCCAGTCAAGTCCGCCGCCCACGGAGAAGCCATAGAGCAACGCATTGCTTTGGCCGGCACTGTTTGAAAAGATGAAGTTCTGGCATGTCGAATTGTTGAAATTACATGGATAGGGAGGTGTCAGGGTGCTTTGGGTGACGTTCGCGAGTGTCGTCACGCTGTAGCTCGCCATCCCGACCACAAAGCCCGCGAAGCCGTACGGCAGCAGATTGCCCACGACCCATCCCGCGCGGCCTCGTACCGAAGCATAGTCCGTGAGGTCCAAATTTCCGGTGCCGGAGAGCTCGACATTGTAGGAGGCGCCGCCTGCCGAAAACACACGGCTCGGGGACGTGGACGTGCCGGCGAGTGGTGAGGAGGACGCCGTGTTGTTCAAGTTCGTGTGGGTATAAGTCGCTTCGACGCCGATGATAAGATCCTGCCACTGGGTATTGTAACCGACAAAACCGCCGCCGCCGAAAACGTTGGCGACGCCCTTGCCGAGTACCGGGATTTGGGAAGGTTGCACCACCTCCTCGAGCGTCAGGTTGCGCAGGCTGAACGCTAAGAGCGGCTGCGTCGCGCTGGAAAAGTCGGCTTGCGAGAAGCTGTAGCTGAAGTCGCCGCCGAAATAGAAGCCACTCCAGCGCGTAAAGGTCGCCGGCCCCACCGTCATCACCGGCGCGACGGGCTCGGTGCCGCGCAGGACCGGAAGATCGTAATCGGCCGCAAACGTAGGCGATAGCAAGCCGCCCATCAGGCCGAAAGCAACGAACAGACGACGCATGATAGAGGCCGGCCCCGCTAGGGCAGATGCTAGGGCATTCAGATATGGTCGTGAAAACATATGCATCATCAGATGGTTATGGTACTGTGCGGCGGAGCGCGCGGGCGAGATCCGCGCCAACACCATGAGAGAACTTAGCGTCCAACACATCGGCCGCTCTTTCATCCTTTCGGCACGCACAAGGCGGCCAGGCTAAGCCGGAACGCATCAGCCGCGGCTCGAGAGCGACGGCTGTGGCGCATAGGCGGGAGGCGGTGCAAATTGCGGCTGCGGTATGTATTGCGGCTCCGGCGCCGGCTCGTACTGCGGCTGCTGCGCAAAGACCGGCTGCGCCGCCATCACGCCGATCCCCGCCGCAGGCTGGATCATCCAGCGGAAGCCGATGCGGAAATCCTGCGAGGTCATGTCCTTCAGCGTATAGAAGGGGAACGGGCAGGCCGGCGTGTTTTGACACTGAACGATGGCGGTTTGCGGCGAGCCGAGGTTGAGATAGCGCCAGCTGAAATCGATCTTGAGATTGTTGCTGACGTTGTAGGTCAGGCCGGCCTGCACGTTCCAGGCCAGGCTCCAGGCGGAGTTGTCGTTCAACGTGTAACCGAAGCCGACCGTGCCGCTGGGGGGGAGATTATGCCGTTATCCTGGACCCCGGTGATTTTGTTGTAAGCGCCGCCGACGCCGGCGCCGATAAAGGGTGTCAGACACCACCAGGTGCCGAGATCAACGTAGGCGTTAGCCATGAAGACGGAGGAAGATATGTTGCCCGAGTTGACGTCGAAACAGGTTCCGACACCGCCGCCTAATGGTGGGTTGCAGAAATTAGCAACACCACTATAGCTTCCGGTCGCCTTGAACGCGGCCTCGGTGCGATATTCGCCGGTCACGTCGACGCGCAGCCAATTGTTCACGACGTAGCCGACGCCAAGCCCGAAAATCGCTGTGTCCTGGATGTCCTTTTGAACGATTTGCCAGTTTGACGGCCAGACGAAGGCCGAGTTGGTCTGCGTGAAATCGAACTCGGAGAAGGTCTGCACGCCGATGCCGATGTCGCCGCGCAGATACCAGCCGCCCGTCCCGCAGCAGGGCGCCGGCAGATAAATCATCTGAGGCGGCGGCGCCGGCAGATCAGCCGCGTAGATCGCCGTGCTGCTCACTACGATCGCCGCTGCGGCGGCGATGAAGGATTTTACGCTGACCATATGCCTTCGTCCTTTGTCGACGCGGGCCACGAGAGGGGCCACGCGTCGCTGAACGAAGCGAAGGTTCTCAGGAAATCCTTAAGCGGCTCTTAACCTTAACTTTTAACCGTGATTGTTAATTCTGTCCCCTAGGACCGCTCGGCGCCGTCATCCCCGTTAACTAAAAAACAACCATTTCGCCGGGAACGGCGCGATTTTCCGTCATTCCTGTAGGCGCCGCGGGCGGCGGTCTTCACGCAGCCTCGCGGCCAGGAATCAATCGCGTCAGTCTTTATCGTCGTCGAGTTCGCCGATGTGATGCTGGGCGTAGAGTTCGGCACCGAGTTTGGCGACGAGCTCGAGCTGGGTCTCGAGGAAATCGATGTGTTCCTCCTCGTCGTGCATCAGTTTTTCGAACAGGTCGCGCGACACGTAGTCCTTGACGGCGTGGCAGTGTGTGGCGGCCTCCTCATAAAGCGCGCGGGCCGACATTTCCGTGCGGAGATCGCACTCGAGCACCTCTTTCACGGTCTGGCCGATATGCAGCGGATCGAGCACCTGCATGTTCGGGAAACCGTCGAGGAAGATGATGCGTTCGACGAGCTTGTCAGCATGCTCCATCTCTTCGATGGATTCCTTGCGCCACTGCTTGGCCAGCGATTTGTAGCCCCAATTGTCGAGCAGGCGGTAATGCAGCCAGTACTGATTGATCGCCGTTAGTTCGTGCCGGAGTCCCTTGTTGAGGTAGTCGATGACTCCTGGCTCGCCTCGCATGATGGTGCTCCCGAAAATGGACGTCGCCGCACACACGGGTGAGGCTACCCGCTCATTATAACTATTCTAACAAATGCGGAAAGGCGCCGTCATGCACGGGCCATCCGGCTGGTTCCCGGCGGTGGAAAGGCTCAGGCAGTGCTGCCGTTCGCCTGGCAGCACGCGTCCGCAGCCGCGCCAAGCGCCTCGTCCATAATCCGGCGGATGGTTCTCGCGCAGCGCCCGCACTGCGCGCTGCAACCGAGACAACCGTACACTTCCCCGGCGGTTCGTGGAGCCGCTTCCTCGTCCGAGAGCGCCGACCGCACATCGTGGTCAGTCAGCACGTTGCAGGAACACACGATCATTGCTGCACAATCCGAACGACGTTAAGTGGCCGGCATTGGTATCACTGGTAACTTTTCACTTAAAGTGGGGAAAAATCCATTGCAAGGGCAAAATACGTTCTTTGTAGATATTCTAACCTTGATCCTCATCAATGCGGTTCGAGATCGTAAAGCATCAATCTTAATGTATGACTGCGGTCGGCTCTCGTCACTGTCCACCGGTATTTGGCGGTGATGTATCAAGAACAGCTAACCAAGATCTGCCGCGCGGATTGGTGCGTGGATCACGCGACCGCCGATTCTCCGGAATCGTCCCGCCGACGGCGTCGTCGGGACCGCAAGCGACAAAGCCGCGACGGAATTATGCAAAGATCGTCGAGAAAGCCCGCAAAGCGCTGACCGCGCCCGAGTGCCCGGTCCAAAGCCGCCATGGTCCGTGCCTGCCCCGGATCGTCATCATCGATCCACGTGCGGAGGACCGACGCGAACAGCACGGCGAGGCCTTGGGCGCGGATCATGCCGCGCGGGCCTGACGCGCCGATCCCGGCGGCGGTCAGCATCCATTGCTGCGAGCGCCGCGCCAGACCATTGAGCGCAACCGCAAGCGGCGGATCGCGGCGAGCCGAGCGCAGCAGCGAACCCATGGCCTCCCGATGCGGCGCCAATACTTCGAGCCGGCGCATCAGCACGTCGAACAGCCGCTCCCGTACTGGCTCGTCGGCCATGTCGCTGAGATCCTCGGCCAGGACGGCGCGATCGGTAGCTTTGACATGGGCGGCCAAGATCGCAAGCGTGGAGGGAAATTCGTCGCGCAATTGCGCAAGCGACACCCCGGCCGCCGCGGCGATGTCGGCAAGACCGATCGCTTGGAACGGCTTTTCAGGAAGAATCGCCAGTAACGCCGCGATGATCTTCTCGCGCTCGGTTGTCGGGGTGGCTTGGCTGGCGGCGGATGCAGAATGGGCGGATGCGGAGCGGGTCGGTTTAGTGGCGGCTTTGCGGGCGGGTTTGCGAGCCATGACCTAACTCCTCGACGCCGAACTTTGCACGAGCGATGACGTGACGCGCGCCGTAGGGAATGTACGCCGCTCTTCGTGCGGTTCCAAGCCTTGGTGCTTCAAGGCGCTTTTGCGTTAGCCTGCGAGCCTGCGCGAGCGTTCGGTCGCGGCGGCAATCGCTTTGTTCATCAGCGCGGCAAGGCCGCTGTCAGACATCAGCACCTCCAGCGCAGCGGCGGTGGTGCCACCCGGCGAGGTGACGTTCTCGCGCAGCGTCCCTGCATCGAGCGCCGATCGGTGCAGCAGTTCGCCCGAGCCGGCGACGGTCTCGCGCGCCAGTTTCTCGGCCAGAGACCGCGGCAACCCGACCGCGGCGCCGGCTTGCGCCAGGACTTCGGCGAGCAGGAACACATAGGCCGGTCCCGACCCGGAAACCGCCGTCACTGCGTCCATCAACCTTTCGTCCTCGACCCATTCGACCGTCCCGGTCGCGGAGAGGAGAGCATGCGCGAGATCCCGCTGGATTTCGTTCGCATGCAGCGGCACCGCGACGGTGATGCCGCGGCCGATCGCCGCCGGCGTATTCGGCATGGCGCGCACGATTGCGCCCGCGTCCTTCAACGCGCCGGAGAGGAACTGCAACGTTCGCCCGGCCATGATTGATACGACGAGAGTTGAGGCTCCGGCCATCGGCGCTAGCGCTGGCAGCACCTGATCGGCGATCTGCGGCTTCACGGCGATGACGATCGCCGCGACGCGGGAGAGCGTGGCTGCATGGGGATTGAGCCGCACGCCGCGCCGGACGAGCTCGGAAATTTGCGGCGAAGGATCAGGTTCGACCACCGCGGTATTGACCGGGTCGAGACCGGCTTGCAGCCAACCTTCGAGCAGGGCGCCGCCCATCTTGCCGGCGCCGACCAAAACGAGCGGGCCGGACAGACGACGCAAGTCCGCGCTCTCGCCAGCCGATGACATTTAACTGCCTAGGCCTCGCCAGACGTCTCGAACAACGCCGCATCCAGCGCGTCGCGGGCCGGCTTGCCCGCCCAGACCACGAATTGAAACGCCGGGAAATAGCGCTCGCAGGAATTGAGTGCGCTCCCGAGCACGGCCTCGCACTGCCGGTCCGAGGGGGCGACGCCACCGGCGAGCAGCAGCGCATGGCGAAACATCACGACGCCGTTTTGCACCCAAATGTCGAAGTGCCCGATCCATAATTGCTCGTTGATGAGGGTGACGAGCTGCTGCACCTCGGCCAAGCGTGGCTCCGGCACGCGCATGTCGAACGCGCATGCAAGATGCAGCGCCTCGATCTCGCTCATCCAAGTGAATGAGACCTGGTAGTTGGTCCAGCGGCCGGTGACGACGATCGCGATCTCGTCCTCGCTGGCGCGTTCGAACGGCCAGCTGTTGCTGGCCGCCATGTGTTCCACCACGTCGAGGGGATTGTTGCGGGGATCTCGCGCGATTTCGATAAGGGACATGCCGTCTCCACAGCGTTGGTTGAAGTGGAAATGCGCACGCCACTGGACATCGCCAAATTTCGAGCTGCGATTTGCCGCAGGCACAAAGTGACGCCCGCATATTGACTCAAACTCCCGAATCAGCCCGCACGCACAATATAAACGGCCTGAATTCTTGCGCAAAAGCGTTCGTTTTTGAGCCGTCTGAATCCGTCGGCACTCATGAAGTGATTTGCCGCTTGGGCACAATGCAGGACCGATGACAGTCCACAGCCGCGCCTGCGACAAGTTGACTCGGGGGCTTCGAGCCGAAGCGGCGAACCGCTTCCGGGCCGTCATTGCGAGGAGCAAGCGACGAAGCGATCCAAGAGATCGCGTGCTCGGGCTGGATTGCTTTTGCGGCTAATCGAAGAAAAGGCTGGAAACCGATTCCTCGGAGGCCGTGCGGCTGATGGCTTCGCCGATCAGCGTCGCAATCGAGAGCACGCGGATATTCGGAGAGGATTTGACCGCGTCGGTCGGCTGGATCGAATTGGTGATCACCAGCTCTTTGAGCTTTGAATTGTTGACCCGGGCGATCGCCCCTCCGGAGAGCACGCCGTGGCTGATGTAGCCGTAGACCGCATGCGCGCCTTTCTCCAACAGCGCCTCGGCGGCGTTCAACAGCGTGCCGCCGGAATCCATAATGTCGTCGACGAGGATGCAGATGCGGCCGTCGACCTCACCGATGACGTTGGCCACCTCCGACTCGCCCGCCCGCTCGCGCCTTTTGTCGACGATGGCGAGCGGTGCATTGATGCGCTTGGCAAGTCCGCGGGCGCGCACCACGCCGCCCACGTCCGGCGAAACCACCATGACCTTGTTGAGATCGAAGCGCTGCTTGATGTCCCGCACCATAACCGGAGAGGCAAACAGATTGTCGGTCGGAATATCGAAAAAGCCCTGGATCTGCCCGGCGTGAAGGTCGAGCGTGAGCACGCGGTCCACGCCGGCGCGGGTGATGAGGTTGGCGACGAGCTTGGCGGAGATCGGCGTGCGCGGACCGGGCTTGCGGTCTTGGCGGGCGTAGCCGAAATAGGGGATCACTGCGGTGATGCGGCGCGCCGAGGCGCGCCGCAGCGCGTCGATGATGATGAGCAATTCCATTAGGTGGTCGTTCGCCGGATACGAGGTCGATTGAATGACGAAAACGTCGGCGCCACGCACGTTTTCCTGGATCTCGACGAAGATTTCCATGTCGGCAAAGCGGCGCACAACCGCTTTGGTCAGTGGAGTGCCGATATAGGCGCCGATGCCCGCGGCGAGCGCGGGGTTGGAGTTGCCGGAGACGAGCTTGATGGCTCCGTTGTTAGTCGCCAATTCGCTCTCCTGCGCGCCCGGCTTCTCACCGCATGATCCCGCAATACGGGTACCGATTTTGCGACAAGACCATCCGAAAAAAACAACGTCCTGATACAAGCAGCCTTTGGGGCTGGCAACATGAATCAGGGTCTTGTCCCCGTGGAATAGCGGATAGCAAACAGCGAGTTAGCGAAAGGGCGATTGGCGAAATGGCGCGTGGCGAATGAATCGAACGGCAAAAAGCCCTCTTCGCCATTGGCGCCCTCGCTAGTGTGGTGGATTTGAAGTTCCGACGATCCAACGGCAAACTCGCATAGGAACTTCAAATCCAAAACCACACTAGAATCATAAGATTGCTGGTGCCTCGTTTCCGAAGCTCACACGAGGGTGCCGTAGGTGCTTACGAACTTCGGAATCGGGACACTATTCGTCTTCCAACACGATCGCGTTGACGTGGCGGCCATAGTCCGCTTCGGCGTGATGGGTCGAGCGGCGGAAGCTGAAAAATCGCGCGGGGTCCGCGTAGGTGCAAAGCCCGAGATCCTCGATCTGCCCGACGCCGGCCCGCGTCAATCGTGAGGCGATATAGCCGGCGAGATCGAACTGGCCATGCCCGCTGCGCGCCGCCGAGCTGAAGAAACGGTTACCGCCGGAATCCTCTGCGGCGAACCGCGCCATGAGATCGGGGCCGACCTCGTAATTGTCTTGCCGGATCATCGGGCCGAGCACGGCACGAATGCGCTCGCGCGCGGCGCCGAGCCGCTCCATCGCATCAACGGTAGCTTCGGCGACGCCGGCAAGCGCGCCGCGCCAGCCGGCGTGCGCGGCGCCGACGACCCGAGCCTGCGGATCGGCGAAGAGGATAGGGCCGCAATCGGCCGTGCTCACGCCGACGGCGAGGCCGGGCATGCGGGTGACGATGGCGTCGGCGCGCGGACGTTCGGCTATCGGCCACGGCGCGTCGGCGACCACCACGTTGGGCGAGTGAATTTGATAGGCCGTGAGCAGACAGTCCGGCTTGACTGCGAGCGCCGCCGCCATGCGCGCGCGATTCTCGGCGACGTGGTCGGCATCGTCGCGCGAGCCGACGGCGCCGTTGAGCGTGGCATAAAGGCCGCCGGAGACGCCGCCTTCACGCGTGAAGAAGGCATGCCGGATTCCGGAAAGCGCCAGCGTTTCGGCCTTAATCATCATTTGCCCGGCTCGCCTTATGTCTCGAAGCCCGGCAACGGACCGAACTTCGAATCGGCGATGGCAAGAACCTTGAATAAGTCGCCCATGCCTTTCGGTCCCGCCTCGGTTAATCGCGCGAGCGCGCTGTCGATTGCGGCGGCATTCTCAGGCGTGGCGCGCGATTTCAGCGCGACGGCCCGCTGGTCGATGCCGAGCCGGCGCAGGAAATCGCGCTGCGAAACCGGACCATGGACACGCGCGCCGATGATTTCCGCGCTCTGCGCCAACGCGGCGAAATCGACGTGCGCCGAAAGGTCGGCTTCTCCCGGTGCCCTCAGCGGGTCGGCGAAGGCATGACCGGAGACGGCCTGCAGCGTTTCGCCGAGTCCTTGGTGCGCATGGCCATAGTCGACAGCGAGCAGCACGCCGTCGGAGCGCACGCGCCGGCCGAGTTCAATCGCCACGGTGTCGGAACGCCATTCATAGATCGAGCCTTCGGGGGACTGCCGCAATGCCCGCGGCAAGGTAGCGTCGAAATGCGGCAGCGGATCGCGCGCGACGCCGATCGCGAGTTTACCGCCGGACGCGATCTCGACGACGCGTTCGTGCCAGCCGTCGGCGCGTTTGACTGCCTGGTGAATCGGCAGCGCGTCGATGTATTCGTTAGCGACGATGATAGTGGGGCCGCCGGGAACGTCGGCCAGCGTCGGGTGCCACAAGATCGGCACGCCGGTACCTTCGAGCCGCCGCCGCTGCATCTCCCGCAGCTTCGGGCTGATTTCGACCAGGTGCACGACGGTAGCGGTGCGGAAGTCTTTGACGATCTGCACCGCCCGCAATGCGTCGGCCATCAGCGTCCCGCGTCCGGGTCCAAGCTCGACGACACGCACGTTTTCGGGCGCGCCCATCTGCCGCCAAACCGAGGCCATCCATAATCCGATGAGCTCGCCGAACATCTGGCTGATCTCGGACGCGGTGATGAAGTCGCCCGCGGCGCCGATCGGTTCGTGCGTGAGGTAGTATCCGTGTTGCGGATGCGTAAGACAAAGCCGCATATAGTCGGCGACGAGCATCGGTCCGGCGACGGCGATCAACCGCCGGATTTCGGCCTCGAGCGGCGAAGGTGCATCAGCCATTTTTCGCGATCGGTTGACGCGTTAGTGCAAAGACGAGCACGCCGATGCCCGCCAAGATCAGTGGGATGCAAAGCAGCATCCCCATCGTCAGCCCGCCCCAGAGAAAACCGAGCTGCGCGTCGGGCTCGCGGAAGAATTCGCACACGATGCGCGCCACGCCATAGCCGATGGCGAAAGCGCCGGTAACGAGACCGGGCCGATTAAGCGCGCCGAGGCGCACAATCACCCCGAGCATGATCAGCAGGACGAGCCCTTCCAGCGCCGCCTCGTAAAGCTGGCTCGGATGGCGCGCGACCGGTCCGCCGTTTGGAAAAATCATCGCCCACGGCACGTCGGTCGGCCGGCCCCACAATTCGCCGTTGATGAAATTGGCGACGCGGCCGAGGAACAGGCCGATCGGAGCGACCGCCGTGGTCACATCGCCGAGCGACAGCATGGGCAAGTCGCGGCGCAGCGCAAAAGCGACGGTGGCAACGACGCAGCCTAGAAAACCGCCATGAAACGACATGCCGCCGTTCCACAGTTCGAAGGCTTGGAGCGGATGGACGACAAAGTGCGGAAGATTATAGAACAGCACGTAGCCGATGCGGCCGCCGAGGATGATTCCCAGCGTGATCCAGATAATGAAATCGTCGAACTCGGTAACGGAGAACGGCGCCGGCCCGCCCCACAGTTTTTGCGAGGCGATTATGGCCCGCGCATAGAACCAGCCGGCGACGATGCCGACGATGTAAGCGAGCGCGTACCAGCGAATGGCAAGCGGCCCGATGGAAATCAGCACCGGATTGATCGCGGGGAAGGGCAAGACCGACGGCAAGACCGGGAGAATGAACATTAGGGGCTCCGGGCGCACGCCGCGCGCGCTCCTTCACGTGCCGCATGGGCGAAGCGCTTGCGCCTTGCGATGGCGCCGCACCATTGCCATTCTGTGCGCGTACGGCAAGCGGGCGTGTGACGAAGCGTTGCACGAAGCCTTGCAATGTGACGAAGCTCTGCAATCTGAGGTTCGGAGGCAGCCATGGTCCAAACGACGAACCGGTTTTTCGACGAGGTTGCGCGGTTGATGAACGACGCGGCCGGTGTTGCGCAAGGCGTGCGACGCGAGTTCGAGACGCTATTCCGCAGCCAGGCTGAGCGCATACTGCGCGACTTGGCCGTTGTCCAGCGCGAGGAGTTCGAGGCGGTCAAGGAAATGGCGCGGCTCGCCCGCGAGGAGAACGAAGCGCTTAAGGCCCGCATCGCTGCGCTGGAAGCGCGGCTTGGCGGAGCCAATCCGACACGTGACGCGCCGGGTGCTGGCGGGCCGGGCGGTGCTCCGGGTAGTGTCTGACGCGGTTGATCTGGATATTCCGGCCTTCCTTGTTTTTGCGGTCTCGCGCCGCTATAAGCGCCGCGACCGCGGCCATCTTTAAGAGCTTTTGGCACCCCTGGAGGCTGCCGCGGCAATCCAAGCGCACCGTTAAGGCTGAAACGACGAGGATACATCATGGCGACCGTCAATCTGATCAAGGCGGCGTCGCGCTCACTGGCCGGTAAGGGGACCGCCAGGGCAGTGCGCCGCGCCGGCCGCGTACCGGGAATCATCTACGGCGACGGCAAGCCGCCGCTGCCAATCTCGCTCGATTACAACGATCTGAAGCTGCGGATCTATGCCGGGCATTTTCTGACGACCATTCATGACGTCGAGGTCGACGGCGTGAAGCACCGCGTCATTCCGCGCGACTTCCAGCTCGATCCCGTCCGCGATCTGCCCCTGCATGCGGACTTCATGCGGCTCGGCGAGGGCGCGACCATCCGCGTCAACATTCCGATCTATGTGAAGAATGCCGACCAGTCGCCCGGCGTCAAACGCGGCGGTACGGTCTCCATCGTCACCCACACCATCGAAGTGCGCTGCCGCGCCGATGCGATTCCGATTGGCATCGAGGTCGATGTCGCCGGCCTCGAGATCAACCACTCCAAGCATCTCAGCGACATCACGCTGCCGGAAGGCGTGCGCGTCGTCGCCGGTCGCGACATCACGCTGGTCACGGTTGTGCCACCATCGGGCTATGCGGAAGAAATCAAAGCCGCCGCAGAGGCTGCTGCGGCCGCCGCGGCTGCTGCCGCCGCCGCTGCCGCCGCGGGTCCCGCGGCTACGGGTGCCCCCGGCGCTGCGCCGGGGGCTCCGGGTGCAGCTGCGGGCGCGGGTGCGGCGCCGGCGGGCGGCGCCGCCGAGAAGAAGTGAGGTTGCGTTCACGCGCGAGACGACGCTCATGCTGCTCCTGGTCGGACTCGGAAATCCGGGAGCGCGCTACGTCGGCAACCGCCACAACATCGGCTTCATGACGCTTCAGGCGATCGCCGAGCGCCACGGCATCGGACCGTGGCGCCGGCGCTTCCAGGGTGTCGCCTGCGAGGGACCGATCGACGGCGAGCGCGTGCTGCTGCTGTTGCCGGGGACCTACATGAATGAATCCGGCCGGGCCGTCGCCGAAGCGGCGCAATTTTACAAGCTTCCGGCCGGCGGCATCAGCGTCTTCCACGACGAGATCGAGCTGCCGCCGGGCAAGGTGAAAGTCAAAGCCGGCGGCGGTGTTGCCGGTCACAACGGCTTGCGCTCGATCACCGCGCATATCGGCAACGATTATCGGCGCGTGCGCATCGGAGTTGGCCATCCCGGCGCCAAGGAACTCGTCGAGCATTATGTGCTCAGCGATTTTGCCAGGAGCGAACGCCCGTGGGTCGAAGCTTTGCTCGACATCCTCGCGGACAATGCCGATCTTCTGGTTCGCGGTCAGGATGCGAGCTTTCAGAACAAGGTTCACCTCGCCATGCTCGCCAAAGGGTTCGGCGACCGGCCGGAGAGCGATACCGCATCCGGCAAAGGCTCTGACGAAGCGTGAGCCGTAACAGATAAGGCGAATAGAATTCCATGGGCTTCAAATGCGGCATCATCGGCTTGCCCAATGTCGGCAAGTCGACGCTCTTCAACGCGCTGACCGAAACGGCGGCGGCGCAGGCCGCGAACTATCCCTTCTGCACGATCGAGCCGAATGTCGGCGAGGTGGCGGTGCCCGATCGCCGCCTGGAGACGCTGGCCAGCCTTGCCAAATCGGCAACGATCGTACCGACCCGGCTGACCTTCGTGGACATCGCCGGCCTTGTTCGCGGCGCGTCGAAGGGCGAGGGTCTCGGCAATCAGTTCCTCGCCAATATCCGCGACGTCGACGCCATCGCGCATGTGGTGCGCTGCTTCGAGGACACCGACGTAACGCATGTCGAGGGCCGTATCGATCCGATCGCCGACATCGAGACGGTCGAAACCGAGCTGATGCTCGCCGATCTCGACAGCCTAGAACGCCGCGTCGATGCGCTCGCCAAAAAAGCCAAGGGTGGCGACAAGGAGGCAAAGGAAGTCCACGATCTCGTCAATCGCGCGCTCGCGCTCCTGCGCGATGGCAAGCCCGCACTCCTCGTCGAGCGCAGGCCGGAAGAGGAGCGGAGCTTCCATATGCTCGGGCTACTGACCGCGATACCCGTCCTCTACGTGTGCAACGTCGAGGAAGCTTCCGCCGCGAAGGGAAACGACTTTTCACGCCGCGTCGAAGCGCGGGCGAAGGAAGAGGGCGCCGCCGTCGTCGTCATCTCGGCAAAGATCGAATCGGATATTGCCGTGTTGTCGCGCGGGGAGCGCAGCGACTATCTCGCCGCCGTCGGCCTCGACGAGGCGGGTCTCGACCGTCTGATCCGCGCCGGCTACGCACTGCTCGATCTCGTCACCTTCTTCACCGCCGGCCCGAAGGAGGCACGCGCCTGGACAGTGACACACGGCGCCAAAGCGCCGCAGGCGGCGGGCG
This sequence comes from uncultured Alphaproteobacteria bacterium, assembly GCA_963847785.1. Lineage (GTDB taxonomy): Bacteria > Pseudomonadota > Alphaproteobacteria > Rhizobiales > Xanthobacteraceae > BOG-931. The sequence goes on from CAWKBE010000014.1 coordinate 117,221, forward strand.
TCATCCATACCGACTTCGAGCGCGGCTTCATCCGCGCCGAGACTATTGCCTACGACGATTACGTGGCGTGCGGCGGCGAAGCGGGCGCGCGTGACGCCGGGAAATTACGACTCGAAGGCAAGGAGTATGTCTTGCAGGACGGCGACGTCATGCACTTTCGCTTTGCGACGTGACGCGGTCATGTGAAATCCGCCGGCTGACCCCTTAATCCGGTGCCCTGATTGCGGATCGCGCCGAGGTGCTCGTTGATACGGAAGACGATGAGCACGAATTCTGCCAAGATGCGCGCCACCACCACGCCCATGCAGGCGCCGAGTATGCTGGCGATGAGAAAGATCATGCCGACGAAGGGATTGTACGCCATGGTAGTGAGCGAAGAGACTGCGCCGGCCAGCCCGAGCAACACGGAAATAACGACGGCGAGCCAATAAAAGACCTTGATGACGGTCGGGGTTACGAAACGCTCCCACTGGAACAAGTCGCTGATGCCGAACATACCCGTTCCTCCCGCGCCAACCAAGACGACCACGACTGCGCGACGCAAACGCCGAATCTGTACTGCTTGAGAAGTCCACAGACTGCACTTCGCCATTGCGGCGGTCAATCGAGGTGGCGGCCGCGGGTGTGAAGTGTGACTCCGCCGCGGTGCATCCTCGTCATTTTTGCGGCACGGGAACGCGGCCGCGCGCGTTCGGGGGCAAGCGTATGACCCGCAGGAACGCCGGAGCAAGCCGCGCGTTGGCCCGCATGCTCGGATCGTTCATCCGAAGCGCAAATGCATGTTGATCCCGCGATGACGCGGGCATCGCAAGTCGCCGACGACCCACGCGCCGTTTCACGGCGCGCGCGGGTCCGCTTTGAAAGGGAGTACACCATGAGGAGTTACCTCGCCTTTCCGCCGATGGTCCTGGCCCTCGCTTTAGCGTCGTTTGTGGTCGCCGGTATCGAGGTTACAGCCGCTCAGTCGAAGGAGATCCAGGAGGCAATGAGCAGCACGAGCGACGTACGGCCACTCGATCTGACCGCGGCGCAAAGACGCGCGATTTACCAAGAAGTCCGGAAGGACAAGAGCAAAGTGGCGCCAAGCCGGTTTGCCACCAACGTGGGCGCGCAAGTGCCGCCGATGATCGAGCTGTATCCGTTGCCGGACGATATTCTGGCCGACAATCCGGTCACGAAGTTCTATCAATTTACGAGGGTGGACGATGAGGTCGTGCTCGTAGACCCCACCAGAATGCTCGTAGTCGCGGTAATCGGGCCGAATCCGACGGAGTGAGCGGTTCGGAATTCGGCGGCCGGCCGTGGCGGGCGGTGAGTCGCCGCGCAATCTTTCTCTGCCGGTGCCGTGCACTCGCTGGTTCCACGAGACGCAGCGGTGGTATAATGGCAATGAAGATTCCTCGGAGCTTTAGGTCATGATATTGTCCAAGGCGCTGGTGCTCGGCGTGCAACTCATGATGTCGGTTGCGGCCGCGGACAGCGTCCCCGAGCTCAATGTCGAGCAGGTCTGCGAAGGCATCGCCAAGCAGGGCGGCGTTACGTTCCACGATCCTGCCATCGCTACGGAAAAAAAGAACTGCTTGGACAGTGAGCGGGCGACCCGCGACGAACTCGCCAAGCAATGGTCGAATTTTGCGCCCGCCGACAGAACCGCGTGCGTGAACGAAGCGCGGATGGGTGGTGAGTCGAGCTATACCGAGCTGCTCACCTGCCTAGAGATGGCGCGTGACGTGCGAGCCATGCACGCGCAGGGGAATGGGCCGACGGACCAGCCTCCGGTGAGCGGCGGGCGAAAGCCGCCGCATTAGAGCATGATCCGAAAAAGTGGAACGCAGTTTTTCGAATCGTGCTCGAGGAATATGTTAGAATTAGAATCAATTCAATCTGAAGCGATCAAATCTTCGATCAATAAGCGATGAGAATTTCGCTGATAGTCGGGTTGACCGCGCGCAGCGCGGCGTCGCTCGATGTGAAAGCGTGATCGGCGGACAAGTCGCTGAGCGAAGCCGATGGGGTTTTCGGATCGGGGCGCAGGTTGATACCGATCTTGCAGCCGCCGGCAAGAGCATCGAGCTGCCCGCCGTTCCAGTCGGTCAACGCCGCGACGTAGTCCTTGTCGAACCCGGAAAGCTTGAACGGCTTGCCGTTAAGCTTCTCCAGCTCCGCCAGCGTCAGTCCAAGGTGAAGTTCGCCGGGCGCGATCCAGTCCGACTGGCCGTTGATGACGATGAGATGCGTGTCGGTGCGGTTGGCGGGCTTCGACCACCAGACTTCCAGACGCTGCTTCCGATCTTTGGCGTAAAGCACGCTCGCCATCGCCTTGCCGCCAATGGCATCGACCTGCGTAAAGGTAACGTTCCGCGATTGGAAAGCCATGGCGAGCTTGGCATGGCTCGAGTCCCGTCCGAACACGCCGCTACAGGCGATGACGTGCCGCTTTGCCTGACGCGACAGTCGCGCCGGCGTTCCGGGCTCGATGGCTGCGTCGCTTCCGCGCGCGGCCGCGCGCGCCCGCGTTTGCGAGCCGCGGGACGGCATAGAGACGGCACCCGGCATCGTTTGATCGACCTGCGACGGCGCGAACTGGTCCGATGCTTCGAGATCGGGATCGTGCTCGAATACCGGCGTCTGCTTCTGCCCGCTCGTGCGTGCCGGTTTCGGCGGAGGTGGTGCGGTGTCTTCCTCGTCATTCATGATGGAAGGTTGTCCCGCCGGGAACGGCTGGCGCTGCTGCGCCGCGAGCGTGCCCGCGGTTGCCAAGGCGAGGCCGGCAAGCAAAGCCGCCTCGATCCATCGTCGATACATTCTCAAAGCGCCTCCTGTGCCGCGTTTTCCAAGCGTAACATACATAACAAGGCGGCACCGAGGCGTGAGAAGAACTTGGCGGGGCGCGAATCATCCCGCGCTCGAGCTCTAAGTCCCGCCGCAATGCGCATCGACCAATGCGGGATGATTTTTCAACAGGTCGTCCGGTCGTTCGTTGGCCGGGGTGTATGCGTATTTGCCTCGACGGTCGCCGGAATTCCGGTTAGCGAAGTTAAGCGAGTATGGCGAGCGCAGGCGCGTCGTCCGGCACCTGCAGCGAATTTTGGAAGCCAATCATGCAACTCCAGCAAAACACCGATCGCATTCAGACCACGCATATCGGCAGCTTGCCGAGGCCGCACCGGCTGCTCGACGCGCTGAAAGCGAAATATACGGGGCAACCATACGACGAGAAGGCCTTTCAGGAATCCTTGCGGGTAGCCGTCGCCGACGCCGTGCGCGAGCAAGTCGACTGCGGCATCGATATCGTTACCGATGGGGAATTTTCCAAGCCGGGCTTTTTCACCTATGTGCGCGACCGGCTCGACGGGTTCGAGGCGCGCCCGGGCATGAAAATGAAGCTCTTCGAGCAGGAGGTCGCGGCTTTTCCCGAATATTACGCGGAGTATTTCAAACGGGCGATGACCGGCGGAGCGATCGTGACGCTCGCTCCGATCGTGTGCGTCGGCCCTGTCAAATACCGCGGCGAGAAGCTCGTGCAAATCGACATCGACAACGTGAAGGCCGCCGCCGCGGCCGCCGGCGTCGCCAACGAGCACGTTTTCCTGCCGGCGACCGCGCCGTCCGGAGTGGGATCGAACGAGTATTACAAATCCGACGAAGAGTATTTCCATGCGCTGGCTGCGGAAATGGCCAAGGAATACCGGGCCGTCGTGGACGCCGGCATTCTCGTCCAGATCGACGATCCGTTCCTGCCGGATATTTTCTACGAAGTTGGCCTCGACGACGCGCAAAAGAAACGCCGCGCGCACATCTACGTCGAGGCGATCAACACCGCCTTAAAGGGCATTCCGGCCGAGCGCGTGCGCTTTCATACCTGCTACGGCATCAACGAAGGGCCGCGCATTTATGAAGCGGCGCTAAAAGACATCATCGATTACGTGCTGCAAATCGAAGCCGGCTCGTACAGCTTCGAGGCCGCGAACCCGCGCCACGAACACGAATATCATTTGTTCGAGCGCGTCAAGGTGCCCGAGGGGAAGGTTCTGGTTCCCGGAGTCGTTACCCACGCCAGCAACATCGTCGAGCATCCCGAGCTCATCGCCGAGCGCATTATCCGCTTCGCCCGGCTGGTCGGGCGTGAAAACGTCGTCGCCGGCGCCGACTGCGGCTTCTCTTCGCAGGCCCTGTACAACACCGAGGTGCACCGCACCGTGGTGTGGGAGAAGTTCAAAGCTATGCGCCAAGGTGCCGACCTCGCTACACAGCAGCTTTGGGACTAGGCATGATCCGGTAAAGTGGACTCCGGTCTTGGGGTTGCCGCATTTTGGCTGGAAAGCGCTCGGCGGCAGGTCCGCATATCTATGAGTGACCAGTTGATACAACTCCGGTCCCATCGCATTTGCTGCGCGTTGAGCAAATACGGGATTGAAGCAGAAACGGGAAAAGATCCGTGTCTCCGTCTTGCCGCTGCCGCCTTTATCTTGCCCGCCGCCACTGCCTCCGCCGCCCGCCGTTTGCAACGTTCGCTCTTCAACGGTCACGCCGGCGGCAATCGCGACCAGCACGAAGTCGCCGAAACATCGCCTTTTCGAGTCACCGCGGATGCATCCATAGTCCTCCGGCGGGCTGTACCGGGTCCCCCGTGGCTGGCCGCCTCCAATCGTAATCTCCACCGAGTCGGTAAAGAGCCAGAACAAAAGCTCGCGCGAGTAGCCTTGGCGAATGAAGTAGTCGAGGACCTGCAGATCGATCGGTTTGAGGAAGCCCTCGTAGAAGGCGCTTGTTTCTTGCGTGGACACACTGAAATTCGTGGCGACTGACGTGGAATTCGAGGCCGTCGTGCTGCCGAAGACGACATCGCGGCCAGCAGCTGTCGGTAAGACGTTGTTTAATGCCGGCCCAAATAGAAATGAAGGCAATCCTAACGACGTAACATTCGTCATCGACGGGGTGACGTTGGCGACGGTGACGAAGCTGAGCGGATAATCGTGGCTGGCGCGGATAAGATTTAGGAAGATGAACTCATTCCGGCCCTTCGCCAGACTGCGGGCGACGGTGTCGTAACGAGAATCGACCGGATCGACGACGGCGCACGCGCTCAACAGGCCGACAATAATCGTGCCGGCAAGCCACCTGCCGGCAAGCGAGGTGCCGGCAAGCCACACGCGCACCCACATAACAACCCCCCACGCGCCCTACATCAAGGCTAGTCGGCATGCGGGAATAAGGTCAAAAGGTTCGCCGTGCTTTCGGCGCAACAGCGCAGCTTTTTCGCAAGAGGCGGCGGTGCATCTTGGCCGCCGTTTCACGTCAGGCGACCGCGTCTCTGCCGCGTCAAGCCGGCAGCGATAGCGGCCGGGCGCGGAAAACCGTCTGCCACTCCTCAAGATCGACCATCATAATGTCCGACGTTTTCTGCACGCGGTCGGCCAGCCGGGCGAACTCTAACGGTTCCTCCGCCAGGATTCTATCGAGCACCGCCAGCCGCGCCGCAGTCCGCTTGGACTGTTCGGCCACGGTCTTGAAATCGCCTTGAGCGTAGATGGCGCCGAGCGCAGAGCCGAGCGTCGGCAGCAAAGCAGTGAGGAAAGTGAATAGGCCGAGAATCAGGTCGCGGTGCAGGTATTTCGTCCCGGTAAAGTAGTCGATCCCCCACACCGTTATGTAGACAATGCACATGACGGCGGTGGCGCCGAACAGCGCCTGACCGGTGTGATGAATTCGTTTGTCGAGCTTCGCGATCATGCGCGCGTTGCCGGCATGGTAGGCGGTCTGTCCGGCGATCTCCGCCGAACGCACGGTTTCGCGCACCGCAGCGAGATAGGCTTCGTCGATGATGCGGTCGGGAAGCGGAATCAGACGGCGAAGCGACCAAGCATACCAATTGACCCAGTCCAGTCCTTCCGCATCGGCGCTGCGGCTCGGGCTCGGCGCCGAGCGGCGCGAGGATGCGCATGTGGCGCAGGCTTTCCGCTAGCCGCCGGTAGTCGAGCCAGCGCCGGTGCCATTGCAGCTTGGTGCCATAATACCAGGTTGCCAGGATTGCGATGATGATCGCGAATTCGCCGAAAACAAGCCAGGCTTTCGCGTTCGGATCGTGAATGAAGATTCCGGTTAGCGCCAGCGCGACCGAGATGGCGCCGAACAGGAAGTTGAACACGTACGAACTGCGATAGACGAGCGAATAGAAGACGGCGAGGTGATCGGCGGTGCTAAATGCCGGCAGCAGGATGGTTTCGATCGCCGGGCGCTGGGCCCGGTCCTCCGGTAGAACGGTAAAATAGTTTTGCGATTGCGCCTTCGTTTCGGCGAGTGGAGGGGGAAGGAGGAAGTCCTTCAGCCGCCACTGTTGACCGCCGAACACCCAGAGCAGCAGCGGATACCATGGGCAAAAATTCCAGCTGCGTTCTCTTTCCAGCAGATATTGCGGCAGCGACACGCGTGCTTCGTCGGGGAGTGCGAGTATCTCTCCGATCACCAAGGCGACGGTCGCTTCGTCGCCGGGGCGAAATGTATGCGTCGGCTGCGCGTAGGCGTGGGCCGGCGGCAGGTCGCCGGGCTGCGACCACGATATCTGCATCGCGTCCGGAATCCGCGGATCGATGCGGATAACGGGAATGCCGTCGGCGATCGCGCGGCCGACAATCTGCGCCGTGTCGCCGACGCCGGCCGCCTCCGCGCCGTCCCAAATGGCGATCAAAAGGTCGATATTCGCCAGCATCACGAATCCGGCGGCCTCGTAGGCACGCGAACGCTCGCCAGCGCGACCGTCCAACTCGAAAACCGCGGCGGCAAGCCCGAGCAGTCGCTCGAACCCCGCGCGCGATTCCGGCGTGCCGAAATCGCGCGCATATTCGGCGCGGCCGAAAGGCAGTACGGCCTCCAGCGTCTAGCCGCCGGCAAGCCCGGCTTCGGCGACGAGGCGATCCGAGCCCTCCGCCAACGAGGACACAATCACGAACGCGCTCTCGGCATTCGCGGCTGCGCCGCCGGGAAAATCGCTGTCGGGATTGCGCGCGGTTTCGACGATAGTCGCAAGAATATGGTCCAGAAGCGCGCGCGACGGCGCCTCGGATTGCATCGGCAATTTCGGCGGCACGCGATGGCCCGTAACACCGATGCGCAAGCGAATACGTGGAGGAGGTGGGGAGAGGCTAGCGCCCATGGCCGGCACCTGTTTTCGACCGCATGAGTTTAACCTTGAGCCACCTCGTGGGTCCCCATTGGGCGTCTGCAGCAACGGGCGTCTGCGCCGGAGAATTCGCGCCCCCTTGCGTTCAATAATTCTAGCTCAATAGAAGCTTGCCGGTGAGCGGAAATTTGTTTGGTGCGGAGGCTTAAAGGAGGGAGACTCATTACCGCGAAGGAGGGAGACTTATTAGCGCGGAGACTTACTTGGTGGAGCCAGGCGGGATCGAACCGCCGACCTCCTGCATGCCATGCAGGCGCTCTCCCAGCTGAGCTATGGCCCCAAACCGTCTATCAGCAATCGGAATGCTTAGGATTTCAGCGCGGCCGGCCTAGCCGAACCTTCGCCGCCGTTCCTGAAATCCCGATCAGCTTTCCTCCTCGTTTTCGATGTCGCTGCCGATAATATCGGTGACGTCGGCGTCTTCTTCCTCTTGCTCCTCGATGAAAGCAGCATCGTCAAGGCTTTCGTCGATCTCGACCTCTTCTTCGACGTCCGCCTCCGCGGTCCCGGCCGGCGCTTTCGCGCCCGCAGCTTCGGCATCGGCCTCCTCGAGCGAAACGAATTCGGCTTCGGCCGGCTCCGGCAAGGCGATTTCTTCCGCCGGCACGGGAGCGACAGCGGCAGCCGGACGCGGTGCCGGGGTTGGCGCCGGTTCGGCACGGGAACGCGCCGTCGGCGTTTCCACCGGCACTACCTTGCCGGTATAGGGAGAAATGACGGGATCCTTGTTGAGATCGTAGAACTTTCGTCCGGTATCGGGACAGATGCGCTTGGTGCCAAGTTCCGCTTTCGCCACGGCCGAAATCCTTCAATTTGGGTGCTTCACTTGGCTAGTCGCGGTGCGCCTGTCAATAGCGGATTACGGCGGTTGTGCCCTGAGACGCGCAGCGGCAGCCGCCCGAGAGCCTGTGCGCACGTCTTAAGCAGAACGCTCTGCCATCGTGCGAGCCAAGACAACGTCAGGGGGAGAAATGACTGTGACCGATACGGGCGCTTATCGCCATCTGCTCTCACCATTGCGGATCCGCAACACGACGCTGCCGAGCCATATCGTCTTCGGACCTGTTTGCCCGACGTGGGTGAGGAGCCTTCACTAAGGAATATTTACCGAGCAGGCGGTCGCCTACTACGAAGAACGCACCAAAATCGGCTTGGGAATGATTATTCTCGGCGGTCACCTGATCAAAAAACACGATTTATACGCCGCTCGGCTTTCCAGCCTTTGGAACGGGCGTCCCTCGGCTACCAGATCAATTCGATTTCCTTCTGGGAAACCGATCTCGAAATCGAGGACATCAAACGCATCGACGTGGGTTCGAACGCGAGGCCGACATCGATTATGTGAGCGTATCGGCCGGCGTACATCACTCCTGGAGACACACGCCGATGACGTTCGAGCGGGATGGGAGCGCGAATACACTCGCGCGATCAAGACCGTTGCGAAGAAGCCGGTTCTTCTGGTCGGCCGGTTAGCCATCCCGGCGTCGCCGACGAACTTGTGGGCTCCGGCGACACGTCGACGCCATCGTGCTTGCGCGCCAGATGATCGCCGACGAGCAGTGGATGACGAAAGTGAAAGAGGGGCGCGCGAGCGGTATTACAGGGACAGACCAGCAAAGCATTGCCGGGCTAAGAAACCGGAAACTGCGTGACCTGGGACCAGGTCGCCCTCGACAAGGTGAAGGTCTCAGGCGACGCGCTCGCCACGAAATGGCGGAGGTGGCCGCCCCGCTTACCGCGGTCAAGCTGGCGAAGCTCGGCGTCCGGGTCAGGATCCTGACCAAATGGCCGATGATCGGTTGGGAGACGACGGTGGAAGTTTATCTTCACTGGATACTGACATATCTTTATGAAGCCGACTTCGAGTCTTTATGAAGCCGACTTCGAGCATGACGCTAGTGAACGTTCCTAAAATCCTGCGCTTTGAGTATTAAACTTCATGCCTAACGATCCCGCCTCGCTCACCGCTCGCCGCAACGGCCCGCTTCAAGGCCGCGTGCGCGCGCCCGGCGACAAATCGATCTCGCATCGCGCGCTGATCCTCGGCGCGCTTGCGGTCGGCGAGACTCGCATCTCCGGATTGCTCGAAGGCGAGGATGTGCTCAATACCGCAGAGGCCGTGCGGGCGCTCGGCGCGCGGGTCGAAAGCCGCCGCAACGGTGAATGGCGGGTCCAAGGCGTCGGTGTCGGCGGCTTTGCCGAACCTGCGGGCGCGCTTGATTTCGGAAATTCGGGAACCGGGTGTCGGCTCATGCTTGGCGCGGTCGCCGGCTGTCCGATCGCAGCCGCGTTTGACGGCGATGCCTCGCTGCGCAAGCGTCCGATGCGCCGCGTGCTCGAACCGCTGGAGCGCATCGGTGCCCACACGCAGACCTCGAGTGACGGGCGCCTACCGCTGACGCTTTCGGGCGCGCGCGACCCAATCCCCATCGTGTTCGAGCCGCAAGTCGCGTCGGCGCAATTGAAGTCGGCCGTACTCCTCGCCGGTCTTGCCGCTCCGGGCGAGACCGTCGTCATCGAAACGGAGGCGACGCGCGACCATACCGAAAAGATGCTGGCGCATTTCGGCGCCGACGTGCGCATCGACCCGCACGGTGAGCTTGGCCGCCGCATCACGCTCATCGGTCAGCCCGAGCTTGCGCCGCGGCCGATCATGGTTCCCGCCGACCCGTCGTCCGCGGCGTTTCCGCTGGTGGCGGCGGCGATCACGCCGGGCTCGGATGTGATCCTCGAAGGTGTCATGTTGAATCCGCTGCGCTCGGGCCTGATTGTCACGCTCGCCGAGATGGGCGCTTCGATCGAGCGGCTCGGGACGCGCAAAGAGGGCGGCGAAGAAGTCGCCGATCTGCGAGTGCGCGGCGGGACGTTGCGTGGCGTCGAGGTTCCAGCCGCGCGCGCTCCGGCGATGATCGACGAATATCCGGTGCTTGCGGTTGCTGCCGCCTTCGCCGAGGGCACGACAATCATGCGCGGGCTCAAGGAGCTGCGGGTCAAGGAATCGGATCGGCTCGCTGGCACCGCCGAGCTCTTGCGCGCAAACGGAGTGACGGTCGACGTCGCCGGCGACGACCTCGTCGTGAAAGGGCGGGGGCGTGCCATGGGCGGCGGCCTCGTCGCCACTCACATGGATCACCGCATTGCCATGTCGGCGCTGGTGATGGGAATAGCGAGCGTCAGGCCGGTAAAGATCGACGACGCGAGTTTCATCGCCACCAGCTTTCCCGGTTTCGTCGATCTTATGTGCGGGCTTGGGGCGGATCTGAGCTGACTTGGGGAGCGCGAACCGCCGACCATGCCACGCCGGTGCTTGAAAGCCGCCGATCGGCAATGGCATGCGCCCGTTCGCTTGCCGCATTCAGCGCTCTTTCCAGCGTGCGGCGTGCCTGCTCCAACTTTTCCGCGTCCGCGTCGCCGGGTACGTGGATCGGCTCGCCGGCTATTGCGGCGCCGCGGCTGAATGGAAGATTGATTTCCGTGCGGTCCCAGTTGTTGAGCACGATGCGGCGGCTCGTGGCAAAACAGACCGGAAAGATCGGGCGGCCGGATGCGCTCGCGAGCTTGACGATGCCGAGACCCGCGACGCGCGAGACCTTCGGAACGTCGGCGGTCAACGCTATGTTCCAGCCTTCGCTGAGCAAATCCATCATGCTTTTGAACGCATTGATCCCGCCCTTGAGATGAAATTGGCCGGCATGGTCGCCTGAACCGCGAACGGTGCTGACGCCGAGGCGCTCGGCGGCGACGGCGTTGATTTCGCCGTCGCTGTGGCGGGAGATCAATACCTTCACGCGATAATTTCGCCGCACGAACGGCATCATGAAATGCTGACCATGCCACATCGCAATGATCACCGGTCGTTCCGAGTCATAACGCTGGTAGACGTCCGCCGGCTCTATAGTGACGCTGCTGGTCTTCCACACCAGACGCAGATACTCGGCAGCCAGAATCCCGATCGTCTTCTGGAACCAAGGTTTTTTCCGCAATCTTCTTCCCAATCTCACTCTACGCGTTCCTCAAAGTGCGCGGTGTCGATAATAGCCGTCGGTGGAATCCAGCAGCCGGCGCAGAGCTTTGCACTCTTGGAAATATTGAAGCCTTGAAATATTGAAGTCTTGTAATATTAAGCCTTGAAAAATAAAAGACTTGAATGTTCAAACCCTGAAATTTACGTCTCTGACGACGGGCATTGCCAATGCATATGCGCAAAGACCGTTGTTTCGTGCTTGCGGAATCCTTCGCGCCGCCGTTTGATCTATCCGCTTCCAGGTCGAGGTTCAATCGCTCTCCCGCCAGCCAGAAGATCCAGAAGATAATGTAAGTGACGATGATCATCGCCATCGATGGACCCGCCGCTTCGGGCAAGGGAACGATCGCCAAGCAGGTGGCGTCCATCTACGGCCTGCATCACCTCGATACCGGACTGATCTACCGGGCGGTCGCCAAGGCCGTGCTCGACGCCGGTTATTCGCCCGACGACGTCGCGCACGCGATCGAGGCTGCGATCGCGCTGGATCCGAAAAAATTCGACGAAGCCGCGCTGAAGGCGCAAGCGATCACCGAAGCCGCGTCCGTCGTGGCGGCGATCCCTGAGGTGCGCCAGGCGCTGATGAATTATCAGCGCGAATTCGCGACCAAGCCGCCCGGCGCGGTCCTCGACGGCCGCGACATCGGCACCGTCGTCGCCCCCGGCGCCGACGTGAAGCTGTTCGTGGTCGCGAGCCCGGAAGTGCGCGCCGCGCGGCGCACCCGCGAACTCAAAGCGCGCGGAGGACCTGCGGACGAGCAGGAGGTCCTGGCCGACCTCCTGCGGCGTGACGAGCGCGACTCCAGGCGCACGGCCGCCCCCTTAAAGCCGGCGCCGGACGCGCACTTGCTCGATACAACACATTTGGGTATAGACGCGGCATTCCGGGCCGCCGTCGATATCATCGAAGCCGTCCGAACGGGCCGAAAGCGCGGCTGACAACGCTTTCGTCATTGGAGGAACAGCCCGTTCGCGCGCTTTGCTAAGGCTCTGGACCAAGCGTTGTCCTGATCGTCTGGCTCTGGCCCCACCCGCCGGCAAACCCGGTGGCTGCTGCGCGTTCGGGATCATCTTCATCATGGGGCTCGGAGTGTTCATGGCTCAAGTAGCTACCGCCGCGCCGTCGCGCGAAGACTTCGCCAGCATGATCGAGCAATCGTTCAGCGATGGTCATCTGCAGGAGGGGTCCGTCGTCAAAGGGACCGTGGTCGGGATCGAGAAGGACGTCGCGGTCATCGACGTCGGCTTGAAGACGGAAGGCCGCGTTGCGCTGCGCGAATTCGCGGGCCCCGGCCGCTCAGCCGAAATCAAGGTTGGCGATACCGTCGAGGTCTATCTCGAACGGGTTGAAAATGCGCTCGGCGAAGCCGTGCTCTCGCGCGACAAGGCGCGCCGCGAGGAAAGCTGGGGCAAGCTCGAAAAGGCCTTCCAGAACAACGAAAAGGTGCAGGGCGTCATCTTCAATCAGGTCAAGGGCGGCTTCACCGTCGATCTCGACGGCGCCGTGGCCTTCCTGCCGCGTTCGCAAGTCGACATTCGTCCGATCCGCGATGTGTCGCCGCTGATGAACAATCAGCAGCCCTTCCAGATCCTGAAAATGGATCGCCGGCGCGGCAACATCGTCGTTTCGCGCCGCACCGTGCTGGAAGAGACGCGCGCCGAACAGCGTCAAGAACTGGTGCAGAACCTCGAAGAGGGCCAGGTCATCGACGGGGCGGTCAAGAACATCACCGACTACGGCGCGTTCGTGGACCTGGGCGGCATCGACGGCCTCCTGCACGTCACCGACATCGCCTGGCGCCGAGTTCAATCATCCGTCCGAAGTCCTCAACATCGGGCAGCAGGTCAAGGTCAAGATCATCAAGATCAACCACGAGACCCACCGCATCTCGCTCGGCATGAAGCAGCTGCTGGAGGATCCGTGGCAGGGCATCGAGGCCAAATATCCGGTCGGTGCGCGCTTCAAGGGCCGCGTTACCAACATCACCGATTACGGCGCCTTCGTCGAACTCGAACCCGGCATCGAAGGCCTGATCCACGTTTCGGAAATGTCGTGGACCAAGAAGAACGTACACCCGGGCAAGATCGTCTCCACGTCCCAGGAAGTCGAGGTGCAGGTGCTGGAGGTCGATCCGGTCAAACGCCGCATTTCGCTCGGCCTCAAGCAGACTATGCGCAATCCCTGGGAAGTGTTCCTGGAAAAATATCCGGCCGGCTCGGCGGTCGAAGGCGAAGTAAAGAACAAGACCGAGTTCGGCTTGTTCCTTGGCCTCGACGGCGATGTCGACGGCATGGTCCATCTCTCCGACCTCGACTGGAAACGTCCGGGCGAACAGGTCATCGAGGAGTACAAGAAGGGCGACAAGGTCACGGCGCAGGTGCTCGACGTGGACGTCGAGAAGGAGCGCATTTCGCTCGGCATCAAGCAGCTCGCCAACAGCGGCGCTCCGGCCGCCGCGCCCGGCGAGGCCGCCGCGGGCGAACTCAAGAAAGGCTCGGTCGTCACCTGCGAGGTGACAGAGGTGAAGGAAGGCGGTATCGACGTGAAGATCGTCGGCACCGACTACGTTTCCTTCATCAAGCGTTCGGAGCTGGCGCGTGACCGTTCCGAGCAGCGCCCGGATCGTTTTGCCGTCGGCGAGAAGGTCGATGCCCGCGTGATCCAGTTCGATCGCCGCACCCACAAAGTCTCCGTCTCGATCAAGGCGCTCGAAGTCGCCGAGGAAAAAGAGGCGATCGCGCAATACGGGTCGTCCGATTCTGGCGCGACGCTCGGCGATATCCTCGGCACCGCGCTCAAGCGCAAGGGCGAGGAAAACGAAAAGGAAGAGTAGACCGAGTGACGTTTCAAGTCGGGCCAGTTAGCCCGGTCCCCCCTTGAAACGACGATCCGTTCCGCGGAAACCGCAAAAGGAAACCTGCACCATGTCGCTTGACGCCGACTTGATCGTCGACCGCCGCCGCATGCGGCGCAAGCTTACCTTCTGGCGTGTTCTTGCGGTCGTCGTGATCGTGCTTGCAGTCGCCGCCTTCGCCGCGCTCCTGAGCAATCGCACGGGATTTGCCGGCGCCGGCGCCTACATCGCGCGCGTGACGATCCAGGGATTGATCCGCGACGACCGGGGACGGGTCGAACAGCTCGATCGGCTCGCCAAATCGTCGACGGCGCGCGCCGTGATCGTGCATGTCGACAGTCCCGGCGGCACCACGGCCGGATCCGAACAGCTTTACAATTCGCTGATGCGGCTGAAGGAGAAGAAGCCGCTCGTCATCGTCGTCGACGGCTTGGCCGCTTCGGGCGGCTACATTACCGCGCTTGCCGGCGATCACATCGTGGCCAAGCAGACGTCGCTCATCGGCTCGATTGGCGTCCTGTTCCAGTATCCCAATGTCGGCGATCTTCTGACCAAGCTCGGCGTCAAGGTGGAAACGATCAAATCGTCCCCGCTCAAAGCTTCGCCGAACGGTTTCGAGCCGACCTCGCCGGAGGCGCGCGCCGCGATCGAATCGATCATCAAGGATTCCTATGCCTGGTTCAAAGGGATCGTGCAGGACCGGCGTCACCTCAGCGACGACGAACTGCAAACTGTCGCCGACGGCCGCGTGTTTACCGGCCATCAGGGCGTAGGGCTGAAGCTCGTCGACGAGATCGGTGACGAGCGCGCGGCCATCGCCTGGCTGGCGAGCGAGAAGAAAGTCGACGCCAAGCTGCCGGTGCGCGACTATCAGCTGCACAGCCGCTTCGGCGACCTGCCGTTCCTGCATGCAGCGGCGGCCGCGGCGCTCGATGCCGTGGGCCTCGCGACGCTCGCCCGCCACTTCAACGATTGGGGAGCCGTGCAGGCGGTCGAACGGCTCAATCTTGACGGGTTGTTGGCCCTTTGGCACCCTGCCGGCGCGAACTGAGCCGCGGCAGGCACCCGTCATGATCAAGTCCGAGCTTGTGCAACGCATATCCGCACACAATCCGCACCTTTATCAGCGCGACGTCGAAAAGATCGTCAACGCCATTCTCGGAGAGATCATCGCGGCGATGGCCCGCGGCGACCGCGTCGAGCTGCGCGGCTTCGGTGCCTTCTCCGTAAAGCAGCGCCCGGCACGGACCGGGCGCAATCCGCGCACCGGCGCCCATGTCGCCGTCGATCAGAAGTGCGTGCCGTTCTTCAAGACCGGCAAGGAAATGCGCGAGCGGCTCAATCAGACTGGCCCGGCCTGATCCGCTCGTTTCGGCCGGCGGAGGTCCAACTTTGCTGCGCAAGATCGTCGCGGCGGTCATCCTGGTGCCGCTCGCCGTCATCATCATCGCCTTTGCAATGGCGAACCGGGCGAACGTGACGGTGTCGTTCGACCCGTTTGCCGCCGCCGAGCCGGCCGCATCGGTGACGCTGCCTTTGTTCGCGCTCGTTATTCTTCTCTTGATCCTTGGCGTCGTGATCGGCGGCGTGGCGTCCAGGCTGCGGCATGGCAAATGGCGCGGGACCGCCCGCCGCGTCGAGCGCGAGTTGCAGCAGCTCCGCGGCAAACTGGCGGCTCTGGAAAGCGCGGCGGACAAGCCGACGATCGTCCCGGAACCGGGCAATCCGCCGCCGCGGCTGCGGCTCAAGCCCCCGGTCCGCTAGCGATCGCCGATGATGTTCTGGGCGAGACAAGGCGCGCGCGGCCAAGTAGAAGGCATGACCGAAAAAGTGGAAGCCGTTTTTTCGAAAAGATCAATGCTCCACGAAAATGTTGGAACGGCAAAATCGCTTCAATCTGAAGCGATTGCCGCTCTAAGGATAGCCGAAACCATGGCGCTCATTGTCAAAATCTGCGGCCTTTCCACCCCGGAAGCGCTCGACGTCGCGCTCGACGCTGGTGCCGATATGGTCGGCTTCGTTTTCTTTCCGCCGTCGCCGCGCGACATTTCGTTCGAGCTGGCGCGGGCGCTGGGCAAGCGCGTGCACGGTCGTGCACAAAAAGTGGCGCTCTCGGTCGATGCCGGCGATGCGCTGCTCGACGCGGTTGTTGAATCGTTGCGGCCGGACTTGCTCCAGCTTCACGGCAGGGAGGCGCCCACGCGCGTCGGCGCGTTGAAGAACCGCTATGGCCTGCCGGTGATGAAGGCGATCGCCGTCGCGGCGAAGGCGGACCTGGCTGTCGCCGCCGGTTACGCCGCGATCGCCGACCGCCTGTTATTCGACGCGCGCGCGCCACGCGACGCGACACGGCCGGGCGGTCTCGGCAAGCCGTTCGATTGGCGGCTGTTGGAAAACATCGAGTCTAGCTTACCCTTCATGCTGTCGGGCGGTCTCGATGCCGGCAATCTCGGCGAGGCTTTGCGCATCACGCGCGCGCCCGGCGTCGATGTTTCCTCCGGCGTCGAGCGCGCGCCCGGAAAGAAAGACCCCGATAAGATCCGTGCCTTCGTGCGCGCGGCGCGCGAGGCTGCGGCGCGTGCATATTCCTCCTCACCTCTCCCCGCGGGGGAGAGGGGTGAGGAGGGCGACGCAAGATTGATAGCTCGGTACCCCCTCACCCCAACCCTCTCCCCACGGGGGAGAGATTGCATTATTTGATTTGATTTGCCGTGGCGAAAAGCATCATGATTTCAATTCGTTATTTGTGTCCTAACTAGCTAATTTCGCCTTAGATTGCATATAGGTAGCGATATCGATCATATGTTCCAGGCTAACGCGGCGAGCCCTTCGGGCTCCCCGGTCGCCCCTCGCCCCGCCGCGGTGGTAAAGCCAAGATCCAGTGAGCGCGCGGGTGCCAAATCGTGTAGTGGCATGTCCACGTCACATGTTTGGCACATGGAAAGCTGCGCCTGTTCGCCAAGCGTTCCCGGATCGCTACGCAAGTGAAGAACGTCAGGCCGCGAGTTCGTTGAGACCATGATCCTCATCCGTCTCAGCAAGGTGTGCGTTGATTGCCGCGCTAGCGGCTTACGCGGCCATCGTCGCCTACGACAACATCGTCGACTATGGCTCGAACTACGAGTTCGTGAGGCATGTATTAAACATGGACACGACGTTCCCCGGCAACGCGCTAATGCATCGTGCGATCGCTGACAAGAGTGTTTGGACGGCAGCGTATGCTTTGATTATCGCCGCGGAAGGTTTGACGGCATTTCTTTTGGTGATCGGTGCGTTGGCGTTGCTCGTACGGCTCACGGCGTCGGCCGCGATCTTCAACCGTGCCAAGGTCTGGGCCGTAGCCGGAATGACCGTCGGCTTCGGCATCTGGTTTTTCGGCTTCCTCGTTGTCGCTGGCGAATATTTCGCCATGTGGCAATCGAAAGAATGGAACGGGCAGGACGCTGCGTTCCGCATCACCATGGTGATCCTTGGAGTGCTGGTTTTCGTCAGCCTTCCCGACGGTGATCCCGCGTGACTTGTTTGTGCTGCAAACAGCTGTGGTCAGGAGGTCCTTGGTTCGCCGTTCGCACGGCGACACCTCCCGCACCTTGGACACGCCGGGGGTGGTCTCGCGCAAAGTACCGTCGGGTCGATCAATGCCTCGCAACGATGCGCGAGCAAGCAAACGGTTTTTGCTCTCCATCCCTTCGTCCGCTTCTAGACCATTTCGGACCTAATGCGACACGGGCGCGATCAGTGGCGAACGACCCGAGGGGGACTGGTACGAAAACGCCGTGCCCCTACGCCAATTACGCCGAGTACGCCGATCAATATCCAAAAGGCAATATGACCGACACTGAGCAGTGCTTCGGGGTCTTCGCAAGAATGCGAACCGAGGGAACAGACCAGTCGACCCAAATAATATGACAAATCATCCATGGTGAGCCTGGTGGCACGCTTGGTATCCTGACATTGTCTGACAATACCTCAGGCTGAATTGGCGTCCAACCACTAGACGCCGCGTCAGCCGGCTGTCTGTGTCAGGCGTCTATCTAGGAGGTAGACCCGATCTTGACCGAAGTCGGCCTAATCGTCAGCGACGATCCAAGGAACTCCGAAGCAACCCAAGGCAATTGCATCCCGATTGGCGCTCTCAAAGTCCTCGGTGGCTGAGTGTTACTTTGCGCTAACTCGATTTCGGGGTGCAGATGTGGATCAAGGCAGCACGCGAGTACGTCGGACGACCCAATATCCGCCCCTTCAGCGAAAAGCTTGCGCCAGAACTCCGAGACGAGGCGGAGCAATGTTTCAGGTGGCCCTGCCGGGGCAGGCGGAAAGGCAGGTCCAAAAGCCATGCGAACTCACCTCATCCATCGTTCCGCGAGGGACATCATTTCCACCGCTTGGTGGAACTCGAGCTTCCTCCTATCTTTTTGCCTCACACCTCGAAATTCCGGCGGCGGGAGAGCGCAAACGATTGGTAGGGCTCGCTACCGCACGGATATGCCCGGAGTTAGACGCCACGGAAGTGCTGGCCTACTCCGACATGGCGCGAATGATGTTGCGGACCGCGCCCATTCTGAGGCATCGAAGTGCGATCGAGGGGCTGACGACGTAATGCAGACACGGTCGATCCGGCGATCGGAGGAGCCCGTTACCGAATCGCAATGAGCAGTCCAGCGGTCACGCCGAGCGATTGCTGATGCCCTTTACCGAAATCCAGTCCATAGCTCGGCTCTACAAACCAACCGAACTTGCGATCCGGCAATGGCCAAAATTGGAAATCGAGCACTGCCACACCACCAATGGAAGCGGTGTTTTCAGCGACGACAAATTCGGCGCCCCACTCCGTTTGACCATTGCCAAATAGAGCTGAAATGCCCGCTTCGATTTCCAGCCAGTCCCTGGCCGCGCTCCGCAATTCAGTGTCGAAATTCCAAAAGGATTCGCTACAACCCCGCAGCTTCGTATTCCACATGACGCTAATTGACGTTTTGATCTATGCCAATTAAGGTTTAGCCGCTGGCCGTGCCGGAGAAGCGCGACTAGAAGAATTCTCGCTATAGGGGAGGATCACATGGCTCGCGTAGCTCCGCTCACGGATATCGATTTGACGTACGACGAGATGATGAAGCACGTGGCACGGTTTAAGGAGCAGAAGAGTACGGCCAAGTCCTTCATCGACACGCGAATTCCAGGGCATGAGCGAGACATCTTCAGCATCATCGGTGCTGGCGTGCTGGAAGACCCTGATCTAAATCCAAGCATACCTGCGCAGGATTTTCACCTCTCGATAATTAAGGCAGAGCCCGGCAAAGGCGCCAGCCTACACTCACACCTGACCCAGGAAGTATTCATGCCCCTGACCGGCCGGTGGGCCGTGTACTGGGGACCCAAGGGCGATAAGGAAGTCATTCTCGAGCCTTATGACGTAATCTCGCTGCCGATTCACGTCATGCGCGGCTTCCGGAACGCCGGCGCGCAGACTGCGCTGATGCTCGCGGTAGTCGGCGAACATGACCCAGGCAAGGTCGGCTGGCCGGAAGAGATGAAACAGAAGGCTCGTTCTGCGGGATTCGAATTGACTGACGAGGGCACGTTCCGCGAGATCGCGCCAAGTCAAAGAACTGCGGCCCAGGCCATTTAAGCCCGAGGGTGCTATCAACCCAGTCGAGCGCCTTCTTGTCGGCTCCGTGGCGGGAGCGCCGGTCGCTGAACGTTATGCCCTTAATAGCTCGTGTGTCCGAACGGGCGAGCCCGGCGGCGTCCGCTCCTAGCAGTGTGGGCGTCGGGTACGCGACGCGACAACGAAGGCAAAAAATGATATCAAAAAGAATGATATCAAAAGCAGTGTAAGGGGGGAACGCATGTATCCCGCGATGATCGAGAATTATGATGTCCCGACTTCGGTGCATGACGCGCTGCAGGCGCTGGCCAAACGCGGCGCCAATTCCCACTTCGTCGCCGGCGGACAGAGCTTGATGCAGGCGATCAAGGCTCGCGTGGTATCGCCGAAGAGCCTGATTGATCTGCAACACGTCACTGAGCTGAAAGGCATCGAATACAATAAGGGCGCCGTTCGAATCGGCGCCATGACGCGGTACCGAGACATTGCGCCCGACGAGCGACTCGACGGCGCCTATCAGGCGCTTCGCGACGCCGCGAGCCACGTCGGCGACCGTCAGGTGCGCAACCGTGGTACTATCGGAGGCAGCCTGTGCTGGAACTATATCGCCGCATGCATGCCGCCGACCTGCATCGGCATCGGTGCATCGCTTGAGCTTGTTAGTAAGGCCGGACGGCGTTCGTTGCTTGCCGAGGCGTTTTTGCAGGGTCCGCTCGAGACCGCCCGACGGGACGATGAGATCGTCGTCGCGGTGACCCTGCCGGCAGCGTCGATGATGTGTGGCAGTGCCTACAAGAAATGGGGTCTGGTCACAGATGCGTTGCCCGTCGTCGGGGTCTGCGCATTTGTCGAACTTGGCGACGACCGGCGCTGCCGAGTCGCTCGGCTGGCCATAGGCGGACTGGCAACTGGACCGCGGCGAGCGGAGGCTGGGGAAAAGGCTTTGCTCGGCGTGTCCGCTGCCGACGCCTCGGCGATTTCCAACGCCGCCGAGACTGCCGCGGCATCAACCGAGACGCAAAGCGACATATGGGCCGACGCCGAATATCGCAAGAAGCTGATCGAAACGTTGGGGCGCGAGGTTCTCGCTACCGCCTTTGCCCGGGCTGAACGGGGGAAGCGTTCATGAACAAGGAAATCTCGATCACCATCAACGACGAGGTTTATCAGCAGTCCATCCCGATACGAATGCTACTCGTCGATTTCATTCGCGATGTCGCAGGACTCACTGGCACCCATGTCGCGTGTACCCACGAAGGGGTTTGCGGCGCCTGCACGGTCCATCTCGACGGTGAGGCCATTAAGTCCTGCCTCATGCTTGCCGTGCAAGCCGATCGTCGTACGATAACCACGATTGAGGGGCTTGCCATCCATGGAAAGCTGCATCCCCTTCAGAAGGCCTTCAACGACCATCACGCTCTGCAGTGCGGCTTTTGCAGCTCCGGGATTTTGATGAATATGGCGGAGTTTATCAGAACGAACCGCAAACCGACGGAAGCTGAGATCCGCAACGCGCTGGTCGGCAACCTCTGTCGTTGCACCGGATACGCGCACATCGTCGACGCGATCAAGGAAGTCGTGGGAGACGCCGGCTCGACCGGCACAGTGCATCGATAGAACCGGGGAGCGACGTCCATGAACTATGTTGGGAAGCAGCCGGGTTGGGTCGGCCGTCAATTCAATCGCAAAGAAGACCATCGGCTAACGACGGGTAAGGGGCAGTATTTCGCCGATATGGTCGTTCCCGGGGCGTTGCATCTTGTTTTCGTGCGCAGCAAACACGCGCATGCCCGCATCAAGCGGATTGATATAAGCGCCGCGAAGGCCATTCCTGGGGTGGTTGCCGTTGTAACCGGCGAGGACATTCGGGGTGCCATCAAGTCGCTGCCGCAACCCGTTGTCGTGCCGGCGCTGCCTGCGCGATACCCGACATTTTGGCCGCTTGCTGTGGACAAAGTGAAGTTTAATGGCGAACCGGTAGTCGCGGTCGTGGCTCGCGACAAGTACGTGGCAGAAGACGCAGCCGACGCCGTAGAGATTGAGTACGAGCCGTTGCCGTATGTCGGCGACATGGAAGAGGCGCTGATGCCGGGATCGCCGGTCGTGCACGACGGCTGGGAAAACAACGAAATGTTCGCCCTCACCTTTACCGGCGGCGCCACCCCGGATAGCCAGGCGACTAACGACTCGGAAGTCGATCACCTGCTCACCTCGGCGGATGTTGTGATCAAGAGCCGCTACCGTGTCCATCGCTGCGGTGTCACGCCGCTTGAACCACGTGGCGCCTTGGCGACCTGGGATGATGCTGACGGAATGGTCGCGTGGATTACCACACAGCGGCCTCACATTGACAGGCTCGCGATGTCCGACGTCCTTGACATTCCGACCGAAAAGCTTCGTGTCATCGCGCCGCGCGACCAGGGCGGCGCCTTCGGCGTTAAGGCGCCCTTCTATCGCGAACCGATCCTTGTCTGCTACATGGCACGCAAGCTGGGACGGCCGGTACGTTGGCTGGAGACGCGCGAAGAGCATCTGATGTCCGTCAGTCAGGAGCGCGACCAGATACACGATCTAGAAATCGGCGCGACAAAAGAGGGCCGCATCGTCGCCTTGCGCGACCGTGGACTGGCCGACAACGGTGACGGATGTGAAGGTGTCTACTGGGGTTACTTGATGCCGTTCCTGGGCGCTGCATTGTTGCCCAATGCTTACGATCTTCAAAAATGCGACATCAAGATCCGCGTGGCTTGCACCAACAAAGCCGTGCTTTCGCCAGCCCGTTCATTTGGTGCGTATCCGACACGTTTCGCCCTGGAGCGGGCGATCGACCGGCTAGCGCACCATTTGAACAAGGATCCTGCTGACGTTCGACGCCTCAATTTAATTACTAGTCTCCCCTATGTCACGGCGACGGGTGTCCACTATGACAGCGGCGACTTCCTCAAGGTCTGGGATCACCTTATCAAAACGATCGATTTGCCAAAGTTCCGTGCCGAGCAACGCGAAGCCTGGCAGCGCGGCCGTTATATTGGCATCGGATTCGGCGTCGGTGCTGAGCTCTCCGGCGTCGCATCCTCCGTTCTCGTTCCCATGGAAAATCAGCCCGGATATGGCGCCGCGACCGTGCGGCTCGATCCCCGCGGCAAAGTTCAGGTCTTCGAGGGGGACGCTCCCGGCGGACAAGGGCACGAAACGAGCATGGCGCAGGTGGTGGCGCAGGAGTTCGGCATTCATCCGAACGACGTTACCGTGACACACGGCGATACCAGCACCACGCCGTTCGGTTCCGGGACAATCGGCGCCCGCGCCGGTTCCTACACGATGAGTGCCATATCGACGGCTTGCCGTGTTTTGAAGAAGAAGATCGCGCACGTGATGGCGCATGATCTCAAGATTGAGGCGGACCTCGATGACTTTGTCTTTGTCGACGGCAATATCATTTTTAGCAAGAGCGATAATGTTAGGAAGACATTCCGGGAAATGGTTGAGCGTATCATTATGGCGCCATTGAATTTGCCGTCGGGCGAGACTGGCGGGCTGGAGCACACGGCGTTCTTTGAGGCTGACGCGCCGATGATCTGCTTTAGCGCGCACGCAGCCTTTGTCGAGGTCGATGCTAATTCAGGTCAGATCAAGCTGACCCGGTACGTCACCTCTGAGGATGTCGGCACGGTCATCAATCCGCAAATTGTCGAAGCCCAGGTCCAGGGCGGCGTCGTACAGGGAATATCAAATTGCCTCTTTGAGCAATTTGTGTACGACAACAACGGGCAGCAACTCACGAGCACTTTTGAGAACTATAAGCTTGCTACGGCGGCCGACGTGCCGTCGGTCGAAGTGCATCACGATGCCGGCACCCCATGTCCGCACACCCCCCTTGGCAGTCGCGGTCTGGGCGAAGGAATTCCAGGCGCCGTTCCTGGTGCGCTGACCAATGCTGTTTGCGACGCGCTGCGGCCATTCGGAATCGAGATTGACGAATTACCGTTACGCCCTAACCGCATTTGGCGGGCATTGCAGCAGGCGAAACGACCAGCGGCCGCCGAGTGAAATTCAGTTCCGGGCGACGGCGACCAGCCCGGTCGCCAGCCGCCCTTCGGAAGCGCTGTCGAACAGATGGCACTTGGCGAGATCGAAGCAAAGATGCACGCTTTCGCCCTGTGAAAACTTCGGCTGACCGGGCAATTGCGCTTTGAGTATATGATCGCCAACCTTGACGTCGACGATTGTAACGGCGCCTAGCGGCTCGACTTCATAGATCGCCCCCGGCACCGAACCGGCTGCCGCGGGTTTATGTGCAATGCTCAGGTCTTCAGGTCGAACGCCGAGCCAGGCAGCACCATGACCCGCATTCGCCCTGGCCGCCGTTGCCGCGAGCGGCATCTCGGAAGCCTCGAACAGGCCGCTCCAAGGGTGGAATTGGCCTGAGACAAAATTTATCGGCGGCGAGCCCAACTGCCGGGAAACATATCGGTTCTGCGGCGTATTATAGAGCTCCAACGGCGTGCCGATCTGCTCGACACGCCCATTTTTCATGACGCAAAGTCGATCCGCCACCGCCATCGCCTCTTCCTGATCATGCGTCACATGCACGAATGTGTGGTTGAGCTGGCGCTGCAAGCGATTGAGCTCGACCCGCATCTCCTCCCGCAGCCTGGCGTCAAGAGCCGAGATCGGCTCGTCCATTAAATACGCCTTCGGCTCGCGCACCAGCGCCCGCCCGAGCGCGACGCGCTGACGCTCACCGCCGGAAAGGTATGCCGGAAACTTGTCGAGCAGATGAGATATGTGGAGCGTCTCCGCCACCTGGGTCACTTTGGCGCTAATTTGCCTGGGCTCCATCCTGCGTGCGACGAGCGGAAACGCCAGGTTTTCGCCGGCGCTCATGTGCGGGAACAACGCGAGATTCTGGAACACCATCGCCAGATCGCGATCGGCGGGAGGCAATTCCGTGACGTCGCGCCCGCCGATCCGAATTTCTCCGGTATCGGGTGCCTCCAGCCCGAGCAATAGTCGCAAAATCGTCGATTTGCCGCATCCGGGAGGTCCGAAAAGACAAAAAAGCTCGTTGTCCTCGACAACGAGACTGACGTCGTCGATGGCAGCGACCCGCCCGAAGCGCTTACTGACGGAGATGAGTTCGAGCTTGGCCAAATCAGTTACCTCCGTCCTGCACGCGCCGTCCGCTTTCCGCGTCAAAAAGTATGGCTGCGTCCTGCGGCAGGATGATCGACCTCGATTCGCCGCGCTCGGCTTGATAGCCGTTCTTCTCGGCCACTTTCATGACTTGGCCATCGTGCTCCAGGTGCACGATCGTGCGAGCACCCACCCTTTCAACAAACGTGATGGTCATCCGCAAGGAGGAGGCGTGGCCATTGCCGCTGCGCAATTCGAGTTGTTCCGGGCGTGCACCAAAGACCAAGTCCTGTTTGTGTGCTTGACGGCTCTGCGCCAGCAGCTTTGAGTCGGTTACTTCGATAGTGCCGACCTGTCCGAAATCGAGTTTAGTCGCGCCGCCGTCCGTAACGAGGCGGCAGTTAAGGAGATTCATGCTGGGGCTGCCAATAAACTTCGCAACAAATAGATTGGCCGGATTGTTGTAGATCTCAATAGGTGACGCGTATTGTTGTAGAATGCCCAAATTTATGACAGCGATCCGGTCGGCCATACTCATCGCTTCGATCTGGTCATGCGTCACGTAAATCATGGTCTGCTTGATTTCACGCTGCAAATGCTTGAGCTCCGTCCGCATCTCGGCCCGAAATGCGGCATCGAGATTGCTCAAGGGCTCGTCCAACAAAAAGATGTCGGGGCGGACGATGGCGGAACGTCCTATGGCGAGGCGCTGCATTTCATTGACATTGAGTTTCGCGGCGGGCCAGTCGAGCTTCTCCGACAGGCGCATCAGCCCAGCCATGGCGGCCACCTTGCTCACGACCTCTGCCGATGGCTCGCGACGAATTTCGAGTCCGAATGCCAAGTTCGCGCGCACGGTCATGTGCGTGAATATTGCGTAGTTCTGAAAAACAAAGCCGATCCCGCGGCGGCCCGGGGGTACATGGCCTACTTCGGTTCCATTGAAGCATATGCTCCCGGACGTCGGCCGGACGATGCCCGAGATCATGTTCATCGTCGTCGTCTTGCCGCAGCCCGAGGGCCCGAGCAGCGCCACGAATTCCTTGTCGCTTATAGTCAGGCTGAGATCGTTGACCGCCATGAGCGGCCCAAAGAACTTCGTCAGATTTATCAGATCAATTGCCGCCATCGCTTCTTGCGCCCAACGCACCTGAGATTCTTCGATTGCCCAACCAGCGAAGCATCATCCTGCGTATCGCGGCTCGGGCAGCCCGCGAACGCCCAAGCCGGTGACCTTCCATAAGCCGCCCGCCAGTGGCTCCGGAGCTGCGGGACGGCTGAACTTTCCGTTCATCGGATGGACGATGCGCCGCATGCTAGTGACGTAGAGTATGTCCAAATTCGAACCGCCAAACATCACGCTGGTGAGATTCTTTACTGGGAAGTCAATTGAGCGGTCGACGCTTCCATCCGGAGCGTAACGTATTAGCTTTCCGGAAATCACCTGCGCGTTCCAAATATAGCCTTCTTCGTCGACAGTTGACCCGTCCGTGCCGCCAGGATCGTTTCGCAGATCGACCATAACACGCTTGTTGGAGATCGCGCCGGTTTCGATGTCGTAGTCGCACGCAAAAATGTATTCCCAAGTCTCCGCAAAGTAGAACACTTTGTCGTCCGGGCTCCAGCAAGGCATGTTGAAGCAGACGATGCCGTTGTCCAATTTCACCAGCTCGTGGTTGGGATCGAACCGGTAGAGACCCGCCATGCGGCCGGTTTCCTGTTCGTCCATTCCACCTACGAAAAAGCGGCCGCGGCGATCGACCTTGCCGTCATTAAGCCTAGTACGGGGATTTTCCGCTTCGATCGCCACCATCAGCTCGGTTTTTCCGGTGTCAAAATCGAGGGCAAATATGCCGTCGCGCAACGCAACGATGGCGCCGCCGTTTTCGCGCAGCGCCATCGAACCAACGTCGGACGGGACCTTCCATGTCTTTACCGATCCGCTGCGCGGATCGTATCGATTAACAGTAGGCCCCTTGCTGTCGAGCCAATAAAGCTGCTCCTCGCGAGTGTCCCACAACGGGCCCTCACCAAGCTCGTTCCTTGCATCCCATATCAGCTCGATTTTCGGATCGGTCATGGCTTCCCCTCGATCGTCTCGGGCGCCATGGCCTTTTCGATCTCAATCTCGTGCTTCATGAAACGCATGCCGACGACGGCCAATACACTGAGGATGATCAACAACGTCAAACCGATCGCTGCGACGTAAGACCACTCGAGCTCATTGAAAGTCTGCTTGTAAATGTACAAGGAGATTGTCTCCGTCGCAGTGCCGGGCCCACCCCGCGTCATCACGAACATCACATCGAACAGCTTGAAAGCTTCAACGAGGCGAAGAATAAGCGCGATAATGATCACCGTTCGCATGCGCGGCAAAACGATCCGGCGAAAACGCTGCGGCCAACTTGCACCGAGCATCATCGCGGCCTTGAGTTGATCCTCCGGCACCGCCAGGATGCCGGCGAGCAAGATCAGGAATACCAGGGGGGTCCATTGCCACACATCGACCACGATGACGGCCGCAAGAGCAAGATGCGGCACGCTCAGCCACACCAATTGAACGTTTGAGTGCGACAAGATCGATAAGATCTGATTCACAGGGCCGTTGCTCTGAAAGAGCATATAGAACATGTACCCGGCCACGGCCGGCACCACCATCATCGGAGTCAGCAGGATTGAATAAAAAATCCGCCGGCCCGGAAAGGTGTCGACGAACAATGTCGCCAATCCAAGACCCAGGACAAACTCGAGCGGCACCGCGACGAGCATAATGAACAGTGTCCGCACAATGGCTTGCCACAATTCGCCGTCGCTGAAGAACGTCACGTAGTTGTCGAACAAATTGAGCGATCGATAGGCGTAAATCCAGCTGAACCCGTCGGTGGGACCCCAATACGTCATGCTGATGTAAATCTGCATCAGCAGAGGAAATACGACGATGAAAAGCAGCAGCAACTGCGCCGGAACTATCATCAGCGTTCCCAGCCGACGACCCTGCGCCGCGAGGTTGATCGTTGGACGAGCCGACGGCAGCGCTTCGCTTTGGTGTTCGGTAATTGCCGCGGTCATTGCTTGAGGGCTCCGAACGTCAGTCCTCTCACTAGGTACTTCTGAATGAGGATGCCGAGCACCACCGGCGGGATCGCCGCAATAAGTCCAAGAGCCGCTTTGGCGCCGTACATTTGGCCGGTCATTGCCGTGGAAAGCGCATTCATAAACACCGGTATCGTGATCCAGTCTTTGCGCGTGAGCAGCAGGGCAATTGCGTAATCCGACCAGTTCAAGATGAAGACGAATAAGATCGTCGTCGCCAATGGAGCCTTCACCATCGGCAGCGTTACGCGGCAAAAGACAATCCAAGGCGTGCACCCTTCGACCAACGCCGCCTCCTCAATCTCGCGCGGCACCTCGTCGAAAAAAGTCATCATCAGCCAGAACGAGAAAGGGAGCGTGACAATGCCGTAGATCAATGAGAGCCCCCACCAAGTGTCGATGAGACCGAGATAGGCCCACATGATCATCACCGGGATCATGACCGCGAGCGGCGGGAACAGACGAAGTTGCAGGATCGAGAGCGGTAAGTTCTGTCCAACTTTGAAGCGCGAAACTCCGTACGCCGACAGAGTTCCTACGACCACCGCGATGATAGTCCCGCACGATGCGCAAACGAGGCTGGAGATCGCCGGGCCTACCGCCACCCGATCGATCGCTACCAACAATTTTGGAGCGTGACCCGTGAAAATGAACAAGAAATTGTCGAGCGTTGGATTCTTTGGAAGCCAGGACAACTGGTCTATTCCAGACGTCCACTCTTCGCGCGGCTTGAAGGCCATCGTCGCCATCCAAACCACGGGGATCAAGGCAATCACCGAGGCAAAACCTACTAACAAATAGCGTCCGGCGCCAAGGAGCACCTTAGACCGGTTCATACGCATTCCATCCCATTGTGATGAAGGACTATCGCTGCCAATGGCGCGGTCTGATGACGGGCTAGCATCTCGGTTAGTACTGGAGTGCCGGCGGCGTGGCCGCCGGCACCGATGCTGTTCAGATCCCGGAGAAACCTCCGTTCACGCCGGCATCTTGTCGATGATCGTCGGGAACGCCGAGCGCTGGGCGTTGATCTGATCGCGCATCTTCGTCTCCCCCTTCTTCTTGATAATCTTGGTCCATTCTCCGGCTGCGTCATTCATTGCCTCTTTAACCGACTTACCGCCGGTCATTGCAGCCACCAGGTTTTTGTCGAGAGCGTCGTACATCGCGCGCGTCCCCGGGAAGTTCATTGTCGGTGCGGATCGTATAATTGTCTCTTTGATCACCGGCACGTGGTACGCGTGGTAGGTCTCGATAACGAGAGGATCCTCCAGATTTGCGAGTTGCCATGGGTCGAAATAGCCGCCCGGATTTGCCGACATCCAAGTGAAGATACGGGTCGAACTGAGCCACTGCAGCAGGAGATAAGCGGCCTCCGGGTGCTTGCTTTGCGAGGACACGGTGGCTGACGTGTTGAGGTAGAGGCACGACCGACGGACCAACGAGTCGCCATGCAGGGTGCCCGGAGGAATGAAGCTGCTGAACTTTCCGGTCGCCTTGGTGGCGGGAGTCCCGTCAGCGTTCTTTCGATCCATGAATTTGGGCAAGTTCGTATAGGTACTCATCATCACGCCGGTGCCGTCGCCCATCGATCCATAAGCTTCGGCGTAGGTCCAGGTGAGGATGTCCTTCGATTCCCAATCTTTGCTCTTGACGTGGGCCTCGGCTGCCTTGATTCCGAGGTCGCTGTCGATCAGCGGCTTGCCGTTCAGGTCGAACGGGAACAAGTCGGGTTTGTCGTAACTGAGATACCGAGAAAACCACGTGCTGGTGCCCCAAAACGGCGATAACAAGTTGCAGCTTCCGTTCAACCCCTTCGACTTGAAGAATTGCGCGATTTGGTCGACTTCCGTCCAGGTCGGCGGCTGGCGCAGCGGCATCTTGAACTTGTCTTCATATTCTTTCTTGTTTTGCGGATCCTCGAACAGGTCCTTGCGATAGACCCACGTTTGAAAATCCCCATCGAGAGAGACGATGTAAACCTTGTTGTTATAAGTATAGGAAAGATTGTAGATCTCTTTGGTGGGTGCTCCGCGCTTCGGATCATTCCAATCCGGCTTATACTTGGCGACATATTCGTCCAGGTCGACGACGCCGTTACTTTCCACAAGGTCACCGATTTCGTTGTAGAAGCTCGTATAGACATCGTAGGCGCCGGACTTCGTCGTGATGTCCTGCATCACGCGTGGATAATTCTCCTCGGGTGAGACGCCGATGAGTTCCAGCTTGATTCCGGTTTCACGCTCCCACACCTCCTGGACCGACGGGCCGCTCAACGGATACGGCTTGGCGATTTGATTGAGCGCACCGTCGCCGATCAGGAAGACCAACTTCTCTGGCGCTTTTCCGGCCGCCTTGAGTTTCTTGATACCTTCGATTGCGCGACCTTCCGACATGCCTTCGTTGTACTGATAACGCTCGGCTCCCGGAAATCCCGTTGGACCACCGGTCATGCCAGGCGCGAGCTCTGCTGCATGCGCCGGACGAACGAGGTAGCGGGGCGCAATACCGACTGCCGACGCGAACGCCAACCCAGATCCACCCGTCCGGAGTAACGTGCGGCGCGACACTCCGCGTCCTTTATTTGTAGACATGGTCTTTCCCTCCCGTTTTCGCGATTGTTATAACTATCAAGTTCGGCGTGGGCGCACGTTGACGCTCCATTACTCGTCGAACTAAGATTTAAGTGTGCCATCAATTTGCATTGCGATCAATGCTGATTGTTTTAAGAAAGTAGGATGCGTGCGGTCGCGGTCGCTGGCGCGATCCGGTTCGCGGGGGTCCGTGCTGGTTTCGATGACCCGATCCGGGCCAGAAAGGCGTTATTGATCAAATGCTCAGTCCCTGCTAGCTTTATAAGACGCGCTTCGCCCTCGGTCAGAAAGGGCAAGCCAGATGGGAGGACGCGATGAAGCCTGCGCCATTCGACTACGAGCGCCCCACCTCCGTCGACGCCGTGCTGAGCTTTCTCGCCAGCCGGAATGGCGCGAAAATCATCGCCGGTGGACAGAGCTTAGTTCCGATGATGAATTTTCGCGTCGCCAGGCCGGACGTCCTGGTCGACATCAATCGGATTCCGGGCCTGAATTATTGCAAAATCGAAGGGGCGGAGCTGGTGATCGGGGCGCTGTGTCGGCATGCGATGCTGGCAAGCTCGCCGCTCGTCGCCGAGGCATGCCCGCTCATGCATGAAGCCTATCAGTGGGTCGCGCACGGGCCCGTGCGCAACCGCGGCACCTTGTGCGGCAACCTCTGTCATGCCGACCCGGCATCGGAAATGCTGGCCGTAACCCAGGCGCTGGACGCGGTCATGGTGCTTCGAAGCAAAGCCGGCGAGCGACGGTTCCCCGCATCGGATTTCTTCCAAGGGATATATTCGACCGCCGCTCGCGACGACGAAATGCTGGTGGAAGTCAGAATTCCCTTGCCGCCGAAGGGCCAGGGCTGGGGCTTTCACGAGGTTTGCGTCCGCAAGGGCGACTTCGCCATCGTCGCGGCAGCAGCGACGTTGCAGATTGCCAACGGGCACGTCTCACGCGCCGCGATCGGACTGTGCGGGATCGGCCCTCGCGCCATGCGCATGGCATCGGCCGAGCGCAGCCTTGTCGGCAAATCCCCGGATGACGCGACGCTGACCGAAATCGCCGCAGCGTGCGCCAGCGCCGTCGAACCGACTTCGGACATCCATGGCAGCGCGGATTATCGGCGCGACCTTGTTCGAGCCCTCGTTGGACGCGCGCTTCGGGACGCCAGCCGCCGCTGCCATTGATCCTGGAACGTTCGAGCTTGTCGAGAAAAGGGGAAACGTTGTGAAAGCTCTCGATATCAACTTGAAGGTCAATTCAAAGGATAAGCGCGCCAACGTACCGGTGCGGCTGCTGCTTAGCGACTTTCTTCGACATCATCTCAACTTGACCGGTACCCACGTCGGCTGCGAGCACGGCGTCTGCGGCGCTTGTACGGTCATCGTCGACGGCGTGGCGGTGCGGTCATGCCTCATGTTCGCGGTCCAGGCCGACGGTTGCGAGGTCACCACGGTTGAGGGGCTTGGAACCACCAAGAATATGCACCCTCTGCAGCAAGCCTTTTGGGAAGAGCATGGTCTTCAGTGCGGCTATTGTACGCCCGGTATGCTGATGGTCGCGCACGAACTACTTCTGAAGAATCCGAGCCCGACCGAAGACGAAGCTCGCGAAGCGATTTCCGGAAACATGTGTCGGTGCACCGGCTATCAGAACATCGTCAAGGCCATCATGGTAGCAGCCAAAAAAATGCGACCGCACGGAGTTGCAGCATGACCGCGCACCTCGAAGATCATGTGATTCCGCCGAGCAAACAGCGCGAAAAGCCCAGATCCGGGCTGAAGTGGATTGGCAAGGATATGAAGCGGGTCGAAGACCCGCGTCTGTTGACCGGAAAAGGCAGATATATCGACGACATCGCCTTGCCGAACATGGCGCACGCCGCCGTACTGAAGAGCCCGCATGCTCACGCTCGCGTCGTTTCGATAGATACCAGCAAGGCTGAAGCGCTGCCGGGGGTTATCGCCGTGTTTACGGCGAAGGACGCCGCGGAGCAGACGGGGCCCGTTGCGAGCTTTTCGAGTCCGCCGGCGGTTCAGTACTGCATGGCGATCGACAAGATCCGTCATGTCGGCGAAGTCGTCGCCGCAGTGGTTGCCGAAGATCCCTATATCGCCGAGGACGCGTTGGATCTCATCGCCGTCGAGTACGAACTGCTTCCAGTGAATACCGACCCGGAGGAATCGATCAATGCGACCGGCGATGCCGTAATCCACCCCGACCGTGGGCCGACCAATTGCTGCTTCGACCAGACATTCATGTTTGGCCCTGTCGACGAAGATTTCGCCAGAGCGGATCTGGTAGTGCGGCGTAAGGTCAAATGGGGCAGGTCGGGAGGCACTCCGATCGAGACAGTGGGCGCCATCGCCGAATTTGATGAGGGTACCGAGCGGTTTACCTGTTACGCCAATACGAGCTTCTACAACGTCGTTAATTTCGTCATTGCGGGAGCTCTCAAGGTTCCTCCGTCGCATCTGAAGGTCATTCCGACCATCGCCGGCGGTAGTTTTGGGTCGAAGATCTTCACTCACAAGCATGTTGCGCTCACCTGCGCGCTTGCCAGGGCGGCCGGGCGACCGGTGAAAATGATCCAGGATCGTCTCGACAACTTCCTCAACTCCGATGCGCACGGCAGTGATCGAACCTACGACGCCGAGTTGGCAATGAAGCGCGACGGCACTCTGCTGTCGTTGCGATTCAGGGTCATCGACGACTATGGCGCCTACTTCCAGTTCGGTGCAGGTCATCACGGCAATGCGATGGCCCAGGTGACGGGACCATATCGGATCAACAGTATTGGGATGCACTTGGTTGGAGCGCTGACCAACAAGTGTCAGCAAGGAGCCTATCGCGGATTCGGATCGGAAGTCACCAACTTCCTCATCGAGCGAATGGTTGATGCGGCAGCCGACGAGCTTAAAATGGATCCAATCGAGCTGCGCCGGAGAAATCTGATAGAGCCGCACGAGTTTCCTTACGTCATTCCGACCGGGAATGTGTATGACAGCGGTAACTATCAGGCGGTCTTGGCCAAAGCGCTCGACCTAGCGGGGTACGACGACTGGAAGCGCAAGCAAGCCGACGCAAGGGCTCGGGGACGTTATATCGGCATCGGTGTCGCCACGTGCCAGGAGAGAAGCGTCTACAGCCCTACCGAATGGTGGTCGCTCAATCCTCTATCGAATCCCGGCTTCGCGCTTACGAGTGTTCCTGAAGGCATCTGCGTTCGCATCGATTCGACTGGGAAGATCTTCGCCCAGCTCAACGCACCGTTCTGGGGAAACAGTCCGGAAACGGTCGTGACGCAGGTGCTGGCCGAGCAATTCACGGTCGATCCTTCAGACATCGTCATCGGGTATACGGATTCGGACTCGGGATTCAACGGCTTCGGGCCGGGCGGCAGTCGGTACACCGTGATGGTCACGGGCGCGGTGGTCTCGGCGGCCGAGAAGTTAAAGGTGAAGCTCAAGCGGCTCGCGGGCCATCTGCTGGAGGCGGATGTCGGCGATCTAGAATTGCGCGACGGCGCTGTGGGCGTGAAGGGCGTCGCGGGTATGCAGAAGACGATCGCCGATCTTGCTTTGATGGGAAATTTCTTCCGAATGTCCTTCCCAGATACTCCGGAGTTCGAAAGCGGCCTTGAGACGACGGCGGTGTATGACCATCCCTTGTCCACGCCGCCGCACCCGGAACGAAAGCATCTCGGGATTTTTTACCCAATAATGGGCCATATGTGTCATGTGGCGGTGATGGAAGTGGATCCGGAAACCGGGAAAGTTGATTTTCTCGATTACGCGGCCGTTCATGACGCTGGAACCATGGTCAATCCCAAGACATTGGGCGGTCACATCCGGGGCGGGGCGGCGAATGGCATCGGCACCGCGCTGTTCGAAGAATATAAATACGATCGCGAAGGCCAATTCGTAAATGCGAACTTCGCCGATTATGGAATGCCTACGGTTCACGAGGTGCCCAAGGACATGAAGATCGGGCACATCGAAACGCCTTCGCCTTACACTGAATACGGAATAAAGGGTGGCGGAGAAGGCGGCCGCATGGGAGCGCCGGCCGCAATCGCGCGTGCCATCGAAGACGCCTTGTCGTCCTATGGCGTCCGGATCGACGCCGTGCCAATCCCGCCCAGCCGACTGCGCGATTTGATCAGAGAAGCTGAAACATCACGTCAACGCCCGGGCAAGTGATCCGTTTCGGGAACACCGGCACCGGGCTGGCCGCCTGCCAGGACCCTCTTGCTCAGCAAATACAGCGACGTTCCGTTTCGGGTCTGGCGTCAGACTTTGCTCTTTCGAAGAACTTCTTGCTTTTGAGGCCGAGAAGTGTCGCATCGCGGCGGGAATTCCAGCCAGGCACTTCGTTCGCTTGCTAAAGGAGGCATGCCGGCCGGAAGAGCAGTCACCAAGAGGCATCACCGCAGGTGGACGCGCCGTCTCCCGGAGCAGCGGCGACAGATGATCCTATCAGCGGCTTTGAGTTTCTTCGCGGAGCATGGCTTCGAAGCCGATACGCGCGAGCTCGCGAATCAAATTGGAATTTCCCAGGCGCTGATTTATCGATACTTCAAAAGCAAGGACGCGCTCATCGACAGAGTTTACGATCGCATTTACTCATCTCGATGGAAGCCCGATTGGAAGCATGGTCTTATGGACCACAGCATGAGTCTGAACTACCGACTGAAACGCTTTTACAAGAGCTACCTGTCTACTTTCGATCAATATGAGTGGATCAGGATATCGGTCTATTCCGGACTCAAGGGCAACGATCTGGTCCGAAGATACTTTCGATCGGTCGTTGAGCGTGTGATTCGCATCATCGCTAGGGAACTGCGACGTGAATGCGGGCTTCCAGTTCACGCCAATGGAGCGATCGCCCATTTCGACCTTGAACTAGCCTGGAATTTGCACGCCGGGGTGATTTATCTGCTGATGCGAAGGTACGTTTTCCAGGTTACGCCACGTTCCGACAACGATGCGCTGGTCGAACAGACAATTGATCAGCTCTTGCCGGGAAGCATCAGCGTTTTGAAAGATCGCAATCGGGGGGCGCCTCAATCTGGCGGACGCAACCGCGCCGCGCGGCGCGTCAGCAGGTCCGGAGCAAAGCAGCGGAGCAAGAGTACATAAAGATCACCTTTATACGCGCCGAGCCTCCAGTCATGCCCGATCATTTCGAGGCTACTGCCGGAAAAAGCATCACCCTTCAAACACGGCGGGCACTACGTCCTGGCTGAGCCGGGCATCGGCGCACGGCACATAGGTTTCCGGCAGGCCATGCTCGCGGCGTATGATATTTGCTCCCTGAGCAGTCGCCGCGGTCTTATAGAAGGCGACCAAGCGATTGGCGCCCTGACGGCCAAACCCGCAATCTGAAGAAACAACGAGGTTTTCGAGATCGACATACTTCAACGCTTTGCGGATCTCGTTGGCGACCTCCACGGGGGTGTCAGCGTTCAGCGTCCGATGCGACACGACGCCAATAGCGAACTTCTTCTTGGTCTTGCCCTTCCAGGCGCCGAGCAGTTCGAGCTCGGCCATTCCCCGGTCCTTCATTTCTAGCGTCAAGACATCGCATTTGACGCGATCGAGATAGATTTCCAGCGCGTTTGCATACGACGTCTTGTCGAAGACCCGCTGCATCATCGGATTGCCCCAGCAGGTATGAATCCAGACCTCGGCGTTCTCGAGCCCCGCCAACTCGTGATTCATCGCTTCGGTCAAAAAATTGAGCGTGTCGGTGGCGTCGGGATAATAGCAAGCTATGAAATGAATCGTGGGCTCTTCGATTTGGATGACGCTGCAGCCGGAGGCGACCAATTCCCTAAGTTCACGGTTGATCGCCGTCGCCATGTCCCAAATCATCTGCCGTTTATTATCATCAATCCGGTAGTCGGGCGTGTGAGAGTCGAGAAATAGTGCCATGACCTGGCCCGAAACGGTCCCAAACTTGACCGGCTTGCGTGTGCGTGCCTGAGTCATACGATAAATCTTAGCGTACTCGAGAGGATTGCGCGGATTGTGTTCGATCTTGCCAGTGACAATCGGCCAGCGCCAAGACGTGTAGATCTCATTCAGCAGCGTACCGGGCGGATATTTCAGCAGCTCTGAGCGAGTGCCTTCCGGCTGCAACTCGTCAAAGGCAAGACCACGCCAGCGTTGCAGCGGATAGTGATGCCAGGACCGTCCAGCCAAATCCGCATCGAGGAAGTAATCGCCGCAGGTCACGATATCGAGGCCGGCGCGTTCCTGCTCAGAAACAACAACGGCCAGGGCATCGGAGAATTGCTCCCGGTAGATCGGGTCAAGCATGGCGGTGTCCAGTGGTCGCCCCCAAAGGCTCTGGGTGTACCAAGCTGGCCTCGGCCAGGAACCGGTCGTGGTGGAGGCCAAAGGTACATTTTTTGTGGCTGTGAAGGCCATGGTCAGTTTTCCTCCTTGAACCTATGCAACAGTGATTAGCTCAAAAGTTAGCGAATCTTTCCGGTGGTTGTAGCGATTTAACAAATTAATCGAGTTAACTCTATCGAAGTCTCGTTCATGTGGCTCTTCCGAGCATTCGCAAAGCTTTGGCGAAGAACTCTGGGGTGCCGAAGTTGCCGGATTTCAAGGCCAATGCGAAAGGACGGTCAGATCGTGTGAACAAGACAGGTACACCAGGATCAATCTCCGGACCAATTGTGAACGCATCAAGGTCGAGAGCCGAGACCACAGCGCCCGACGTTTCTCCACCGGCTACTACCAAGCGGCGCACTCCGCTCTCTACCAAAGCCAACGCGCTTGCGGCGAAGAGTTGTTCAAACGCCCGCGCGACACGTTGGCGGCCATATTTCTTCTGTGCGGCGGCAACTTCCCCGGATCTTGCCGCAGAATAGACGAGAGGTGCGTTGCCTTGGTGACTTTGCACGAAGTCGACAATCTCGGCAGGGCAGATCTTACCCCCTAAAACCTGCTCAACGCAGACATTAAGCGTTGGATGCGAGGCGGCGTGAATCTCAATCTGTTGATATGTAGCGTTTGAGCAACTTCCTGCGAGGATTGCTTCCGGCCCATCGATACCCGCAAAATCAAAAGCACTGCCCGAGGCCAATCCTTTATCGAGAAAATTTTCCGGTAGGCCGATAGCAATGCCGGAGCCTCCGGTGAGGAGCGGCGCATGGATGCAGGCACGACCGATCGTAATGAGGTCCTTTTCGGTCAAGGCATCGACAATCACCAATGTTTCGTTGTGCGTCGCGGACTCGCAAAGCGCGGCCCGCAGTTGATGGGCGCCAGCGTGAACTATCGGCCATGGTACGAGCCCGACCGGTGTTTGACACTGGCGCGCGAGCCAACGACGGATGTCGGGATCCGTCATTGGGTTGAGAGGATGCTTCTCAAGCCCGGATTCATTGAGAAGACGATCGCCAACGAAGAGGTGTCCGCGATAAACCGTTCTACCGATCGCCGGAAGAGCAGGGCAAGCAATCACGCCCTTTACGCCAAGGGCTTCCGCTAGCGCTTCTGCAACGGGACCGATATTGCCCCTCGGCGTTGAATCGAACGTTGAGCAATATTTGAATACGAATTGCTGGCATCCCTGCGCCTGCAGCCAGGACAGGGCTTCGAGGGATTGTGCGATGGCCTCGTGTGCCGCAACGGCTCGGCTCTTGAGCGAAATGACACCTGCATCGACGTCAGGCAAGGCGGGTTGCTTGGGAACACCGAGAAACTGAGTGGTTCGCAGACCGCCTTGCCCGGCGGATTCCTTTGGTCAATGTATTCGCAATGTCGCTGGCGCCGGTAAAATCATCAGCAATTACTCCGAGAAGCATCGTTCTCACTCCGAGCAGACTATTGGACAAACATCAGCAAGATGCTTCAAAAATGCGTTTCTCCGGCAACCGGGTCAACACGCCCTCGGTCGGATTCCTTAAGAAGACCGAGGCATCCAATAGCTTTTCTGCCGGTAGATTGCCCTAAGGTAGTTTATGAACTGACGTACGCGCTGCGGGATATACCTGTTGAGCGGATAGACGGCCATTACGTCGCTTTCCGGTGATACGAAATCATCGAGAACAGTCACAAGTCGGCCTGCCGCAAGATCGTCGCTGATTTCCCACAAAGAGCGCCATTGCAACCCGAGCCCCTCCAGCGTCCATTGCTGCAGCAAATTTCCATCGTTGCAGTCGAGCGGTCCGTCGACCTGAACGTTTATTGTTCGACCTTTGTGCATGAATTGCCATGGGCGGCGCGCTCCATTCATATTAAAAGCAAGACATTTATGTCGCGCCAAGTCGCTAGGCGTTTGTGGAATACCGAACCGGGCAAAGTAGGCTGGCGAACCGGAGACAACACGACGACCGCTTGCAAGGCGAACCGCTACACAGTTCGGTTCCGTCACGCGGCCGACGCGGATCGCGAGATCGTACCGATCGCGTGTCAAATTAACCAACTGATCCGTCAGATGGAAGGATATCTCAACATGAGGATGCTTTTTCAGAAACCCCGATGCGTGAACGGCGACATGCTTGCTTCCGAACGAAGCTGGCGCGGACACTATCAAGCGGCCGGACATATTATCGTGGCGGTTGATGACGCCGTCTTCCATCTTGTTCAGTTCGGCCAATATTCTTCGGCATTGTTGAACGTATTGCCTCCCATCCTCGGTCAGTGTCAGGTGACGTGTCGATCGATGCAGCAATTTGACGCGTAGGCGCTTCTCCAGTGCGTCAACTCGTCGGCCAATCATCGCCGGCGTGACATTAAGCTCGCGCGCCGCCTTGCTAAAGCTGGCGTGCTCGACAGCGGCAATGAAAGTTTCGATCTGTAGGAGCCTGTCCATTGATATCTCAGGTATCAACTGAAGATATTTTAATGCAGCTTATCACAAAACGGTCAACTGGATTACAGTGCCTGATCCAAGTCAGCTACCAATCTGAAGTCAAACAGTGCCTCAGACTAGGCGGGTAGTACGCCCGAACTCCTGATGCAAGAGAACCATAAAGGGAGAAAACGATGTCGAGAATATTTAAGAACGTGTTGATTTTCGACGGTTCGGGCAAAGCGCTGTTCCCCGGAGAGGTGCGGATTGAGGGTAACCGGGTGACGGCTGTCGCCAAGGGCGATGAAAAGCTGCCGCGAGATGGCGCGGAGGTGATTGACGGCCAAGGGGCGACATTGATGCCCGGATTGTGTGAGCCACATGCTCACATCACCTTTACCGATATGTTTGATCTTCGCGATCTTGGAAATACGCCTCCCGAAGAGCACGTCATGCTGACGATGCATAATGCTCGCAAGATGTTGGACGCCGGCTATACCAGCCTCTATTCCGCAGCGTCCGTGAAACTGCGAACAGAAATTGTGATCCGTAACGAGATCAATGCTGGCAGAATACCTGGACCGCGCCTGCGCGCTGCGTCTCCGGAGATTGTCGCAACTGGCGGCTTGGGTGACGAGCGGCAGATGCACATGTACCATCAGAGCGTAGAACTCGTCGCCGATGGCGTCGAGGAACTTCGCCGCACCGTACGCACCTGTATTCGCGAGGGCGTTGACCAAATCAAAATCAATATTTCGGGCGACGAGTTCGTTCGTCCGGGTCACGGCGAGGTGACCACCTACACGGAAGCGGAAGTCAGAGCGGCCGCTGATGAGGCTCAGGAGAACGGCGTGTGGCTATCCTGCCATAGCCGCTCGGACAAGTCGGTTCGCATCGCGCTCAACTGCGGATTTCGCGTGCTCTATCACTGTGAGTATTCGACGGATGAGACGCTCGATTTGCTCGAGGCTGCAAAAGATCGGATTTTCATGGCGCCTGCCGTCGGCGCCAATTATCGCCTCGCCTATCACTCGGAAAAATGGGGAATCACTGCTGGCACGGAAGCCTGGCAGGGAGCAAAGAAAACCGTTGATTCCACGATAGAGACTTATACGAAGCTTCGCAAACGCGGTGTTCGCGTTATGCCTGGTGGCGACTACGGATTCGCCTTTAATCCAATCGGCACAAACGCCCGGGATCTTGAGCTTTTCGTCAAGTTGCTTGGGTATTCGCCGGCTGAAGTGTTGCGTTCGGCGACCATGCTCGGGGGTCAGATCATGGGAATACCCGACCTGGGGCTAATCAAAGAGAATTTCCTTGCCGATCTCCTGCTCGTAGATGGTGATCCCATTGCCGATATTACGCTGCTTCAGGATCCCGACAATTTGGTCATGATCATGAAGGATGGGCAGTACCACAAGGCGCCACAGGCCCGGCAGCAGAAAGATAAAAATTCGAGCAACTGGCAGCCGCAAGCTCAGGTGGCTCGGTCGAACTCCCGTGCCGGCATCGCCGCAGTGGTGTCGTAAATTCGGCGGCGAGTGAGATGGAAGTAAATGGAAAGGGCATCGCCGTCGATATTTTCGGCGATGGCGCTCCTATACTGATGATTCATGGCTTGGGGGGAACAAGCAATGTTTGGTATGCGCAACGCGAAGTGTTGGCCCGCAGCTTCCGGGTCATTTGTCCGGATCTTGAGGGTTCAGGACGCTCGCCGCTTAAGGGTGAGTTGTCGATCGACGGTTTTGTGGCCGACATGGCCGCACTATTGGACATACTGAACATTTCCTCGGCACATGTCGTGGGTTATTCGCTCGGGACCATGGTTTGCCAGCATCTGGCAGTCAATTACCCCGAGCGAGTTAACAGCCTTGTGTTGCTGGGGCCGATTGCGGCGCCGTCGCAGCATGTTCGGGTCGGACTATTAGAACGCGCGGGGAAAGTACGAATGAACGGGATGGGTCCCGTTGCCGACACTTTAGTTCAGACCGCGCTATCGACAGCAACCAGGGCCACCAATCCGAGTCTTGTTGCCTTCCTGCGCGAGAGCATAATGCGGCAATCGGTGGAGGGCTACGCTAGAACATGTGAAGCGTTAGCAGGAGCAATGCCTGCGGATGTAGATCAGATTCAGTGCCCCGCCTTGTTGATTACTGGCGATGAGGATCAGACGGCACCGCCGCAGCAAAGTCGTCTTTTGGCGAAGGCGATCGCTCGGTCGAGATTTATCCTTCTATCCCGTGTCGCGCATTTGACCCCGCTCGAAAGGCCTCGGGAGGTGAATCAAGCCCTGTTGAACTTCTATCTCGATAATTGAGGCGGTTCGCGTGCAATCCCATGCGGCGTGAAACGCACCATGCAGAAGATTCGCTTTCGGAGAAACTGCTCAGTCCGCATGCACGACGTTCTTGTAAGTGCGACTAGAACCTATCTCTCAAAATTCCCGGCCGCTGTCGATCCGCTATAAATGAGGAATGATTCGGCTGACGGACGAACAGTGGGAACGCATTCGGAAGCATTTTCCGGAGGAGCATATTCCCGATGGGCGGCCTGGACGCAAGCCGATTGCGACCCGTCATGTGCTGGAAGCGGTGCTGTGGATTCTCAACACTGGTGCGCAATGGCACATGCTGCCGCAAAGCTACCCGAACTACAAAACTGTGCATCGACGCTTTCAAACTTGGTGCTGCAACGAGATTTTGCGTCGGGTTTTGACGGACGTTGCCAACGAGCTTCGCGACAAAGGCGCACTGGATGAAGAAGAATGCTTACGATGCGACGTTCGTCATGGCCAAAGGTGGCGGGTCGGAAGTCGGAACAACGAAGCGTGGAAAAGGCATGAAGATCATGGCGTTGTGGATCGCCATGGATTGCCACTCTCGGTCAGTACGCACGCGGCGAACCATCACGAAGTCCGCTTGGTGCAGTTATGCTTCGACTTCTACATGATCGAAGCCAAGCCGGAGAATTTGATCGGCGATCGCGCCTATGACAGCGATCCGCTGGATGAAGGAAACGATGGCATTGAGATGATCGCACCACATCGTTCCAACCGCAGTAAGCCGCCCACGGATCGGCGACGGCTGAGCGTTACATGCGACGTTGGCTCGTCGAGCGCTTCTTTGCCTGGATCCAGTGGCAGCGCCGTATCCTTGTTCGTTGGGAGTACCACGCTCAGAACTTCCTGCGCTTTGTACAGCTCGCCTGCCTCGTTATCTTCTTCACGCGATTTTAAGACCAGTTCTAGCCAAGGAAAGCAAAATGAATATTGGATTTGTCGGTCTCGGCGCCATGGGACAAGTTATCTCGCATCGCTTGATCGCGGAAAGATATCAACTGACTGTTTGGAATCGCAGCCGGGATAAGGCCGACGCCCTAATAGGCGAGGGAGCGCGTTGGGCTGACAGTCCGGCAGACGTTGCCCGCGCAACCGACATTGTCTTTTCGATGGTGACAGACGGGGCCGCTTCTCGCAGTGTAATATGTGAGTGCGGTGGTCTCCTTGAGGGGGCTCATCAGCGCCTTACCATTATTGACGCAGCAAGTATCGACCCTGAGATTTCTATTGAAATCGCCGAGCAGGCGCGGAGCAAAGGGGTTGCCATGCTTGACGCTCCTGTGTCAGGCGGCCCGAAAGTGGCTGCTGAGGGGCGTCTTGGAATTATGGTCGGGGGGCCCAAAGAAGCGTTTCAGACATGCGAACCGATTCTGAAGAAGCTAGGCAGCATGGTCTTATATGTGGGAGACAGTGGTAAGGGAACGACCCTGAAATTGATTGCCAATCTTGTGATGGGGGTGGCAATTCAGGCGGTCGCGGAATCGTTGGTACTTGCCACCAAAGCCGGGATCGATCCGCAATTGGTGGTGGACATTACCTCGTTACCCGGAACCGGGCCGCAAACCGGCGCGATGGCGACTCGCGGTCCCCGAATGATCAATCACCATTTTGTCCCGGCTCATTTCTCAGCGAACAATATGCATAAGGACCTGACTGGTGCGTTGAAGCTGGGTGAGAAGTACGGCGTCTCGCTGCCGGCCGTAAGCGTTGCCCGTGAGATGCTCCGTGCCGTCAAAGCGCAAGACAACGGAGATATCGATTCAAGCGCAGTAGTCACCGTTTTGGAAGCCATGGCGAATATCCCCGTTCGTGCATCTTCCAAAGCTTCTTAATTCAAACAGGTCAGATCGCAGACGCCTCAAGCGGGATCTTTGATCACATTAATCAAATGGAGTAAACAATGACGAAGGCTATCTTGCAACCGAAGGAATGGATTCCGCGCGGTCCGTTCTCGCTTGGTACGAAGGTCGGAAACATGGTTTTCATTGCTGGCCAGATATCACAGGACAATGACGGCAAGGCCATTGGACTTAGCGATGTGAAGCATCAAACTCGAGTTGTGATCGAGAAGATGCAGCTCATCCTAGCTCAAGCCGATATGACATTGGACGATGTCGTCTCGACCACCGTCTATTTGCAGAACCTTACTGACTACGCGGGCATGAACATTGTCTATTCCGAGTTCTTCAAGCATGACTTTCCAGCGCGAGCGACGGTTCGTGCCGACCTTGCGGGGGAAGGCCTACT
The DNA here is from genome assembly GCA_963847785.1 of uncultured Alphaproteobacteria bacterium. GTDB lineage: Bacteria > Pseudomonadota > Alphaproteobacteria > Rhizobiales > Xanthobacteraceae > BOG-931. The sequence goes on from CAWKBE010000014.1 coordinate 161,098, forward strand.
GGTAGAAATTTCCGGTATCGCTGTTAAAGGCTAAGATGTCGGGCCTCGATATAGGCTGTTTGGATTGAGGCGCGAGCGGCGCCAACTTGGCGCCGCAAAACATCTCCGTGGACGACGCTTCAGTCTCGCCCTCGCAAAGCGAGACGACCGGCTTCATCGGCCTGACCAATTTCGTCAATCGTGGGACGTTGAGCTTGCGCGATGGCGGCATTGGCGAAGTCGCGCATTTCATTGGGAATGCAAACTTCCAGGCAGGATCGGTGCAAGCGATTGACTCGTCAACCGTTCCGGTCAGTCCGACGGGTTCTGGTCGACGACAGCGCATCCCTCAACGGAGCGACGATCGCCGTCGGAGCGGCATTACCACCTGCGTATCACGGCTTGGCCGCTCTGCCAAAGCGTGAGACAAGGCGGAAACAAGGATGCTGGCATGAGCGAGACAAAGATCCGCGATGACATCTGCCGCTTCAGCCGCTCGCTGTTCGAGCGCGGATTGACGCCGGGTTCTTCAGGCAATATCAGCGTGAAATTGGAGGACGGCGGCTGGCTGGTGACACCGACCAACGTCTCGCTCGGGTTCCTTAACCCGGCCCGGCTTTCGCGGCTCGGCGCCGACGGTAAGCTCATCTGCGGCGATGCGCCGACCAAGGAAGTGCCGCTTCACAACGCGCTCTACCAGACGCGCGGCGCGGCGCGCGCAGTCGTGCATCTGCATTCGACGCACTCAGTCGGGCTGTCGATGCTGCCGGAGATCGACCCGCGCGCGGCGCTGCCGCCGATGACGGCCTACTATCTGATGAAATGCGGCCAGACCGCCCTCGTCCCCTATTATCGACCCGGCGATCCGGCGGTCGCGGACGCGATCAGGAGCCTGGCCGGCAAATATGCCTCCGTATTGCTCGCCAATCACGGTCCGGTGGTGTCGGGCGACACGCTGGAGGCCGCCGTCTTCGCGATCGAAGAGTTGGAAGAGACCGCAAAGCTCTATCTGCTGCTGCGCGGGCTCAACCCGCGATATCTCTCACCGGAACAAGTGGCGGACTTGACCAAGACGTACGGGCTGACCTTGCCCGAGCACGGACACGAATAGAGCTAAGGTCTTCTGGAATACCGGAGGTCACGCGCATGCGCGTGACGACTTCCTGAGATATACGCCCTTTGGTGGCCCACAGCTTATTTTTGGGACGACGAGCGGTTAAAGCCAGTCCGCGCAGCGCGAAGCTCACCTTGGCTTCTGGGGGAGGCTGGAGCGTTTCTGGCATTGATAGAGCCATCGGAATGTGAGAGGCCATCCGTCGAGCGATACAGCATAGTCAAGAGAGCTTGAGGACGCGCAACCAGGATTTCGTGCCGCGGGTTGAGCAGAAGCTCAACGCGATCAATCCGGGCAGTGCGAACGGAAAATTCCGAATTTACTCGTTCCGGATCGTGGATCGGCAAGCGTATCAGATCGCTCTTGAGAACCCCCGCGGCCACGCGATTGCGTCGACCTTGTCAATGTTGGATCTGTTCAGCTTCGATGTACTGCGTGGAGGCCGGATTCGCATGAATCTGGAGGCGCTGTTTCACGAGTGACCTGACGGATATTTTGGATCGCGCGCCGGCCGATCTGGTCATCAGCGTGAAGACGATGATGGCGCCGATGCTGGCGGAACGACGCGCCCCGTGCGAGCGCGCCGCGGCGAGACTGAAACGCCATTAGCCGATGCCTGACAGCGTGGCCGGGCCTCGCGAGGCGCGTTAGAGTCGCGCAAGCGGTCCAGTTCAAAGGGCTTAAAGTCGGATCATCGTCCGGCGCCCGCGAGCTGTTCACGCGCTGTCAAACTTGTTTTGGGCCTGTGAGGAGTCAGCATGCACGACTTGAGCAGGTAATGTGGTCTAAATGCGGGATTGAAGATGGATGAGGGCCTACTAAAAGCGCCCATCCGATAAAGAGACGTTGTAACACCTTTAGGTTTAGCCCCCAGATCAACTTCGATTGGGTCGATCAAACTGGATTTTAAGAAATTCGGTGAGTTTATCTTTTTCTCGGTACGTCGAGTTTCTTGAACGCTTTTACCGCAGCAACTATGGCAGTCTCGACCGGTAACCGCTCAATGCTCGATGCTCCAACGAAGCCCTGTGCGGAAGTCCTCTTTAAAACATAATCGACATCTTGAGGATTCTCTATCGGTCCTCCGTGTGCCAAGGCAATCACGTCAGAATTTACAGCGCGCGCCACATCGATGATGTCCTGCGTCGCTTTTGCAGCTTCGTCCAGGGACATCGTCGCTCCTGAACCAGTCGTACCTCCACTGGTTAGCCCGACATGAGGAACGATCAAGTCTACGCCCGCGTGGGCCATCTGTGCAGCTTCCTCGGGGGTGCGGACATAGCAGGTTGCATACAGGCCGACCTCTCGGGCTGTTGCGACCATTTCGACTTCGCGGGCGAAACCGAGCCCAACGGATTCAAAATCACGTCGAATATTTCCGTCGAACCGGGATACGGTCGGATAGTTGATGACACCGGAAAATCCGACCTCACCGAGGTGCTTAAGAAAGCTTCGCATATTTCGCGTCGGATCGGTGCCGCATACCCCGGCCATCACTGGCGTCTTCTTTACCGCCGGGAGCACATGATTCTCGCCAAGTTCCAACACGATCTCGTTCGCATTGCCGTACGGCATCAGGCCGCAGATCGACGGCAAGCCGTCCACACGAAATTTGCCGCTATTGTAAATGACGATCAGGTCGATTCCGCCAAGCTCGGCACATTTTGCTGAAAGCCCGTTTCCGGCGCCCGCGACGATTATCGGACTGCCCGCCGAAATGGTGGCGCGCAGGCGCGCTTCCACTTCTTGTCGTGTGTATCGATGTCCCATGTGCTTCTCGCGCAAAGAGTTGTTGTTCAAGCCGATCCGGCAGCGTCCGATCAGAACATCAATCGTTGAACACCGCCACCGCGCGGATCGGCGAGGCGGTGCCCTCGCGCCACTTGAGCGGCAGACCGATGAATTGAAATTCGCCCTGGCCGAGCAACGCTTCGAGGTTGCAGAGGCTCTCTATATGCGTGATGTCGAGTTCGAGGCAGGCCTTGTGCACCAGCGAATTGACCTTACCCTCCGGCCCCGGCCGCATCGAATCGATGCCGAAATGCACGATGCCCTGTTGCGCCAGCCATTCGGTCGCCGCGACGTTGACGCCGGGATTATCCGTCGCATAGGCCGGAGTGGGAAACGTGCGCGCGTGATGGCCGGTGCAAAGCAGCACCGTGCCGCCTTTTGGGATCGACAACCCGGCCCTCTTGACCGCCGCTTGCAGATCGTCCGGCGTGATCTCCGCGCGCGGCGCGAAGTGGCGCAGGTCGACGCAGATGCCTTTGACGATGCAGTTTTCCAGCGGGTATTTGTCGATCGGCGTGCCGCTCATGCCGAAGTGGCGCGGCGCGTCAATGTGCGTGCCGCCGTGGTCTGACATGGAGTAGAACATCACCGCGTTGCCCTGCACGTAGCCGGAATCGATGAAGGCTTCTTCATGCGTCTTCCACACACCGTGGATGATCGGCGGCTGTCCCGGATAGCTCGGTGTGCGATGATAGAGTTCCCGGCTTAGATCAACGATCCTCATTGCGCTTCATCCCTTGTCGAGGCGGCACAGTCGCGCAAACACTATTCCCGCGCTGCGATAATGACAACGCCGCGCCGAGCGCCGACATGTTCGATGAAGGGGGCCTGCACTCGGTCGTAGCAGTGCGTGATTACGACGAAGCGAGGAGCCGTGCGAAATAATTCCGCCGCGCGTCGATCACGCAAATAAATTCGCGGTCCAACCAACGCCTGGTCAAGCAAACAGCTTTGTCATTGGCCCGATTTGTCCCGGCCGGAGCCGTCCACAATAGCCCGCCAGACGCGCTCTGGTGTCAGAGGCAAGTCCCTGATGACGACACCGGCCGCCTGGGTTAAGGCGGCAGCAAGTGCCGGCGCGGTGCAAAGCAAAGCGCCCTCGCTGACCCCCTTCGATCCGTAAGGTCCCGGGCCGTCCGCGTTTTCAACGCTAAAAGCCTGCAGCGCGAGCGGAACGTCCTTGGTGGTCGGGATGCGGTAGTCTAGAGCACCTAGATTGCTGATACGTCCTTCGCCATCGAGAATGATATGTTCCATCAGTGTGTGACCGAGCCCCATGATGGCCGCGCCCTCGTCCTGCGCCTCCACCTGTAGCGGATTGAGCGCTTTGCCGACATCGCCGACGGTGACATGCCTATGAATGAGGATCTCGCCGGTATCGGTATCCACCTCGACTTCAAACGCCGTGCAGTTGAACTCGTAAAAGGCAGGCGTCCCACCCAGCGGATGTTCGCGCACGGTCGGTTTGCGCATCCGGCCATTGCCAATCAATTCACCGTTCCAGCCGCCGAGCTTGCCGGCAATGAATTCGGCAATCGACAATTCGGTGTCCGGAAGGGTCATCATGCCGCTCCCTACGCGCACCTCGGACTTGGCGCAGCCAAGCAGATCGGCGGCCATCTCGCGCAGTTGCTCGTGGATGTCCTCGCAAGCGCGAGTGATGGCGGTGCCCATGAATACCGTCGAGCGGCTCGCCGATGTCTGCAGGTCGAACGGCACCACTGCGGTATCCCCCATCACTACCGATACTTTTTCCAGCGGCGCGCCGAGAGCGTCCGCTGCAAGCTGAGCGAAAATCGTCCGTGCCCCCTGGCCCATGTCGGATGTCCCGGCATAGATGATGACGCTGCCGTCAGCGAGCAGCCGCACGGTCGAGTTTGAAAGACCCGTGGTGGCGCCGGACTTGATGCCCACGGCGATCCCGCGTCCACGCCCAGGGGCAAGCGGGCTGTTCCAGCCCACCGCCTCCGACGCACGGCGCACCAACTCCGGCCAGTTGCCGTCCGCGGGCAAGTCGCCGTGCACGATCTCATCGCCTTTCCCTGCAAGATTGCGCATCCGGATGTTCAAGCCGTCCAAGCCGAGTTCGCGAGCCGCCGCGTCCATCTGCGACTCCACGGCCCAAGCGATCTGAGGCGCGCCGAAGCCGCGGAAGGCGCAACTCGGCGTGGTGTGCGACAGCACCGCCCGGGCGTGGATTCTGGCGTTGGGTGTCCGGTAAGGGCCACAACCCAGATAATTCGCTTTGGTCATGACCCGTTCCGCGATATCGGCGTAGGCGCCGATCAGAAAGTCGGATTTGATGTCCTGAAACAGTAATTCTCCGGATCGGGTGAAGCCGGTGCGTACGTGTATGTCCGCGGCAGTGCGCCGAACGGCTTGGAATGTCTCCTCGAGGCTGAGCACCAGCCGGCAAGGGCGGCCGGTGCGAAGCGAAAAGTATGTCACTAAAGGTTCGAGCTTGGGGTTTTGCTTGCCGCCGAAACCACCGCCCGGATCGGGAGCAAATACACGCACCTGGGTCAACGGCAGGTCGAAGAGATCCGCCATGATCCTCTGCAGCAGAAACGGATGTTGGACGGGACTCCATATTTTCAGAGCGTCTTTTTCGGCCGACGCCATGAAACCGTGAGGCTCGATCGCAAAATGCGTAACCATCGGGAATGAATAAGAGTTCTCGACGAAGACGTCGGCCTTCGCGGCATTGACGTCTCCCCAGCCATATCTGCGCTCCTTGAGGATATTAGTGGCGGCCAGCGGATCGCCGGCACGAAGCGCGGGGTCTTGCACCAGCGGCGCACCGGCCGCGAGCGCTGCAGCCACGGAAAAAACCGCGGGCAACGCTTCGTATTCGACGTGCACCAAGGAGACCGCCAGTTCGGCCGCCTCAATCAATTCTGCCGCCACGGCCGCCACGGGCTCGCCGTGGTATTTGGTCTCGCCGACTGCGAGGACCGGTCGGTCCCTGTAGACCGGGCCGAAACGCGGGACCGGCTTCGGCAAATCACGAGCCGTGATGATGTCTACGACGCCGGGCACAGCGCGCGCCTCGGTGGTGTCGATGGAGACGATGCGCGCGCGGGCCGCATCAAGGGTGACAAGTTTGACGTGAAGCATGTCCGGGAGCGCAATGTCCGCGAGGAACTGTTGGGTTCCACTCACGCGTTCGCGGCCGCCAAAACGCCGCACATTGGCGCCGATGTAGGTTTCGAGGTTTGGTCCGTGGCGCCCGGGTGCATGGTCCGGCCGGTGCGGACCAACTCCCGCATCGTCGCCAGCAGAGTTCTCCGCGAGACCGTCCTTGCCGAGTCGACTTGTGATCGCCACCGCGCGGACGGCTTCGACTATTCGATTGTAGCCGCCGCAGCGGCAAAGGTTGCCCGACAAGGCTTCGCGAATCTTCTCATTGTCTGCTTGTATGTCTTGGTTCAGTAGCGCCCGAGCAGACATGATCATACCGGGGATGCAGAACCCGCACTGAACCGCGCCATGGTCGATGAAGGCTTGCTGCAACGGGTCGAGTTCCTCGGCGCCGAGCCCTTCGATCGTGACGACCTCAGCTTCATCCGCCTCGACGGCAAGCATCAGGCAAGAGTTGACGGTGCGGCCGTCGACGGACACCGTGCACGCGCCGCACTCGCCCACGCCACAGCACTCTTTCGGACCGTAGAGGCGCAAAGTGTCGCGCAGAAGATCCAACAACGAGGTAGGGGAACCGACATCCAGCGAGTAGCGCCGGCCGTTGACCGTAATTTCGATTGGGTTGGAGTCACCCATGTTTCTTTCCATCGACAAGTCTTTCGGCAGCTCGGCGCTGGGCCCGCTTTGCCAACACCCTAAGCATCGCCAGACGGTATTCCGCACTCGCACGCACGTCCGTGATGGGACAGGCCTTGGAGATCAAAGCGTCCAGCGCGATTGCCTTGGCCTCGGCGGCTGCAAATGGATCGGCAAGCGTGCCGCCGGCGTCGTGCACAAGCAGCGGGCGCGGTGACACGGCGCCGAATGCGAAAGTCGTTACGCCGGCGTCGTCGATGCCGCAGCAGAGGTTCACGGTCGCCAAGTCGACGCCGCGCCGCCGAGTAATTCGGGCGAAGGTGGCGCCGAAGGGCCGATTTGGAAATGGGATGCTCACGGCGGTGGCGAACTCGCCAGCGGCAAGGGCTGTGCGTCGGTTTCCCCGAATAAAATCGACGACCGGCAGCCGCCGCTCGCCGCCGGGGCCAAGCACCTTTACGAATGCGCCGTATACCGCGAGCACGGGGACGGTGTCCGCGGCCGGGGAGGCGTTGCAGACGTTGCCGACCAAGGTAGCGCGGTTACGAATTTGGATGGATCCCACCACACTTGCGGCCTCCGCAAGCGCCGGGAAGTGGAAACGCACCGTTTTGTGCCTCTCGACATCGCTCAGCGCCACTGTCGCGCTGATCGTGAGCCAGCCATCTGATTCCGTGATGATCGGCGGCAGGTCGCTTGTCCGTTTCACGTCGATGATGACGCGCGGGGCTAGCATCCCATCGCGCAGACCCACGACAAGGTCGGTGCCGCCCGCGAGCAACGCGGCGTCGCCGCCGTGCTCCTTGAGGAACTCAATCACCTCCTGAACATGCGTCGGCTTCAAGCAGAGAAACGGTCGCACGTTCTATTCCAGGGTTCGGACGTTGCGCACGACAGACCTTTTAGATCGTGGTGATCGGCCGGGACTGCAGGAGGAAGAGGTCGCCGGTCCGGTCGAATGCCCACTCGACATCCTGCGGACACCCATGCGTTTCCTCCAACTTGCGCCCCAGAGCCGCCAGGAACTTCAACTCGGTCTCGTCGAGAACTTGCTGGCCGACGATATGGCTACGCTTGATCGTCCCGTTACGATCCAACGAGTAGTGGTCGGGAGTATGCTCGCCATCGACCACATTCTCGCCGAGACCGAACGCAGCCTCAACGACCATTCGGTCTTTGCGACCATGCACCGGATCAACAGTAAAGAGCACCCCGGACTTCTTCGAGTCGATCATCTGTTGGACGACGACGGCCATGGCGATGTCCTCTAAGGAACCCTTTTCGGCGCGATAGAAGACGGCGCGGTCGGCGAAGAAAGACAGCCAGCACTCGACGATTTTCTCGAGCACAGCGGGAAGCCCATCGACGTTGAGATAGGTCTCCTGCTGACCGGCGTAGCTCGCTGCCTCGGAGTCTTCCGCGCAGGCCGAGGAGCGCACCGCGACCGGGCCGTCAAGCGCGGCGTAGTGCGCGGCGACGATCGCTGCTGGTGGCCTTGCCGCCGCGATTATGGTTCGGGCCCCGGCCATATCTCCGACCCGGCAAACGTCCCGTAGCCGCCCCTCATCAACTGCGGCGAGAAATGCCGCCGAAGTTATGACGAACCCAGGAGGGACTGGCAGGCCCTCCTGCAACATGGTCGCAATGCTTCCGCCCTTGCCGCCGCTGAGGCTTACCGCCTTGCACCGCGGGTCGCCAAAGGGGAGGACGAAGGACGAGTTGGTCATTTCCGCGGCGCCCAAATCAGATGTGGAGGAGAGACTTTTTGGTCGCCCTTTGCGCCGCCGGTTTCTCGAAGCTGGAGAGAATATCAACCTGTCCCGTCGATCCGTTGACCCGGACCCGGTCCCCGGTCTTGATGCGTCGCGTAGCATCCGATGTGCCGACCACCGCCGGAATCGAGAACTCGCGCGACACGACCGCGGGGTGGGAGGCCATCCCGCCTGCATCCGTCACCAGACCGCTGATGCGGGTGAAGAGAACAACCCAGGCCGGGCTGGTCATGCGGCAAACGGCGATCTCGCCGTTCTGGACTCTCTCGAATTCGTCGGGCGAAAGCACCAACCTTGCGGTTCCTTCGACCACGCCGCTCGACGCCGGCAGGCCGTTGATGACGCTCGCGGTCTCAGGCTGCTTGCGGTGGAATTTCTCCGGGAAACCCCAGTTGGTCAGATAGGGGAAGGCGAGGGCTTCGTCGGTAGCGGTTCCCACCCAATCGCGCGGACGGAGCTTATAGGCGTCTTCGCGCCGATCGCGGCGATCGGAAACCAATTCGGACACATCCCCGGGAAAGCTGCCCGCCATTACGGCGCGCAGTTCATTGTAGTGCAGGTACATTACGTCCTCGGGGTCGAGCAGCACTTTTTGCACGACCAGCTTTTTGCCGATTGCGATGAGGACAATGCGAACGCGCGCGTTGGTGCCTTGGTCGATGTAGAAGTGATGATCGGGCGTGAGCGGATTCATCTTAAGACTTAGTTCCAGCGCGCGGGCCAGCTTGTCACGGCCTTCTCCCGCGGGAACCCCTTCCATGACCTCCGCCTTGGCGGCTTCGAGATCGCGACTGACCCTCGCGACATCGGCATGGAAGTCATAGTCCGTCTCGAGGTAGCCACGAACCGCTTCGATGACCGGCCTGGGGTCCTCTTTCCATGTCTTGAAGGAGAATTCGTGCGCCCACATGGATTTGTAGCCAAAGACCGCCAAGTATGGGTCAAATTGATTGGCAATAAACGCTAGGCCGCTTTTGGTCTCCTTCAAGGCGGCGAGCACGTCGGCCGCCGTGGCCCGCGTGAACGCCTTGGCGACGTCTCCGCCGTCAGCCTTGACGAACTCTTTTATTTGCCAAAGCCCCCTGATCGAGTTCCAGTTCTGGTTCTCGGTCGAGAGTTGCAGACGTCCCATTAGCGCCTGGCGGTCGCCTTCGCCCTTAATCGCGCCGATCGCGCGGTTGAGAGCCATGGTCGCGGAGAACTGGGAGAAATTGAGCTGCCAATGAATTTTCCAGTGGCGGTCGTGAACGTCGATGACATCCTCAAGCAGAATCACGAGATCAAGTAAGCTCGCGCTGTCGTAATCGTAGGTGTCGAAACGAACGAAATTGCGCTCAATTTCCGGAAGCAGCCGCTCGCGCCACCAATCCAGGAAGTTGTCTGCGTAATAGGGCAGCGTCCACTCGAGATATGCGCCGATTTGCCCCGGATAAGCGGGATCAACCGGCGTGCGGCCCATGTAGTGCGCCCCGTATTCCGAAGCCACCGCGCGAACGTCCGGCTTTGCCGGGATTGCAGCAGTATAAACATATCCGTTGATGATCTTGACGAGCCAGTCAGAAGCGAATGGAGTCCCGAACCTGCGGAACATATAGTCGCAACTCAACCACCAACCGCCAATGTCTGCATACATCGGCGAAACAGGGTTCGGTATGTGCAAGTCATCGTGGACCCAGAATAGGTCCTTTTGCCCCTCCTCCCAGTCAATTGGAAATTCTTGGTCGCCAAAGAAAGTGGCATTCATATTCGATGGCCCACGCCGAGCTTTTCCGAGCATCTTTTCCGCCGCCGCCGGACCGGTCAAGTCCAGCGCGCGACGTACGTATCGTGCAAAAATCTAGACTAATAGTATTTCGATCGCCGAGCACCTGCAAGCTGACGCGCTCCGAAGCGCTGCAAATGTGCATTTCCATTGCCGCATTGTCGCCTCTAGCTTCCGCGTCAATGCATGCTGGTACTCGCTCGCCGCAACCCCGGTGCGCTGACGAATGAATGCGTCTTGCTTATCGAAGTTGAGACAGCTTGCAACCGACGCCAGGCTTACGTGGGAGCGGTCTATCTGGAGGATTGCCTCCTCAAGCCGTAGCGAGTTCCAGAATATGCTCGGCGTAAGTCCCAGTTCTTAAGTTCTTGCGGGACAAGATCGGCGACCTCACTCCAAAAGCCGGCTGTCTCCCTTCCCGCAATCGCGAACGCAATCTTCGACGCAGTCGGTGTACGCATCGACAGCATGCCGGTGACCCCCGAGAAGGTTCTGAGAGCGCTCCTGACAAGAGGGAGCCCGGCAGCACTATGAGGGATCCTGGTTCGTTGCCTTCGACGCTGCAGACTATAGAGCGGACAGTTGTCGGTCTGAGCTGTTCCGGCGCCTGTTCGTCGCACTGCTTGCGGCGAAGTGGAGGCTTTGTCTCGGATCGTGGCTGAACGGCAAGCACACCCGTCGTTAATTGTTCGATAATGCTTCATTTGCGAATTGGGCGGTTACCGTGCCCAACCGCGCATAATCACACAAAGGCGTGTAAGCTTCCGCTGCTGCAAGGCGTAAGAATCGTGCGGTCAAGTCCTCCCGCTCGACGAGCAGCCCCATTGTGGATTCGCCCGGATCGCCAGAATGTTTTATTCTGCAAATAATTGTCTCGAATACTGCTGGAGATGAATCGATTACGGCAGGAGATGCTCAATGGGCATTATCGAGGACTTTTTTAAAGCGCTTGATCGGATTCCCATTTGGGACCGCCTCCAAAAAGTACCGGCGGAAGTGGACGCTCTAGCAAAACGGATTTCAATTTTAGAAGGACAACTCGAGGGCAAATGGCCCGCTGACGTGTGCAAATATTGCGGCGAACGCGCGGTGCGGCTGCATTCCACGATGGGTCCAATCGAAGGAGGCAAGATGCGCCAAAGCTGGAGATGCAGCGCATGCAATAAGACTGAGATTCGTATGGTCTAGCGCACTTATAATTAGGCGGCTTCCTTAATGATCGCTTTGCGGCTGCGGGAAATCTCAGACTCCGGTCACTATCATATGTCTCTTCGGCCTATGCGATGATCTCCTCCAGTTGCGCGTCCCCGCATGCTCACTAAAGGTTTTGAGTAACTCTTCGGTATATGGATTGATGGTTTGGTACGTCGTCAGTTATCTCTTTTTGTGCGAACGAGCTCGCGCCAGCACTGCCCGGCGCCAATTTTTCAAGGAGTGCCGTTTAGCGCGACTTTCACCTTGTCCGATGTGAAAGGAATCGGGGGTCGGAGCCTACCGGGCTCTCTGGCGGCTTTGGCTAGAAGGTTCGCAAGGTGCTTTCCCCATCGGTCAAGCGTCTCCTTTCGCTCGGCGGATTCAACCGATCAGCGCAACACCTTCTAATCTTACGAGGTGAGGAGGTGTGCCATGGTGACGTCACGGATTTGGTTCACGGCAGCGCAGAAGGCCGAGCTGTGGGAGCGATGGAAGAACGGGCAAAGTGCTGCGGCCATCTCGCGGGCGCTGGAAAGGAAGAACAAGACCGGCGTTGAGCGGATCGTGGTACTCCATGGAGGGATCGTGCCGGCGCCGCGCCGGAGAGCCTTGGCAGCACTAAGGCTTGAGGAACGCGAAGAGATTTCCCGTGGCATTGCGGTGGGCCGGTCGATCCGGCAGATCGCTCAGGGCCTCGGACGGGCGCCATCGACAGTAAGCCGGGAGATCGGGCGCAACGGCGGCAGTCAGGCCTATCGTGCAAACCGGGCTGATTGGCGTGCCTGGGAGCGGGCGTTGCGCCCCAAGCCTTGTCGTTTGGCGCTGTACAGGGGGCTACGATGGCGCGTGGCACAGAAGCTCGCGCTGCAATGGTCGCCGCAGCAGATCTCCGGCTGGCTGAAGCAGGAGTTCCCAACCCACCAAGACATGCAGATATCTCACGAAGCGATCTATCGCAGCCTCTTCATCCAGACCCGCGGCGTGCTGAAGAAGGAGCTGACGGCGCAGTTGCGTACTGCACGGCGGATGCGTCGCCCCAAGAGCCACAATGCGAAGAGTGGACAGGGGCATATCCTCGATATGGTCTCCATCCGCGAGCGGCCCGCCGAGATTGAGGATCGCGCCGTGCCGGGGCATTGGGAAGGAGACCTTCTTACCGGAGCGGACGACACGCACATCGCCACCCTCGTCGAGCGCAATACCCGCTTCACGATGCTCGTCAAGATCCCCCGCAAGGACACGACGACTGTTGTTGCTGCACTTGCCAAGCACATCGGCAAGCTGCCTGAGGAGTCGCGACGCTCCCTGACCTGGGATCAAGGTAAAGAGATGCATGCCCACAAGCGCTTCACGGTTGCCACCAACGTCCAGGTCTACTTCTGTGATCCGCGCAGTCCCTGGCAGCGCGGCTCAAACGAGAACACCAACGGCCTGCTGCGTCAGTATTTCCCGAGAGGAACCGACTTCTCGCGCATCTCTCAGAGTTATCTGAACGCGATTGCTCTGCGGCTCAATCAACGTCCGCGAAAGACCTTGGGCTTCCAAACGCCAGCAGATAGACTACAAGCGGTGTTGCACTGACCGGTTGAACGCACACTCCGAGAGGAACTCGTGTCGCTGATAGACTGCCGCAATTCCTGCGATCGTGCCGGACCGGTGATTGAGGATCTTGTCAGCCACATGCGGAGCAATGCCGAGGCCCGCCATTCCCGAAACGCATGTCCGGCGCAGATCATGAAGGCGCCATCCGGCGACCTTGGAAAGTTCGTCGAGGTTGCGTTCGGCAACCGCAAAGTTTTGGAATGGTTTGGTCCCATGCACAGCAAATACATAAGGCCCCTGCTTCTCCACGCGCTTCAGGACGGCGATCGATTGATCCGGGATCGTCCAAACTCGCCGCGTGAGGTCTAGCTCCTCCCAAGCGAGCACACCTCCTCGCGGCGCTGTCCGGTTAGTCGCCCGCGACCGGGTACTGAGCGACGACGCGAGGGTCATTCTTGGCGCGAAAGCTGGACAGCATGGGCTTGGCATTCTTTGTCCGTGAAGTTCAACGATGCCGCCATAGAGATCGTCGATCTGCCTGTCAGGGTCACGCGTCCGTATGAGCCGATGGTATGCTTGCACAGCTTTGAGCCAGCGCTGCCTGTGCGATACAGAACTACGAAGACCTTGCGCCCCTTCGGCGCGACCTTCACGCCAAAACCAGGAAGCGCCGCGTCCCAGTAGACTACGTCAGATTGCGGAGTTGGCAGTGCGTCGATAAGAGTCTTGGTCAATTTCACGCACGGCGTGGACGAGGCTCTCGGCGCGGTGCTACCTTCGCTTCACTCAGGTAGTAACAGAAATGAAACGGCGGGAACGAACGTGGTACGCAATCCACGTCCACGCAAGCAAAATCAGCATGTTATGAATAACAGGCAACCAACTTCTACCTCCAGAAAACATCATTCCGAGAACCACGGGGGAAAGGGGGAGATATGAATGCGGCTGGCATGAGATAGTTGGCGATGACCGTGCAGCAACCCAATTCCTTCCACACAGGGCCGGACGATCACGGCCATTTCGGCATCTATGGCGGCCGCTTCGTCGCCGAGACGTTGATGCCGCTGATTCTGGAATTGGAGCAAGCCTACGCCAGGGCCAAAGCCGATCCCGCGTTCAAAAAGGAAATGGACGGCTACCTCGCGCATTATGTCGGCCGCCCATCGCCGCTTTATTTCGCCGAGCGGCTGACCGCGCATTGCAGACAGGCGGCCTCTGGCTCTTTGGGCGCCAAAATCTATCTCAAACGCGAGGAGCTCAATCACACCGGGGCGCACAAGGTCAACAATGTGCTCGGCCAGATCCTCCTGGCGCGGCGCATGGGCAAGAAGCGGATCATCGCGGAGACCGGCGCCGGCATGCACGGCGTTGCCACGGCGACTTTGTGCGCGCGCTTTGGTCTCGAATGCATCGTCTATATGGGCGCGGTCGACGTCGAGCGGCAGAAGGCGAACGTCTTTCGCATGCACATGCTCGGCGCCAAGGTCGTTCCCGTCGAGTCCGGCGCGAAGACGCTCAAGGACGCGATGAACGAGGCGTTGCGCGACTGGGTGACCAATGTCGGCTCGACCTTTTATTGCATCGGCACCATCGCCGGACCGCATCCTTATCCGATGATGGTGCGCGATTTTCAGTCGATCATCGGCCGCGAGACGCGCGAGCAGATGCAGGAAGCCGAAGGCCGTCTGCCCAATTCGCTCGTCGCCTGCGTCGGCGGCGGCTCGAATGCCATGGGCCTGTTCCATCCGTTCCTCGACGAGCGGCAGATCGAAATCTACGGCGTCGAGGCAGCGGGCCACGGTCTCGACACCGGCATGCACGCCGCCTCGATTGCTGGCGGCCGGCCCGGGGTGCTGCACGGCAACCGCACGTATCTCCTGATGAACGACGACGGCCAGATCAACGAGGCGCATTCGATCTCTGCCGGCCTCGACTATCCCGGCATCGGGCCCGAGCATGCTTGGCTTAACGATGTCGGCCGCGTCACTTTTCTCGCCGCGACCGACGAGGAGGCGCTCAACGCCTTTCAGCTCCTGTCGAAGCTCGAGGGCATCATTCCGGCGCTGGAGCCGGCGCATGCCATCGCCAAGGTGCTCGATCTGGCGCCGAAGAAAGCGAAGGATCACCTGATGGTGGTCAATCTCTCCGGGCGCGGCGACAAGGATCTGGCCAGCGTCGCGGAACACCTGAAACACAAGGCGCAATCGTGAACGGGGCAACCTGTAATCGTGCGGCGCACGTGATGCCCTCCTTCCCCCCTTGCGGGGGAGGGTTTGGAAGGGGGATCACTTTCTCATTATGGCAAAAAAATACCCCCGTCCCACCACGCGCTGTGCAACGCGCGTCTACCTCACCCTCGAAGGGGGAGGTGTCGGGTGTCGCGAAATGACCACCCGCATTGATCAGCGTTTTGCTGCGCTCAAGGACGAAGGCCGAGCGGCTTTGGTCACCTTCGTCATGGCGGGCGATCCCGATTACGAAAATTCGCTCGCAGTTCTGAACGCGCTGCCGGGCGCGGGCGCCGACGTGATCGAACTCGGCATGCCGTTCACCGATCCCATGGCCGACGGCCCGGCGATCCAGGCGGCGGGCCTGCGCGCGCTCCATGCCGGGCAGAATATGAAGCGGACGCTCGCGCTGGTGCGCGAATTCCGCCGCGGCGAGGATGCGACGCCGATCGTGCTCATGGGCTATTACAATCCGATCTACGTTTACGGTGTCGACCGGTTCTTGCTCGACGCCGGCAGCGCCGGCGTCGACGGGCTGATCGTCGTCGATCTGCCGCCCGAGGAAGACAAGGAACTCTGCCTGCCGGCGCTCAAGTCCGGCTTCAATTTCATCCGCCTCGCCACGCCGACGACCGACGACAAGCGCTTGCCGACCGTGCTCACCAACACCTCGGGTTTCGTCTATTACGTCTCGATCACCGGCATCACCGGCGCCGCCGCGCCCGACGCAGGCAAAGTCGCGGAGGCGGTCAAGCGCATCAAGCGGCATACGAAGCTTCCGGTCTGCGTCGGCTTCGGCGTGCGCAGCGCCGAGCAGGCAAGCGCCATCGCGCAAGGCGCCGACGGTGTCGTCGTCGGCTCGGCTTTGGTCGAAGCGGTCCGCAACAGCCTCGGCACGGACGGCAAAGCCACGGCGACAACCGTGCCCGCGGTCGCCAATCTGGTCCGCGTGCTGGCCGCAGGCGTGCGCGCGGCGGGCCGGGTAGCGGCGAAAAGCGCCGAATAGAACGTGTCCAGCAAAAGTGAATACCGGTTTTGCGTCCGGGCACGCGATAAATCAGAAACTTAGAGCAGGATGACGATTCGAAGAAAAATCGTGCTGTTCTAGACGTCGCGCTCTCAATTCAGGCGGCTTGGACTACAGTATTGGCCAGCCATTCCGGTTCGTCGAGCATCACGATGTGATAGGAATTTGTTTCGAAAGTGTTCCATGACTTGTCGGCCTTGCACTCCGCCAAGGCCTTATCGAAAACCGGGTTCGGAAATTTCAGTGCGCGGATGTAGGTCTTTTTTGCGACCTTATCGCGTGCGCCGGAAAGCTCGATCGGCTGCAAATACGTGCCGATCGGCTGCGCCGTCAGCTTCGCGTCGACAAAATCGCGGTCTTTTTCGTTGACGAAGATGGGCGGCAGCTTCGGCGGCGGTGGAACGCCGGCTTCGCCCTTGTCAGCGGAACTCAGGAAGACCTTGCGGAAGGCCTCACTGGTCAGATCGATCGGCTTCTGACCATTTTCCGGCTTGTAGGCATCGAGCCAAACGATCGAAGAGACGCGATCCCCAATCTGCTCGAGAGCCCCCGAGCCGGGAAAGCCACCATAGGAATGCACCACCAGGCAAATGTCCTGAAGATCCTCCCACTTGAGGACGTTGACGATGTCCGTGACATGGGTGTCGAGATCAATGTTCTTGCTCAACAGATGCGAGCGCTCGCCGAGCCCCGTCAGGGTGGGTGAAAATACCTTGTGGCCTTTCTGTTCCAGGAGGTCGGCGACACGCCGCCAATACCAGCCCCCGACAAAGGTGCCGTGGACGAGAACGAATGTTTTTCGCGTGAACTGCGCGCGCGCCTTGCCAACGATGTCGGTTGATGCTGCTACCGCGAGGCTGACGCCGGCCGCAACGCCGCTCATCATGCCGCGGCGGGTGAGGTTTGACTCGGTCATAAGGCGTTCTCCCTGACGGCGCGCAGCCCGCCATCGCCGATGGCAGTTTGCCGGCGACCAAACACCAAGCTCGAGTATCCCATGGCCGCCGATAACCTGAGCTCGTCCCTTCAAAGTTATCGTATCTGCCGACATGCCGGAAGAGTCGCGCCGCCCGCCAGGCTCGCATCTCACTGCTCGGGCGTTGAATTTCGCCGTTTGCGGCCACACATATCTTCTCCAAAGCTTGAGGGAATGTCCCATGGCCCGCGATGTGGCCCGCGATTGGATGTGGTCGGAAGCGTGCGAGATGCTGGCGCGCGCCGAGCGGATGCACCGCGAGGTCTTCCGGCCCGGCGGCATGCAGGCGCGCCAGCCGGCCTGGGAGCCGCCCGCCGACATTCTAGAGACTGAATTGGAGGTTTTGGCGCTGGTCGCTTTGCCTGGCGTCGATGCCGAAAGCGTGGAGGTCGTTATCGAGGACGGCGAACTGGTGATCGCCGGTTCGCGCACGTATCCGCCTGCGCTGCGCACCGCCATCATTCATCGCCTGGAGCTGCCGCAAGGCCGCTTTTATCGACGGCTGCGGCTGCCGGCCGGCCGCTACGGCGGCGTGCGCCGCGCGGTCGCCAATGGCTGCCTGATGATTACCTTGCAGAAGGGGGCGGGCCGTGGCTGAAGCCGAAATGCTGTCGTCAAAAGAGACTGCCGAGGGCGCCGCCAGGCTGCCCCCGCTGCCGCAGGATGCTTTGATCATCGTGCCGGTGCGCAACACCGTGCTGTTCCCCGGCCTGGTGCTGCCGATTACGCTCGGCCGGCCGAAGTCGATCGCCGCTGCGCAACAGGCGGTGCGCGATCAGCGTCAGGTCGGCATCCTCCTGCAACGCGACGCCGAGGTCGCCGATCCCACCGCGGTCGACATGCACCGCATGGGCACGCTCGCCAATATCGTGCGTTATGTCACCGGGCCGGACGGCTCGCATCACCTGATTTGCCAGGGCGAGCAGCGCTTCCAGATCGTCGAATATCTCGGCGGCTGGCCGTTCCTGGTTGCGCGCGTGTTGCAAATTCCCGAACCGGATGCACCCACCGCCGAGATTGAGGCGCGCTTCGTCAATCTGAAGGCGCAGACGCTCGAGGCGATTTCGCTCCTGCCGCAGGCGCCGCCCGATCTCCTCGCCGCGATCCAGTCGATCGAGACGCCCTCGGCGCTCACCGATCTGGCCGTCGCCTACATGGACGTGAAGCCGGAAGAGAAGCAGGAGATCCTGGAAACCATCGACCTGGCCGCGCGCATGGACAAGGTTTCGCGCCTACTCGGCCATCGCATCGAAGTCTTAAGGCTGTCGCAGGAGATCGGCCGCCAGACCAAGACGGCGCTCGACGAGCGTCAGCGCGAGGTGTTGCTGCGCGAGCAGATGGCGGCAATTCAACGTCAGCTTGGCGAGGGCGAGGAAGGCAAGGCTGCGGAGATCGCCGAGCTCGATAAGGCCATCAGCAATGCCGGCATGCCGAAGGAAGTGGAAGATCAGGCGCGCAAGGAGCTGCGCCGCTTGCAGCGCATGCCCGAAGCCGCTGGCGAATACGGCATAGTGCGCACCTACCTGGATTGGCTGATCGAGCTTCCCTGGGCCCTGCCCGAGGAGAAGCCGATCGACATCGTCGAAGCGCGGCGCATCCTCGACGAGGACCATTACGATCTCGACAAGATCAAGCGGCGGATCATCGAATACCTCGCCGTGCGCAAGCTCGCGCCGCAGGGTAAGGCCCCGATCCTCTGCTTCGTCGGCCCCCCCGGCGTCGGCAAGACCTCGCTCGGCCAGTCGATCGCCCGCGCCATGGGCCGCAAATTCGTGCGCGTCAGCCTCGGCGGCGTGCACGACGAGGCGGAAATCCGCGGACATCGCCGCACCTATATCGGCGCGCTGCCCGGCAACATCATCCAGGCCATCCGCAAGGCCGGCGCGCGCAATTGCGTGTTGATGCTCGACGAGATCGACAAGCTCGGCGCCGGCATTCAGGGCGATCCGGGAGCGGCCTTGCTCGAAGTGCTCGATCCGGAGCAGAACAACACGTTCCGCGACAATTATCTCGCGGTGCCGTTCGACTTGAGCCGCGTGGTGTTCATCACCACGGCCAATATGCTCGACACCATTCCGGGGCCGCTGCGCGACCGCATGGAGATCATCAGCCTTGCCGGTTACACCGGCGAGGAAAAACTCGAGATCGCGCACCGCTATCTGGTGCGACGGCAGATGGAGGCGAACGGGCTTAAAGACGGTCAGGTCGAGATCAGCGACGATGCTTTGCGCGACATCGTGCAGAATTACACCCGCGAAGCGGGCGTGCGCGGCCTTGAGCGCCAGATCGGTCAGGTTTTGCGCAGCGCTGCGGTGCGTGTCGCCGAAGGACAAAGTGGCCCGATCCGCATCGAGCGCGGCGATCTCGTGCCGATCCTCGGCGCGCCGCGCTTCGAGAGCGAAGTGGCGATGCGCGTGAGCGTGCCCGGCGTGGCGACCGGCCTCGCCTGGACGCCGGTCGGCGGCGACATCCTGTTCATCGAGGCGACACGCATTCCCGGCACCGGCCGTTTGATACTGACCGGGCAGCTCGGCGACGTGATGAAGGAAAGCGCGCAGGCCGCGCTTTCCATCGTCAAGAACCGCGCCGCTTCCCTCGGCATCGACGCGAGCCGCTTCGAGAAGAGCGACATCCATGTCCACGTTCCGGCGGGTGCGATCCCCAAGGATGGGCCAAGCGCGGGCGTCGCCATGTTCATGGCGCTCACATCGTTGATGGCGGATCGCACCATACGCAGCGATACCGCTATGACTGGCGAAATCAGCCTGCGCGGCCTCGTTCTGCCGGTCGGCGGCATCAAGGAAAAGGTCGTGGCGGCGCACTCAGCCGGCATCAGGCGCGTGATGCTGCCGGCACGCAATCGCCGCGACTATGACGATATCCCCGAGGTCGCGCGTCGGGACATGGAGTTCATCTGGCTCGAACGCGTCGAGGAAGCGGTTGCCGCCGCGCTCGAGCCTAAGCCGACGGAGGCTCCCGCGTCCGTCCCGCAACTCGCCGACGCCGAGGCGTAAATATCCCTTCCCTACTTTGCGGGGCAGGACGTTAGCTGCCGCAAGCGCCCCGTGCAACTTGCGCGCGATTACTCGGACAGCGTCGCGTTTCGTCGTTTGCCGTATTGCTCCGGCCGCGACACGGGCGCAGATTTCGCCATCGCGTCATTAAGAGTTTTTCGTCAGTGGGAAGGGGACGTCGGGATGAATATCACCGTGGGCAAAAAGGCCATCGCGGAAGCGACCGAGAAACTCAAGAATTGGGGACGCTGGGGCAAGGACGATCAGATCGGCACTCTCAACCACATTACGCCGGAGGATATCGTCCGCGCCGCGGGTCTGATCCGCACCGGCAAGGTGTTTGCGCTTGGCATCCCGCTCGACCGCCACGGCCCGCAAACCGGCCTTTTCGGCGGCCGCTGGAACCCGATCCACACCATGCTCGCGACCGGTACGGACGCGGTCGCCGGACGCCAGGACAAGATACCGGGCCTCCGTTACGCCGACGATGCCATCAACTTGCCGGTGCAATGCGCCACGCACTGGGATGCGCTCGGCCACATCTTCTACGAAGACAAGATGTATAACGGTTACGATGCGCGCGAGGTCGACAGCAACGGTCTGGGCAAGCTCGGCATCGAGCACGCCAAGAACAAAATGGTGGGCCGCGGCGTGCTGCTCGACGTTGCGCGCTTTCGCGGCGTTCCCTGGCTCAAGGACGGCGAGGCCATTTCCAACGACGAGCTCGACAAGTGCGCCAAGGATCAGAATGTCGAGATCAGGCGCGGCGACTTCGTCATTCTGCGCACCGGCCAGATGGAACGCTGCCTTGCGGAAAAAAGCTGGGGCGCCTATGCGGGCGGCGATGCGCCCGGCGTGCGCTTCGAGAATTGCTATTGGTGCCAGGACAGACAGATCGCGGCGATCTGCTCCGACACCTGGGGGGTCGAGGTGCGGCCGAACGAGACCCAGGAGGCCAACCAGCCCTGGCACTGGGTGGTCATTCCGGCCATGGGCCTGACCATGGGCGAGATGTTCTACGTCAAGGAGCTGGCGGAAGACTGCGAGGCCGATGGCCTCTATGAGTTCTTCTTCTGCGGCTCGCCGCTCATCATCACCGGCGGCACCGGTTCGCCGCTCAATCCGCAGGCGGTGAAGTAATTCTTCTTGCGCACCACCAAAGTCACCCGCGGGCTTGACCCCCGCGAGTCCATGCCGCCTGCCAGCGCTGTATGGATTGCCGGGTTAAGCAGCCCGGCAATGACGCCTCGCGGTGAGCTGGCGATGTGGTCTCGTCCGGTATCGACGGGCTAGGCGAGCAGACCAGAAGGTCGTGAGGCTCGAGGCAGGTCCTTTTCAACTTCGATCAGAATTCGTTTTTTCACATCAGGAAAACGCGCCTCAACTCGGCAGGCGTACGTGCAGATGCAACAATGACAATGGTCTTTTAGGTTTTCTGAGCGGACCAGGTGCTCCAAAGCTGACGCCACACGGTCGACAAAGCGATGCTTCTCCAACTCATGCCAATCCGTCATTTCCATGCCACTGCGGCGGGGGCCACCTGCGCTCTCAACCCCGCGGCCCGGACGATCGGTCCCCTGTTCGCGGGTTGGCGGATTCATATCGGTAAACACGCGCTCGGTGGTCAGGTTTGGAGATTTTTCGTCGCCAATGTTCCGCAGGAACAACGCCTTCTGGCCGTCGCCGACGAGAACCAATGCGTCGCGAGGAATGGAGAGCCTATTCATACTCACCCTATGGCAGCGATAAATGTTCGCAAAGATACCGATGTCCGAGAAGATCATCGCATAGCATCTGTCGGATCAGGCCGGACTATTTGATCCAGCTCAAAGCGTAGTCGGGCGAAGCCGGCGCTAAATTGTCATTCCACCTGTGACCACTCAAACGAAGGCTGCTCAATTATGCAAATGCCACTGCAATTGACTTTCGAAGGATGCGAGCCATCGGAGGCGGTGCGCGCGGCAATCGAACGTGAAGTCGAACGGCTGGAGAAACGCAATCGCCGAATTGTCGGATGCCGCGTCGCGGTGATCGCGCCCAGTGAAAAGCACCATCACGGCACCGGCTTTCGCATCCACATCTGGCTTACAATTCCGCCGCACGAACAAATCGTCGTCAACCATTCACCAATCGAGGACACGCGGCACGAGCATGTCGAGGTCGCGATCAGGGACGCGTTTGCCTCAGCCCGACGGCAAGTCGACGATCTCGCTCAGCGAAATTGAGCTTCACTGGAAAAACCGAACCGGCGCCTCACGCCTTGAACTTCACGACCTTCTGCCGCTGCTCGCCGAGCCCGTCGATGCCAAGCGTGACCACGTCGCCGGCTTTTAGGAATTTCGGCTCAGGCTTCATGCCGAGCCCGACGCCCGGCGGCGTGCCGGTGATGATCACGTCGCCCGGCTCCAGCACGAAATATTGCGAGCAGGCCCAGACGATGTGGCGGCAGTCGAAGATCATAGTCGAGGTATTGCCGCGCTGGCGTTTCTCGCCGTTGACGTCGAGCCACATATCGAGATTTTGCGGATTCTTGATTTCGTCCTTGGTGACGAGCCACGGCCCCAGCGGGCCGAACGTCTCGCAGCCTTTGCCCTTGGTCCACTGCCCGGCGCGCTCGATCTGGAAGACGCGCTCGGAAACGTCGTTGGCAAGGCAATAGCCGGCGACGGCGTCGAGCGCCTTGTCCTTGGCGAGGTAGCGGGCGCGGCTGCCGATGACGATGCCGAGCTCGATTTCCCAATCGAGTTTCGTGGAACCCTTCGGGATCATGGTGTCGTCGTTCGGTCCGCAGATACAGGATGGCGCCTTGTTAAAGATGATCGGCTCCTTGGGGATCGGCATGCCGGCCTCGGCGGCGTGGTCGGAATAATTAAGCCCGATGGCGATGAAATTGCCGGTCTTGCCGACGCAGGGGCCGAGCCGCGGCGTGCCGCGCACCAGCGGCAGCTTATCGGGCTTGAGCTTGCGGAGCTTGGCCAGGCCTTTGAGCGAAAGCACTTCGCCGGCGATATCGGGGACCACTTTCGACAGGTCGCGAATGCGGCTCTGGGCATCAAGCATGCCGGGCTTTTCGCGCCCCGGGGCGCCAAAGCGCACGAGTTTCATGGATTGCTCCTTGGGTGGGAACTTATCGAGAGCGTTATTGCAGTTCGCTTAGAACGACGGGATGGTCAGGGCAAGCCCGGCGTCATAGCCGACCGCGCGGCCCCGAATCCATACACTTTTTGAGCTTTAAGCTTTGCGCGCCAGCCGGTCAGAGATTACGGCCACTTCACCACCGGCGGCATCGAGGACAGGATCAACTCGACATTGCCGCCGGTGCGCAGGCCGAAAATCGTCCCCCGGTCGTAGAGCAGGTTAAACTCCACATAACGGCCGCGGCGCACGAGTTGCTCCTCGCGTTCCGCCTCCGTCCACGGCTTGGCAAAGTTTCTGCGGACCAGCTCCAGATAGATGGCGAGGAAGGCGCGGCCGACCGCTTCGGTGAAGGCAAAATCGGCCTCGAAGTCGCCGGTATCGAGCCAGTCGTAGAAAATGCCGCCGATGCCGCGCGGCTCGCCGCGATGCTTGAGAAAGAAATACTCGTCGCACCAGGTTTTGAATTTGTCGTAGGGCGCGACGGCGGCATGGGCGTCGCAAGCGGCCTTCATGGCGGCGTGAAATGCGATCGTGTCGGGGTCTTCCTGCGTGCGCCGGCGGGCGAGCACCGGCGTCAAATCGGCGCCGCCGCCGAACCACGATTTTGTAGTGACGACAAAGCGGGTGTTCATATGCACAGCGGGCACATGCGGATTGTGCATATGCGCGATCAGGGAAATGCCGGCGGCAAAGAAGCGAGGGTCGTTGGCGGCGCCGGGTATTTCCTTCCGGAATTCGGGGGCGAACTCGCCATGCACGGTCGAGACATGGACGCCGACCTTCTCGAATACCCGGCCTCGCATGATCGCCATGACACCGCCGCCGCCGGGCGAGCCGGTGTGATCGGTTCGGTTCCAGGGCGTGAGCACAAAGCGGCCGGCGGCGCGGCCGGCATGCGGCGCACCGGCGGGAAGGGTGTCCTCGACCTCCTCGAAAGCTGTAACGATATGGCCGCGCAGCGTTTCGAACCAGGCGTTGGCGCGGGCTTTGCGGGTGTCGATCAGGTTCACGTCCATGG
Organism: uncultured Alphaproteobacteria bacterium; assembly: GCA_963847785.1. GTDB lineage: Bacteria > Pseudomonadota > Alphaproteobacteria > Rhizobiales > Xanthobacteraceae > BOG-931. Next base: position 185,430 of record CAWKBE010000014.1, read on the forward strand.
TCATTCCACAATGAGCTTTACGACAGCGCACCATTACGCCGGGCGCCTTCTTTGTCGAGATTGTCACATTGCGGGAGGGCGATTTTGATTTGTCGCAAATGGCCTTCGAGGCTTGCTTATTCCGCTGCTTTTCAGGGCGACGGAGGCATTCCACCGGTCTGTCGCAGCGCTTCGCCGGCTGCCACGGCGGCGGCCAATGCGACATTGAGCGAACGCAGGCCCGGGCGCATGGGAATCTTCAGCCGCGCATCGGCCGCCAGCTGAACCGCTTCGGGCACGCCGGCGGATTCGCGGCCGAAGAGCAGGATGTCGTCCGTGGCGTAGCTGTAATCGAGGTAGGAGAGGGGCGCGGCGGTTGTAAACAGCAGGAGGCGATAACGCTTGCGGCTGCGCCAGGCCGCGAAATCCTGCCACGAGCGATGTCGCACGATCGCAACGGCATCGAGGTAATCCATTCCGGCGCGGCGGAATGCGCGATCGGTTGTGGGAAAGCCCGCCGGCTCGATGATATGCGCCTCAATTCCGAAACACGCGCAGAGGCGCAGAATCGTTCCAGTGTTCTGCGGAATGTCGGGTTCATAGAGAGCGATACGCATGGTTTGGGTCGGACGATGGTGGGACGGCGACCGGGCGTCCGGAGCCTCGATGCGAGCCTCCGCCAAGCTGAACAATGGGCCGCCGAGCGCCCAGACGCGGCTTGGGACCGCTTCGATGGCACACTTGCACTCTCTCGGTAAGGGTGCCAATAAAACGCCGCCGGATTGCGTCGCCTTTGATCTCCCCCAGGTCGGATGCGACGGACCTTCCGCCGCCGCGCGGGGCTTCCAGTGGCGGTTTGCGCGGATGGACTAGCCGGCAAGACGGACGAGGGTGAGACGGGTGACCACAATCTCCGCAGCGGAGCCTTCACGTCGTTATTTCCCCTACATTACGACCGCTGGCGCCCCCGGGCGCGTGCCCGCTAACGCATAAGGTTTCGATCATGAGCGCAAATTCGGTCTACAAGCCGCAGAATCCCCTCATGCAATGGCTGGAACGGCGGCTGCCGATCGGGGGCCTCATCTACTCGTCCTTCGTCGTCTATCCGACGCCGCGCAACCTGAACTATTGGTGGACGTTCGGCGGCATTCTCAGTTTCATGCTCGGCGCGCAGATCGTCACCGGCGTCGTGCTGGCGATGCATTACACACCGCACGTCGATCTCGCCTTCAATTCCGTCGAGTCGATCATGCGCGACGTGAATTACGGCTGGCTGTTGCGCTACCTTCACGCCAACGGCGCCTCGTTCTTCTTTCTCGCCGGCTACGCCCACATCGTTCGCGGCATGTATTACGGCTCCTACAAGGACCCGCGCGAGGTGCTTTGGATCCTCGGCGTCATTCTGTTTCTGCTCATGGTGGCCACCGGCTTTATGGGCTACGTGCTGCCGTGGGGTCAGATGAGCTTCTGGGCGGCGACCGTCATCACCAACCTGTTCTCGGCAATCCCGGTCGTCGGCGACACGATCGTGACTTGGCTGTGGGGCGGCTATGCCGTCGGCAATCCGACGCTCAATCGTTTTTATTCGCTGCATTATCTGTTGCCGTTCGTGATCGCCGGTGTCGTCGTGCTGCACGTCTGGGCGCTGCACGTAGTCGGGCAGAACAATCCGACCGGCGTCGAACCGAAGGCCGAGAAGGATACCGTGGCATTCACGCCCTACGCGACCGCTAAGGACGCCTTCTTCATCGGCGTGTTCTGTCTGTTCTTGGCCTGGTTCGTGTTCTACATCCCGAACTATCTCGGCCATTCCGACAATTATATCCCGGCCAATCCCGGCCAGACGCCGACCCACATCGTGCCTGAATGGTATTACCTCCCATTTTACGCCATTCTGCGCGCGATCCCGAACAAGCTTCTCGGCGTCATCGCGCTGCTAGCGTCGATCGTACTGCTGGCCTTCCTGCCCTGGCTCGACACCTCACGTGTGCGCTCGGCGAAGTATCGGCCGCTCTACCGGCAGTTTCTGATCGTCTTCTTCCTGGTTGTGGTCGGGCTCGGCTACCTCGGCTCGCAGCCGCCCGAGGGGGGCTATGTGATCGCAGCGCGCGTCCTCACCGCTTATTACTTCGTATTCCTGCTGATCATCCTGCCGTTGCTTGGACTGTTCGAGACGACGAACCCGCTTCCGAACTCGATCTCGGAATCGGTGCTGGGTAAGCCGTCGCCTTCGGGCGCCAAGGTTTAGGAGGCGGCCCATGAACGTACCTCTGAACGCATCTGTGAACGTACGTCTGAGCGCGCGGCGCAGCGCAGGTCGCAGCATCGTCCTTGCCGGTTCGCTTGCAGCTTTGATTGCAGCCGCCGGCATGCGCCAGGCTTCCGCACAGGAGGCCGATGTGCCGCCGCGGGAGCGTTGGTCGTTCCACGGCCCGTTCGGCACTTACGATCCGGCGCAGCTACAGCGCGGCTTCAAGATCTACCGCGAGGTCTGCTCCAGTTGCCACAGCCTAAAGCTTCTGGCGTTCCGCAATCTTGCCGATCCCGGCGGCCCCGGTTTCACCGAGGCTCAGGCGGCGACGATCGCCGCCACCTTCCAGGTCACCGACGGGCCGAACGATCAGGGCGAGATGTTCCAGCGCCCCGGCAAGATCGCCGATCACTTCCCGCCGCCATTCCCGAACGATCAGGCCGCGCGCCTGGCGAACGGCGGAGCGTTGCCGCCGGATATGTCGGTCCTAGCGAAGGCGCGTGGCTACGAAGCAGGCTTCCCCTGGTTCATCATCGACGCGTTCACCCAGTACCAGGAAGACGGCCCCGATTATATTCACGCCATCATCAACGGTTACGAGGATCCGCCACCTGCAGGGGTCACGCTGCCGCCGGGCGCGCAGTACAACAAATATTTTCCCGGCCATGCCATCGGCATGGCCCAGCCGCTCAGCGCCGGCCAGGTCGAATACACCGACGGCGCGCCGACGACGGTGGACCAATATGGCAAGGACGTCGCTGCGTTCCTGATGTGGGCCGCGGAACCCAAGCTCGACGAGCGCAAGCGGCTCGGCTTCCAGGTATTCGTGTTCTTGATCGTGCTGACCGGCCTCCTCTACTTCACCAAAAAGCGGATCTGGCACGACGTGCACCATCCTGAGGTGCTCGAAGGGTAGGCATGATCCGAAAAATGCCTTACCCGGACTTGATCCGGGCGTCGAAGCCGGTTTTTCGAAAAGATCGTGCTCCAAGAATGTGTCAGAGTGACAATCGATTCAATCTGAAGCGGTTGCGCTCTAAGCACCGGCCCAACATCCGCGCAGCTGTTTTGAGCCGAGACACGCTGTCGGCGGCCGGGACACCGGCACCTCATCGCTTTGTCGTTAACGGGGTTTGCCGGTTGCGTCCGCGGCGATGGTTCGCCACAGTGCGCCCGGCTGCAAACTTCCCCGCCGGTTATGCCGGCCGTCGAGATGGGGCCCCGGACAATGACGACCGTCGCGCTCGAGGATGATCTGAAGGCCGCGATCCGTAGTATCCCGGATTATCCCAAGCCGGGCATCGTGTTTCGCGATATCACCACGCTTCTCGGCGACGCCCGGGCGTTCCGCCGCGCCGTCGATGAATTGGTGCACCCGTGGGCGGGCGGCAAAATCGACAAGGTCGCGGGTATCGAGGCGCGCGGCTTTATCCTCGGGGGCGCCATCGCCCACCAGGTTTCGGCCGGCTTCGTGCCGATCCGCAAGAAGGGCAAGCTGCCGTTCAAGCGCGTGACCATCGGTTATTCGCTCGAATACGGCATCGACGAAATGGAAGTGCATGAGGACGCGGTGGTCAAAGGCGAACGCGTCATCCTCGTCGACGATCTCGTCGCCACCGGCGGCACCGCCGAGGCGGCGGTGAAGCTGCTCAAAGGAATCGGCGCCGAAGTCCTGGCCGCTTGCTTCGTCATCGATCTGCCCGACCTCGGCGGAGCGGAGAAAATCAGGAAGCTCGGCGTGCCAGTGCGCACGCTGATCGCCTTCGCGGGGCATTAACGGCGGTGCACCGCGATATCGGTTTCTAGGCACATCGCATTTGCGGGTGTTCTTAATCCTCCATAATTATCCGCGTGGCGTACTAGACGCATGGATGTGACAGCCGCCCTATTCCGCGACGCCGGCGCGCCTCTGTCGGTCGAGGGCATCACGCTCGATCCGCCGGCGCCGACCGAGGTCCTGGTGCGCGTTGCCGCCGTCGGTTTGTGCCGCACAGATTATCACGTCATGCGCGGCGAGCGCCGCGTGGCCATGCGGCCGATGGTGCTCGGCCACGAGGCTGCCGGCATCATTGAAGAAGTTGGCGCCGCAATCGGCGGAATTAGCGTCGGCGATCACGTCGTACTGACTTTCATTCCGGCGTGCGGAAACTGCCACTGGTGCCGGCGCGGTTTGCATCATTTCTGCGCCCACGGCCCGCGCATCACTGCAGGTCCGCAGCTTGACGGCAGCTATCGCCGGCGGGATCGCGCGGGAAATCTCGTGGGCGCTTTCTGCATGATCGGCGGCTTCGCCGAGCACACAATCGTCGATCAGGCGTCCGTCCTGGTCATCGACAAAGATATCCCGCTCGATCTTGCCTGCCTGGTCGCCTGCGGCGTGACGGCGGGCGTCGGAGCCGCGCGCCACCGGGCGCGGGTCGCGCCGGGCGAAAGCGTGCTGGTGGTGGGTTGCGGCGGCGACGGGATGAACGTGGTTCAAGGCGCGGCTTTATGCGGCGCCGGCAAGATCATTGCCGCCGACATCGTGCCGGCCAAACTCGATTGGGCGCGAGGGTTCGGCGCCACCCACTGCGTCAATGCGCAGGGCGAAGACCTAAGCCGAGCGGTTCTCGATCTTACCGAGGGGATTGGCGTCGATCATGCTTTCGTCTGTATCGATCCGCCCGCGACGTTGCTGCCGGCCTTCCGTGCGACGGCGAAGGGCGGCAACGTGGTCGTGACCGCATTGACGCCGGACACGGTAACCGGGATCGCAATCCCGCCGCTCGAACTCCTCGTCACGCAGAAGGCGATCATGGGTGCGGTTTACGGCTTTGCCAGCCCGCGCCTGCAAATCCCCGAGCTTTTTGCGCTGTATCGCAATGGCTCGCTGAAGCTGCGGGAATTGATCACCCGCACCTATCGGCTTGACGAAATAAATCGGGGCTATGCGGATCTTGAGGCCGGCAAGAATCTCCGTGCCGTCGTGGTGTTTGACTAAATGAGGACGACGACGCCCCCTCAAATCGCCCCGGCGCCGGCAGGCTACGCGGCCGTCTTGCTCTCGTTGCGTCGCCGCGAAAACTCGAGAGCGCCGTCGTTGACGGCGCCGAACCGCAGGCTGATGAGGTCCCGCACGTAATTTTGGTAGAGCCTCCATGGCTTTTTGGAGCCCTGGCGCGGAAGCTGATCGATCGCGCGCTGGATATAGCCCGAGGAGAAATCGATCAGCGGCTCTGGCGTCACCGACGCATCACGCTGACGCGGCGTGCATGCCGCATAGCCGTGCCTGTCCATGTAGTTGATCAATCGTGCGGCATAAGCCGACGTCAGGTCGGATTTCAGCGTCCAGGATGCGTTGGTGTAGCCCAACGTGCCGAATAGGTTCGGCACGTCGCTAAACATCACGCCTTTGAAGTTCATGGTGTCGGAGAACCTGATCGGCTTGCCGTCGACGGCAATCTGGATTCCGCCGAGCAGCTGCAGTTTCAGGCCGGTCGCCGTGACCACGATGTCGGCTTTGAGTTCGCGGCCCGATTGCAAGCGAATGCCGGTCTCGGTGAAGGTCGCGATCTGGTCGGTCACGACGTCCGCCTTGCCACTCGTGATGGCGTTGAAGAAGTCGGCATCGGGCGCGAAGCAAAGACGCTGATCCCATGGATTGTAGCGCGGCGTGAAATGAGTATTGACGTCATACTCGGCGCCGAGCTGGGCCCGCGCCTGATCCACGATCCATTGTTTCACGGCGTCCGGCTTGCGCCGCGAAAGATTGTAGAAATACAGCGCGAAAAGTACATTGTACCAGCGTGCGATGCTGGAAGCGATCCCGGTCGGTAAATAGCGGCGCAGCTTTTTGGCGAAAGCATCTTCTGTCGGCCGCGAAACGATGTAGGTCGGAGAACGCTGCAACATCGTCACGTGCGCGGCGGTTTGGGCGAGGACAGGAACAATCGTCACCGCGGTGGCGCCGCTGCCGATCACCACTACGCGCTTCTCTTTATAGTCGAGATCCTTGGGCCATTGCTGCGGGTGGACAATGCGGCCTTTGAAATTGCCGGTGCCGGCAAATTCGGGCGTATAGCCGCCCGCATAGTCGTAGTACCCGGTGCAACCGAAAAGGAAATTGCAGGTGAAACGGACCGGCTCGCGTTCGGCTCCGCGCTCCGCGTCGATGATCCATAATGCGTCGGCCGACGACCACGACGCGCTCTTTACGCGATGCCGGAAGCGAATCTTGCGGTCGACGCCGTAGGCCTCCGCCGTCTCGCGAATGTAAGTGCGGATCGATTCACCGTCGGCGATCGCGGCGTTCGATTGCCAGGGCCGAAACGGATAGCCGAACGTGAACATATCCGAATCCGACCGTATGCCGGGATAACGGAACAGGTCCCAGGTGCCGCCGATCGCATCGCGGCTTTCGAGAATCACGAAAGACTTGCTGCGGCAGGCCACCTGGAGGTGATAGGCGGCGTTGATGCCGGACAATCCGCTGCCCACGATGATAACGTCAAAAGGTTCTTGCATTTAGGTACAGCGATCTCATTTCTTCGGTCTCGGTCCCAGGAAGTTCCAGTAATTCACCGGCATGACACGCTCGACGAATGCGGCAAATTTGGCGTCGGAGCCGACCAGGATGCGGGCTTTGCGTTTCTCAACGCCGCAGACGATGATCTCGCCGGCGACTTCGGGTGGCATCGTCAGATGGGAATCGAAGAACTTCCGCCTTTTCGCAATCTCTTCGGCGGTGAGACTGCTCGGCAACCGCGCATTTTTTGCGATCGACGTGGCGATACCGCCGGGATGGACAACAGTAACGCCGATGCGCGGTTTCGCAAGCCCAAGCTCGTGCCGCAGGGCTTCGGAAAAGCCGCGAACGGCGAATTTACTCGCCGCATAAGCTGTCTGCCCGGGCGGAGCGATGAGGCCGAACAGGCTGGAGATGTTGACAAGCCAGGCTTCCTCGCTTTTTTGCAGATACGGCAAGAACGTGCGCGTCATCCGCACGACGCCCCAGAAATTTATGTCGAACAGCCAATCGAAATCGCTTTCCGGGACTTCGAGGAAAGTGCCGCCGAGCGCCACGCCCGCGTTGTTGACGAGCAGGTCAACGCTTCCGTGTTCGGCGATCACGCGCGCCGGAAAAGCGGCGACCGCGCCGCGATCCGCTACGTCGAGACGATGCCGGCTGATCCGCACATCCGCTGCGACGATCGCGGCCGCGGCGCTCGCCAGAGCCGCTTCGTCGATGTCGGCGAGCGCGACATTGCAGCCGCGGCGGGCCAACGCGGCTGCGATCGCCCGGCCAATTCCGCCGGCGGCTCCGGTCACGACCGCTGTCCGGCCCTTAAGCTTCAGCAATGTCGGGGTCTCTGATAGCGTCGCCCAAGCGCATCCGGCCGAGTTCGATCGGAATTCCGCGGAAGTTTAATCAATAATTTCACAGCGGAAATTGGCCGCATGTCAAGTTAGATCTGTTTTTTGAGCCGGAGAAATGAATGTGACGCGCGCTTAACGGGAACTGCATCATGTCAAGTCTCGTCGTGGTCTTTTTGATTCCGAAAGGATAGTGCGACGAGGCTCGCGGGCGCTGAACAACTCTTACAAAACGAACTCTTGCAATTGTAGGCATTGGCGATTTGCGCATTCGGTCTTGATACAGCTGTGCCGGTGATTGCCAAGCCGAGCACGGTTTGCTTCTCATCGGTATTTCCATCGTGCTTGACGACTTCGGGACCGATATTCCTCGCTGAGCTATCTGCGCTCAAGATCAAAGATCGATCGGTTCTTTGTGCATGAGCTCGCCAAGAGTCAGGACTGCGCCGCGATCGTGTCGGCGATGGCGGGCCTCGGCAGAAGTCTTCGCATCGGCACCGTTGCCGAAGGCATCGAAACGGAAGATCAGCTCTTGCTCCTGCGCGTCGCGGGCTGCACGCATGCACAAGGGTATCTGTTCGGCCGGCCTTGTCCCGCGGCCGAACTCAAGTTCGACCGTTTCGGCGGGCCCAAGCACAAAATCAAAGTCGCCTAGCTGGTGGTTTGCCTTCGGATCGTAAAACTTCAAATCCACCAGACTAGCGTGGACGGTTGCGGACCGCGGGCGCCTGCCCATTGCCGCCGCAGCCGATCGCGTTCGAAGACGCGGTGCGGCGAACCGCGTTCCCGCCGCGCTTGCCGCCGATGAGCGGTTCTTGATAGAACCGCCGCAACGGGCGGCGCGCTGCCGCGGCGCGCCGCCCGATTCAATGTCTGCGGAAAATCAGGAGGAAAAAAAAATGACTGATCGGATACTGACGACCCATGTGGGCAGCCTGCCGCGTCCGGAGAAGCTGATCGCGGCCGCGCATGAACGTACGGTCAATGAGAAGGCCGACGAGACGGCCTTCGAGAAAGAGCTCAAAGGCGCCGTGGTCGATGTCGTCCGCCGCCAGAAAGAGGCCGGTATCGATCTCATCAATGACGGCGAGCTCGGCCACACCATGGGTTGGGCCTACGATTACGGCTCATGGTGGTCGTATGTGGTTCGACGCCTGGCCGGCGTCGAGGTCGTCAAGATGGGACTTTGGAAAAAGCCTTTGGCGCCCGTCAAAGGGCTCGCGCCTAACGATTTTGTGCTCGGCAATTGGGGGGATCGCAGGGATTTCAACAAGTTTGCAGAGGCCTACGGCGATCCGCAGTCCGGGTGCAACTTGCCCGAGCAGTTCATGACGCATTATAGCCCCGTGGTCACCGGCCCCATCAAATACAAGGGCCAGGCGGCAATTCAGCGCGATATCGCCAACCTCAAGGACGCACTCAAAGCTGCCGGCGTGAAGGACGGCTGGATGAACTCGGTCGCGCCGGCAAGCTGCTCGCGCTTCGCCAGCGAATATTACAAGACCGAAGAAGAGCTGATGTACGCCTGCGCGGATGCGATGCGCGTGGAATACAAGGCGATCATTGACGCCGGGTTCACCTTGCAGCTTGACGATCCGGCGATAGGCGAGAGCTGGGATCAATCGAAGGATGAGCCAAACGTCGAGGGCTACCGGCGCTACACGAAACTTTGCCTCGACGCGCTCAACCACTCGATCAAGGGGCTGCCGTCCGACAAGATCCGCTTCCACCTCTGCTGGGGCAGCTGGCACGGCCCACATTCCACCGACATCCCGATGAAACATCTCGTGGACCTAATGCTCGGCGTCAACGCCGACTATTACTCCTTCGAGGCCGCCAACGCCCGGCACGAACACGAGTGGAAGCTGTGGAAGGACGTCAAACTGCCTGCGGGCAAAAAGATTCTGCCCGGCATCGTCACCCACTCGACCAACCTGATCGAGGACCCCGAGCTTGTCGCCGACCGCATCTGCCGCTTCGCCGAAGCAGTCGGCCGCGACAACGTCATCGCCTCGACCGACTGCGGCCTCGGCGGCCGCGTGCATCCGCAGATCGCCTGGGCGAAGCTCAAATCGCTCTCGGAGGGTGCGGCGCTTGCCACGAAGCGTCTGTGGCAGCGAGCCGCAGCGTAACCGGTTCGGGCCGGCGCGTGTGCCGACCCGATTGGCTGCAGCGGTCACTTCGGCATGAAGAAAGCGCGCCTAGCGCGCGCTTCCACCTTGCCGCTTTGGCAGCGCGGGGGGAGGAGCGCGCGCGCGCACGCCGCCGAGCGAAGAACTCAACCTTCCCATCATGAGCCGCAGCTCGAAGTCGCGAAACTCGGCGTAGATGTTTGCAATCCATTGATGGACTTCGGTCGGCCCCCCGGGCTGTTTGGCCATATAGGCGTTGAAGGAGAAATTGGGCCGCTCGATCACGCCGCGCACAATCGGCGAAAGCCGCTGGATGCGGATCATGCTGCACTCGGGCCGCGTCGGCGGAAAGTCCTCCCTTGCGAACATCAGCGATACCAACTCGTTGTGCACCGGGACGAAACTTGCCGGCACGCGGCGTTGCAGCTCGGCATAGTTGCGCATTGTCGCCGCCGCCGGTTCGGTGATGTAAAAGACGATGGGTTCGATCGATCGCCGCCGCGCTTCCTGCACGAAGCCGATCTCCCGCATCACGGCGAAGAACTGGTCGAATGGGCCGTATCCCAGATCGATGACCTTAGTGCTCGCGGTGTCCGCAAGCAGCCGGTCGAACAGCGCCATCTGGCCGCGTGTATCGGCGATATCGACGGTCCACACCAGCTTGGGGAAGCGGCCTGCGAGCAAAGGTTCGCGCGGATTGAGGTCGAACCCGACCAAGTGGCGGCGGCTGTCGTTGAAGAACTCCATCAGCAGACGCGCTAGCAGTGTCTTGCCCATCCGCGGGCGCGGCGATGTGACGATATAAAGGGGTGCCGGCTGTTCCATCACAGCCGCGCCGATCTACGACCGGCTGACAACCTGAACGCGTGGGGTGCCGGACGCGGCGCTGCCGCTGGAAACGATTTCGTTGAGCTTGATGCGATCGTATTCGCCCCACACATTGCCGAGCCAGTGCCGCACGTAGCCGCGAAGCACGAACGAATAATTGGCTGGTTCCTGCTTCGGGCCCTTGTTGGCGACGAAGGTGAGAAAGGGGACCGAGGCCAGCTCGACCTGTTCATAGGCCATCTCGTTGAGCTTCGGGATGGTGATCTCGACCGCATCCTTGAATTTGCGGAAATACGACGCGTGCGTGGCCTGGTCCCACTCGAAGAAGCTCGTGTTGTTGATGAAGTTCTTGACCAGGAAATATTTGCCGTCAACCGCGAAGGAAGACGTGTCCTCGATTTCGTTCAGCGACGCGATTGACGAGCCGAGGATATGGAAGACGACGAACGTCAGCTGCCCCTTTTTCACCGCGTCGAGAAAGCCGATGTCGCGCAGCGAGCGCAGCGTCGGCGAAAGAAGTCCGGCGCGCACGTCGAGGACGGTGACGCTGGCATCGGTGGTTGAGAGCGTGTCGAAAATCCGCATCTGATCGGACACCGAGGTGGCGTCGACGATTTCGCTGATGTCGGGATGGAAGCGTTTCAGCGTGCCTTTGGGCAACTCAGTGTCGAATGCGCGAACCGGCACATGATGCGCGGTGAAATAATCGAGGAGCGTGCGCGCGACCGTGGTCTTGCCAACGCCGCCCTTGTCCGCACCTACGACGACCACTGTTGGCTTAGCCATGGCCGATCCCTTGTTGATCCGGCGCCGCCGTGAGCCGCGCCGTATCCCGAGAGTAAATTCCACAGGATGGCTGCCGAGCGTGTCACGCCATTTTCACCAATTAGTGGTTCTACACATCCCGGGTCGCGTTTGGAAGCCTTAAGGTATGTCGCGCGCCAGCCTGAAGCGATTTGGCAATCCGATATGGCTAATTGTGCGGGGTTTGCGGCCCGTGCCGGGATCGGCCGTCGGTGAAATTCCGCTGCAAACGCGTTCGGGAAGTCGCAAATAGCCGCGCTAGCCGTCGGTATGCCGACCCCAGGGACCGGAAGGCGAACCAGTCGAATCGATTCCCGCTGGCGGGGCTATGGTCTCGCGGGTACCGGCCGCCAGGTTCGGCGAGCCGCCCTTGGGCGACGAACCCCAGGGTCCAGCGCCCTCCGGCTCGTCGTCCGATTCCACGCCAGCATCGGGGTCTGGGGGCGGCAAGGCGATTGGGCCGATATCGTGACCGCCCGCAAACTTGACCAAGGCCGCGACCCGGCTCTCCACGGACGGATGGGTGTCGAACAGTTCGCCGAAACCTTCGCGCGGGTTATCGATGCACATCTCCATCACCGCCGATGTCGCACCTGGCAGTTCGCCGCGGCCTTCGATCTTGCGCAGCGCCGAAATCATTGCGTCGGGGTTTTTGGTGATCTCGACCGAGCCGGCGTCGGCGAGGAATTCGCGCGAGCGCGACAATGCCAGCCGGATGACGAACGACAGGAAATAGGCGAGCGCCAGGAGCGCGATGGCGATCATGATCGCGATGCCGCCGCCGCCGCGCCGGTCGTCGGCGCGCGAACCGCGAAGGCCGAAGCCGTTGTAGAACCAGAGCCGGAACACTAACTCCGCGACGAACGACACGATGCCGGCAATGATGACAGCGACGACCATCATGCGTACGTCGCCGTTACGAATGTGCGTGAGTTCGTGGCCGAGCACCGACTCGATCTCGGCGTTGTTAAGGCGCTCGATCAGAGCCGACGTGACGGTGATCGAATACTGCTTCTCGTTCATGCCGGTTGCGAATGCGTTGAGTGCGTCCGAGTTGATCATCTTGAGCTTGGGCGTGATGATGCCTCGCGAGATGCAGAGATTTTCCAGAATATTGTAGAGCCGCGGCTGTTCCGTGCGCGTGACCTCGCGTCCGCCGGTTACGGCGTCGATCAGGCTTTGATGGAAGAAATAGGCGATGACGATCCACACCATCGTGCCGAGCGTGGCTAACGGCGCCGCGCTGATGAGATCGTTGAGAGCGCGCTGCATCAGCGTGTCGAGGTCGGCGTCGACCGACAGCGCTTCGGCCGTCAGTGCTCCGGCATAAACGAGCACGTAAACGAGGAAGAACAGGCCGATCAGAAGCGCAATCGAGCGGCGCCGGTTCGATCTGATGTGGCTATAGAGCCCGTAAGCGGCCATCGCGGATTACTTGCGCTTGGGATCATGCCTCAGAACTTGACTTGCGGCGCTTCGCCGACGGTCTTGCGATCGTCGCCGAGATCGAAGAATTCCTTTGGTGCAAAACCCAGCGCGGCGGCGAACAAGGCGGCCGGGAATTTCTGGATGCCGGTATTGTATTCCTGCACCGCGTTGTTCAAGAAGCGGCGGGCGGCCGCGATCTTGTTCTCGATATCGCTCAACTCCGCTTGCAATTGCTGGAAATTGGCGCTGGCTTTGAGGTCGGGATAGGCCTCGGCAAGCGCGAAGAGCTGGCGCAACGCTCCTGAAAGCGCGTTCTCCGCCGCCGCCTGTTGCGGCATGCCCTGGGCGGCCACCGCAGCGTTGCGCGCCTTCACCACCTCGTCGAGTGTTCCACGCTCGTGTGCGGCGTAGCCTTTTACGGTCTCCACCAGGTTCGGGATGAGGTCGTGCCGCTGCCGCAGTTGCACATCTATGTCGGCGAAGGCCTGGTTGACGCGTTGCCGCATGGAGACGAGGCCGTTGTAGATGGCGATGACCCACAGAGCCAAAACAACGATGACGGCGAGGACGATCAGTGTCGACGTGCTCATCGGCGGAATCCTCCACGATCGCGGCAGGCGAAGCCTTCCGTATTTAAGGGCCGGATCGGCGTTCGCGCCTTCCCTAGATAGGATAATTCATCGGCGGCGTTAAGGTTAGCCAGCGATGAATATCGCGCCTGCGCATCTTGTCGGTTAGGGAATAACCGGACCAGCAAGGGTGCGTGTCATGTCCAATCGGCAACTCGGCCTTCAGCCTTTCGAGGGTGCGCAGGATGGCGCAGTCGTCGATGAAATTCGCAAGATCGACACCCGGCGCGCGGTTATGCCGGTGAGCATGAATGCTTCCGGTTTGCTCGCCGCTGCCGACCGCGACCAGCTTGAGCGCGAGATCGACGCTATCGAGCGCGCATCCGCCGCGCTGCGTAAAGCCGACCCGGAACTGGAAACCTGGACCAATTTGCCGGCAACGACGCTACTGAAGCCGCGCCGGGTATGGTTGTTTATCGGCGTGCTCTGGCTCTCGACGGCGCTGGTAACGATCGGCGCGGCCTTCGCCATCTCGGCGCTCGTCGGCTAAATCCGCGATCCGTTCGACCGCGCTTCGGGAGGGGATCCGGCAAGCTCACTCGGCAATCACGTTGGCGTTGATTGGGATTCCCGCATGCGCGGGAATGACCGGCTTTCGATTGGCCGGTCAGTAGGCGTTCTGATACGCCGTACGCGACAATAGCGTGCGCGCCATGATCTGCGGGTCGAGCCAGAGGGACCAATTGTCGATGTAGAACAGGTCGCACTCAACCCGCTTTCGCATCTTCCCCTCCGCGTCGGTCTCGCCGCGATAGCCGTGGATCTGCGCCCAGGCGGCAATGCTGGGCTTGACGTTGTGCCGGCGCGCAGCCGCGGGCCGATAAAGATATGTCGCCGGTGAAAAGCTGGGGATTCTCGTCGATGTTCCAGCGCCGCAGTCAGCGCCCCACCCTGGTCAGGCGTGGATCGTCGGCCGTGGTCTGACGAATGACGGCACCGTCCTTGAGCGCGCGCATGCTGCGAAACTTGATGACGCAAAATGGCTGTTGGTTGAACCGTAACGCCGCTGCACGAAGAAGATCGGTCCGGGGCTGTCGAGCTTGACGGGCACGGCCACGAGGCCGAGCAACGGCGTCGCCAGTATCAGCCGCGCCGCGGCGAACATCAGTCGAATAAACGTTTCTGCATGATTTCGCGGCACGTCAGCGGCTTGCGCGTCAGCTGCAGACTGGCGACCGGGCCGAGCGTCGAAAGCTTGGCCTCCTCGAACTTGTACAGGACCTGCTCGGGGCCGAGATGAATCTCGACCGGGAGCGTGAGGAAAGTTTCGGCGCAACGGTCAACGACGGTGTTAAGATTATACGCCTGTGCCAGATAGACGGCGGCTGATTGAGGGGAACCATGCAGGGCAAGATCGCACTCGAAGAACATTTCGCAATTCCGGATACACTTGCGGATTCCCGTGGTTACTTTCCCGATCGTGTCTGGCAGGAAGTGAAAAGCCGCGCGCTCGATCTGCACGAGCGGCGGCTTGCGCTTATGGACCAGCACGGCATCGAGACGATGCTGTTGTCGCTCAACGCGCCGGCGGTACAGGCCATTCCCGATACGGCCCACGCGAACGATATCGCGCACAGGGCGAACGACTATCTCGCCGAGCAGGTCAACAAACGGCCTGACCGGTTTCAGGGTCTTGCGGCTTTGCCGATGCAGGATCCGGATTTGGCCGCGCGCGAGCTTGAACGCTGTGTACAGGAGCTCGGCTTTCGCGGCGCGCTGGTCAATGGCTTTTCGCAGGTCGGCAATGCGGACACAGCCGCTTACTACGATCTGCCGCAATACCGGCCGTTCTGGGCGACCGTTGAACGCCTCGATGTCCCATTCTATTTGCACCCGCGCAATCCGCTGCCGCGCGACGCGAAAATCTATGAGGGACACGCCTGGCTGCTCGGCCCGATCTGGGCTTTTGCGCAGGAGACGGCGGTTCACGCGCTGCGGCTGATGGGCTCCGGCCTGTTCGACACGCATCCGCGACTGCAAATCATCCTCGGCCATCTGGGCGAGAATCTGCCCTTTGCGCTCTGGCGTGTCGACAACGCCAACGGTTGGATCGCCGAACGCAACACCTATCCGGCGAAGAAGCCGATCCGCGAATATTTCCGCCAAAACTTCTACGTCACGACGTCCGGCAACTTCCACACCCCGGCTCTGCTCAACGCCATGCTCGAAGTCGGCGCCGAGCGGATCATGTTCTCGACCGACTGGCCGTTCGAGAACATCGATCACGCCGCCAACTGGTTCGACGCGTGCCCGATCAGCGAGAACGATCGTCTCAAGATCGGCCGCACCAACGCGCGGCGATTGTTCAAGCTGGGAAATGACTGAGTTGAAGTGATGCGGGTGGGAGGTTAGCTTGCCTCGCGCAGCTTCACCGCGCCTTCAAGATCCACCGAGACAAGCTGGGACACGCCACGCTCGGCCATGGTGACGCCGTAGAGCCGGTTCATGCGCGCCATGGTGATCGGATTGTGGGTGATAATGACGAAGCGCGTATCGGTCGAGCTGCGTCATCTCGTCGAGCAGATCGCAGAAGCGCTCGACATTGTAGTCGTCGAGCGGCGCATCGACTTCGTCGAGCACGCAGATCGGCGCCGGATTGGTGAGGAACACGGCGAAGATAAGCGCCAGCGCCGTGAGCGCCTGCTCGCCGCCCGATAGGAGCGACAGCGTCACCGGCTTCTTGCCCGGCGGCTTCGCCATTATTTCGAGACCGGCTTCGAGCGGGTCCTCGCTCTCGATCAGTTGCAGCTCGGCATTGCCGCCGCCGAACAGCTCGGTGAAAAGCTTCTGGAAATTCGCGTTGACCGTCGCGAACGACGCCAAGAGGCGCTCGCGCGCCTCGCTGTTGAGGCTGTGTATGCCCTGCCGCAGGCGCCTGATGGCCTCATTGAGGTCGTCGCGCTCGGCGGCGAGCCTAGTGTGCTGCGCCTCGACTTCGTTGAGCTCCTGCTCGGCCAGCAGATTGACGGAGCCCAGACGTTCGCGCTCGCGTCTAGTGCGGTCGAGCCTTGCTTCGACTTCGCCGATCTGCGGCATTTCGGCATCCGCTTTGATTTCGGCGATCTCGGCGGCAGCCGCCGGCTCGACATCCAGGAGATCGCGGATTTCGTGCTCGATGTCGTCGAGGCGGCGCTTAGAGCCGTCGCGGCGTTCCTCGGCGCGCGCCGCTTCGGCGCGCGCTTCACCAACAGCTTCGAGCGCCGACCGCGCAGCCTTGTCGGCCGCGACAAGCTCGTTCTCGCCTTCCGCCAGCCGGTCGGCGGCCGCCTTGCGCGAGGTCGTCGCGGTCTCAATCTCGCCGATCAGGGCTTGACGCTGGCCGGCGAACTTTTGCGGCGCGACGTCAAGTTCGCCGCGCTCGCTCCGTGCCTCTTCCGTCCGCTGTCCGATCGTGGCGATTTGCGCGGCGGCATTGCTCTTGCGCTCATCCCAGGCCGCGCGGTCACCGGCGATCGCCTGGAGTCGGCGATCGGCAAGCTCGGCCTCGCGCGCGATCGCTTGCGCCTCGACGCGGACCTCGGCGAGCGCGGCGCGGCGCCTGGCAACATCGTCGTTGACCTCGGCGAGCTTGGCCTCCAGATCAGCGACGGCGAGCAACGCCGCGAGGGCCTTCTCCGCTTCCTTGCATGCGGCTTTGGCCTCGTCCCAGCCGACGACGGTTCGCTGCTTGGCCTCGTTGAGCGCCGACAGGCGCGCCGCGTTGCGGCTGATCTCGCGCTCGGCGGCGGCGTATTCTTCGCGAGCGGAATCGGTCTGACGCTGCGCTTCGCGCCAGCGCGTGCGGGCTTCGGTCTCCGCCGCCGCCGCCGCGCCGAGCGCGGCTTCGGCCGCTTCGACCAGGCGGCGCTGGGTTTCGACTTCGCCGCGGGCGGTGGCAAGTTCGCCATCGATTGATTGCAGCCGACCGCGCTCGGCAAGCCGCCGTGCCGCGCCGGTCGGCGCGTGCGCGGTGACGGCGAAGCCGTCCCAGCGCCAGAAATCCCCGTCACGCGACACCAGCCGTTGACCGGGCTTAAGCGTTGCCGCCAAGCGACGCCCGGCGGCACGTTCGACGACGCCGATCTGCGCCAGGCGGCGGGCCAGTTCCGCAGGCGCTTTGACAAAGCGCGAGAGCGGCTCCACGCCCGCGGGCAGCGTCGGATCGAACGGATCGAGCGCCGCTCCGGCCCAGTGCATCGGCGCCGATGGATCGACCGGCGCATCGAGATCGTCGCCGAGCGCGGCGCCGAGCGCCTTCTCATAACCTTTGGTAACGCTCAGCGCGTCCATAACCGGCGGCCAGAGATTCTTGTTTTCGACCGCCAGTAGCTTGCCGATAGTCTTCGCTTCGGTTTCCAGCCGCTGCACGCCGCGCTCGGTGGCGGCGAGCGGAGCGCGCGCGGCGTCGAGTTCGGATCGCGCCCGCGCGTGCGCAACTTCCGCCGTTCGCGCGGCGCTCTCTGCTTCCGTGAGTTCGGCCTGCGCGGCAGCGAGTGCGGTGGCCAAAGCCGAAAGATCCGGCGCGCCGCTGCCGGTCGCGGCAAGGCCGGCCTCGATGTTGGCAAGCTCGGCCTCGAGCCGCGCCGCGCGCTGCGCGTGATCGTGCAACGCCGCCTGCAGCTGATTGCGCTGCGCCGTCAGATCGGCGAGCGCACGGGTCAATTCGGCAAACGCCTTTTCCGACACGGCAAGGGCCGCGCCCGCCTTGGCGACGCGATCGGTGACCGCGCTGAGCAGCGCGGCGTTTGCCTGCGCTTCGGCCTTGAGCGCTTTCTCCTCGGCGTCTAGCCGATCGAGCGCGGCCGCGGCGTCGGCCGCCAGGATCCGCTCGCGTCCAAGATCGGCCGCAAACTGTTCGAGCCGGCGGTCAAGTTCGCTAATCCGTTCCCTGGCGCGGGTTTCCTCGCGTTCCAGCGCATCGCGGGCGACGAGGAGCCGCTGCAGCGCGGCGGCAGCCTTGGCTTCCGCTTCGCGCAAGACCGGAAGCCCGGCCGCGACATCCGTCTGCCGGGTGGTGGCGACCGTTTGCTCGCCGGTGCGCGCGGCGACGACGCGGACCGCGTCGTCTTTGCCGCGCTCGGCCTGGCTAACTTCGGCTTTTGCCCCGATCCAGCGCAGGTGGAACAGCAGCGCTTCGGTTCGGCGTACCTGTCCGGAAATGTTGCGGTAGCGCACTGCCTGCCGCGCCTGGTTCTTGAGGGAAGCGACCTGCGCGGCCAGCTGACCGATGACGTCCTCCGCCCGGGCGAGGTTGTGCTCGGCGGCCTTGAGCCGCAGCTCCGCCTCGTGACGGCGGGCATGCAGCCCGGAAATGCCTGCTGCCTCTTCGAGCACGCGGCGGCGCTGGTCGGGCCGCGCTTGGATGATCTCGCCGATGCGGCCCTGATGGACCAATGCGGGCGACCGCGAGCCGGTCGAAGCGTCGGCGAACAGCACGGTGACGTCGCGGGCGCGCACCTCGCGGCCGTTGACACGGAACACCGAGCCTTGCTCGCGCAAGATCCGGCGCGAGACTTCGAGCGTGTCGGCTTCGTTGAATGCTGCCGGCGCCTTGCGGTCGCTGTTGTCTACCACAACGCTGACCTCGGCATGATTGCGTGCCGGGCGGTCCGTGTTGCCGGAGAAGATCACGTCGTCCATCTCGGACGCGCGCATGGCCTTGTAGGAGGCCTCGCCCATGACCCAGCGCACGGCTTCGACGAGGTTGGACTTGCCGCAGCCGTTCGGACCGACCACGCCGGTCAGGCCCGGTTCGATATCAAAGTCGGTCGGTTCGACGAAGGACTTGAAGCCGATCAGGCGCAGCCGCGTGAGCTTCATTCGCGTTTTATGTCCATTTTACTACTGCGGCTATGAAGGGGAATCGTAGACCGCTCATGCCCTTAGGGCCTGAGTCGACGGGGTGCCGCATCGGCGCGGAGAATGAATCGTCGCGCCTGCAAGCGCAACAGCCCCGCTGCGTTATCCAAATCTTCCGTCCGCGGACCCCCGCCAGAACTTGGTTCCGGGCCGATCGGTGCCCGCGCTCGGGGCCAAAAAAACCCTTATCCTTCCTTGAGATAGGGATCGATTTCTTTGGCTAAAGCCTCGATCGACTGATCGCCGGTCAGCTTTTTTCCGTTGACGAAAAAGGTCGGCGTGGAATTGACCCCGAGCTTCTCGGCGGCGCGGTCGCGCACTTCCTGAATGCCGTCGAGCACTTTCTGATTCGCCAGACATGCGTCGAATGTCTCGTGGGTGAAACCGAATTGCTTGGCGATATTGCGCAGCGGCTCGATCGGCTTTTCCACCATCCATTCGCGCTGCTTGGCAAACAGCGTCTCGATGATCGGCATGAATTTGTCGTTCCCGGCGCAACGTGCCAGCATGAAGCCGGCAGCTGCGAGCGCATCCAGCGGAAATTCGCGGAAAATGAAACGCACCTTGCCAGTGTCGATGTAACGCTTCTGCAGTTCGGGAAAGGTCGTTTCCGAAAAATGCGCACAGTGCGGACACGTCATCGAAGCGTATTCGATGATCGTCACCCGCGCTTTGTCCGATCCAAGCACGACATCGCCGTCGGGACCGGCTTTGGCCAGCACGGCCTGGTCAGGCTCGGCGGTCTCCGCTTCGGCTTGTCGCAGTGAGGCGGACAAAAAAGTTCCAGCGCCGGCGACGGCCAAGGTCGCGGTAGCCGAAAACACGCGGCGACGGGTGAGCGTCAAGGTCAACTCCTGATCGTGAATGCAAAGCTTCTGAATGCAAGTCGTCTGAATGCGAGTCCTGCCGCACGAATGTGGCAGCAGCGCGCCGTTTCGCCAAGGCGCGTCTCGAGGCCCGTTCCACCAAAGCCCGTTCCACCGGGCCCCCGTGGCCTCAGCCACGCTTGACCGCGGCGCCAAGCCGCGCCAGCGCCTGTCTTAAATCCTCGTCCGCGATCTCCGACATGCTTGCGGCAATGCGGGCGGCTGCTGCCGGATCGGCGGCGGCGATGGGCGGGCGCGTGGGGCGCCGCAGCGGCGCTTGCCGCAACGCGATGCGCTCGACTGCACGCCAGCCGAGGAAGCGATTGACGCGCTCGCAAACCAGGTCGGCGAGGTGCTGGATTTCGATCGCGGCGGGACCCTCGACGCGCAGGATGAGCGTACCCGGCGGCTGGGCGCCGGCTTGCTCAGCGCGCGGCCATTGGATTTTGACCGGTTCGCTATGGGCTGCGATCTCGGCGCCGGCGATTTCAGTCCAGCGCGTCACCAATTCAGCCGACGCGAATCCCTGGCGCCTAAACGTGTCGCCGATGACCTTGCCGAGGAGATCGCGCAACGGTTTGGCGGGCGAGCGGGAGGGCTTGTCCATGATACGGCGCTCTGTCATCCCTGGGCGAGACGGAAGCAGACATGACGGTAGCAGCGAAGGAGCCGGGGCGACAGCGCGCGAGGGCCGCGGCACCCGATTCATTCCCGGAACCCGCCGCATTGCTGGCCTGGTTCGACCGCCATCGCCGCGTGTTGCCATGGCGGGCCAGGAGCGGCGAACGTCCGGATCCTTACCGCGTGTGGCTCTCCGAGATCATGCTGCAACAGACGACGGTGCGGGCCGTCGTCCCCTTTTATGTGCGTTTCCTCCAGCGTTGGGGCGACATCCGTGCGCTCGCCGCGGCGCCGCTCGAAGATATCCTGAAGGCCTGGGCGGGGCTCGGCTATTACGCTCGCGCCCGCAATCTGCACGCCTGCGTTCGCGCGGTGGTTGAGCGGCACGGCGCCGAGTTTCCGGCGAGCGAGGCCGCCCTGCGTGCACTTCCCGGCATCGGCGACTACACCGCCGCGGCGATTGCCGCGATCGCATTCGATGCGCCGACCAGCCCCGTCGACGGCAATATCGAACGGGTCGTCGCGCGGCTTTTTGCCGTTGCCGCCCCGCTCCCCGGCGTAAAGCCGGAGCTGCGCCGGCTGGCCCGCGAATTGTTTCCACGACGCCGCGCCGGCGATTTCGCCCAGGCGCTGATGGACCTTGGCGCCACCATCTGTACGCCGAAGAAGCCTGCCTGCGCCTTCTGCCCGTTGAACGAAAGCTGCGGGGCCCGCGCGCGCGGCGACGCGGAAACGTTCCCGCGACGTGCGCCGAGGCGGGAAGGCGCGCTCCGGCGCGGCGCGGCATTCGTCGCTCGGCGCATGGATGGCTATATACTGATCGGGACGCGACCGGCGCGGGGCCTGCTCGGCGGCATGACCGGAGTGCCGACGACCGAATGGTCGAGGGACTTCGATGAAAAGAATGCGCTTGGCGCGGCGCCCCGATTTTTGTCGCTGAAACGTAAAAACAAAAACGAAATTCATTGGTGCCGCCGTGCCGGCGTCGTGCGCCACGTCTTCACGCACTTCCCGCTAGAACTCGCGGTCTACGAAGCGGAGATTGCGCCGCGTACGCCTGCGCCCAAGGGCCTGCGCTGGATTGCGATTGCGGATATCGCTGGCGAAGCGTTGCCGAGTCTGATGCGCAAGGTCGTCGCGCATGGGCTTGACCAGAGCGAAATTACTGCGCCGCCATCTCCGCGCGCACCTTCGCGCGCAGCGCGTCGATGACGGTCAGGCCGGCGGGCGTTTCCACATGCCAGAAAGTCCAACCGTTGCAGGCTTCGAGGCCTTGCGCCAGCGCGCCGATGCGGTGGATCGAGCCGACCGCCTCACCCAGTGCGATGGCGCCGTCGGCGCGCACCAGCGCGCGATGGCGTTTCTTGGCGTCGACGAGCTTGAGGCCCGGCGTCACCAAGCCGCGCTCCAGCAGCGCCGAGAACGGCACGCGCGGCGCCTCGCGCGCCGTCATGAAGGTTGCGAGCGCCGCCTCGGGGAGGGGCTCGGCCGCTGTTATCCGTTGCTCGGCGGCCGCCGCGTATTCGCCGTGACGTTCAATGCCGAGGAAACGCCGCCGCAGCCGATGCGCGACCGCACCGGTCGTTCCGGTGCCGCAGAACGGATCGAGCACGAGGTCGTCGGGTCGCGATGCGGCGAGGATGACGCGCGCGAGCAGCGCCTCGGGTTTTTGCGTCGGATGCAGCTTCTTGCCGTCGCCGCCCTTGAGGCGCTCCTCGCCGGTGCACAGCGGGATCAGCCAATCGGAGCGCATCTGGATGTCGTCGTTGCCCGCTTTCAGCGCCTCGTAATTGAAGGTATAATTTGTCTTTGCGGCGTCGCGCGCCGCCCAGATCAGGGTCTCATGCGCATTGGTGAAGCGGCGGCCGCGAAAATTCGGCATCGGGTTCGATTTGCGCCAGACGATGTCGTTGAGGATCCAGAAGTCGAGGTCCTGAAGGATCGTGCCGACGCGGAAAATGTTGTGGTAGGAACCGATCACCCACAGCGTGGCGGTTGGCTTCATCAGCCGACGGCAGGCGGTGATCCAGGCGTGGGTGAAATGGTCATAGGCGGAGAAACTGGAGAATTTATCCCAATCGTCGTCGACGGCATCGACGCGCGAGTCGTCGGGACGCTTGAGGTCGCCTTGGAGCTGCAGATTGTACGGTGGATCGGCGAAAACGAGATCGACGGAAGCGGCTGGAAGCTTCGCCATCTCGGCAACGCAATCGCCGATGAGGATGCGCGCGGATGCGGCGGACTGAAAACTCACGCGGGGCGCCCTTACGGACGCCCCGCGACGCGACACAACCATGACTCAGAACTCTGAACTCAGGCGACGCGATCGGCGACGCGGGACCTACAACCGACGAAGCTGATGATGCCCGGCCAAGGTAAAAATCGGCTTAATTAAATCGTTGTTCTACTAGGCAATAAATGCCGGGAAACGTTTGGTTAATTGCGTGCGTACTGGAGCAGATCGGTTGGCTTGAAGGAGAACCGGACAAGCCAAATCGGGCGATGGATTTGCGAAGGGGGATGGATTTGCGAAGGGGGATGGATTTGCGAAAGGGGGATGGATTTGCGAAGGAGTGAAGGGGTAATGACAAATGCGTACCGATGATTTCCGTCCCAGCGAAAATGTCGAAGACGATCGCGAGGCAAGTGCATCGCGCGGCGGCTTGCCGGGCGGAGCGGGCGGCCTCGGTATCGGCACGGTCATCGTTATCGGGCTGATCAGCTGGTATTTCGGTATTGACCCCAGCGTGCTGCTCAATGGCGCGCAGATTCTCACCGGCGGCGGATCGGCCTCGCAACAGACCGGCGCGGCGCCGCCGGTTACGGCGGGAACGCCGAACGATCCGACCGGCAAGTTCGTCGCTTTGGTGCTTGGCGACACTGAAGATCAGTGGACGGAAATTTTCGCCGCCGCGGGCAAGACCTATCACCCGCCGAAACTCCGCTTGTTCTCGGGCTCGGAACCGACCCCTTGCGCTTTCGCGCAGTCAGCCATGGGGCCGTTCTACTGCCCTCGCGATCAACGGATCTATCTCGATACCTCGTTTTTTGAGGATCTCCAGAAAAAGTTTGGCGGTTGCGCTAACAGCCAGGCCTGCAAATTTTCCGAAGCCTATGTGATTGCGCACGAGGTCGGCCATCATGTGCAGGACGAGCTTGGAATACTTCCTCGGGTGATGAAGGTGCAGCAGGCATCGGCGAGCAAGGCCGAGCAGAACCGCCTGCAGGTCCGCGTCGAGCTCCAAGCCGATTGCTTGGCCGGCGTGTGGGCCAACCGCGCGCAGCGAAAGCGCGATTTCCTCGATCCCGGCGATGTCGATCAGGCGCTGCAGACGGCGTCCGCGATCGGCGACGACCGCCTGCAGAAACAGGCGCAGGGCTATGTCGTGCCGGACGCCTTCACCCACGGCACGTCGGAGCAGCGCAAGCGCTGGTTCATGAACGGCTTCAAGGACGGCAATGTGGGCGCCTGCGATACGCTGTCGGCGAGCTCGCTTTAGTGTACTGGTATTCCGCTCATTCCTGCTCGGGCGGGGACGAACGAGCGATCCAGTCGTAAAGGTGTATCCATGCCTGGGATCGACGACTTCAAACAGTTCGTGGCGCTCAAGATCGCGGTGCTCACGGTCTCCGATACGCGCAGTCTCAAGGATGACAAATCCGGTGCGCTGCTGGCGCAACGTATTGGCGCCGCCGGCCACTACGTCGCCGAGCGGAGCATCGTGCCCGACGACGTCAAGGCGATCCGCGCCAAAGTCAAAGCCTGGATCGCCGATCCGGTCATCGACGTGATCATTACCACCGGCGGTACGGGCTTCACCGGCCGCGACGTGACCCCCGAAGCCGTCGAGCCGTTGTTCGAGAAGAAGATGGACGCTTTCTCGGCGCTGTTTCTGGTCGTGAGCTTTCCCAAGATCGGCACGTCGGCGATCCAGTCGCGGGCTACCGCCGGCGTTGCCGGCGGGACTTACATCTTTTGCCTGCCGGGCTCGCCCGGCGCCTGCAAGGACGCCTGGGACGAAATTCTCGTGCACCAGCTCGATTTTCGCTATGGGCCGTGCAACTTCGTCGAGATCATGCCGCGGCTCGAAGAGCATTTGCGCCGGCCGAAGGCGCGCACGCAATCAGGCTGAGTAGTTACCGGTCAGATTGCGCGTGCAACTTAGAATTTGCGAGCGGTTTGACGCAAAACCGGCGAGCACTTTTGCTCACCGCGCTCAGGGGGCGACAGTATAGTTTCGGCGCTCTTGTGCGTCATTGCGCGGAGCTTGTCACGGGGCCGGCCACTTCGGGCCGGGCCCGTGGGCTCGCAATGACGGCTTAAAGCTGCAAGTCCCAGTGCTCGCTGACCACCGCGCGGCCGAAGCGCCGATGCCGCTCGGAGCGCATGAGCTTGAAGCCGGCCTTCTGGTAAATGTGGCGCGCCGCGGACAGCACGCGGTGGGTCCACAGCGTAATTTTCTTGTAGCCCGCGCGCCGCGCGAAGCTGATGCATTCGTCGGTCAGCCGCGCGCCGAGCCCGAGCCCGCGCGCTTTCGGGTCCACCACCAGAAGCCGGATGCGGGCGACGCTTTCGCTCTCCTTCGCAAGCATGATGGAGCCGACATTCTCGCCATCGATCTCGGCGATCCAGCAGCGCTCGCGCCTCGCATCGTAGGTGTTGACGAAATTGGCGACGATCTGCGCGCACACACCCTCGAACGGCGCCGTCCAGCCATATTCCTGCGCATAAAGCTCGGCGTGGCGTTTGACGATCCAGCCGAAATCGCCGGGCTCGGGCGGGCGCAACAGGTATTGCCGCTGTTGCGCGGAATCGTGCTCCGCCTTGCCGTCGAGCAGCCTTTCGATCGTGCCCATGGCGGCAATCAGCCGGGCTTGGTCGGCGGAAGAAAGCCGGCCCAGCGTTGCCGCTGCGTCCTGCTGAGAACGCCGCTCCAGCGGCGCGAAAGCCTTTCGGCCTTTCGCCGACAGCGTCAGATGACTCCGCCGCGCGTCGCTTGCGGAAACCGTGCGTTTGATCAAGCCGCACTTTTCGAAAGCGCGCAAAGTCCGGCTCAGATACCCGGCATCGAGATCGAGCGTGCGCGCGATATCGCTTGCGGTCGGCGTAGCGTCATTCGCGATCTCGAAGAGCAGGCGCGCCTCGCCGAGCGAGTAGGGGCTGTCGAGATAGGTCTTACGCAACACGCCGAGCTGCCGGGTGTAGAAGCGGTTGAACCGGCGGACGGCCGCGATGCGCTCGCGCTCCACGATGGTCACGGCGCAAGCGTCGGCCAGATACTTGACTTAGTCAAGTATCTTGTCAGCCGGCCTAAAAGGCTCGCGCCGAGAGCATCGCGATGCGCCGTCGGCCGATCCGCCGAATAAGGTCGGCCTCCGGATCGGCGGCGCGCTCGGCATGGCCGCCGATCCGCGCGTAGGAAGCCTGCGAGATGATGAGGCCTTGTTCGGGCCGCGGTCTCCGCGAGCGCGGCGGCAAGATGCGAAAGGGCCTCGCCGAACCCCGATTGCGCTTGAGCGCCGCGCCGGAACGCGGCTGCCCCAAAACCTCGCGCCGGTCGTTCGCCGAAGCCTTGAACGAAACCTTGAACGAAACCCTGGGCATCGCCGACCCATGGCGTATCGAGGATTGTTCCGGGCTGCAGAAACAGAAGCCACGGCGCACGCGCGGCCGCTGTCGCCGTCCGTAGCCGTTTTCCGAGCGAGCCCTCCACGACGAGGAAATTGCAGCCCGCCACGTCGGCGACCGCGGCCGTGTCGTCGCGGGAACCGGCGTCGGCCACCAGCACCTCGGTGATGAGGCCAGACGTTGCGCCGGAAACGAGCGGGGCGAGCGTCCGCACCAGCGCACGTTCCGAATCGAGGGTCGCGATGATGACACTCAGCATTCGCTACCGATTGCGGCGCCCCGGCGAAAATCTGCAATATGCGTGCAGATTTAAGGCCAAAGGCCACAGTTTCCAACCGTTCCGTTTTTCGAATTTGGGGCTAATTTGTTCTTGTTTTGTTCATAGGAACGCGCTATGTTTCATTTATGACCCGCTCGTCCGCATTAAGACGCCCGCCGGCGCCGGTGCCCTCCGCGCCGGCGGGCAGGCTAGGAAAAGCCGTCGATGGCGAACGCCGTCGCGGCCGCGGCGCGCATTCCAACGCTTCGGGGCGCTACGAAACGCTTGCCCGTGTCGCCTTCGACGATGGCTGGCAGAACATCGACGACCTGCCGCCTTTTCAGACCAGCGTGACTGTCGATGCGACACGCAAGATCATCGCCCGCAACGATTCACCCGACCTCTCCTTCGACCGCTCCATCAATCCCTATCGCGGCTGCGAGCACGGCTGCGTCTATTGTTTCGCGCGGCCGACGCACGCCTTTCTCGGATTGTCGCCGGGCCTGGATTTCGAATCCAAGCTGTTCATGAAGCCCAACGCGCCTGAATTGCTGGAGCGCGAACTGTCGGCGCCAGGCTATGTGCCGAAGGTAATCGCCATCGGCACCAACACCGACCCCTATCAACCGATCGAGCGCCGGCATCAGATCATGCGCCGCATCCTCGAAGTCCTGGAGCGCTCCGGTCATCCCGTCGGCATCGTGACCAAGTCGGCGCTGGTGCTGCGCGACCTCGATATCCTCGCGCGCATGGCCAAGCGCGATCTGGTCAAAGTGGCAATCTCGGTGACGACCTTGGATGCTAAACTGGCGCGGACCATGGAGCCGCGCGCTTCCGCGCCGCCGCGCCGGCTGGAGGCGCTGCGCCAATTGGTGAATGCCGGAATACCGGCTTCGACGTTGGTTGCGCCCGTCATCCCCGCGCTCAACGATGCGGAGATCGAGCGAATTCTCGAAGCAGTGGCTGCGAACGGCGTTCGTCACGCGGGATATGTGCTGCTTCGCCTGCCGCTCGAAGTCCGCGACCTGTTCCGCGAATGGCTGATGGCGAATTTCCCCGACCGCTATCGCCATGTGTTCAAGCTCGTCCGCGATATGCGCGGCGGCAAGGATTACGATGCCGCCTTCGGCACCCGCATGACCGGAAAGGGCCCGATTGCGTGGATGATCGGCCGCCGCTTCGAGGTCGCCTGCGAGCGACTCGGCTTCAACGCGACAAGCGTGAAGACGACCACCGAGTATTTCCGGCGGCCGCAAGCCGCCTCGCAACAGCTCAGTCTGTTCGCCTGAAACGCCCTTGCGGGCCGGCTATCCCCGCAATTCTCGCCCGCGCACGGTTCGCGTTGCGGAGCGGGTCGTGCCGTGGTCATCATGGCCGCATGAGTCGTACCGAGAAGGCGGCACGCTTGCCGCTCGACGAGGAGATCGTCCGGCCAACGTTCCGCCGCGAGCGCGCAGCGCTCAAGCGCGGGCTGTGGCCGGTTGCCGGATGTGACGAAGCCGGCCGCGGCCCGCTGGCCGGGCCGGTCGTCGCCGCGGCCGTCATCCTCGATCCCGACAATGTGCCGCGGGGTCTCGACGATTCCAAACGGCTCACGCCGCAGCGGCGCGAAGTGCTCTACGAGCGCATTTGCGCGCGGGCGCAGGTGGCGGTGGCCATGGCGCCACCGGCGCGCATTGATCGCGATAACATCTTGCGGGCGTCGCTTTGGGCATTGGCACGCGCGGTCGCATCGCTGCCGGTACGGCCGCGCCTTGTCTTCGCCGATGGCCGCGACCGCATCGATGCCGGCTGTGACTGCGAGGCGGTGATCGGCGGCGACGGACTCGTGGCGTCGATCGCCGCTGCCTCGATCGTCGCCAAGGTGACGCGCGACCGGCTGATGGTTTGCCTCGGCGCGGCGCACCCCGGATACGGCTTCGAACGCCACATGGGCTACAGCGTGCCCGAGCATTTCGCCGCGCTCGACCGGCTCGGCCCGACGATGCATCACCGCCGCTCGTTCGCGCCGGTCGCGGACGCGTATGGCGATTTGGCCGCCGAGGTGGACGACCCTTTCGCAGTCTTAATGCCGCTCTAAACTCTGACCACCTATTCCTTCCCTTTCAGGGTGGAAAGAGATTTAGTTTGCGCACTGCCTCGCCCTAAAAGGGCGGGACAGGGTAGAGGTTACGCCCGCAACGAAATCATTTCCGAGCCGTCAATCCTGCCGCCCAGGGCCCGATGTTTCACGTACCCCTCTACATCGAAGGTTTGCGTTCGCGCCCGCTCCTGGTTTTTTGGCTGGCGACGCTGGCACAGGCGGCGGTGTGGATCGCGGTGCCGATGCTGTTCTACGCGGCGCCGCCCGGCGAAGTTGCACAAGTGCTCGCCATCGGTCACGAATTTCCGATCAACGGTGATTTCGGGCCGCCGCTTGCTTACTGGCTCGCCGAGATCGCCTTTCGTGCCGCCGGTCTGCTCGGCGTCTATGCGCTCTCGCAGATTTGCGTCATCGCCACATATTGGTGCGTGTTCGCGCTTGGCCGCGCGATGGTCGGTGCGACGCACGCGGCCATGGCGGTATTGCTGATGGTCGGCATCTTCGCGTTCGCGGTGCCGACGCCGAATTTCGGTCCGCCCATCCTTGCCACGGCGTTTTGGGCCGCCGCTTTGTTGTTCTATTGGCACGCCGTGGCGCAAGGGCGCCGCGATCACTGGTATGCGCTCGCCGGCGCGGTGGCGCTTCTGCTCATTACGACCGAGGGGGCCCTCGTGCTGTTGGGCACGCTGATCCTGTTCACGGCGGCGACCGATCGCGGACGTAAAGCGGTCGACACTTTCGAGGCGTGGATCGCGGTAGCGGTCGTGGTCGCGATGGTGTTCGTGCATTTCGTCCTGCTAGAACGGGCGGGCCTCCTCGCGCTCATGCCCGCGCTCGAACGTTTGCACCTCGCCGGAATTGCCCACGCGAACACGACGGCCTGGTTGCGGCTTCTCGGCGCGCTCATCCTCGCCCATGCCGGCCTCGCTTTGCTTGTTGTGCTGGCCATGGGCTGGCCGCGGATCCGCCTCGGCCCGGCGCCCGCCCTTGCCCGGTCGCCGATTGCTCCCTTCGCGGTGACGTTCGTAAAAACGTTTGCGCTCGTCCCGGCTTTGCTGGCGACGATCGTTGCGGTATTAGTTGAAGTTCCGCTGCCGATGGGGGGCGCGGCGCCGCTACTCGTGCTCTCAGGGCTGGCCGTCGTCGTTGCCGCCGGCAACAGCGTCGCGCTTCACCATCAGCGCACTCTCGGCCAGGCTTGGGCCGCCCTCCTGATCGTGCCGGCGATCTTGGTACCTATCGTAATTGCGGTCTTGCCGTGGACGACCGGCTCCGAGCTCCGGGTCGCGCAGCCGGCGGGCGCGATGGGCCGTTTCTTCGCCGACAGTTTCACCCGCCGGACCGGACATCCGCTCGCGATCGTCAGCGGCGACGCACACATCGCCGAACTCGTGGCGCTCGCCGCGCCGAGCCGGCCGAGCGTTTATTTCGATGCCGAGCCGAAGCACTCACCCTGGGTCACGCCGGAGGCTATCCGCCAAAAAGGCGCCATGGTCGTGTGGCCGGCGGCTGATACCAATCCGGTGCCGCCGCCGGAGATCAAGGCGCACTTTCCCGATCTCGTTCCCGAAGTGCCGCACAGCTTCGCGCGGCCGGTGCGCGGCCGCCTGACGCCTTTGCTGATTGGATGGGGCGTGATCAGGCCGGCACCATGACGCGCCTGGTGACGTCGATGGCTGGCAATCCTATGCCGTAAGCGCCTTCCTGATCGCCAATAAATCCCGCCAGGCAAATCGCTTCTGCAGCGGGCTGCGCAGCAGGAAGGCGGGATGGAAGGTCGCGAGCGCGCGTATCTCGCGGCTGCCGGTATCGAATTTGAACCAGCGTCCGCGCGTCCGCGTGATTCCTTCCTTGGTGCCAAGCAGCGTTTGCGTCGAGGGCTGGCCGAGACACACAAGAATGTCGGGATCGGCGAGCTCGATCTGGCGGCGGATGAACGGCAAGCAAGTGGCGGTTTCCTGCGGTGTCGGCGTCCGATTGCCAGGCGGGCGCCAGGGCACGACGTTGGCGATATAGACCTGCGTGCGGTCGAGCCCGATGGCCTGCATCATCAAGTCGAGCAGTTTTCCCGAACGGCCGACAAAGGGAACGCCGGCTAAGTCTTCATCGCGTCCGGGCGCTTCACCGACGAACATGACGCGTCCTTTGGGGTTACCGTCCGCAAAAACAAGCTGCGTTGCGGTGGTCCGCAGCATGCAGCCTTCGAAGGTTTCGAGCAGCGCCCGCAACGCCTCGAGAGTCTGCGCGCTTTTGGCGGCTTCGCGCGCCGACAGAATCGCGGCTTCAGGTGGCGGCGGCGCTGTGGCGATGTTTGCCGCGGCGATGCCAGCGGGATTGCTTCCCGCCTCCCTGCGGGTGAGGGACGGGGAGGGAGGTCGGGGGAGGGGACCGGCGCGGCAGGCGCAGGCTCATCGGCGAAACGGTCGACCGGCGCCTCGCCGATGAGCGCGTCGACCCCAGCATCGAGGTAAAAGGCGATAAGCTCGCGCGCGTTCCTGGTTGCGTTATTCATGGCTGCGCTGGATCGGCTGGCAACGGGTTACGGCCTTTGCGCACGCCGCAAAGCGTGAAACACTTTGGTACCGAAAAGCACATTGCCACCAAGTGGCGGCGCAGCGGAAGCCGGAAAAATGTCTCCGTACAAAGTCATGGTGGACGACAATTTCCGCTACGGGGAAGAAGACGAGCGTTCCGAATATGGGACCTTCGCAACCGCGGAGGAAG
This sequence comes from uncultured Alphaproteobacteria bacterium, assembly GCA_963847785.1. GTDB lineage: Bacteria > Pseudomonadota > Alphaproteobacteria > Rhizobiales > Xanthobacteraceae > BOG-931. The sequence goes on from CAWKBE010000014.1 coordinate 216,853, forward strand.
CTCTCGAAACCTGCCGCCGGCTGGTCGATGAGGCGTTGTTGGCGCAATACAAAGGCGGGGAGACGGCGGATCAGCTGTTCGAGCGCTACAAGTCTTTCGGCGATGACCCTTTTGTCGTTGCGCTCGATCCCGCGCCCAACATCGAATTTTCGGCCTGGACCTATGCCCAACGACGCGCGCTGGAACTTGTCGCTCCCGGGCCGGAGGGCCGGCAGATCCGCCAAAGCGTCGCCGACCACAAGCGCGACTTTGCTCGGTCGTAAGCCGACAATTGTAAGCAAAAGAGATTCGTGAAAAACCTTCGCAGTTGCGCGGATTATGGAGCAGGCCATGAATGCAGCGGAGTTCCCCGCCCGCGAGGCGATGGAATTCGATGTCGTCATCGTCGGCGCCGGGCCCGCCGGTCTTGCCGCTGCGATAAAGCTCAAGCAGATCGCGCCGGAAACTTCGGTGGTCGTCGTCGAGAAGGGGTCCGAGGTCGGCGCCCATATTCTCTCCGGCGCCGTGATCGATCCAATCGGGCTCGATCGCCTCGTTCCGGAATGGCGCAACGAGGAGGCGCCGGTTCGAACCGAGGTCACTTCCGATCGTTTCTACGTGCTCGGACCTTCCGGCGCGGTGCGGCTGCCGAACATTTTGCTGCCGCCGCTGATGAGCAATCACGGCAATTTCATCGTCTCGCTCGGCGACGTCTGCCGCCATCTGGCGCAGAAAGCCGAAGCACTCGGCGTTGAAATCTATCCGGGCTTTGCCGCCGCCGAGCTGCTGTTCGAGGGCAATGCGGTCACCGGCATCGCTACTGGCGACATGGGCATCGGCAAGGACGGACATCACAAGGCAGCCTTCGCCCGCGGCATGGAGCTGCGCGCCAAGTACACGTTATTCGCCGAAGGCGCACGCGGCAGCCTCTCCAAAATACTGATTGAGCGCTTCGGTCTGGCACAAGGCCGGCAGCCGCAAAAATACGGCATCGGACTGAAGGAGCTGTGGCAGGTCGCGCCGGAGAAGTTCCACAGCGGTCTCGTCCAGCACACCATGGGCTGGCCGCTAGACAACAGCACCGGCGGCGGCTCGTTTCTCTATCATTTCGGCGACCGCCTCGTCGCGGTCGGCTTCGTCGTCCATCTCAATTACCAAAATCCGTATTTGTCGCCGTTCGATGAATTCCAGCGGTTCAAGACCCATCCGCTGGTGCGCGACACGTTCTCAAACGGCAAGCGGATCTGCTACGGCGCCCGCGCCCTCACCGAAGGCGGCTGGCAGTCGGTTCCGAACCTCGCTTTTTCCGGCGGCGCGCTCATCGGCTGCGCCGCAGGTTTCATGAACGTGCCGCGCATCAAAGGCAGCCACAACGCCATACTCTCCGGCATGCTCGCGGCTGAGAACGTCGCGGCGGCGCTCCAGGCCGGGCGCGCCCATGACGAGCTTGCAAGCTATGACGCGGCGTGGCGCGGCTCGCCGATCGGCCGCGACCTCTGGCGCGTCCGCAATGCCAAGCCTTTATGGTCGAAGCTTGGAACGCTCGCCGGCCTGGCGCTCGGCGGTGCCGACATGTGGACCAACACGCTCGGCTTTTCGTTTCTCGGCACGCTCAGTCACGGCAAGCCGGATTATGCTTCGCTCAAGCCGGCAGCGGACTGCCGGCCGATCGCTTATCCGAAACCCGACGGCAAGCTCACCTTCGACCGGCTTTCCTCGGTCTATCTGTCCAACACTAACCATGAGGAAGATCAGCCGGCGCACCTCGTCGTGTGCGACACCGCTTTGCAAAAGTCATCCGAGCACGACGTTTATGGCGGGCCGTCGGCGCGCTATTGCCCGGCGGGCGTCTATGAATGGGTCGAGGAGGCGGGCAATCCGCGTTACGTCATCAACGCGCAGAATTGCGTCCACTGCAAAACTTGCGACATCAAGGATCCGAACCAGAACATCAACTGGGTGCCGCCCGAGGGCGCCGGCGGGCCGAACTATCCGAACATGTAATCGGTGCGGTTCGATTCGATTGCGGCGAATGGTCCTTTTGCCGCTGCCGCTATTTTGCCTCCCTTCGGGCCTAACGGGTCGTACAACCTTGCAGAGGTTTGGCAAAAGGGCCATTCTGGCGCACGCAATCTGGCGCTGATTCCCCCTTGCCGATTTCAAGTTCGCCAATGGAGATGTCGTGACTCATTCGCTGCTGTCCCGGCGCGCCGCCGTCGCTGGCGCCTTTGTTCTTTTCGGTTTGCAATCAGCGCTCGCGGAGACGCCGACGACGCAGGAAATCGTGCACGCGACGGCTACCGGAAGCTACTTGGCGGCCCGGCACGCCGGGGTGGAACGCGATAGCGCCACCGCGTCCGCTTATTACCTCAACGTGCTGAAGGCCGACCCGCGCAATCCCGAGCTGCTCAGCCGCGCCTTTCTCTCCGTTCTAAGCGACGGTGACATCGACGAGGCCGGCCGGCTCGCCGACCGGGTGCTGCAGATCGATCGCAACGATCGGATCGCGCGGTTGGTCGTCGGCGTGCGCGCGCTCAAGCTGAAGCAATACCCGCTCGCCCGGCAGAACTTCGCGCAATCGGTGCGCGGCCCGGTCACCGATCTGACGGCGACGCTGCTTTCGGCGTGGGCGCTCTCGGGCTCGGGCGACACGCGCGCGGCCGTCGACACTCTCGACCACCTCGCCGGCCCGGATTGGTACGCCATTTTCAAAGACCTGCACGCCGCGCTGATCCTCGACATCGCCAACAACAAAAAGGATGCCGGCAAGCGTTACGAGCGCGCCTATAAGGCCGATCCGGTGGCGGTGCGCACCGTCGAAGCCTACGGCCGTTACCTGTCGCGCGTCGGCAACAAGGAAGAGGCGCTGAAAATCTACAGCGAATTCGAGAAGACGGTGCCCAATCATCCGGTGGTCATGGCGGAGGAGAAGGAAGTCGCCACCGGGGAGAAGCTGCCGCTGCTTGCCGATTCGCCGCAGTCCGGCGCCGCCGAGGCGCTTTACGGACTTGGCGCGTCGATCGGCCGCCGCGGCGGCGAGGATCTGGCGCTCATCTATCTGCAGCTCGCGCTTTATCTGGAGCCGTCGCAGCCGATGGCGCTGCTGGCGCTCGCCGACCTCTACGAGTTGCTTAAAAAGCCCGATCTCGCCATCAAGGTTTACGACCGTATTCCGGCGTCGTCGTCGCTGCACCGCAACGCCGAAATTCAGATCGCCTCCGACCTCGATGCGCTCGATCGCACCGATGAAGCGAAGAAACGGCTTGAACGCCTCGTTGCCGATCATCCGAAGGACAATGAAGCGATCATCGCGTTTGCCAATATCTTGCGCGGCCGCAAGGACTTTGCGGAATGCGCCGACGCCTACAGCAAGGCGATCGCCAACATTGCGGTGCCGGAGAAACCGAACTGGGTGCTGTTCTACTTCCGGGGCATTTGCTACGAGCGCTCCAAGCAATGGCCGCTCGCCGAGGCCGATCTGAAAAAGGCGCTGCAACTTTATCCCGACCAGCCGCTTGTTCTGAACTACCTCGGCTATTCCTGGGTCGATCAGGGCGTCAATCTCGACGACGGCATGAACATGATCCGCCGCGCCGTCGAGCAGCGGCCGGACGACGGCTATATCGTCGACTCGCTCGGTTGGGCGAATTTCCGCATCGGCAACTACGAAGAGGCGGTGAAGGAGCTCGAACGTGCCGTCGAGCTCAAGCCCGAGGATTCGACCATCAACGATCACCTCGGCGATGCTTATTGGCGGATCGGTCGGGTCTTGGAGGCGCGCTTCCAATGGTCGCATGCCAAGGACTTAAAGCCCGAGCCGGAAGACCTGCCGAAAATCGAGGAAAAGCTCCAATCGGGGCTGCCCGACGACACGTCCTCCGCGGCTGATGCGGCCAAGGCAAAAAAGGCTGGCAACGGCGGGTAGGAAGTGTCCTTGCCCGTTCCGCTGGTCGAAAACGCACCGGCCAAGGTCAATCTGACGCTTCGGGTTCTCAGCCGCCGCGACGATGGCTTCCACGAGATCGAAAGCCTGGTGGCTTTTGCCGACTTCGGCGATCGCTTGAGCTTTTCGCACGGCGGCGATCTGACGCTTACGGTACGTGGGCCAAATGCGGTCGCGGCGGGCGAGGGCGACGACAATCTTGTCCTCAAGGCTGCTCGCGCGCTCGCGGCGCGGCGTTCGGATATCGTCCTGGGCACTTTCGACCTCGACAAAAGGCTGCCGGTTGCCGGCGGACTGGGGGGCGGCTCTGCCGATGCCGCCGCGGCGTTGCGGCTCATCGCGCAAGCAAACGGTCTGGCTGCCGACGACCCGCACCTTTACGCCGCGGCCCTTGCGACGGGCGCGGACGTACCGGTCTGCCTCGATCCGCGCCCGCGGATCATGCGTGGCATCGGCGAGGTGCTCTCCGGCCCGCTGGCGTTGCCGTCGTTGCCGGCGGTGCTGGTCAATCCGGGCGTCGCGCTGGCGACGAAGTCGGTCTTTGCCGGATGGAAGCCCGCGTCGGCAGAGACGGTCGCACTCGACGCCGCGGTCATCGGCAAACTCACGGATACCGAAGAGCTTCTGATTCTGGTCGCGGCGCAATCGAACGATCTGGAAGGTCCGGCAATCGCGCTGCGGCCGGTCGTGGCCGATGCGCTGGCGGAGTTGCGCGCGCTTGCCGGCTGCCGCCTCGCGCGCATGTCCGGGTCGGGCGCGACCTGCTTTGGGCTGTTTGCTAGCGCCGGTGAAGCGGCAGCGGCGGAGAAACTCCTCTCGGTCAAACAGCCCGGCTGGTGGGCAAGAGCGACCCGCTTGGCCGGCGCGTGACGGCTAGTGCGTTCGCGCGATGCAGAAATCGACGGTCTCCGCGAGCGCGGCTTTCATCGGCGAATCCGGAAACAGCGCCAGCGCGTCGCGGGCAATGGCGCCGTAATGATGAGCGCGCCCTATCGTGTCTTCGAGCGCGCGGTGTTTGGTCATAAGCCCAATGGCGTGTTCGAGGTCGGTGTCGGTGACCGTACCGCGTTCGAGCGTGCGCCGCCAGAATTCGCGTTCGGCGTCGCCGCCGCGGCGAAAAGCAAGCACCACCGGCAGCGTGATTTTTCCTTCGCGAAAATCGTCGCCGACATTCTTCCCGAGCTTGGCGGCGACGCCGCCATAGTCGAGGACGTCGTCGATGAGCTGAAAGGTGATGCCGAGATTCATGCCGAACGACCGGCAGGCGGCCTGCTCGGCCTTCTGCCGCGCGGAGAGGACGGGCCCGACTTCGCAAGCTGCGGCGAACAACTCCGCAGTCTTCGCGCGAATGACGGCGATATATTCGTCCTCGGTCGTCGCGGTGTTCTTGGCGGCGGCGAGCTGCATGACTTCGCCTTCCGCGATCACGGCGGCGGCCGAGGAGAGAATTTCAAGCGCCTTGAGGCTGCCGACCTCCACCATCATCTTGAACGCCTGGCCGAGCAGGAAATCGCCGACGAGCACGCTAGCCTCATTGCCCCAGAGCATGCGCGCGGCGACGCGGCCGCGCCGCAGCTTGCTCTCATCGACCACGTCGTCATGGAGCAGCGTCGCCGTGTGCATGAATTCGACCGCGGCGGCGATCTTGATGTGGCCGTCGCCGGCATAGCCGGTGAGTCGCGCCAGCGACAGCGTCAGCATCGGTCGCAGCCGCTTGCCGCCCGAATTGATGAGGTGATTGGCGACCTCCGGGATCATCGTCACTTCGGAACCCGTGCGCGCAAGGATCACCCCGTTGACGCGCTCCATATCGGCGGTCACGAGATCGAGCAGCGGGTCGATCGAAGGCTTATTCGGATTCTCGAAGGGGACAACGACGGCCACGCAATATCTCCGTCAAGGACGCGCCAGCATAGAAACGGTATGCTGAGGCGACAAGTATACCGACGGTCGCACCTGGCAAATCCGCCGTCGCGTGCGTTCGCTACCATGGCGCGGTCGAGCCAGACCAACGATGGCCGAGAGGGGCAATGTCGAGGGAAGAGCGTCTTGGCGAAGACCATCTTGGCGAAGAACGTCTTGCGAGAAGCGCTTGGCGGAAACGCGGATCAAGTGGCGGTGTTGGTGCCGTGCTATAATGAAGAGCATGCCGTCGCCAAGGTTGTCGCCGATTTCCGCGCGGCCCTGCCCGAGGCTACCGTGTACGTTTATGACAATAATTCCACAGACGGCACAGTCGAAGTCGCGCGCGCCGCTGGCGCGGTGGTTCGCCGCGAAACCTATCAGGGCAAGGGCCACGTGGTGCGGCGGATGTTCAATGACGTCGAGGCCGATATCTACGTGCTGGTGGACGGTGACGCGACTTACGACGCCCCGAGCGCGCCCGCGATGATCTCAAAGCTCGTCGACGAGCGGCTCGATATGGTCGTTGCCGCGCGTGCTGACCGCGACGAAGCGGCCTACCGCCGCGGTCATCGCACCGGCAACCGGCTCCTCACCGGATTTGTCGCCCACATGTTCGGGCGCTCGTTCACCGACATCCTCTCCGGCTACCGGGTATTCTCGCGCCGGCTTTGTGAAATCGTTTCCGATTCTGTCCGGCGGTTTCGAGATCGAGACCGAGCTCACCGTGCACGCGCTGGAACTCGAATTGCCGGTCGGCGAGGTGGCGACGCCTTATTTTACTTGCGCCCGAGCGGATCGGCATCGAAGCTTTCCACCTGGAGCGACGGCTATCGCATCATGTGGACGGTGCTAAAGCTTTACCGTGCCGAGCGGCCGCTGTCGCTGTTCGGCACATTCGGCGTTGCGCTCGCCATCATATCGATCGGTCTCGCCGTTCCTATTTTCATAACCTACGTGCAAGAAAGCTTGGTACCGCGTCTGCCGACCGCGGTACTCTCGACCGGGCTGATGCTGCTCGCTTTCCTCTCGCTTGCGGTCGGGCTGATCCTCGATACGGTGACGCGCGGCTGGCGCGAACTCAAGCTTATCGCCTACCTCGCTTTGCGTGCGCCGGGCGAGGAACGGCGGCGGAGCTGACGGTCATGCGCGAGCTCCTCCGCACCAACGATGCGGTTTTGATCACGGCGATCGAGGCGCTGCTCAACGGCGCGCATATCGAGCATATGGTGGTCGACCGGAATATGAGCGTGCTGGAAGGCTCGATCGGCATTTTCCCGCGCCGTGTCCTGGTCGGCGAGGATCAATTCGATGCCGCGCGGCAGCTGCTCGAGGATACCGGCTTTGCCAACGAGCTTCGCGGCGATGGCCGCTGAGCCGGCGGATGTGAGCGAGGACGGCATCCTCGGCGGCCGGCTCGTTCTGCGCCAACCGCTCAAGGGCCACCGCGTCGGCCATGACGCGGTCCTGCTTGCTGCAGCAACGTCCGTGGGTCCGGGCGATCGTGCGGTGGAACTCGGCGCTGGTGTTGGCGCTGCCGGACTGGCCGTTGCCCGCCGCGTCGATGATCTTGCCGTCACTCTGGTCGAGATCGAGCCGACGCTGACGGCGCTCGCTCGCGAGAACGCCGCGCGCAACCAGCTTGCCGAGCGCGTGCACGCCCTTTGCCTCGACGTGGCGGCGCCGCCGGAGGTTTTCGTCGCGGCGGGATTGGCCGCCGCTGCCGCGGACCACGTGCTGATGAACCCGCCTTTCAACGCGGCGCAAAATCCGTCGCCCGAGCGCGGCCGCCGCCTAGCGCATGAAGCCGCCCCTGATTCGCTTACGCGCTGGGCAGAAACGGCGGCCTGGCTTCTTCGACCCGCAGGCATTGTCACGCTGATCTGGCGGGCGGACCGGCTGGACGAAGCGCTTGCGGCTCTTTCGGCGGACTTCGGAGCGCTCGGCATTTTGCCGGTTCACCCCAAACCGGGGGCGCCGGCGATCCGGGTGCTGGTACGCGCGGTCAAGGCAAGCCGTGCGTCGCTTACGCTTCTGCCGGGCTTTTTTTTGAGCGATGAAGCGGGAAAGCCTACCGCGCAAGCCGAAGCCGTGCTGCGCGAAGGCGCCGTGCTGCGTTTAGCCGCGGATTGACGCAGCGACCGAATTGGAAGGCGCCGGCGCGGCGACTTTGGGCTGGCGGCGGATGGGAAGTTGGGAAAAGCCGACGATGACGCCGATCAGCATCAAGAGCACATATATTTTCATTGCGCTTTCACGCAATTCCGGACTGCGGGTGCGGACCAGTAGCGGTCTGAGCGGTTAACAAACGGTTACTTGAGTGTGCGCTCTGCACATCCTATTTGAATTTTATGAGCGAGCCGTGGATGGGCGAGCGCGTGAAGGAGGGGTGGACGCGCACAGTGGCGGCGCTGCGCGAACTCGTTCCGCAACGCTTCCGCAGAGACCGTCCGGTCGTGCCGGTGGTACGGCTCACGGGCGTGATCGGTTTTTCGACGCCGCTGCGGCCGGGCCTGAGCATGGTGGGAATTGCCCGCGCGCTCGATCGCGTTTTTGCGGTGCCCAACGCGGCCGCGGTCGCGCTCATTATCAATTCGCCGGGCGGGTCGGCGGCGCAATCGCATCTGATCTTCCGCCGCATCCGCGACTTGGCGCAGGAAAAGAATTGCCGCGTGATTGCGTTCGTCGAGGATGTGGCGGCCTCGGGCGGCTACATGATCGCGTGCGCCGCCGACGAGATCGTGGCCGATCCGAATTCGATCGTGGGTTCGATCGGGGTAGTCGGCGGCTCGTTCGGCTTCGACAAGCTGATCGCCAAAATCGGCGTCGAGCGTCGGCTTTATACCTCCGGCGAGCACAAGGCCATGCTCGATCCGTTCCTGCCGGAGGACCCGAGCGATGTCGAGCGGCTGAAGACCTTGCAGCGGGAAATCCACGAAGATTTCATCGCGCTGGTGAAATCGCGCCGCGCCGACAAGCTCGGCGGCTCGGATGAAACCTTGTTCTCCGGGGAATACTGGACCGGACGGCGGGCGCTCGGCTTCGGCCTGGTGGATGCGATTGGCGATTTGCGCTCGACGCTGCGCGAACGTTTCGGCGACAAGGTCTATACGCCGCTCGTTACCGCCGACCGCGGCCTGCTCGGCCGACGTGTCTTTGGCGTCGGCACCGGCGGGTTCCTGCAGGCCGGCCTTGCGGAAGACATGATTTCGGCGCTTGAAGCACGCGCCATTTGGGCGCGTTACGGGCTTTAGCGCAGGGCCGGATTTCGGCTAGGATCGTGTTTGAGCGATACGGAGATCGAGATGCCGGTACTCGCCTTTGCGCTTGGATTGATGGGAACCGCGGTCTTGGTACGCTGGTGCGTGCACGAAGTGCAGCGCGTGAGTGCCGAACTCGACGAGGTGCTCGAACGGCCCGCGGTCGAGCCGGTTGACCGTGCGGCGCTGCCGACACTGAAGGCCGATCCGAATACCGGCGAGTACCGGCCCAGTTAGCCTGACCCTTCGCTTCTCTCGCAAGAGAGGCGTTCCCGGCGACGAGGCTTGACCGCAAGCGGGCGTTCCACCAACAACGTCCGGATGGATTCGAAATCCACCGACGATTTGCCGCCGCACATGCGGCCCGAGCGCTCGTTCCAGGGTCTCATCCTGGCATTGCAGCGTTATTGGGCGGACTGGGGCTGCGTCGTCTTGCAGCCTTACGACATGGAGGTTGGCGCGGGGACCTTCCATCCAGCGACGACTTTGCGCGCGCTCGGGCCGAAGCCCTGGAACGCCGCCTATGTGCAGCCCTCCCGCCGACCTAAGGACGGCCGCTACGGCGAGAATCCCAATCGCTTGCAGCACTACTATCAGCTGCAAGTGATCCTCAAGCCTTCGCCGGACGATTTGCAGGACCTTTACCTGAAGTCGCTCTACGCGATCGGCATCGATTCGAAGATCCACGACATCCGCTTCGTCGAAGACGATTGGGAAAGCCCGACGCTCGGCGCCTGGGGGCTCGGCTGGGAATGCTGGTGCGACGGCATGGAGGTTTCGCAGTTCACCTACTTCCAGCAGGTCGCCGGCTTCGAATGCGCGCCGGTCTCCGGCGAACTGACCTACGGGCTTGAGCGGCTGGCAATGTATGTCCAGGGCGTGGAGAACGTCTTCGATCTCAATTTCAACGGCCGCGAGGGCAGCGGGAGGGTCACCTACGGTGACGTCTTCCTGCAGGCGGAGCAGGAATATTCGCGGCACAATTTCGAATATGCCGACACTGACATGCTCTTCGAACAGTTCCGCATGGCCGAGCAGGCTTGTAAGAAATATCTGCAAGCGGGTTGGGCGGATGGCGACAGTGGTAGCCGTCGCGGCCGGCATCGCATGGCGTTGCCGGCCTACGATCAATGCATCAAGGCCAGCCACGTATTCAATCTACTCGATGCGCGCGGGGTGATATCCGTTACCGAGCGGCAGAGCTACATTCTGCGGGTACGCGAACTTGCCAAGGCTTGCGGCGAGGCGTGGCTCGCAACCGAGGGCGGAGGATCGCAAAATGAGCGAGATGCCTGAAATCGGCGGACGGCAGCCGATCACGGTCGATGTCGAGGCCGGCAAGAGCTATTGGTGGTGCGCGTGCGGACGCTCGAAGAAACAGCCGTTCTGCGATGGATCGCACAAGGTCACTTCCTTCACGCCGATCGAATTCAAGTCGGCGAAATCCGAGAAGGTGTGGTTCTGCGCTTGTAAGCGATCGTCGAAAAAGCCGATGTGCGACGGCAGCCACAAGCGGCTGTGATGCCCCTCCCCAAAAGGGGAGGGGAAAGAGCACGCGCTGTAACCCCTGATGCCCGATCTTCTGCTTGAGCTTTTCTCCGAGGAAATTCCCGCGCGCATGCAGGCGCGGGCGGCGGACGATTTGCGAAAAGCGGTAACCGACCGCCTGGTCGATGCGGGGCTCGTCTACGAAGGTGCCAAGGCCTTCGTGACGCCGCGGCGGTTGGCGCTCGCCGTGCACGGCGTGCCCGCGCGCCAGGCGGACGTACGCGAGGAGAAGAAGGGCCCGCGCGTCGGCGCGCCGGAGAACGCCATCGCCGGCTTCCTCAAAGGCGCGGGACTGAAGTCGATCAGCGAAGCCAGAGTGCGGCCCGACAAAAAGGGCGACTTCTATGTCGCTGTGATTGAGAAGCAGGGCCGCGCCGCGATCGAGGTGATCGGCGAAATCCTCTCCGATGTGATCAAGACTTTCCCCTGGCCGAAATCCATGCGTTGGGGTGTGGGGTCGAAGGAGCCGGGCGCGCTCACCTGGATTCGCCCGCTGCACTCAATTGTCGCCACTTTCGGGCCGGAAACCGAGGAGCCAGACACCGTGCCGCTCTCGGTCGGCGGCGTTACGGCCGGAAACGAGACGCGCGGCCATCGCTTTCTCGCGCCCGAGCCGTTCACGGTGCGCCGGCTCGCCGATTACCTGCACAAGCTCGACAAGGCCAAGGTGGTGGCGGACGCCGAGCGCCGGCGCGACATTATCCTGACCGAAGCAAAGCAGCTTGCTTTCGTGCAGGGGCTCGAGCTTGTCGAGGACGAGGGGCTCCTTGCCGAAGTCGCCGGCCTTGTCGAATGGCCGGTGGTGCTGATGGGCGCGTTCGACCGGGGCTTTCTGCATATCCCCGAGGAGGTGATCCGTGCCACCATCCGCAACAACCAGAAATGCTTCGTGCTGCGTGACGCGGCGCACGCCGAGCTCGTCGACAAGTTCATCCTGGTCGCCAATCTCGAAGCCACGGATGGCGGCAAGGCCATCGTCACCGGCAACGAGCGCGTGATCCGCGCGCGGCTCTCCGACGCGAAATTCTTCTATGAAACCGACCTGAAGACGCGGCTGGAAGACCGCCTGCCGAAATTCGAGCGGATCGTGTTTCACGAAAAGCTCGGCACGCAGGCGGAGCGCATCGCGCGCGTCGAGCGGCTTGCGGGCGAGCTTGCGCCGCTGGTCGGCGCCGATGTGGAAAAGGCGAAGCGCGCCGCCAAACTCTGCAAGGCGGACTTGCTCACCGAAGTGGTCGGCGAATTTCCCGAGCTTCAGGGCCTGATGGGCAAATACTACGCCGAAGAGCAGGGCGAGGACGAAGCCGTCGCTCACGCTATCGAGGATCACTACAAGCCGAAAGGGCCCGACGATCTGGTGCCGAGCGATCCGGTGTCGGTTGCTGTGGCGTTGGCGGATAAGATCGACACACTTGTTGGTTTTTGGGGAAATAATGAAAAGCCAACCGGGAGCAAAGACCCATTTGCGCTAAGACGCGCGACGCTCGGGGTTATTAGAATTATTTTGGAGAATGAAATTCGCCTGCGTATACAGCCCATCTGTGTATATGCGTTAGAACGACACTCTGTTGTATTGATAACTCCAGGCGGCCGAACGCCTATCAAGAATCCGTCGGTCATTGAGATCAGTCGGGAGATGCGCCAATTTGTGGCTTCAGAATTGCTTTCCTTCTTCGCCGATCGCCTGAAAGTCCAACTCCGCGACCAAGGTGCGCGGCACGATCTTGTCGATGCGGTATTTGCCCTCGAAGGTCAGGATGATCTCCTTCTCATTGTCCGCCGCGTCGAGGCGTTGGGAAAATTCCTCGATACCGAGGACGGCAAGAATCTGCTCGCCGGCTATAAGCGCGCGACCAACATCATTCGCATCGAGGAAAAAAATGATGGTCGCGAATATACCGGCGCGCCCGATCCAAAACTTCACACGCAGAATGAGGAAAAGGCATTGTCGGACGCGATCAATGTCGCCAAAGCCGACGCCCAACGCGCCGTCGCGAGCGAGGACTTCGCGGCCGCCATGCGCGCCATGGCGAGCTTACGGCCGCATGTCGACGCCTTCTTCGACAAGGTGACGGTCAATGTCGACGACAAACCCCTGCGCGAAAACCGGCTTAAGCTGCTCAACGAAATCCGCGCGACAACCCGCGCCGTCGCCGATTTTTCCAAGATCGAGGGGTGAGGAGTTCGTCATTCCGAGGCGCCGCGAAGCGGCGAGCCCGGAATCCATATCCGCGCGCTCCGGAACGACCGGCGAGTAGTACCCAAGTTCGCCAATTCTGCTAGAACTAAACACCGTGTTGCGCGTTGTTGGGCTGCCGGGTCGTCCGGTTTAACCCCGCTTTATTAGCCCCATCCGATCTTTGCTACGCCAGAGGAAAATCATGGTCATCACCGCTGCCCATATCACGCCGCTCGTCGCCCTTATCGCCGGCATCTTGATTCTGATCATGCCGCGGCTGCTCAATTACATCGTTGCCATCTACCTCATTTTTATCGGGCTGGTCGGCCTCAACAGCGTCCACCATTTCATCAACTGGCATTGAACGCCGCGCGGCGCCGGGCGTTGCATTTGCAGCCAGCATCTGCATTAAGGATGCGCCCCCGCCGCAAAGCGAACGAGACCCAATGGCGAAGTCGCGCTCGAGAATCTCCCCTCAGCCCGTGAAGAAGTCGAAGCGGACGGCGCCGCGCCATGCGCACGCCGCAAGCCCGGCAAAATCTCGCCCGGCGCTGCCCGTGGCAACCAAAGGCCAGAAGGGCAAATGGGTCTACGCATTCGGCGGCGGCAAGGGGGCGGGTCGCCCGGGTATGCGCAATCTGCTCGGCGGCAAAGGCGCGGGCCTCGCCGAGATGGCTTCGCTCGGCCTTCCGGTGCCGCCCGGCTTCACCATTACCACCGAGGTCTGCGCGTACTTTTACGGCAACGGCGAGACCTATCCGAAGGATCTGAAGCCGCAGGTCGAGTTGGCTCTCGCCGAGATCGGCCGCATCACCGGAAAGAGATTTGGCGACGGCGAGAATCCGCTCCTGGTCTCGGTGCGTTCGGGAGCGCGCGCGTCGATGCCGGGAATGATGGATACTGTGCTCAATCTCGGGCTCAACGACGTGACCGTCGCGGCGCTGGCGGAGAAATCCGGCGACAAGCGTTTCGCCTATGACAGCTACCGGCGCTTCATCACCATGTATTCGGACGTGGTGCTCGGCATCTCGCACCATCACTTTGAGGAAATCCTCGACGAGCACAAGGATCGCAGCGGCTATACGCTCGATACGGATCTCGACGTTGCCGACCTGGAGCAGGTGGTCGCGCGCTTCAAGGAGCGCGTCGACGAGGAGATCGGCGCGCCGTTCCCGCAGGACCCGCACGCGCAATTGTGGGGCGCGATCGGGGCCGTGTTCGGCTCGTGGATGAACCAACGCGCCATCACCTATCGCCGCCTGCATGCCATTCCGGAAAACTGGGGCACGGCGGTGAATGTGCAGGCCATGGTGTTCGGCAATATGGGCGAAACGTCGGCGACCGGCGTCGCCTTTACTCGCAATCCGTCGACCGGCGAGAAGAAACTCTACGGCGAATTCCTCATCAATGCGCAGGGCGAGGACGTGGTCGCCGGCATTCGCACGCCACAGGAAATCACCGAGGAAGCGCGCAAGGAAGCGGGCTCCAACAAACCCTCGATGGAAAAGGCGATGCCGCAAGCCTTCGCCGAGCTCAAGCGCATGCATGCCGCGCTGGAAAAGCATTACCGCGACATGCAGGACCTCGAATTCACGGTGGAGCAGGGCAAGCTGTGGATGCTGCAGACCCGCAACGGCAAGCGCACCGCCAGGGCGGCGTTGCGCATCGCCGTCGAACTGGCGCGGGAGAAATTGATCAGCAGACAAGAGGCGGTGACGCGCATCGATCCTGCCGCGCTCGACCAGCTCCTGCATCCGACCATCGATCCCGACGCCGAGCGCAAGATCATCGCGACCGGCCTGCCGGCCTCGCCGGGCGCTGCCTGCGGCGAGATCGTGTTTTCTTCCGAAGACGCTGAACTGCTGCGGAGCCAGGGGCACAAAGTCATATTAGTCCGCGTCGAGACCTCGCCGGAGGACATCCATGGCATGCATGCCGCCGAAGGCATCCTCACCACCCGCGGCGGCATGACCTCGCACGCGGCCGTGGTGGCGCGCGGCATGGGCAAGCCCTGCGTGTCCGGCGCCGCCGCGTTGCGCGTCGACTACCGCGCGCAAACCATGACCGCGGGTGGCAATACGCTGAAAAAGGGCGACACGCTCACCATCGACGGCTCGACCGGGCAGGTGCTGGTCGGCAGCGTGGCGATGCGTGAGCCGGAACTCGCCGGCGAGTTCGGTACGCTAATGCAGTGGGCCGATGCCGTGCGCACGCTCAAGGTGCGCGCCAATGCCGACACGCCCGCCGACGCGCGCGCCGCCATCAAGTTCGGCGCCGAGGGGATCGGGCTTTGCCGCACCGAGCACATGTTCTTCGAGGAGGACCGCATCCGCGCTGTGCGCGAGATGATTCTCGCCGAAGACGAGAAGTCGCGCCGGGCGGCGCTCGCCAAGCTTTTGCCGATGCAGCGCGCCGACTTCGTCGAATTGTTCAAGATCATGGGCGGGCTGCCGGTCACCATTCGTCTGCTCGACCCCCCGCTGCACGAGTTCCTGCCGCACACCGAGGCGGAAATCGCCGCGGTGGCGCAGGCGATGGGCGCCGACGCGAGAAAGCTCGCGGATCGTGCAAGAGAGCTGCACGAATTCAATCCGATGCTCGGCTTCCGCGGCTGCCGTCTGGCGATCGCCTATCCGGAAATCGCCGAAATGCAGGCGCGCGCCATTTTCGAAGCCGCGGTCGAGGCCGCGCGCGCGACGGGCAAGCCGGTGGAGCCGGAAATCATGGTGCCGCTCATCGCCAGCAAGGCCGAACTCGATCTGGTCAAAGAGCGCATCGATGCGATGGCGGCAACGGTGGCCGCCGAAGCGAAGGCGTCAGTCAAATACCAGGTCGGCACCATGATCGAATTGCCGCGCGCCGCCCTCATGGCCGGCGAAATCGCGGCGACGGCGGAGTTCTTCTCCTTCGGCACCAACGATCTGACGCAAACCGCTTTCGGAATCAGCCGTGACGATGCGGCGAGCTTCTTGGGCATCTACACGTCAAAGGGCATTCTGCCGGCCGATCCGTTCGTTTCGATCGATCGCGACGGCGTCGGCGAACTCGTGCGGATCGCCGCGCAGCGCGGCCGCAAGGTGCGGCCGAAGCTCAAGCTCGGCATTTGCGGCGAGCATGGCGGCGATCCGGCCTCGGTCGCCTTCTGCCATGAAGTCGGGCTGGACTACGTGTCCTGCTCGCCGTTCCGCGTGCCGATCGCGCGCTTGGCCGCCGCCCAGTCTGCGCTGGGAAAATCCGCGAGCTCGACCGCGTAACGCTTTGCGGTGTGGTTAATGAACCGGGAACGGCAGGCATCTGCCGCAGCCGCGTAGCGGCTTCGTTGCAAGTTTCCGCGCATTTCCACCCCTCGCCGGAATTCAAATCATCGGTTCCATCGCGCACGAAACGCGCGGCGATAGGCGGAGTCTGCGGCGACGAGCGGTGCGAGTTAACACGTCCGCAAGGTTAACCCGACAATATTTAGATGTGTCGCATTCGTGCCACCGCAGCAGCGTTTGCTGAATATGGGGAAGCGTCGCGTCGTTGAAACGGGACGTGAGTGGGTGATGTTGTCGGCGTTGCGTAACCGGCCGGTTGCCGCGTTCACCGGTCCATTCTGGCTGAGCGCGTTCTGCGCTGCATTGGCGCCGACGTCGGTCGGCTACCAGGACCTTGCCGCTTTTCTCCTGCGGCAGCCGGGCGTGTCCGAGCGTTGGCGTGATCATTTGATTGCTTCACCGTTCGGCACCATTCACGCCGCGACGTTTAGTTTTTCGCGCCCGATCGGAACCGCGATGTCCGAACCGATCGACGCGCAAAGGGTCAATTTCGATCCGCGCGCGCTCGACGTGAAAGTCTGGACTGGGAACGAATCGCCGTTGGTGCGTCCCGCGTTGCAAGTCGAGTATCCAACGGTCAATCGCCGCCTCAAGGGCGACCGTATGTCCGCGCCGCAGACGTCGCCCGCGTCGAGCGGATCCGAAAGCTTGCCGCCGCTGCAGCCGATCGATGCGCCGTCAACGAGGCCAGCCCACCCCCCGGCGCCCGTCCTTGGTCCGCGGCCGAAGAGCGCCGGGCGGATCGAACTCGAGCGCGCCGGCGCGCCGATCAAAGCGTTCGGGTCGCTCCCCACCGACCGCGCGCAACGCGACAATGTGACCGGCACCGTCACCCCGATGTCCGCCGCGCCGAACGCGCGCGACGATGCGGATGACGACGACGAAATCGTCGCAGCCGACAAACCCCCGGAGATTCCGGCGGCCGGCGAGAGCGGTCAGTTTGAAGCCAAGCCGTCGCCCTTCGCCACGCTGTCTTTTCTCGACGAGGATGCGGCCGACCGTAACGTCCAGCTTTTTTTCGGCCGTGGCATCATGGGTTCGCGCGGCGGACTGGAGCGATGGGCGCCGGGCGCGGAGCCCGTTCTGGTGTTGCCGTCCGTCGATCCGGACATCAAGCTTTCCGCCCTGGAGGGGCCGCCTGATACCGGGCCCGGCGGCGAGACCGTTGCGGGCAAGGACCACGTCAGCCTGCTAACGAGTTCGGCGGAGCGGCTCGGGCTTGCCGGCAAGCCGCGCGCCAAGGAGGAAAAATGTCTCGCCGACGCCGTCTATTTCGAAGCGCGCGGCGAGCCGTTGCGCGGACAGATGGCGGTTGCGCAGGTGGTGATGAACCGCGTGTTCTCCGGCTTCTATCCCAACAATGTCTGCGGCGTGGTCTATCAGAATGCCTACCGGCACCTGGCATGCCAGTTCACCTTCGCCTGTGAAGGCAAGGACCTCAGCCGCATCGACGAGCTCGACATGTGGGAGCAGGCCAAGCGCATCGCCAAGGACATGCTCGACGGCAAGATATGGCTCACCGAAGTCGGACATGCGACGCACTATCACGCCTATTGGGTGCACCCGAGCTGGGTGCATGAAATGAAGAAAATGTACCAGCTCGGCGTGCACACATTCTATCGGCCGCGCGCGTGGGGCGACGGTTCGGATGCGCCGGTCTGGGGCACCGAACCGGCCGCGCCGAAATCCGCCGGCGGCTCCGGGCAAAATCCGGAAGCGGAGGAAGAGCCATCGGCTGCGGTCAAGAGCCCGGAAGCGGCGGCGAAAATCCCGCAAGCGGCGGCATCGCGCGATAGTGCTACCGACAAGAGCGCAACGACCGCCAGACTGTAAGGGTGCGCCGAGATCCGTCAGAGCACCGCCCCAGCCCGCGCGGGGCAGCCATGCGCGCCACCGTACTAAAAGTTTCGGTTGGGCGATTTGCGCCCTCGGCTTATGCTCCGCGGCTCTGCGAATGTCTCTGCCGGAACCGCCATGCCGCCCGAAGTGTTACGCGCCAGCGCCGAACTCAGCACGTTGAGGTCGAATTTGCGGCGGACGCTATTCGTTGTCGTCGGCTTCGGCTGTCTGATCGCGCTCGTCTCCAACGGGCCGCGCACGGCGATCGGCTTCTTCCTCACGCCACTTTCGAACGCCAACCACTGGGGACGCGATGTTTTTGCGTTCGCGCTCGCCTTGCAAAATCTTTTATGGGGCGCGGGGCAGCCGTTCGCCGGCATGATCGCCGATCGCTTCGGCGCGGTCCCCGTGCTTTGCGCCGGCGCTTTCATGTACGCGCTCGGACTAGGCTTCATGGCCTATTCGACCAGCGCGGCGATGCTCGATTTATCCGCGGGCGGGCTGATCGGATTCGGGCTTGCCGGATGCTCGTTCATGATTGTACTCGCGGCGTTCGGAAAGATCGTTCCGCCGCAATGGCGCTCGCTCGCGTTCGGAGGCGCGACGGCGGCGAGTTCCTTTGGTCAATTCCTGTTTTCACCGCTCGCGGTCCTGCTTATGGACCAGTTCGGCTGGCAGCAGGCACTTCTGATCTTCGCCGTCAGCGTACTGGCGGTGCTGCCGTTTTCGTTCGCGCTAGCGACGCCGCGCAGCGAGGTCGCGAGACAGGCGGCGCCGCTATCGCTGCGCCGGGCGATCGGCGAGGCCTTCGCCCACCGCTCGTATTTGCTTGTTGTGCTTGGCTTCTTCACCTGCGGCTTTCAGATCGCTTTTATTACCATTCACCTGCCGGCTTATCTGGCCGATCGCGGCCTTTCCGCCGAAGTCGGCGGCTGGACGCTCGGCGTTATCGGGCTTTTCAACATCGTCGGTTCGCTGGCCGCCGGGTGGCTCGGCGACCGCATGCCCAAACGCTATCTGCTCTCGTTCATCTATCTGGTTCGCGCCGGGGCGATCCTCGCATTCATCTGGTTCCCCATCACGCCGGTCACCTGCATTTTATTCGGCGCGACCATGGGCCTGATGTGGCTCTCCACGGTGCCGCCCACAAACGGGATCATCGCCGTCATCTTCGGCACCCAATGGCTGGCGACGCTGGCGGGTTTCGCCTTCTTCAGCCATCAGGTCGGCGGCTTCCTCGGCGTCTGGCTCGGCGGCATTGTCTTTGACCGCACCGGCTCCTATGACGCGGTGTGGTGGCTCGCGATCGTGCTTGGGGTCCTCTCGGCGATCGTCAACCTGCCGATCGTCGAGAAGCCGGTGCCGCGTCTCGCCGCGGTGCCGGCCTGAAAGTCAGTATGCTAGCGGAGTGGGAGCGTGGGCACATTCAAGGCGATCGTCGTCGACAAGGCGGAGACCGGGCAGACCGTTCGGCTCGCCGACTTCGACGAGAAGGATTTGATGGACGGCGACGTTACCGTTGCTGTCGAATACTCGACCCTCAATTACAAGGATGGACTCGCGCTCACGGGAAAGTCGCCAGTGGTTCGCCGGTTCCCGATGATCGCGGGCATCGACTTCGCCGGCACGGTGGAGTTGTCGTCGCATCCGGGCTGGAAATCTGGCGACAAGGTGATCCTCAATGGCTGGGGTTTGGGCGAGATTCATCTCGGCGCCTACGCGCAAAAAGCGCGCGTGAAAGGCGACTGGCTGGTGCGATTGCCGGTAAGCATGAGCGCGCGCGACGCCATGGCGATCGGCACCGCCGGCTACACTGCCATGCTCTCGGTGATGGCGCTGGAGCGGGTCGGCATGGTGCCGGCGCGCGGCAGCATCATTGTCACCGGCGCGGCCGGCGGTGTCGGGTCGGTCGCGATCGCGCTCCTGGCCAAGCTCGGCTACACGGTCGTGGCCTCGACCGGCCGGCCGACCGAAGCGGATTACCTCAAGGGGCTTGGCGCCGCCGAAGTGGTCGAGCGCAAGGAATTGACCGGGGTGCCGCGCGCGCTCGGCAAGGAGCGCTGGGCCGGCGGCATCGACCCCGTCGGCTCGACCACGCTCGCCAACGTGCTGTCGATGACGCGTTATGGCGGCGCTGTCGCCGCCTGTGGACTTGCGGGTGGAATGGATTTGCCGACAACCGTCGCCCCCTTCATCCTGCGCGGGGTATCGCTACTTGGAATCGATTCCGTCATGTGCCCGCTGCCGCTGCGGCAGGAAGCGTGGCGGCGTCTGGAAACGGACCTCAACCGCAGTAAGATAGCGGCGATGACGACGGAAATCGGGCTCTCCGATGTCATCCCCGCAGGGGCGCGCATTGTGGCCGGCGAGGTGCGCGGTCGCATTGTGGTAAAAATTCGGTAAGCGGCGCGAAAATTTGGCCGGGATAGTGCTGGCAAAAATTCGGTTAGTGTGCGGGGGCCTTATGGTAAGGGGACAGTTAAGAAATTTTGTTAACCTCGCCCTCGCGTCGAGAGTGGAGTTGCGAATGTTTGTGCGTGTTGCGGTGGTCGTCTGTGCGGGCCTTTTGGGCGCTGCCTCGGCCGGCGCCGAGGAACTCGGCCCCGATCAGGCCAGAGCGTTTGTCGTCGGCAAGCTGTTTGCGTACACCTGTTTTGACGGCACGGCGGGCATGGGCCGCATCTTCCCGGATGGCTCCGTTGTCGGCACCATTCGGCCGGGTGGCCGCGGCGAGGTGCGCTTCGCCTCCTTGCCGCCCGGCACGATCCGCGTGGACGGCGCCGCGATGTGCGCACACCTGGCGGGCTTGCCGCTTCAGCCATGCTTCAGGGTGCAGAAGATCGACTACCGAAGCTTTCGCGGTTCGGTCTCAGGATTGGGCTTCGCTTACTGCGACTTCTACCAGCATAATCCGCGCACGCAGATCATAAGCCGTGCTCCGGCGCTGGACCTGAACGTCGAGGTCACAAGCCTACCGGTGCGGGACCTGCATAACGAAGTTACAAGCCGCGTGCCGGCTCGCGACGTGCATACCGAGGTCACAAGCCCGGCCCCGGTGCAGGACGCGCACGCAGAGGTTACAAGCCGCGTACAGGCGCCCGCGCCGGTGCAAGCGGCGCCGATCGCGAACCTGCGGCCGGCAATCGACGACTGAAGCAGCCGTCACTCCAGATCAAGCCGGAACGGGGCGCCCTCCGCGGCGAGCGCGCCGCGCCCGATCGTTTCGATGGCGGCGACCATGCGGCCTTCGCGCCTGAGCAGGCGGTCGGCGAGCGACACGATGAGGATGTTCGGCGTAGCCGTCGGCGAGGCGCGCCGCAACGCTTGCGCGATGCTCTCCTCGTCGCGTTGGGGATTGAGGGCACAGACGCTGGCGAAGGCGCTGGCAGTCGAACGGCTGATGCCCGCGTAGCAGTGCACGACAAGCGGCGCGCGGCGGTCCCATCTGCGCACGAATCTCAACAGATCGGCGATGTGCTCCTCGTCCGGCATGATGTAGCCGTCGATCGGCGCGGAAATGTCATGCAGCCGCAGCCAGAGGTGGTTTTCTTCGGTAATGGCACCCGGCCGTTCGACCCGCGCTTCGTCGCCGATCAGTGACACGATGTGTCGCGCCCCAGTGTCCTCAACCGTCTCATGTAGGCGTGCGAGGGAGCAGACGTGAATCATGGAATCAAACGTTGTGTTGGTCAGGCTCATATAGGTATTACGCGAGGCACAAGTGTGACGCCTACGCGTCGGCGAGCTTTCTGATGCGTTCGAGATATCGGGCCTGCGCCGCCTCGGCCGGCCAGGGCTTGAGGTAGTCGCGTTCCATCGTCGGCGAAATGGCGGGTGGGCGGCCGAAGAATCGCCGCGCTTCCGCAACATCAAAGCCGGCGAGGCGGGTGGCTTCGAGAAAAGCGGCTTCACGGTCGGCGACTTTGATCAGTTTTTCCAGTTCCGGAGCCGATTTTGCCGACAGCCCGAAGCGCCGATATATTGCCGCGAGCAGGCGCCGTTCGACCGCCTTGTAGGCGTCGCCGATCACCGACTTGAACGGCGAGATCATGTCGCCGATCACGTATTCGGGGGCATCGTGCAACAGCACGGCAAGACGCCTGCCGCGGTCGAGCCGCGGCGCCCGAGCACGTGCCAGCGCTTCGACCAGGAGCGAATGTTGGGCCACGGAAAAGATGTGCGCGCCGCTCGTCTGGCCATTCCAGCGCGCAACCCTCGCCAGGCCGTGCGCGATGTCCTCGATCTCGATGTCGAGCGCCGACGGATCGAGCAGATCGAGCCGCCGGCCTGACAACATCCGCTGCCAGGCGCGCGGCGAAAGCGTGCGCCGTTTTTTTGTCATGCCCGGGAGCAGGCTATCCTGCTCCCGACTGTTCGCAAGCGGGCAGGGGGCTTTCCTCCCCTTTATCCGGGGGAGGAAACGACTACGCCGCGGCCTTCTTGCCCCACAGCCGCTTGGTGGCGATGTCGGCGCCCTCGCGCAGCGTCTTGAGCTTGAGCCACACCACATCTTCGGCGACCCATTCCCAGCCGGCAAAAGTGCCGAAGCCGCAATCGACGCCGGCGATGACGCGCTCGCGGTCGCCAATCGCCGCGACCGCTTGCTCGATGCGCTGCGCGACGACTTCGGGATGCTCGACAAGGTTGATCTTCGAGTCGATGACACCCGGAATAAGGATCATGTTGTCCGGGAATTTGTGTATCTTGAGCGCGGCATATTCGTGCTGGCGGCGTGCGTTGGCAAACTCGATGCTCAACGCGCCGACATTGGCTTTGTAGAAAGCCTGTAGCAGAGGCTCCAGGCCGATATCGTAGATATGCGGTCCTTCCCAGTTGCCCCAGCAGATGTGCAGCCGCACCCGATCGCGTGGAATATCGTGCAGCGCTTTGTTGAGCGTCGCAATGTGTAATTCAACGATCTTGACATACTCCGCCTCGGTTTTGTCCTGGAACAGCAGGACCCGTTCCATCGCCAAGTCCGGAGCGTCTATCTGGAGGATGAGGCCCGCATCGACCACAGCCTTATACTCGTAGTGCATCTCACGGGCGATCGCATCGAGATAGGCCTCGTAGCTCGGATAATGCGCATTGAGCATCGTCGTCGCGATGATGCCCGGGGAGGGCTCGGCGAAGAACATTTCCGGAAACGGCGGCTTCACGTCTGCGGCATGGCGCTTGAAGCGCGCAAGTTCGATCTTGATGGCTTCCTTGTCGGTATATTTGAGTTCGCCGACACATTCGGGGCAGCCGAACACTTTTCCGGTCTTGGGAATGCGCGCCATGAATTTTTGCGTAAACAGCGGCAGCTGGATCCATTCCTGCCCGAAGGGGCGTTTCGACTCGCCGCCGAATCCGGCCATCCGCTTCGGTATGTAGGTTTGAAAACCAACCCGGCCCTGCTCGCCGTCATTGGCGATATCGACACCCGCCCAGCGCTGTTTCTCCATGACATGAGCGACGCGCTTCTCGATCATGTCGTTGAGCTTCGCCTTATCGACCGCCTCGCCGGCCTCGTCGGCGATCAACAGATCGTTGAGCTCGGCGCCCCGCGGCAGGCTGCCGGTGTGCGTGGTCATTATATGGTCGACGCTCTTATGCATGAATTCCTCCTCTTTGACTTTTAGTTGGCCGCCACTGTTGTGCCGGCGATTATGCCAGGCCGTAGCCGCGACGCGCAAGGTGACGGCGTTGGCGAAATTCCGCTCGCGCGCGGCTCACAATAGCGTTGTTTTTGATACTGCCAAGGGCCCTGACCAGATGCATGCTCGTGAAAGCGCTCGCTGGCGCATGAGTGGGCTGCGCCCACGCGTAAAAGGGCCAAATCCCACGGTTTATGATGCAAACATTTTAAGCTCGCCGCGCGCGTTGATTATCATCGCGGACCTTGGCACCGGCTGCAAAAGGAGAGTATGCTTCCGTTGCACAAAGGTCATCTGGGATTTTCCGGTTGAAATGAATGCACGGTCATGGCGCTGCCGTGGGTCGCTGCTTTCAGGTCCGGATCATCAGATGTTCAGGGGAGGAATGAATGTTGTCACCACGCAACCTAGCTATCGCCGTCTCGGCATTGGGCATGGCGCTTGCCGTGGCCACGGTCGGCTATGCCGTCGATGTCACCAAAGTCAAACTCTATCCGGACAAGAAGGGCTCCGTCGCCGACTTCCAGCCGATATCCAAGTTCTGCGGGACCAAGCCGATCAAGGTCGCGCTGTCGGACGGTTGGGGCGGCAATTACTGGCGTCACATCCAACGCGCCGAATTCGAAGATGAAGCGTCGAAGTGCAAGAACATAACCGATTTCCGTTACACTGACGGCGAATTCAAGCCTGAAAAGCAGATCGCAGATATCGAAGGCCTGATCGCGCAGAAGTATGACGTGATCGTCGCCTTCCTCGATACCGGCGCCGCGATCCTGAAAGCCACCCGCGAAGCTACCCAGGCGGGTATAGCGACCGTTCCGTTCTCGACCGGCGAGGCCTTCCCGGGATTGGGTAAGGACTACATCGATCGCGTCACGGAGAGCCAAGCTCAAGTCGGCGAGCAGGCCGCAGAGTGGCTGGTCAAGACGCTCAACGGCAAGGGAAACATCATCATGTTCGGCGGCACGCCGGGCAATCCGATGACGGCAGCGCAAGTTACCGGATGGAAGCCGTATTTCGCAAAGTATCCGGGCATCAAGGTGCTCGAAGCCGAACCGGTGCCCACGATGTGGGATCCTGCGGTGGCGCAGCAGAAGACCGCTGCCTTGATCGCCAAATATCCCCAGATCGACGGCGTCTACAGTGAAACGGTTGGACCGATCCGCGCCTTCGTTGCCGCCGGCCGGCCGCTTCCCGCTTATGCCGGTCAGTCGCTCATGGACTTGAGCTGTTTGGCGGCCGAGCATCCCGAAATGAAGATGATGAGCATCGACGCCCATACCTGGATGGTAAGAAACGCCTTGCGTAAGGGTGTGGCGGCGGCTCAAGGCATGGACAACGACGAACCGAGCCTGATCAAGCTTCCATTTACCGAGGATACGACATCGAAGGATCCGAAGCTGGCATTGAAGTGCGACAAGTCGATGCCGATGGATTCGATCCCGTCATCGATGCTGTCGAAGGAACAACAGATCAAGGCACTCGGCGGCAAGTAAGCCCGATATCGAACGTCATTGATCGCGCGTGGTTCAGCCCGCCCTTCCCCTGGCAGAGGGGGAAGGGTTGGGCTGAATTGCCGATACAGGGGACCGGAATTCGAATATGACAGACGACCGGACGAGCCGTCTGCGAATGTCCGGAATAGGCCTGAACCTAAGCGAGCTGCCCCTTGCGGCGAAGGCTCTTATCGCAACAGCCTTGCTGGTTTTAATCGGCGGCATTGCCGCTCCAAGCACGGTCAGTTCGGCGGCGATCCTCTCGACGCTTCCCTACTTCGCCATTCTCGCTGTTGCCTCAATCGGGCAGCATCTGGTGATCCAGCAGCGCGGGCTGGATCTGTCGACCGCTGGCATCATGTCGTTTGTTGCAGTGGTCGTCACCAAGCTGCCAGATTCATCCACCGATGCCGCCGTGGTACTCTTTTTCATTGCCGCGGGTCTTGCCGTCGGCGCGGCGATCGGCGCGATCACCGGTCTGATCGTCACTCTGCTGCAAGTGCCGCCGCTCGTGACCACGATCGGCATGAATGCGATCCTTTTCGGCTTGACCTATTTCGTCTCGACCGGGGCGTCCGTTCAATCGCCGGCGATGATGGTCAGTTTCTTCGTCGGACAATTTCTTTACGTGCCGACTTTGGTCTGGATCCTGATATTGGTCGCGGGCGCGACTGTCTTCGTGCTGACATTTACGACAGTCGGCCGGCGTTTCATTGCCGTTTGCGTTAATCCGTCCGCCGCGCACGCCGTCGGCGTGCCGCTCAAGGCCTACAGCATCCTGACCTACGCAATCGCAGGATTCATGTACGCGGTCGCGGCGGTCATGCTTTCGGGCTACCTGGTTTCGCCGACGGTGCTGTGCGGGCTTCCTTACCTGCTCGGAACAATTGCCGCAGTGGTTGTCGGTGGCAATCCGCTGGGAGGTCTCACCAAGGGCAGCGTTGTCGCGACGGTCGTCGGGGCATTCTTTTTGACATATCTTGCGCAGCTGGTAACCGCGCTCGGCTTCGGCGGCTCCGCCGAAGATCTGGCCGACGCCATCATCGTGCTGAGCGGCGTGGCGCTTCCGGAAATAACCCGGCGGCTGCGTCATGCATAACGTCGCCAACGCAGCGACGCCGATGGTCACCGCGCATATACCGGTCATGACGCTCGCCGATATGCGCAAGAGCTTTGGCCCGGTGCAGGCGCTCAAAGGTGTCGATGTCCTTATCATGCCCGGTGAGGTTCATGCCATCGTCGGCGAGAACGGCGCCGGTAAATCGACGCTGATTGGCATTGCCGCCGGCGTTCTGCCTGCGGATACCGGCGCGATTTATTACGGCGGCAAATACGTCGGAGCGCCGGATCCGCGGCAAATGCGCCAGGACGGCGTCAGCGTCGTCTATCAGCACCCGGCGCTGGCACCGGATCTAACCGTGCTCGAGAACCTGCAGCTCGCAGCGCCTTCCTTGGCCGGTCCGGGAGGCGCGGCGGAGGCCGAGCGCATTCTCGCGCGGATCGCGACGGACGAGCTGCGTATGCCGGTCGGCAAGCGGGTCGCCGAGCTGTCGCTCGCGCAACGCCATGTCGTGGAGATCGCGCGTGCGCTTGCCACGAATCCGAAGGTGCTCTTCCTCGATGAGCCGACGGAGCCTTTGCAGATCGGCGACGTCCGCAAGCTGTTTGCCCTCATCGACGAGTTGAAACGCGACGGCGTGGGTATCGTCTACGTGTCGCATCGACTGCATGAGGTCGACGAATTAGCCGATCGCATATCGGTCATGCGCGACGGCGAGATCATCGACAGCAGGCCGGCGAAAGCGATCACCCCGGCTGAAATCGTGGCTCTGATCGCCGGCCGGCCCCTCGGCCAGATCTTTCCGGCCAAGGCGCAATCGGTGGGTGCTCCGCTGTTCACGGTCAGCGGATTGAGCGGACGCGGCTTCGATCAGGTCGATCTCGTCGTTCATGCCGGCGAGATTGTCGGACTTGCCGGCATCGAAGGCGAAGGCCAGCGCGAATTCATCCGCGCCGCCGCAGGCATCGACCGTCGTCACGGCGGCGAGGTGCGCGTCAAGGATGCAAAGATCGCCGGCGACAGTCCGGGTTTATTTCGCCGCTCCGGCATCGGTTTTATTCCCGACGATCGCCATAGCGAGGGCGTGTTCCTCAACCTGACCCTGCGAGAAAACCTTAGTCTCGGATTTTTGAGTGCGATTTCGCGTTACGGAGTGGTCGACCGCGCCGCCGAGGCGAGCCGCGCCAGGACCATCACCGAGGATCTGCGCGTCCGTGCCGCGTCGACCGAATTGAAGCTGTTCGAATTGTCCGGCGGCAATCAGCAAAAGGCGTTGTTCGGGCGCGAGATTTCGGCGCAGCCTAAGGTGCTCCTGGTGGACGAGCCGACCAAGGGCGTCGATATCGGCTCGCGCAGCGAAATCTATCAGCGCTTGCGCGCCATCGCCGAGCGGGGGCTGGGGGTCCTGGTATCCTCGTCGGACGGCATCGAGCTTGAAGGTCTCTGTGACCGGGTGTTGATCTTCGCCCGTGGCCGCATCGTCCACGAACTGAAAGGCGCCGCAGTCACCGACGCCGCTATTACGGAGGCCAACCTTACCGCGACCGTGTCACGCGCCAGCAAGGCATCCGGCGGCGAGCAAAATCAGCGCTGGCGCGATTTCGCCGCGAGCGACCATTTCCCTGCTTTGGTGCTCGCGGTGCTCACCATAATCATTCTCGGGGGAACGCAAGCCTTGAACGGCTATTTTCTGTCGCCGTTCAGCATCAAGAGCATCCTGTCCTTCTTCAGCATCCTGACGATCCTGTCGTGCGCTCAGCTTGTGACGGTGCTGGTCGGCGCCATCGACCTTTCGATCGGGCCACTGGCCGGGTTGTGCGTCGTACTGGCCTCGTTTCTCGCGCCCGACGGCGTTCTGGCGGGACCGTTCGCGGCCGGATTGATCCTTATCTTGATCTGCACGACCGGTTTTGGCCTGTTGCAGGGGCTTCTGATCACCTCGCTGCGCCTGCCGGCGATCGTGGTGACCATCGCGACTTTCATCGGACTGCAAGGCGTCTCGCTGTTGCTGCGGCCGGTCGCTGCCGGCACAATCGACGACGCTATTTCCGACGCGGCGCAGTTTCAGATCTGGTTCCTCCCGGCCTGTGTGGTGTTGACGTTGGCAATCGTCGGCGGCGCCGAATGGCTGCTTTACCGCACTGCTTTCGGCCGGAATTTCCGCGCGGTCGGCTCAAGTCCGCTCGCCAGCAACCGGCTCGGCATCGACAGCCGGCGCCTGACATGGCTCGCCTTCGTCATTTCCGGATTCCTGACCGGCGTCGGCGGGCTCATGCTCGCCGGTCAGGTCGGTATCGGGTCGCCGTCCACCGGCACCGATTACACGCTGATGAGCATCACGGTCGTGGTGCTCGGCGGAGCCAGCGTCGCCGGCGGTCGCGGCTCGTTCGTGAGCACGACGCTGGGCGCCGCCCTGGTACAGGCAACGTCGAGTGCTTCGTCCTACATCGACGCCAATTCATCGGTGCACTACACCGTCATCGGCACGCTGACGTTGTTGGCGGCGATCTTGTTTAGCCTCGCCCGGCGCCGCGTCGCAAGCGGCTAGACCACAATCCAATTCGATTGAATCGGATCATGGTCTCGGTTTTTTCATTTGAGCGTGATCTTTTCGAAAAACCGGTTTCCACCCCAGATCCGGTTTCCACCCCGGATCAAGTCCGGGGCAGGCTTTTCCGGATCATGGCCTAGGATTTCCGCAATTTCTGCACCGCTTCGTGGCGGTGGCAGCTGACCAGGTGGTCGTTGACCATGCCGACGGCCTGCATAAAGGCATAGGCGATCGTCGGCCCGCAGAACTTGAAGCCGCGCGCGGCGAGTTCCTTCGACATAGCGCGCGATATCGCGGTTTCCGCCGGAATCTGACGCGTGGTCTTATAGTGGTTGACCTTCGGCTCGCCGTCCACGAAGTCCCACAACAATGTCGAGAAGCCCGGTCCCTTTTCCATAACCTCAAGCCAGGCGCGTGCGGAGAGCAATGTGCCCTCGATCTTGGCGCGGTTGCGCACGATACCGGCGTCCTGCATCAGCCGTTCGACTTTTTTCGGTGTGTAACGCGCGATTTTTTCGGGAACGAAACCGCCGAAGGCGCGGCGAAAATTCTCCCGTTTACGCAAAATCGTGATCCACGACAGGCCGGCCTGAAAGCCGTCCAG
The DNA here is from genome assembly GCA_963847785.1 of uncultured Alphaproteobacteria bacterium. Classification (GTDB taxonomy): domain Bacteria; phylum Pseudomonadota; class Alphaproteobacteria; order Rhizobiales; family Xanthobacteraceae; genus BOG-931. The sequence goes on from CAWKBE010000014.1 coordinate 246,170, forward strand.
CACAAGCTTCTCGTAGAGAGCGCGATCGTCATGGTCGGGCACGCCCCATTCTTCGTCGTGATAGGCGATGTAGAGCACGTCGTCCTTCGGCCAGGGACAGCGTACCGGCGCGGTTTCTGCGGGAGCGGTCATTCCGCCGCCTTGGAGCCGTCGGGAAAAGCAAAGTGGGCCCAGTCCGGCTTGACCGGCCGGATCGGAACGCCGCCGGCGAGAAACGCCTCACCACGCGACAGAGCGTCGGCGACGCGGTCGAGGCGCAAAAGCGCGAGGCCGCGGCCGGCGGCAGCCGAGCCCATCGTCCCGACGTGGCGCTCGCCGGCCGTGATCGCGACGCCGGTCTCAGGCGCCGCGCCGTCGTAGCGGACCGGCAAGGTGCGGGTGCGCGCAATCCCGCGGTGTTCCATGCGCGACACCACCTCTTGGCCGACATAACAGCCTTTGGCAAAATCGACGCCGCCAAGCTGATCCATATCGGTCTCATGCGGGAAGGCGTCGCCATAGCGGAAATCGATGCCGCCGCGCGGAATAGCGAGCGCAATGCGGTGCGCCTCGTACTCATTCGCATCGACGAGAATCGCACCGATGCTTGCGGCCGCGTCGGCGGCGCGATGCGGCGCTATCATCGTGCGCAGCCCCAGCGCCGGCAGACGGGGATCGGCATATTGGAGGCCGAATTTGGCTGCGCCGCTTCCATCCCAAGCCGCCAGAACGCCGAGAACCTCCGACAGATCCTCGACCATGACGCGGGACCGGAGTTTGTAAAGGTTGAGCCTGTCGACCAGCGGTTTCGCCACCGCTCGCGGGACGTCGAGGAAGAAGCCGCCGCCATCCTGCGCCGGCGCTTCAGTGACGATGAAATCCGCGACGATCTTGCCCTGCGGCGACAACAGCGCGCCGAAGCGCGCGGCGCCGGGCGCAAGCGTCAGGATATTGGCGCTGAGGAGCCCATGCAGAAAGGTCCGCCGCTCGTCGCCGGCGACCTTGACCACGCCGCGGTCTGGGAGAAAGGCAGCCTTCATGCCGAAAATTCCTTAAGAACGAGCTAAAATTAGGGATTTCGATGGCTTCCCTCAAGGGTTTCCTGGGCTTCCGAGGGGAGATCAGGTCGCTTGTCCGAAATCACGATGGTGTGTAGTCCGCGCCGGCGGAATCGCCATCGCAACCTTCTAGCCCCTGGTTGCAGGTCTCGCTGCTGAAATCCTGAAATTTTTCGATCGGAGGCAAGACAAATAACGCCACTGGTGTGCGTACGTGGTTGAATTTGCCGTACCGACGCGTCGTGCCGCTACTCGAATCATTCCGTCTTCCCGTAAGGAAAACAACCCGTCTGTCATGCGGTCGCGGCCGCCGCCGCTTGCCAAAACGTGTCGCGGTCGCCCTGCGACCCCGACGCCACGATTACACGAAACGGCTCGCGGAGGCGGCGCCATCCGCTTCGGCGAGCTCGATGGGTACGCTCTGACCCCCGAACGCGCGCTGCGATCTTGCAACGAGGAACTGGACGACGCCGCCGTTGAAGATGGTCGGCACGAACCGTCAGTGAAAGCTTCGGCCGTGATGCCGAAACTTAGAGACTACGAGCGCGCCCTGGGCAACTCATCGTCGCCACCGCAAGAACTTCGCTGCGATAAGCAAGCCCCAAAATTCTGGGCGCGGATACTTATCGGCTGTGTTGGAAGTTTGGCAAGGCTGCTATTGACGCAAAATCTCGACGGAAAATTCGCCGTTGCGAACGCGTGGCGCGAGGCTTTCCGCATAGCGGGCGGTGGCCTCCTCGCCGTAGGTCGAGATCAACTCGGCGAGCGCCAGAAAAAGCGAGGTTTGCGCCAGGCAATCGCCATCAATGCCTTCGTGATTCGCCTCGGCCCACGCCTGCTGCAGATAGCTAAGCGCAAGCCGCTTTTGTTCATGATCGGCCATGGCGTCGTGTGCCGCCGGAATTTGCGTGGCAATGCTCATTGAATTCTTTATCGCCGCAGCCCGGCGTCCCTGACGAGGCCAACGTTAGCACGGCGCTGGAACACGCTAAGTCGAACCTTGAGGAAGGGTTAATTCGGAAGCTTATTCCGCTAGATAAGGGCCTTCGCGCGCGCTAAAGGCGAAAAAGGCCGGTCAATTGGCGTAGCGGGCAGTGATCTCACGGGCGATCTTGGCCCCCTCGGCCAGATAGCGGCGGATGGCGAAATCGGCGGCCGGCGTGCAGGTGCGGTAGCTCTGCTGAAACGCGCGATAGCCGCGGTTGAAGCTCGCAATCATCAGATCGCGCCGCTCCCCGGCTGACGCTTCGGTGTCGATGAGCGCCTGTGCCTCATTGCGCCACTTCTGGCCTTCGTTGGCGCCGCATATCCCGCGCAGAAAATGCAGCGAGCCGAGAATCTCGGCGAGCCGCTGCAAGTCGCGGTCGTAGGGAGCGGGTGTATTTTGCGGAGGAGAAGCGGGTTGGGCCTGAGGCTGACCAGGCTGGCTAGGTTGAACGGGCCTCGGTTTTAACTGCGGCGGGGATTGCGGCGCAAACGGCCGAAACTGCGGCTGCGTTTGAAACGGAGGTTGAGCTCGGGGTGCCTGCAGAGGTTGCGGCTGTCCAAAAGGCTGTCCAAAAATCTGCGCACCGGCGGGACCGGCGCCGAGAGACAGTGACAGCAAGACAATAATGGAGGTTCGAAGCATCGGGCTTTGTTTAAAGCATAATCTTTGAAAACGGCGAATGCCAAACATGGCAGTGCGGCCGGTGGAGACGCGGGTTAAGGCCGGGCGGCGATGCGCTGACTGGCGGCGGCGACGATAGCGGCAAGACCTTCGGTGGTCTTTAACCGCGAAAGCTCGGAAGGCAAAAGCCAGTTCGCCTCCGCCAGTTCCTCATTCAGCGAAACCTCGCCTGCGATCCAGCGTGCCGCGAACGGTAGAATCACGAAATGCCGCTCGATCCTTCCGTCGGCGTCGCGCGCGATCATCTGGCGATATCCGGCGAGCTCGATCGGCTCAATTTCAAGGCCGGTCTCTTCGCGCACCTCGCGGATCACCGCCTGTTCGAGCGTCTCGCCGAGTTCGACGCCGCCGCCCGGCAGAGTATAGACGCCACGCGCCGGCGGCCGTGCCCGGCGCACGATAAGCACCCGGCCGTCGCGGAAAATGACGGCGCTGACCGCAAGGTAAGGCCGCGTCGGATAACTTCGCGATTGCCCGCTGGTACTGGTCAAGGGCCGATCCCATTTGGCTATGATCGGAACCGGGGCCCCATTGCGCTGGCCGAACCGTGATCCGCCGACTGGAGATTTCAGAGTTTATCCCAATGTGCGCACGCTATATCATCACCTCGCCTGCGGTCGCGGTCAGGGCTTTGTTCGGTTACGACGAACGGCCCAATTTCCGCCCCGTTACAACGTGGCGCTGACGCAGCCCATTCCCATCGTGCGGCTGGTCGATGGCGCCCGTTGGTACGCATTGGTGCGCCGGGGATTCCTTCCCGCCTGGGTGAAGGATCCGAAAACGTTCTCGACAAACCGTCGTTTCGCAACGCCATGCGGTGGCGGCGCTGCCTTATTCCCGCCGACGGCTTCAATGAATGGAACGCCGGCGCGCCGAAGCGCCCGTCCCTATTTCGTGCGGCCCAAATCCGGCGGGGCGATCACCTTCGCTGGCCTGTGGGAGACCTGGACCGGACCGAACGGCGAAGAGGTCGACACGGCCGCGATCGTCACGACACGGGCAAACCGCGCTCGCTGCCATACACGACCGCATGCTGGTCATCGTCGCACCGGACGCATTCAACCTTTGGCTCGACTGCGCGAAGATCGAAGAAGCCGAAAGATCAGCTATCGCTGTTTTAGTGTGCGCTGAGCATGATCCCGGAAAGTGGAAGCCGGTTTTTCGGAAAGATCATGCTCTACGATACGGGAGGCGCCGCATTGGAACCGCCGATGTGCGCTTTTAGCGCATTGCCAACTCGGCCCAGGCGGCGGAAGCGGCGCGGGTCGAGATTGGCAAGCTGCCGATCGGTTTCGAGATCGCTTCCGACTGGAGCATGATCCCGAAAAGCGGAAGCCGGTTTTCGGGTAAGATCATGCTCCAATCAAACATTCAAACAATGATACGATTCAATCTGATCGAATCATGGTCTAGGGCCGCTATCTCGCTTCGACTTTCGCGGACGTGTTTGCGCCGCGGCGGGCGCTGTCCGCAAACTGCGCCCTCTCGGCCGAAGCCTTGACCACCGGAATCTCATGATCGGCAAGCGGCTTCATCCACGCTTTCCGCTTCAGCGCGGTAGCGATGTAGGGGGCGAGGTCTTCGGCTTTGCGGGCTTCGCGCGCAGCCGCTTCCGCCTTGAATGCGGGCATCACCTCGGCAGCGAATAACTCCAGCGCCTCGCAGATGTGGTCGTGGCGGTTGTGCCCGGCCTGCTGAAGAAAGATGACCTGGTCGACGCCGCTTCCCTGGAACATTTCGAGATGGTTGCGCATGTCTTGCGGTGTGCCGATTCCGGAGGAATAGGCGCCGACGCGCTCCGCCGCCGCGACGACCGCCTCGGTCCGGTCTCCGCGCTGGCGCATATAGTTGCTCCACAGATTGCTACGGCCTGGCACCGTGTCGTGCGCGACCAGCGCGTTAAGTGCGTAGCCGAAAAACTCGAAGCCCTCATGGCCGCGCCGGATCGCCTCGGCGCGGTCGCGATGCACCGAGAAGCTCGACACCATGGCGAGGTTGGCATTGACCGCGTGGCCGAGCGGCACGCAGGCGTCGGATTTGATGATGCCGTAATAGACATCGGACCATCGCCGTGCCTCGTCGCGGTCGAGGAAGGAGAAGGCGAGCGCGCCGACGCCGTTCTGTGCCGCGATTTTGATGGTGTCGCGATTGGTGCAGGCCATCCACATCGGCGGATGCGGCACCTGCACCGGCTTGGGCAGCACATTACGGCACGGCATGGAGAAATATTTGCCCTCGAATCCCGGATAGGGCTCCAGCACCATCATGTTGGCGATCTGCTCGGCGGCCTCTAGCGCCATGGCGCGCTTTTCCTTCGCCGGGATGCGGAAGCCGCCGAGCTCGAGCCGCGTGGCGCCCTCGCCGATGCCGAAGTCGACGCGGCCATCGGAGATGATGTCGAGGGTGGTAAGGCCCTCGGCGGTGCGTGCCGGGTGATTGTAGTTGGGGATCACCTGCCGGATGCCGTGACCGAGGCGGATGGATTTGGTGAGAGCCGCGGCGGCAGCGAGGAAAACTTCGGGCGCCGAGGAATGAGAATATTCTTCGAGGAAGTGGTGTTCGACCTCCCACGCGTAATCGAAGCCGAGGCGGTCGGCCAATTGGACCTGATGGAGCGCCTGGTGAAAGAGGTTGCGTTCGTCGCCCTTGTTCCAGGGCCGCGGTAGCTGGAGCTCGTAGAAAACCCCGAAGCGCATTTCCGTCCCCTTGGCAAAGTCCTTTTATCGGCTGCAAATACTGTAGTCCGTAGCCGAGTCCGATGTCGAGGACACCGGCGCCAATCAAAAGAAGCCGCGGGAACAAAAGAGGAGAAGGACGCCATGGGCTCTCTGGACGGCAGGGTGGCGCTGGTCACGGGATCGGGCCGTGGCATTGGCGCAGCGGTCGCACGCAAGCTCGCCGACGGCGGCGCCAGGGTCGTGGTCAGCGAGCTCGATGCGAATGCCGCCGCGGAAACGGTGGCGGCGATCACTGCGGGTGGCGGCAATGCAGTGGTGCTCATCGGCGATATCGCCGCTCCGGACTTCGGCGAGAAAGCGGTTGCCGCGGCGCTCGAGACCTTCGGCGATCTCGACATCATCGTGAACAATGCGGGCTATATCTGGAACACAGCGATCCAGAACATGAGCGACGCGCAATGGTACGCCATGATCGACGTGCATGCGACCGCGCCGTTCCGGATTTTGCGCGCCGCGCAGCCGCATTTCCGTGCCGCAGCCAGACGCGAGGAGGAATCGGGCTCGCCCAGGCACCGCAAGGTGGTCAACGTCTCCTCCGTGTCGGGGCTCTACGGCGCAGCCACGCAATTTGCCTACTCCGCCGCAAAAGCATCGCTGATCGGAGCTACCCGGACGCTCGCCAAGGAGTGGGGACGCTACCGGGTCAACGTCAATTGCGTTGCGTTCGGTTACATCGACACCCGCTTGACGCAGCGCATCGAGGGCGCGCCGGCGCTCATCGATATCAAGGGCGAGCAATTCAAGGTCGGTCTCGACGTCCGAACGATCGAAGCGCTGATGCCGAGTATCCCGCTCGGCCGTCCGGGAACGGCGGAAGAGGCTGCGGGCGCCATCTATCTCTTTTGTATTCCGGAATCGGACTATGTCAGCGGCCAAGTTCTCGTCTGCGACGGCGGACCACGGATTTAGAGCGCGATTCGAAAAATGCCTGCCCCCGGACTTGATCCGGGGGTGGAAACTGGTTTTTCGAAACGATCATGCTCCAAGCATATGCTCTAACCGCCCTAGAGGACCTTGCCGGGGTTCAAAATACGCTTGGGATCGAGCAGGCCTTTGAGGCTGCGCATGAGATCGAGCGCAACAGGGTCTTTCACCGACGGCAGAAGATCGCGCTTCATCACGCCGACGCCGTGTTCGGCCGAGATCGAGCCGCCGTATTTCTTCACGACGGCAAAGACGGCAGCGTTCATTTCGTCCCAGTGTTTGAGGTAACCGGCCTTGTCGGCGCCGGCCGGCTGTGTGACGTTGTAGTGGATGTTGCCGTCCCCGAGATGACCGAACGGCAGCGGGCGCGCTCCGGGGATGAGCGCGGTAACCGTGGCTTGTGCTTCCCGGAGAAACGCCGGCACCGCCGCGACCGGCACCGAGATGTCGTGCTTGATCGAGCCGCCGGCATGGCGTTGCGCTTCGCCGAAATTCTCGCGGATGCGCCAGAAGGCCTTCGTCTGTTCGAGACTCTCGGCGATGGCGGCGTCGAGGATCAGGCTTTGTTCAACGCCTTGGGTCAGCACATCCTCCATCACCTCGCGCAGCCCGCTGACGCTTTGCGACGACAGCTCGATGAGCACGTACCAGGGATGCGCCGCCGCCAGCGGATCGCGGCAGCCCGCGGTGTAGCGGAGCACGATTTCCATTCCCTCGCGCGGCATTAGCTCGTAGCTGGTGACGCCGCCGCCGGCGCGCTCCGTGGCGATCGAGAGGAGATCAAGCGCCGCCTCCGGCGACGGAAGGGCGATGAAGGCGGTCTCGACCGATCGCGGCCGCGGCACCAGACGCAATACCGCCGCGGTGATCACGCCGAGCGTGCCTTCGGCGCCGATGAACAGGTTCTTCAGGTCGTAGCCGGTGTTGTCCTTCTTCAGCTTGTTGAGGTCCTGAAGAACGCGGCCGTCGGCGAGCACCACCTCGATGCCGAGCACGTGCGAACGCGCGACGCCGTGAGCCAGCGCCGCGGTGCCGCCGGCGTTGGTGGAGAGATTGCCGCCGATGGTGCAGGTGCCTTCGGAGGGCAGGAGTTGGGGGTAAAGACGATCGACCGCGGCGGCGGCTTCGCGCGCCCGCTGCAGCGTGACGCCCGCTTCGCAAGTGATGGTATTCGAGGTCGGGTCGACGTTGCGGATGCGGTCGAGCCGCGTCAGCGACAGTAAAATTTCATTGTTGTGCGGGGTCTGCCCGCCGACCAGGCCGGTATTGCCGCCTTGCGGCACGATCGGCGTCGCCGTCTCGTTTGCAAGCTTGAGAATCGCCGCAACCTCTTGGGTCGAGGCGGGCCGCAGCACCATCGGCGTTCGCCCGCGATACAGATCGCGCATCTCGACGAGATAGGGTGCCTGAATTTGCGGATCGGTGATGGCATATTTCTCGCCAACGATCGCGGCGAAGCGGGCGAGGAGCGATGGGGCCGTGGGCGTTGCAGACTTGTCGAGCATGATAGCGCGTCCGTTGCCGCCAATTAGAGCATGATCCGAAAAAGTGGAAACCCGGTTTTTCGAAAAAGATCGTGCTCCATGAATATGTTGGAGCGACAATCAATTCAACCTAAAGCGATTGCGCTCTAGATAAGCCAGATTTCGCGCCGGCGCATCCTCAGGGCCTCGGTCTTTCGTTTGAGCATGATCGGAAAACCGGCATTAGTCCGGGCAGGCCTTTCCCGGATCATGCTCTACCGCCCCGCGGCCGCGCGTCCAAGACGGTCGTTGATGGCTTCGCCGAGACCTTCGTCCGGGATCGGCGTGACCGCGATCGCGCTTGCGCCCGCCATATCGAGCGCCCGGAGGTGCGAGAATAGATTGGCCGCTCCCTCGACCAGATCGCCGTGCTGCGAAAGGTTGAGCACCTTCTTGGCGTGCCCGACGCCGGCGACATGCGCCGAACCGAAGGCGAGCAAGGCCTCGCCCGGCGCGACCCGGTCGGCGCTAAGCCGCATGCGCGTCCGCGGCGCGTAATGCGAGGTGAGCATGCCGGGCGCGAGCGGTGAGTTTTCGCCGCGGTTAGCGGCGTCGGCAAGCGTGCGCCCAAGCACGCGCTCGATGGTTGGACGCGGCACGCCGCCCGGCCGCAGCAGCAGCGGGTCCCCGAGGCAGGCGACGATCGTCGACTCAACGCCGACCGCCGTCGCTCCGCCGTCAATAATGAGATCGATACGGCCGCCCAGATCGGCCTGCACATGTTCAGCCGTGGTCGGCGAAACATGACCGGAACGGTTGGCCGAGGGCGCGACCACCGGCTTGACGAAGGCCTTGAGGATATCGCGCGCGACGGTGTGGCTGGGAACACGGACCGCGACGTTGTCGAGACCGGCGGTCGCGAGCTCCGCCACCGGGCAATCTGCCGATTTCGGCAGCACGAGCGTCAGCGGTCCGGGCCAGAACGCGGCGCCGAGCTTGGTCGCGTCGGCGTCAAAGCGCGCGAGCCGTTGCGCCGCCTGCCGGTCGACGACATGGGCGATAAGCGGATTGAACGCCGGCCTGCCCTTGGCTTCGTAGAGGCGCGCCACGGCGCGCCCGTTCGTCGCATCCGCGCCGAGGCCATAGACGGTCTCGGTCGGAAATGCGACGAGGCCGCCGGCGGCAAGGATGCGTACCGCGTCCGCGATCGATGCGGCATCGGCCCGGGCAATGCGTGTTGCCAACATGGCTGTCATGGGTCACCTTACGTAACTCATTAGCCAAAATGGGTGGCGCTTGCAGCCCCCGGATGCGGATTGTATAAGCGCGGCCTATTGTCGGAGTGTAGCGCAGTCTGGTAGCGCACCTCGTTCGGGACGAGGGGGTCGCAGGTTCAAATCCTGCCACTCCGACCAATACATCTCCAAACAAATCAACGCCTTGCTTCCCTTGGGCGCGCCCGGCAGAGGGCGCGCCGGGACAGTTATTGGGACAGAAACGACGATCCAGACTGCCACCACCTCCGATCCTGAAAACGGAAGTTGTGGGGCGGCGCATGAGCGCGAACCTCGCGAGGTACGACGCTGGCCGAAAGGCGTTAGCAGAAGCTCGCTGCGTCGAGGTCGCTCGCGCAATACCCCACACTACTAGAGCTAACAACACGGAGGCCCTCAACACGGCGCTCGCGCGCTGACGAACGCATGTTGCTGCGTTGGTCGGCCGTGAGCCCCGCGATGGCGGGTCTGCTCGGAGGTTCCCGCCGCCATCACGATCCACGGACGACCCTCGCGGTTCGCGTGATGGGTCTTCTCCCTGATCTTCTTCCCGTCGCCGACCTTTTCACGGCCCAAGTGATTTGGTCTCGATGAATGATCGCGAGCGTGTCGGTGCCGCTCAAGTAGCCCGACCAGAAAGTCGGTTCTGACCAATAGGACACCGGCAACGACGCGGGCTCTTACTTGGACGGAAGGGACGATGAAGCCCCATGCCCAAGGTTCCGGCCCCTCTCGCCGATGACGATAGACGAGAGACACACCGAGGCTAAAACGACCCCCATCAGAATGGCCTTAGGGCTATCGGGGGAGGCGACTGGTCCCCGTAAGGGACGCCCGGCATAGCGTCTGGAAATCGTTGCCCAAGACCGTGTTCCACCCTCCTCGCGGGAGGGGGAGGGCGACGGAAGGGGAAGTATAGTCAAAGACGCCGGCCGTCTAACGCATTGACATGACCAAACCGAAACCAAAAGATCAGCTACAGAAACGCGGGCGCAAATCCAATTTTCGTCCCGATAGATTTGATTGCGAAAGCGTGTGCGCGCTTCGGTGCAATCGAGGAAGAAATTGCTGACGAGCTGAATATCAATCATGCGACGCTCGATAATTGGAAGAAAAAATATCCGGAATTTCTCGGGCCTAAAGGCCGGAAAAGATCGTTCGATGACCGCGTCGAAGATAGCCTCTATCGCCTCGCTATCGGATGGAACGGAGCAGCCCCAAACGTCACCGCCATAATTTTTTGGTTGAAAAATAGACGCAGGGATCGCTGGCGCGACGTGCTAACGTCGAGGCCGAGATGGGCCATTACGTTATCTCGGAGAAACCGATGACCGAGGAGGAGTGGATCGAGCACACCTCGAACGGTAAGCAGCTCGGTGCTCGAGACCAAAGCTTATCGAGCACGACGTCAATGGACGTAAATCGAACAGTTCATCTGTGGACTGGCGCGCGGGAGATCGCGGGCCCCTCTGGAGCCTTGATTTACTGGTCGCTTTCTATATTATTATGCAAACAGTCGAGTTATCGGCCAAGGGGTTAGGCCAATGAAATCAATGCAACTTACGCTTGTCGAACAATCTGAAATGCGACCAGTGAAGCAAGGGCGCAAGCCGAATGAGGCATACCGAGTTCGCGAGCATCTCACCGAGGATGAGGTGGACAGACTGCTGGCTGCCCTTAGAGGCGGAACCGGCATGGTCATCGAGACTGGCTGATCGGTCTACTGATCTATCGCCACGGGCTGCGTGTCGAGCGAGGCGTGCGATCTACGCTGGGACGACATCAACTTGGCCAAGCGGACCATCATCGTGCGCCGTCTCAAAGGCAGCGACGACAGCACGCATTATCTCGAACGTGATGAGCTGGCCGGACTAAAGGCGCTTCAGCGCCGCTACACACTCGATGGAATCAAGTCGGCCTATGTTTTCGTGAGTGGGCGGGGCCATCCATTCGGTCGCATGGGCATTGGGCGCATGATTGAGAGAGCGGGCGAGCTGCGAAACTCCCATTCCCTGTGCATGTCCACATGCTCAGACACAGCACGGGCTACGCCCTGGCTGGGAGGGGAGGACACCAGTCGCCTGGATCACTTCCTTGGCCACGCCAGCATCACGAACACAGTGCGTTACACCGCGATGTCGCCGGAGCCTTTCAAGGATATTTGGCGGGGCACAGATAGGCTAGCAAGGTTATTGTTCGATTATGCGATGTCTTAGGCAACTGCCTGCTGCTGCGTGGACCAGGTAGGGATGTTACGGATCCCTCGGCCGGCGCGGCGGGGGTGGTCCCCGCCTGGAGCAGTGGGGAGGGGTGGATCACCGCTGAGGCAGTGCCACAACCTGCGTTGTTAGCAGGACTAATTTTGGTGGTCGCAGCGTGGTTCGCTTTCGCGCGTCGTAGTTTGCCGCCTGTCACCTTGCCCTGAGCTAACGCGGTTTCGCGATAAGGGACGCTTGTTAACGGCCGGCGGCAGAAAGACCTCCAATAACGGACACGCGGCCGGACGGCGTGGCGGCGAGGTCGCCAAAATTGGTAACCTCATGCACTGCAATATTTTCTGCGAGCGCAAACGAGAGACCGCCTCGCGGCGGTTCTCTCCGAAATCCGATCAAATGCTTCTGGATCAGGCGGCTGCGATGGCACCGGAGCCCTCCCTTCGATCCGCAATAAGCAAAGAAGCCGAGACCGACGAAGCCGGCGATCAGCGTCGACCAAGTTACTTTTTGGCACCGCTTTTGCAGCAAAGCCGCTCCATTGGGGGGTGTTAGGCGCTTGCTCCCTAATCGCGAACTGCCCTAGTGCATTGCTGCCACTTTTTCGTTCGATACACCTTCGCGGCCGGTCACGATTTGCGTGCGCTGTTATAGAGCAGCAGTTCGATGATCACGAGCACACTGTCGTCAGCAGCGATGCCGACAGCTGTGAAGCCGAAGAACTTGACGAGTGTTCCGCCAATGAATGGCGCAATCGCGGAGCCAACCATCAGCATGGCCGGGGTTCCGGCAACGGCGCGGCCAGTGGGCTCAAGAAGCCGGGCCATGAGGCCAAAGGCATAAGTGTGGACGAAGATGATGGTGAAGGCCATCAACCCGCCGCTGAGCGCATAAGCCACGTAGTTCGTGGTTGTCATCGCGGTTACCGAACAAATAGCTTGCAAGATCGGCATAGTGCTGATGACGGTTGTGGCGGCAATGCGCTTTTCCAAAACGGCGGCGATTGGTGCCGGGAACGGCGCAGATACCGTAAATAATCAGTGCTCCAGTCACCCAGTCGAAGACCGAAAACCGCGTCCATACCAACGCGCTCGAAGAAGCTGAGTGTCATCGCCTGAGCCATCGACAAAATGCCGGTGGCAATAATCAAGAGCCAGACCGCTGGCGCAAGTGGCGGAAGAACTTTGCCTTCTTCAGCGTCGTCCGCAGCGATGTGGCGGGTCGGCTTCGGAAGACAGCAACGTTACTAGCGTCGCAACGCCCATAATTACCACGAAGGTGTAGAACAACGATGGGCCGCCAAACTTCGCGACAATGTTGGGCGTTGCGCCAAGAAAGATAATTCCGAAGATACCAAGCGCAAAGCCGGCATAAGCAAAAGTGCGATGCGGATTCGCCGCATGGCCAATCGTGCCATGGGTGAAGCTAAGGGCAGTGCCCGCCGCCAGGCCGCCAATAAAATGCAGGACTGCGAGGATCGGGAATGCGGGCATTTTGCGATGACAGCGCGAAGGCAACGGCTGCAATGAAGAAGCCGGAAACTGCTGCGACTTTTTGATTGGTGCGAGTGAAGCGCGGCGCAAAGAAAAGGCTCGCCACGGATGCGCCGATCAGGGACAAGCGTGACAAGGCCCCCGCTTGTTGCGGGTCAAACTTGTATTGCGAGATCGAACTGCCGACCCAAACGGGTAGCCCAATCAGATCGATGATGCCCGCGCAATGCCCGACCACGAGCGCGAGAACTCCTCTTTATTTTCCGTTGTTGGGTACTGCTGGACATGGAACTCTCCCTCGAGCTTTTTGTTTAGATAAAGTGAGCAAGTGTCGTGAATGATCGCTTCATGTTTTCTGCGTGCTCGATTTGCACCAGAGCTTCTGCGTTTAATGTTTCAGATAAGCCGCAAGGCGGCGACGGGACAAACACGCACGGCGGCGCGCGCTGCCTCGAGCGCTCCACCGCCGAGCTCATGCGCATCGATCACCAGCTCTCCGTTTTCGTCGTGACGGAGCAGTTCAGGCGCCTTACGGGACGCACAAGCCATGACCTTCGCAGCGCGTGCGGTCGACCTGGGATCCTCGGGCCACGTCCGGCGGGACGCTCTGCTCCTCAGGCGACGGCGACATCGTACACCGGGAGCTTGTCGAAGCTCTGCGTGAGGTTGCTGGGTTTCTTCACCGCTTCACCCAGCTTGAACGGGACGCACACGCTTGGCGAGAGCGGCGATGACCGGCATGACCTTCCATACGCGCCAGTCCCTGCCCGGCACAGCCATGCGGACCGGTAGCCGAAAGACAGGTGGTCCGAAGGATCGCGCGCCACGTTGAATACGTCGGGATCGTCCTGAGTAGCTGGCGCTCGTCCCGGTTCCCAGCGCCGAAAAGGATGGCGACGTGCGCGCCTTCCGGCAACGTCGCTCCGTCGATCTCCACGGTGCGGGAGACGCGTCGCCCCCAGGCATGTATGGGCGCGTAATAGCGCAGCACTTCGTGTAGAAGGTCGACGAAACCAGGGAGGCGTCTTTCCGCACGCGCTCGAACTGGTCGGGGTGGCGACCGAACAGCGCGACGATATTTCCGATAGACGCGATCGTCGTGTCGATGCCACCTCCAAGGTATTGGTGGATGATGTGGCCGGACATCCCGCCGGAATTTCGCCGCGCGCCTCAGCGTCGAAAATACCGCGGCCGACCGAGCCTTCGGACAGATCATTGGCCGTGACCTGGCTGCACCATCCATAGAGTTCGCCGGCGATCAGGAAATTCTCCATGGTGCGCGGGTCGATCGAGCCATCCTCCATCGCCGCCTGACCCCACCGCAGCATGTTCGCCTTCACCTGCCCGGTGAAGCCGATGAGATCGGCGACAATCTCCAGCGGGAACGCACGCGCGAGCCCATCGATCGCCTCAAAGCCGCCGCCCGCCGCGAGCTCGCAGACCAGCGCTTCGGCTCTTGCGGAAATCTGCTTTTTCGATGCGGCGCAACTTTCGTGGGATGAGATCGGCCGCGAGCGTCGCCCCGCAACTGCGTGTGATGGGCGATCGGAGGCGAGCGACGTGCCTTGAAGCGCCTCGGTCACGCGGATTGAAGCCGATGGCCTTGACGGACGAGAACGTCGTGTAATCGCCCAGCGCGGCGCGGATCGCGCTATAGCGGGTAAGCGCATACACGTCGTTTGCCGGCAAATGCACGACGGAGGCAGTGTCGCGCAAGGCCTTGTAGGTCGGATAGGGATCGATCAGAACGTCGTCGGCGAAAAGATCGATATGGAAACAACTGGCGCGTTGGTCATGTCTTCCTCCCGTGCGTTGTTGTTGTGCGTGGCTAGATCTGCAAATTAGATAGCGCGACGAAGTCCTACATTACGCATGGCTCGGCCCATCGCTTCTCAGGCGAACAGTTTGGTTGCATTACCTGCGAAGACCGCCTCCTTTTCCTCAGGCGTCAAGAAACGTGAGCCGCCGACGTATCGCACTGCATCGGCGGTCGATTGGTTGGGACGTGCATAGTCGCTGCCCAGCAGAATGCGATCCGCGCCAAACGTCTCCTTGGCCGCCCGCAGCGCATCAGGCTCCTCGGTTACGCTCGTATCGACGTAAAATCGCGGCAGATGGCGCAAGACCCCGCCGATCCTTTCATGCAGTTCGGGATAGTCCTGTCTGAGCCCGCGATCGAAGCGTCGCGCCAGAAACGGCATGCCGCCGCCCAACGTCGCCAGCACGATGCGCACGTCGGGATAGCGATAAGCAGGCCCGTGGCGACGATGCGGCCGGCGCAAACGGCGATTTCGGCCGGGCTCGACGAAGTCTGGCGCCAAGTGAAACTCGGTGCAGCCGACGACACCGGTGATCTCGCTGCCGAGGATGGATGTAGACGACGGCGCGGCGGCGGTTGAGTTCCTCCCAAAGCGGCGAGAATCTCGCGTCGTCGAGCGGGATCTGCTGAGCGGAGGCGCCGAGCGCGAGGCCGACCACACCGGGCCGGGCCAGCGCGCGGTCGAGTTCGGCGAGCGCCGCCGCGACATGCGGCAGCGGCAGCATGGCGAAGGCGAGTAGGCGCGACGGTGCCTCGGCGAGCAAGGCGGCGTAGGCGTCGTGTGGTCGCGTGCGACGCGCACCGCATCGTCCTCACGCCGGAGATACGGATGGGCGGCGCCGATGTGAGGATCTGCTTGTTGATCTCGGCGGCGTCCATGTCATCAAGCCGGCGCTTCAGCGTCGCCTTGTCCGCGCCCATCACCGCCGTCGCCGATCCAGGCTTCCAGATATGGCCGAGCGCGCGAAATATGCTCAGCTCCTCTGAGCCGCCCGCCGCCCTCAGCGCGGCGAAATAGTCCGGCGGGTTGTAATGGGCGTGGACGTCGATTCTCATGCCGCCCTCTTGCCATCGACGATGCGACCGCCAAGGTCCGTGTAATGTCCGTCATGCACGCCGATATGCTGGGTAGCGCCATGGACGTCGCGCAACAGGCGTTCGAACACGTTGGGCTTGTACAGCGCCGCCGCGCCGGCGATGCGGTAAGCGAACTCGACGCATTCCTGCGCAAGATCGGTGGCGTGCGCGGACATTGCGAGATTGTCGGTGCCGATACTATCCGGCGTCGATCGAGAGATCGGCGAGCGCCGCGAAGTCGCGCTCGAGACGTTCGGTCACCAGAGCGGTGATGGCGTACTGGCTGCACCTGCAAGCGGCCGAGGCGATTGAGCCGCGTTTCGATGCGTCGCTTGCTTCAGCACACCCGCCGCCTCGCGCAAAGCCCGGCGGGCGATGGCGAGAGGATCGCCGGTGTGCTCGTAGGACGAGGCGGTAAGGCCGCGCTGGCGGTGCTGAGGGCCGCCACGCAGGCACTTCTCCTCGTAGAAGGTCATGTATTGCGGGACGAAACAATCGTCGAGCGCGTCGTCGTTGCTGCCCGTGCCGCTCAACGCGACAACGCTCCAATTGTCGAGCACCGTCACCGCCGACTTGGGCACGATAATGAAAAGCCGAAGCGACGGCGTTTCCCGGGTCATCGTCGAAAGCCGCAACCATTCCGCCCTGCGGCACGCCGCTGCACAGGCGGAAGCGGCCGGTGACGCGCCAGCCGCCCTCGCAAGGGATCGCCTCACCATAGGGGGGCGCCACGCCGGCGCAATTCGGCACACCGTTGGCCCAGACCTCGCTGAAACCTGGCTCGGGAAGAAACGAGGCGATGAAGCCAGCGACTGTTGTTCATCACCATTACGTTCCAGGCGGTGGCGACGTCGATCTCGGCGATCGCGGCGAGCGACTGCATGATCGTGACCGGCGTGACGCCAATGCCGCCGGCCTCGAGCGGCACGCGCATGCGCAGAAGGCCAGCGTCCTTCAGAGCGGCAAGAGCGCGCGGTGAGAGCGCACGCCTTTCCTCGGATTTCGATGCCGTCTCCGCGATCAGGTCCGCAAGCTGGTCGACCGCAGCCAGCAGATCGGCGCGCATGGCGATATCGTTGTGAATGGGCGCATTCATATTCGCCTCCCTTAGCCTTGCAATTCGATGTCGTGCAGCGGCAGGTCGGTATTCCAGCGCACTTCGATGAGAGGATGCGCCGCAGCCTGGACAAGCATAGGCATCGGGCGAGCACCAGGTCCTTGTGCAGATGCAACTTTGGCCCAAGATCGTCCGCCTGGAGGTTCGCGCGCCCCGCGAAGGGTTTCCAATTTTTTTCCGCGGAGAAAGCACCTGGCCGCAATCGCAGCCGAAGAAATGTCGACCTTCGAGGCCTGTGAGCAACACGAGATGATCGCCAATCTGGCGCGGCTTTTCGGCTGGGGCGATTTCGGGCCGGTCGGCGAGGTTTACCTCGCTCGGCCATGCGCGTCGCTGCGCCCGGTCCCAATTCGCGATGCTCTTTCGTGGCTTTGGCATCGACTCCGCTTTGGTGATGATGACCCCAGTAAATTTTAGCAGCGGCAGAAGTAGTAATGCGGGCTTCTTCCCGACATCGGACACGACTGAGTGGAGATCGGCTTCGAGCGGGTCTCCCCAGCCGCCGCCACCGTGGAACGTCCAGTCGAGTACGTCGCCCGGGCCGAGCATCATTTCGCCTGGAACGCCGATGAAGCCGATTATCTCGCCAGCGAGGTGGTCCACGCCCGTCACGGAGCGCCCTTCGGCGAGCGCGGCATTGACATCAGTGCCGCGCCCGATCCGTAGTCCGACCGTTGCGCCGGGCATGCCGCCGTGAATGCCAGGCGTTGACGGCATGGCCAGGCTATCGCCCATCAACACGCGGTGCAGAAACGGTGCATCGTGCACGGTGATAGCCGAGCTCAACGGCTCCGCCGGCATGCCGACCTGCCCCGCCGGTGTCGCGCCCGATGGCTCGGCGTAACCACCAGGATGGGGAAATGCGCTTCGTCGCCTTCGACAGATTGTTAAGCGGTAGGCCAGCATTTCGTGTGGGCCGGCGACATCGATACCCCGGCGCCGTTCAGTTGCCCCACCACCACCGGCCAGGATGTCGGTGAACGCACCGCCGAAATGATGGCCATATTGATCTGATGCCACCCATATGGAAGGCTGGGATCGCGCCGGTCGTACCTGCCATCGCCTCGGCACGCAGTCGGGGATGAGAGCTGACCATTAACGACAGCACAGTTTTCGCAGTGCTCTGCACAAGTTGGCGCGGCCCCGATTCCGTCGAGGCTCCGCAAGCTGCCGGCTCCGCCGCGTTGACCACCTTCCCCGCAGGACAGCGCACCTCTACACGGCGCAGAAGACCCGAGTTCCAAGGGACGTCAAATGCGAGCACCGGCAACAACGCCGCCAACACGCCGCCGCGAAGGCCTGAGAACGTGCTGGTAGATACCCGCGGTCTGATCGGAGGTATTCCGAATAGTCGAACAGTAGCCGGTCACCGCGTTTTGTGGCTGTTACCGCGACGCGCACCAAGTTCGGTGCTCGCCCGTCATGGTCAAAGTAAGTACGAGCGCGCCAACTTCCGTCAGGCAGGGTGGAGAGGCGCTCGGCCAACCGCATCTCGGACCAGTCGAGCATTCCCTGCATAGTGCGCGACCACTTCTTCAGCCCCGTAGCGGTCGACGAGCCGTAGCAGCCCTTTTCGCGAGCGTGGGTGTTGGCGGCGATCATCGCCTTGAGGTCGAGTTCGACGTTGGCCGGCAGCCGCGAAGCAGTCGAAATCAGCTTCCAGAACTCCTGCACGCATCGAACCGCCATCGATCAGCTTCAACGGCGGCAGGCGAAGTCCCTCCTGATAGATTTGGCTTGCATCCGGGCAAAACTCGAGGGCGTCATACCTCCCACAGATCGAGCAAATGGCAGCACGACCCCACCCAAGCGATGTGGCTATCGCTCGCAAAACACCGGCATCAGCATGGTGACGTCAGGCAGATGCATTGCGCCGCGATAAGGGTCGTTGGTGATAAACACGTCACCATCTTCGATTCTGGCCTCGCCGAAATCGCTGATGATGCTTTTGACTACCTCCTCCATCGCGCCGGAGAAGAAAATGTTGTTGCGTGGGCCCATTCCAACGATCTGGCCATCAGGCATGTACAGACCGGTGTTCAGTCGTTGGCCTCGGCGAAGCGGTCAGCCCGAGACGTTCTTGAGCACCAGCGATTGCTGTGCCACGATTGCATTAAGCCGGTTGCGAATTACCTCGCGCGTAATGAGATCCGCTGCACCTGTGCGCTGCGGGGGCGCCGCACGATTTCCACATTCGTCGAGTAGCTGACGCTTTCCCGGAGCTCGATCACGGTATTCTCGAAATCGTCGATAACAGCCGTCTGGCCTGGACCAACAAAAATGGTAGTGCCGGGATGTTCGATGACCGCCGGGCCTGCGAACCCGATCACCGCGGCGAAGCGCAGCACCGCGCACCACGTCTACTAGCGCCTCTCCGGTTTCGGGGCCGTAAATACAGCCGGCGAGATGACGGCACGTGGCCACCTTCACTGTGTGCACTCGTCACGCGGGCAACGCGAGGGCGGCCGTCGCGCCCTTGGCCTGGACGCGCAGCGACCAAGCTCAGCCCCCGCACCCTCGAAGACCGCCTCCTCACCGAAGAGTTCGGCGAACTGGTCCACGAAGCGGTCCATCATGCGCGTGATCGAGGTAGCCGTTAGCTGCCCGGGTTCCACCGGTACTGCCAGACCCTTGCTCTGCATGCGGAAGCGCAAGTCCGCAAACCGCTGGATCGCGATACTGTCCGGCTTGGCGCCGCTTGCGATCAGTTCTGCGGTTATTCCACTCTCCAATGCCGCAAAATGGCGGTTAATGCGCTCAGGGTCGAAAATTGTTGGGATCGTCCAGTGGAAGGCTTGCATCGGGTCGGATATTTCACTCGAAACATGCAGATCGCTGATAACCGCGCCGAATGCCGAATGCACCGTGGCAGTGGCGGGAACAATGATTGACTGCACGCCCAATTCGGCACCGAAACGATGGCAATGACGCCTGCCCGACGCGCCGCCATAAGCGAAAATGACGAAATCGCGTGGGTCATGGCCTTGGCCGACGGTTAGCGTGTCAAGCAAGTCGGCCATGCGGTGATCGGCGATCGCTTTGATGCCGGAGGCCGCCTCACGTTCGATTCCGAGAGGAACTGCTATGCGGTCGTGGATGGCGCGCTCGGCCGCACCGCGGTCCAGTGGGGAAGGTGCCACCCAGGGAATCGTCGGGGTCGAGGATGCCAAGCGCGCAGTCGGCGTTGTAACCGTTGGCTCGGTGCCCCGCGGCTGTGCAGACCGGGCCAGGAACCGCGCCGGCGCTGTCGGGCCCCACGGTCGACGGCCGCCAATCACCCGCGCGATCCACCACCACCAGCGCCAATTGCCTTCACCAACACCGCCGGCTTCAGGATGTGGATAGCCGTTAACTTCGGTCATCGGTGTAACGACAGGCTCATAATCCAGGATCAGGCCCACGTCGAAGGAGGTGCCGCCCATGTCGGTGGTGATGACGTTCAGCGTACCAAGACGGCGGGCGAGGCGGGCACTTGCGTGACACCGCACCGTCGGGCCTGAAGTGAGGGATCGACACCGACGAAAGGCTACAGGCCTCGGGCATGATAAGATCCGCCACCCGGAATCGGAGGATACGCAAGATCCCTTGAGGCCGCGCTCACGCAGCGCGGTGTCGAGGTTGTTCATATCTTTGAACTACTCGCCCGAGATAGGCGTTCATGGCCGTGGTTGCGGTGCGCTCGTATTCGCCCAGCACGGGGGCCAATTCATGCGAAGTGGTCAGGTAATTTTCGGGCGCCGTCTCTCGCGCGATCTCAGCCACTCGGCGTTCGTGCGCAGGATTGTGAAACGACCACAGCAAACAGACACCCGCGATCGCTTGTACGCCTTTTTCGATCAAGGCCTTGACGGCGCGGCGCACATGTTCGGCCTCGTCGCAGAGGAGCGACGACGGCGCCTTTGTAGTCGACCCGCTCGGTCACCTCTTCGATCAAAGAGCGCCGGGAGTGATCGGCTCAGGTTGGCGGCGCTCGGAATAATGCATCACCTCCTGCAACTGGCGCCCCGCCCAGTGCCCCATGCCGCGTTGATGGAGAATGGTATCCTGGAAGCCGCGGGTCGTGGTGAAGAGTCCGGTCTTGACCCCCTTGCGCTCGATCAGCGCATTAGTCGCCACCGTGGTGCCGAGGCCGAAATAGGTCACTTCAGACAGCAGAGAACCCGTAGGAAGGCCTAGCTCGCTCTCGGCGATAGCCAGCGCATTGTTGACGCCCGTTCCCGGTTCCGTCGGCGTCGTGGGTGTCTTGAGATAGACGCGCAACCCCCTCATTCTCCAACAGGAGTGCGTCCGTGAAGGTGCCGCCAATATCGATCCCGACGAGATAGGCCA
>CAWKBE010000015.1:0-159697 GCA_963847785.1 uncultured Alphaproteobacteria bacterium
TGCGGCGCCCTGGCGGAGGTTGATGCCGCCGACAGAGTCACAATTTGGTCTGCCAATCAATCGGTTTTCCGCGTGCAGGCTAACGTCTGTGATGCGCTTAGGTTGCCGATGTCCAAGGTGCGTTGCGTCACACCTCGCGTTGGAGGTGGATTTGGCAACAAGATGGAGATGCACGTCCAGGGCATGGTTACCGCACTGGCGCTCGCAACTGCTCGCCCTGTCAAGCTCGTGCTCAGTCGTGAGGAAGATTTTGAATTAGTGCGCCTCCGGCACCCCTACAGGATTCGCGCTAAGACTGGCGCCCGCCGTGACGGCAAGATCGTTGCGCGTGAGGTCGATGCCATCGTTGACTGTGGTGCCTATGGAGACGACAGTCCCGGCGTCATGGGCTTTTCGCTGTGGATGGCCCGCGGCCCGTATCGCATCCCTAACTTCCACTCAAGTGGGCGGCTGTACTACACAAACAAGCTTCGTTTTGGCGCCTTTCGGGGTTTTGGCAACCCCCAGGTCTCGTTTGCTACGGAGATTCAAATTGATCAACTCGCCGAACGTCTCGGTATGGATGCCATTGAGCTACGCCGAATGAACGCGGTGCGAGCCGGAGATCAATGGGTCGGCGGAGCACCGATACACTCTGATGGTTTCGTGAAAACCCTCGACACCGCACGGATAGCGTCGCAGTGGGACAGACGGAAAGATCGAGCGGTTATTGACGGCAAGCGACGATCTCTAGGCGTAGCTTCCACTGCGCACATCTGCGGACTGCTCGGCACCGCCGCAATCATACGTTTATTGGAAGATGGCACGGTAGTATTGAACACAGGCGCAGTTGATATCGGGCAGGGATCGGACACGGTCCTATCGCAGATATGCGCGGATGCGCTTAAAATTCCTGTCGAGCGCGTCGCGCTCGCAAGTCCCGACACTGATGGCTCACCGTTCAACTGGGGCACGACGGCCAGTCGTGTGACTTACATGACTGGGCGGGCCGTGATAGCCGCAGCCGAAGAGGTCACACAGAAGATCAAATCGCACGCAGCTGAAATGCTCGAGTGCGCCGTCTCCGATCTCGAACTACGTGAAGGGGGGCGCATGGGCATTGTTGGCGTTCCGCAAAGAGAGGTCACGTTTCAGGATGTCTCGCTGCGCGCCCACTGGGCTGTAGGCGGTCCGATCATCGGCAGCAATAGTCTAGTATATGACAAGCCGACGATCGATCCGAAGCGAACGGTCGTGAGCGGTCTCCCGTTCCCACAAATCGGTGTTTTTGCGTTCAACACAGTCGTTTGTGACGTCGAAGTCGATGAGGCGTCAGGCAAGGCGGAAGTTCGCGAGGCCTGGTCATGTTGTGACGTCGGAAAGGCTATAAATCCAGTCTCGGTGGAGGGACAGATACAGGGCGGTTTTGTTCAGGGTCTCGGTTTCGCTCTATTTGAAGAGGTCGTGTGGGACGGCGCGCGCATCGCCAATCCGAGCCTGATGGACTACAAGATTGCCACGACGCTCGACGTGCCGGATAGAATTCACGCGCTTATCGTTGAAGATCCGGAGCCCGATGGCCCTTTCGGCGCTAAAGGTATCGGCGAAATCCCAATCTGTGCCGTAGCGCCAGCCATAGCGAACGGCATCGCCGCCGCGATAGGCGCACGCGTTTGCCGCCTGCCGCTAACATCGGAACGTGTTCTTAACGCCGTGCTAAATAGATCTGGGGGCGAACGCTAAGTGCTACTAGCCCCTCCAACCTGATGGAGGATTCCAGAAGATATTAATGTCGTTCCTGTTCCGCCTCCCGCTCGCAGAATCCGGCCCGAGGATATGCGTGTTTTGAACGCGCGGCGTGCTGGTAATCGCGGCAAACGCAGCAGCCTGCCGACCGAGCCGCCTATTTCAAGACCACTCTAATTTTTCGCGCACTTCGCGTACCAACCCTCCTGTCCGGATTGGTCGCTGCGTTCGATACAGCAAGGCCGCGCTTCTTCGTTGGCTGAAATCGCGGAAGCGGTGAGGCGAGGTGGACGGAATGACCGTCCCTCTCAAACGTCTCAAGAGAGCAAATCGAACGACGTACACCAGTATCAATCGTGGTTAGGAACATACGTCTAAATATCTGTCGTACCGATGTCGGTCGTGCTAGCCAGTGCCCCCCGCGATGCCGGTCGGCCTAGGCAGTCCGTCTCATCATTGGAATCGGTACGACTGGAACCTGAAAAGTACGACAATATCGTACCACGGACGGCAAAATGGGTCGAAATAGGCTGAAAATAATACGACATAAGACAAGACGAAATTCGAGCAGGTGACTGGAAAAATGGAAATAACGCAGCAGAGTCGGTCCCATCGATTCTGTGTCGCTCCGATGATGGAATGGACCGACCGGCATTGCCGGTTTTTCCATCGCCTGCTCACACGCCGTGCACTCCTCTATACCGAGATGCTTACCACCGGCGCGGTGTTGCACGGCGATCGCGCACGGCTTTTGCGGTTTGATCCCGCCGAGCACCCGTTGGCGCTTCAGCTCGGCGGCGCCGAGCCGCAGGCGCTCGCAGTCTGCGCACGCATTGGCGCCGATGCGGGCTTCGACGAGATCAATCTCAACGTCGGCTGCCCGTCCGATCGCGTGCAGGAAGGGCGCTTTGGCGCCTGCCTGATGGCGGAGCCAGAACTCGTCGGCGACTGCGTCGCCGCGATGAAGGCCGCCGTTTCGATACCCGTGACCGTGAAATGCCGGATCGGCGTTGACGATCAGGACCCAGAAGAGGCGCTCGAGCTTTTTTCCCGCGCGGTGGAGCGCGCGGGCGCCGACGCGCTGATCGTGCATGCCCGCAAGGCCTGGCTCAAAGGCCTCTCGCCCAAGAAAAACCGGGACGTGCCGCCGCTCGATTACGAGCGGGTCTACCGGCTCAAAGCCGTGCACTCCGGCCTGACGGTCGTGCTCAACGGCGGTATCGGCGATGTCGAGGCGGCGCGCGCCCACCTTTCCCGCGTGGACGGGGTAATGATGGGCCGCGCGGCGTATCAGGAGCCGTGGCGGCTTCTTGCCGCCGATGCGGCCTTGTTCGGCGAGGACGCGCGTTTTGCTTCGGCGAAAGAGGCCGCTATGGCGCTCGTTTCCTACATCGAGCGCGAGCTGGCGCAGGGCACGCGACTGCACGCCGTTACCCGCCATCTGCACGGCCTGTTCCGCGCCGTGCCGGGAGCGCGCGCGTTCCGCCGCCACCTCGCCGGCGCCGTGGCGACGGATGCGGGCGCCGAATTGTTGATCGCCGCACTCGGCCTCGTGCGCGACCGGGATCGCGAACCGACCGATATCGCCGCCTGAAGCAAATCGCGGAAAGTAATAGCAGAAATGCTTCTCGGCGTCGGTCTGCACGAAATCCTCCTGCTCGCGCTTGCGCTCCTCGTCGGCGGATTGATTTCCGGCGTGCTCGCGGGTCTGTTCGGCGTCAGCGGCGGCTCGGTGATCGTTCCCGTGCTCTACGAGGGCTTTCGCATATTTGGCGTGCCGGCAGACGTGCGCATGCAGCTTTGTCTCGGCACGTCGATTGCCATCGTCGTCCCGATCACGATCCGATCCTTTCTCGCCCATCGGGCGAAGGGCCTGGTCATTCCCGGCGTGATCCGGATTTGGATGGTGCCTGCCATCCTTGGCGTCGTCTGCAGCGCGGCGATCGCGGCCTTTGCGCCGGCGGCCGTCATGACGCTGGCTTTCATCGTGATTGCGACTTTCATCGCGCTCAAATTCTTTTTCGCCGGCGACCGCTGGAATCTCGGCACCGAATTGCCCGGCCCGGCGCCGATGGCGCTCTACGGTTTCGGTATCGGGCTCTGCGGTTCGCTGATGGGCGTCAGCGGCGGAGCGCTGTCGACCATCGTGCTCACGCTCTACGGCAAGCCGATTCACAATGCGATCGCCACGTCATCGGGCATCGCCGTGCCGATCACCATTGCCGGTGCAATCGGCTTCATTCTCGCCGGCCTGCCGCATGAGGCGCAGCTGCCGCCGCTGTCGCTCGGCTTCGTCTCGGTGATCGGGCTTCTGGTGACGGCGCCGGTCGCGAGTTTTGTCGCGCCCTATGGCGCGCATTTTGCGCACCGGCTGCCGCGGCGGATACTTGAGATCGGGTTCGGCGGATTTCTCTTGCTCGTGTCGGTGCGCTTTCTGTTCAGCTTCTTGTGAGGCGCGCCCGCAGGTTGCGTTAGAGGATCATGCTCTAAGGGTAGCCACGCAGCAGCAGCCGGTCGCCGCGCACCTCCCAGCTTTGCAGCCGATTGAGAAAGCTCATGCCGAGCAGACTGGTCTTGAGCTGACCCGGCTGTGCCACCAGCGCCTCCACGGAGCGCTCGACCAGACCGCCGATGGCGATGCGATCGAGCCGCACCGGCGCGGCGCGGGTGCGGCCGTTAGCCGTATCGATGTTGGCCGTATACGCGAGCACTTCCAGCGGCAGGCCGGCCGCCTTGGCATCCTCGCGGGTTAGCACCACCGAGCTCGCGCCAGTATCGAGTACCATGGCGACGGAAGCACCGTTGATCTTGGCGGTCAGGTCGAAATCGCCGCCGAAGGTGCGCGCGACCTCGACCGTGCGTCCGCGGCCGACGACGTGGCCGGGAATAAGCTGCGCCATGACGCGGTCGGCGACGCTGCGCAAGTCGTAGCGGTACGAGTAGCCGATGAGCAAAATGAGCCCAAGCGCTACCCACAGGACCGCCGCCAAGAGCGCTTGGGCAAAACGCCGGTGGAACATCACCACCACGGCGCTGCCGACAAACACCAAAAGCGTGCCCCAATAGACAAATGAGGCGAATTCGCCGGTCGACAGCGAGCCGACCGATCCTTTGCTGTGGCGCGCGACGAGAATGACAAAAGCGATCGCGAGGCCGGCCAGCAAAACCCACAACAGGCGTTGGCGCACAGATGTCATCCCTTACCGCCGTGATTCTACTACAGGAGGCTCGATTGCGCCGCTAAGTGCCGAACAAGGCCCGCCGGTCGCGGTTCGTCGTGTCGTCGGACGGCGAGGACAGGGGCGACGTGTCTGCCTGCGGCTGGATAGGCGCTGCCGCGCCGTCGGGGATCGGCGCCACGGCCGACATCACCCGCTCAGGCGGGAAGGTCACGACGACCTCGGTGCCGATCCGCAGCTTGGATTTGAGGGTAAAAGTCCCACCATGCAGATCGATGAGGTTCTTGGCGATCGGCAACCCGAGGCCGGCGCCCTGTTCGGCCGATTTGATCGAGTTCGAGCCCTGCCCGAACGAGGCCAGCACCACCGGGATTTCCTCTTCCGGAATGCCGGGGCCGGTATCCTTGACGCTCATGTATTGGCCGCCCGACGCGGTCCAGCCGACCTTCAACCAGATTTCGCCGCCCTGCGGCGTGAACTTGATTGCATTGGAGAGAAGGTTGAGGCAGATCTGGCGCACCGCGCGTTCGTCCGCCCAAAGCCGCGGCATATCGGGCTCGAACAATTCGTGCAGCGTTATGCCGCGATTGCCTGCGCGCAGCTTCAACAGATGGTGGCAATCCTCCACCACCCGATTGAGCGACACCGCTTCTTCGTTGAGCTCGTAACGTCCGGCCTCGATGCGCGAGAGATCGAGGATTTCGTTGATGAGGTTGAGGAGGTGAACGCCGGAATCGTGAATGTCGCCGGCGTAGTCCTTGTACATGGGCACCGCGTGCGCTCCGAAAATCTCGCCCTTCATCACCTCCGAGAAGCCAAGGATGGCGTTGAGCGGCGTTCGCAGCTCGTGACTCATCTGCGCGAGGAACCGCGATTTCGCGATGTTGGCCGCTTCAGCCCGCCGGCGCGCCTCATCCGAAATCGACTTCGATTGCTCGAGTTCGCCGATGAGTGCGTCCTTTTCCGCGCGCGCTTCGAGCGTGGCGAGGGTCGTCGAGTAGAGTCGATACGCGAGCAGTGAAAAATAGCCTTCCGCCGTCAGCGCCATGACGGCGAGGATGTAGTCGTGAAGTGTGCCCTTGAAAATGAAATCGAGCGCGATGGCGATGGTGACCGGCAGGGTGAGCGCCAGCACCGCAACCGGCAGGCTCGAAGCGAGCATGCTCGATATCGCCACCACGAGCAGCATGACGAACAGCATGAACGTGCCGGTCTGCTCGTCGACGCCCAGCGGATGGATGAGAATGAAGGTCCACGCTACGCCGAAGAACAAGTCGAGCAGGATGAAGCGCAGTCGCCAGGAGCGAAGATCGGTGCTGCCCGGCTGCTCGTCGAGGAACCGCCGACAGGTGCGGATGGTCACGAGATGAATGATGAGCGCGCCGCAGGTCCAGGCCCCGGAGACGAGAGCGCCCGTCCACAATGCCGACAACAGTCCGACGGTGACGACGAGCAAAAGGATGACCAGCGATCCCGACAGCCGGTTCTGCGCGAACTGACGCAACAATTCGTAATCGAAGACCGGTCTCGTGCCGCTGGTCGAGGTCAGCCGATCGCGCGCTTCGCGCACGTGCTGGGTGGCAAGGCGACGCTTCGTGGACGGGGCGTCGGCAGCGCCGGGCGAAGCGGACTCGCGCGGCTCGCTGGAGATAGCGGGCATTATATTCCACGGCTGGCGATAATTTGCGTCAAAACTCGCCCAAATTCCTTAAGACGAGACTTAAGGCGATGTGTAGTCTCGATATAAATGCAGGGAAACATTCTCACTTTGGGCGGCGAGGGTGCCGGCCGCGGCCGCTGGCGGACCAGGCGCGTGGACGATAAGGTCGCGCCGTCAAAGGGATAGGGGAGCAAAACGGCGATGAAACTCTACGACGGCGGCCGCGCGCCGAACCCGCGGCGGGTGCGTGTATTCCTGGCCGAGAAAGGGATTACGGTTCCCACCGAGCAAGTGGACCTCGGCAAGCTGCAGCAGCGCTCCGCGGCCTATACCGCGATCAATCCGTTGCAGCGCGTACCGGCTTTGGCGCTCGACGACGGCACGGTCATTACCGAGTCGATCGCCATCTGCCGTTATTTCGAAGCTCTCCAACCTGATCCGCCGCTGTTCGGTCGCGGCGCGCTGGAGATTGCATTGATCGAAATGTGGAGCCGCCGCGCGGAGCTTCATCTCTATATGCCGGTCTCCATCGTGTTCCAGCACCTGCATCCGGCCATGAAGGCCATGGTCGATCCGCAAATTGCGGAATGGGGCGAGGTCAACAAGCCGCGGGTGTTCGACTTTCTGCGTTTTCTCGACGGCGAATTGAAGACCCGTGTGTACGTCGCCGGAGCGAGATTCAGCGTCGCCGACATTACCACCCTCGTGGCAGTCGATTTCATGAAGGTTTCGAAGATGACGGTGCCGGATGAGCTTACTGAGGTGCGGCGCTGGTACGCGCACGTCTCGGCGCGTCCAAGCGCTGCGGCTTAGAGCCGCAATCGCTTCGGATTGAATCGATCGTTGCTCTAACATTTTCCTGGAGCATGATCTTTTCGAAAAACCGGTTTCCACTTTTTCGGATCATGCCCCAGCTTGCGGCTTGAACATGGAATTCTCCCTGCAAACCAATCATGCAGATTGGTTCGGATGCCTTCCTGCCTTCTGCGGCAGCAGCAGAAGGCAGGCGACGATGAAAGCGCCGATGACCGCCGAGGCGAGCGGACGGCTTAACGCCAGGCCGCCGTCGCCGACTGGCTTGCCGAGGAAATCGCCGACGGTGGCGCCGAGCGGCCGCGACAGGATGAACGCGGTCCAGAACAAAAAAACCCGCGACACGCTCGTCAAATAATAGGCAAGCGCCAGCGCGGCTAAACCGGCGGCGAAGAGGAGCGCTCCGCCTTCATATCCGAGCCCGGCGTCGTCCGCTGTCCAATCGCCGAGCGCCGTCCCCAAAGTCTGCGACAGCGTGATCGCTGCCCAATAAAACGCCTCCACTTTCGGCGTGCTGACGCTCGCGACCGAGATCGAGCCAAGCGACCAATACCAGGCCCCGAGCACGCCGATCAGGCCGACAAACAGCAGCGCGGAGCCGCCCGCATAGCCGATTCCCAGGGATCGATCGGCGAAATCGGCCAGCGTCGTGCCGGCCGTCGTCGAGGCGACGATCGTCGCCCAGTAAAGCCACGGGTGAAATTTGTTCGCGGCGATCTGGATGGCGATCAGCGCCGCGAGCAGCGTCAGAAATATCGCGGTGCCGGCGAGATATCCCCAACCCAGCGTCATGGTGATGGTGTCGCCGCCGGTCTCTCCGAGCGTCGTTGCGGCGATCTTGATGATCCAGAATACGAGCGTGATCTCGGGAAACTTGCCCGCTTGCCCAAAGGCAGGTGTCATAAACCCTCGCCCCGACGCGTGGGACCGGCAGCGACGATCATCGATGGACCAACACCGGAATCTTGGAATGCGTGAGTACCTTGACCGTCTCGCTGCCGAGGACGATCGCCGAGATGCCGTGGCGACCGTGCGAGGCCATGACGAGCAGGTCACAGCCTTTCGATCGCGCGACGTCGATGATCGCTCGATAAGGATGCTCATGCTCGACATGGACCGGTTCGCACGCGACGGCTGCCGCCTGCGCGGCGCCGGAAACGGCGGCAAGAATTTTGTCGGCATGCTTCTGCATCCGTGCTTGGTACTCGGCCGGCGTGTCCTCGATCATTTGCGTGTCGGTGGTAAAAATATGAAAAGGCGGCGAGACCGTGAGTGCAGTGGTTTTGGCGCCGATCCGCTTGGCCAAGGCGATGCCGTGCTCGACGGCCTTCTCGGCGAGTTCGGACCCGTCCGTTGGTATCAGGATGTTGGTGTACATCGTTCCCTCCTTGGTCAGGGCCTTGGTGCGTCGGCGCGCTCGAGATCTTTCTCATCGGTCCCGCGATCCTGATAAGCGATGGGAAGTCGGACCGCTCGATGGCATAATCTGGGTGCGGTCTGCCGATGTCCGAGGTGCAGTGCTTTGGACTGGCAGTTGACTGGCTCCTTCATCGCTGCAGCAGAGCAATCAGGCTCGACGTGTCCCAGCGGCGGCCGCCCATTCTCTGCACTTCCGAATAGAACTGATCGACCAAAGCGGTGAGCGGCAGGTGCGCGCCATTCCTGCGCGCTTCGGCAAGACAGATGGCGAGGTCCTTGCGCATCCAGTCCACCGCAAAGCCGAAATCGAATTTGCCGGCGGCCATGGTCTTGTAGCGGTTTTCCATCTGCCAGGATTGGGCGGCGCCTTTGGAGATGGTGGCGACGAGCTTTTCGATGTCGAGCTCGGCCCTTTGCGCGAAGTGCAACGCCTCGGCGAGACCCTGCACCACGCCGGCGATGCAGATCTGGTTCACCATCTTGGCGAGCTGGCCCGAGCCGGAAGCGCCCATCAGATTGCACGCCCGCGCGTAAGCGGCGATCACCTTCTCGGCCTTCGCGAACGGGCCCGAATCGCCGCCGCACATCACGGTGAGCACGCCGTTTTCGGCGCCGGCCTGGCCGCCGGACACCGGCGCGTCGATGAAATCGAAGCCGCGCTTTTTTGCCTCCACGTGCAGATCGCGCGCGATTTTAGCCGAAGCGGTGGTGTGATCGACGACGACAGCACCCTTGTTCGCGCCGGCGAAGACGCCATCCTTCCCCAGCATCACCTCGCGCAGATCGTTGTCATTACCGACGCAGGCCATGACGAAGTCCTGGCCCGAAGCGGCGTCCTTCGGCGTCGGCGCGCTTTTGCCGCCATGCTGCGCGACCCACTTCTCGGCCTTGGCGCCGGTGCGGTTGAACACCGTGACATCATGGCCGCCCTTGGCCTGCAAATGCCCTGCCATGGGGTAGCCCATGACGCCTAAGCCCACAAACGCCACCTTCGCCATCGTGTCCTCCATCAATTAAAGCGTCTTATACCAACTAGCCGCAAGCAATTGAGGTGTATGGCCCGCTGTCATATTCGGTCGCGTTGTCCTATCTAGTCGGCATGACGCGCGGAGGCGGCATGGCGTCGCTCAGGGATGAAATTCTGGAGAGGCTCTCCCGGGTATCGGGGCCCGACGGCGTGCCGTTGCCTACGACCGGCAAGCTCTCCGAAATCGTAGCCAACGACGGCAAGGTGTTCTTCTCGATCACCGTCGATGCCGGCGAGGTCAAGGCCTGGGAAAGCGTGCGCGCGCGCGCCGAGGCGGCGGTGCGTGCGCTAGAGGGCGTGCAGTCGGTCATGATTGCGCTCACCGCCGAACGCGCAGGCGGCAGTGCGCCGCCGCCGGCCCCGGCACCCGCACGCGCTCCCGCAAATTCTCCCGGCCATGGTCCTGGACATGCCCATGGCCATGCGGCCGGAGCTGCGCGCGGTCCGGGCGGGCCTGCGGGCATTCCCGGTGTTGCCGCGATCATCGCGGTCGCGTCCGGAAAGGGCGGTGTCGGCAAATCGACGGTGGCGGTCAATCTCGCGCTTGGGCTGCGCGACCTCGGGCTCAAGGTCGGCATTCTCGATGCCGATATTTACGGACCGTCGCTGCCGAAACTCCTTGCCATCCGCGAGAAGCCGCAGACCGCGGGCGGCACGCGATTAAAGCCGATCGTGCGCCACGGCATGCCGGTGATGTCGATCGGCTTTCTCGTCGAGGAAGAGACGCCCATGATCTGGCGCGGCCCGATGGTCATGTCGGCACTAACGCAGATGTTGCGCGAGGTCGAGTGGGGCAGTCTCGACGTGATGGTCGTCGACATGCCGCCGGGAACGGGCGACGCGCAACTCACCATGGCGCAGCAGGTACCGTTGAAGGGCGCGGTCATCGTCTCCACGCCGCAGGATCTGGCGTTGATCGACGCGCGGCGCGGCATCGCCATGTTCCGCCGCGTCAACGTGCCGGTGCTCGGCATAATCGAGAATATGTCGACCTTCATCTGCCCGCATTGCGGCACGCGGTCGGACATTTTCGGCCACGGCGGCGCGCGCCACGAAGCCGAGCGGCTCGGCGTGCCGTTTTTGGGCGAAGTGCCGCTCGATATCGCCATCCGGCAAAAATCCGACGCCGGCGAGCCCGTGGTCGCGAGCGAACCGGACGGCGCGCATGCGCAAAGCTTCCGTGCCATTGCCGCGCGGGTGCGCGAGGGTTTGATGGCCGAAAGCCGTCCGGCGCCGAAGATCGTCATCGAAGCGTGAAAGCGTCATGCCCGCGCTTGTCGCGGGCATCCACGTCTTTCCGGAGCGGGTAAAGGCGTGGATTACTGCTTGTAATTCTGCGCGAGAAACTCGACCGCGGCCTCGCTCAAGTGACGGCGGTCCCGCTCGCCGCGCTGCGCCATCTCGATGATGCATTTGGCGAGAACCTCGCGCGCGCCGCGCTGATAGGCCGGCCGCGCAAATGTGCTGTCCGATTGCTTGACCGTGTCCCAGGCATCGTCGAATGCGGCGCTCAAGGTCGCGACGGCTTCGGGATCGAAGGAAGAATTCGCCAGCAGCGGAACAATCGACATGCGGGCCACTCCTCACCGCGGCGGCATCGCGAGCATCTCTTTGTCACCGACGCCGGCCCACGGTCGCGCTTCAGATAAGCCTACGCCGGATTTATGACCGTTGCGATTCGAATTTTCCGCCGCTGTCATCGGCGGCGGCATCGATCTAGACGCTGCGATATGGGCAAGCGAGTTATTGCGGCAACTGCGCGAAAACCGGCTCGATCATCGTGCTCCGTTTCCCGCTTCTGGGACGCTCGACCAGGAAATATTTCAGAAAAAATTCTCCTTCGCGTCCCGGCAGAGGATCATCGCAGTTGCGGCAGGTAATCTCGCGATCGGGCACCGCCGTTATCGGGGCTTCGATTTTGACGAGTCGATATTTTGCGCCGCAATGGGGACAGGTAAACGGTGAGGGCTGTAGCTTGGGCAAATCCTTCGGCATGTACGAAGTATGCCCGTTGTCCGCTGAAATCGCCAGCCGTCAGGCGACCGAAATTATATCTTATCCGCAACCGGCTATCCGTAGCCGGCGCGCGAACGCCGGATCCCCTTACGGCCCCCGAAACAACGTCTTCCGGCCGCAGCGCAGGGAAAGTCCGCCCGTCGCCGAGCTTTACCTCTATACGCGAAGAGGCCGCCAACCGGGGCGGCCTCGTGAAGCGTCCATCGTCCGCCGTTTACCAGCAAGGAACGCACCTGCAACATCCACGGGGAGCGCACGCACTGATCCAACCCGGGCCGCACCCACAAGCACCCGTTCCTCCGTTACATGCCGCTAGTCTGACAATCGGTGTTGCATTCTTAAGCGCATGGAGCGTGTCGGCCCCACGCAGTTGGCTTTGCGCACCGGCCGTCATGGTCATCGTTGCCAGCACAAGCGCCGTTGTAGCCAAAGTCAAAGTAAACTTTCGCATAAGATCCTCCTTCCGTTGAGGAACCGCCAAAAATGGGAGCGCCTCAGTCTCAGGCACTACCCCAAAAGTCTTAAAACACGCCAAAATGAAACTAGGACAACTGCCGAGTCAAATTAGGACAAAGGGCTCGGAAGTAGGACAGCACCAATCCCCCAAAAAGAACATATTGCGAACCGAGAACAAATAGTGTACGCTATTCTAATCGCCATTACCAAGGAGGGGGGCGGCGGGGGCATTTGGGCGTCCGTTGTGGGTCCTCCGAATCCCGGCCATAAGGAGCACGGACATGAGTGCAGCGCTTCGTCTCGTCGAAGGATCGTCCATGGACAAATCGAAGGCCCTTGATGCCGCGCTGTCGCAGATCGAGCGCAGCTTCGGCAAGGGCTCGATCATGCGGCTCGGCAAGAATATGCACTCGATGGACGTGGACACGGTGTCCACCGGGTCGCTCGGCCTCGATATCGCGCTCGGCATCGGCGGGCTGCCGCGCGGCCGCGTGGTCGAGATTTACGGGCCGGAATCCTCGGGCAAAACCACGCTCGCGCTGCATTGCCTCGCCGAGGCGCAGAAAAAAGGCGGCATTTGCGCCTTCATCGATGCCGAGCACGCGCTCGATCCGATCTATGCACGCAAGCTCGGCGTCAATGTCGACGACCTTCTAATCTCGCAGCCCGACGCCGGCGAGCAGGCGCTGGAAATCGCCGATACGCTCGTTCGCTCCGGCGCCGTCGACGTGCTGGTCATCGATTCGGTCGCGGCGCTGGTGCCGCGCGCCGAGCTCGAGGGCGAGATGGGCGACAGCCAGCCCGGTCTGCAGGCGCGGCTGATGAGCCAGGCGCTGCGCAAGCTCACCGCCTCGATCAATCGCTCCAACACCATGGTGATTTTCATCAACCAGATCCGCATGAAGATCGGGGTGATGTACGGCTCGCCGGAAACCACCACCGGGGGGCATGCGCTAAAATTCTATGCCTCCGTCCGCCTCGACATCCGCCGCATCGGCGCCATCAAGGAGCGCGACGAGGTCGTCGGCAACCAAACCCGCGTCAAGGTGGTCAAGAACAAGCTCGCGCCGCCGTTCAAGCAGGTCGAGTTCGACATCATGTACGGCGAGGGCGTCTCCAAGAACGGCGAGTTGATCGATCTCGGCGTCAAGGCCGGCGTCGTGGAAAAATCCGGCGCCTGGTTCTCCTACGACAGTCAGCGGATCGGCCAGGGCCGCGAGAACGCCAAGACCTTCCTCAAGGCCAATCCGGACATCGCCGCAAAAATCGAGGCTGCGATCCGGCAGAATTCCGGGCTCATCGCCGAGAAGATTCTCGCGGGCGAAGAAGCCAAGGACGACGATGACGATGCCGCGGAGGGATAAGCGCGGGGCATAAATTTTTGCTAAAATTGCCGGCGGCGCGTTAGGGTGACGTCACTCTGGTTCGTCGTCGGCCCGGTAGGGCTCGTCGTAACCGTGGCGGCTTGAATAGAACAAAAGCGCCATCAGCCCGCAGCCGACAGCGAGCGAGACGACGATGCCGAAAATCATCGCGACATAGCCGACAGTCGGCATCGGCGGTCCCGCGATCGAAAGCCAAGCGCCGGCGGCAAACCACAAGGCCGCCGCGAGGATGGCAAGGAGCGCGACGAGCAGCGCGATGGTTCCGAGGCTAAGCTTGCGCGTTTGCATGACCGGCAGATAAGCCGGCCGACTAAGATTGCCAGGTGACGGTTCGCCCGTTGCGCGCGTGCCGGCGCCGTCGGGGTGCGGCGGGAGATCAGCGGTTTTTGCGCAGAAAAACGTAATCAGCCGCATAGGGTACGCTGCGCAGAGCACCGGTTTGATCGCAGGGACCATGCAGCGCGCCGCCGGAGGTGTTGATCCGCTGCACGATGTCGATATCGGCCAGCATGCCCCGGCCGCGCCGGCTTGCCACTTCGAGCTTGAGCCAGGGAATGTCGCTTGCGGTCGCGCCCGGGCTGCTGGCGAGGAACTTGCCCGTGACTGCGCTGCCGCCCATCTGTTCCCAGGTCGGGCCGACGTAGTGCCGCCCGATGGTTTGGCCGTCGAGGATCAGCGTCGCGATCGGCTCGCGGAAAACCCACGCCAGCTTGCCGTCGGCTCCGGTCTTGCATTCGTAAAGCTGCGCGCCCTCGGCGTGGAGCGTGGCGACGACCGTCGCCTCGGGTGCGGCGATGGCCTCCGGTATTTGCGCGGGCGCTCTCTCGGCATGGATCGCAAACAAGACTGCGAGCATGCCGCGTGCGAGCAGCGGCAGCGCCGACGCGGGCCGCATCTTGCTACGCCATCGCTTTCTTCAGGTTCTCGTCGACCTTGTCGAGGAAGCCGGTGGTGGTGAGCCACTTCTGGTCGGGTCCGACGAGGAGCGCGAGGTCCTTGGTCATGTAGCCGGACTCGACCGTGTCGATCGTGACCTTTTCCAGAGTCGCCGCGAATTTCGCAAGCTCGGCATTGTGGTCAAGCGCGGCGCGGTGCGCGAGCCCGCGCGTCCAGGCGAAGATCGAGGCGATGGAATTGGTCGAGGTCTCGCGGCCCTTCTGGTGCTCGCGGTAATGCCGCGTCACCGTGCCGTGGGCGGCCTCCGCCTCGACGATCTTGCCGTCCGGCGTGGTCAAGACCGACGTCATCAGCCCGAGCGATCCGTAGCCCTGCGCCACCGTATCCGACTGCACGTCGCCGTCGTAATTCTTGCAGGCCCACACGTAGCCGCCCGACCATTTGAGCGCCGCCGCCACCATGTCGTCGATCAGCCGGTGCTCGTAGGTGAGCTTCTTCTCGGCGAATTTTTTCCTGAACTCATTGTCGAATATTTCCTGGAAAATGTCCTTGAAGCGTCCGTCGTAGACTTTGACGATGGTGTTCTTGGTCGAGAGATAGAGCGGATAGCCACGCGCGAGCGCGAAATTCATCGAGGCGCGGGCGAAGTCGCGGATCGAAGCGTCGAGGTTGTACATCGCCATGGCGACGCCGGGGCCGGGGAACTCGAACACCTCGCGCTTGATCTCCGCGCCGTCGTCGCCGACGAAGGTCAGGAACAGCTTGCCCTTGCCGGGGGTCTTGAAATCGGTGGCGCGGTACTGGTCGCCATAGGCGTGGCGGCCGATGATGATCGGCTTGGTCCAGCCGGGGACGAGCCGCGGCACGTTCTTGCAGATGATCGGCTCGCGGAAGATGACGCCGCCGAGGATGTTGCGGATGGTGCCGTTGGGTGAACGGTACATCTCGTGCAGGTTGAATTCCTTCACGCGGGCTTCGTCGGGCGTGATGGTGGCGCACTTCACCGCGACGCCGACCCTTTTGGTGGCTTCGGCGGCGTCGACGGTGATCTTGTCGCGCGTCTCGTCGCGCTTTTGGATGCCGAGATCGAAATACATCAGTTCGACGTCGAGATACGGATGGATCAGCTGGTCCTTGATGTATTGCCAGATGATCCGGGTCATTTCGTCGCCGTCCATTTCGACGACCGGATTGGCAACTTTGATTTTCGCCATGGGAATTAAGACCTTTGCAGCCCGGACTGGATGGGAAAGCGGCGGTGACGCGCCCCGATCGCGCCCGCGGCGTCGCTATAGCATTGGCGCCGCGGCGGAGAAAGGCGCGTCGTCATTCTGAGGCTGCGCGAAGCGAAGAGTCCGGAATCCATACCCCAAGTGTCTTGAATACTCCTTGGAGCCGTGGGCACCTCTATTTCCGTGGTTATGGATTCCGGGCCTGTGGGCCGAACTTGTCATCGAGCCCGGCAAGGGGGCTGGACCTGGCGGCCCGCGTCCCGAAATGACGTGAACAGGAAACGACCGATGCCCGGGGCCGGAACCGACAGCACCAAGGACTGGGCCGCGACCGCGGGCCCGATCGTCGTCCTGGTCGAACCGCAGCTCGGCGAGAATATCGGCGCTGCCGCGCGCGCGATGGCGAATTTCGGCCTGTCGCGGCTGCGACTGGTCGCGCCGCGGCAATCCTGGCCCAATGACAAGGCGCGCATGATGGCCGCCGGCGCCGACCGCATCCTCGACGGTACCGAGCTGTTCGACAGCCTCGAAACTGCGATTGCCGACTGCACGTTCGTCGTTGCCGCGACCGCGCGCGCCCACGACCAGGCCAAGCCCGTGGTCGGCGCGGGGCAAGCCGCGGCCTTGATGGCGGCGCGTATCGCGGGCGGCGCACCGGTCGCCGTCGCTTTCGGCCGCGAGCGCAACGGGCTCGAGAACGACGAGATCGCGCTCGCCGATTGCATCCTCACGCTGCCGGTCAATCCGGCCTTCGCTTCGCTCAATCTGGCGCAGGCCGTCGCGGTCGTCGCCTATGAGTGGTGCAAGCTCGCGACCGGCGGCAGATTGCCGTTCGCCATGCCGCAGAAGTCCCCGCCCGCGGCAAAGGAGCAGCTCGTCTCCTTCTTTTCGTCGATCGAGCGCGAGCTGGAGAAGGTCGAGTTCTTCCGGCCGCCGGACAAAAAGGCGACCATGCAGATCAATCTGCGCAACATTTTTACCCGCATGCAGCCGACGCAGCAGGACATCCGGACCCTGCACGGCGTGATCATGGCGATCGCCGAGGGCCGCAAGGGCCCGGCGCGCGGCGGCGTGCTCGACGGCGCGGAAGCGGAAATGCTGCGCGCGCTTCTCGCCGAGCACGGTGGGGGCGCGACGTCCGCCAGCCGCGTTCCAGCGCGTGGGCTGGCAAAGCTCCTGCGCCGCAATCCGACGGAAGCCGAGCGCGCCTTGTGGCAGGCGCTGGTAAAAGACCGCCGTTTCGCCAGCCGCGGGTTCAAGAGGCAAACGCCGATCGGGCCGCATATCTGCGACTTCGTCTCATTCCCGTTGCGCGTTGTGATCGATCTCGTGCCGGAAGGCGAGGAGGAGGAGGCAGCCGTCAAGACGCGCGCCGGCAGACGCGCCTGGCTTGCCGCGCGCGGCTACAGGATCGTCGAGCTGCGTGCCGCCGAAATCGTGTCGGACATCGGCGCGGCTTTGGTGCGGATCGACGCGGCGTCGGGGTGAGTGTTGCCGCGTTGCAGGAGTAATTTCGAAACATGCAATTGATAAATTCGCCGACGCGCTACGCGCCGTTCAGCAGGCGTTGCACTGGGTCACTGCGATCCGCGTCATTGTCGGTTGGGTGCTCGGCCAGTTCAACGACGCCTTCTCGAAGGGGCCGCCTCGCGCATTCGCAATCTGGACGCACATGACGCTCGGCGAGCTGGTCATATTGTTTCTGGTTAGGCCGGCCGTTGGAAATCGCTTCGCGGGTGAGTCATTGGACGCTCTATGCGCCTCTTCTTGTGGTGCCGTTCGTCGGCATTGTCGTGCATCTCAAGCGCGGCAATGCGCTGTCGATTTTTGGCCTTTGGGAGTTTGCGTCGCCATGGCCGACCGACCGGGCGGTGGCGAGAAGCGTTCTTAGGGTGCACGCGGTTCTCGCCAACACGCTTCTCATCCTCGCGGGAATCCATTCCGGCGCGGCGCTGATCCACCATTATGTTGTTCGCGACCGCACGCTGGCGCGGATGTTGCCGGGCGCCAGCTAGAGCATGATCCCGAAAAGTGGATCCCGGTTTTCGGAAAAGATCATGCGCCGATTAACATTTAGCCCTTGAGCACCTTCATCGCCGCCGCCATTCCGGCCCGCAGCAACGCGAGATCGCTCATCACCGCGAGGAACCGTACGCCGCGCTTGCCCAAAGCCACCGCGCGTTCGGGGGTGTGACAATACGCGCCGGCGATCTTTCCGGCCCTTTGCGTCGCCGCGACGATGCGGTCGAGCTCGCGTTCGACGTCCTTCGACAGCGGGTCGAGGGTCTTGCCGTCGGAGAGCGCGATGGAAAGATCGGAGGGTCCGAGGAAAAGCCCGTCGATCCCCGGCGTGTCGACGATGGCGTCGAGGTTGCCGAGCGCGGTGCGCGTCTCGATCATGGCGAGCGTGATGACGTGGTCGTTGGCTTCGCGCAGATAAACCGATTGATCGGACAGGCCGGCCAGCGCGGTCACGCGATGCGGCCCCCAGCTCCGTTCCCCGACCGGCGGATACTTCGCGGAAGCAGCGAAGGCGCGCGCGTCGGCGGCGGCGTTGATCATCGGGGCGATGATACCTTCGGCGCCGAAATCGAGGACGCGCGAGACCAGCGCGAAATCGCCGACCGGTACGCGCACCACAGGAGCGGCGCCGCCCTGGCGGACCGCGGCGATGCCGGTCAGCATCGCGCCCAAGTCCCATAGCCCGTGCTGGCCTTCGATCGTTACCGCGGGAAAGCCTTCGCGGCCAAGCGTTTCCGCGACGATCGGATAGGGCAGGCTGCACCAGCCGGCGAACACGGTCTCGCCCGCGCGCAGCCGCCTGGCGAGAGTGAAGGCGGAGATGGCCATGCTGTTCGCCGTTATACGCTTCGCGAGCTTGCGGTGGACTAGTTGCCGGCCTTGATGTCGGCGACCGCCTTTGCCATCAGCTCGGTCATGACGCGGCTGATCTGGTGATCGGATTGCACGACGCCCTTGGCGTCGAAGTCCTTCCGGATCTTGTGCATGACGTCATGATCGCCCGCTTCCTCGAAATCGGCAACGACGACGGACTTGGCGTAGGTCTCGGCCTCGGCACCGCTCAATCCGAGTTTCTCCGCGGCCCAGAGGCCGAGGAGCTTGTTGCGGCGCGCGGTAGCCTTAAATCTCAGTTCCTCGTCATGCGCGAATTGCTGCTCGAAGGCGTCCTCGCGCTTGTCGAATGTTGTCATGCCCTTCGTCCTGATGCTGCTCGGAACTGCTGGAAAAGCTGCCGCCTTGCATATAGGGGGTGCCTCGTCAAGGCAACCATGCACGTAGCGAACAATCCTCATTGCGGGGGAGGCCGCGCGGGTCTATGTCAATTGTACTCCGCGCGGCGTTCAGCTAGCTTTCCGTCGCGGAGGGGCCGCGTTTTGAGTTGCACGCCCATTGCCGCTGCCGCGGACCTCGATAACAGAACTGGAGCCACGGCACTTCCATGGATTTCACCAAGCCACGGTACACTCCGATGAGCCGCCGTCGCCGCATCTATGAGGGCAAGGCGAAGGTCCTTTACGAAGGACCCGAGCCGGGAACTTTGATCCAGCACTTCAAGGACGATGCAACCGCCTTCAACGCCAAGAAGCATCAGGTGATTGAGGGTAAGGGCGTCCTGAACAACCGGATCTCCGAATACGTCTTCCAGCACCTCAACGATATCGGGGTGCCGACGCACTTCATCCGCCGACTCAACATGCGTGAGCAGCTGATCCGTGAGGTCGAGATCATCCCCCTCGAAGTCGTGGTGCGCAACGTCGCCGCCGGCTCGCTGTCGCAGCGGCTCGGAATCGAGGAGGGCACGCAACTGCCGCGCTCGATCATCGAGTTCTATTACAAGAACGACCAGCTCAACGACCCGATGGTGTCGGAGGAGCACATCACCGCTTTCGGCTGGGCGACGCCGCAGGAGATCGACGACATCATGTCGCTTGCGATCCGCGTCAACGACTTCCTCTCCGGGTTATTCCTCGGCGTCGGTATCCGCCTTGTGGATTTCAAGATGGAGACCGGCCGGCTGTGGGAAAACGACATGATGCGGATCGTGGTCGCCGACGAGATTTCTCCCAACTCCTGCCGGTTGTGGGACATCAAGTCGAACGAGAAGCTCGACAAGGACCGCTTTCGCCGCGATCTCGGCGGACTATTGGAAGCCTATACCGACGTGGCCAAGCGCCTCGGCATCATGAGCGAAGGCGAACGGCCGCAAGGCGCCGGTCCGGTCCTGGTCAAGAGCTGAAGTCTGTAAACGATCGTGGCGCGTAGCTCGCCGGGGCGGTTGCCGCTCCCGCAGCGTGGCGCCTATCGAGGAGGCGATCTGGAATGAAAGCCCGCGTCACTGTCACGCTGAAATCCGGCATTCTGGACCCGCAGGGCAAGGCGATCGAAGGCGCTCTGCGGTCGCTCGGCATCGACGGGGTCGCAAGCGTCCGCCAAGGCAAGGTTTTCGACATCGAGATCGAAGGCACTAACCGCGCCGGCGCCGAAGCGGCCTTGAAGACCGCCGCCGAAAAACTCCTCGCCAACACCGTCATCGAGAATTACCGGGTCGAAATGACCGGATGAGGCAAGCCGCGTCGGGACTACGATGTGAAATCGGCAATACTCGTTTTTCCCGGCATCAATCGCGAACGCGACATGGCACGCGCGCTGCGCCTCATGTCCGGGCGCGAGCCGTCGATGGTCTGGCACGCCGACATCTCGCTGCCGCCGGGCACCGATCTGGTCGTCATTCCCGGCGGCTTTTCCTATGGTGACTATCTGCGCTGCGGCGCGATCGCCGCGCGCGCGCCGATCATGAATGCGGTGCGTGCTTTCGCCACCGGCGGTGGCCTGGTGCTCGCGGTCTGCAACGGCTTTCAGATCGCCTGTGAGGCGGGGCTCCTCCCCGGCGTCCTCATGCGCAACGCGCAACTGCGTTTCATCTGCCGCGACGTCTATCTGCGCGTCGAACGCTCGGATACGCCGTTCACGCGCGGCTACAATGCCGGCCAGGTGATCCGCGTTCCGGTCGCGCACGGCGAGGGCAACTACATCGCCGACGGCGAGACCATCGCGCGGCTCGAAGGCGAGGGCAGGGTGGCGTTTCGCTATGCGTCGCCCGACGGGATGGTCGATCCGGACTGGAACCACAACGGCGCCATGAACGCGATCGCCGGCATCCTCAACGACGGCGGCAATGTGCTTGGCATGATGCCACACCCGGAAAACCACATCGAAGCGTCGATGGGCCGGACCGACGGACGCGGGCTATTCGCGGGACTGGTGGATTACTTCAAGCAGGCCGCGTGACAACCCTCTCTCCTTGTGGAAGAGGGTGGCGACCAACGACGTTGCGAGCCGGGTGAGAGATCCTGCGCTCGCGGCGGAATCGACCCCGCACCCGGTCCCTCGCTTTGTTCGGGACCACCTCTCCCGCGGAGAGGGAGCAAGCCAAACAGCGCCCGTGATCTCCAACGAGCCCGCCATCACCCCCGCACTGGTCGCTGAGCATGGGCTCAAACCCGACGAGTATGCACGTCTCGTCGAGCTCATCGGCCGCACGCCGACTTTCACCGAGCTCGGCATTTTCTCGGCGATGTGGAACGAGCATTGCTCGTACAAATCCTCGAAAATCCATTTGCGCACCCTCCCGACAAAGGGCCCGTGCGTGATCCAGGGCCCCGGCGAGAATGCCGGCGTCATCGACATCGGCGACGGCTTCGCCGTCGTGTTCAAGATGGAGAGCCACAACCACCCGAGCTACATCGAGCCCTATCAGGGCGCCGCCACCGGCGTCGGCGGCATTCTGCGCGATGTGTTTACTATGGGCGCGCGGCCGATCGCTTGCCTCAACGCGCTGTCCTTCGGCGATCCGAGCCATCCGAAAACGCGTCACCTTGTGTCCGGCGTCGTCGCCGGTATCGGCGGCTACGGCAATTCGTTTGGCGTGCCGACGGTCGGCGGCGAAGTGCGCTTTCATCGCCGTTACGACGACAATTGCCTGGTCAATGCGATGGCGGTGGGAATAGCCGATAAGGACAAGATTTTTTATTCGGCGGCGTCCGGCGTCGGCATGCCGATCGTCTATCTCGGTTCGAAAACCGGCCGCGATGGCATCCACGGTGCCAGCATGGCCTCGGCCGAGTTCGGCGCCGACGCGGAGGAGAAACGACCGACGGTACAGGTCGGCGACCCGTTCTCGGAAAAGCTCCTGCTCGAGGCGTGCCTCGAAATCATGGCCAGCGACTGCGTTATCGCCATCCAGGACATGGGGGCGGCGGGTTTGACTTGCTCCGCCGTAGAGATGGGCGCCAAGGGCGACCTCGGCGTCACGCTCGACCTCGACAAAGTGCCGTGCCGCGAGCCGGGCATGAGCGCCTATGAGATGATGCTTTCCGAGAGCCAGGAGCGCATGCTCATGGTGCTCAAGCCGGAAAAGGAAAAGGTGGCGGCGGCGGTCTTCCGCAAATGGGGATTAGATTTTTCCGTTGTCGGCGAGACCACGCAGACGAAACGCTTTCTGGTCCGCCACGACGGCGCGATCATGGCGGACCTGCCGATTAAGGAACTCGGCGACGAAGCGCCGGTGTACGATCGCCCTTTCACCGAGACCGCGAAAAAGCCGCCGGTCGACGCGGCTTCAGTCGAGCCGCCGATTGGAATCGCCGACGCGCTGGAGAAGCTCATCGGCTCGCCGGACCTCTGCTCCAAGCGCTGGGTGTTCGAGCAATACGACCATGTGATCCTCGGCAACACGGTGCAGCGGCCGGGCGGCGACGCCGCCGTCGTGCGCATCAACGACGGCCCCAAAGCCTTGGCGCTCACCTCCGACGTCACGCCGCGTTACTGCGAGGCCGATCCGTTCGAAGGCGGCAAGCAGGCGGTGGCGGAGGCCTGGCGTAATCTCAGCGCCGTCGGCGCGCGCCCGCTGGCGCTGACCGA
This sequence comes from uncultured Alphaproteobacteria bacterium, assembly GCA_963847785.1. Lineage (GTDB taxonomy): Bacteria > Pseudomonadota > Alphaproteobacteria > Rhizobiales > Xanthobacteraceae > BOG-931. The sequence continues at coordinate 22,752 of CAWKBE010000015.1, forward strand.
TAATCTCAACTTCGGCAACCCGGAGCGGCCCGAGATCATGGGCCAGCTGGTCGGTTGCATCCGCGGCATCGGCGAGGCGGCGCGCGCGCTCGATTTCCCGATCGTGTCCGGCAACGTCTCGCTTTATAACGAAACCAACGGTCGGGCGATTCTGCCGACACCTACGATCGGCGGAGTCGGCGTTCTCGATGACTTCGCCGCATCGGTCACGATTGCGTTCAAGGCGGAGGGCGAGTCGATCCTGCTGATCGGCGAAACCGACGGCTGGCTCGGTCAGTCAGTCTACCTGCGCGAAATATGCGGGCGGGAGGAGGGGGCGCCGCCGCCGGTCGATCTCGCCGCCGAGCGTCGCAATGGCGAGTTCGTGCTCTCGCTCATCCGTGATCGGCTTGTGACTGCGGTCCACGACGTTTCCGACGGCGGGCTTCTGGTCGCGCTCGCCGAAATGGCGATGGCCGCGCGCATCGGCGCCGTGCTGGAAGCCATCCCGGGCACTCCCGCGCACGCCTTCTGGTTCGGTGAGGATCAGGCGCGTTACGTGGTAGCAGCGCCGGACGCTGACGAAGTCGCACGGCGGGCAAAAGCCGCCATGGTGCCGTTGCGGCGCCTCGGCGCGACCGGCGGTCGTGTCCTTGCATTCGGCGACGAGCGGCCGCTGCCGGTTGAAAATCTGGTCAAGCGCTTCGAAAGTTGGCTTCCCGCTTATGTAGCGGGCTCGCACTGACGCCGGAGAGGCGCGATCTCAAGGGAGGGCGAAAGCCGTGAAACGGAGCACGGATCGGATTCTCACGACCCATTCCGGAAGCCTGTCGCGGCCGGCCGACCTGATCGAAATCAATCGGGCGCGCGCCGTGGGCGAAAGCACCGACGATGCGGCTTATGCAAAGTGCCTTGCCGCCGCCGTGGCCGACGTCGTGCGAAAACAGCGCGAGGTCGGCGTCGATATCGTCGATGACGGCGAATTCGGCAAGCCGATGGCGGCCCAGTACGACTATGGGGTGTGGTGGAACTACGCCTTTGCCCGCATGAGCGGGTTTGCGCCGGCCGATTCCGTTCCCGAATCCAAGCAAAGAAAGTCGAGCGTTGCCGACGTTGCCCTGACGGCCTTCAGCAATCGCCGCGACTGGCAGAAGTTCAACGAGTTTTATCAGGACCCGGAATCGACCGGCGTCTTGGCCGGGAGCGCGGCGCGACGGCGCACGCGACGCCCGGTCTGCACTGCGCCGATCAAATATGCCGGACATGCGGCGATCGCCGCCGATATCGCCAATCTGAAAAAGGCCATGGCTGCGGCCGGAGTCGAGGAAGGTTTCATGTGCTCGATTGGGCCCGGCAGCTTCGCCCGCAGCGACGACGTGCACTACAGCAATCCGGAGGAATTCGTCTTCGCCGCCGCCGAGGCGATGCGGGAGGAATACAAGGCGATTGTCGACGCAGGCATCGTGCTGCAAATCGACGACCCCAGCCTCCCGGACAACTGGGACATGATCAATCCAGAGCCGCCGCTCGAGGAATTCAAGAAATTCGAGCGCGTCCGCATGGAGGCGTTGAATCACGCATTGCGCGGTCTGCCCGCCGAGCGCGTCCGCTTCCACATCTGCTGGGGAAGCTGGCATGGACCGCATACGACCGACATTCCGCTGCAGGACATCGTCGATCTCGTCTTGAGCGTCAATGCGGGCGCCTATTCCGTCGAAGCAGGCAATCCCCGGCACGAGCATGAATGGCGGGTGTGGGAAAAAGTCGCGTTGCCGGACGGCAAGCTCCTCATACCGGGCGTCGTCAGCCACGCCACCTACATCGTGGAACATCCCCAGGTCGTCGCCGACCGGATCGTTCGCTACGCCAAGGTCGCCGGCCGGGAAAATGTCATCGCCGGCACCGACTGCGGGTTCGGTGGCAGAATCCACCCGCAGATTGCATGGGCGAAACTCGCGACGCTGGCCGACGGTGCAAAGCTCGCGACCGCCGAGCTGTGGAAATAGCAGAGCCAATTTCCGGCAACGGCGCCTATCTGCTCACGCTGGCTAGGGCATTGTAGCACGCGGGCGAGAGGCGCGGCGCGTTGGCCGCAAGGCACGCAATGATGCGGCCGCCGCCGGCGGGAATGTTGCCGCAAAGGGTTTCTTGCTCGACGCCGCAGATCTGGAGGATTGCGAGCGCTCGCCGCGGGCGCACTGGCGGGATCGGTCCGAGCGGCGGGCGCACCGGGGCTGCCTCCGGGGCGATTGGTGGTGCTGCCGCAGCGGGCGGTGGTGCGCCGCCTTCGCCCATCGCTGTCACGGCATTTCTGCATTCCGGGGACAGCGCCGGTGCATTGACTTGCAGGCAGCGCGGATGGGGTAACAGACCAAGACATGCACCGGCCAATCTTAAACTCAAGGGGACGGGGGCTCCTTTGCCAAGGGCTACCATTTTGAGGACTGTGGCCTTTGCGCCTGTTCCATCAGGTAGTCGGTACGGTTTGGATCAGGTTGTCGGCACGGTTCGGGAGGGTGGAAAAGGGAGCCGCCTCCGGCCACGCGCGACCGTACCGGAGCCGCTGGCTGGAAGTGGTGGCGCTCAAGGTCTACGAGGACGCCGACGAGCCACCCGAGCTACAGGGCACCGATACCGATGGGCTGCGTAAACGGCTGCCTGGAAGTTTGGCGAGGATATAAGCGAGCGGATTGCGGAACTTCCACCCGAGGAGGAAGCCGTTGAGGGGTGAGAGACTGCAAAACTTACAAGTTATGCAGGTTTGGATTGATATTGGAAATCGCACAGGAATAAAACTGCATTAGTTAGCCGCAAAAGGAGGCTTCTATGGCAGTAGTTTGCGGATACGCAAGAGTCTCGACAGACGGGCAAACGCTGGCGTCCCAAGAGGCTGAGTTGATGGCCGCCGGCTGCGCCAAGGTCTATGCGGAGAAGGTCAGTGCTGCCCGAACTGATCGTGCCGAGCTGACCAAGGTTATGAGGCGCGTCGAGGCTGGCGACATGCTGATCGTCACCAGGCTCGACCGACTGGCGCGATCAACCCGCGATCTACTCAATATCCTACATGCACTGGCCGAGAAGGGCGCTAAGTTCAAATCGCTGGCTGACCCTTGGTGCGATACCTCAACCCCGCAAAGCGAGCTTCTGGTGACCGTTCTGGCTGGCTTCGCTACCTTCGAGCGGCACTTGATCAAGGCTCGCACCGATGATGGTAGGAAGCGAGCCAAGGCTCGCGGGGTGCGGTTTGGACGCCCCCGGAAGTTATCTCAGGACCAGCGCCAGGAAGCATTGCAGCGGTTGGCCAATGGCGAAACCCTAGTAGACGTGGCGCGAACCTTTGGTGTTGACCCGACTACGATTGGCAGACTCCATAGCCCTTTCGTGCAGGCAAGCGTGGCCGCGTGAAGCGAACACCGAGCGTCTAGCTCGGCATATCGTAGTCGCCTTCGTCATGCTGTTAGCCCCAAGGCGGTGTCGTTGACGTTCACAAGGTACATACTCTGCTTGCGCCACACCGACACACGCAGCAAACAAACAAATACAATCTCTAAATTTCTCGCCAGGGAAAAAGGGAGGTGGGTAGGGGCCTTCGTCTATCGGTGCGTCAAGGCCTTAACACCCGCTGAGCATTCGGCTGTTATTTGCTGTTGGGCGGAACCGCGCAGGCCCGCGAAAGACGCCAGTTCGACCAACGAGTTATGAGTCAGGGTCCCGCGCGTCATGGGGGTACTGGGAGTATTCAGGTCTTTGACCGAAAACTTGGCGGCGTGGCTTTTTTGCACTAGCGGTCGAATTGTGCAGTGAATATTGGTCAAATGAAAACTCAAGGGGACGGGGGCTCCTAATGAAACAGCTCATCACTATCGGTTGCTCGTTGGTCTTGGCTCTAATTTTGATGGATACCTATCAGGTGGTGAAAGCGCCCACGGGCTTGACCGTTGTAAAGGCGGGGCAAGCTTTCGCAGCCGATATGGGCCCCCCTCCGCCTCCGCCACCGCCTGTCGCCGCGCCAATTGGTAAGGGGAAGGCGCCGATAGGTAAGGGCAAAGGGAAAGCTCCGCCGCCGCCGGTGATCACCAAAGGCTAAGTGGATAGCCGCATCCGGGTGAGACAAAGGAAATGCGGCAAAACGGGCCATGCGGCTTGCCAAGGACGCTGGTCCCAAACCACCACCTCGCCCACGGCACCGGGCGGGGTGGTTTATTTGACGAGCTAGGAATTGGACAGCTCCCAACTCAAGGCGCGTTTAGGAGAAAAATGTCCTTATGAAAATCAGGCTCGGGGGTTTTCCCCGCCGGCAAATGCGGGTCGTGCGGGGTCTAACGTGTGTTGTGCTGCTGATACTTACCGCCTGCATAGGCGGGACGACCAGCGCCGGCGTTTTTATGATGCCGTTGGACCAACAGCGAGGGCCTAATCCCGTTTTCGCCCGCCAGGTCGTCGCCTACCCGACGCACGAGCGGCCGGGGACGATCCTCATCGATCCGACCAGTCATTTTCTCTACTTCATCCACGGTGCCGGACAGGCCATTCGCTATGGCGTGGGCGTCGGCAGGGAAGGCTTTGTCTGGTCGGGGCGTGCGACAGTCCAGAACAAGCGGGAATGGCCCGACTGGTACCCGCCTGCGGAAATGTTGGTTCGCAAGCCGGAGCTTAGAAGGTACATGGTCGCAATGCCGGGAGGTCTTGGAATGAAAGGCGGTCCCGAAAACCCACTTGGCGCCCGTGCCATGTACCTTTATTCCGGCAACAAGGACACGCTATACCGCATCCATGGCACCAATGAACCCTGGACCATTGGCACCAACGTCTCGTCCGGCTGTATCCGCCTGACGAACGAGGACATCGTCGATCTCTACAACCGCACGCCAATCGGCGCGAAAGTCATTGTGTTCGGGACCGGCAACTTGGCCGCCGCTGGGCAATAGGGCCGCCCGAACGTAAGGGAGGGGGGTACGGGGTACCTTTCCCTATCGGTGCGTCAAGTACCGAGAGGGCCTGGTGCATGGATAGAGCCCCTTGGGACCTGCTTGATCAGGCAAGGAGTGTAGGTGTTGAGGTAGGTCTTGGGTTGAAACGGTGCCGCCCCACTCGCTACCCTTTACCGATCCCCGTGATTGACGGGTGTTCCGCCAAGTACGCCATGCCTTAATAGCTGCCAACCCTGGGCAGGAAATCACAACGTCTTGGCTGATGTCCTTCTGTTATGCGCGGGAATATGAGGCCGGCGAGTTGAAGTCGTGGCAACGGCACCACGTCCGCACGGTAGCCCGCAAGGTGGCGATCCCGGTGCGCCGCAGGCGGAACCGGCAGGGCAAATGGCAGCGCCAGGAAGTCAGAAGGGCCCAAGGGACTATTTGACTAAAATACAGGCTAGGTTCCCTTGCCGACTTACCGATAAAGGGCCATTAATCCGTAAGTCGAGATAAGAATTATAAGGGAAAGCCGATGACCACAGCCCTCCACCTGGTCACGCCAAACAACGAAAACCGGCAAGTTGTACCGACACGCTCACGTAATGCCGATTTACGCTCCAGGGAATATCTGACCGTCGCTGAGGTCGAGAAGCTCATGAAGGCCGCCCGAGATGGCCGTTATGGTCATCGTGACGCGACGCTCATCCTGATAGCGTTCAGGCATGGTCTGAGGGCTGTAGAGATATGCGACCTGGAATGGTCACAGGTTGAGTTCGGCCGGAACGCCAGCCTGCACGTTCGCAGGGTCAAGAACGGCACTCCGTCCGTGCATCCTCTGAGGGGTGATGAACTTCTGACGCTTGATCATGGTCGTGAAGGCTGCCTCACGCTGCGCGGGGCGGAAAGTTACGATGAGCAGCGCCCGAAGAGTTTTAATTAGCTCCACTGTCCGACCGAAAACTTCCAGGCTCGTGGGGTCGATCCAATGCGCATCTTCAGCGATCATCAATACCGGCTGCTGTCTAGCCAATCCCGGGAGTTGTGCCGCCAAGGCGTCCAGTGTTCTTTGCCTGCGCTGCTCAGAGATCAGATCGACGGCCGGATAGCGTCCATCGTTCGCAAGCGACAGCATCTCGGCAAAGAGCCGGCGTCTTGGATGGAGGTCGAGGTTTGTGCCAACAGCGCATCGAGCTTGTCGAGCTTCGCTTGCGGGGTGTCATCGTGCGCAAATCCGGCGGCACGTTCGATCTGGCCGATGAGCGGATAAAGCGCGCTATCGGTGTGCTGTGGAGAGCAGAAATAGCGTAAGCGCGTGTGCGGCTCGCCAGCGAGGCGTCCCAGCGCCGCCGTGAGCCGCGATTTGCCGATACCGGCCTCGCCGGAGAGCAGTACCACCTGGCCTTCGCTACTTTTGGCTCTCGCCCAGCGCCGCCGCAGCAATTCGAGTTCCTCTTCCCGCCCGACAAGGGCAGTTAGGCCGGTGGTGTGCAGCGACGGCTCTCCACCGAACTCGCCCGCAGCGCCGTCCAGGCCAGCACCGGTCCGGCGATGCCCTTGAGGTCCTTTGGTCCGAGGTCCTAGCTCGAACAGATTGCCAAGAAGCTTTCGCGTGCCCTCGGCGATGACGACGGTGTTCGGCTCGGCCAGTGCTTGCAGGCGCGCCGCAAGGTTTGGCGTCTCGCCGACGATGCCGCGCTCTTGCGCCTCCCCCGATCCGATCAGGTCGCCGACGACCACCATCCCGGTCGCAATGCCGACACGGGTCTGCAGGGAAGCGGGTGATTTGAGTGCGGTCACTGCTGCGACCGCCTCCAGCCCCGCCCGCACCGCCCGCTCGGCGTCGTCCTCATGGGCCTGCGGATAGCCGAAATACACCAGCACCCCGTCGCCCATGTATTTGGCCACGAACCGGCCGAAACGGCGCACAGTCTCGGCAACACCTTTCTGATAGGCCGAGATGACCTCGCGCAAATCCTCCGGGTCCATGTGCGCGGAGAGTGCAGTCGAACCGACGAGGTCCGAGAACATCACTGTGACTTGGCGGCGTTCGGCGGTGTCTTGGCGCTTCTGCTCCGCTCGGGCGGCGGGTTCAGGTGTCACCTGGACCGCATCTGCGTTCTTGCTGATAGCGGCAAGTATCTTCCGTCGGGGTCCGAGCGGGACCCCCATGTCCTTGAAATCTTGATCGGTCAGATGGGGGAGTACGGAAACGTCAATCTCATTCTCAGCGAAAGTCTGAGCGTATTGCCAAAGACCGAGCTTTTCGAGCCAGTCTGCAATCTGCTGCATCGCGGCCACTAACCGGATTTCTCGTCGCCTGCGCTTCGGATCAGCGGCGCACAAAGTTTATTCCTACCCGCTGCAAGATTGAAGGGCGCTTTCTGCCGGGCCTGACGTTCCTGCCTAGCCTTCAGGCCACCGCCGACGAGGTAATCGAATGAGCCTTTCGCAATGCGTCAATTGACGGCAGTGAAATGACGTTGTGGGTCAATCAGCGACATCGGGGCGGCTCATTCGATTACCTCGTCGGCGCGTCCGAGCAACGGCAAGGGCACGGTAAGACCGAGTGCCTTCGCGGTCTTGAGGTTGATGATCAACTCGATTTTCGTGGCCTGCTGCACCGGCAGATCGGCCGGCTTCTCGCCTTTGAGTACCCGACCGGTATAGACGCCGATCCGCCGGTACGCATCTGGAATACTGGCTCCGTAGCTCATCAGGCCGCCGGCCATGGCGAACTCACGCAATCCGCAGGTCGCGGGCACGGCATAGCGGCCCGCCAATGCGGCGAGCTGTTCGCTGTGCGAATAGAAGTATGAATCAGAGCTGATTACGAGCCCACCCGCCCGCAGCTGCACCAGTCTTGCAAAGGCCGCGTCGAAATCGCGATCCGTGCTCGCCTCCAGCAAGTGTACTTGCATCCCGAGATCGCGAGCCGCCACCTGCAGGTCTCGCGATTGGATCTCTGCGAGAGCGGGACTGGTTGGATTGATGAGCAGGGCGACGGTGGAAGTCGTGGGCATCAGCTCATGCAACAGCTCTAGCCATTTCGACGCGACTTCCACCGTCAACGTAGTCGTACCCGTGAGGTTGCCGCCTGGTCGATTCAGGCTGGCGACAAGTCCAAGCTCGACTGGGTCGCCCGCCACAAAAAACACGATCGGAATGGCCGCGGTTGCAGCCTTGGCAGCAAGGCTGCCAGGCGTGCCGTCCACGACGATCACGGCTACCTGGCGACGAACCAGATCGGTCGCAAGCGCCGACAGCCGATCGTTGTGGCCCTCCGCCCAGCGGTATTCGATCACCAAATTCTGACCTTCGACATAACCGGTTTCCTTCAATCCCTGGCGGAATGCACGAAAACGGTCTGCGAACAAATCAGGCGAACTCGCCGCCGAGAAACCCGACCACCGGTATTGTTGATTGCTGGGCACGCGCCGCGAGCGACCACGCGACAGCCGCGCCGCCAAGTATAGTTATGAACTCGCGCCGCCTCATGGTGCGCCCCTAGGCTCCCGATAAGGCATCATTCCTGGCAAACTAGCATGTTTGAAAGGCAGGTGGTGAGTTCAGGCACAGATCGTTGAGCGGTCGACCAATGTCGCAGTTGGTCATTCGCTACCGATTTATTCGCGGCCCGTGTCTTATCAGGTCCGAAATAGTCTAAGAGTGTCGCAGACGCCTCCGGCAGTCCCGCAAATTTTCAGACTGAAATTTTTGAGAACAGGCGGTAACAGGTATCAGGGGCGAAAATTCTATAAAATCTCGGAGCTATGGATGGAGGGTATACTCTTCGGGGGCGCTCTCGGTACTTGACGCACCGATAGGGAAAGGTACCCCGTACCCCCTCCCTTTTCCCTGGGTGAGTTTTGCTCGCTTAAGATTTGAACGAGATATTTTAAGTTGAATGGATTTGAAATAGCTATCGGCTACGTAAACCGAAGTGCGTAAGCGCTTAGCTGCGCCAGAAGTCCTTGAACGGTGCCGCCGATAGCTCGGTATAGCGCACGGTGTGTTGTATCGAGCGATGACCCAACCAGCTTTGAATGCGTCGGGTATCATGCCCTGCATTGGCCAGCGCATAGCCACAGGCATGACGCAGCATGTGGGCGTGAACGGAGAAGGGTAGACCAGCACGTTTGCCGATAGTCTTGATTTGCCGATTGATAGCGTCGGCTGTGAACGGGCCACCGCGTTCAGTGGCGAACACGAATGGGCTATCCGGGAATTGTCGGCGTAGCTCGCGCAATGCGCGTAGTTCATCACCCCTCAGAGGATGCACGGATGGAGTACCATTCTTCACCCGACGAACGTGGAGGCTGGCGTTACGGCTGAACTCAACCTGTGACCATTCCAGGTCGCATATCTCTACAGCCCTCAGACCATGCCTGAACGCTATCAGGATGAGCGTCGCGTCACGATGACCATAACGGCCATCTCGGGCGGCCTTCATGAGCTTCTCGACCTCAGCGACGGTCAGATATTCCCTGGAGCGTAAATCGGCATTACGTGAGCGTGTCGGTACAACTTGCCGGTTTTCGTTGTTTGGCGTGACCAGGTGGAGGGCTGCGGTCATTGGCTTTCCCATATGATTCTAACCTAGACTTACGGATTATTCTCCGGTAAGTCTTCAAGGGAAATCTAGCGCTCTGAGCTTTTAAGACTCAACGTTACCCCACCTGTTCTAACAGGCAAAAGGGCATCTGACCCCATACCAGGGCTGCTAGCGCAGTGCGGGCCCGCTCGATAGCGCAGGGATCATTCAAGGGCCTGCCTAGCTTCACACCGTTGACCAAGGCCCTGCGAAGCCCCGCTGCGATCCGCGCTTGCAGCATCGACGCTCGAACTCCGCGAATGCCCCGCACATCTGAAGCATGAGCTTGCCAGCTGGGGTGGTGGTGTCGATAGATTGTTGGTCGAGGTAGAGATCAACGTTGCAAGCCTTCAGGCTCTCAATCGTCTGAAGCAGATCAACGAGCGACCGCCCCAACCTATCGATGGCCCAAGCCATCACGACGTCAAACCTCCCGCGCTGGGCATCCTTAAGCAGGGCGTCGAGCCCTGGCCGATCCTTGCGTCCCTTGGCCCCGCTGATCCCCGCATCGCTGAAAGTCTCGACGATCTGCCAGCCCCTGGCCTCCGTTACTTTGCTAAGCGCAGCGATTTGGTTCTCCACGGTCTGTTTATCCGTGCTCACCCGGACGTATAGCGCTGCTCGCTTCTCGGTCATCGCGTTCTGCTCCGCTGTGTGATCCTGACCCACTTCTCAGGAAATGGGTCATTGATTTGGCTGGCGTTTTAGCTCGCTGCGCCGAGAGGATTTTGGATGGGCCCTGGGTTCGCTAATTGCAGGGGTTGGACAAAGCAGCCCTTGGCGCGCTGTCCAAAGAACCCCTCCGTCCGCCAGCGTTCCATCGTTGCCGCCGCGTCGTTGAGCAGCTCCTCCCCGTTCCGCTTGGCATACTCTGTCGCGAGCAGGCTAAGCTCTCGGTGCGAGTAGTTGGTGACGCGCAGCCCTCGAGCTCGCAGGGCTTCCTTCGCCGCCTTAATCGCCCGCTGATGAGCGAGCGTGCAGGCCGCTGTGATCATCCTCGCCCTTAGCGCAGCCTCGTACGCAGTCAGCGGAGCTCTGGTCATCTGCATTCACCTCTTTGTTAAAACGGCCGCAGAGTTTATCAGATCGCTCCGCTCGGTCCTAACAATATCGTCGTGCGCAGCGTATGTTTGTTGTTGATCTTCGTTTGCTCGTTGTTTGCTCCGGGACCGTCGCGTTGTTTTTTGTTGATTGCCTGGCCGCGCTGTGTCGGCCGCGCCACTGCCATGCAGGCGGCCGCGGGCCGGGGGTGGGGCCAAAATCGCTCGCCCCGATCACCGCACTACCCCCGCGCAAATTTGCTCAGCGTCTGATGGGTATGGGCCCCGCGCGGGAGTTGCAGCTGCCGCTAGCTGTTAGCTAATCAGTAATTGGCTTTCCGTGGGGCTTTTAGTTTGGTTGGAGTTATTCTAAAGTACCGCGTTATTGTTTTTTAACAGCAATTTCCATGGGGGGCTGATGCAGCCGAAGAAATCTTCTTCATTCAACACTCTCTCAAATGAGGCTCTGTGCAAACTACGAGACGAGATAGCCGACCTCCTCAGCAGCCGTGCAGAGGCTCTGCGGACGGAGCTTGATCAGCTAACAGGTGGCGGCCCAGCCGGTGGAGATGCGAACGGAGGAGCGGCGAGCAGAAGGGTTGCCCCAAAATATCGGGGACCGCATGGCGAAACATGGACCGGGCGAGGGTTGAAGCCGAGGTGGCTGAACGAAGCAATAAATGAAGGAATGCAACCCAGTGACTTTCTGATCGACAAAAAACTACAGACCGCCCCCGTCGAACGAACACGGCGACTTCGCAGTGTTGACGGCAACCCGGTGCGTCTCGTTCCTCGTTAGCCGTTCGAAGGCCGCACGGTATGGGTCTTCACCCTCGGGATTGACAACTGCTTGCGAGAGGCAGAAGCTTTTGAGGTTGCGTGATGCCATATTAACCTAGGCGCTCCAAAACCGGGGGCGCCTTTTTGTTTGTGCTAAGCCGTTGGAGACTGGACGCGCGAGCTGCGCCGGAGATCTAATCCTCCAGAAAAGGCTCTAAAAGATCCACCAAGGCTTTGGCTTGTTCGTAGCTGAGCTTTATCGTGACGGGGGTTTGTTTGCCTTCAATTCTGACCTCAAAAAACACCTCTACGTTTCGCCCCGCATCCCGAGCGTCGACACGTTCCACTGCTGGGAAAATATTCGGCTCAACATCATCAATTTTCACTGTCATGGCTGCGCGTCCCTCTATTACCGAATGAGGGACGAAGCCTATCAGGATGCTATCAGGGCAGGAAGCTGGGGGCCTCTAGGGGGTGGCAATCGCCAACCGCTAGCCTCGCTGATGGAATGCTCGCGCGGTAGGCGAGCTAATGCGCCGGACAGCCTCAGACGGTGAGCGCTAAACCGATGGCAACGACCTTTCTCTATCGCTGCCCGAACACCCGCCAAACCGTGCAGGGATGGTCCCCTGACGATCCGACTGACCTATTGTCGGAAGCGCGACGTACCCTCGTCGCCCTGCTGTTTCTGCGTCGGAGCCCCCGCACCACCACTGCTCAAGGGAGTTCGCAGGAAGTGCATTGCGTGATAAGTATATGCCGTCTCCTGATAAATAGTTGACCCGGGACGCTGACGGCAAAAGCCTAGTATGATAGGCACTTCCATGCTCGTGCCAGTGAGTTTTGCTGTGGGTGCAGTTTCTTCCTGATCCGTGTGCCGCGCATTAAGCTCATCGAAGACGCCCTGCACGAACCGAAGAAATTCTTCAATCACCGGCAAGTCCGTCTCGTCAAACGCGCGAAGGGCTACGGGACAGAGCGTGTGCTCGTCGATGTGAACCTCGGCGGCAGACGACATACTTGAGATGCCGATTAATAACGCGCCGACGAGAAGCGATCGTCGCATTGCTCCCTCCACGCAAACGTCTCTGCGCAAAACAGTCACATGCACGAGCAAAGGAGTATTGACCTAGATCAAAGCGCGGCAGTTGGCTGCCATGCTCGCCTCGGTCAATGGCCGAAGTAGAGGGTTTTAAAGTGCGGCATCAGGATGCGCGCTAAGAAGTAGCCTCGCTGATAGAGTAGTTCGCGCAGAAGGCGAGCTGATGGACCACCTTCGAACATGCATGAACGCGTTGCGCTGGTCGGCGTCTGACGCTCAGTGCGTGCAATTGGGTGAACGGTGGATCGAGCGATATTGCCGGGAAGAAGCTTGCAATCGGAAACTTGTGCTCAGGCGGCTATTGAACACCATCCACAAAGAGGCTCAACAGTACCCAAGCGAAGGCTTTTGGATCACGATGCAGGCATATGTTCAGTCGCTTCTTTATAAGCTGGAACCTGAGGAGCCGCTGCCGCCGCGCGGGAAGACCTGACAGACTAACTTGCGAAATCGTGCCTATATAAGCCCATCACCGGCAGCGGCTCAGCTAGGCGTCGGTGGCTGAGAGTGGTTGTGCTCCCGCGTGTAACGGGAGTTCGCCCATGACAATTTTTAGCCCCGCCACCGCTTACTCAAACTCAATCGTGCGACCGCCGTGCAGTAAATGCGGTACGCAAATGCTGCTAGCGCGGATTGAGCCCGACAAACCGGATCACGACAAACGGACGTTCCAGTGCTCGATCTGCGACCACTCCGAAAGCTTCGTCGTCAAGTACAAGTAACGATGCCCTGCACCGCTACTGCTTCCGCAACAGCTCCGGCAGTTTGGCGAAATTTACCGCCAACCGCCGGGCCTCGTCGCCTAATCTAAGGCCGGGTGCGTCGCAAAAGCCGCTCGCGTGGCAAGAAGGTCCGGGAAGCCAACAACCTGATAATCGGGAGGCGACGATGAAATACCTTGTTTTGACTGCCGCAATTCTGGCCTCGTATCCCGCAGCGGCGGGCGAGGGCCCCCGAGATAACACCCTTCATCCCGAGTGCATTCCGAACGCCGCCCTCACGTTCCGCGAGAGAATGCAGCTGCACTTCAGTCCGCAGGTCTACTACGAAGAGCAACGGAGGAAACGCGAGTATTGTGAATGGCTACTACGGAGAAAGGGGTCACAATGAGCCCCACGCGCCCACCCCGGCCGGCATTTTTCTCAGGCGCTAGGCGAGCCATTGGCCCGCGCAGTAGATCCGGCAGCTTGGCGATGGTCGCGGACGATGAAGCAGGCGTCGTTCATATCCTCGATCGTCCACGGCGGCGGGAAGCGGTGGGGCGGCATGGTGGCGGCTCTGAATTGCTGGGGCGGGCTGGATATACGGATGTACAGGTGCCTCTGTCCTTAGGAACAATTGAGTGTGGCGGTTTCATCCGTCTACATCAACAAGATTGGGCAACTGCGGCATCCCATCCCCGACAAGATGCTCTTGCCGTTCGTTATGAAGCTAACCGTAGCGCGTGCCGCATCCCCCGATGATCATCGCGCGGTCCGGTCGCCTAAAATGAGCAACAGCTCAGGAACCCCGGGCGCTAATACCGCTCGGGGTTCTCAATTTTGCCCCCAGGGAACGGTTCGCATTTTGCCGCACGTTGGGAACTAATGCGCCTCGGCTCTGGTTTTTCTAAAGGAGCCAGGACATTCCCCCTCACCCCCGTGCAGTCCTGGTTTATTGGCCCCGGCCACGCCCCAATCCGCCGGGGCCACTCAATCATCGCAACAGTAATCAGTTGGCGCACTCTGGGGTCGAAGGCCGACACTGCGCGGCCACCAGAAGGTCAGAAGGATTTCTTCTCTCAGGGGCGGACGCTGTATATGCCAAACTATACCGAAGTACAGGTCCCTCTGCGCTTACGCACAATTGAGTGTGACGGCGCACGCGCTCTACAGTTCTCCCCGTTAGGCACCGTTCGGCACCCCGCCCCCGACAAGGCAGTTGTCGACCGGCTTTTAGGCTGACCGCGCGCCCCATCCCCCGACTATCCCCCGCGCGGTGCCTGCCTAATCGAGCGCAAGCTCAGGAACCCCGAGCCAGTACGCGGCTCGGGGTTCTCTCGTTTTCGCGCCCAGTAATCCCCAACTGGCCTCGTTCGCGCCTCATTCGCTCGTCTACAATCACGACGGTGGGTCTGTCGGGGAAATGACGATCAACCAGCAGTAAAAAAGAACCCCGAGCAATCTACGCACTCGGGGTTGTTACGCAGTTTGTTGCCTCAACTTAGGCTCTTCTAACTGGGCGGCGGGGTGTCGGGGGATGGGGTGCCGCCCGGTCGGGCCTTTAAAGCAAATAAACGGACGTTTCTCTTAAGCACAACGTCGCATGCTTGGCGTACTTAACGTCCTGCTGCCTAATAGCAACCGCCAGCGCTGCAACAAACATAACGTTTGTCCATAATCGCTATCTTTGGCGTGGCACTCCGCCGCGCCAACATCACGTCTCGATCTTATTTAGCTGCCGGTAAGCGGGCCTTCAGTGAGCTGCCACTGTGGTTATCGTAGGCGGCTCTGGCCGGATGTTCGGCGGATCGTTCGGCAGTACCATTGCTATGTAGCGATCCGGATATAGAGCACACATCGCCTGGAAAAGACGCGAGGCGATCGCGGCGTGGTCTTCGCCTTTATGATGTTTCATTTTGCTCATCCCCGAGTTCCGCACCCATATCAAACCACGCTCGGCCCCTATCAGTTCCATCACTACGTCGTCGGCGCATCGCCGCGCTTGGCTTCATCGCCCAGATGCCAAGGGTCGCCACGCTCCTTGAGCAGGCAGACGACGTGATCGGCGACCGCGTAGCGCTCCTTCTCTGTGAGCCCTTGCTTGAGACCGCGCACTACCTTGCTGGTGCCGCGAAGAGCAAAGGCGACTGGTGCTCGGCATAGCAGGTCGACAGTTGGTGTCGCTCGATATGCCACCCAGCGAATATGCCGCTGCATCGACTTGGCATGACACGGGGGCCGCACGTCTGCCGGCCGACGCAACCGTGCGCGTCGCGCTCGCTCGCAGCTAACCGATGCGCCGACAATGATCCGCCGGGATCAAGCGACCGCCGCCGTTTGCGATATATGGTGGCGCATGTCTGTGCTTCGCCATTTGGGATATGCGGTTGTCGCCGCAGCGGTAATCACGCTTCTGCTCGGCCTTTCTGGTCACACGGCGCAGCGTGTGAGATCCCAGCTTGCAGCTCACTCGTTCGAGCCAGACAATGTATCGAAGCCCCTACCGGAACCGCTGAAGCTGCCCAATTCGGCGCTCGAGCCCATCGAGTGGAACGCACTTGACGGGTGGGCAGCAGATGATCACGCCGCAGCCCTCACCACTTTCCTGGCGAGCTGCCGACCTCTGCTTCGGACCATGCTGCCAGCGGGCGAGACGCGCCCAATGTATTTCGCCCTAGCGCAAGTGTGCCGTCGGGCACTTGCCGGCGGTCAACTCTCGGAAGGGCAGGCACGGACCTTCTTCGAACACAATTTCCGCCCTCTGCGCATAACCAAGCTGGGTGATAGCGCGGGATTTCTGACCGGGTACTACGAGCCGATTGTGGACGGATCGCGCGTCCCAACCGGAATCTTCAAAGTCCCAATCTACCGCCGTCCGCGGGATCTGGTGCCACCACCAAACGGCACCGGGTCCGGCTTTCCTAACAGGGGACAGTCGTTACGGCGGACGACCAGCGGCGAACTGGTGCCATACTACACTCGCGGCGAGATCCTCGACGGTGCACTTGACGGCCAGCATCTGGAGATCTGCTGGATCAAAGATCCGACCGACGCTTTGTCGATTCAGATCCAGGGGTCAGCGCGTATCCGCCTGGAGGACGGAACAATGCTGCGCATCAACTACGATGCCCATAACGGATACCCGTACGTTGCGGTTGGCCGTATTCTCATCGAGCGCAACATCATCCCGCGCGATGAGATGTCGCTGGAGCGCATCCGTGAGTGGATGCGCTCCAATCCGGAGAGCGCCGAGGAAGTGCGACGCCAAAACCGATCCTTTGTGTTTTTCCGGATCGTCGGGTTGTCCGATGACCGGGAGCCCGTCGGCGCGCAGGGCATACCGCTAACGCCAGGAAGGTCGATTGCCGTCGACAACTCGCTGCATGTGTACGGCACGCCGTTTTTTATCGAGGCCAGTCTGCCGCTCACTAATGAGAAGCGGACTGGTCTTGATCGACTGATGATCGCCCAAGATACCGGCTCAGCCATTCTGGGTCCGGCGCGCGCCGACATTTTTTGGGGAGCCGGCGATGAGGCGGGTCACGTCGCCGGTCGCATTCGTCACCCCGGCAAATTCGCGATGCTGGTACCCCGCGAACTCGACCCTGTCGCTGCGGGTGCGCGAATGCCGCTTCCGCGTGAAAGGCCGCGTCCTGCTGCGAAGACCAACCTAAGAACTCCATCGTCGAAACCGCCGCATCCCGTCTACCTTCGGCGGATACGCACAAAAGTGCCGACGCTGGACTGGATGGCCGTGCGAGGCAGATGAACGCGTTGGTCCGGTTACAGCAGCAAGCTGGTCAACTGCAAATTGGTCCGAGATTAGCAACAGAGGCTTGGTGCAGTGAAACTGTCTCGTGCCTGAGGATCGCGAGGACTTAGACTAGCGCGGCGCTGGTTACGCAGAGAATCCAGTAGCTTGGCGTGACCGCCGTCCTCGCCCCACTTGCGCCAATATTGCTAACCGAAATTAGGCTTTTCTCAATGCCGGGAGGCAGGCGATGATCACGCTATTGTCCGCGATTGTTCAAGGTACAGGCGCGCGATTTTTTGCTGTCGCCCTGTTGGGTTTCTTGTTTGCTGGCTCGACGGGGACTGCATTTGCCGAAGATGCCGGTGAAAGCGCCGCAGCAAGTGCTAACTCGCCGGTCGAGGAATTCTCACAACGGCTCGAAGCGTTCCAGAAGAGCGTCCCCGATCTCAACAAAACCATACAGGACAGCGCCGGCACCATTGACAGCGCCACCGACGTTGAGAAAGCTCGCGCCGAGATCGATAAGCTGCGCGAAACCGTCTCAACGCTGCTTGGCGCCGTATCCGACAACGGGCCGGTATCGCAGCTCGGCGTCAAGGCCCTTGATCACGTTCACAACAAGCTCAAGAGGCTGGCGCAGGAGACGCGCTTCAAGCCAGACGAGCGGCAATTCCTAATTGACCAATGGCGCAAGCTCGAGGCGCAGACTGAAAGTGCAACCAAGGAGCTCGACGAGGCGCGGGCGCAATTCGCTGGCCTTCTGCAAAACTTGCAGGAGAGTGAGGATTTTATCGGCGAACTGATGGAGATCAGGCAAGCCGAGAAGGCGCTAGAAGTCGTCCGCCACCTTACGCACGATATTCGCGATGCGTCGATCCAACTCAACAAGCTGATCGGTGGCATCAAGCGGCCGGGGGCCTAGCATCGTGACCGTGACTAAGCGGGGTCTGATCGGGGTTGCGGCGAGCGTGCTGATCGTCGGCGCGACAATTGCCGCTTTCCAACCGACAAGCGATGTCGGCTATGTTGAGATCAAGACCGTGCCGGTTGCACTGGTTACGCAGACGGCACTCTATGTGGATTCCACAAGGATCGCGCCGATCAAGAAGGGCAGCACGGTCCTACGCCATACGACTGGTACACTCAAGTTGCAGGCCGACGGCGTCGCTGATTCTTTGGCGCCGCTTTGCGACATCGTGGTGAAGCGGAACCGCATTACCACCGTGACAATTTCCGTATTCGAGCGTCCTCCGCGCTGCCAATGCCGCTATGGTGGCGCCGATGCCGGGCACGCATGCGTAAGTTAATGTGCCTTGGATATTCCGGTCCCTTGGTGATCGAACGCCCTGTGTCCGCCCGTGCGATGATAGCGTATTCGATCTGCGGCGAGTATCAGCGCAGGCCATAAAACTGAGGCGGCCTACGAAGCTTGTAATTCAAAACTCGGACGCCGTTAGCGCCTCGACCAGCGTAGAGATTCAAAAGCGCGTCTGCTTTTGTTTTCGCTCTATCGGCACTCATCTCGTCTACGGTGGCGCGGTACACGATCTCGATGTTCCCGCCAATGTCGCGGACGATCTCGATATGAAATTGCATGTAGTGCCCTCTTGCCCACTACCGAAGCGGGCGTAAACCCCTTTGGTGCTATTTCAGCTGCGTGGAAACCGACGAGAATGTCGAGTTCAGTTTTGGCCCGATGCTGTAGACAGTGGCAATTATCGCGGTCGAGATGCCGCCGGCAATGATGGCGTATTCAATAGCCGTTGCACCCGACTCGTCTGCCAGGAAGGCTTTTAGGATTCGGGCCATGACGCCAGATCCCTTCGTAAGCGACGGTGCAGCCCCGACCCTGCGTCTGTGCAGCGGCCGGGGCTACCCATACACGCAATCGTCCCTGTTATAGGTGCCGGGGCTCAGACGGAAACCGGCAATTGGTAAGGTAGAATAGATCTGTTATCGGTTTCTTGCGCCGATCGCTGAAAGTCCGGGGGACTTGGCATTGCCTGAAATGAAGGCTCCCCGATGCCGGGTGACACCGGGGAGCCTTTTGGCAGCCGCGAGGAGCCGGTGGAGACAGGGCGCGACTGTAGCGCTCACTCTGCGGCGGCCCCGCCTAACGCTGCTGGAAAATAACTGTGCGCTTTTGATTATTTTCGCCCGCAAAATAGCGAGCTAAATTCAGGGCCGGACTTTCAGGGCCGCCCATCAACCAAATATTAAAATTTGCTAGAGGCGGGGTCTGCACGAATCGCGTATGAGTTCGGCGTTTGGCGTCCGGCAATCGTTGGAACGGTCCAGATGTTTAAATCCCCCGCTTTTGATCCTATCAGCTTTGCAGTGATTGGCTTCGGCGTCCTGCTGGTGGCTGCATTGGCCTTCGTGTTCTGAAGGACTTGCCTGACCGCCGGCCGCTTTCCGCCGCCCTTTAACCGGCGCCGCAAACCTCGCTTTGACTCGGGGAACATGCCAAGCTGGCCAACGGTGGGCGCAGGCCGTGCCCATCAAAGCTACGGCAACTTGGGCCCCGGCAGCATCGCAATCCTGTCGGGGCTCTTTTCTTTTGGGCCAGCGTTGATGAGCAACGACTACAAAATCTATGTTGATGGCGGGGCGCCCGCCACGTTAAACGACGGCGCAGGCATCTCGACCGATTGCGCCACATTGCAAGAGGCCGTGTTGGCTTGGGAGAGATTGACCCCTGAGCAGAAGATACGAGCGACCGTCAGGCTGATCGGCGGGCCGGTCTATACGGCACACCAGATTGCGCGGTTTCACTACGAGACGAAGCAGGCGTGACAACCCGCCGCCGCTTTCCGCCGCCCTGGACGATCGGGGAGCATCAAGAGTAGCCATGCCTTTTATGAGCCCGAAACGACCAGTGCCACCGCGTGCGCCTTTGAGCGGCCCCCGGCCTATGATGTCGCCTGCTCCAATGAACAAACCGCGGCCGATGCGATCGTCGGTCCCTATCAGATCACCACGCCCCATTAGCGCACCACGACCCATAAGGTAGCCAAGTTCGCCCCGGTTGGCGGTCGACGTGTGATAACGCGCGGGCTGCTGCCAAAACTTTTGGCGGCCGGAACGTTTCGTGAATTCGGATTGACGGCGCGTTCTATACTGCGAACATACACGAACGCGGCGGCAACGCGGCCCGAAAAAGCGTGGCGGAACAGGCGCGGCGGCGAATACCCAATTTTACGATATATGAGGTAGGTTCTGCGGATGTTCACGGACAAAACGTGAGCAGCGGCCTGCTCTGATTTTCAGCGCAGCGGTGAAAAAGTTTGGTGGCAGGCGTCTAAAATGCGCGGGGTGGCGCTGGCGATCAAAGAGCCCCGGCCGCCAACGGAGGGAGACGACCGGGGCTCGGGCCAGTGTGGATACGCCGTCCCCACCGTTCCGGGCCGGACGCTAGGGGCAATCGGTTACCGCGCGGTTTAGTGGCGGGGGGCGGTGGCTGAAACTTTGGTCGTTCAGGTGGCGAGTTTTCGTATCCACGCGACCGTCGCATTTCGCCAAGCTGCCAGAGCTGCTTTCTAGATAGAGGCAACGCCCCCCTATTTGAGGGGATATCCAACGCAGCTAACGTCGCAGCATTGTGATCCTGGCACAGACTGAACTCCGTGCCTTGCGTGCCCGTGGCGATTATCGCCTTTATAGCCTTTCTCGTTGGTGCGCTCCTTAGTCAGCTCTTTAGCGTTTGGAGCCTGCTGCCAATGACAATGCTAGCGCTCCTCTGCACCGCAGTGGTGGGCATGGGCGGAGGGGCGCGGCTGGTGTCCGTTCTCCTCGCGATGTTCCCTGTCTGGGCGGCCCTTCAGCTCGGTTATTTTGCTGGGATTTGCGCACAAGGCAGCTGGATATCGTTGCGAGCCAAGCTTGTTCCGCGTAGGTGGCCGCCACTGCCGGAGCTGCTGGGGAAGTAGTAGCGGCGCGAGGCGAGCATCGCAACCCGTCCAACGGATAGATGACTTGTTCGATTTCACCGGCATGAGTTCTTTCACGGCATCAGCTGTTGCTATGATGCACAACGCAGATCCATCCTTCGAGGCGCGCCTTACGGGGCGCACCGCAAGTCTGCCCGTCGGTTTCTGTGCGTTCACCACCATCTGATCTTTCCAACCGACACGGTCCCCGTGCGGCCAGCCACTAGAAGGAGGTCCGGCGGCACATCATCGAGCTTGATCCGCACCGGGATGCGTTGTGCCAAGCGGACCCAGCTGAAGGTCGGATTGACAGAGGCCAACAGCTCGTTGCTCGTGCTGCGGTTCTGATCCTCAATGCCGTAAGCGATGCTCTCGACATGGCCCGAAAGCACGCGTGAGTCGCCGATCAGTTTTACGGTCGCGTCTTCGCCGATGCGGATGCGGTGAAGTTTGGTTTCCTCGAAATAGCCTTCCACCCTGAAAGTGTCGGAATCGATTAGCGCGAAGACAGCTGCGCCGGCGTTGACGTAGCGCCCGGGCAGGAGATCGAAGTTGGTGACGATGCCACTGACCGGCGCCAAGACCGTCGAACGCTCGAGATTGAGGCGGGCGACTTCAAGCGCGGCGTTCGCCGCATCAATCTTCGCCTGCGCCTCATCAGCCGCTTGCTGGGCCCGCTCGACCTGCTGCCGGGTTACGGCAACATCGGTCAAGCTCTTGCTGCGCACCAGATCGCGTTTGGCCTGATCGAGCGTCGCCTGCTGGCTCGCCACGTCGGCCTTGGCCTGATCGAGCGCATATTGAAAGCGCCGCTGATCGATGCGGAACAGTTGCTGGCCTTTACTCACCTTTTCGTTGTCGTGAACAAAGACATCGCTGATCAGGCCGGATACGTCGGCGGCGACCTTGACCACGTCGGCGCGCACGCGGCCGTCGCGCGTCCACGGCTCGAGCATGTAATAACTCCAGAGCTCCCAGCCGGCGAGTATCGCCACCAGCACCACGACGAGCGTGATCAGCGCCCGGCCGAAAGAGGCGAAAAAGGTTTTCATGATTGCATCACCGATTTCACATCAACGCCTCATGCGAGGGGCAAAATGGTCGCAGCTGCCGCCGTGACGACGGCAAGCAAAATCACATAGATCGCCAGGTCGAACAGCGCGCGATGCCAGACGAAACGATAGAGGCCGGAGGCATCCAGGAGCCGCTTGATCGCAAGCTGAAGCACAAAAGCGATTGCGGCAAAAACCGCAAAAGCCGGAAAATACACGCCATAGATATCGAACTCGCCAATCACGGCATGCCCCATCATGTGACGCTGGCAACCTCGCTCGGAGCGGTTTGTGGCGCGGCCGGCGCCATTTGCACCGGCTGATGCGGCGGTGCGTCAGGGTAGAGCGTCCGTCGCAAGCCGACAATCGCAGCAACACAAGCGTGGGTGGCTGCAGTGCAGGCTGCTACTTCGTCGATCGCCATATCGATCTTTTGTAATAAACCGTAGCCAAGCGGTGGCAGCCGGCCGCGCGCCAGGGCGCGGAAATGCGCAGCGAGCCCGGCAAACATCGCCGCCAACGCCTCTTGTGCTGGCGCCGACATGCTGGGCGCGATGGATTGCGTCTCGATGATATTGACGCCGAGCCGCAGATCTTCGAGCGCGTCGGCGAATTCGTGCGGCGGTCGCGGCTCAAAACGCGGCTGGCGATAGAGCAACAGCCCCACGCGATCGAGCATCCGGCTGGCCCATTGATCGCGCGACGGAAGCTCGCGCCCAGCGGCAAGGTCCGCGAGATCACGATACGTCGCGCGCATCAGGCGTCGCGCGCTGGCCTGCGTGCCGATGACACGCGTGAGCCGCGTCACCACAAGGCCCGCCAAGCCGCCAAGTACGAAGGCGCTGTTTGTATTGATGATGGTCGCAAGATCGGCCGTGTAGCTCGTTTGCAGGTTCATCTCGACACAGAAGCCCAATGCGAGTGCCAGCCCGACTGGTGCATAAGCCGGAATAGCCAACAGAAGTCCGGCCGGGATCAGGGTAAAGGCGAGCACGGCGGATAACAGCTCGAAACCTCCGAGCGCCGGCAAAATAAAGAACTGATAGACGATCACGATCGGAATGCACAAAGCCAAAAGCATGGTGATATTGCGCTGGGTCGGTGTCGGATCGTCCAAAGATGCAAACAGCGTGCAGGCCACCGCAGCAAAGGCGACTGCGCCGGCGCCTTCCGGCCATGCGGTCGCGATCCAAAAGAAGGCGCACAAGCCCATTGCAATCGCGGCCGCCAGCGCTGACAACAACGCGATGCCCGGATCCGTATGCATCGGTTTCGGCCCGATCTGCGCGGCCGCGGCGCGAATATCGGCGCTTGACGTCTGCGTCGGATCGGCGAGATAAGTGGCAAAGTCGAGGCAGGTTTGCCACGACTCGATCAGTTCGATCAGGCGCACGGTCAAGTTGATTGTCACGAGATCGGCCCAGCTTGATTGCGGACCGACGGCAGGTGTCGCAGCGGCACAGGCTTCGTTGAGCTCGGCTGCACGACGTCGGTCGCCCGGGGCTTTCAACCCCAGCCAATCGTGAACGTCGGCCAACGCCTGCGACAGCTTTGGATCCAGCGGCCCAAGACGCCGCAGCAGCGTCAGCCGATCCTCGATAGCGGTTACCAGCGGCAAGAGTGCCACGATCTTGCGATCGAAGGCGCGAATGATGCCGATATCCGGACGATGCGGCGAGGTGTCGAAGCGCAAGCTCGTGCCAAGCAAATAAAGCTCGTTGATGTCGGCGGCGATCCGGCGCCGTTCCATTTCGGCCTGTGGAGTCGCTAGCTGAACCAGGCCATCGGCAAGCCAACGGCGCGCGTCGGCCATGGCGCCTGTCAACTTTTCCCGAAAGGCTGAAAACGCGCTTTTGGGAAAGATAAGACTGTGAACAATCGCGGCGCAGACAACACCGAGCGTGATCTCCTCGACGCGCGACACCGCAGTGTCGAACACCGTGCCGGGCGCAAGAACGCTGGGAAAACCGATCAAGGCCGCGGTATAACCGGACAGCACGAACATGTAGGATCGTGGCGTGCGGTCGAGCAGCGAAACGAAGACGCAGAGCGCCACCCAAAGAATAATCGCAAGCGTCGTAAGCTCGGGCGCGTCGATCAGATTGGGGACGATGGCGACCATTGCGGCACCGCCAACAAACGTGCCAATGACGCGATAAACCGCCTTCGCGCGCAGCACGCCGGAAAGCGGCTGGCTGGTAAGATAGACCGTGGTCATCGCCCAGCCCGGGCTCTTCAAGTCCAGGCTGAAGGCGATAAACATCGTGAGGATGGTCGCGATATAGCAATTGACAGAAAATATTATCGGCCGAACGCCCATGGTCCTGATCATATCATGTCCACTTCGTCACGGCTCCTCACGTGTTCCAAATGTACAGCCTCCAACCGATCGGATTCGGGTTCGTCTCACAGGCTCAAAACGTGCAGATCGTCTGATGTCCCAAGGACGAACTCACCTAACGGAATGCGCACGTTATAATCCGTCTTGCTCCCGATAACGACGGAACTGCGGACATCGAATGAGGTCGGTTAGGTGTCCAAACGCAGGTATATCTGGCGCGTATCAGCGATCCGAACGGTACAGTGTTGCCGAGCGACGAGGCCGCCATTGGGGCCGCTCGTACAATAATAGATGAACTACTGGCGGAGCGCGCGGGAGGATCCAAGCCCGACCATCATCATTAAGAACGAAGCGGACGAGGTCATTTATCGGTTCCCCAGCAACGCTCATGAGCACATCATGCTGTTCGGACGACAGTCCGGCGGCAAGGGGCCGCCGCGATCCGAAGGGCAGATAACGCCGCGCCCGTAATCCCGCAGCGGGCCTCCGTTACCCCGTGTGCTCCCCCGACATGGCAATATATCTGATAAGTTATTGAATTTGCTTCATAACACAGATTCAGGTGCATTGACTTGCAGGCAGCGGAGCGCCGCGGAGCCGCCGGGCTTCACGCCGGGGCAATGCACGCCGAAATCGGAGCGGCAGGCGGCGCGCACGGCACCGAGTTGCTGCGGGTCCGGCCTTCCCGATGCGCCCGGTAGTCGCGCTGGCGGAGCCGGCGGTGTCGCGCTTTCTTGTACGGGTGCCGGCGTCGGAGCGGGTGGCGGCGCTGCGGCAGCTTGTTCCGGGGCGTGGCTAGACTCGGGCGGCAGCGGAGGAGCAGCGCCCTCGGTAGCCGGCTTTGCCGCCACCGCATTCAGCGCCGATCGGCACGCTGCCGATACGTCGTTGCGCTGCAGGCATGCGAAAGCCTCCCTGCCACCCGGTTGAACGCCTGCGCAATGCGATATGAAATCGGAACGACAGGCTTGGCGGATTGCCGCTTTCTGCTCGGCGGTGGGCTGCTGGGCTGACGCTGGTCCAAACCAGCCGCCGAACAATAGACCGGCCAGTATCAGCAGTCCGAGAACGCCGCAATGCCCGTTCCTCACAGCGACCTCCCCGCATGAATCCGTGGCAGGTTTTGCCCCAGTGGTCGCCGGTCGTCCAGAGTGCGTTAGACTGCCATATTGCCAGGTCTTTGACTCGTTTGCATTTGCGGCTTGGTGCTAGTCTGTTAATCCAACTCGGCTGGGGAGTCGGCAAATCATGGAGACGCCGCCATGCCCATGTCTGCGAGCGATATTGAGCGGCTGATCCGGGCAAGCATTCCGGATGCAAACGTGACGATCCGCGACCTTGCCGGGGACGGCGATCATTATGCCGCCACGGTCATTGCCGAATTGTTTCGCGGCAAGTCGCGCGTGCAGCAGCACAAGATTGTCTATGACGCGCTCAAGGCCGAAATGGGCGGCAAGCTGCACGCGCTGGCCCTGCAAACGGGCACGCCCTGACAAGTGCTATTTGGACGTTTATGGGTGTTTTTCGGCTATTTTCACCCGCCTCAGCGCAACTACGTCCCTTCCACAAGCAGATTGACGATCAATTCTTACCCGGTGAATTTTGATGGGTGGAATTGCATTGATTGCATGGCCTTGCGACGGCGCCACAGTACATATATTCAGCTTCGAGAGCGATCAAGAACCGGCGTCCGCGCCGCCAAAAAGGAAGACCGCGATGTCCATCGAGCAATTCATCGACAACGAGGTAAAGGCCAACAACGTCGTCCTTTTCATGAAGGGCACCCCCCAGTTTCCTATGTGCGGGTTCTCGGCACAGGTGGTGCAGATCCTCGACTATCTGGGCGTGCCCTATAAGGGACTCAACGTGCTCGAAAATGACGATCTGCGCGGCGGCATCAAGAGCTACTCCAACTGGCCGACGATCCCGCAGCTCTACGTCAAGGGCGAATTCGTCGGCGGTTGCGACATCATCCGCGAGATGTTTCAGGCCGGCGAACTGCAATCCCTGCTGAAGGACAACGGAATTGCGGTGAAGGAAGGCGCATCGGTCTAAGCGTGATCCCGAAAATGCCTGCCACTTGGTCCGGGGTGATCGGAAAAGATTACGCTCCAATCAAACATCAAGACCACCTCTCTGAGCGGCGCATGGTCGCCGTTGCCGCTCCAACGCCGAGCGGATTGGGCGTCAGTTAGGTCGTCGTTTTGCGATCAGGATAACGAGCGCCAAGACGATGGCAAGCCCGACCAAGCTTTGCTCGGGAATGGCGCCGGCAAATTTCACCACGTTGTCGGCGACGCCTGAAACGAGACGCCCGAGTTCGCTCCGAGAATCAAATAAATCAGGATGACGGACAGGACCGTCAGAAATCTAGCTTCAACGAACGCGCGGCCACAATCGCCAGCGCCAGCAGCATCAGCTCGATCTCAGTTAACGATCCGATCCAAGGCTTTCGCTTTTCCGAACGCGTCCATGTACGTCTCCCCTAAATCTGTTGCCCGAGCGCGTACAATTAACAACAGTTAATTTGCAGTAACGCGCGCGAGCGTACTAGCCGGATTCCGACATTTCAAGTTTGCGCGCGACCAAGAGGTGCATAACTTGGGCAACATGCCGACTTTTGCCGCAAATGACGCGCTGCAACAAAAAATGTCAAATCTGAACGCACCGCAGCCAGATGCGGAATAGAATAGATCGAGTAATCGCCGAAAGGGGCATCGCGCTGCGGGCGTTCAGCGCGAGTAATATTCAACGACGAGGTGCGGCTCCATTACCACCGGGTAGGGCACGTCGCCGATAAGCGGCACGCGCGAGAGCTTCGCCGTCATCTTGGAATGGTCGACCTCGATGTAGTCCGGCACGTCTCGCTCGGCGAGCGCGGTCGCCTCCAGCACCAGCGCGAGCTGCTTCGACTTATCCTTGACCTCGATGAGATCGCCGACCTTGACGCGGAAACTCGATATCGTCACCCGTCGGCCGTTGACCTTGATGTGGCCGTGGTTGACGAACTGCCGCGCGGCGAACACGGTCGGTACGAACTTCGCCCGGTAGATCATGGTGTCGAGCCGGCGCTCCAAAAGCCCGATCATGTGCTCGCCGGTATCGCCTTTGAGCCGCCGCGCCTCGTCGTAGATGCCGCGGAAATGCCGCTCCGACATGTTGGCGTAATAGCCCTTGAGCTTCTGCTTGGCGCGCAATTGCACGCCGTAGTCCGAGAGCTTGCCCTTGCGCCGCTGGCCGTGCTGGCCGGGGCCGTATTCGCGCTTGTTGATCGGGGATTTCGGCCGCCCCCAGATGTTCTGTCCGAGCCGGCGGTCGATCTTGTACTTCGCCTCGTGGCGCTTGGTCATTCGCGTCCTCGTTTGGTTTGGGCATGATCTTGTTCCGAAACCCGGTAACCACTTTTCGGGATCGTGCCGCACAGGTTGAGGATCGCGCCCTCCTCTGTCCCGATTTTTTCCGGAACTGACAGGTTTACCACCGAAGCGCCGGCGCAAACCGCGGGTCGCGAAACACCGCGCGGGCCGTCTAAGGCCCGCGCCGCGCGCGGTATCTAGGGGGAATCCGGCGCAGTGTCAAACCGGTGCGGTGGGCCGCTTACGCGTTGCCGATGTGCCGGCGCCGCATGCGTTGCAGCGTCGTGATCGCCAGGAGCGCCGTCAGCGCGTCAAGCATGGCAACGACGACGAAGACGGCCGTCCAGCTTCCCGTCGTCTGTTTGAGAAAGGCCGACGCCGGTCCGCCCAGGATCGAGCCGACGCCCTGCGCGATATAAAGGAAGCCGTAGTTCGTGGCGGCGTATTTCGGTCCAAACGTGTCCGTCAGCGTCGAGGGGAACAACGAGAAGATTTCGCCCCAGCCGAAGAAGACGAGCCCGGTGAGCACCACGAAAAGTGCCGGCTGGTTGATGAAGGCGAACAGGACCAGGATGGCGACCGCTTCGAGCGAGAATGCAAGCGCCATCGTTGCTTCGCGGCCGATCTGGTCCGAGACCCAACCGAAGAACGGACGCGTCAGCCCGTTCGTCACGCGCGACAACGTCAATGACAGTGGCAAAGCAGCCATGCCGAGGACCAGCATGTCGGCGACGCCGAATTCCTTTGCGAACGGCCCGACATTGGAGACGACCATCAGCCCGCTGGTCGACATCATGCTCATCATCAGAAAGAGCAGATAGAAGACCGGGCTTTGCAGCATTTCGCGCGGCGCGTAGCTGCGGTTTGTCTGCTGCGCGGCGATCGCGGCGGCGGGCGCCGTGCCCGATCCCTGGTAGCCATCCGGCGGGGTGCGCAGCCATTGCGCGGCAAGAACCCCGATCACGCCCTGGATAACGCCCCACACTACAAGCGTGTGCGCATAGCCCGCGCTCTTGATCATGTTGTCGATGGGAAAGCTGGTGAAGAAGGCGCCGAAGCCGTAGCCCGCCGCAGCGAGGCCGGTAGCCAGACCGCGCCGATCGGGAAACCATCGCACCATCAGTCCGACGACGCCGACATAAATAATGCCGGTACCGAATCCGCCGAGCACGCCGTAGGTGAAATAGAGCGCCCAGATGTTGTCCACCCAGGCGGAGAGCACCCAACTGCCGCCGGATAACACGGCCCCGATCGCGATGAGGAGACGGGGGCCAAAACGGTCGACCAGATAGGCCTGGAACGGCGACAGCCAAGTTTGCAGAATGATCAGCAGCGAAAAGGTCCACTGCAGCTGCGGCAGCGTCGTCCCGAGTTTCTGGTTGAGCGGGCCGGTAAAGAGCGTCCAGACATATTGCGGGCTGGAGATCGCCATCATGGCGATGACGCCGAGAGTGAGCTGATTCCAGCGGTCCAGATACCAGGCGGCGCGTTCCGTTCGGACCGCAGCGATCATGTCGTCCCCTTGCTCGCCCGGCGTTATCGGCAATCAAGCCTAACGAGCGCCGCACGAGGCGACAAGCAGAACGCTGCTGGGCTTCGACGGATGGGCGGAGAGATTGGGGAACACGTCAGCCGGCTTTTGTCGAGGCCGGCTGGCCGACACGTATACCGAAGCGCGCCAGCGCCGCCGCCGGCGCCTGCCCGGAGGTGAAAACCGCGCGGGTCGTTCCCGGTAGCTGGCCGGGCGGCACGGCGCCAAGAAGATCGCCTACGCGTCGCGCGATCGCCGGCGCCGGATCGAGATAGTTGACCGGCCAAGGGGCGAGCTGCCGTAGGCGGTCAATGATCAGCGGATAGTGCGTGCACGCCAGCACGACGGTGTCGGTGCGTGCGCCGTCGTCGCGAAAGCATGGCGCGATCTCGGCCTTGATCGCCGCGTCGTCGGCTGGTGTACCTGCAAGCTCAGCTTCGGCATAGGCCGCAAGCGTCTTCGATCCGACCAGGGTAACCTCGCAATCCCCGGCGAAATCGCGAATGAGCGCGCGGGTATATTCCCGTGCGACCGTCGCTTCGGTGCCGAGCACCGATACCCGCCGCGTGATCGAGCCGGCGCAGGCCGGCTTGATCGCCGGCACGGTGCCGACAAAGGGCAACGAGAATTTCTTGCGCAAATCGGAGAGCGCGATGGTCGAGGCGGTGTTGCAGGCGATGACGGCGAGGTCGGGCTGATGCGTCGCGATCAGCTCGTCCGCGAGGCTGACGACCCGAGCGACCAGCTCGTGCTCCTCGACCGCTCCATAAGGAAATGCCGCATCGTCGGCGGCGTAGATAAAGTCGGCACCGGGCCGCGCCGCCGCTATCTCACGATAGACCGTGAGTCCGCCGAGACCGGAATCGAATACGAGGATCGTTTCCTTGGCCGCCATCACGGGACACATGACACAAGGCGTTCCCCCGCCGCAATCGGGGCCAAGCGCGACCGATGAGCCTTCTTACCCCGCCAATACGTCGACCAGACGCGGCATTTCGGGAATGGCTTCCACCACTTGCTCGCGCGGCTTGGCTTTTTCCGGCCACGGCGCAACGAGACCGCTCACCACCGTGAAGGACATCACCAGGATCGCCGCGAGATTGCCGTCGATTGGCGAACGCGACCGCACCCATCAGATAAGCCCACCCGCGATGCTGGACTGCAAGACGCTTTCGAACCCGGCAATTTGCAGATCAAGGCCGCCACCCTCGGACTACGTACCAATCGGCCCATGATTCTCTCTCTCTCTCTAAAAAAGGTCTCTCGCCAGAGAGTGGCGGGACGTTACGTCGGGCCAACTGAGGCCGGGCAAACAAATTTGGCGGCAAACCGCCGCTCTTTGATCCTTCCCGTCCAGACGGGGGAGGTCGGGTCTAGGCGCGGCCAAAGACCCGGCGAAAGATCGTATCGACCTGCGCCAGGTGAAAATCGAGGTCGAAGTTGGCGGCGAGCTCTTTTTCGCTCAGGTGCTTGCGCACGTCGGTATCGGCCTTGAGCAGCGCCAGAAAATCGCCTTCGCCGCGCCAGGCTTTCATGGCGTTGCGCTGGACCAGACGATAGGCGGCTTCGCGCGTCACGCCTTTTTGCGTGAGCGCCAGGAGGACGCGCTGCGAGTGAACGAGGCCGCCGGCGTGGCCGAGATTTCTTTGCATATTGTCGGGGTAGACGATCAGCTTGTCGATGATCCCGGCAAGCCGCGCGAGCGCGAAGTCGAGCGTCACCGTGGCGTCCGGCCCGATCATGCGCTCGACCGAAGAGTGGGAGATGTCGCGCTCGTGCCAGAGCGCGACATCCTCCATCGCCGGCGTCACATAAGCGCGCACCATGCGCGCGAGCCCGACCAAATTTTCTGAAAGAACCGGATTGCGCTTGTGCGGCATGGCGGAAGAGCCTTTCTGCCCTTCCGAGAAATACTCCTCCGCTTCCAGCACTTCCGTGCGCTGCAAGTGGCGGATTTCGGTCGCTACGCGCTCGATCGAGGCGGCGACGACGCCGAGCGTAGCGAAATACATTGCATGACGATCGCGCGGAATGACCTGAGTCGAGACCGGCTCGACCGCAAGCCCCATCGCCTTGGCCACGTGGGCTTCGACGCGCGGATCGATTTGCGCGAAGGTGCCGACCGCTCCGGAAATGGCGCAGGTCGCGACCTCCTTGCGCGCCGCCGCGAGCCGGCCCTTGGCGCGGTCGAATTCGGCGTAGGCATAAGCGAGCTTGAGCCCGAACGTGGTGGGCTCGGCATGGATGCCGTGGGAGCGGCCGATCGTCAGCGTCAATTTGAACTCGCGCGCGCGGCGCTCCAGCGCGGCGTTGAGTGTCTCGACGTCAGCGATGAGCAGATCGGCGGCGCGGACCAGCTGCACGTTAAGGCAGGTGTCAAGCACGTCGGACGACGTCATCCCCTGATGCACGAAACGCGCCTCCGGCCCGACGATTTCCGCCAGATGGGTCAGGAAGGCGACGACGTCGTGCTTGGTCTCGCGCTCGATTTCGTCGATGCGCGCGATATCGAACCTGGCGTTCTTGCCCTTGGCCCAGATTGTCGCCGCCGCGGCTTTGGGAATGATCCCGAGCTCGGCCATGGCGTCGGCCGCATGCGCCTCGATTTCGAACCAGATGCGAAAGCGCGTCTCCGGCGACCAGATCGCCGCTATTTCCGGCCTGGTGTAGCGCGGGATCATAACCCTATGCGGCAAACCGCGCGCGGTCGTGCGGCTGCCGGAAATCGACCGGCGTCCCCTTGGGGATGATGCCCGTCGGATTGACGCGTTTCACCGAATAATAGCCCATGACGTAATAGCGCGGCTTGACCGTCTCGGCGACGCCGGGGACCGCATAAAGCTCGCGCATATAGTTCAACAGGTTGGGGTAGTCGGCGATGCGGTTGCGATTGCATTTGAAGAGCGAGAAATAGGCCACGTCGAAGCGCACGAGTGTCGGGAAAAGCCGCCAGTCCGCTTCGGTGATTTGATTGCCGACCAGATAACGCTGACGCCCGAGGCGGGCCTCGATCTCGTCGAGCGTGGCAAACAGCGCATCGTAGGCTTCGTCGTAGGCGGTCTGCGAGCGCGCGAAGCCGCAACGATAAACGCCGTTGTTGACGTTGTTGTAGACCTGCTCGTTGATGCGGTCGATCTCGCCGCGCAACGGCTGCGGATAGAAATCCGTCGGGTCGGCGCCGACGCCGGCGAACTCCGAATTGAGCATGCGAATGATTTCGGAGGATTCATTGTTCACGATCCGCCCGGTTTTTTTGTCCCACAAGGTCGGCACCGTCACCTTGCCGGTGTAATGCGGATTACTCGCCGCATAGGCCTGATGCAGATAGCGAAAGCCGTTGACGCGGTCCGGCGGGCAATCGGGAAAGGCGGCATTGTCCTCGAACGTCCAGCCCTCTTCGCGCAGTCCGGGAATGGCGATGGCGACGCTGATTGCGCCTTTAAGCTTCTTCAGCGCCAGATAAATCTGGGTGCGGTGCGCCCACGGACAGGTGTAGGCGACATAGAGGTGATAGCGGCCGGTCTCGGCCGCAAAGCCCGACGAGCCGTCGGCTGTGACGCGGTCGCGGAAAGCGCTGTCGATGCGCTGGAAATTTCCGGCCTTGCCGATTTCCGTCGGCGGGTCCTCGTCGCGCCATTGACCGTCGATCAGCATACCCATCAGGCAGCCTCCCCGCGGGCGAGCGCCGCTCCCTGACGGATCGCCGCGATGTTGGAGCGATACGATTCCGGCGTGCGGTCCTTAAATACGGCGGAGCCGGCGACCAGCGCGTTGGCGCCCGCCCGCACCACTTCCGGCGCGACGACCGGCGTGATGCCGCCGTCGATCTCGATGTCGATCGGCCGGCCTGACGCCAGTGCCCGAAGCTTGCGCACCTTGTCGATGGCGGCGGGAATGAATTTCTGCCCGCCGAAGCCGGGATTGACCGCCATGACCAGGATCAGATCGACGAGATCGATCACTGGCTCGACCCTATCCGCTGGTGTTCCGGGGTTCATGGTCACGCCTACCTTCTTGCCGAGCGCCCGGATCGTCTGCAGCGAACGGTGGATGTGGGGACCCGCCTCGACATGCACGGTGATGATGTCGGAGCCGGCCTTGGCGAAGGCCTCAAGATAGGGATCGCAAGGCGCGATCATCAGGTGCACGTCGAGCACTTTTTTGGTGTGACCCCGTAGCGCCTGCACCACTTCCGGCCCGATGGAGATGTTGGGCACGAAATGGCCGTCCATGACATCGACATGAATCCAGTCGGCGCCGGCGGCGTCGACCGCGCGGACCTCCTCGCCGAGCTTGGCGAAATCGGCGGCGAGGATCGACGGGGCGATAATGAGCGGGCGCTGCACCGGCTCCTCCGAATTTCCAGGTTCGCCTAACACGGCATGCTTGTGCGGGCAACGCGTGTCGCCCGGCGGATCGCATTCTCGTTAATCGTCCGCGCCGGGCCTTGTCGTCCGGCCTGCGGATGCGCATACGATAGCGGGAGGCCGCACTGGAGGTTCTCCTGGCGCACACTGACGTCATCGTGCTTGGAGCCGGAATCGTCGGTACCTCGATTGCGGTCCACCTCTCCAAACGCGGCCTGTCGGTTGCGCTGATCGACCGCAGCGGGCCGGGGGAGGGAACCTCCTATGGCAACGCCGGCATTATTGAAGGCAATACGGTGTTTCCCGCCGCCTTCCCGTCGAGCTTTGCGGAGCTCGCACGCATCGCACTGAAGCGCTCGCCGGTCGCCAATTATCACTTCAGGCATCTGCCGCGGATCGCGCCCTGGCTTTTGGCTTTTCGTGCCGCGTCGCAGCCGGCATGGCTGATCGAGACCGCAAAAGTGATGCGGCCTTTGTTGGCGCGCGCGGTCGCCGAGCACGAGGCGCTCGCGACCGAGGCCGGCGCGGAGCGTCACCTCAGCCGCCGCGGCTGGCTCAAGCTTTATCGCACCGACAGCGCGTTCGCCGCGCAAGCGCCAGAGCTCCAACTGGCCGCGCGCTTCGGCATCGCCAACGTGCCACTCGACCGCGACGGCGCAATGGCGCTCGAACCGGCGCTGAACGGCGAGTTTCGTCACGCCGTCCATTGGACCGGCGCTGTGAGCGTCGACAATCCGCTGGCGTTGACGCGCGCCTACGCCGCGCGCTTCGCCGCTTTGGGCGGCCTCGCGCTGACCGGCGATGCGCGTTCGTTGCACCGAAACAATGCGTATTGGCGCGTCGAGACTGCGTCTGGGCCGGTCGATGCCGACGATGTCGTGGTTGCGCTCGGTCCGTGGGCGCTCGACATTCTCAGTGCGCTCGGCATCAAATTGCCGCTCGCGGTCAAGCGCGGCTATCACCGCCACTTCCGCCCCGAAGGAAACGCGCGGCTCAGCCGTCCAGTGCTCGACACCGAAAACGGCTACGTGCTGGCTCCCATGGAGCAAGGCATTCGCCTGACGACGGGAGTGGAATTCGCCGCGCGCGACGCTAAGCCGACGCCGGTGCAGTTCGGGCGGTTGATGCCGGCGGCGCGGGCGCTGTTTCCGCTTGGCGAGCCGGTCGAGCCGCAGCCGTGGCTTGGCGCGCGGCCGTGCTTTGCCAACTCGCGGCCAGTGATTTCCCGCGCGCCGCGCCAACGCGGCTTGTGGCTCGCCTTCGGGCACGGCCATTGGGGCTTGACGCTCGGCGCCGTCACCGGCCGGCTCATTGCCGAAATGATCACCGGCGCTTCGCCATTTTGCGACCCAAAGCCCTACACCGCGGACCGATTTGCGAATTAAGTGTCATTACGGGGCGCCGCAGCGGCGGGTCCGGAATCCGCAATCCAAAAGACGAACAATTACTGTCCGATGGTGCGAACGACGCTGGCTTCCGGCCGCGTGTTGTTCGACGACAGCTTGTCCTGCTGCGTGACCATTTCGTCGTATTTGGGAAGCGTGGTCAGCTGCTGCCGCGGCACCATATGCACCACCTTGTAGCCGCCCGCCTTGAGCTGGCGGATCAGTTCCGGTATCGCTTCGGCGGTGGCGTGCTGGAAGTCGTGCATCAGGATGATGCCCTTGCCGCGTTTCTCCAGCTTTGTCATCACCGATTTGATCACCAGGTCCGGCTTCTTAAGTTTGAAATCGAACGAGTCGATGTCGGTCGAGAAGATCGCGATGTTGCGTTCGCCGAGATAAGCAAGGACCTGCGGCGGATGTTGCAGATCGGGGAAGCGGAAGAACGGAGCGACCGGCAGGCCGGCAGCGGCCATATGCACGGCGCTGTTGCCCATCTCGATTTCCTGCTTGGCTTTCTCGAGATCGCTGGCGTAGGGATTTCGGGCCAGATCCTTGTGCGACCACGTGTGGGTGCCGACGGTCTGCCCAGCTTCGATCACCTGCTTGGTGATCTGGGGATGCCACACCGCGTGCTCGCCGATTTCAAAGAACGTGGCCTTTAAGCATTCGTCGGCGAGCGCCTTAAGGACGGCCGCGGTATTTTCCGGCCACGGGCCGTCGTCGAATGTCAGCACGACCTCCTTCTCGCGGAGGAAGTCGTATTGCTTGAAATGCTCGAAGCCGAACCCGGGTCCGCCCGTCGTGTCGATCTCGACGACGCGCGAAAGGCCCATGCCGCCGGATCTGTCGCATGCGGGGATATTGCCCGGCGGCGGGGCCGCGGCCATGGCCGGCTTGTTCGGCGTGGGTGCGTTGACTGCTGGCGCGCTCGCGGCCGGCGGAGCGGACGTAGCTGCGCTTTGCGCGGGCGTGGTCTGGGCCATGCGCGCCGGCGCGGCGGGAGCCGGCTGCGGCGCCGTTGCGGCCGCCGGAATTTCAGAGACCGGCGACTGGGCGATTTGACTGACCGGCGAGCGCGCCGGAATGGCGGGCAGTTTTTGCGCCAACGAAGCGACCTGCGTGTTCGCGGTCGCCGCAGTTGCCGTCGGTGCGGCCGCTTTTTGCGCCGATACGACGCCGAAGGCTGCGAGGCCCAGGCTCAACAGCGCAGCAACGACGATGATGACAAAGCGCATAAAAACCTCTGCCACGAGTCATGTAGACTAGCACAAAGTGAAGGCGGAATTGATTAACGAGTCAACGCCAGGCACTCATTGCTGGTGGAAAGATGTGCAATGTGGCTTCCGCGGCACGCAGCGAACCAACCTGCCTCATCTCCTTGTCCTACCGGCCGAATTGATCTTTCCAGCTCGCTAAAGCGCCGGGCAGAGGTAAAACCGTGGCTGTAAACACTCCGAGAGCGATCGCCCGCGTCACCACATTGGCCGCGATTGCGCCAAGCGTAGTTAGTCCGTGCAGCGCGTCGGCAAGAGGTTTGCGGCCGGTCGAGGCGGCGAATACGAGGTCTCCGTCGAGCGGAGAGTTTACAGGGTAAATTGCCCGTGAAAGCCCGGATTGCGCCATGACGGCGAGGCGCTTTGCCTGCGCCTTGGTCAGGATTGCGTCGGTTGCCACGACGATGAGGGTGGTGTTTTCGCGCGTGCCTCCTTTGGTCACGGGCTCGAGTGCGGCTGCCGGAAAAATCGGCGGCCAGCCAAGTCCGCCGAACTCGCTGTCGCGCTCGAACGGCGCCGCCCAGAACCAGGGGCCGCGCTCGACCGTGACGCTGCCGGCCGGATTGACCGCCGCGAGCGCGCCGATCACATATCCCTCCGGCGTCTGCGCCGAGGCGGATCCAATCCCGCCCTTGCAGTTGACCGTGGTGGCGCCGGTGCCGGCGCCGACGCTGCCGAGCGCGAAAACCGTGCTCGCCGCCGCGGCCGCCGCGTAGCCGAGTTCGCGATAGGGCGGGAAACGGCCCCATTCCTTGTCACCGGCGCCGAGCAGATCGAACAGAACCGCCGCCGGCACGATCGGCACGCGCGCGGTGCGCACGGCGAAGCCGCGGCCTTTCTCTTTCAGCCACGCCTGCACACCGGACGCCGCATCAAGGCCGAAAGCGGAGCCGCCCGACAGCGCGATGGCATCGATGCCCTCCACGATCTGCGCCGGATCGAGCAACGCCGTTTCGCGCGTGCCCGGTCCGCCGCCGCGCACATCGATGGACGCAACCACAGGCTCGTCGAACACGATGGCGGTTACGCCCGAACCGAGACGGAGATCCTCGGCGTGACCGATCTTTATTCCGGGGACATCGGTGATGAGGTTGCGCAAGAAGTCCTCGCTTTAAGCGTTCAACGGAGACGATTTTGCCGCAGCCGTCAACGATCACATCCCCGCGGGCGCGCTGCGACGACGCTTGCACGACGGAAACCGGACGGGCATGAGTGCGCCATGCCGAACGTTACGATCGTCGCCGCACTGGCCGCGGGAATGCTGAGTTTTCTGTCGCCATGCGTACTGCCGCTGGTGCCGCCGTATCTCGTTTATCTCACCGGCACTTCGCTGGAGCGCTTCGCGGATGCGGAAGCGGAACCGCGCGTGCGGCGCGAAACCATCGCGGCGGCACTGCTGTTCGTGCTCGGCTTCTCCACCGTATTCGTTGCTCTCGGCGCGAGCGCCAGCGCCATCGGCGCGGTGGTGCGCGCCTATTCGGGCGAACTCGCGATACTTGCCGGCGTCGTCATTATCATCATGGGCCTGCACTTCCTTGGCCTGACGCCGATTGCCTTGCTGATGCGCGAGAAGCGTTTCGAGGTCGCAAAGCCGGTCGGCCTCTGGGGAGCCTATCTGATGGGGCTTGCCTTCGCGCTCGGCTGGACGCCCTGCATCGGGCCGATTCTCGCCGCGATTCTCGCGGTTGCGGCGTCCGAAGAAACGGTCGCCCGCGGCGCCGGCATGCTGGCGATCTATTCGCTCGGCCTCGGTATTCCGTTCATCGCGGCGGCGTTTGCGATCGAGCCGTTCGCCGCCTTCCTCGCCCGCTTCCGCGCCTATCTAGGCCTCGTCGAGAAGGCGATGGGCGGGCTGCTCGTTCTCACCGGAATTGCCTTTCTCACCGGTGCGGTCACACACGCGAGCTTCTGGTTGCTGGATACGTTTCCGATCCTGGGGAAGATCGGCTGACGATCTCAGGCATCAGCTTCGTCCCGCTTCGGTGATCTCGTCGTAATTGCCGTCCTTGTCCCAGCGGTACACGGCCCAGCCGCCGGACGTGATATCGCCTTTCTTGTCGAACGAGATCGGACCGAGCACCGTGTCCCACGCGCCGGTGCGCATCGCGGCCGCGACTTTTTGCGAGTCGACCGTGCCGGCCTTGGCGGCGGCCTGCGCCCATACCTGAAAAGCGGCGTAGGTGTAGAGGACGTAACCCTCGGGATCGACACCTTTGTCTTTAAACTCTTTGACGATGGCGGCGGCGGTCGAGCGTTTGCGCGGATCGGGCGGGAAGGTGAACAGCACGCCCTCGCCGGCGGGGCCGGTGATCGAAGCAAATTCCCGCGACGCGAGGGCATCGCCCGCCATCAGGATCGTCTTGAGTCCCTGATCGCGCATCTGTCGGACGATCAGCCCGGCTTCCTGGTGATAACCGCCGTCATAGACGATATCGATATTGTTGAGCTTGAGCTTGGAAACGAGCGCGGTGAAATCCCTGTCGCCCTGGTTGAAGGACTCGTTGACCTTTTCTTTCACGCCGGCGGCATTGAGCGCCTTCTTCACCTCGTCGGCGAGGCCTTTTCCGTACGTCGTCTTGTCGTTGATGATGGCGATGTTTTTTCCGTTAAAGTGTTTCGCCAGATAGTCGGCGGCAAAGCCACCTTGCTGGTCATCGCGTCCGCAAGTCCGAAACGTGTTCCACATGCCGCGTTCGGTGAATAGCGGATTGGTCGACGCCGGCGTGATTTGCAGAACGCCGCCGTCGAGATAGGCGTCCGAGGCCGGGATCGAGGACGACGAACAATAATGGCCGACC
Source organism: uncultured Alphaproteobacteria bacterium (assembly GCA_963847785.1). GTDB lineage: Bacteria > Pseudomonadota > Alphaproteobacteria > Rhizobiales > Xanthobacteraceae > BOG-931. The sequence goes on from CAWKBE010000015.1 coordinate 61,648, forward strand.
GCGACGGCCACCCCCATGCCGGAGAGTTTTTCAGCAATCGAGCGCGCCTGCTTCGGATCGCACGCGTCGTCGCCGATTTCCAGCCTGAGCTTCTTTCCCAGCACGCCGCCCGCAGCGTTGATATCGGCCACGGCCTGTTCCGCCCCATCCCGCATTTGCCGGCCGAACGTCGCCTGACCGGCGGTCATAGGACCGGCCGCAGCGACCCTGACGTCCTGCGCCGCCGCCGGAGCGGCGGCGAGCACTGAAAGGAGCGTGAAGCCGATAAGCGGCAGCTTGTTCATGCCTGTCCCCTGGCGGTGGAGGTCTCGTCTATGCAGGCTACCATTCCCGCGGTCCGTTTTCCTGCTCGATTTTGCGCCAAAGCGGGAGCGCGGCGGCAGCGATGACGGTCAACGCTTGCCGCCCTCCAGGTAGGCGGCGCGGATTTCGCGCCGCTGCAACAAGTCGCGACCGGTGCCCTGCAGAGTGATTTCTCCGTTGACCATGACGTAGCCGCGATGCGCGAGCTTGAGCGCGTGGAATGCATTCTGCTCGACAAGGAAGACGGTGAGGTTGTCACGTTCATTGAGCGCGCGGATTGCGGCGAAGATTTGCTGCACGAGGAGAGGCGCCAACCCGAGCGACGGCTCGTCGAGCAAGATCAGTCGCGGCCGGCTCATCAGCGCGCGCCCGATTGCCAGCATCTGCTGCTCGCCACCCGAGAGCGTGCCGCCGCGCTGTCGGCGGCGATCGCGCAGCCGCGGAAACAACGTGAATACGCGTTCGAGGTCTGCATCGATATTTGCCGTGTTGGTGACGGTGGCGCCGATCTGCAAATTTTCCATCACCGTCATGCGCGCAAAAATGCGCCGCCCCTCCGGCGATTGGGCGATGCGGAGCTTGGCGATCTCGTGCGTGGGCAGCGCGGTGATGTCCGTGCCGGCGAACGAGATGTTCCCCTCTCGTGCGCGCGGATTGCCGAATACCGTCATCATCAACGTCGATTTGCCGGCGCCGTTGGCGCCGATCAACGCGACGATCTCGCCTTCATGCACGTCGACATCGACGCCCTTAAGCGCGGCCACGTTGCCGTAATAGGTCTTGACGCCGCGGATCGAGAGTAAAGGTTCGTTCACTGCTCCGCTCCGAACAAAATCCCTCCCCCTAAGAGGGGAGGGTAGGGAGGGGGTTGTCGTGCGGCGCCCGCTTGGAGTTCAGGCAAGCACCTGGCGTCGACCCCCACCCGGCTGCTTCGCAGCCGATCTCCCCCTTCCAGGGGAGGAAAAGAAAAGCGGGGTGCTCACAGCCTTGTGCTCACGGTCTTGCGCTCACAGTCTTGCCTCCGCTTCGGCCTGCTCCACGTCCGCATCGGCGACGCCGAGATAAGCGGCGATCACTTTGGGGTCGTTGCGCACGTCACTCGGGGCGCCATCGCCGATCTTGACGCCGTAGTCGAGCACGACGATGTGGTCGGAAATCTCCATTACGACGCCCATGTCGTGCTCGATCAACAGGATCGAGGTGCCGTGCTCATCGCGAATGGTGCGCAGGAACGTATTGAGCTCGGCGCTCTCGCGATTGTTGAGGCCGGCGGCGGGCTCGTCGAGGCAAAGCAGCACGGGATCGGTACACAGCGCGCGGGCGATCTCCAGCCGGCGCTGTGCGCCGTAGGGGAGGGCGCCGGCGGGGTCGTCGGCGCGCTCGCCGAGACCGACGCGATCGAGCCAGTAGCGTGCCTTGTCGATTGCGCGCGCTTGGGCGCGGGTGTAACGGCGCGAGCCGAACAGGCCAAGCACGGTGAATCCCGACGCGAACATCAGTGTGTTGTGCTGGGCGACGAGGAGATTCTCCAGCAGCGTCATGCCGGCGAACAGCCGCACGTTCTGGAACGTGCGGGCGACGCACGCGTCGCGCGCGATGCGAAAGTCCGCCATGCGCTCAAGCTTGAATACCGTGCCGCCGGGATGCGTAAGCCGCAAACTCCCGTCGGTCGGTTTGTAGAAGCCGGTGATGCAGTTGAACAACGTCGTCTTGCCGGCGCCGTTCGGACCGATTACCGCCGTGATCTCGCGCTCGCGCGCAACGAAGGAAACGTCGTTCACCGCCAGGAGACCGCCGAACCGCATGGTCACGCCGTCCACGGAGAGGATGGCCGCTCCCGTCATTTGAACATTTCCTTTTTCGGCTCGCCGGATGCGACGGCAGCGACTGCGGATTTGTTCAAGGTGAGGGAGGGGACACGCCGGGAAACCAGGCCGCGCGGCCGCAAGATCACGACGGCGACCATGGCGGCGCCGAACACCAGCATGCGGTATTGGTCGAACTCACGGAAAAGCTCGAAACCGCCGAGCATGACGGTCGCGGCGACGGCAACACCCAACTGCGAGCCCATGCCGCCGAGCACGACGATGGCAAAGACCAAAGCCAACTCACCGAAGGTGAACGATTCCGGACTGATGAAGCCCTGCCGGGTGGCGAAAAAGGCTCCGGCGAAGCCGCCGAACATGGCGCCCATGGCGAATGCGGTCAGCTTCGTCGTCGTCGTATTGATGCCGAGCGCGCGGCACGCGATTTCGTCCTCGCGCAAAGCCTCCCAGGCGCGGCCGATGGGCAGCCGGCGTAGGCGCAGCGTGACCCAGTTGGTCACCAGCGCGAGCGCGAGAATAAGATAATAGAGAAACACGATGCGGTGCGTCGGCGAATATTTCAATCCGAAGGTTGCCGCAAAGCCATTTTCGGCACTGGTGAAAGGCAGGCCGAAAAATGAGGGGCGGGGAATTCCGGAAATGCCATTGGGACCGCCGGTGAGGTCTTGCCAATTCAGCAAGATGAGGCGGATGATTTCGCCGAAGCCGAGCGTGACGATGGCGAGGTAGTCGCCGCGCAGCCGCAGCACAGGAAAGCCGAGCAGGATGCCGGCAAACGCCGCCATGACGCCGGCAAGCGGCAGGCAGATCCAGAATGACAGGCCGAAATCCTGCGCGATCAGCGCGTAGGAATAGGCGCCGACCGCGTAGAACGCGACATAGCCGAGATCGAGCAGGCCGGCGAGACCGACGACGATGTTGAGGCCAAAGCCAAGCATCGTGTAGGTCACGATGAGAATGGCGAGGTCGAGCAGATAGCGATTGCCATAGAAAATGACGGGAATGGCGAGCGCGAAGGCGAGAAAGGCGGCGGCGGCATAGACGGCAAGACCCGCCGCGGTAGCCTGCGCCGGCGCCGGCACGAGGCGATCAATGGAGATCGTTCTGCCGCTCCAGAGAAGCGTCCAAACCAGCCTGCCGACAAAAACGGCGGCCACGATCGCCGCGAGCGCGCCGAAGCGCGTCGAGATCACCAGCGCTCCGGCCGGACCCTGGTCGGTGCGGAAGCCGATCAAAAGGACAAACAGTCCGAACGCCATCGCTGCGGCGCCGGCCGCGTCCTTCACCGCAGCGAGGAAACCCTGCGGCCCGTTGCTCGGCTCGCCTTCGCGCGGCACGCAGTCCCCGCTTTCCTCACACCTTCTCGACTTCCGGCCGGCCGAGAATGCCGGTCGGCAGGAAAATGAGCGCGATGATGAGAATGGAGAACGCGGCGACGTCCTTATATTCGATCGAGAAGTATGCCGACCACATTGTCTCGATGAGGCCGATCAGGATGCCGCCGAGCATCGCCCCCGGCAGCGAGCCGATGCCGCCGAGGACTGCGGCGGTGAACGCTTTGACGCCGGCCAGAAAGCCGATGAAAAAATCGACGACGCCGTAGTAAAGAAGAAACATCAGCCCGGCGACCGCCGCCAGCGCCGCGCCGAGCACGAAGGTGAGCGAGATCGTGCGGTCGACGTCGATGCCGACCAGCGCCGCCATTTTCAGATCCTGCTCGCAGGCGCGCATGTTGCGGCCGAGCCGGGTACGCGCGACCACAAGCGAGAACCCAACCATCAGCGCGAACGTCGTCGCCACGACGATGATCTGAATGTTGGAAAGTCGCACGGCGAAATCATTGCCCTCGAACAGCGTGTAGCCGCCGTGAATGAGCGGCGGCAGCGGTTTGACGCGTGCGCCCTGCGCGACCTGCACGAAATTCTGCAGCACAATCGACATGCCGATCGCGGAAATGAGCGGTGCCAGGCGGGTGGAATTTCGCAGCGGCCGGTAGGCGATGCGTTCCACGGTCCAGCCGTAGAGCGCGGTCAGCGCCATGGCGACAAGAAGCACGAGAAACAGAGCGAGCGGCACAAAGCTTACGCCGATGGCGACCAGCACGAGGAAAGCGATCAGCGCGGTAAACGCACCGACCATGAAAATATCGCCGTGCGCGAAGTTGATCATCCCGATGATGCCGTAGACCATCGTGTAACCGATGGCGATCAGGCCGTAGATCGAGCCGAGCGTGATCCCGTTGATGAGCTGCTGGACGAAATATTCCATGCGTCCGCGCCTTTCGATTCCCGCTAAAATTCTTAACAGGGGCATTCCGGTGCGACAACGCCGCGTTCCGGGTTCTCCCCATTCGTGTTTTTTTCTGTAATTCCAAATCGTTGCCGATAATCGGCGTGCTCGCCGAGGAACCGGCGCGCAGCCTGCGCGTTGGCCTGTTGGGCGGGGCACCCTCAAGCACCGGAGAGCTTCAAAAATGGCGAACGAACAGCAGAATCCGCAACGTAAGCCCCAGCAGCAACAGAATAACCCGGAACAGGGCGGTCAGAACAAACCCGGCCAACAGCAGCAAGGCGGTCAAAATAAGCCCGGTGAGCAACATCAGGGCCAAAACAAGCCCGGCCAGGGCGGCCAGCATGGCGGCGGAATGAATCGCTAATCGGCGTCGTCGAGTGACAGCCTGCCCGTCGGCGGGCTGTCGCTTTTTCATATAAAATACCGTTCGTTTTTTCCGCCGGAGGCTTATTCTGCAGCGCGATCGGCTTATGCTTGGGCCATGGCAAGCACGCTACCCCTGTTCCATCTTTACGGCGATCCGCCCGACGATCAGGCGTTTGATTTTATCCATGTCGAGACGGTCGCCTCGCGCTCGTCCATCCATGACTGGACAATCCGCGCGCACCGGCATCGCAATTTGTTTCAGATTCTTCTGATCGAGCGGGGCGGCGGTGAAATGACATACGAGGCGGCAAAGCTGGCTTTCGCCGCGCCTGCCGCCATTCTCGTGCCGGCGGCGGTTGCCCACGGTTTCCGCTTCCAGCCGAACGCCACCGAGGGCTGGGTCATCACCTTTACCGAGGACGCAGCCATCGCGCTCGCCGATCGGGCGGGCGAAGCGCTGTCGCGACTGCGCCAGCTTGCGGCACATCCGATCATTCCCATCGGCGGCGAGGCGGAGCGTTCGCGGCTTTCGGCGTTGTGCCTCGAGCTGTTCGAGGAGGGAAGCCTGGCGCGCGAAGGCTATCGGATGTCGATGCGCGGCTTGTTGACGCTCATTGCTGTCGGTGTCGCGCGGCTTGCGGCGAGCCGCGCCCGTACGGGCAGCGTCACCTTGCAGCCGGCTGATACCACCGTCGCGCAACTTCGGGGGTTGGTCGACGAATTTTTCCGCAGCGAGCATCAGCTCGGCTTCTATGCCGAAAAACTCGGCGTGACGGTCGATCGGCTCAACGATCACGTCACACGCGCGACCGGCGTCACCGCCGGTCACCTCATCCGTCAACGCCTGCTCACCGAAGCTAAGCGCCAGTTGGTATTCACCACGCAGCCGATCCAAAACATCGCGCACGAGCTTGCGTTTTCCGATCCCTCGCACTTTGCCCGGTTCTTCCGCAAACACACCGGCACGACACCGCACGAGTTCCGCGGCCGGCGGGGGTGAATTATTTAAGCGCCTCTTTAGATTGCGTCGTCGTCGCGCCCTCGCAATGACGCCGCGCTTATTTGTTCAGCAAAAATTGCAGCACGGTATCGGCATAGACTTGCGGCTGTTCGATATTGGCGAGGTGTGCGGTCTCCAGAACGGTGAGCCTGGCGTTTGGCGTGTGCTGGACGATGAACTCGCCGGCTTCTAGCGTCGTCGCCGGATCGTGGCGGCCGGCAATCACGAGCGTCGGCGCGCTGATCTGCATCAATAACGGACGATGGTCCATGTCGCGGACCGCTTCGCCGCAGGCGATATAGCCTTCGACGTCGGTGGCCAGAAACATCTCGCGGACTCGCGCGACGGATTGCGGCGACCGGTCGCGGAACGCTTTGGTGAACCAACGCTCCATCGTGGCGTCGACGACAGCTACTAGGCCCTTCTCACGCGCAAACTTGATGCGGTCGTGCCACATGGCTTTGTCGGCGAAATAGCAGGAGGTGTTGGAGAGGATCAGCTTGTCGATGCGTTTGGGGGCATGCGCGCCGAGCCATTGGCCAACCATGCCGCCCATCGACAGTCCGCACCAATTGACCTTTTCGATGCCGAGACCGTCGAGAATCGCCACCGCGTCGCGACCAAGTCGTTCCATGGAATAGGGGCCTTTCGGCACGCTGGATTTGCCGTGGCCGCGGCGATCGTAGCGCACCAGCCGGAAGTGGCGCGTGAACGGTATCACCTGCTCATCCCACATATGCAGGTCGGTTCCGAGCGAATTCGAAAGCATGAGCACGGGAGCGTTCTCGGGGCCCTCGACCTCGGTATGGATGGTGCAGCCGTCGGCGTTTATTTTCGGCATCAGCTTCTCCCTAGTGTCCCTATTCTGAAGTTCGCATTCAGGATTGCCGGTTGGTTTTCTCCTCGCAACGACGATCGACCTTAGCCACGTCGCCGGCGTTGCGCCATGATCGGACGCGCAGACCGGAGGCGCCCACGATGGCCTTCCCATATGCCGCGCAAGGCGGTAAGCGATATTTGGCAGGAATGGCGGCCAGGGAGTGCCACAAATGGCGATGACGATGAGCGGCGAGTATCAGCTTGCGGTGCCGCGCGAAACGGTGTGGGAGAAACTCAACGATACCGAAACCCTGAAGGCCTGCATTCCCGGCTGCGAGCAGCTTGATAAAGTTTCCGACACCGAGTTCCAGGCGGTGGCGGTGACCAAGATCGGGCCGGTGAAGGCGAAATTCAAAGGCAAGGTGACGTTGTCCGATCTCGACCCGCCGAACGGCTACAAGATTTCCGGTCAGGGCGACGGCGGGGTCGCGGGATTTGCCACGGGCGGGGCGACGGTGAAGCTCGAGCCGAAGGACGGCGGTACGTTGCTCAGTTATGCGGTCGAGGCGCAGATCGGCGGCAAGCTCGCGCAGCTCGGCCAGCGCCTTGTTAACGGCGCCGCAAAGAAGCTGGCCGATGATTTTTTCAAGAAATTCGCCGCCTCCGTCAGTCCGCCGAGCGCCTGATCGCTGCGCCGTTTACCCGGTCGGCCGGAAATGTGGTGGTGGCGGGTAAAGCGATATTTTCTTGACCGCCGGCCGGCCCGCGGTTCAGAGTAATTCCAATTCCAAGGTCGGAAATCGGGAAAATCGCCGTGTTTTCGCCGTTGGATGCAGAGAACGACCGCAAGTCGTCCTGTAAAGCGATGTTTTGGGGAACCCGAGGAGGCGCATATGGCAGCCGTTTCCCTCACTGTGAACGGCAAATCTGTCACCGCCGATGTCGATCCGCGCACGCTGTTAGTGCAGTTGCTGCGGGAGAATCTGCGGCTTACCGGCACCCACGTCGGCTGCGACACCTCGCAATGTGGGGCGTGCGTCGTCATCGTCAACGGCAAGGCCGTGAAGTCCTGCACGGTGCTGGCCTTGCAGCTCGACGGCGCCGAGGTGCTGACCATTGAGGGCCTCGCTCCGGCCGACGGGCCGCTGCACCCGATGCAGGAAGCCTTCCGCGAAAATCACGGCCTGCAATGCGGCTATTGCACGCCGGGCATGATCCTGACGGCGGTCGATATGGTGCGCCGCAGGGGCCACGAGCTCGACGACCGCACCATTCGCGAGGAGCTGGAAGGCAACATTTGCCGTTGCACCGGCTACCACAACATCGTGAAGGCCATCGCCGCAGGCGCGCGGGCGATGAAGGCCGGCGCCAGCGCTGCTAAAGCCGCCGAATAGCCGCCGGACAACGGAGGGCTATTTTCCAAAATAAAACACGCGGGAGGAGACTGCCATGAGTGCCACCGGGATTGGCGCCGCAGTGCGCCGCAAGGAAGACCAGCGTTTCATCACCGGCCGGGGCCATTATACCGACGACTTCAACCGGCCCGGCCAGGCTTATGCTTTTTTCGTCCGCTCGCCGCATGCGCACGCGACGATCAAAAAAATCGACATTGCGGCGGCTCTGAAGATGCCGGGCGTTGTCGCGATCTTCACCGGCGCGGATCTCGCCGCGGCCAAGATCAGCGGACATATCTGCGGCTGGACGGTCACCGGCAAGGACGGTCAGCCGATGAAGGCGGCGCCGAGTTCGGCGCTGGCTCACGGAAAAGTCTGCTACGTCGGCGACGAAGTCGCCGTCGTCATTGCTGACAGTTACGCGCAAGCCAAGGACGCCGCCGAGAAGATTGTCGTCGACTACGGCGTATTGCCGGCGGTCATCGATCCCAAGTCGGCTGCCCAGCCCGGCGCGGCGCAAATCCACGAGATCGCGCCGAAGAACACGGTCTATAATTGGCATCTTGGCGACAAGGCCGCGACCGCTGCCGCGTTCGCCGCCGCCGCTCACGTCACCGAGATCGATCTCGTCAATAACCGCGTGGTCCCGGCGGCAATCGAGCCGCGCGCGGCGCTCGCCGAATACGACGCGGGCTCAGAGTCCTTTACGCTGCACACCACCAGCCAGAATCCGCATCTCGCGCGGCTCGTTCTCTCGGCCTTCGCCGGCGTCGCGCCGGAGAACAAATTGCGCGTGGTCGCGCCGGACGTTGGCGGCGGTTTCGGTTCGAAGATCTACATTTATGCCGAAGAGACAGTCTGTATCTGGGCGGCGAAGAAAATCGGCCGGTCGATCAAATGGACCGCGGAACGCAGCGAGTCGTTTATGGTCGATGCGCATGGCCGCGACCACGTCACCCATGCGGAACTCGCGCTTGACGCCAGTGGCGAGATCACCGCCATGCGCGTTCATACGATCGCAAATCTCGGCGCATATCCTTCCGCGTTCTGGTCATGTGTTCCGACGTATTTGTACGCTCTTTTATTGTCGGGGCAATACAACATCCCGAACATCTACTGCGAAGTCGATGCGGTCTACACCAACACCGCGCCCGTCGACGCAGTGCGCGGGGCGGGACGGCCGGAGGCGACTTTTGTGGTCGAGCGCCTGGTCGAACTCGCAGCGCGCCAGACCGGCCGCGATCCGGTTGCGTTCCGCCGCGCCAATTTCATAACCTCGTTCCCGCACCAAACGCCGGTTTTGCTTGCGTACGACGCCGGCGATTACGGCGCTAGTCTCGACAAGGCGCTGGCGCTCGCGGACTACACGGGCTTCGCCAAGCGGAAGCGCGAGGCGGCGCGGCACGGCAAGCTGCGCGGCATCGGTTTTTCAACCTATATCGAGGCCTGCGGCCTCGCGCCGTCGCAGGCGGTCGGATCGCTGGGCGCTGCCGTTGGGCTATTTGAATCCGCCGAAGTGCGGGTCAATCCCGTCGGCACCGTCGAGGTGCTTACCGGTAGTCATAGTCATGGCCAGGGCCACGAGACCACCGTCGCTCAGGTCGTCGCCGACCGCCTCGGCATTCCGATCGAGAATGTTTCGGTCGTGCACGGCGACACCGACAAAGTGCAGTTCGGCATGGGGACATACGGCTCGCGCTCCGGTCCGGTAGGCCTTTCGGCGGTCGTCAAGGCCCTCGATAAGGTCGAGGCCAAGGCCAAGAAGGTTGCGGCGCATCTTCTGGAGGCCGCCGAAGCCGATATCGAGTTCAAGGACGGCAAGTTCAGCGTTGCCGGCACCGACAAATCCATCGACTGGGTATCAGTGGCGCTCAACGCTTATGTCGCCCACAAATTCCCTGGCAGCCAACTCGAGCCCGGTCTGAAGGAGGGGGCGTTCTACGATCCGACCAATTTCACCTTCCCGGCCGGTTGCCATATCTGCGAGGTCGAGGTTGATCCGGAGACCGGCAACACCGAGATCGTTGCCTGGACGGCGGTCGATGACTTCGGCGTCGTGATCAATCCGATGATCGTCGAAGGCCAAGTGCACGGCGGCATCGCGCACGGGGTCGGTCAGGCGCTCTATGAAGGTGCAGTCTATGACAAAGAGGGGCAGCTCGTGACCGGCTCGCTCATGGATTATTGCATGCCTCGCGCCGATCACCTGCCGGCCATCAAGGTGGCGACGACGGTCACCAAATGCCCGTCCAATCCGCTCGGCATCAAGGGCTGCGGCGAGGCCGGTGCGATTGCTTCGCCGGCCGCCGTGATCAACGCCATCACCGACGCGATCGGTACCGAAGCCATCGCCATGCCCGCGACATCGCAGGCTGTGTGGGCGGCGCTGCGGAAATCTGGCCGCTCGGTGCCGCACGCGGCATGACGGGAAGGATATAAACGGAGAATTGCGATGTACAGCTTCACCTATCATCGTCCCGAGACTTTGCGACAGGCAGTCAATCTGCTCGCCAAGAACGCGGACGCCAAGCTTCTGGCCGGCGGCCACACGCTGCTGCCGACGATGAAGCTCCGCCTGGCCGGTCCGCCGGAATTGATCGATCTGTCGCGCATCGAGGGATTAGCGGGCATCGAGTTGAGCGGCCGCACGATCAATATCGGGGCGATGACGCGCCACGTCGACGTGCATACCTCGACTGTGGTGCAGGAAGCGGCGCCAGTGTTGGCGAAGCTCGCCGGCATGATCGGCGATCCGGCGGTGCGCCACATGGGCACGATCGGCGGCTCGGTCGCCAATAACGATCCGACGGCCGACTATCCGGCCGCTTGCCTCGGGCTCGGCGCCACCATCATCACCAACAAGCGCCGCATCAAGGCCGACGACTTCTTCACCGGCATGTTTTCGACGGCGCTCGAGCCGACGGAGATCGTCACCAAAATAAGCTTCCCGCTGCCGAAGAAGGCGGCCTACCAGAAATTCCGCAACCAGGCCTCGCGCTACGCTTTGGTCGGCGTGTTCGTCGGCAAACGCGGCAGCGAGATCCGCGTCGCCGTGACCGGAGCGGGCGCCAATGGCGTATTCCGCGTGCCGTCGTTTGAAGAAGCGTTGAAGAAGCGGTTCTCGCCGAAATCGCTTGAAGGGTTGACGGTCTCCGCCGACGGCCTCAACAGCGATATCCACGGCAGTGCCGAATATCGTGCCCATCTGATCGGCGTGCTTGCCCGCCGCGCGGTTGCCGAGGCGGTGGGGAAGTAGACCCACTTTCCTGCCGCTTTGCCACATGTGAAGGTTTTGGTCGGGCGCCGGGACAAACCCGGCGGTGATGACTACATTAGCCGCATGAACAAAACCTCGTCCCGTCCGCTGCCATCCTCGATCGACGCCACCGTGGCCCTGCTCGCCGAGGCGGAATATCTCGCCGACCGCTCGCTCGGCACCGTGCTGTATCTCGCGCTCAAGATGGGGCGGCCGCTTTTCCTCGAAGGCGAAGCCGGCGTCGGTAAAACCGAGATCGCCAAGGTGCTTTCCGCAACCCTTGGCCGCCGCCTGATCCGCTTGCAGTGCTACGAGGGCCTCGACGTCGCGGCGGCCGTCTATGAGTGGAACTATGCGGCGCAGATGATCGCGATCCGCGCTGCCGAGGCCGAAGGCGAGCATGACCGCGAACGGCTCGAACGTGACGTGTTCTCCGAGCGTTTTTTGATCAAGCGGCCGCTGTTGCAGGCGCTTGAGCCCGATACCGCCGGTGCGCCGGTGCTGCTGATCGATGAGATCGACCGTACCGACGAAGCGTTCGAGGCTTTTTTGCTGGAGGTGCTCGGCGACTTTCAGATCACGATCCCGGAAATGGGCACGGTGAAGGCCGCGCACCCGCCGGTCGTCGTCATCACCTCGAACCGCACCCGCGAGGTGCACGACGCGCTCAAACGGCGCTGCCTCTATCACTGGGTCGGCTATCCGAGCGCCGAGCGCGAGCTGAGCATCGTGCGCGCCAAGGTGCCGGGCGTCGGCAAGAAGCTCTCCGAGCAGGTGGTGACGTTCGTGCAGGCCCTGCGCAAGCAGGATTTGTTCAAGTCGCCCGGCGTCGCCGAAACGCTCGATTGGGCGAGCGCGCTCACCGAGCTCGACGCGGTGGCGCTCGATCCGGCGACCGTCTCCGACACGCTCGGCGTGCTGCTGAAATACCAGGACGACATCGCCCGGCTTGAAGGCTCGAAGGTCAAGGAACTGCTCGACGAAGTGAAATCGGAGCTGCGGGCGGCGGAGTAATTTGCCAGCTGACCATTTGGCGCATTCCCTCCCCCTTTGGGTAGGGAGGGGCGTCCAAAAACTCCAGATGCGGATTGGCTTCAATTCATGCCTGAGCAACAACCCCCCTCCCGGCCGGCCGTGCCGGGCGACCTCCCGCCCAAGGGGGGAGGTGACGGTTTAGGTGGTTCGCACAGGGCGATCGATGGTCGCCTCGCCGAAAACATCGTCTACTTCGCGCGGGCGCTGCGTGCCGCCGGCATTCCCGTCGGACCCGGCGCCGTGCTCGACGCGCTCGAAGCCGTCAAGGCGGCGGGCGTCGGCACGCGCGAGGATTTTTACTGGACGCTGCACGCGGTGTTCGTGAAACGCCACGAGCACTCGATCCTGTTCGATCAGGCGTTCCGCATTTTCTTCCGCCGGCGCGGCTATATCGATCAGCTGATGGCGATGATGCTGCCGCAGGCGCCGACGCAGGCGCCGCGTCCGCCGGAAGCCGGCGCCACGCGCGTGCATGAGGCGCTGTTCGCCGGCCTCGACGACAAGCTCAAGAAAGAGCAGCAGATCGAGCTTGACACGCGCATGACGGTATCCGACCGCGAGGTGCTGCAAAAAAAAGACTTCGCGCAGATGACCAGCGCCGAAATCGCCGCCGCCAAGGAGGCGATGAAGCGGCTGGTCACGCCGCTTGCCGAAGTGCGCACGCGGCGGCTGGCGCCGCATCGGCAGGGTCATCTGCTCGACCTGCGGCGCACGCTTCGCGCCAGCATGAAAAGCGGCGGCGATTTCATCGATCTGCGGTTCATTGGGCCGCGAACGAAGCCGCCGCCGATCGTGGCGCTGCTCGACATATCCGGTTCCATGAGCCAGTACAGCCGGCTCTTTCTTCATTTTCTGCACGCTCTGACCGATGCGCGAAAGCGTGTCAGCACGTTTCTTTTCGGCACCAGACTGAGCAATGTCACGCGCGCGCTGCGCGAGCGCGATCCGGACGAGGCGCTTGCCGCCTGCTCGGCGAGCGTGCCCGATTGGTCGGGCGGCACGCGCATAGCGTCGTCGCTGCACGCCTTCAACAAGCTCTGGGCGCGGCGCGTCCTCACCCAGGGTGCGATCGTGCTGCTCATCACCGACGGTCTCGAGCGCGACACCGACGACGCGCTGACATTCGAGATCGACCGGCTGCATCGTTCCTGCCGGCGGCTCATATGGCTCAACCCGCTGCTGCGCTTCGAGGGGTTCGAGGCGCGCGCGCACGGCATCAAGGCCATGCTGCCGAATGTCGACGAGTTCCGGCCCATTCATAATCTCGAGGCGATGGCGGGGCTGGTGGCGGCGCTCGGCGGCGACAGCCGGGCCGCCGACCCAAAAGCGTGGATGCGGAACGTGGCCTGACGGCTTATATTTGGTGCAATACGACGGAGACATCCAATGCTCTCAACCGACAACGACATTCTCAAAGCCGCAGAGGACTGGCGCAAAGAGGGCCGCGCCGTGGCGTTGGCGACCGTGGTCGAGACCTGGGGCTCGGCCCCGCGTCCGGTCGGGGCCAATCTCGTCATCGACGCGGAGGGAAACTTTTTAGGCTCGGTCTCCGGCGGCTGCGTCGAGGGTGCTGTCGTTACCGAAGCGCTCGATGTGATCGATTCAGGCAAGCCGAAAATGCTGGAATTCGGCGTTGCCGACGAAACCGCCTGGAAAGTCGGGCTCTCCTGCGGCGGCAAAATACGCGTGTTTGTCGAGAAGGTAGAGTAGAGTAGGGCCCCTAGCGAGGTGGGTTATTCGCTAAGTTCGCCCATTCACGCTATGAGTTGACATGCAGATTGACCTGCTCACCGCCCTGAATGCCGAACGCGCCGCACGCCGGGCGGCGATCGTTGTGACCGACGTCGCCACCGGCAAGCAGCGCCTGGTGAAGGCGGCCGATGTTGCCGGAGATTCGTTGCGCGGCGTCCTTGGCGAGCATCTGCGAAACGGCAAAAGCGGTATGGAGGAGACGCCGCAAGGGCGCGTTTTCCTCACCGTTTACGTGCCTGCCACACAGCTTGTTATTATCGGCGCGGTGCATATCAGCCAGGCACTGGCGCCGATCGCCAAGCTTCTCGGCTATGACGTTACCATCGTCGATCCGCGGACCGCGTTCGCGACGTCGGAGCGTTTTCCCGATGTGAAAGTGATCGCCGAGTGGCCGGACAAGGCACTGCCGCCGCTCGGCGTCGACCGTTACACCGCCTTCGTCGCGCTGACCCACGATCCGAAGATTGACGATCCCGCGCTCCTGCACGCGTTGTCGCGCGATTGTTTCTATATCGGCGCGCTCGGGTCGCGAAAGACGCACGCCCGGCGCGTCGAGCGCCTCAAGCAGCAAGGATTGAGCGACGCCGACACGGCCCGCATCCACGCGCCGATCGGCCTCGATATCGGCGCAGTCTCGCCGGCGGAGATCGCGGTCGCGATCATGGCGCAGATCACCGAGCGGCTGCGCGAAGAGCCCGCGGCCGATCTTCCCCTCGTCAAGGCGGTGTTATGAAATTCGGAGCCGTCGCGCCGAAAGAGGCAATCGGCGGCACCGCGGTGCACACCATCCGCCAGGGCGCAATGGTGCTCAAAAAGGGCACGCTGATCGGCCCGGTGGAGGCCGCCGCGCTCGAGGCGGCTGGTATCAAGGACATCGTCGTGGCCCGCCTCGAGCCCGGCGATGTTTCCGAAGACGTGGCGGCGGCCGACCTTGCCAAGGTAATCGCCGGCGAAAGCGTGCATGTCGATCGCGCCTTCACCGGCCGCGCCAATTTGTTTGCGCAAAGCGCCGGCGTGCTCGTCGTCGACAAGGAAGCGATCGACCGCCTCAACCGCATCGATGAAGCGATCACCGTCGCGACGCTGCCGGCCTACAAGCCGGTCGTCGCCGGAGAAATGATCGCAACGGTGAAAATCATTCCGTTCGCCTTGGCCGCAACCGAGCGGGACAAGGCGCTCGCGGCGGCGCCGCGGCCGATCGTTCGCATCGCACCCTACCGGGTGCGCAGGGTCGGGGTTGTTTCGACGCTCCTGCCTGGCCTTTCGCCCAAGGTGATCGACAAGACGTTGAAGATCACCGCCGAGCGGCTTGCGCCCGCCAACGCCACGATCATCGCCGAGCGGCGCGTACCACACGAGCAGAACGCGCTGGCGCGGGCGCTCGGCGAGGTGCTCAAGCAGGGCGCGGAGCTCGTCATCGTGTTCGGCGCTTCGGCCATCGCCGACCGGCGCGACGTCATTCCGGCGGCATTGGAGGCGATCGGCGGGCAAATCGAGCATTTCGGCATGCCGGTCGATCCCGGCAACCTGTTGCTGATCGGCACGGCCGCGGGACATCCGGTGCTGGGTGCGCCGGGTTGCGCGCGCAGCCCGAAGGAGAACGGCTTCGACTGGGTCCTGATGCGGCTTCTCGCCGGCCTGCCGGTACCCCGTGAGGACATCACCGGCATGGGCGTCGGCGGCCTGCTCATGGAGATCGTCACGCGGCCGCAACCACGTGACGAGCCGGTGCAGCCGGCCCGCAACATCGCAGCCCTAGTGCTCGCCGCCGGCCGTTCGAGCCGCATGGGCGGTCCGAACAAGCTTTTGGCCGAAATAAGGGGCAAGCCGCTCGTTCGCATCGTCACCGAGGCGGCACTCGGCTCGCGCGCGCGGCCGGTCATCGTGGTCACCGGCCACCAGCGCGAGCGCGTGGAAGCCGCGTTGGCCGGCCTGCCGGTCGAGTTCGCGCACAACCCGCACTTCGCCGACGGTCTCGGTACTTCGCTCAAAGCCGGCATCGGTGCCCTGCCGACGCAGTCGGATGGCGTCATCGTTTGCCTCGGCGACATGCCGCAGGTCGATGCCCCGATGATCGACCGGCTCCTCGGCGCGCTCGCGCCCGATAAGGGAGCACTGATCGCCGTGCCGACCATCGACGGTCAACGCGGCAATCCGGTTGTCTGGTCGCGCCGGTTCTTTCCCGAGCTCATGGCGGTCGAAGGCGATATCGGCGCCCGCCACCTCATCCGCCGCTATACCGAAGCCGTGGCCGACGTGCCGCTGACCGGCACCGCCGCGCTGACCGACGTCGACACGCCGGAAGCGCTGGAAGCATTGCGGGCGGAACTGGAGGGGACGTAGGTCCTAACGGCGCGGGGGCGAGGCGCTAATTGATCTCGGACGGTCAGCCGGCGACACGCATCTGCGCGCCGCCACCTCAACCAAACACCAGGGACAGCAGCTTGGCCTGTGTTATCAGCGTCATACGATGTCATTGCATGATTTTTGCCCGCAAAAACTCTGGGCTCTCCGCAGAGGCACAAACCAATGATGTTGACGATTGATGACGTAGCAGCAGTTCTTTTGTTTTCAACACTTCCAGCGGACCGAGCTGGAACGGCTCGCCCGGACATCTGCCGACATCCATCTTGGAGAATTCGCAATTCACGAGGGGGGAGAGCCGGCACGCTTTGCCGTTATGAAGTTTCTACGCGAGTTTGCCGTAGGATCTTAGGAACTTCAGATCCACCGCACTAGCGTCCCGTAGCCTCTTTCGCGAGCGTTGCGATTACGCTGTCGAGCGTCTTCGCGACATCGACGCCCTGCCGCGCCAAACCGTGCCGTGCGGCAAGCCATGCGGGGTCGTTCCAGGTCAGCCAGGTTTTACCGGCCGAGTCCTGCCAGGCCAGCGCCTTGAGCGGCAGGTCGATCCCGATTGTTTGCTGCTCCTGCATCAACGGCGTGCCGCCTTTAGCATTGCCGAAAATGAGGAGCTCGGTCGGACGCAGTTGCAGGCCGGCCGCCGCCGCGCCGGCGCCATGGTCGATGCGCGCGAAAATGGTCAGTTCCTTGGCCCTCGCCGCGGCTTCGAGCCGGTCGATCGTCGTCTTCACATCGTGTGGGCTTTCGATCTTCGTCAGTCCATCGTCGGTCATCTGCCGGGTCTCCGCGTGCTTCGCACCGAGCGTAAACCCATTCGACCCAAAGGTTGCGGGCGCCGGGCTGCCTTGCAAATTCAAGGTATGTGAAAACGCGCCGCCGCGGTATACGTTTGCGTCGCGATCCTGGAAAGAATCGTCAATGACCGCAAAGGTTTCGCCTTCCGAGCAATTTTCTGCCGCCAGTCCGGCCGGCCTGTCGCGGCGGCGGCTTTCGATCGGCTTTCTCAATTGGGCGCACGCGCTCGATCATTTCGTGATCCTGATTTATCCGACCGTGGTTATCGAGCTGCAAATCGTTTACGGCCGCAGCTATGCCGACCTCATCGCGCTTTCGACCGCATCCTTCATCGCGTTCGGGCTGTTTTCGCTGCCGGCAGGCTGGCTCGCAGACCGCTGGAGCCGCCGCAACATGATGGTCGCGTTCTATGTCGGGTGCGGTGCTTCGCTCGTCGGCGCCTCGTTCGCGCCGTCGCTGACGACGCTCGGCGTCGCGCTGTTTCTGCTCGGCATCTTTGCCGCGATCTATCATCCGGTCGGCACGGCAATGGTGATCGCGAGCGCGACCCAGCGCGGCCGGACCCTGGCGTTCAACGGCGTGTGCGGCAATCTCGGCATCTCGCTAGCAGCCGGCGTTACCGCACTGCTGACCGCAGCGCTGTCCTGGCGCGGCGCCTTCTTCGTGCCCGGTGTCGTCTGCATCGCGACCGGCGGCGCCTATCTCTGGCTCATTCCCGATGAGGCGGAACATAGATTCTCACGCAGTTCTGCGCCCGACGTCTCGCTGTCCCCCGTCTTGGCGGCGACCGTCTTCGGTCTTTTTGTGGTGGTCGCGCTGTGCGCTGGACTGGTGTTCAACACGTTGTCGGTCGCGCTGCCGAAAATCGTCGACGAGCGGGTCAGCAACATCTCGCTGGTCGAAATCGGCGGACTGACAACGGCGGTCTTCATTTGTGGGGCGATTGCGCAGATGGCCGTCGGCCGGCTGGTGGAGCGCTTCCGGCTGCATATCCTGTTCGCGGTACTCGCGATCATGCAATTTGCCGGCGTCGTTTGGACGGCCTACGCAAGCGGTGTCATGGTGCTGTTTGCGCTCGCTTTCACCATGGCGGCGATCTACGGCCAGATCACGGTGAACGATCTGATCATCGCGCGGTATACCGCCGACGCCTGGCGCGGCCGCGTCTACGCCGTCCGCTATTTCTTAACCTTCATGGTTTCGGGCGTGGCGGTGTCGCTCATCGCCCTGTTGTACGGCCGCGGCGGCTTCCCGCTGGTTCTCGGCATGACGGCCTTCGTGGCGCTGGGTTTCCTGATTGCGGTTCTGGCGATCGCCTACATCGCCAGCGGGGTCGAGCGAGAACGCGTTCCACATCCGCTCCCCGCGGAATAATCGATTTCCCGTTACGGCTTTACGCGCGATAGGCAATCGGGCCGGCCGCTTGGGCCGGCCCGATTTCCTTCTAAGCCGAAGCCGGGTGCCGCGCCGCGAGCGCCATGGCGATCAAGGCCGCGCCGCCGAACACCATGTTGATTCCGACCAACAGGCCGAGCGCCCAGAATGCGGTTCCCGGCAGCCCGGCGAAAATGATGCCGGCGAGGATGAGGTCGATGATGCCGCTCACCAGCATCCACAGCCACTGACTGGTAAGCTGGCTGCGATGCTCGATGGCATACATGATCGAGGCGATGCCTTCGACCACGAAGAATGCGATGAGCACCAGCGTCAGCGAGATGCTGCCGCTGATCGGCCAGAGCAGCAATACGACGCCCGCGGCTATGGCGATAATCGCCGAAATGAGCGCCCACCAGAAGCCCGGCGCCCCGCGGGCCCAGAACGTCGTGATTAATCCGACGATTCCGCTGATCAGGAATATCCAGCCGATGATGATGGTGAAGGCCAGCGTCGCAATGAGCGGTACCGCGATCGCCGCAACTCCGAGAATGACCAGGATGATGCCTTCGGCCAGAAACAAGCCCCAATGCGCCTGGATCGCGCCGGCAAATGCGCGCCCGATTTGTTCCGATTGTCGCTCCATAGCCATCGTTCACTCCCTTATGTTGATTGGCTGGCCGTTATGCTGTCCGGCGACCAGCCCACCCATGAAAAAGCGCAAATGTTGCCAAAGCCGCCGTTGCCGACGAATAGTTGCATAAAAATGAGCCCTTGCATAAGGCCGAAGTCTCCCCACTTAACTTCGAGCGACGTTGATGCCTTAACGGGCTCCGTTGTGGGACGGCCACGGTTAAGATGAGTGACGCCGGATGTACGCGCACTTGTCAATCGTGGCCGTTAGCGTTTTTCCCTCCCTCTTTTTTGTCTGCTTACTCTTCAGTTCCCCCTCACACTTCGCCTTTCCGCGCGGTATGATTCCGCCGACACCCGGACGGGCAGTCGTCATAAAACTGTAATCGGGGGCCGTCATGAGATCAAAATAATGAGGGACAGGGGACAGAGCATGGCCGATACATCGGTCGATTTCGGCATTCTCGCCGGCGCGGGTGCTCCGGCGCGCAGTTACAAGGCCGGCGAGGTCATTTTCCGTGAGGGCGATCCGGCGAAAGAGCTGTTCATCGTCAAAACCGGAACGGTCGAAATCCGTCTCGGCAATCGCGTGCTCGATACGTTACCGGAGCTGAGCATTTTCGGTGAGATGGCGCTGATCGATCCCGCGCCGCGAAGCGCAACCGTGGTGGCAGCCACGGATACGACGATCGTCCCGGTCGACGAGAAACAGTTTCTTTTTTTGGTCAGCCGCACGCCCCATTTCGCGCTCAACGTGATGCGCGTGCTGACGCGGCGGCTGCGCACGTCGAATACCGTGATCTACTAATCGCGAGCGGCGTTGTTCGCTCGCCGTTGGACGACGCCTAATCGTCCTTCGCCTGCTGCAAGCGTTCGATCAGCGCCATGGCCGCTGCCGGCGCGCGAATCTTGCCCTCATGGATGACGTAGGCGAAGACGTCGCGGGGCGTGGCTTTGTGTGGCGCGTGTGCCGCATCGATATACGGCAGGTCCGCCGGCGCTTTGCCCTGCGCCCAAGCCAGCAACCGGCCCGCCCAGGCATCGATCTCTTTCGGCGAATAGGCCGTCGGGATCGAGTCCTTGCCCTGTTGCAGCCGGGCGTAGATGAAATCGCCGGTCGCATCCGCCATCGACGGATAGGTAATGTGGTCGGTGAAAACGATCGGCGTGCCAAAGCTGCGCGCGAGCGCGATGAATTCCACCGTGCAAAAGCTTGCGTGGCGAACTTCGACGACATGCCGAAGCCGCTGGCCGTCGGCCTTCGCCGGCAGCAATTCGAGGAATTTTCCGAAGTCGGCGGCATCGAATTTTTTGGTCGGCGCGAACTGCCAAAGCATCGGCCCGAGCCGGTCGCGCAACTCGAGCACGCCGGAATCGAGGAAACGCTTGATGGAATCGCCCGTCTCCGCGAGCACCCGCCGGTTGGTGGCAAAGCGCGGTCCCTTGACGGAAAACACAAAGCCGTCGGGGACCGTGCTCGCCCACTTGCGGAAGCTTTCCGGCTTTTGCGAGCCGTAGAAGGTCGAGTTGATCTCGATCGAGGTCAGGTGGCTCGCGGCGTAGGCGAGTTCCTTCGCCTGCGCGAGCCCCTTCGGATAGAACACGCCGCGCCACGGCTCGTAATTCCAGCCGCCAATGCCGATTCGGATTGGGCCAGTTTTTGCCATGCGCGACCATACCGCGCCGACACCAGACTTGCGACCGCCACCGTCATCGTCACATCGTCGTCACGCCCCTCCATCATAGTGCGATCGCGTCGGCGAAAACCGGCGCTCATCGCGATCACGATGTGCCGGTGACGCCGGATGAACGCGCACCGTGCTTTCGTGGTCGTTTGGATCGAAGTTTGTGTGTCCCAACCTATTGTCCCGGACTGTTGCCCCCGACGATGAAGGCCCGGGTTTCCCGGGCCTTCGCATTTTTCGGCCGTGGTGGAGCGCGTTGGCGCAGGTTGGCTGCTCCTGCTATGTAGCCGTCGGCCGGGGAGGGGCCTTCCCCTTTCTCGGCAGGGCCGTCGAAAAGAAGGGAAAAGCCATTTTGGTTGCGTTCGGCGGCGCCGCTTTGCCGGAGCGGCGGTACGAAACTGCGGTTGTCGTCACGATCCTTATTCTCGTCGGCGTGCGGCTTGCGTGCGCGGAGGCAACGACGCTCAGCTTCGACGAAGCGCTTTATTGGCTTTGGTCGCGGCACATTGCCGGCGGCTACTACGATCACCCACCGATCAATCCCATCCTCATTCGTTTCGGCACGACGCTGTTCGGCAACACCGAATTCGGCGTGCGCGTGTTCGGTGTGCTGCTTGCTTTGCCGGCGAGCTGGGCCATTTGGCGGTCCGGCGCGATCCTTTTCAAAGACGAGCGGGTCGGCGCCACCGCGGCCCTCTACTTCAATTTGACGCTGCTCGTGGCGGTGGGTTCGGCGCTCGCGACGCCGGACAATGCAGTCGTCGCGGCGACGGCGTTTCTCCTGTTGACGCTCGCCAAGCTTTACGACACCGGCCGCGGCGCGTGGTGGCTCGCCATCGGCGTCGCTTTCGGCGTCGGCATGTTATCGAAATACACCACGATCTTTTTTGCCGTCAGTATTCTGGCATGGCTGCTGCTGGTGCCCGAATTGCGCAAATGGCTGGTCACGCCGTGGCCGTGGCTCTCCGGCGCGATTGCGCTCGCGGTGTTTTCGCCGACGCTGATCTGGAACGCGCAGCATCACTGGGCGTCCGTGCTCTATCAATATAACCGCCTCGTCGTTCACGAGTGGTCGCTGCGCTATCTCGGTGAATTTCTGGCTACACAGTTCGGCATGGCGACGCCGTCGGTTTTCATCCTCGGCGCGATGGGTCTTGTCGCGCTGTTGCGCGGCGAGGGCGGGTCGCGCAGCGCGCGCCTGTTGGTCAACGCCATGGTGTGGCCGATCCTTTTGTATTTCGTCTGGCATACCTTTCACGGTCGCGTCGAAGGCAATTGGCCGGAGCCGATCTACGTTCCTTTCGTTATCGCCGCCGCCGTCGCCGTGGAACGAATCGAATGGAACGGCGTCTGGGCCGCCGTCGAGCATTGGGCGCAACGGCTTGCCGTGCCCGTCGGACTGGGAATGGCGGCGCTCATCTATTTGCAGGCGGTGTTCGGGCTCGCCGCGCTTGGGCCGATGGATCCGACGGCGCATACTCTGGGCGCGGGCTGGAGGCAGCTCGGCGTCGAGATGGACGACGTGCGACGGCGCCTCGGCGCGCCGGTGGTTCTGACGCTCGACTACGGGACCGCCAGCTGGCTCGCCTTCTATATGCCCTCACATCCGCCCGTCGAGCAGATCAACGGACGCATGCGCTACGTCAACGCGCCGGAACCGGACCCGGCGCTGTTTCGCGGCACCATCATGTATGTCTGCATGGTCGAGTGCGCCGACATTCCGGCCTTGCGCCACCGCTTCGACATTGTGGAACAGGCGGCCGCCTTGACGCGAACGCGGCATGGCGTCGACCTTCAGGACTATCGCATCTACAGCCTGCGCGACCCGATCGGGCCTCCGCTCGACCCGCCGTAGCAAGATCGCGCCTCGCAATGACGCAAGACAACAGGCCCGGGATTTCTCCCGGGCCTTCGCATTTCGTAGTGCCGGAGATGGACTTGAAGCAAAGACCATCCCGCCGCTGCATCGAAGTTGGCTGCTGCCGACTTCGATCAGTTCAAGAAGCAGGTGGCGGCTTTCGATGGACTTCCCTTAGAAATCCATCCCGCCGCCACCGGGCGGCATCGCCGGCATGTTGTCTTTCTTCTTCGGCAGCTCGGCCACCATCGCCTCGGTGGTGATGAGCAGCGCCGCGACCGAGGAAGCGCCCTGCAGCGCCTGGCGCACGACCTTGGTCGGGTCGATGATACCCTTTTTCACCATGTCGACGTATTCGCCGGTTTGGGCGTCGAAGCCGAAGCCGTAGTTCGAGTTCTCGAGGATCTTGCCGACGATCACTGAGCCGTCTTCGCCGGCATTGGTCGCGATCTGCCGGGCCGGAGACTGGAGCGCCTTGCGCACGATCTCGACGCCGGTCTTCTGGTCGTCGTTATGCGTGCGCACCTTCTTGAGCATCTCGGTGGCGCGCAACAAAGCGACGCCGCCACCGGGAAGAACGCCCTCTTCGACCGCGGCGCGGGTCGCGTGCATTGCGTCATCGACGCGATCCTTGCGCTCCTTCACCTCGACCTCGGTGGCGCCGCCGACGCGAATCACCGCGACGCCGCCGGCGAGCTTGGCCAGTCGCTCCTGCAGCTTCTCGCGGTCGTAGTCGGAGGTGGTCTCCTCGATCTGCGCCTTGATCTGGGCGATGCGGTCTTCGATGTCCTTCTTCTTGCCACCGCCGTTGACGATCGTGGTGTTTTCCTTGTCGATCATCACCTTCTTGGCCTTGCCGAGCATGGCGAGCGTGACGTTCTCGAGCTTGATGCCGAGATCCTCGGAGATTGCCTGGCCGCCGGTGAGGACGGCGATGTCCTGCAGCATGGCCTTGCGGCGATCGCCGAAGCCCGGCGCCTTCACCGCCGCGACTTTGAGGCCGCCGCGCAGCTTGTTGACGACGAGCGTGGCCAACGCCTCGCCCTCGACGTCTTCCGCAACGATCAGCAACGGCTTGCCGGTCTGCACGACGGCTTCCAGCAGCGGCAGCAATTCGTTGAGCGCCGAGAGCTTCTTCTCGTTGATGAGGATGTAGGGGTCCTCCATCTCGACGCGCATCTTGTCGGCGTTGGTGATGAAGTAGGGCGAGATATAGCCGCGGTCGAACTGCATGCCTTCGACGACGTCGAGCTCGGTTTCGAGACTTTTGGCCTCTTCCACCGTAATCACGCCCTCATTGCCGACCTTCTCCATCGCCTTGGCGAGGTAGTCGCCGATTTCCTTGTCGCCGTTGGCGGAAATGGTGCCGACCTGGGCGATTTCGGCGTTCGACGTGACCTTCTTGGAGTTCTTCTTGAGCTCCTCGACCACGCTCTCGACCGCAAGGTCGATGCCGCGCTTGAGGTCCATCGGATTCATGCCGGCGGCTACTGCCTTGGCGCCTTCCTTGACGATGGCGGCGGCAAGCACCGTCGCGGTCGTCGTGCCGTCACCAGCGATGTCGGAGGTCTTCGAGGCGACCTCACGCACCATCTGGGCGCCCATGTTCTCGAACTTGTCGTCGAGCTCGATCTCCTTGGCGACGGTGACGCCGTCCTTGGTGATGCGGGGAGCGCCGAACGACTTGTCGAGCACGACGTTGCGACCTTTCGGGCCAAGCGTCACTTTCACCGCATTGTTGAGGATATCGACGCCACGCAACATCTTGTCGCGCGCCTCGACGCCGAATTTTACTTCCTTCGCAGACATTCATTTTCTCCGTTTGGTCGTTACCCTGAGGTGCGAGCGAAGCGAGCCTCCAGGGGCGAACGTGGAGCCATCCTTCGGTGCGCGCCGACGGCGCGAACCTCATGATGACGGGTTTGACGTGTCGGATTACGCGGCCTTCTTCTTGGCCACCGGTTCGTCGATGACGCCCATGATGTCGGACTCCTTCATGATCAGGAGCTCCTGGCCGTCGATCTTGACCTCGGTTCCGGACCACTTGCCGAACAGCACGCGGTCGCCGACCTTGACGTCGATGGGGATGAGCTTGCCGGCCTCGTCGCGGCCGCCCGGGCCGACGGCGGTGATTTCACCCTGCGATGGCTTTTCCTTAGCCGTGTCCGGGATGATGATGCCGCCGGCTGATTTTTCCTCGGCATCGATGCGCTTTACGACAACGCGATCGTGAAGCGGACGAAATTTCATGGTGTCCTCCTAGGTATTGACAAAACGCGAGTTTTTCGGTTGGGCGGTCTCCGATCAGATGTCTCGGCCGACCGCTTGGCAGCGACATGGGGCGCAAATTTTCTGCCCGCAAGAGGTGCCGGGAAATTTATTAGCACTCATCGAAGCGGATTGCCAACGAGGACTTTATCATCGGAGGTTCGACACGGTTAACGGCGCCTGGTTCCTCACCGGCGAGCGAAATTTTCAGGCGCTAAACGAGGCAACCCTTGCCAAATGATTTGGTTGATTCCGTGTGTTGAAAACGACGGCAAGCGGGTTGTTAGCATGCTTGCAAGGATGCTGCTAGTGCACTGAAAATAAACAGCTTATTCAAAGTTGAGGCTTGTAATGGAGGGGCGAGTCTCGAAACAATGCCCATGACGGGACGGAGGGCAAATGGTGTTGAAACGGACTTCTTCACGAGAGCCTGGGAATGAACCTGCCAAAGAAACTACCAGGGCGCCTGCCAGCGAGCCTTGGCTGTCGCGCGATTTTCGCCGGCAGCTCGAAGGCTATGGCCTGACCACGGCCAACATCCTCTATCGGCGGCCGGACCACCCCTGGCTCCTGCAAACCTATGTCTGGCAGAACTACGATCTGTGCCCCAACTTTCCGGAATTGAACAAATTCCTTAATTTCTGGCTGGAGAAGCTTGAGGGCCCGCTGCACTCGGTAACGGTGGCGCACGCGCGCCTGATCAAGCCGGCGGAGATCCGCGCCGTCGACGGCGAGTTCCGGCTGCACTAGCCCGGAACGCGAGGCGCGGGCGAACGAAGTCGATCGTGCCGCGTCCCCGCGGGGCGCGGCGAGCCCGCAGTTCATGACGCCGAGCGCGAAGCGACGCGGTCACCGCGGGCATCTTGGCACGCTTCCCCCCGCGATTCACGTTAAGCGGCATTAACTAAAATTCGAGCTAATTCGCCTGGCTTGGCGTCCTGCCTTTGTCCGTTCCATGTGCCGCCACACGGTCGCCGAACTCTCGTTGGACAAGCAATGCGGGATCGGGATCGAGGGGAATGGCGTCCAGCATCGCGTGGCGTAACGGTTTTTTCGCGGGATATGATCACGGCAGTTCGGGAGGCGCGCGGCCGCAAAGGCTGTTTGCCGGCGCGGCGCTCGTATGCGTCACTTTCGCCTACGCCGTCATTGCCTGGACCAATGTCGCCGGTCTGGCCGGGACAAATTTTGCCGGCGTGGATTCCGAGCAAGGCCTTGGCGCGCAATCGGAGCCGGCGCCGGCGGCTTTTTCACGCGCCTATCCGAGCCGGTCGGCTGTCGCCAGCGCCTATGCGCGGCTGTCGCGCGCGTTGCAGGCGACCGCAAGCGTGCCGTCGGCGATGACCGGCTACGTTGCTTTGCTGGATTCGCGCTATTCGCTCGGCTTTCCGCCCGGCACCTTTGCCAAGCCGGCGTCGGCCATCCAGGAGACGGAGGCTTCCGCCGCGCCGTCGAGCCGCGATCAGATTGCGCACACCGGCGCATTGCCGCCGCAACAGCTTCGATCGCCGCCGACGCGGACTGCTGCTCTGCGCGACGGCGCGAGCGTAGGCCGCGTCGCCGCGGACGCGCCGGCCGAGAAGCCTTCGATCTTCGAGAGGCTTTTCGGCAAGCCCTTTGCGCCGACGCTCGCCTACGCCGCGCCCGAGGATGGCGTGCCGACCGGGCAGGGCGTATTGTCGGGCCGCTACGACCGCTCGACCGCCGTTTACGATATCTCCGCGCATGTCGTTTACATGCCCGACGGCACGACGCTGGAAGCGCATTCGGGCCTGGGCGAATTTCTCGACGACCCGCGCCATGCCCAGGAGAGAATGCGCGGCGTTACGCCGCCCGCCGTCTACGATCTGAAACTGCGGGAAGCGCCGTTCCACGGCGTCCAGGCGCTGCGGCTGATTCCGGTCGACGAGGAAAAGGTTTACGGCCGGAGCGGCCTGCTCGCGCATTCATTTATGCTCGGCCCGAACGGCCAATCGAACGGCTGCGTGTCGTTCCGGAATTACGAAGCGTTCCTGAAAGCCTATATGAATCGCGAGATCAAGCGGCTGATCGTGGTGGCGCGGCTCGACTAAAACGCGGCCTCGCGTCATTGCGAGCGCCAGCGAAGCAATCCAGCAGTGAAATGCCGCTCTGGATTGCCTCGTCGCGGAACCTGTCATCGGGGCCGGCCACTTCGGACCGGACCCGTTGGCTCGCACCCCAGGGTGACGGTCAACAAACGCCGTCATTGCGAGCGCTAGCGAGGCAATCCAGTTTTCTGAAGATCAAATCCGGATGCTTCGTCGCGTTTGCTCCTCGCAACGACGCAGCGTGTTTTGTTACGTTATTTCTTCAGCAGCGCGTCTCTTTGCTTGGTCAGCCGCTCAAGCTCCTCGGTCTGCTGTGCGATACGGTCGGCGTTTCGATCCTCATCCTCGGCGCCGGAGAACGCGGCAGCCTGCTCGATGAGCTGGCGGATGTTGTCGCGAATGATAGCGATGCGCCGGTCGAGTTCAGAAAGTGACATCGAGCTACCGTTGCTCATCGCGTTTTTCTCCGGGTCGGGCTGAATGCAGTCAGGTGCAGTACGAGCGGCGAGGGTAGCCGGGATTGGGCGGCGGGGAAACGCACCCTGTAGATGCTTTTGGGTTGGAATTTACCGATATGCAAGCATGACATTCCGCAAACTCCTAAGTATTCCGCTGTTGTTGGGCGACAGAAATAGTCACCGATATTGCGACCAACCCTTGACGGCAGTCGCTTACTTAGGGACGTGTTCTCGAGGCACCCCTGAACATGGGCGAGTGCGGTGCAATGACGAGAAAAAACCGGTGAACCACCCCGGATCAAGTCCGGGGCAGGCTTTTCGGGATCATGCGTGTTGCTTGCGCATGATCTTTATCCGAAAATCGGAAGCTACTTTTCGGGATCATGCGTTATCCCCGGCCGACGAACGGCATCTTGTTGGCCATCACCGTCATGAACAGCACATTGGCGTCCAGCGGCAGGCTCGCCATGTAGGCCACCGCGCGGCCGACATCGTCTACGTTCATGCGTGCTTCCGGCATGGTGCGGCCGTCCGCCTGCAGCATGCCCTGCTCCATCTTTTCGGTGAGCGGGGTGGCGGCATTGCCGATGTCGATCTGGCCGCAGCAGATTTCGTAGTTGCGGCAGTCGAGCGCGGTCTGCTTGGTCAGGCCTGTGACCGCGTGCTTGGTCGCGGTATAGGGCGCGGTGCCCGGGCGCGGCGTGTGCGCCGAGATCGAGCCGTTGTTGATGATGCGGCCGCCGCGCGGGTCTTGCGCCTTCATAATCTTGATCGCCTCCTGCGTGCACAGGAACAGGCCGGTGAGATTGGTGGCGACGACCGCCTGCCAGCGCTCCAGCGGTATCTCCTCGATCGGCATGCCGCGCACGCTCACCCCGGCATTATTGAACAGCACGTCGAGCCGGCCGAAGGCTTCTCTGGTCTTGGCGAACAAAGCCGTGATCGAGGCCGGGTCCTTGACGTCGGTCGGAACGACGAGCGTGGCCTCTTCGGCTTCCTTCGCCACGGCCTCGAGCTTGTCGGCGCGCCGTCCGGCCAGCACGACGGTAAAGCCGTCGCGCGACAACGCGAGAGCCGCCGCCCTGCCGACGCCGCTGCCCGCCCCCGTGACCAATGCGATCTTCTGCGCAGCCATCGGTGGTCTCCCTCAATCCGCAATCGTCATTCCGGAAGCCGCATGAGCGGCTGTCCGGAATCCATAACCACGGATCGTGAAGTTTCGAAAGGGCGGAGACGATGGCTTGTGGTTGGGGTTATGGATTCCGGGCTCGCGCTCTGCGGCCTCAGAATGAGGAAGTCAGCTGGCGAGCGCGATTTCCTGGTCGGGATTGCCAACGCGATAGTCGTCGGGTGCTTCGATCCGGGCGCTGATGTCGGCCGCGGGACCGGGCCGCCCGAAGCGGTAGCCCTGCATCGAATGCACGCCGGCGGCGCGCAGGAATAAATGCTGCTCGGCGTTCTCGACGCCCTCGGCGGTGACGCGCATGCCAAGGCCGCGGCCGAGGCTGACGATGGCGTGGACGATGGCCGCGGCGTCGGGCGCGGTCTCGATGCTGTGCACGAAGCTTGAATCGATCTTGAGCTTGTCGAACGGGAACCGCCGCAGATACTGGAGGCTCGAATATCCGGTGCCGAAATCGTCGAGCGCGAAGCGCACGCCGATGGCTTTGAGACGCAGCATGGACAGCTCCGCCGTGTCGAGGTTGCCGAGCAGCGTGCTTTCGGTGAGTTCCAGCTCCAGACGGCCCGCGTCGAAATCGGTCTCCTTGAGGATGCGCTCGACCACGTCGACGAAGTCCGAGCGGCGGAACTGCAGCGGCGAAACATTGACCGCCACCGTCAAGCCTGGCCACTTGCGGCCGTCGAGGCAGGCGCGACGCAGCATCCATTCGCCGAGCTCGACGATGATGCCGGAATGCTCGGCGATCGGAATGAACACCGACGGCGGGATCATGCCGGCGGTCGGATGGTTCCACCGCGCCAGCGCTTCGACCGCGACCATCGTGTCGCCGCTGGCATTGACGATCGGCTGATAGGCGGGTGCAAGGCCGTCGTTCCTGATCGCCTGCAGCAGATCGCCTTCCAAAAGCTTGCGCTGCGAGAGATCGGCGTCCATCGCCGCGTCGTAGATGCAGGCGCGGTTGCGGCCCTCGTTCTTGGCGCGGTAGAGCGCCATGTCGGCGTAACGCAAGATGTCGCCGGCGTCGCGCGCGCGGCGGTCGATCACCGCGATGCCGATCGAAGCGCCGATGACGATGTTGTGGCCGCTGATCGAATACGGAGCGCAAACGGCGGCAATGATGCGACCCGCGATCGCCTGCAGCGAATACGAGTTGGACGCACAGGCGGTGATGATGGCGAATTCGTCGCCGCCCAGGCGGGCAACGAGATCGTCGCCGCGCATGACCCGGCTCAATCGCTGCGTAACGTTGAGAATGAGCTCGTCGCCGACGTGATGTCCGAGCGTGTCGTTGACGTCCTTGAAATGATCGAGATCGATGTAGAACACCGCCGCCGCCGACTCGCCGCGACGCACCTCGCTGATGACACTTTCGAGCCGCTCGCCGAAATAGATGCGGTTGGGCAGGCCGCAGACCGGATCGTGCATGGCGAGGTGACGCAGCCGCTTCTCGCCGGCGGCGATTGCCTGCGTTGTCCGCCGCATGTGGAGCATGACCAGGCCGCCAAGCAGCCCGAAGCCGGCAATCGCCACGAGTATGAAGGGAAGCACGCTTCCCGCGACCTGGCCGCCGGGCTTCGTCGGTTTCCAGGCCAAACTGGCGATGGCATTGCCCTGCGGGTCGGCGATGACGGTCACGTGCTGATCGCCGGAACTTGTCCGAAAACCTGCGGCGGCCGGGGCCGTTTCGTCGATCCTGTGCAGGCCGGAAATTTCCAGCCCGTCGCCGATCTCGTGCAGCAATTCGTCGTCGATATATTTGATGGACAGGACGACAGGCGCCGCCGCATTGCCGGCGGCGAGATCGCTGTTCGAGCCTACGGCCACGGCCGCGACGATCGCCGGTTTGCTTCGCACGCGCTCGATCACGGCGGCGGCGCTGCCGGGCTTGCGCGCATTCTGCGCGGCGATGACGGAGACGGTGCGGCTGGGCAGGTCGTCGAGCCGCCCGCGCAGATAGTCGAGAACGGCGGTCAGCTCGGCAGGCAGTTCGATCCCTTCGATATCGCCCGTGGAGCGCGCACGCGCATATTCGACGTGATCGGCACCATCCACGACCAGTACCAAGTCATGGTCGAAGAATACCTGCAGCCAATTGCCGACGCGGCTCTCCGTCCACCGCTGATCGTATGCCTCGCGGATTCTCTGCGCAGCGATATCGGTCGCTGCGACGCTTTCGACCTCGCGCAATACGCGGGTGCCGCGGCCCGAAATTGCCTGCTGAAGCTGCTGCTGCTCGCGTTCGAACGCCACCTCATCCGCTCGCCGCGCGGAGGTGAGAGTCGCAACGATGAGGCAAATCACCGCGACGGCAACGATCACGCCGATAGGTAGGACCAGACGCAGACGCGGCCGACCCCAGCGAGACTGATTGCTGTCCTCGGCGATTTCCGGCTGCGCCGAAGTACTCACACTCCTACCTTTGGCGGCTTTATTGGTCACTTACACCGTAGCGCGAAAAAGATTGCGATTTCGCTTGCGGTTCGGTCCGTTACGCCATTGCCCGGCCGGCCGAGCGCGAATTCGTCACGGAAGTTAACGTCGCGTAAACCGGAACTTGCGCTTTTCGCCCTTTGTGAAGACAGCTCAGCGCTTGTTGCTGTAGGGCGGGCGCGGAATGGCGATATGGGCGGCACGCAAGGCCGCCGACCAGCGCTCGCGCAGGTCGGTGAAATAAGGTTCGCCCGGCTCGATGCGGTAGATCAATTCTGCGTCGCAGGTGTCGCGCCGCACGACCAGAAGATCGATGGGCATGCCGACGCTCAAATTCGAGCGCATGGTCGAGTCGATGGAAACGAGGCCGACCTTGAGCGCGTCGTACAGGTCCATCCCGTAGCTGACCGCGCGGTCGAGCACCGGCTTACCGTATTTGTGCTCGCCGATTTGCAGGTACGGCGTATCGGTGGTGCCTTCGATGAAATTGCCGGCGGAGTAGACCATGAATAGCCGCATGCGCTCGCCGGCGATCTGGCCGCCGAACAGGAAAGAGACGTCGAAGTTTACGTCGGAGGACTCGAGCGCCTTGCCCTCGGCGGAATGGACTTGGCGAATCACATGCCCCACGCGCTGCGCGGCTTGGAACATAGTAGGGGCGTTCATCAGCGTTTCGAGTTCGCCGCTGTCGGGATTGTTGTAGCCTTCGGTCAGGATGCTGACGACGGATTGGCTGACCGAGAGATTTCCGGAGGAAGCGATCGCCATTATGCGCTTGCCGGGGCTGTTGAAGACATGCAACTTGCGGAAGGTCGCGATATTGTCGACGCCGGCATTGGTGCGCGTGTCGGCGAACATCACGAGCCCTTCGCGCACCAGAATTCCACAGCAATAGGTCATCGATTCGTTGGCTCCCCGCGGCGCCTTTATAACATCCTCCGCCGCCTAGCGAACGCGAGGCTGGGGAGGGTTGCGGCGTCTCCCTCACTGATCGACCTTGACGGCGACCGCCAGCGTTTCTTCGCCGGCGCCGTAGCGGGTGCCGCGTACCGGCGCGGCGCCCAGCGCGTCGAGCCCAACGGCAACGCGGACATAGGCGTCGGTGGGGCAAAGGCAGTTCACCGTATCGAAGCCGACCCAGCCGAGTCCGGGCACGTGGGCTTCCGCCCAGGCGTGAACGCTTTCCTGCGCCGTGCGGTCGCTCGCGCGTAGGTAACCGGCCACGTAGCGGGCCGGGATCTCCAGGCTGCGCGCGGCGCCGAGAAATATGTGCGTCAGATCGCGGGTCGCGCCGCGCTTGCGCGCAAACGCTTCCGCCGCCGTCGCGGCCGCGGCTTGCGACGGATCGCTTTCGCAGATCGTCTCATCGTGCAGCCGGTGCAGGAGGGCGTGCAACTCGGCGAGCCTATCGCCGCTATTCGCCGCGCGAATATCGAGCGCAAAATCCCGGATGGCCAAGTCTCCCTGAGTCAACGGCGTATCGCGCAGGAACAGGCTCGGCGGAAACCGCTCAACGGTGCCGAGCACCACCCCCTCGGTATTCTGCGTCTCGACCTCGCCATCGACCCTGACGCTCAACTCCGCGAACGGGCCGTCGGCGGCGAAAACATGCGTGAAGTTGCCGAAGGCGTCTTCATGGGCGGTGAGCCGCGCGTCGCCGGAAACGTCGATGCGCCAGCCGATCACATACTGGCCTTCATGGTTGCGCGGTGTGAGCCGCAACACCTGGATCACGCCCACGGCCGGCGGGTCGTAACGATGGACGATGCTGTGGGCAATGCGCAGGCGCATAACGGATGACTGAGGCCGGTCAACGGGTAGCGATGATAGACAACCCGATGCCGGTCTGTCCTCTGTGCCCTACGCTCCACTTAGCCTACATCAAATACTGCTGCGCTATGGCGGTACCGAGCTGGTTGTTGTCCTCGACGAAATCGTCGATGAATTCGTGCAATCCGGTTTGGAATATCTCTTCGATGCGGCTGTTTTGCAGGCGGGCACGGACCGCGCGGGCTTGCCGTTGCGCATTGCCCTGACGGCCGTAGGCTCCGGCAATGCGGTCGAGATTCTGCACGAGGTTCTCATAGCAACTGGCAAGCGAGCGTGGCATTTCGTCTCTGAGCATAAGCAGATCGGCGACCAGCCAGGGTTTGACGTTCTCGCGGTAGACCCAGTGATAGGCGGTGAGCGCCGATACCGAACGCAGGATCGAGGCCCATTGATGGTAATCGAGCGGGCCGCCGACCCTTTCATGCGCCGGCAGCAGCAAGTGGTATTTGACGTCGAGAATACGCGCGGTGTTGTCCGCGCGCTCGATGAACAGACCGAGCCGGGAGAACCAATAGGCGTCGTTGCGCAGCATGGTCCGGTAGGCCGATCCGTCGAAGCGGAGCGAGGATTCAAGCACCCAGCGCAGGAAACGGGCGAATTCCTCGCGCGAGCGTGGGCCGTTTCCCCATTTCTTCAATTCGAGCCAGGCGCCGTTGATCGTGTCCCACATCTCGATTGTGAGCGCGGTCCGCACCGAACGGGCATTCAGGCGCGCCGTCTCGATGCAGTTGCGGATCGATGACGGATTGTTGGGCGAAAAGGCGAGGAATTCGGTGACGGTCTCTTCGTTCGCTTCCGGATAGGCCGCGAAGAAAGCGGTGGCGCAGCCCGCGGTCGCGACCGCAGATTCCCACTCGTTCGAGGTGCCGACATAGGCGAGCGGCAGCGCGGTGAGACGGTACGTCGTCTCGAGGATGCGCGCCAGATATTCCGCGCGCTCGACGTAACGGGCGAGCCAGAAGAGATTATCGGCCGTGCGCGAGAGCATCGCTTTAGCTCGCCCTCATCCGTCCACCACCCATGTGTCCTTGGTGCCGCCACCCTGGCTCGAATTGACCACAAGCGAGCCCTTTTTCAGCGCGACGCGCGTTAGCCCGCCCGGCACGATGCGGATGCGATCGCGGCCGGAAAGCACGAAGGGACGCAAATCGACATGCCGCGGCGCAATGCCCTCTTCGACGCAGGTCGGACAGGTCGAGAGCGCAAGCGTCGGCTGGGCGATGAAGTTCTTGGGATCGGATTTGAGCTTGGCGCGGAACGCCGCAATCGCCACCTTGTCCGCCTTCGGGCCGATCAGCATCCCGTAGCCGCCGGAACCGTGGACCTCCTTCACCACAAGCTCCTCGATGTTGTCGAGGACGTAGGAAAGATGGTCGGCCTCCCGGCAGCGCCAGGTCGGCACGTTCTTTAGCAGCGCCTCCTCGCCGAGATAGAACTTCACGATGTCCGGAATGTAACTGTAGACGGCCTTGTCGTCGGCAATGCCGGTGCCGACCGCGTTGGCGAGCGTGACGGAGCCGGCCTGATAAGCCGACATCAAGCCGGGGACGCCGAGCGCGCTGTCGGGCCGGAAGACGAGGGGGTCGAGGAAGTCGTCGTCGATGCGGCGGTAGATGACGTCGACACGCTTGAGGCCTTCAGTTGTGCGCATATAAACGACATCGCCTTTCACGACGAGGTCGCGGCCTTCGACCAGCTCGACGCCGAGCTTGTCGGCCAAAAACGAATGCTCGTAATAGGCCGAGTTGTAGACGCCGGGCGTCAGCAGCACGACCGTCGGGTCGGCGGATGCGGTCGGCGGTGCGATCGATTTCAGCGTCGCCAAAAGCTCGTCAGGGTAACTCTCGACCGGCGCCACGCGGTAGCGCGAGAACAGTTCGGGAAACAGCCGCAGCATGATCTCGCGGTTTTCCAGCATATAGGAGACGCCGGAAGGCGTGCGCGCGTTGTCCTCGAGCACGTAGAAGCTCTCGGCGTCCACGCGTACGATATCGATGCCGGCGACATGTACGTAGATGTCGTGCGGCACCTTCTGCCCGTTCATCTCCGGGCGGAAAACCGGATTCTGAAAGACCAGATCCTCGGGGATGATACCGGCCTTGAGAATTTCCCGGCGGCCATAGACATCTTTGATGTAAGCGTTGATGGCTTTGACGCGTTGCTCCAGGCCGCGTTGCAGAATCTGCCACTCGGAAGCTGCGAGAATGCGCGGAATGACGTCGAAGGGTATAAGGCGCTCCTGCGCCTCGGCGTCACCGTAGACCGCGAAGGTGATGCCGATACGGCGGAAGAAGTGTTCGGCTTCACGCCGGCGGAAATCGAGCACGTCGGGAGGAACTTCGCCGAGCCAACGCGAAAGCTCGGTATAGGCTGGCCGGACGGCGCCTTCGCTGCCCCTCATCTCGTCGAACATATCGGTCCCCGGCCAACTCGAGCGCGTGCTCGTACTCCCTGCCGCATCACTGGCGGTAACTTAAGTGTAGCAATGTTTGCGCCAACTCGGATCGGCGGGGGAGGGGGCAAGTTGCCTGGCTGGTGTTGCGATTGCTCATGTTTTAGGCGATCTGACTAGTGCGGCGGCGGTCGCACCCTAGTTCACCCCGGCCTTACAAATCCTGAAATCGCCTCTTCTCTGCCGCAACGCTCTCGAGCAATGGGGCCGGCTTGAAGTCGTCGCCCATCGTCGCCTCGAACTCCCTGAGTTTGGCGAGAACTTTGTCGGGGCCGATCAGGTCGGCGTAGAACATCGGCCCGCCGCGATAGACCGGCCAACCATAGCCATTGATCCAGACGATATCGATGTCGGAGGCGCGCTGCGCCTTGCCTTCTTCGAGAATCTTGGCGCCTTCGTTGATCATCGGATAAATGCAGCGCTCGAGAATCTCCTCACCTGATATCGGGCGGCGGTTGACGCCCTTCTTGGCGGAAAAGTCGAGAATGATCTTTTCGACGACCGGCGAGGGTTTCGCATTGCGCTGCTCGTCGTAATCATAAAAGCCGGCACCGGTCTTTTGGCCGCGGCGATCCATCTCGCACAGGATTTCGCGAATTGTCGAGGATTTGCTTGTCGCCTTCGCCCAGCCGATATCGAGGCCGGCAAGATCGCTCATGGCAAACGGCCCCATGGGAAGGCCGAAGTCGTAGATAACCCGGTCGACGTCCCAGGGCATGGCGCCCTCGAGGATGAGTTTCTGCGCTTCGCGCTGGCGTTGCGCCAGCATGCGGTTGCCGACGAAACCGTGGCAGACCCCGACCAGAACGCCGATCTTGCCGATCTTGCGCGCCAGCTGCATGACCGTAGCGATGACGGGCTTCGATGTCTTTGCGCCGCGCACGACTTCCAGAAGCCGCATGACGTTCGCCGGCGAGAAGAAATGCATGCCGAGCACGTAATCCGGCCGGCTAGTTGCCGAAGCGATCTGGTCGATGTTGAGATAGGAGGTGTTGGAGGCGAGGATCGCGCCGCGCTTGGCGATCTTGTCGAGCTTGCCGAAGACTTCTTTCTTGATCTCCATATTCTCGAACACCGCTTCGATGATGAGATCGCAGTCGGACAGGGCATCGAGGTTCAAGCTCGGCCCTAATAGCCCCATGCGGGTTTCGACGTCGGCTTGCGTCAGCCGGCCCTTCTTGGCGGTGTTCTCGTAGTTGCGGCGTATGGTGCTGAGGCCGCGATCGAGCGCCTCCTTCACCGTCTCCACGATCGTCACCGGAATTCCGGAATTGAGGAAATTCATCGAAATGCCGCCGCCCATCGTACCGGCGCCGATGACGCCCACTTTCTTGATCGGCAGGATCGGCGTGTCGTCGGGCACGTCGGCGATCTTCCATACTTTACGCTCGGCGAAGAATACGTAGCGCTGGGCGCGCGATTGTTCAGAGGGTATGAGATCGAGAAAGGCTTGGCGCTCGAGCTTCATGCCTTCGTCGAAGGGCAGATCGACCGCCGCCCGCACGGCCCGCATTGCCGATTTCCAGGCTTCGAAGCCGCGGAACCTGCGGGCGTTTTCGCGGCGGATTTTCTCGAAAATCTCCAGCTCGCCGCGCGCCGCCTCGATCTTGTCGTTGAGATCGCGGATCTTGCGCAGCGGCATATGGGCGTCGATGACTTTGCGGGCAAAGGCAATCGCCCCCTCGCGCAGTTTTCCGTCTTCGACCAATGCGTCGATGACGCCCCATTCCAGCGCCTGCTTGGCGCCGAAGGGCGTTCCCGAGAGGATGGCGCTAAGGGCGTTTTCGACGCCGCTCAACCGTGGCAGCCGCTGCGTTCCTCCGGCGCCGGGAATAAGCCCGAGCTTGATCTCCGGCAGCCCACATTTTGCCGACGGAACGGCGACGCGGTAATGGCACATCAGCGCCGTTTCGAAGCCGCCGCCGAGTGCGGTGCCGTGAATTGCGGCAATGACCGGCTTGGGGCCGCCCTCGAGCGCGCCTTGGATTTCGGGCAGCGTGGCCCCCTTTGTGGGCTTGCCGAATTCCGAAATATCCGCGCCGGCGATGAAAGTGCGCCCGGCGCAAATCAACACGATGGCTTTGACTGCGGGGTCGGCGGCGGCCTGCTGGACGCCGTCGCGAAGTCCGTTACGCACATCCGCCGAAAGTGCATTGACTGGCGGTGAATCGATGGTGAGAACGGCTATATCGCCTTCACGGGTCAGGTCGGTTACGGCATTGATGGCGGCCATCACGCGTTCCTCTTCAACTTGCCGGGTCATTGTCGTCTAAATAAGCTGCCGCGCAAATTACATCACATGCAAGGGGAAGGAACGACCGTGTCGCTATTCGACCTCAGCGAAAAAGTGGCCGTGGTCACTGGTTCCTCGCGCGGCATCGGGCGCGCCATCGTCGAACGGATGGCGGAGCAGGGGGCAAGCGTCGTCGTCTCCGCGCGCAACATCCAGCCCTGCCGGGAGGTTGCAGCCGCGATCAACGCGAAATACGGGGACGGCCGCGCCATCGCGGCAGCCGCGAACATCTCCTCGAAGGGGCAACTTCAACAGCTGATCGACGAGGCCATCCGGGCTTTCGGCAAAATCGACGTGCTGGTCTGCAATGCCGCCTCAAATCCGCACTTTGGGCCGATGCACACCATTGCGGACGAGCAATTGCGCAAGATCCTCAACAACAACATTGTCTCCAATCACTGGCTGATCACGATGGTGGCGCCGCAGATGATCGCGCGCAAGGACGGCTCGATTATTGTTGTTTCGTCCATCGGCGGTCTCAAGGGCAGTCCGGTCATTGGCAGCTATTGCATTTCCAAGGCGGCGGACATGCAACTCGCGCGCAATCTTGCGGTCGAGCTCGGGCCGCACAATGTCCGTATCAATTGCATTGCGCCCGGCCTCATCCGCACGGACTTCGCCCGTGCGCTGTGGGAAGATCCGGAGATGCTCAAGCGCAGGAACGCACAAACGCCGCTCGGCCGCATCGGCGAGCCCGATGAGATCGCCGGCGCCGCGATCCTGCTAGCCTCGCAGGCCGGCAGCTTCATGACCGGACAAACCATCGTCGTGGACGGCGGCGTTACGATTGCCTGATCGGGATCGGCTGGCGTCGGCC
The DNA here is from genome assembly GCA_963847785.1 of uncultured Alphaproteobacteria bacterium. Taxonomy (GTDB): domain Bacteria; phylum Pseudomonadota; class Alphaproteobacteria; order Rhizobiales; family Xanthobacteraceae; genus BOG-931. The sequence continues at coordinate 100,200 of CAWKBE010000015.1, forward strand.
GCGCGGAGGGGAGCTTAAGGTTGCGGCAGCAAAAAGTTTCCCGGCGGTTTCGCTGGCGCAGGCCGATGCCATGCTAACCCGCCCCGGCTCTCCCCTCGAGATGGAAGAGCGCGACATCCGCGGCGTGCGCACGCGTGACTGGAAAAACGCGCCGCCGACGATGCGGGAAGTCTTCCTCCTAGGCCGGGCGCACGGCGCCAAGACCTTCCTTGTCTATCGCGATGAGCGCGCGAGCTACGAAGTCTTTGCGCGCGCTGCGCTGGCGACCGCCGAGGCGCTGCAACGGGCGAGTGTCAGGAAAGCTGACCGTGTCGCCATCGCCATGCGCAATCTACCGGGATGGCCGGCCGCTTTCTTCGGTACTCTGCTCGCCGGCGGTGTCGGGACTCTGCTCAATGCCGGGTGGACCGGGCCGGAACTCCAATACGGCCTCAACGATTCCGGCGTCAAGATCGCCATCGTTGATCGCGAGCGACTTGAGCGGCTGTTCGAACATCTGCCCAACTTTCCGGCACTCGAACATATTTTCGTCAGCCGCGAGAACGAGCAGGGTGGCGCATCCGCAAGTTACCAAGCTCCAATCGATCATCGGCGAGGTAAATTCCTGGCATTTGTTACCGGATCGGCCGAGGCCGGACGTGGCGCGCTCGATCAGAGCACGACGCGCATTTACACTTCGGACCCGACGGGAAAGCCGAAGGGCGCCGTCGGCACGCATCGGAATCCGGCACGTCCGTTCCGATCAGGCCCTATTCGCTGGCGCCGAGCTTCCTGCGACGCGGCTCACGCTCAAGCCCGGTGCGAGGGCGAGCGAACAGTTACGCGCTTTTGTTGCCGAACGGCCTGCGGCGTTCAAAGTACCGGTGAGGGTTTGTTCTCATCCGGGATGTTGCCGAGCAATTCGACCGGCAAAGTCCTGAAACAGCGAGCTCAAGCGCTTGTTCGTCGGACACGCGCATTAAAGGGTTTCCGGCGAACCTCACACCCGCGCGTTGGTGTATTTGCGCATTTCCAGGCGCGAGATCGCCCGGCAGTGGACTTCATCCGGGCCGTCGGCGAGGCGAAGCGTGCGGATGTGCGCGTAAGCTTTCGCCAGGCCGGCGTCGGTCGTCACGCCCATGGCGCCATGCGCCTGGATCGCGTCGTCGATCACGCGCAGGGCGATGCGCGGGGCCGCTACTTTGATCATGGCGATTTCGAGCTGCGCCGACTTGTTGCCGACCTTGTCCATCATATCCGCGGCTTTCAGACAAAGCAGACGCGTCATCTCAATATCGATACGCGCTTCCGCGATGCGCTGCTCCCAGATGGAATGCTCGGCGAGCTTCTTGCCGAATGCGACACGGGAAAGCAGCCGCTTGGTCATTTTTTCCAAAGCCACTTCGGCAGCGCCGAGCGTGCGCATGCAATGATGGACGCGCCCCGGACCAAGGCGTCCCTGCGCGATCTCAAACCCGCGGCCTTCGCCGAGGAGGAGATTGGAGGTCGGCACGCGCACATTGTCGAGCAGCAATTCCGCGTGCCCGTGCGGCGCGTCGTCGTAGCCGAACACCGGCAGCATGCGCAGCACCTTGACGCCCGGCGTATCGAGCGCAATGAGAATTTGCGATTGCTGTTCGTGACGGGCGCGGTTAGGGTCGGTCTTGCCCATGACGATGGCGATCTTGCAGCGCGGATCGCCGACCCCCGACGACCACCACTTGCGCCCGTTGATCACGTAATCATTGCCGTCGCGCTTGATCGACGTTTCGATATTGGTGGCGTCGGACGACGCCACCCCCGGCTCGGTCATCAGGAACGCCGAGCGAATTTCGCCCGCGAGCAGCGGCTTGAGCCATTTGGCTTTTTGCTCCGGCGATCCATAACGATGCAGAACCTCCATATTGCCGGTGTCCGGCGCCGAGCAATTGAAGACTTCCGATCCCCACGAAACTCGGCCCATCTGCTCGGAGCACAGTGCATAATCGAGATTGGTCAATCCGGCGCCGTGATACTCGGTTTCGTCGTGTTCAGGCGAAGGAGGCAGGAAGAGATTCCACAGGCCCTCGGCCTTGGCCTTGGCTTTCAGCTCTTCGAGGATCGGGATGACTTTCCAGCGCGCGCCTTCGGCATCCTGGCGGTCGTAGGTTTCGACCGCCGGATAAACATGCGCGTCCATGAAGGCGATGACGCGGTCGCGCCAGTGCTTTTGCCGCTCCGACATTGAAAAGTTCATGACGTTTCTCCCTGCGCTTTTGCGTGACATATACCCGGAGAAATCGCAATTCGAAAAAGCTCCATCCAAATACCGACTGCGATTGCAGGCGGGCGGGCATTGCCGCGGCAGCTTGAGCCATCGGAGCCGCCGCGCTAGAGGAGGCCAGAAGGCGGAGATGCGGCGATGACCGGCGAGGCCAAGGACAAAACCGAGGGCAAGACCGAGAGCGAAAGTGAAATCGTGACCGCCGGGCTCCTGGTCATCGGCGACGAAATCCTCTCGGGACGCACCAAGGACAAGAACATCGGCTTCATTGCCGAATATCTCACGGCAATCGGCATCGACCTCAAGGAAGTCCGGGTTGTACCCGATGAAGAGTCGGAGATCGTCGCCGCTCTCAATGCCTTGCGCGCGCGCTACACGTACCTGTTTACGACCGGCGGTATCGGTCCGACCCATGACGATATTACCGCCGACGCCGTCGCCAAAGCGTTCGGCGTTTCGATCGACTATCACCCGCGTGCGGTCGAGATTTTGCGTGCGCGCCTTGCCGAGACCGGCGGGGCGATGAACGAAGCGCGCCTGCGCATGACGCGGATACCCGCCGGCGGCGAACTCGTACTCAACAAAATCTCGGCAGCGCCCGGCTTCCGCGTCGGCAACGTCATAGTCATGGCCGGTATTCCCAGCGTCATGCAGGCGATGCTCGAATACGTGACGCCGCAGCTCAAGACCGGCGCAAAAATGCTGTCCGATTCCGTTCGCGCCGATTGCCGCGAGGGCGATATCGGTACCGAACTTGGCGCGATCGCCAAGGCGCATCCCGACGTCATTATCGGCTCCTATCCGTTCATGGACGAGAAGCGCAGCGCCAACGCCCACGTGGTGATGCGCTCGCGCGATCCGGAAAGGCTCGCCGCCGTAAAAGCGGCGGTCGAGGCCATGCTCAAAAAGGTCCAGGCGCAGCTCGCGGCCGGTTAGCCCGCCGGCATTTGACTCACATCGCCGTGACGACGCCGATGCCCCCTGCACGGCAGCGCGTCTTGTGGCGGCGGCAGCAGATGGTTACGTTTTGCGCATCGTTCCGCCCAGATAGGGCGTGAAGGGATCCTTCGATGAGCGAAACAGATGCCCTTTTTGGCGTCCTGCGGCAAGCCTCCGACCCAGAATGCGTGTCAGCCATCGAGAATTTGGCGCGCGACGGGCTCGACCGCGACCTCTGTCGCGTCAACGCGATCGCCTTTGCCTCCAAGCACGGGCTCGATGAAGAACGCACCATCGCCGCGTTCCTGCACGCTGCTCGACTCGGTCTGTTCGAGTTGTCGTGGAACATCCTGTGCCCGGGCTGCGGCGGCGTACTTGATGCGAATGCTACGCTTAAATCGGTGAATCGCGAGGAGTATGATTGCGGGCTTTGCGCTTCCGCCTATGAGCCTACTCTCGACGAAATGGTGGAGGTGACCTTCACGGTGAGCCCGCGGGTGCGGCGGATCGCGGCGCACGATCCGGACTCGCTGTCGGAGGTCGAATATTGCCGGCAACTTTTTTGGAGCTCGGGCGTCGATCTGCCGGACAATCTCGACGAGCTTTTCGAGACGTTCTCCATCGATTCAATCGAATTGCCGCCCGGCGAAAAGGCGGTTCTGTCGGTGCAACTACCGGACAAGTTCGTGATCGTTTTCGATCCGGTGACCCATGCGACGCAATTCCTGGACGTCAAGGGCGAGCCGACGCGCGAACGACAGGCGCTTTCGATGGTGTTCAACGAGGTGAAGGCACCGGTCGGAACGGTCGAGATGCGGCCGGGCCCGTTGCGGCTCACGCTGGAAAATCGCACCCAACGCCGCGTGCTTCCGGGGTTGTGGATCGCGGACGATCCGCTCCATCATCTGCTCGGCAGGCGCCGGCCTTTCCTCACCGCCAAGCGCCTTCTGACCAATCAGACTTTTCGCGATATCTATCGAACCGACACGCTCGAGGTCGATCAGCGGCTCAAGATTACGAGCCTCACTTTCCTGTTCACCGATCTCAAAGGTTCGACGGCGCTCTATGAACGGGTCGGTGATCTCGTCGCTTACGACCTCGTCCGACAGCATTTCCACATTCTCTACGATGTCGTTGCCGGAGAAGCCGGGGCGGTGGTGAAGACGATCGGCGATGCGGTCATGGCGACATTCCCGACCCCCGACCGGGCGCTGGCGGCGGCTTTGCGCATGCGCGAGGAAATGTCGCGCATCAACGCCGAACGTCACAACGAGGATCTGCTGCTCAAGATCGGCATTCACGAAGGTCCTTGCCTTGCCGTCACCCTCAACAACAGCCAGGATTATTTCGGTCAAACCGTGAATATGGCGGCACGCGTGCAGGGCCTGGCCTCCTCGCGTGCCATCTTCGTCACCAAGTCGGTTGTGGAGGACGAGAAGGCGGCGAAAATCCTCGAAACCTCGGGGCTGCACCCGACGATGCAGCACGCGGCTTTGCGCGGCATCGCCGACGAGACGACGGTGTACGAGATTCCTTGATTGCCTTCGACGCCGCTGGTCTGATATCGGCTCCAACGGTCAACTTCCGCCGCAAGGACCCCTTCGATGACCCAGGTCGAAGCCCTACAGGCCGCCGCAGCCGCTCCGCGTGATCCGGCAAAAATTTTTCCGGTGTCTTGGGACCAGTTTCATCGCGACTCACGCGCGTTGGCCTGGCGGCTCACCGGGGCTGGCCCGTTCGAGGCCATCGTCTGCATCACCCGTGGCGGCCTTGTGCCGGCGGCAATAGTTGCGCGCGAGCTCGGCATCAAGCTGATCGAGACGATTTGCGTGTCGAGCTACACCGGCACCAGTCAGGGTGACCTGATGGTCCTCAAGAACGTCGCATCGGGAATCATCGCACTTGGCGGCGGGCAGGGCGTCCGGGTTCTTCTGGTCGACGATCTCGTCGACACCGGCAAGACCGCGAAGGTGGTGCGCGAAATCGTACCCCGCGCCCATCTCGCCACCGTTTACGCCAAGCCCATGGGCCGGCCGCTGGTCGATACCTTCATCACCGAAGTGTCGCAGGACACCTGGATTTATTTTCCCTGGGATACCGGGCTCGCCTTCCAACCGCCGATCAACGAAGCCGGGCTGTAGAGCAGGAGGCCGTAATGGACGCCGTCACGCCGAAAGCCGATCGCAAGCACAACACCGCCGAGGCTCATTCGCACATCGTGCGCCCGGCCGGCATGGAATGGAAGAAGACGCGATTTCCGGGCTGCGAGGTGAAGGGCCTGTTGCTCGACAAGGAGACCGGTCTCGTCACCGCTCTGATGCGGCTTGCGCCGGGCGCGGTGCTTCCGGACCACGAGCACGTAAAGATCGAGCAGACCTACATCCTCGAAGGCAAACTCGTCGACAAGGAAGGCCCAGCGGTGGGGCTTACCGTCGGCCCGGGCGAATTCGTCTGGCGCGAAGCCGGCAGCCGCCATGTCGCCTGGACCCCCGAAGGGGGGCTCATGCTCGCCATGTTCCAGGTCCCCAACAAGTTCTTCGAAAAAGACGGCCGCGTCACCGATATTTCCGGAGCCGATTGGAATAGCCTCTGGGGGCATGTCTTTAGCGACTAGGCTTCGTTTCCAGTACCCGGAGCCGATCATGTTACAGAAATTCGTCGTAACGGCCGCAATCGCAGCCCTCCTTTTGGGCTCCGCTTCCGCCCAGTCGCCTGGGCCTTCCCAGTCTTCCTCTCTCGGCATTCCATTGAAACCCGCCAAGCCATTGACCCAGGAAGAAATCGAAAGGCGAAAAGCCAACGATCGCGCTTACGACGCGGCGCTCCAAAAAATACCGGACAAAAAGCCGCCTGCGGATCCGTGGGGCAACGTTCGCCCGAGTTCGCCGGCCGCCGCTAAAAATAAGCAGGAAAATAAAGCCAACTGATTTGTGATCGCTTTCGACGCACGCGCGGCCGGTGCTAAAAAGGCGCCGCGCGGAAGTGTTATTCGTGTCCGCTCAGTGGACGTGGTATTGCTATCGGCTGCGCGGACGTGGCGAAATGGTAGACGCAAGGGACTTAAAATCCCTCGGGAGTTACTTCCCGTGCCGGTTCGAGTCCGGCCGTCCGCACCAGGAGAAGCCTCCCTCAATTCCGACTATGGGAAGCCGGGTCGATCGCGCCGAAGGTAAAGGGGCGGCCGGCGCCTAACCTTGCGGAGAAGCCGGGAGGAGGCCACTATCTATACTTATTGGGGCGGTACCGAGGACCTTCAGGCTTTGGAGCGTAGCGGTCGGGTTTCGCCGTGCTGATGGGGTGTCACATCGGGCAGGAATGGCGCGCGATAGTTTTTGCGGGAGCGCTCTCGACCGTCGCGAGCATGATGGCGCCGGACGTTGTCCGCGCCCAAGGCTTGTTGGATTTTCTTTTTGGTCGGCAGCAACAGGCGCCGCAGTCGGAAGTTCCAGCTCATCCGCCACCGCCTGCCGCTAGCGTCGGACGTGTGGCGCCGGCTCCGCTCGGGCGGGAAAATGTGAACGAGGGTGGCGGCACCACCGGCCATACGGTCGCCTTCTGCGTGCGGCTGTGCGACGGCCAGCATTTCCCGCTGGAGCAAATGCTCAAGGGCACTCCGGCGGAGACCTGCCGGGCGATTTGCCCGTACAGCAAGACCAAGGTCTTTTTCGGCGGCGAGATCGGTGCGGCCGTCGCCCACGACGGCCAACATTACGCCAATCTCGACACCGCGTTTGTGTACCGCAAGCAGCTGGTGACCAATTGCACCTGCAACGGCAAAGACGCATTCGGCCTAGCGCCATTTGACGTCAGAAACGATCCCACCTTGCGGCCCGGCGACATTGTCTCGACCGACAATGGGCTCGCCGCCTATACCGGCGGATCGGGGCAGACTGCGACCTTCACGCCGGTCAATCCGGCCACGCTTCCCGCGGATATTGGGCCCGTGCGCTGAAGTTCCACAGGGCGCCAAACACGAGCGGTGTCGCCAGGCTGTTGTCTTAGCGAATCCGCGGTGGGGAACGCGCGGCGACCGCGAGCCGCGCCGCGGCGTTTCTTGGAAGCGGTCGGCGCAAGCGGTAGCGCGGCAAGAGTTGCTCCACCAAGGCAAAGCTTGCGAGCAAAAGACTCACCCAGACCGCCGCGCTGAAATACAGCGCCATCCAGGGCATCTCACCGTGCCAGCGTGTCGCGTCGCGGGTGACGATCCATCGCGTGGCAACGTCGTGAAGACCTGAAAGGAGGCCGAGGAATTCCCGTCCATTGGCGAGATCGGTCTGCCAGCGGACGAAATACATCGGCACATCGACGGTGCACATAAACGCCACATAGCCGGCGATGCCGGCGGCCGCCGCGGCGAGCGTCCATCGCACGGCGCCACGGTACCTGTTCATGAGATCGAGCAGAGCGATGGCGATGAGAAGGAAGGCCGCGGTCCACAGTGAGTTTTCCAGCACATTACCCAAATAATTCGTGGTGATCACCGCATACCAGGAACAACCCTCCGCTACTACGATGAGTGGAACGATTGTCTTCGAGATATTTCGCGCCGTATCCGCGTTCGGAGTTTGCGCGAGCGCGCGCAGAACGATCGCCCACTGAACGACGAAACAGATTTCCGCGACCGTGGCCACGGACCGGCCCACGAAGACGCTCGAGAGCCAAGTGTCGAACAGGCAAATCCGCTGGACATCGGCACGGGGCAGCATCGAGCGAAAGGCGCAGCCGAGAACATAGGCGGCGCACAGGAGGAGGAGCGGTTCGACGGCGAACGCGGCGGCGCGCCGGGCGACGCTCGTCTTGCGCATATGTGCGAAGAGGAAAAGCAGGAATGTGATGTTGGTGGCGCTGACGACGAGAAGAAAGCACCACCAAATCGCAACCGGATTTGTCCAGGACAGCCAATCGAGCTGCATTGCTTACGCGCACCAGTTACCGAACGATTGTGCAAGTGTAACAAAATCGTCACACAACGCCAATGGTTCTCATGTGGTTCCGGCGACTGGATCTGCCGAGAAGGGCGTTTACGCACCGACGAATTTGGCCGGGCGCTTTTCCAGAAACGCAGTCACACCCTCGCGGAAATCCTGCGAGGCGCCGGCCATGCGCTGCATGCGGCATTCGAGATCGAGCTGCTGCTCATACGCATTCTCCGGGCTTTGCCAGTAAAGCCGGCGAATGAGCCCGAGCGCGAGCGTGGGGCCGCTGGCCAGATCGTGCGCCAGCCGGCGCGTTTCGGCCATGAGCGCTTCGTCGTCGAAAACGCGATTGACGAGACCCCATGCGAGTGCAGTTTCGGCCGGCAGCCGCTCACCGAGCAGCGACAACTCGATAGCGCGAGCGCGCCCGATGAGCCGCGGCAGCAACCAGGTTGAGCCGCAGTCGGGCACCAGCCCGATGCGGCGGAACGCTTGCAGGAAATACGCGGAGCGCGCGCAAAGGATGAGGTCACCCATGAGCGCGATGCTCATGCCGGCACCGGCGGCGGGGCCGTTGACCGAGGTGAGGATCGGAAAAGGCAGATCGCGCAACCGCCTCATGAACGGATGAAACGCGGTCTCGAGCGTGCGTCCGGGGCCACGCGCGAGGGCGCTGCCGCTGCGCCCTTGCAAGTTGGCGCCGGTGGAGAACGCGCGGCCCGCTCCGGTGAGCACCAGGCAGCGGCACTTGATCTCGGATGCCGCGAGTGCGTCGAGCGCATCGGTCATACCGTTGAGCATGTCGACCGATACGGCGTTCAAAACGTCCGGGTCGTTCATGCGCAGGATGGCGACGGCTTTATCGATCTCGAGGCTGGCACGTTCGAACTCCATATGTGTCTCCGTTCGTGTCGGGATCCGGTTCCCGAAGCTCGAAAACGGCTGCGGCGCGGGATCGCTTGAAGAGCTTGTTTTCGGTTGGTCCGCGCGAGTGTAATCCGGGGCGACTTTCCCCGGCGAGCGGATTTTAGGCGACACGACTGACGATGACGGAGCTTGCAGTCGGCCCCGCGCGGGGCCTCCGCCGATGCGGTGCGGCTCACGAACGTGGTGAAGAATTCGTTTTTGCCGAAGTCGAGCCCTACTTAACGCCACCTTAAGGCGGAATTCACAGGCTGGTCGACCGCCAGTGTGGTAGATTTGAAGTTCCTACGATCCAACGGCAAACTCGCATAGGAACTGCAAATCCAGAATCACGCCAGAATCATAAGATTGCTAGTCTGGCTCTTTACGCCCACGGTGATGACCGGAAACTACCGCAATCGCGCCGAATTGCGGAAGAAACTTCGGCGGCCGTTCCATTATTCCGCAGAGATCATCATGACGGGCGGAACCTCGCCGCCGCGAACGTGCACGTTGTCCAATATCTCACAGGCGCGCGAACATGGGGCTCGACACCGATGCCGAGCTGCCGGATGGCTTTTTGCTGTTACTTACCAGCAACGGCGGCGCACGGCGCCATTGTTGCGTGGTTTGGCGCACCGGAACGTCGGTTGGCGGCGAGTTCATCGAGGGCTGATCGTGAGCCGGGGAAACTCGCCTTAACCGCGCGATCACGGAGCGTGGGCTTGACGACACCGCGTCTTTGCTGACATGCCGCCTTATTTGTGGCGCAAGAAGCCGCAACCGGAATGGGACATACGCGATCGGGGGCGCACTCCTCCCGTGCAGTCGGACGCTTCCATGGCATCGAGTTCTGGCGTTCACGTATCCATTCGTCGCCGACGCCACCAGTTGGCGGCGATCGCACCGTTGTGCATTTTGGTCGCGGGCATCCTAGCCGGCTGTTCGTCGAGTGGTGGGGTAGGGTCGCTCATGGTCGATCCCGCGCATTATTCGGTCTATCATTGCGATGGTCTCGCGGCGCGCTTGAAAATCCTGCTCGCCCGGGAGCAGGATTTGGCTAATCTCATGGACAAAGCGAGTGACAGCGGCGGCGGCGTGGTAATCGCAAATTTGTCCTATCGCGCCGAATACGAGAATACGCTGGGCGAAGAAAGCGTGTTGCGGCGCACGGCGGCCGAGAAAAAGTGCGACCTGCCGCCACCGGCGGCGGCGGTCTCGCCTACGCCTGCCACATATTCTACGCAGCCGGGAGCCACGCCCGCGCCGGTTTTTCAAAGTGATCAGACTGTCCGTTGAAACTTTGGCTGCGACGTCGGCATCAAATACGCGTTAACCCGCCCATGACTGCGGCGATGGCGACGCCGGCCACGGCAAGCAGCACCAGCGCGGCCGCGCTCACGGCGGTCGTCCGTCCGCCGGCGAAAAACGCGGCATAGAGCGCTTTAAGAATATTGTTGGACGACGCAGCGATGAGGATAGCCGCCGCGAGCGCATTGTTCGGCATTCCCGTGGTGCCGCCCTGGGCCAGATTGAGCACGAAAGGATCGATATCGGTGACGCCGACGATGGCCGCGAGCGCATAGATGCCGGATGTTCCGAACTGCGCTTTCGCCCAGCTTGATACGAGCGACACCGCGATGAACAGGAATGCAAAGATGGCGGCGGGACCGAGCTCCAGCGGATTTCCGCCGGTCCGCTGCAGCGCCGATGCCGGCGAATCCGATACCACCGACGGCTTGGCGCGCCGAAATTGTAGCGCGCAAATCACAATGCCGGCCAGCGAAAGCCCGCAAAGCGCCGGCGCCAGTACCCACCCCAGCGTGATATTGAAGAACGCCACGACTGCGAGGATACGCAGATACATAATGGCGGTGGCAAGCGTGATGCCTGCTTGCGCTTGTCCTTGCATCGCGCCATCCAATTTTGCCTGACGCGCCAGCACGACCGTCGTCGCCGTCGACGAATAAAGTCCGCCAAGGGCCGCCATCCATAATCCGCGCGCCGCGGCGGCCCAATAACGTTGCGCCAGATAGCTCGCGTAGGACAGTGTGCAGACGACGATAAGCGCGAGCCACGCCTGCCGGGGTGTGATGGTCGTAAGATCGGTCACAGGCTTGTTCGGCAGGAGCGGCAGGATGATACCGGTCAGAATCATAAATTCGCCGGCGGTGACGATCTCCTTCAGCTCGAGGCGGCGCGCCAACGCGTGCAGCTGTTCCCGGCCGGTAAGCAGCAGAACGGCCGTTACGGTGAACGCCACCGCCACCCACGGCGGCAGCGCCAGCGCGACGGCGCCGAGAATATACGCATGAGCGTTAAGCACAGGTACGACGAGACCGACATTCGGCTCGCCCTCTTCGTCATGCTCGCCGACATGCTGGCGATAGAAGATCGCGAGCCAGATGCCGAGCACGATAAGACCGGCGGTGAAGGGGAGGAAATGCGTCGGGTCGAAGAGGTAGAGGACGCCGCCAGCGGCGGCGAGCAGCGGAAAGGTGCGAATGCCGCCCGGACGCCTGGTGTTGCTGTGCGCGAAAAAATCCTCGAAAGCGAGGCCAAGGAACAGGCTCAAACCGAGAAGGAGCCCCGCGCCGGTCAGTGATGGTGCCGAAATCATGAAATCGAGGCTAGATTGATTGGATCATGGCAGCTTGATTGGACCTATCATACATAGCTTGATGGTGCGAACGAAGGAGCGCCAAGACGGCGCAAGACAGCGTCCGCGCGGCAGTCGTAACGAGCGTTAGGGGGCCCGGCGAGGGTGGACGCTTTCGGATTTTGGGAGAAGACCGATGAGCTGGTTACCTGACAAGGATCCGGTGCTCGGCGACAAGCATTCGTGCGAGGCGCTCGAATTGATCATTGTGCCACGCGTGCGCGACCTCGGCGACGGCTTTTCCGTCCGCCGCGCGTTGCCCCACAGCAAACGGCAAATGATCGGGCCCTTCATCTTTTTCGATCAAATGGGGCCGGTACAGCTTGTCGCGGGGCGGGGCATGGACGTTCGCCCGCATCCGCATATCGGGCTCGCCACCGTCACCTACCTTTTTGACGGCCGCGTCACGCATCGCGACAGCGAAGGCAACGACATGGACATTACGCCCGGCGCCATGAATCTCATGACCGCGGGACGCGGCATCTCCCATTCCGAACGCACGCCTGCGAGCGTGCGAGCGACTGGCGGCGGAATGTTCGGCATCCAGAGCTGGATCGCGCTGCCGCAAGGCCACGAAGAAATGGCGCCTGGGTTCGAGCATTTCGACGCCGCGGTTCTGCCCAACATTGAGGACAACGGCGTGCACGCCCGCGTCATCGCCGGCTCGGCCTTCGGGCAAAAGTCGCCGGTCGGCATGGTCTCGGAATGGTTTTATGCCGAAGTCCTGCTCGACGCGGGCGCCAGCGCCCCGCTCGACGCCGATCACGAGGAACGGGCGATTTACCTGACCGAGGGGGAGGTCGACATCGCCGGCGACAAGTTCGAGGGGCCGCAACTTCTGGTATTTCGCCCCGGCGACCACATCACCGTGAAGGCGATAAAGCCGTCGCGGATGATGTTCCTCGGCGGCGCGGCGCTCGAAGGCCCGCGCTATCTTTGGTGGAATTTCGTCTCGTCGCGCAAGGAGCGCATCGATCAGGCGAAAGAGGAATGGAAGACCGGCAAATTCGCGCTGATACCGGGCGACGAGAAGGAGTTCATCCCGCTCCCGGAGAACTAGCGCGCTCGCGCCAACGGAGGCGGCCCCATGTCGATGGATGTGCTGGAGAGTAGGAACAGCTCTGGGCTGCTCCGTATTGCACATGCGGCCAGCGTCGATCGGTCATTGCGAACAAACCGGGAAACGTGATTCAGTCCGGGTTCGGTCCGCAAACGATTCGGTCCCAATGTCCGCGGCGTGCCTGGAAAAGCTCAATCCGCAACAACGCCGCGCCGTGGAGCATGGCGGATTGCCGCTTGCGGACGCCGGACCGCTCCTCATCATCGCCGGCGCCGGGTCCGGCAAGACATCGACGCTGGCGCACCGCGTCGCTTGGCTCATCGAGCAAGGCGCCGATCCGCGACGGATCATGCTCTTGACCTTTTCGCGGCGCGCGGCGGCAGAGATGACGCGGCGGGTCGATCTGATCCTCGCCGAGTTCGTGCGGGGGAGGGGTGGCGCCGTCGTCGACGCGATGGCGTGGGCGGGCACTTTCCATGCAATTGGTGCGCGGCTGCTTCGCGAATATGCCGAAGTGATCGGACTTGGACCCGCGTTCACGATTCACGATCGCGAGGACTCGGCCGATCTGATGAACCTCGTCCGCCACGATCTCGGATTTTCCCAAACTGAAAAGCGATTTCCGACAAAAGGCACCTGCCTTGCGATCTATTCGCGTGCGGTGAACGGTGAGCTGCCGCTCGACGTGGTTCTCGACAGTTACTTTCCGTGGTGCGCGATGTGGCAGGACGAGCTGCGGACGCTGTTCGCACAGTATGTCGAAATCAAGCAGCGCCAGCATGTGCTCGATTACGACGATCTCCTCCTCTACTGGGCGCACATGATGCAGGAACCATCGATCGCGGAGGGGGTCGCGAACCGGTTCGATCATGTGCTGGTCGACGAATATCAGGACACCAACAAGCTGCAGGCATCGGTGCTGCTGGCGCTGCGGCCCTGCGGCAAGGGCCTCAACGTAGTTGGCGATGACGCGCAGTCGATTTATTCGTTCCGCGCAGCCACGGTGCGCAACATTCTCGACTTTCCAGGTCATTTCAGCCCGCGCGCCGACGTCGTGACGCTCGAGCAGAATTACCGCTCGACGCAGCCGATCCTCGCCGCCGCCAACGCCGTCATCGAACTCGCCGAAGAGCGCTTTACCAAGAATTTGTGGTCGGCGCGAAAGTCCGCCGAGCGGCCGCAGCTTGTCAGCGTGCGCGACGAGGCGGAGCAGGCGCTCTACATCGTGGAAAAAATTCTTGAAAATCGCGAGCAAGGAATCGTGCTGAAAGCCCAGGCCGTGCTGTTTCGCGCGTCCCATCATGGCGCGCCGCTGGAAGTGGAATTGACCCGCCGCAACATCCCGTTCATAAAATTCGGCGGCCTGAAATTTCTCGAAGCGGCGCACGTCAAGGACATGCTGTCCTTCCTGCGCTGGGCGGAAAATCCGCGTGACCGCGTTGCCGGCTTCCGCGTCATCCAATTACTGCCGGGCGCGGGACCAGCGACGGCGGCGCGTGTGGTGGAGCGCGTCGGCGATCGGGCCGACCCGGTCGAGGGATTGAGCGATATCAAGCCGCCGGCGGCGGCGGCCGAGCATTGGCCTGGCTTCGTCGACGCGGTTCGCCTGGTCCGCAGCAGGGCGGCGGGCTGGCCGACGGAGCTGGACCTCGTTCGCCGCTGGTATGAGCCGCACCTTGAGCGCATCCATGAAGACGCGGCACTGCGCCTGCCTGATCTCCTGCAACTCGTGCAGATCGCTGCGACATATCCAAGCCGCGAGCGGTTTCTGACCGAATTGACGCTCGATCCACCGGACGCCACGAGTGATCGGGCCGGCGATCCGTTCCTCGACGAGGATTACCTCATCCTCTCCACCATTCACTCGGCGAAGGGACAAGAGTGGAAGTCTGTGTTCATCCTCAATGCGGTGGACGGCTGCCTGCCGTCCGATCTTGCCGCCGGAACCAGTGCTGAAATCGAGGAAGAGCGGCGGCTTCTTTACGTCGCCATGACTCGCGCCAAGGATCATCTGCACCTGATCGTGCCGCAACGTTTCTTCGTGCACGGACAACGCAGCAACGGCGACCGGCATCTCTATGCATCGCGTACGCGGTTTATCCCGTCGGCACTGCTCGGCCACTTCGAGTCTTGCGCCTGGCCGCAAGCCGCGCCGGCGCAGACATCAGCAAAGCCGGCGCGGGCGCCGGTCGATATCCGCGAGCGCGTGCGGAGAACCTGGGGATAGCTCTAAAGAGTGACGCGCCGCAGCCGCAGCGCGTTGCCGATCACGCTCACCGACGACAGCGCCATTGCCGCCGCACCAACGATCGGCGACAACAGAATCCCGAATGCGGGATAGAGAATGCCGGCGGCGATCGGTATGGCCGCGCCGTTATAGATGAAGGCGAAGAACAGGTTCTGCCGGATGTTGCGCATGGTCGCACGCGACAGCCGCCGCGCGCGCACGATGCCGAGGAGATCGCCCTTGATGAGTGCAATGCCTGCGCTCTCGATGGCGACGTCGGTGCCGGTCCCCATAGCGATGCCGACATCGGCGGCGGCGAGCGCCGGAGCGTCGTTCACGCCGTCGCCGGCCATGGCGACGACGCGGCCGTCACGGCGCAGCTTCTCGACAACGAGCCCCTTTTGATCCGGCAGAATGTCGGCGTCGATATCGGCGATGCCAAGCTGCCGCGCCACCGCCTCGGCGGTGGTGCGGCTGTCGCCGGTCAGCATGACGATGCGCAAGCCCTCGGCGCGAAGCTTTTTCAGCGCTGCCGCTGTCGTCGCCTTGATAGGGTCGGCGATGCCGACAATGCCGGCGGCATGGCCGTCGACCGCAAGGAAGATCGCAGTCGCTCCGTCATGGCGCAACGCGTCCGCAGCGGCCGAAAGCGAAGTCGCGTCGACGCCGCGCTCTGCAAGGAACGCCGCACTGCCCACCGCGACGCCGTGGTCTTCGACCGCGCCAGTCACGCCTTTTCCCGGGGTGGAATCGAAGCCTGCGACCTCGGCGAGGCCGATGCCGCGCTCTGTAGCAGCGGCTACGACGGCGGCTGCAAGCGGATGCTCGCTCGCGCGCTCGAGGCCTGCGGCGAGCCTGAGCACTTCGGCCTCGGTCTTGCCTGCCGCCGGCACAATGGCGACCACTTTCGGCTTGCCCTCGGTCAGCGTGCCGGTTTTGTCGAGCACGAGGGTATCGACTTTCTCCAATCGCTCCAACGCGTCGGCGTTTTTGACCAGGACGCCTGCTTGCGCGCCGCGGCCCACGCTCACCATGATCGACATCGGCGTGGCTAGGCCGAGCGCGCACGGGCAGGCGATGATCAGCACGCTCACCGCGGCGACGAGTCCGAAGGTGAAGCGCGGCTCGGGTCCATAGATTGACCACGCCGCGAAGGCGAGGAGCGCGGTCGCAATCACCAGCGGTACGAACCAGGACGCCACCTGATCGGCTAGCCGCGCGATCGGCGCGCGTGAGCGCTGCGCCGCGGCGACCATCCGCACGATCTGCGCAAGCAACGTGTCGCGGCCGACCTTGTCGGCGCGCATGACGAAACTGCCGCTCTGATTGAGTGTACCGGCGATGACCCGATCCCCGACGGTTTTGCCGACCGGCATCGACTCGCCCGTCACCATTGCTTCATCGATGGAGGAGCGGCCGTCGATGATGCTACCGTCAACCGGGATTTTTTCACCGGGACGGACGCGCAGGCGGTCGCCGGCTAGGACGGTTTCGATTGGCACATCCTCATCGCCGCCATCGTCGCGCAGTCGCCGCGCGCTGTTGGGCGCAAGCGTCATCAAGGCGCGGATTGCCGCCGAAGTCGAGGCGCGAGCGCGCAGCTCGAGCACCTGTCCAAGCAGCACCAGCACGGTGATGACGGCAGCGGCTTCGAAATAAAGCGCGGGGCGGCCATGCGCGTCGCGGAAGGCTGGAGGAAAATGTCCGGGCGCAAGCGTCGCGACGACGCTGCAGAGGTAGGCGACGCCGGTTCCCATGGCGATGAGTGTGAACATGTTGAGATGGCGCGTGCGCAACGATCGCGCCCCGCGCACGAAGAATGGCCAGCCGCCCCACAGCACCACCGGCGTCGCCAGCGCCAACTGGACAAGGCTCGATACGTGGTGTGGCAACGGTGAAAATCCGAAATGTCCGCCCATCTCCAATGCCACGAGAGGCAGCGCGAGGATGGTGGAAATCCACAGGCGCCGCGTCATGTCGGCAAGTTCGCTACCATCGTCTTCGCGGCCGGCCTCGGGCTCAAGCGCCATGCCGCAAATCGGGCAGGCTCCGGGGCCGGTCTGGCGGATTTCCGGATGCATCGGACAGGTATAGATCGTGCCTTCCGGCGTCGGCGGCGTGGGTTTGGCGGTCTGCTTGCCGAGGTATCTTTCCGCGTCGGCGACGAACTTGCCGCGGCAGCCGGCACTGCAGAAGACGTATGCGTCGGCTTCGTGTGTGTGACGGTGCTTCGTCGTCGCCGGATCGACCTTCATCCCGCAGACCGGATCAGTCGCGGTCGATTCCCCGCCACGCGAATGCGCCGAATGCTTCACCTTCGATGTCCTTGCAACGGATACCCGGTAGGGGTATATAGCCGCCATGCAGGCGAATGCCAAGACATCGGTGCTCAAGCGGCTGAAGCGGATCGAAGGCCAGGTGCGCGGCCTCGCGCGTATGGTCGAGGACGACCGTTATTGCATCGACATCGTCACCCAGCTCACGGCGGCGCGCGCGGCGTTGCGCCGCGCCGAGGAGGAGATCCTCGCCGACCACGTCGCGCATTGCGTGGAGCACGCAATATCATCCGGCAACAAGGGCGAGCAGCGCCGCAAGGTCGGCGAATTGATCGACGTTCTTTCTCGCAGCGACCGGTGAAGGAAAGGCCGCCCGTGCTCAGCCGAACTTCCTTCGCGCCAGCGCCGCGCCCTGGGCTAGCGCCTCGAGTTTTTTAGCCGCGACGTTCCGGTGCATCGGCGCCATGCCGCAATTGGTGCAGGCAACAATCTTGTCCTTGTGAACGTATTTCAGCGCCTCGCCGATGACGCCGGCGACTTGCTCGGGAGTTTCGATCGTGTCGGTAGCGACGTCGATAGCGCCGACAAGCACATCCTTCCCGTCGAGCAGTTTGAGCACGCTCATCGGCACATGCGAATTGACGCATTCGACAGAGACCTGGTCGACGCGGCTCTTTGCCAGCGCCGGAAAGAATTTTTCGTACTGCCGCCATTCGGTTCCGAGCGTCGCCTTCCACTCGATGTTGGCGGGGATGCCGTAGCCGTAGCAAATGTGCACGGCGCTGGTCGCGGCCACGCCTTCGATGGCGCGGTGGAGCGCCTCGATCCCCCAGCCGGTGGCTTCGTCCATGTAGACGTTGAAGGCCGGCTCGTCGAACTGGATCACGTCGACGCCATCGGCCACGAGACCGCGCACCTCCTCGTTTAACAGTCCCGCGAACGCCATCGCCATCTTCACGCGGTCGCCGTAATGGACGTCGGCGATGGTGTCGACGATGGTCATCGGACCCGGCAGGGTGAACTTGAGTTTTCGGCGCGTGTGGGCACGCGCCACCCGCGCTTCGCGGGCGTGGACGCGCGAGCGCAGGCGCAGTTCCCCCACCACAGTCGGGCACATCGCCTTGTAGCGGTTGTTGCGAATGCCCATCTCGACGCGCCGGTCGAAGTCAATGCCGTCGACCGCTTCGAGAAAGCCGTGCACAAAGTGCTGCCGCGCTTGCTCACCATCGGAGACGATATCGATGCCGGCATCTTCCTGAAGTTTCAGTGCAAGCAGCGTGGCGTCGTCCTTGGCTTCCGCGAGCTCGTCGCCTTCGAGACGCCACGGTGCCCAAAGCCGGTTCGGCGCGGCGAGCCACGCTGGCTTTGGCAGACTGCCGGCGATAGTGGCCGGAAACAAAGCATTGCTGGTAGTGTTTGGTGACATCGCGACCCCGGCGAGCATATGTTTTGGAAAGAACGATCTTAGCAACAACGCGCACCGCAGTTTATCGGAAATCGCGTCCGCAGGCGCAATTGGTTCGGGAGGGTTTCTTGGCGAATTCGGACTCGGTCCCCAAGCTTGAATTCGTCTTTGCAGCCCGGGTGACCGTCGACCAGCCGCTCGATCTCGGGGATGTCGCCAGGGGCGGCCGGCGCATTGTTCCTATTACCGGCGGCGAGTTTACCGGACCGCAAATTCGCGGGGTGGTGCTGCCGGGCGGCGCCGATTGGCAGGTATTGCGGCACGACAGCGTCGCCGAACTCGAGGCGCGCTATACGCTACGCACCGACGACGGCGCCTTGATCTATGTCCGCAATCATGCGCTGCGCCACGGCCCGTCGGAAATCATCGCGGCGCTTGCCGCCGGCCAGCCGGTAAATCCCGCGAGCTACTATTTCCGCGGCGCGACTTTCTTCGAAACCAGCGCCGCGCACTACGCCTGGTTGACGAAAACCATCATCGTTTGCAGCGGGGAGCGCGAGTCGGGCGTTGTGAGGCTTAGATTTTATCGCATGCCGTGATCCGGTGCGTCGGACTTCAACACGACGTAGCAACGGCGCCACGGCTGATCGTCGATCAGTCGCCAGTTGTGCGCGGAGCCGGCCGTGTCGGTCGCCACCAAGAGTTCGCCTGGACGGATGATGCATTTTTCGCCGTCACGCGTGGTAAATTCGAGCGTGCCGGCGAGCGTGATGACATATTGCCGCTCGGGCGCCTCGTGCCAGTCAAACCGAATGCGGCGGCGATTTCTTGAAGTGCACGGCAACGGCGCAGGTACGGTGATCGAAGGCCAGCGTTCCGGTCGTCAGATGCGAAGCATTGTCCGAACCGGTGAAGAGTTTGAATGCGTTCATCGGATAAATCGCTCACAAACTTGCTTGGGTGCCGGGCCAGTTTGCTTGTAACCGGGCAAACTCGCCACTGGCGCGCAGTTCTTCGATTTCCGCGTCCACTGCGTCGCGCAGATCGGTATTGTCTGGAGCAAACGCGATTCCGAGACGCTCGTTCGTCGGCTCTTGCATGACGACCGCCAGATCGGACCTGCTTTGCGTCAGCCACGAGATCACCGGAAACAACTTGATGATCAGGCCGATGCGTCCTGCCTCCAGATCGTCGATCGCCGCAGTAATACCACGATAGGGATAGTAGCGTATGGCAGCGATATCGCCCTGGGCCAGGAGTTTCCGCGCGACGAAGTCGGATGTATTGCCCGACTGGATTCCTGCCGTCATACCGCGCAGGTCGGCCACCGAAGTCACCCTTTGGGTAAACCGTCTGTTTATTGCGATACCCTGATTGAACGTCAGATATGGCCGCGAAAACTTCACGATTGCAGCGCGCTCAGGAGTGATCGTCGTCCCCGAGATCACCGCGTCACAGGTTCCGCGGATCAAGCCGTCAAAAATGTCATTGAAATTGTCGCCCTCATAAGCAACCGCGCGCAGTTCCAGACGTAGTCGCCGGCACACCGCATGCATCAACTCGATGTCGAACCCGGTCGCATTGCCATTTAGCATCAGATCGAATGGCGGGTCGGGATACGCCGACTGCACCACCAGCGTGTCGGGATTAATCGTGCGTAACATACATTTGCCCTACGATGCGTGGGACACGCATCGTAGGTGCTTAATTCAGCGCTCGGAAGGGCGGGTAGGGCCGCTTGACGTTGTGTGGTATCAGGTCCGTACACTAGCCTGCGGGAACCGGGCTTCGGCAGAACTGCCCGATGATACCGGCAAGAGTGTCGAGCATGGCCGCCCGGATCGACCGACATCAGCCTGCGGTAGAAATCTCGCCAATGCGTGGGAAATCAAGCCCGCCATGGGCGGACTGGCGCTGCCGACCGATTATCAGCGGACGATCAAACGCCGTCAGCTCAGGCGCGATGACGGTCTCCGAAAATGACGCACGGACATCTTCGGCATTCGTCGCCGCTAACTCGTTGAGAGAGTGCTTTTGGCGCATCGGAATTCTAGCGTAGGCGCCCGCGCCCGACCAAAAGTCGATCATGAGCCCAATCGCGTCCGGTTCTCCAAATTCAACGCGCACGAGATATACGGTGAACAAGGCCTGGGCATCGACGCGATCCGCCAGTTGTCCTACGAGATCGAGGGCCCGCATAAAGACCGGTTCCAGGAGGACAAATCCTCGGATCTGCTCTCGGTGCGAAAGTGCGGCATGGAGCGGGACATTTCCGCCATAGGAGTGTCCGCACAGCAAGACCGGACCGCCGCAGTGCTCGATCAGCTTGCCGACGGTATCCGCCATGGACCGGGTTGGTTCGGCAAGCCCGATCCGGCTTCGCCATAGTTCAGCCGCGCTTTCCTTAACGTCATCGCCGGCACGGTAACGTCTCCTTCAGTCGGGTCGTTCCAACCAGCATTTCAACGCGACCGCATTATTGTGAATCTCGTCACGCGCGGCGTAGAGCAGCGTAACCGGCTCGCGGCGGATGCGTTCACGCAAGGTTGCGGCGGCGGTCCTTGCCGGCTCCTGTGTAAGTTCGTTGCCGTACGCGTCCACGAACTCCTCCCATTTGTCCGGATGTCCGTGAAAGCGTTTCCGCAATGCGTCGCTCGGTGCAACGTCCCTGAGCCACAGATCGATATGCGCTTTCTCCTTGGCGATGCCGCGCGGCCAAAGTCGATCGACCAGCACTCGGAACCCGTCATTGTCGCCGACGGGCTCGTAGACTCGCTTTGTCCGAAGCGGACGGATTTTCTTTCCGGAAGACTTGATCGGGTTCATTTGAACGCGGGCGATCGGCCCTCGCTGCCGCCGTTGAATACCATCAATGTCGAGGTGCCGTGCGCGAGGATGCGGCCGCTCGCATCGAGAAGACTGGCCTCCGACGTCATGATCTGGCGGCCGCGGCTAATCACGCGTCCTTTGGCGCGCACGCGCCCGGTGTCGTTTCTGATCGGACGTGTGAAGTTGGCTTTGGTCTCCACGGTCGCGTAGCCGACGCCTGCCGGCAACAGCGTATGTGCTGCGCAGCCGGTGGCGCTGTCGATCAGCGTCAGCGCCCAGCCGCCATGGACACCGCCCAGCGGGTTCAACAACTGCGCGCCGGGATCGCCTTCAAAAATGCACGAGCCGTCGCCGACATCGACCAGCCAAAACGACAGCGTTTGCGAGATCGGCGGCGCCGGAATCTTGCCCGCGACCATGGCCTCGAGCATCTGCCTGCCGGTCATTCCAGCGATGTCTGCGGAGGTCGCGACCCCATAGGTGAAGGATGGTGGCGAGGTCATTTTGCTATTTCCTTGTAGATACAAATGTTGTAGATACATACAACTATGGCCAAGCAACCGCAAGTCCCCAAGAAGACGCTGGTGCGTGATGCGCAGGCCGCCGTCGCGGCGTGCGCCGGCTGGGCCAGCCGTCTCGCGGCGCGCCGCATCACCAATTTCCTCGAGGAACGCATGCAGGGCAGCGGCCTAAGCCTCGCCCAATTCGGTTTGATGGCGCAAATCGCTGCGGCCCCCGACGACACGCTAGGCGCGTTGGCGGAGCGCACCGGCCTCGAGCAATCGACGCTATCGCGAAATCTGCGCGGCCTGGAAGCGGCGGGGCTCGTCGAGATCACGGTTACCGGCGAGGATCAGCGCCGCCGCGCGGTCTGGCTCACTGAAGAAGGCGCGCGCCGCCTAGAAGCGGCAATCCCCGTTTGGCGGGACGCGCATGAAGCCTTGGCCGAGCGCTTCGATCCGCGGCTTGCGCTTCGGCTGGGCGCCGCCACGGAACAGCTGGTCGGCAAATAGCTTACCTAAGCCTTAGTTCTTTTCCGCCGGGATGACGATTTGCGTTTGGATCACCAGCGCGCACAGCCGCCCGTCGTTGCGCGTGATCCTCGTTTGCCAGACCATGGTAGTGCGGCCCCGGTGCAGCGCGGTGCACTCGGCATGCGCCGTTTCGCCGATGGGAATGGCGGCGAAGAAATTGGTCTTGCTTTCGATCGTCGCGGTGCGTGCCCCCTTCGGCAAATTCACCACCGTGGCGACGCCACCGAGATTGTCGGCGAGCGCCATGATGGCGCCGCCATGAAGGATGTCCGGGACGGTTGCGAGTTCGGGTCGAACCGTAAGCTCGGCTTGGACGCGCTCGGGCGAGATGTTGGTGAGTTTGATGCCCAGGAAATCGGCGAAGGGCGCTTGCATTTCGGCGGTGCTGCTCATGACGGCTTCCTTGCGATGGGCTCGTGCAGTCCTCAGTAGACCACGACGCTGCGGATGCTCTTGCCTTCGTGCATGAGGTCGAACGCGGTGTTGATCTCGCCAAGCGGCATCGTGTGGGTGATCATCGGATCAATTTCGATTTTTCCCTGCATGTACCAATCGACGATCTTTGGAACGTCGGAACGGCCACGGGCGCCGCCGAAGGCGGTGCCGCGCCACACCCGGCCGGTCACCAGCTGAAACGGCCGCGTAGCGATCTCCTGGCCGGAGCCGGCAACGCCGATGATGATGCTCTGGCCCCAGCCGCGATGGCAGCTTTCCAGCGCCGCGCGCATGAGACCGACATTGCCGACGCACTCGAAAGTGTAATCGGCGCCGCCGATCTGGTCGGCGCCGCTCTTGGTCATGTTGACGAGGTGGGCGACAAGATCGCCGCGAACCTCCTTCGGATTGACGAAGTGCGTCATGCCGAAGCGCTCGCCCCACGTCTTCCTGTCCGGATTGAGATCAACGCCGATGATCATGTCTGCGCCGACGAGACGCAGTCCCTGGATGACGTTGAGCCCGATGCCGCCGAGGCCGAAGACAATGCACTTGGCGCCCGGCTCGACCTTCGCCGTGTTGATCACCGCGCCGACGCCGGTGGTCACCCCGCAGCCGATGTAGCAGACCTTATCGAACGGCGCGTCCTCGCGGATTTTTGCCACGGCGATTTCCGGCAGCACGGTGAAATTGGCGAATGTCGAGCAGCCCATATAGTGGTGCACTTTTTCGCCACCGATCGAGAAGCGCGAAGTGCCGTCCGGCATCACGCCCTGGCCCTGGGTCGCGCGGATAGCGGTGCAGAGGTTGGTTTTCCGCGACAGGCAGGACGGACACGTGCGGCATTCCGGCGTATAGAGCGGAATGACGTGATCGCCTTTCCTCACCGAGGTCACGCCGGGGCCGACGTCGACGACGATCCCGGCCCCCTCGTGGCCGAGGATCGCGGGAAAGAGTCCTTCCGGATCGGCGCCCGACAAGGTGAACTCGTCGGTGTGGCAGATACCGGTCGCCTTGATCTCGACGAGGACCTCGCCGGCGCGCGGGCCGTCGAGATTCACGCTCGTCACTTCGAGCGGTTTACCTGGGGCAAATGCAACGGCCGCGTGCACATCCATGGTGTTCCTCACATCGGATCGTCTTTAAAGGCGAGGACGACACGTTATCGTCTGCACGCGCCGATCCCAAAATCAAGCGCGTCGCGCATGTGCGCGCGGTGCTGGCAAACGGCAAAAGCGCGGCCGAAGCCGCGCTCTCCTCGAAGAGGATATGGACTGACGGTTAGCGCGGTTGCGGCACTATGCGGATGTACGGCTTCGGTGCTTTCCAGCCCTGGGGATATTGCTTCTTGGCGTCGTCGTCCGACACCGAGCCGGCGATGATGACATCCTCGCCGTTCTTCCAGTTCACGGGCGTGGCAACCTTATGCTTGGCCGTAAGCTGGAGGGAATCGATGACGCGGAGAACCTCGTCGAAGTTGCGGCCGGTGGTCATCGGATAGACCAGGATAAGCTTGATCTTCTTGTCCGGTCCGATGACGAAAACGTTGCGAACGGTTTGATTATCGGCGGCGGTGCGCTTGGTCGGATCGCCCGATACCGGCGCGGGCAGCATGCCGTAGAGCTTAGAAACGTTGTAATCCACATCGGCGATCATCGGATAGTTCGGCGCGAATCCTTGCGTCTCTTTGATGTCGCTTGCCCAGCCGGCATGGCGGTCGACCGGATCGACCGACAGCCCGATTATCTTTACACCGCGCTTGTCGAACTCCGGCTTGATTTTGGCCATGTAGCCAAGCTCGGTGGTGCAGACCGGTGTGAAGTCCTTGGGGTGAGAGAACAGCACCACCCAGCTGTTGCCGATCCAGTCGTGGAAGCGGATTTTGCCTTCCGTCGTTTCGGCTTCGAAATCGGGGGCCGTGTCGTTGAGTTGCAGGGCCATGGAAACCTCCGTCGCTTGGGCTATCGCAATGTACGGGGAATGTGTTTCCCCTCATGACATAGCCTTCGAGGGGCGGCAATGCCAGCCTTTCTCCGAGCATTATCCGTTCGAAATTGGTGGCGGCCTGAGAACAATTGAAATGCAGTCGAGGATGCGATGGGAAGAATTTCCCGACGCGCTCGTGGCTGCCATGGCCGCCGTCTGCCGCTGCCGGCCCGCGTGATGGATATCACAGCGGATGCCCCGACTTTGCCGCAACCTGGCCTCCAGGCAGCCCGGCTCGCCTTTCATACTGCCGGCAAGACTTGAGTCGGCCAGGACCACGTTTTCTATGGATCAGGATCAGCCCACTGTGGAAATGCTGGTAGCGGCAATCGCGCGCTCGCCGATCGTCGTCGCGCGTCCCGCGCTGCGTCTTCCAGCCGGCTTCGAGGATATAGATGTGGCCATCCTCGACTGGATCGCGGCCGAGGCGAGGCTGAACCGCCGCATTTTTGCTTTTATGTGATTGCGGCCAACAAACGCGCGACCCCTGATGGCGCAGTTCGATCGAATATTCTGCTTGGACTGTATTGAGAGAGATGGTGTTCGATCAGAGCTGTCAGTCCTTGCCGCGGTTTGGGGGCCTCCTTCTGCAACGATACATTAACATCGCCAGAATCATCCCCGGACGCCGCGTCCTGCGGTGGACCGCCCCAAGCCGCCGAGATTGTCCGTGCGCTGCCAATGGCTGTGCGCGGGGCTGTCCGTTTGACGTCAGCTAAGTCGAGTACGGCAGTGTGCTGGCAGTTGTGCCCTTGACGATGTGAAAGCTCACGCGCCGTCTTGTTTGCCGAACAGATGTTCGGGCAAAACCTGTTCTTTTGCCGCCTGGTATCCGATGTCGTACAGCTCCTTGATAATGCCCAAACTGTCCATTTGCTGAAGACGGATCGCATCGGCTTCTTGGTAGTGCAGGCCGAAATGGCGAAGTTTTTCGAGTTCGAGGCTGACGTCATATCGTTGGAAACGAAACCACTCCCCGCCCGGGGGCGGATTGCCTTCGACCCCTTCGATTTCGGAATTGATTTCCCACGGTTGCGACGTTTGCCCGAGCCACTGCAGTTGTATGAGCGCCAGGTTTTGAGCGTCGCCGATAGCGGAAAGCATCGCCTGTACCGCTAGCTTCAACGGTCCTGCGAACCCCAATTCATTAAAGGAAAGTTTGGTGCGGAACCAACCGGTGCCGACCGATATAATTGATAGATTGTTCGCGCCGAGGTCCCAGCAGATTCCGAATTGCTGCAACGTAACCAACATCAAGAGTGCCATGCCGGGATTGTTGTACGGCGAGACGCCGCCATCGATGAACAGACCGTGGGCGCCTTTTTTTGGGCCTTTGTCGGAAACCATTCCATAGATCGCGCGAAGTCTCGTCATCAGACTGGATGTCAGGAGGCGCGCCCAGACGCGCGACGCCAACGGCAGCTCCTCCAATCGCTTCTCGATCTCCTTCACCGGCTCGTGGGAGGAAGCCTTGGTGATAGCGATGATTTCCGGGTCGAAGAATGTCGGTGCGGCGGTGCTCGCGCGCACCAGCGCCGAAAGGGTGTAATCCTTGTTCGCGAGGATTCCTTTCGACGAAGCGTCCCAAAATTTGCTCAGCGGATTGTTGGCCAGAATTAGTCGATCAATGCACGGACGCCGTTGACATTTTAGCTCCGACGACGCAAAGCCAAAGGAGCCGGTTCGTGAGTATTGACGCCGCATGTTCAAGCGAATTCTTATTGCCAACCGCGGCGAGATCGCCTGCCGGATCATCAAGACCGCGCGGCGGATGGGCATCGAGACGGTCGCGGTCTATTCCGAAGAAGACCGCGACGCGCTGCACGTGGAGATGGCCGATACGGCGATTCCGATCGGGCCGCCGCCCGCCGCGCAAAGCTATCTTGTCGTCGAGAAGATCGTTGCGGCCTGCAAGGAAAGCGGTGCCGAAGCGGTGCATCCGGGTTACGGCTTTCTGTCCGAGCGGGCGGCCTTCGCCGAGGCGCTTGCCAAGGTCGGCATCGTATTCATCGGGCCGAATCCCAAGGCCATCGCCGCCATGGGCGACAAGATCGAGAGTAAGCGCGCCGCCGCCGCCGCCAAGGTCGCGACGGTGCCCGGCTATCTCGGTGTCATCGAGGATGTCAGCCAGGCGGCGAAGATTGCCGACGAGATCGGCTATCCGGTCATGATCAAAGCCTCCGCGGGGGGCGGCGGTAAAGGCATGCGCATTGCCCGCAGCCGAACCGAGCTCGCTGACGGTTTCGCGCGGGCGCGCTCGGAAGCGAGATCGAGCTTCGGGGATGATCGCGTATTTCTAGAGAAATTCATCACCGATCCGCGCCACGTCGAAATCCAGGTTCTGGGCGATAAGCACGGCAATGTCATCTATCTCGGCGAGCGCGAATGCTCCATCCAGCGGCGCAATCAAAAAGTCATCGAGGAATCGCCCAGTCCGCTGCTCGACGCCTCAACGCGCGCGAAAATGGGCGAGCAGGCGGTGGCGCTTGCCAAAGCCGTCGGCTACGACAGCGCCGGTACGGTCGAGTTCGTGGCCGGGCAGAATCGCAGTTTCTATTTCCTCGAGATGAATACGCGGCTCCAGGTGGAGCATCCGGTGACCGAGCTGGTCACCGGCATCGATCTCGTGGAACAAATGATCCGCGTCGCAGCCGGCGAGCCCCTCAAACTCCGGCAGAACGACATCAAGCTCACCGGCTGGGCAGTCGAGAGCCGCATTTACGCCGAGGACCCTTATCGCAATTTCGCACCCTCGATCGGGCGGCTGGTGCGCTATCGCCCGCCCAAGGAAGGCGAGGCTGACGGGGTGACGGTGCGCAACGATACCGGCGTTTTCGAGGGGGGTGAGATTTCCCTCTATTACGATCCGATGATTGCCAAGCTCGTCACGCACGCCAGGACGCGCATCGAGGCAATTGACGCGCAGGCCGACGCGCTCGACGCCTTCACCATCGAAGGCATTCGCCACAACATCCCGTTCCTCGCCGCGATCATGCAGCATCCGCGCTGGCGTGCGGGCAAGATCTCGACGGCCTTCATCGCCGAGGAGTTTCCCAACGGGTTCGAGCGCACGGCACCGTCGGGAGCAGTGGCGCGAGCGATCGCCGGAGTCGCCGCGGCGATCGACCACGTGCTGGGCGAACGGAAGCGCCGTATTTCCGGACAGCTCAATAGTGCGGTTACCCGCGAACGCAGGCGGGCGATCTGGCTGAGCGACGAGGAGCTGCACGCCGACGTCACGCACGACGGTGATGCGATCACGGTACTGTTCGAGGACGGCAACAGCCACGTGCTTTCGTCAAATTGGAAACCCGGCGTACCGGTATGGGCGGGCACGCTCGACGGCGCCGCCATTGCGGTCCATGTACGGATGATCCCCAACGGCTTTGAGCTCGCCTATCGCGGCATCGAAGTAAAAGTCTTCGTCTACACCGAGCGGGAAGCGCGCTACGCGCGTCTGATGCCGGCAAAGAAGCTCTCCGGCAGTGAAAAATCCGTGCGTTGCCCGATGCCAGGCTTGGTCGTGTCGCTGGCGGTTGCCGAGGGGCAAGAGGTCAAGTCCGGGGAGACACTGGCGGTCGTCGAGGCGATGAAAATGGAGAATATCCTGCGCGCGGAGCGCGACGGCACCATCAAGGAAATCCACGTCAAGCAGGGCGACAGCGTTGCGGTCGACGCGGTGATCATGGAGTTTGCGTGATCCCGTCATTCCGGGCTCGCCGCTGCGTGGCGCACGGGAATGACGGTTTATCCATCGCGGGGGCCGACGGCATGCAAGCGCTACGCCTTCTTTTCTCGCCTGCCGGGCGGCTGGAGCCGCAGATCTTCATCATCGCGGCGGTTCTCGTTTATATTGCCGGCGCCACGTCACATTTGCTCACCGGGTCGAATGTCGTTTGGCGCGCCGGCCTGTGGCCCTTCCTGTTCGTTCAGGCGCTGCTCATCTGGATCTGGTTTGCGATACACGCGAAGCGGTTGCACGACGCCGGCCGGACCGCTGGGCTCGTGGTCGGCGTAAGCATCCTCTACGCCCTTTCGGTCGTCCTTCTCGTGATCGTGGCGGCTTCGTTCTACGGCGCGTTGGCCGGGCAAATGCCGGACGTAGACGCGAATACCGCGAGCGCGCTGGGCTTGATCCTCTTGCTGTCGATCATCGCCATCTTGTTGGGTGCACCGCACTACGATTTGGCCTGGCTCATGGTGGTGATGCTGCTGTTGATTGCCTTCGTGCCAATCGTGCTCGCGGTTGTTGTTACGCTGTGGTCGGCGACCCAGCCAACCGCACTGGGACGCGGGGCGTGATTCTTCATTTCGCGTACGGTTCGAACATGAGTCGTGCGGTGATGCGCAAGCGTGCGCCGCAGGCGGTGCCCATCGGCGTCGCGACGCTAGCAAACCATCGCTTCGTCATCACCACGGATGGCTATGCTTCTGTGGTTCCAAAGCGC
The DNA here is from genome assembly GCA_963847785.1 of uncultured Alphaproteobacteria bacterium. Classification (GTDB taxonomy): domain Bacteria; phylum Pseudomonadota; class Alphaproteobacteria; order Rhizobiales; family Xanthobacteraceae; genus BOG-931. Next base: position 129,559 of record CAWKBE010000015.1, read on the forward strand.
GCCGGAACAGTTTACGGCGTGCTGTGGCGGCTTAGCCCGCGCGACTGCGTCACGCTCGCTGCCTGGGAGAACCTTGCCGGCGGACTCTACCGCGCCAAAACCTTGCCGGTGCGCCACGCCGGTCGCCGCCGGATGGCGCTCGTCTATCTTGCGCGTCCGCGCAAAACCGGGCGGGCGAGGGCCGGCTATATGGAACTTGTGATCGCGGCTGCGCTGGAGTGGCAGGTGCCGCACGTCTACATTGCCGCGCTCGGATACTGGCTGCCCAAGCGGCCGATGGGCGCCCCCGCGCGCAACCTCGGGGATTTCGGATGGACGTGATCTTTCAGGTCATGATCCGCGGCGACGTGCAGGGGATTGGCTATCGCGCGTGGGCGGAAGTTACCGCCGTCGAACTCGGCGTTGAAGGCTGGATACGCAACTGCCGCGACGGTTCGGTAGAGGCGCTGTTTGCGGGCTCCGAGGAAGTCGTTCTCACCATGATCGAGCTGTGCCGGGACGGTCCGCCCGGCGCGCGCGTCGTTTCCGTCGATCAGCGCGAAGCGGATTCGAAGGATTTGATGTTGCGCCGTCCTGGCGACTTGTTCTCTGTACTGCCAAGCCGTTGAGCGACATCTGTTGCGCCGAATAGCGGCTCGAATGCGGCGCGCAGCGCGCGATCGACGTCCGTCATCGATACCGGCCGGCCGAGATCGGCCAACGACGTCACGCCGTATCGCGGCTCCGATACGCCGCACGGGACGATGCCGGAGAAATGCGACAAATCGGGCGAGACGTTGAGCGAAAAACCGTGGAGCGTGACCCAGCGTTGCACGCGGATGCCGATAGCGGCGATCTTATCCTCGGCGCCGTCGGTTTCGCCGGTCCGCCGCACCCACACGCCGATACGGTCCTCGCGGCGCTCGCCGGGCACTGCGAAGACTGCAAGCGTGCGGATGATCCATTCTTCAACGGTAGCGACGAAGCGGCGTATATCCGGCGCGCGGCGTTTGAGATCGAGCATCACGTAGCCCACTCGTTGGCCGGGACCGTGATACGTGAACTGGCCGCCGCGGCCCGCAGTATGCACGGGAAAACGCGCCTCGATCAGCTCCTGCGGCTGTGAAGACGTGCCGGCAGTGTAAAGGGGAGGGTGCTCGAGCAGCCAGATGAGTTCGGGCTCCTCGCCTCGCGCTATCGCCGCCGCCCGCGCCGTCATGGCTGTAAGCGCGGTGTCGTAATCGACCAGGCCGTCGCTTACGAGCCACTCGACCGCCGGCGCGCCGGAAGTGGGAAGAAGGCCGATGGCCAGATCGTCGCGCGTGTTAACCACCGTTAACTCACCTTGAAAAAAGCACGGTCTTTTCAGTAGCATGAGCCAACAGATTGGCTAACCGCGCATCAGCGTTGGCCGCTCCTTGTTCACTTTTCGTCTGGCAAAAGCCCAAGCGCAGCCTTTGACATAGTCGCTTGGTCTGCTGCCCGAGTATATCGCTCGACTTCGCCGAGCGTCTTGTGACCACTTACGGAGGCGATCTGCTTTGCGGTGGCGCCGTGCTCAGCTAGCTAGGCGGCGTAGGATGGCCTTTCGAAGGCCGCCCCAGCTGCGCGATATCTTATGGACCTTCAGCTCGATGCGGAGGCCGACCTTGCGGATTCGCTCGCTACCTCGCAGCGCACTCTCCAACAGAGTGCGGCTGGCTGCAAAACAGCCGATATTGCAGCGCGGTTATCAAGAGGCGATCAGCTTCATGCTGACAAGCCCTCGGCACGCGGACGAAGCCTGCGTCGACACGATCGGTTCCTCGAGCTCACAACCTCACGGCGTCGTTTACGCGAACGTCCAAGCTCCGTATCCGACGACCCGATCGCGCGAACCCGCCGTGTCTCCAGAGTTGCACAATGAGAGCCGCCGGGCCTTGAGGCCACGGCGTCCGGCTTCCACTAGCAAGCCAGCTATGGGGAGGCAGCCGCAAGCTTGGTTTGGGCCAAGACTGGCCCAGTCGCCCCGCTCTATGGCGGCAGCGGTTGCCAAGTCCAGGCGCCGCGCGGCCTCGTAGCTATGATAGTGGGATAAATCGGAGCTGACGACGATCAGCGTCTCCGACCCGACCCACAACTGTCGCAGGACATTGGCGACGTCCTTTGCAGCGGCATCGCCGACGACAAGCGGCACCAATTGGAATGATCCCATGAGAGTTTGTAGGAACGGGAGCTCCACCTCGAGAGCGTGCTCGGGCTCATGCGGAGCGTCGGCTCGAATGATAAATGGCAGGTCGGCAATCTTGCGCAACGCCTCCACGTCGACCGGCACGTTGCCAAGAGGAGTCTCGAAGGCATCGACTGTAGGAGCGGCAATCCCACGCACATGGACGTAGTGTGCGGGCCCGATCAACACGACACGCGTGATCGCCTGCGCGCCGTCCCGAAGCGTTGCGAATGCCGCAGCGGCAACCCGGCCGGAATAGGTATAGCCCGCATGCGGCGCGATTAATGCTTTGGGCATGACGTTTAAAGACGCCGCCTCATCGGCGAGCAGGTCCAAAACCTGCGTTCGCAAGAGATCCGAATCGCTAGGGTAGAATAGGCCCGCCACCGCTGCAGGCCTAGTTCGCGAATCCGCTTGCATCTTGTGCAGCTTCCGTCAGATCGCCATTTCTGACATGCTTCAGAAACTTAGGCCGAGCGCCACATGAATCAACCCGTCGAGAGCACAGCGGGGCGGTATTGGCACGTCCTGGACGATGGCCGCATCCAGTGCGACGTCTGTCCGCGCTATTGCAGGCTGCACGAAGGTCAGCGCGGCCTGTGCTTCGTGCGCGCGCGGCAAGGCGATCAGATGGTGCTCACCACTTATGGGCGCTCATCGGGCTTTTGCATCGACCCGATCGAAAAGAAGCCGCTCAATCACTTTCTGCCAGGTTCGCCGGTCCTGTCCTTCGGTACTGCCGGATGCAATCTGACATGCAAGTTCTGCCAGAATTGGGACATCTCAAAGGCCCGAAATCTCGATCGGATTCAGGATTTGGCCTCGCCCGCGGCGATCGCGGAGGCCGCAGTGCGAAACGGCTGTCGATCCGTAGCCTTCACTTACAATGATCCCGTGATCTTTCTCGAATATGCGGTGGACGTGGCGCAGGCCTGCCGCGAGAGGGGAATCAAGACGGTGGCGGTAAGCGCGGGCTATATCTCGCCGGAGCCGCGGATCGAGTTCTTTCGGTACATGGACGCCGCCAACATCGACCTCAAAGGCTTTTCCGAGGGTTTTTACAAAAATCTTTGCTCGGGCAAACTCGCTCCCGTGCTTGAGACGCTCGAGTACCTTAAACATGAGACTAACGTTTGGTTCGAGATTACAACCCTGCTCATTCCGAGTGAGAATGACTCTGCCGCCGAAATTGAGGCGGAGAGTGCTTGGGTGATGGATCGCCTCGGCGCCGACGTACCGTTGCACTTCACGGCCTTTCATCCGGACTGGAAGCTGACGGACCGTCCGCCGACACCGCCGCAGACGCTGCGTATGGCGCGACGCATCGCCATGAATGCAGGTCTTCGCTATGTCTACACTGGCAATATTCACGATCCAGCCGGCCAAGCCACCCATTGTCAAGCCTGCGGCGCCGTGCTGATCGGCCGCGACTGGTACGACATCACGGCTTGGCATCTGTCTGCGGACGGCAGATGTGCCACGTGTGGTACGCGCTGCCATGGTGTATTTGAAGCTATGGCTGGCCAATGGGGTCGGCGCCGTCGCCGTCGACACCGCCGCAGACGCTGCACATGGCCCGGCGCATCGTCGTGAACGCAGGTCTTCGTTACGTTTACACCGGCAATATTCACGATCCAGCCGGCCAGGCCACGCATTGTCACGCCTGTGGTGCCGTACTGATCAGCCGCGACTGGTACGACATCACGGCGTGGCATCTGTCACCGGACGGCCGATGCGCCAAGTGTGGTACGCGCTGCCATGGTGTATTTGAAGCTATAGCTGGCCAATGGGGTCGGCGCCGTCAGCCGGTGAGGCTGCGAGCATAAACCGATGGCGTCATAGTACCGCACCGAACCCTTTACGCTTCTGATTTTCGCCGTAGCCAAAGCTCAAGCATTGGTCGCGGGCATGGCAACATCCAAGCGAGTACTTACATCTGTGCTGCGAAAGGAAGGGCATTCATGTCAGAAGACCGAGATGACCACGAACGACCCTGCCTTCATTGCATGATGATCGAACTAATCGACGATTATTTTGCTGAGTATCCCGCGACAACCGGCGAGCCAGACACGATCGATACCGATGAGGTGGTTACAGCAATTGCAAAGACAGTGGCAGAATTGACGTGCGGTCAGGATGGTACGATCCGCCAGCAATTGATTAAACAGCTGATGCGCGAAATTATGAATTATGACGCAGAGTTTCGTCGAGACGCCGGAACACGTGCAATCGGTTCCGATGCACGGCACTAGGGCGACGGGACTCAAGATCGGGTCGTTTCGCACTGCTCGCACGATTGTCATTCGAGCGTGGGGTGTGGACGCCAATTCGCGCGTTGTAATCCTTTGAACGGCTTGAATGAACACTCCCAAGCTGTCATCCGAGGGCCAGGACATGACCGCAACTCTCGCCGAGAAGAAATGCACCCCTTGTCGCGGAGGTATCGCGCCGCTCACGCACGAGAAAGCGGAGCATTTTCAATCGCAGACGGGAATTGCGCGATGATGGCCACCGCATCGAACGGACCTTCCGCTTCCGCAATTTTCAGGAAGCGCTCGGCTTTATTCGAAACGTAGGTGACTTGGCCGAAGCCGAAGGCCATCACCCCGATATCAGCTTCGGCTGGGGCTACGCGACCATCTCGCTGCGCACGAAGAAGATCAAGGGACTGCACGAGAACGATTTTATCATGGCGAGCAAGATCGACAGGATGTTCGGTCGCCCCGATAGCTCTGCCGATCACCACTAAGGTCGGGACACTTGAGCCATGGCAGCCGCGAGCGATCCTGTCGTCACGGTTTTCGGCGGAACCGGCTTTCTCGGTCGCCGCATTGTTCGGCATCTTGGTCTGCACGGCTTTTGCGTTCGGGTAGCATCAAGGCATCCGGACCGCGGTCACGCCCTACTCCATCCTGGTCGAGGAAGAGACGCCGATGATCTGGCGCGGGCCGATGGTGATGTCGGCGCTCACCCAGATGCTGCGCGAGGTGGACTGGGGCAATCTTGACGTGATGGTGGTCGATATGCCGCCCGGTACCGGCGACGCGGAACTCACCATGGCGCAGCAGGTGCCGCTGAAAGGCACCGTCATCGTCTCGACCCCGCAGGATCTGGCGCTGATCGACGCACGGCGCGGCATCGCCATGTTCCGACGGGTCAACGTCCCGGTACTGGGCATTGTCGAGAATATGTCGACCTTCATCTGCCCGCATTGCGGCACGCGCTCCGACATCTTCGGCCATGGCGGCGCGCATCACGAGGCCGAGCGGCTTGGCGTTCCCTTCCTCGGCGAGGTGCCGCTTGCGCTAGCCATCCGCGAAAAATCCGATGCCGGCATGCCTGTCGTCGTGAGCGAGCCGGACGGGCCGCACGCGCAAGCCTTTCGCGCTATCGCTGCCGCGTCGCGAGGGACTGCAGGTCGAAAGCCGGCCGGCGCCGAAGATCGTCATCGAGGCGTAGAGCGTCATTCCGGGGCCAAGCGCAAGCGAGGACCCCAGAAATCCATATTCGCTGACCTGTGGTTATGGATTCCGGGCTCGCCGCTTTCGCGGCGCCCCGGAATGACGATCTGGATCCCTTAACGCTTGATGCAAAGCGCCAGCGCCGGTCCCGGCGAATTGCTGCAGGTGGCGGTTTCGCTCTCGGCGGTCCTGCCAATCCAGATCAGCGACGGGGCACTCGTCTACTTCGGCTACCCGCAGGCGCACGAAGACGACGCAGACCGAGCCGTACGGGCAGGGCTGGAGTTGGTCGCGCCAGTGAGCAGCCTGAAGACGCGCGCGCCGCTGCAATCCCGTGTCGGCATTGCAACAGGGCTGGTAGTCGTCGGCGACCTGATCGGATCGGGTGAAGCGCAGGAGCGTGGCATCGTTGGCGACACGCCCAACCTCGCTGCGCGGCTGCAAGCTATCGCCGACCCAAACAGGTAGTTATTGCGGACGGCACGCGAAGACTTCTCGGCGATCTGTTTGAGTTAAAGAACCTCGGGACCAAAGACCTCAAGGGGATCGCCGGGCCGGTGCAGGCGTGGCTGTGCTGCGGACAGGTTCGGCGGAAGGCCGCTTTGAGGCGATGCATGCGAGCGAACTGACCGCCCTCGTTGGCCGGGAGGAAGAACTCGAATTGCTGCTGCGGCGCTGGTCGAGGGCAAAGGCCGGTGAAGGTCAGGTGGTGTTGCTCTCCGGCGAGGCCGGGATTGGAAAGTCTCGGCTCACCGCCGCGCTGCTAGAACGCCTCACCGAGCCACACACGTGCTTGCGCGATTTCTGCTCGCCGCGGCACACCGACAGCGCGTTCTACGTTCTACCCGATCATTGGCCAGATGGACGCCCGGTCTCCGGCCACCACGATTCTCTTTGTGTTCTTCCAAAACTCATTTTGTATTTTTCAGGTCGCCCGACGCCCGCAGCGCGCGCCGCTGCCTCTCCGCTTGGCAGCCTAACCCCGGCAGAGGCTCCACTTATCGAAGCGGAAAAACTGTTCAGACAACCAGCTCCAGCTCTGTCGATGGTGCGCCACGCGAAAACACTACAATCAGTTCGTGGGTGTGTGCGCATGGCTAGTACTGGCCTTCAAGACTTGGAAATCGACACGTCTCTCCCCTGTCTGTGCTCGGGAATCGAATAGAACATTCCAGTTGAAAGACCCGCTAGAACAAGTAAACGGCCATAGGACGTGCGCCTTCGTTTTGAACCATTCAACAACGGTTGCGCGCGCCAAGCACGCAGCATCGTCCGGGGTCCGTATCTGGCTGGACGGTTCTTTGTACAGCGCGGTCTCCAGCAGATCGCAAAGATAGTGAAGGGACCGCGGATTGGCCGACTGACACTGCCAATTCTCGTATGGCAGAAGTCGCGTTCGGTCAGCCCAGATTTTGAGCGGCCGAGGACCCGTTGATATGGGAAAATCAGCCGCGCTCCTGTTCCGCGCAGGCGCAGGCTTCGGTGGCCAGCCCAACTCGGAATAGTTGGGGTTGATCGCCGTCAGCTATCAGCTGGCGTATTAACGGCTTGGTAGCCAACCTCCGTCCACGGTGCTCTCGCTCCGGGCTCTTTTTGGTCGTAGAAGGTGAACTGCTCGTGATTGCGCGCTGTATGTCGTCAGAACATTACGGACAGTTGGCGGGTTTAGTTCAGCACGCCTGCCTTGTTTAGCCCCTCAGCGATCCGCTCGACGTCCTCTTTTCGCTTGAAGGGTTGACGGCCGATATGCCCGGCGAACGAATAGTTGGGGTTGATCGCCATCAGCTCGCCCCACACTTGGCGAGCAGCAACCACCTCGCCCAAGTGACCGAGCGCCGACGTGAGTATGGCGCGGGAAAAATCCGTGTTGGGCACTAGGATAATACGCTGCCGCAGCAACGCGGCCGCCGTCTCGTACTTGCCGGCCATCAGGTAGGCCAAGCCGAGAAAGTGAAGAAATTGCTCGCTCAACGCCGGGTCAAGACGCATCGCCTGCTCAATCTCCGGGATGGCGTCCAGCGGCTCGCCAGAATAGGCGCGAATGTTGCCGCGCAAACTGTGCGCCAAAGCCAAATTCGGGTTCAGCGCTAGGGCCGCATCGATCTCGGTCTTGGCGCGATCGAGATCCTTTTCGTACGACGCCGCTAATGCGGATACGCATCGCGCCAGCGGTTCGTTCGGGTCCTTTTCGACAGCCTGCCGGGCGTATTCCTTGGCGATCTGCAACGAGCCGTCGGGATTCTCGGTCCAGCGGTTTTGGTAATCGAACATGTAGGCGAAGCCCAGGCAGACATAGGCCACCGAATAGTTGGGATCGTGTTCCAGCGCCTGCTTGAAGTACTTGATCGCTTGTCCGAAAGTTTCGAGGTTCTTTTCCTTCCCGAGCATGAATTCGCGGCCGCGCAGCACACAATCGTAGGCGACGACGTTGGATGTCTTGGATGTCTCAGTATCGGCCAGCCGTTCTTTCTCGGCCGGACTAAGGGTGATCTTGAGCGCGTCGACGATCCGGTGGGTGACGTCGTCCTGCACCTCGAAGATATCAGTCAGATCGCGGTCGTAGCGGTCGGCCCACAGGTGGCCGCCATTGGTCGTATCGATGAGCTGCGCCGCGATACGAACGCGCTTGCCCGCCCGGCGGATTGAGCCTTCGAGCACCGACTGCACGCCAAGCTCGCGGCCGACGGTGCGGATATCGACCGAGCGCCCCTTATAGGTAAAGCTGGAATTGCGCGCGATCACGGTGAGACCCGCGATCTTCGACAAGTCAGTGATAATGTCATCGCTGATGCCGTCGGAGAAATACTCCTGTTCCGGGTCGCCCGACATGTTGGTGAACGGCAAAACGGCGATCGACGCCGTCGCGACTTTGGGCAAAGGTTTGTCAATCTTGGATTTGGTGACGTCCGGCGTCGCGCCGGGATGCCATTTCCAAATTCGGATCGGCCGGTTGATATTCTTGACGGTAATGTCGCCGGCGTCTTGGAAACGGACGTCGATTCGATTGCCAATGCTTTCGTTGACGATCGAGGAAACGCAAATGCCGCCGGGCTCGGCCAACGGCTCGAGCCGCGCGGCAATGTTGACACCGTCGCCGTAGATGTCGTCGCCCTCGATGATCACATCACCGAGATTGATTCCGATCCGCAACGCGATCTTCGGCTGGCGCAGGACTTCATCCGGCGGAGGGTCGTCCGAGCGCTGCACCGAAAGGGCACAATTCACGGCATCGATCACGCTGCCAAATTCGACGATGGTGCCACCGCCGATCAGCTTGACAATGCGGCCGTTATGGGCGGCGACCGCCGGATCGAAAATAGTCTGCCGGTGCTGCTTGAGGGCCGCCAGCGTGCCCGCTTCGTCGGCCCCCATCAGCCGCGAATAACTGACCACGTCGGCCGCAAGGATAGCCACGAGCTTACGGTTGACACGTTCTTCGGCCATGGATGCGCACGGTCTCAACCGGACGAGCTCAACGTAGGGGGCCATTTTGAAAAATCCACAGGTGAGCGGCCGATTGCGGATTCGTGGCCTTTGGTGTTGAGATGAAGACGATCCCTGACCAATTTTGGGTCCAATGGGAGTCTTGATCAGTAAGTCCGCACCCCTGTCGTCTAAAATATATTCGACAGCGTTCAGGGTTTGACTGTGAACGACGGAACCGAAGCATCATCGTTACGGACGCTGCCAACGGAAAAGCCCTCGTAGGGCGAGGTCATTACCGTTGGGTCCGATGGCCGCGACGAAGCGCCGCGCATCGTCGTCAATATCGCCAACCTGCCGGAGTTGCCACAGCGGAAGCCGGCGCATGGGCAAAACGCGTTGGTGAGCCGCCTAATGCCGCAGCTACCGCGGCATGGTTTCGGGCCGATCGCTTCGGGCCAGCACCCGTGCGTGGTCACAAAGCATGATCAGTCGCCCGGGATACTGCTCGACGCGGGCTCGGTAGATTGATCGGGCGACCTTGAGGTCGGCGTGCCGATCGAGGATCTCCTCGATACCGGCGTGTTCACCACCCGGCTTGAAAAGCTCGATCGAGTATTTTGCAATGTCGGTCGGCATCGGCCGGTCTCTGTATGGGCCACCGAGTAATCGCGGCTCCGCCTAGGTCAGCGCGGCGAGCGCCAGCGGCAGCTATCGCGGCATAACGGCCGGGTCCCGAACCGCGACGCGATCGCGCAGCGTGAAACGAATATGGTGGTCATTGCTAGGGATTTTTTTGGGGACCTAAGTCCACGCAATTTGGGGGTGCTGCACGTCACAGCATCAGTGGAGATAGGGGTGATACCTATGTTTTTGGCGAGAACAGTTCCGGCAGCCAAGCTATTGGCTGCCTTAACGGATGTGTGAAGGGAGGCGCTGGGAGGGCACAATGTTAGTCCTTGTCAATGACCAACAGCACTGGCTGGCTCGCGCTGCTGAGATGCGCGCCCTGGCCGATTGGATAAAAGGTAGCGAAACACAGGCCATAGTCCTGCGAATAGCTAGCGACTATAAGTTGCTCGCCGTTCGAGCCGCTTCTCGGAGCGCCCTGGAAACAAGTAACTGTGACACAGTAGGTTGCGTGTAGAGGGGTCTCGACCGGAACGGCAGGCATCTAAAACCTCACCCGCAACACTGGCGCGATTCTCAGCAGCTCGAGCATGTCGTCGGCAAGTACATCATCAGCGATCGACCGATGACCGAGGAAGAGTGGGCCAAGGGAGCGAGCAACTGTCATCGACGAGAAGGCCGTCGAGCAGTTCGATCAAAAACCTCACAAATTGCCGCCACCAAAGAAATCGTAACCAACTCGTGGTAGATTTGTGGGCTAGGCACAGGCGCATTCAATGCGAGGAGCGAACGGTCTAGCTTAAACTGCCCGGTCATCGTCTTGCTCATTAGAAGCTCGCCGGTTCAACGGCCACACACCACGCGGCTCGATCGACGTTCGACGGATACGCCTCCGACTAGCTTCGTGATATTTGTCTGCGATATCAATGATTTAGATTTTGGCGGCTCGTCGTACTCGAGCCCTCAAGCTGTTTGCGTGTGAGCAAGAGCGCGAGGCGTTTGTCGCGGGCTGGGTACATTGAGCATATTCCGCCTGACGTAACAGCGTGAAAGCCTTCGGCGATAACCGCGCCATCTCTCCCCGAATTCACCTATGCCGGCGCGACCTACGATGTCGACGCTTCGCTGGCGCGCGGCTGGGTCGGTCAATGATCCATGTCGGTGATCACTTTTGCCTGCGCGGAATTCTCCATCGCCGATGGTCATACGTGACGAGAAGGAGATTGCGCCGGAAGATTGATAACTGGCCGCGGTCGTTTCAGGCAGGCGTTTCCCGAGGGAGGATTCGGACAGCAGCCCACAGTAAGTCCTGTAGGCTAATGCCCACTGCAGTAATACCATATCCATCAGTTAAAGAATTCGCGGCTTGCGCGACGCGGGAAGTCTCATGCGGTTGCCTATGCTCGTCATATCTCTGGTCGCCGCCGTGCCGGGCGCGGCGGCGGCACAGACTGCAACCGTGGTCGCGCCGGCGGCGACCGTTTCCGGCGTCACCGTCACCAATGCGGGCACCTATACGGCTCAATCGGTGAGCGCGCCGAGCCGCGCCGGCCAATTGTCGCCGACCGGCACAGTCGGCACCGCATCCAATTGGTATTTCGTCTCGAAATCGACCGACGTCGCCGGCCAGGTCGGCACCCAGTTCGGCATCGAGTTTCGCATTGACGGCAATCCGGTTGGCGACGGCGTGACGTTGCACATGGTGCTCAGACTTTCCTAGCAGCCTGGTTATCAGTCTGCGTCTGGCGTATAAGGCGCGCCGGCGGCCTAATTAGAAACTTCGCTGCGACTGTTGTCTGCTTTGGCAAGGGAGCCGGCAGGGGTGGCGGATGACGCTTCATGCATTGGCCGATGACCTTGCCTTCCAGCGCCGATGGTTGCCTACAGCACCCAAGCCGCCACCCTATAGCATCTTCAGTGGAGAAGTGGAGGCGTTGAACACCCCCACGATACGCCGCCTTACCCCCTCAGGCCGTCACCAACTTCCGCGCATAACTCCCGGCCCGATCGCCTCACGCACCTCGGTTTCCGTAGCGTTCCCCAGGTCAAGCATACGCGCCGCGGCGGCGAGATCAAAAACGGTCTCCAAATCCCAGACAATGACCGAATGCTCTGCCATCACTGCAATACGTATTTTCAAATGATGCCTCTTCGCGAAACAGAAAACCAGTTCTCTCGAGGCACGCGAACAGCAGGCCCGTTCCAATTGATCATCAATCCTGGGCGCCTTGTGCTTGAAGGCGGACTTTTGGAAATACGCCACCAGCGGCTAGACTAAGACTAGTGTGGGTTATCACAGCCTGTTGCATGTCGGAGATTGAACATGAGTACCGGCACCGACATTTCAGCACTTTATCGTGAGTTCACGGACGCGCTGACAGAGGTTCTCGCCGAGAATGCTGTTGGTCCGGCGCGCCGCGGTCGAACTCGCAAGAGCGCGAGCTGCGGTTAAGCGGCATCCTGACTACAGCAGACTTCGGATATCTTCAAGCAGTCGACGCTGCTTTCAACAATTGGGAAGCTATGCAAAAGGCTGGCCGGTGACGGTAGCGTTTGATGCCGTAGCACCTAGAGCCGCTTTTAACCCCTGCTCAGTTGGGACTTAACAAACGATTGTGGTAATCTCTATGCATGGACAATAAAACATTCAACGTGCGCAGTATTTTGGCCGGCGAGGCGTCGAAAGACGCGGCGATCGCGGTCAAGGGCTGGGTACGCACGCGACGAGACTCGAAAGCGGGCATTTCCTTTATCCATCTGTCGGACGGATCTTCATTCCACCCAGTTCAGGTGGTCGCGCCGAATACGCTATCCAACTACACGGATGAGGTTTTAAAACTCACGAGCGGTTGCGCTGTAGAGGCGACCGGAATGGTTGTTCCATCCCCGGCAAAGGGGCAACCGTTCGAGATACAGGCGAGCGCGATCAACGTGATTGGCTGGGTTGACGATCCGGATACATACCCAATCCAGCCAAAACCACACTCTTTAGAATTCCTACGCGAAGTGGCCCATCTCCGGCCCCGAACCAACGTGATTGGCGCCGCGACCAGGGTGAGACATACGCTAGCCCAAGCAATTCATCAGTTCTTTGACGACAACGGCTTCTTGTGGGTGAATACACCGATCATCACTTCTTCTGACGCTGAGGGCGCCGGCGCTCTGTTCCGAGTATCCACGCTGAATCTGCCAACCTGCCGCGCACGCCTGAGGGCAGTGTAGACTTCATGCGGGATTTCTTCGGCCGTGAGACCTTCTTGACCGTATCCGGGCAGCTAAACGTTGAGGCTTACTGCCTTGCGCTCACCAAGGTTTACACATTCGGACCCACGTTCCGCGCGGAAAATTCTAACACCAGCCGTCACCTCGCCGAGTTCTGGATGATCGAGCCGGAGATTGCTTTTGCAGATCTTTCTGATGATGCCACGCTCGCGGAACAACTATTGAAGTTCACTTTTGAAACCCTATTGAACAAAAGCCACGAAGATCTCGCATTTTTCGACGAGAGGATCGAGAAGGGACTTGTGGCGAAGCTGCAGAATATCGTCAGCTCGGAATTCGTGCGCATGGACTACGGCGAAGCGATCAGCGTTCTTGAGCGGGCAAAGGATAAATTCGAGTTTCCCGTGAAGTGGGGAATGGATTTGCAATCGGAGCACGAGCGCTACCTCACTGAGAAGCACGTCAAGCGGCCCGTCATCGTGTTGAACTATCCAAAGGATATTAAAGCCTTCTACATGCGAGTAAACGACGACGGCAGAACGGTCGCAGCAATGGACGTGCTCGCACCTGGTATCGGCGAGATTATTGGCGGCAGCCAGCGCGAGGAGCGGCTCGACGTGCTGGACGCTCGAATGGCAGAACGCAGCATCGATAAGGATCACTATGCCTGGTATCGCGATCTGCGTCGCTATGGCACGGTTCCGCACGCCGGGTTTGGCCTCGGATTCGAGCGTACTCTCGCCTACGTCACCGGACTGTCCAACGTGCGTGATGCTATCCCATTTCCGCGAACGCCAGGAAATGCGAGATACTAGAACTACTCTCTCACTCCAAGCCTTTGTTGCTGGCGGTCTTTACAATGGTTTCAGCACCACCTTGTTCACCAGCATGTCTGAGTTTTGAGGTAGAGCGGAACTGATGTGCCGCTGGGATGTTCGCTTTTTGATTTCGAATGCCATGCCTCAGCTTTGTCCGCGCTTGCTATGAATCGGTCATCAGCCCAGGATGACGCGGGACATTGAACGAATGCGCGCGGGGGCAAAAACCGACAAGGGCTGAGGGCATACCGCATAGGAAATAGCGCTTTTCATCAGGGTGACAAAAATCGATGTTCCCGCCCGAACGGATCGTTTGTCTTACCGAAGAAACTGTCGAGACGCTCTATCTGCTCGGCGAGGAGCGGCGCATCGTCGGCATTTCGGGCTATGTGGTGCGCCCGCCCCGAGCAAGGCGCGAGAAACCGCGTGTATCCGCCTTTACTTCCGCTGACGTCCCGAAAATCCTTGATCTAAAACCTGACCTTGTCCTTACGTTTTCGGATCTGCAGGCTGACATTGCGGCGACGCTGATCCGCCACGGGATTGAGGTGCACGCCTTCAATCAGCGAACCGTTTCGCAAATTCTCGACATGATCAAGACACTCGGGGCGTTGATCGGTGCCGCTGATCGTGCTGAGCGCTTGGCGCAGGAGTTGACGGCCTCGGTCGCTGGCGCGCGCAAACACACCGCGCAATTGCCGTGCCGACCGAAGGTCTATTTCGAGGAGTGGGATGATCCAATGATTTCTGGCATCGGCTGGGTGTCGGAACTGGTCGAAGTCGCTGGTGGCTGCGACATTTTTGCCGATCGCGCCTCGTGCAAGCTAGCCAAGGACCGCATTGTGACGGCGGAGGAAGTAATCCGTCACTCGCCAGACATCATCATTGGCTCTTGGTGCGGCAAGAAATTCCGACCGGAGAAGGTCACCCGGCGGCCCGGTTTCGATTGCATTCCCGCGGTGAAGCACGGCGCGCTGCACGAGATCAAATCGTCGCTGATTCTCCAGCCGGGACCGGCGGCCCTTACCGACGGGCTCGCGGCGCTGCAAGCCATCATCCTGAACGCCATCAGGCCATCTCGGGCCCACCTAATTCCCTTGACTGCGAGCTCCCTTCAGCTCAACCCAATGGCTGGCAAGATGCCGCGACTTATCAAGACATCCACTCTGCGCCTTGCCCTTGGCGGCCAAGTGCGTCTCAAGAGCAATGCGCATCCTCCGTCGATCATAATGGTTTCATCGGGCACCCCCGTCCAAAATATCGCGCGTAAAGATCGGCACACGCATTGACCCCACCGGCTTCTTTCATAAACATCTTCAGCCGCGTCCGGGGTTCCTTGCAGTGAGCGACATATCGGAGCGCTCGCGCCCATTTGCTGATCGTCTTATCGGCGGCGGCGCCGCCACACGTGCAGCGAATGACGGCAGTATATGGATTTGCGTTCTTGGCGAAGGCAAGATTGGCAAATTCGAACGCATGCCGCAAAAGCTTGTTGGTCCGTCGCCGCATTCTGTAATGTTCAACGATGGCGAACACCGCCTCCAAGTATCCATACACGGCGTCTCGAGCGCGACTGCTCTGAAACTCGTCCCACGCATTAGAGACCTTCTTCAGCCATTGCCGAAGGCGAGTTTCTGGAGATTTGCTTTTAGCTTGCCGATGCGGCCGACGTAAAGCTCTTGGATTCCGCGCTGGCTTGCTAATCAGTACCGGGCTCAAGCTTGGCCTTGCATCCCGGCTATCCGACGTATTGATTGGATGGTCTGCTCGTGCGGCAACAACGTCGGGGGGAGTGATTGCAGTCAGGATCTGTCTCGCCTGAGCCTCTTCCTCTCGGATCATTTTAAGCCATTGGTCAAAATCGAAGTTGTCGCCTTCCCTAGTCAGCGCCTCGATATATTTTGCGGTTCTGGGTGACATTAGCGGCGATACTCCTGGGTGAGTACTAACGCTCGTCCCTACTTTCGGTGAGTGTGGAGCTGAGGAATTCGTCTTTTCTTCTCCGGCAATAAGTACACAGCAGTATCCACCTGTTGGATACGCAGGACAAAGCTAACTACAAAATCCAGACCGGCGAACAAGCGAGTCCCGAGCAGAACAATATCACTCGTCGTCGTCAAATATGTCATCAAACATACCCGGGTTAAATGTTTGCCGCTCGCTTACATACTCCGGCGAGACCTCCACTGTTAGGTATTGACCATGCTGATCGTTATTTCTCCAAGCGGCAATGTTGCAGCTAATCTCGTCACCACCACCATCTTTTAGTTGCCTACAAATTTCTGTCAACGTGTGACGTTGGAAGTAAAGCTTACCAGTCGCATCCGGCGATCGAGGTTTAGTTTTTTGATGCTTCCGCAATGCGCCAAGGGATTTCTTCCTTTTAATTTGATTATCCACTGAAGTCTGATTTTCGACCCGGTTTTCCTTTCCCTTGGGTCGTCGGCTTAGGCGATGCTTTCTTTTGGCCATGTTTGTTCTCTGATGTTAAAGGCTGTAAGCGAACCGCTGTAAGTTCGCTATGAAATAAATTAGCGTTCTCAAAAAAGCCGGATGCGAATCAAGAATGGAAACGATGAAACCCTCAACAATTCGATAGTATCGGTGTAGCCTTGGGCGAAGGATTATTAGAACCAGCCGAACGTTGCAACGTTGGGCTCTCCGAAGGAGCATTCTGGCAATGACCCCTGGCCCAGGTAGCAGGGGGTAGCGGGGTAGCAGGGGGTCAGTAATTACTTCTCAAGTTTGTTGATTGAGAACTCAAGCCTTAATGTTTTTCTCTGCTACATTCTGCTACATCCCCCATGACCATGGCCGGCTAGGACTTTTGCCCATTGCGGTCAAATTACCAAAGGTTTTGCCATCCCCGTGCTTCCCCGCCTCAGTCGCGAAGCATGATGCCGCGCAACCAGCTGCAACTCTTGATCCGGGGATAAGTGACGTCGAGGGCACCTGTAGCTTGGCCTTGAAATTCTTGCACTGTGAGCGGCTGCCTCGGGGGGACAAATCACTAATGCTTTGCTCGCTCGTCCCTATCTTAAATTTCCGGGGCAGCCCTTGTTGAGCGCTGACAAAAATTAGCGAAACGCGAAGCTTTTGCGCAAATCGTCTCGAAGTTCGAATACCTCCGAACGAGGGACTGATAAGGAAAGATGCCTTTCCTTATCAGTTTTCGTTTTGCTCGATCGGAGACGCGAAGAGGCCTGCGATTACAGTTCGAAGCCCTTTGAGGGCGGCATACGGCTAGGCAGCGTTGCGATTGGCGAAGTTGCGGAGCGCCGGAAATTCACGGACAAGCTCGCCGTCAACCAAGCCGCCTCCCTTGCCGAACTTGTCGATGTTTTTGGCCTCTTCGGTACTCATGCCTTCCTCGAGCACGAGGGGATTATTTTCGTATGATCCCCACTGCTTGTGAAACGGCACAACACCCTTCCGACGACAATCCGCAATGATATCTCGAACCCACTGCGGATTTAGGGGGCGGGCCTCACCCCCACTTTCACCGCCCGATATAAGCCAATCCGGGTACGGCCTATATATCGGCAACCGCAGGGGTTCGATTGCTGGTTCGTACGAAATGAATTTGATTAGGGCCGGGATATTTTGAAGGTGCTTCCATCGCCGATCAAACCACTCCTGGTTCTCGGCGGTTATGCCGAGCCATACATTTCGGTACCCATCGCCCCAGTCAGACGGCAGCATTTTTGAAATGTTTTGCGGTCGCTTCGTCAGCAGCAACCAGTCCAGTCGCCGACACTCTCGGATTAATGCAAACAAGTCTGCCCGCCACGTTGGGTCAACCTGATTGTCGAATACGTCGGCTAAAGACGCACAAAACACCCGCGGTCGATGGCCGTGCTCTCGCATAAACTCACGAGCTTTAGCGTTCCACTTTATCGGATTTTGCCAATTGTTTTCTGACGTGCGGCGACGCGGATGGTTACCCCATTGAACAAGACCAGAGCGCTTGGCCCAACGTTCGGCATAGCAGTCCCTACAGCCGGGGCTGACTTTGGTACATCCAACCCAAGGGTTGAATGTATGATCAGTCCATTCGATTTTTGAATTTTCCATTTTAAGCTCCACGGTAGCAAACATCAGTTTGCTCAACATCATTTTACAAGTTTGATGGTTGGTCCTCATGGTGGTTCGTCCTCTGCATCAGCAAATCGACCTTAGCCGGCTGTCTCAGGAAGTGGGACCACCTCTACCAGCGTCGGCTAGTTCGCGTTCACTCACTATACGGACACACGTGCGCTCAGTCTGGCGCCCCAGCCACGTTGTGTTGTTGTTGATAGTGCTAGCTACAATCCGTGACGAAAGTGACGGAATTCAAGATCACTATTTAAAAGAAAAACAACAAACAAAAAAGGAAGTTTAAAAAATCGTCACTTTCGTCACTCTTCTATGGGTTTCTGGTTTCTCTCGTATAATCACGATCAGTAGTCTGGCGAAGGAGGGACAGGATGGTTATTGAGCTTGAGCCCAACGACCATCTTGCCTTGGTTGCCTTTCTTGGTCGCAAAGCCCAAATGGGAAAGGTTGCGGTCAACCGTCTGCTGGGTTTGAGTGAGGGTGTAGCCCATGCTGCGGGTCCATGCTGAATAGGCATCGTAAAAGTCTTTCACCGTGCACTTGGCCCCAGGCCTTTGAGTGCACTGGTCTTCGATAAATGCTGGAAGAGGGTTTGCTTGTTGGAGCCACCGTTTGGTAGCGTTTAATACTGCAAGCGGCGGCTCAAAGTTGGCTTGGCGTTTTAGCACGCGACGGTAGCCTGCCAGGGCCCGGTTCAGGACGCCAGGCAGCTCGTTTTTCCAGATACGGTCAAAGAGGAAGCGGTCACGATCTTCGCCGGTAAAGGTCCGATCAAAGGGAATAACCGTCAAACGGCGTTGCATGCCATGGGATAAATCAGCGAGGGATGGCACGTTGTTGCACAGAAGAACGGGTACGGTCCGAACCACAAAGTTGAAGGCGGGCCCGTACTTGAGTTCGCCGGTGACCTCTTTGGCTTCGCTTATTGTCTTCAGGATGCCATCAGGCAGGCGGGCACCAGCCCGCACATCGTCATCGACCAGCAGATATTTGCCGAACAAGCTGCCCATCGTGAACCGGCTTTTTTCGAGTTCGTCGACGCGCTGAGCGTAAACGAGTTCGGAGCCAAGCAGCCTGGTCACGGTTTCGAGGAGCTTAGTTTTTCCATTATCTCCACGACCCAGTAGAATTATGACGAGTGGAATGTTTCTGCGGCTCTGGATCAGGTAGCCAGCCAACTCATTCCAGTGGCGGACCATCTCTTCGGGGTTCTCGGCTGCACTGAAGATTTCCCGAACAGCCCGGTCATATTCTGGACATTCGGCTTGCGGGTCATATTCGACGTCGAGGCAGTGGCGCAGATATGAATTCGGCTTATGGGACCGCAGACGAAACTCGCCATCATCCCCAATCCAGAGTTCGCCGTTGGCGCAATTAATGATTGGAAGCGGGTTAGCGACGAAGGCAAGAGGATCATTTTCGGTGGCCAGCTTTGCCTTGAGTAGGGTGATCACTTGGCTCAACAACGAAGCGGTTTTTTGCCCTTTCACGGGGGTCGCCTGAATGATCTTTAAGACTTTGCCAGAGACCCACTCGTCCGTGACCATGCGCCAAAGTCGAACATCGTAGTGCCAGAACCGGCCATCGGTGCCACGCAACAGGTGCTTTCCACCCCGGAAATGCCGATCCAGGACGATCTGCATGAGGCCTTCGGCGGCGTCAGCACCATCGCCCGGCGCCGGGTACCTGCCAATACTTTTGACGATTTGCCTAATCTCGGAAATGTCGAGCGGCGGACTGCATTGGGCATCGTTTTCGGCGCGAAGAGCAGCCAAGATCGCCTCGGGCGACATACCGCTGCGCTGGAGCACCCCGGCAAGCCTGGTGAGATGATTGTTGCGCTGCCCTTGCGGAACGTGTCCTGGCGTTTGCGGCTTTGCACTGTTGCCCGTCGATTTGTTCGCAGCATCGCCGCGAAGACGACTGCGCCAGGCCTTCGGGAGCTTAGCAGGCTCAATGTCTTGAAACGACTTGCCCTCGACGCAGGCGTATCGCCGACCAGATGCATGCCGGCTGGGCGGCGCCACTACGATACAGCCGTCAGAAAGCACGTCTATGCCGCGGCCGAGTAGCTTGCCCGTGGTGTCCTTACGGACTTTGAAGGTGGGATGCTTAAAGAAGAGGTGCTGGCCACCCCCTCCGGTATTGGAGGTCACTGTCTCGGGGAGCGCGCCCAATTTTCTTTTGAGCCGCCTAAGCTTCTTGTTCCCGCCGTGGCGCGGATCGATGTCGAGAACAAGGATATCCCGTTCCCGACCTGGAGCGATCCCGATGTTGGCATTAGGCCATTCGTCCCACCAGACTTTTATCTGATTCCGATCCGTGGTGGCGTCCTTGACGCCGTGAGACGTGCGTGGATGCTTGCCTGGACGTGCACAATCAACATTTCCGCAAGAACAACGTCCGTCTACGATTGTGTGCAACGGGATAACGGGCAGACCGAGTTCGGGCATATTTAAGGGCGTGCGATTTTTGGGTGATCTTTTTTTTCTTCACAACGTTCTCTCCAATACTGACAAACCCAAAATTAGCGTGCTGAACTAGTCCTCTCAGGGCGTCAACCGCGCCTGATCGCTTAATTTCCGGGCAAAACAAACGCGACGTTCGAAGCGAGAAATATTGCTGGTCGTTTGCCGTTGCTCGATCTGAAATGCGATGGCATTGCCCTCGGCTACGAGATTGTTTGCGCGACGCTCTGCGGGTCGTCTTACTTAAAAACATAGTCCGGCAGATGAGCCTGCCGGACTAAGAGTTGCCTGTCAGTTGACGAGCAGCTTAGTGCGCTGCCCAAATGTCGTCGTCGTTTTGGTCGAGATCCATATGCAGGACGTTTTTGACGAAGCGCTTACGCACTGATTGTGGCGCGGCATCCCAAGCTGCCTTCAAAGCGGAAAACAGCCGTTCCTCTTCTTTGTCGTCATCCACGTCAGCCAGATCATTGGAGTCTTGCTGGTCCGAATCGGATTGATCACCGGGCTCCGGCACAATAGGTGGTCCGCCATTATCTTGGTCCGAATCGGATTGATCGCCGGGCTGCTCCTCCTCTTCGCTGTCATCCCAGCTGCCATTATCTTGATCCGAAGCCTCGGCTGCTTCGTTCGAAGCCTTCTTCTTAGCTTTCGTCTTGCTCGACGGTGACGTCTTGGAGCCTGAGGTTCTGGCCTTTCTTATCTCATCGATCTTGGCTAGCTGTGCCTCAGCGCCCTCCTCTTTGGCGATTGTCAAGAGCTTGAACTGTTTCTTGTCGAATCCGACCTCAATGGCCTTTGCCTTGGCTTCGACGGTAATGTTTGCGATCTGAAGGGAGCGGCGCACCTCTCTTCGGCTGAAGCCGAGTGCTTTTGCGGCCCGGCTAACACCACGGTCGTGCGGCTGCTTACCGCCAGGGTGGGCAAGTTGCCCACCCTTGTCGGCTTGAACAAGCTGGACCAACTCGGCCAAGTCTTCGGCGTGCTGAAGAGCAGTGAGCTCTGCTCGGTACAGGTTCTCTATCAGCTGCAAGATTCTCGCATCGCTTTTGTCGCTTTCGATCACAAACGCAGGAATGCGCTTGATTTCCAACGATTTGAAAGCCTCTAGCCGGTAATGACCAGCTACGAGCGCTAGTATGGTCTTGCTGTCACCGTCGCGTTCTTTCTCGATGCGCCTCACCGTGATTGGTGTACGCAGTCCCACCATTGAAATCGATGCCGCGAGGGTCTTGACCTTTTCCGGATCAGGCTCGCGCCG
This sequence comes from uncultured Alphaproteobacteria bacterium, assembly GCA_963847785.1. Taxonomy (GTDB): domain Bacteria; phylum Pseudomonadota; class Alphaproteobacteria; order Rhizobiales; family Xanthobacteraceae; genus BOG-931. Next base: position 151,125 of record CAWKBE010000015.1, read on the forward strand.
CTTGCCGGTGATCTGCACGTTTTCGACGAGCACATCCTCCTGCGTTTGCGAACCGGTTTTGATCTCCTTTTTGCTCTCGAAGTGAGATTTGTCCTTAGTCTTGCGACCGCGCTTTCTGGATTTCCAACCCATGTCGACCTCCTTTGGCTGATGGATTGGAACCCTCATAGGTTTTTCTATCACGGCCGAGATTGCCAGCCGAACTAAAAGATTGACAACCGGCATCAAACGACTTAATCCAAATGCGCATGCTCCATCGAGAGAGACCGTAAACCCATGAAACTTCTGGTGGTGAAACGAATGGGTCGAAGAGACTGTTTACGGCAAAAACTCAATGGTGTCTGCTTCTTTGATTCTGAATTGTTTGACGCGCGGCAAAACACGCCGCGCAATTTCCGATATAAGAAGTACGGGTAGGAGAAGCTTAGGGTCCTTCAAATAAGGCAACCACGATTTCGGATTTTCCATAATAGAGTATCCCCTCGCTTTTCCGTCCGCGAACAAAATCGCTGCCGCATGTACCACCGGACGCGAAGGCCCCCATATCCTGCCCTTGATCGTCGATGTACCGTCACGATCACTATCCCATCCCATTCTGTGCCCTGCCAGAACAGCCAGGTTCTCCACGGTCGGCGCAAATCCCTGATACTTTACTAGCTCGTATTCACGAAGTTCTGCATAGAGGTGAGGCATTGCGAAAAAGGCTGCAGCTTTGAAACGATAGCCTAGTTGTGTCGAACCGAGCCTTAAAGCTTCGCGCCGACGCTTATCGCCCACGAGACTAATGGCTGGCAAAATTGCTCGCGGGCTATTGGCCCAATCGCGATTGTTTTCGCACATTGCCGTGACAGCAAACCGGCAAATTGCAAAGCAGAACACCGCCCTCGTCGTCGCGTCCTCAGGATTGGGGTAAGCGAGAAACGAGAGAAACGTCGCGCCCGGTAGAGGAGTAAAGGGCGTGGATAACCCAAGCCGAATTGTTTCGCGAGGCATATTTAGCGCGCTTATTGAGTTGATTTCCGCTGACCGACTGTCATCGAATTTGAGAGGAGTTCCTTCAGCCAAAATCTGGATCGTTTCTTCTTCCTTGATCTTGAATTGCTCGATCTCAGCCAGCATTAGCCGATACTCTTCAGAAATCCGTATAAGCGCTGCTATCGTCGAAGGATAGTCGAAGCAGGCCATGAAGAAATCAGCACAGACTTGTCGCTCGCGCGCGAGATGGGACGCAAGCACATACGCCGCGGCCGCATGGACCACCGGACGCGACGGCGCCCAAATCTTCGATTTAAACGTCGGAATACTTTCGGCCTTTCCTTTCCAACCCAGTTCCTTCATTGCCACAAGAGTCATGTTGTTGAGGGTCGGAATAATAAATTCTCCATCCTTCTCGACCTGCAGCGGCTTTAATTTTTCCTCCCCAAAGTGTGGCATAACCAGCCAGCGACTTGCGGCGAGGCGATGCTTAAACTTTTTGTTTCCCCGTTTGAGGACTCGTACACAGTCGTAGTCGCTGGGCACAAAAATCGCCGGAACGATAAAAAGTACCGTGCGGGCAAAGTCGGGTTGAAGTTGCGCTCTCATAAGGACGTACAAGCGGCAGAGTGCCAAATGGTATCGCTCCCTCTCATTTGGATTGTCGGGGTAAGCTATGGTCGCAAAAAACCGAGCAGCCACCTCGACTGGAAACTTAGAGCCTACATTGATCCGTACTATTTCTCGGGGCATAACTCCTCCTGGCGGAAGATCCAGTTTTGCCTGTACTGACCAGTTTGCTTCGAGTTGATTTCGCACTCGAACTATAACCAGACCCGAACTCGGTAGAGTTGTCATTAGATCGAAAAAGCTGACAACCAAGACCAACCTGCCGGTAGGCTGCTCGCAGAAGGACCGGCCAGGTCCGGTAGTTGTCGGCTTTTGTCTGGCGCTGACGATTTGGACTCCCACAGCTCGTGTAAGCAGTCAACATAAGCGGCTTGCCCGATAGTCGGGCCAGGCGTCGGGCTACTTGCTCGGACGTGTGGATGCTCAGGAAACCTCTGCCAAACTGTAACGACCTTAAGCCCGACACACCGCTTCGGCTCGCCATTGCGGCTGCGCTGGCGTTTCCAGACGGTTCGATGACGGCTTCAGGCCTGAGGCGGGAAGCAGTGCGCGGAAGACTTGTCGTCGAGCGCATCGCGGGCAGAGACTATACTACCTTGTCGAATATCGAACGGATGAGGGAGTTATGCCGCGTGCAAGCAAAGGCGCCCGATTGTGGCTCCGTCCCGCCCGCCGCAAAGGAGGCCGCGTCGTCGCCAACGCCGTCTGGATCATCATCGACGGCAACCGGCACATCGCCACAGGCTGCCTTAAGAGCCAAGCTCGCGAGGCGGAAAAGCGGCTAGCAGCGTATATCGCCGAAAAGTACCGCCCACCCGCCACGCCCGCGACATCGACCGGATCGACATCGCCGACGTGCTGTCGATTTACCTGGAAGATTGCGGGCCGCGCATGACCGACCAGCCGAAGCTTGAGCGGTGCATAGGCCGGTTGAACGACTATTGGGGCGGCAAGATGCTGTCCCAGGTCACGGCCGCCGAGTGCCGTGCCTATGTGAAGGAGCGCGGCAAGACCGGCGGTGCCCGCGCTGATCTCGAGACGCTGCGCGCAGCGATCAATCATCATGCCAAGGAGAACCTGCACTATGGGCATCGTACGGGTCACGCTGCCGCCCAAAGGCCCACCGCGCGATCGGTGGCTCACACGCAGCGAGGCCGCAAAGCTGATCTGGGCGTGCTGGCGCTACCGCGAGCAGCAGACCGTTCATCGCGGTCGCCACAAGGGACAGTTGATCGCAACCGACAAGCGACCGCTTCGGCATCTGGCTCGGTTCATTCTGATCGGCCTGTACACCGGAACGCGGGCCGGTGCGATCGCCTCGGCATCGCCTTACCGGCAAGACGGCCACTCGTTCGTCGATCTCGACCAAGGCATCTTCTACCGGCTGGCAATCGGCCGCCGCGCGACGAACAAGCGGCAGACGCCGGCGCCGATACCGCCGCGGCTGCTGGCTCATATGCGGCGCTGGGTTCGGCGCGGCATCGTCACGTCGCATTTCGTGGAGTGGCAAGGCGCGCCGGTCAAATCGGTCAAGACCGGCTTCAAGCACGCCGTCAAGCTTGCCGGTCTGTGGGGCAAGGTCACGCCGCACACGCTGCGGCACACGGCGGCGACCTGGCTGATGCAGCGTGGCGTGCCGATCTGGCAGGCCGCCGGCTATCTCGGCATGTCGGCCGAGATGATCGAGCGCACCTACGGCCATCATCATCCCGACTACATGCGCGCTGCCGCGCAGGCGATCACGTCGAAACAATCGCAGAACGTTTCATTGGTTGTTTCATTGGTCGAGCCGGAAAAGGGCCCAGCCAAACGGCAAAAAACCTAATGATTTCATGGTGGGCCCGGGAGGACTCGAACCTCCAACCAAGCGGTTATGAGCCGCTAGCTCTGACCATTGAGCTACGGGCCCGCGCCGGCGCACGGGCCGGCGGTTTCCTGACAGCGATTATGGCCGCATCCTTATGCCGCGATTTGAGCCGGCGGGGAACCGGATAATCGACAATCCTCGTCAGCGACCTCTGCTCAGCAGAAACACCGCCTGCTCGCCGAACAGGTTCCAGAACCACCAGGGCATTTTCAGCCGCATGCGCCGGCCCCAGGCATTGAGCGCGACTGCCTCTTCGATCTTGGCGCCCGAGACCTGACAGAGCAGGCGAAAGTCCTTGATGCTGCAAAAGTGGATGTTCGGCGTTTCGTACCACGCGTATGGCAGATTTTCGGTGCGCGGCATGTGGCCGCCGAGAGCAATCTGCCGGCGAATGCGCCAATGGCCGAAATTGGGAAACGACACGATCGCGTGCCGCCCGATCCGCAGCATGTGTTCGAGCACGACGCGCGGCTGGCGCGTCGCCTGCAAAGTCTGCGAGAGGATCACGAAGTCGAACGCATCGTCGGGATAGTTTTCGAGGTCGGTGTCGGCGTCGCCTTGCACGACCGCGAGGCCCTTGGCAACGCATTCGTTCACGCCTTCGCGCGATAGCTCGATGCCGCGACCATCCACGCCGCGGGTTTCCAAAAGCCTCAGCAGTTCGCCGTCGCCGCAGCCGACGTCGAGCACGCGGGCGCCGGCCTCGACCATGTCGGCGACGACAAGCAAGTCAACGCGCGAGCCGCCCTGGCCGCGCGCGGCTTCCGCCATCGTAAGGTCGTGCTTCAGCCGCATGAGCATCAATTTACTCCCACGCCGTCCGGCGCCCGAGCGTGCATCATTTCCGCGCCGGCGGCAGGCTGCGCGCCCTCGCCGCCCCTTCCAGGAAACCGCGCACGATCGCAAACAATTCCGGCTCGTCGAGCAGGAATGCGTCGTGCCCCTTGTCGGTCGTGATTTCCGCAAAAGAGACGCGCGCGCCGGCGGCATTGAGCGCGTGCACGATGGCGCGTGATTCCTGCGTCGGGAACAGCCAGTCGCTGGTGAACGAGATCACGCAGAAGCGCGTCGGTGTGCCCAGGAACCCATTGGCGACCACGCCGTCATAGTCGGCAGCCAGATCGAAATAGTCCATGGCCCGCGTCAGATAGAGATAGGAATTGGCGTCAAAGCGCTCGACGAACGTGATGCCCTGATGCCGCAGGTACAACTCGACCTGAAAATCGGCGTCGAACGAGAATGTCGGGTTGTCGCGGTCCTGGAAACGGCGTCCGAATTTCCGGTGCAAGGCGGCATCGGACAAATAAGTAATGTGCGCACCCATGCGCGCGACGGCGAGGCCGCGCCGGGGATTGATGCCCTCGACGAAATAGCGCCCGCCGCGCCAATCCGGATCCGCCATGACCGCCTGCCGGCCGACCTCATGGAAGGCGATGTTCTGCGCCGAATGTCGGGTGGCGGCCGCGATCGGCAGCGCGGCAAAGACCCGCTGGGGATAGCTCGCCGCCCATTGCAGGACCTGCATGCCGCCCATCGATCCGCCGGCGACCGCGAACAGCGAGTCGATGCCCAGATAGTCGAGCAACATCGCCTGCGCGCGTACCATGTCGCGCACGGTGATGACCGGAAAATCGAGGCCATAGGGCATACCGGTCGCCGGATTGGTCGAGGCGGGGCCGGAGGAGCCCATGCAGCCGCCGACCACGTTCGGGCAGATGACAAAATAGCGGTCGGTGTCGATGGGCCGGCCGGGTCCCACCATGGTCTCCCACCAGCCCGGCTTGCCGGTGACCGGATGGTCGTTGACGGCGTGCTGATCGCCGGTCAGTGCATGGCAGACCAGAACGGCATTGCTGCGCTCGGCGTTCAGCTTGCCGTAGGTCTGGTAAGCGATCTGTAACGGCCCGAAGTCTATCCCGGCATCCAACCGCAGCGGATTATTCGCCGGAAAACGCACGATCAGCGAATGCGGATGATCCGCCTCGCGCCTGCGGTCGGCCAAATCGAGGGTCGCGCCCAGCTCTGCCATAATGCTTCCCGAACTCTGGCAGTTACCCAAACAGCAGTCAAAACGGCGTAAATAGGCTGCCGGCCGGGGGAGTCAATGTTTTCTTTGATTTCCCGCCTTATGGCACCTATCAATCGAGCCGTTCGCCGGGCCTGACCATGCCAAAAGAGCCGCACCAGCAAGATTTTTCTCTCGCCGACCTGCGCCGCGACATCGATCGCATCGATGAAGCCATGCATGCGCTGCTGATCGAGCGCGGTGAGATCATTGATCGGTTAATCGCGGTCAAAAAGACCCAGGAATCCGGCTCGGCGTTCCGGCCGGCGCGCGAAGCCGACATGATGCGCCGGCTTGTGCAGCGCCACCACGGCAATTTGCCGCTCGACACGGTCGAGAGCATTTGGCGTGTGATCATTGCGACCTTCACTTACGTGCAGGCGCCCTTCTCTGCCCATGCCGACCTTTCCGCCGGCGATGCGTTGATGCGCGATTCCGCCCGCTTTCATTTCGGCTTTACGGTGCCGCTGGTGCCGCATGTGGGGGCGGCGAGCGTCGTGGAGGCGGTGACGGAATCGACCGGTGATCTTGGCCTGGTGCCGGCGTTCGCCATCGCGGGCGCGGGCCCATGGTGGACTGCGTTGGAGTTCGACACCGCCCCAAAGATCATCGCCCGACTGCCCTTTGTCGAACGCGCCGACCACCCAGCTGGTCTCCCCGTTTTCGTCATCTCACGCGTGGCCGCCGACGCCATGGTAACGGAGACGGAGGTGTGGAGCATGCGCGTCTCCGGCTGGAGTGCGATGTCGATCGACAGCCTGGCCGGGCTTGCCGACGCGATCGCGGTTCCCGATCGCGCCTTTGACGGCGCGGCTTTGCTGATCTCGGTCGCCCGCGGCGGCATCGACGCCGTCGCTGAGGCCTTGCGCGGCACCGGCGCTTCCATTCGCTCGAAGGCTCTCGTCGGCAGCCATGCGAGCCGCTATACGGTGCCCTCCAAATAAAGAGCTCCCTATCGAGGGAGCGACGAGAGAACAACGATGAGCGTGTATCCCCAACCGCGTGCCGGCGTGCTCGACATCGAGCCGTACGTCCCGGGCAAAAGCAGCGCCCCCGGCGTAGCGAAGGTCTTCAAGCTGTCGTCCAACGAGACGCCGCTTGGGCCGAGCCCGCACGCCATCGAGGCGTACAAAAAGGTCGCGGCACATCTGGAAGATTACCCCGACGGCGCGGCGTCAGCGCTGCGCGAGGCGATCGGCCGCGCCTTTGGGCTTGATCCCGCCCGTATTGTCTGCGGCGCCGGGTCCGACGATTTGTTGAACCTGCTGGCGCGCGCCTACCTGGCAGACGGCGACGAGGCGATCCACACAACGCACGGCTTTCTGGTTTATCCGATCGCGACGCTCGGCACCGGAGCGAAACCGGTGATCGCGCCGGAAACGAACTATACCGCGAGCGTGGATGCGATCTTGGCAGCGGTGACGAAGAAGACAAAGATCGTCTTTGTCGCCAATCCGAACAATCCGACGGGCACCTACGTCTCCTTCGATGAGATCAAGCGGCTGCATCACAGCCTGCCGCCGCAGGTGCTGCTCGTGCTGGACGCTGCCTACGCCGAATATGTGCGGCGCAACGATTACGAATCTCGGCATTGAGCTCGTCGCCACGAGCGACAATGTTGTCATGACCCGTACCTTCTCCAAAATTCACGGCCTCGCCGCCTTGCGTCTGGGTTGGATGTTTGGTCCGACCCACATCGTCGCCGCGGTCAACCGAATTCGCGGTCCGTTCAACGTCAATGGGCCGGCGATTGCCGCCGGCATCGCGGCGATCGAAGATCACGCACACCAGGAGCGTGCGCGTGAGCACAACGATCGCTGGCTCGCTTGGCTGACGCAGGAATTCGAAGAGCTCGGACTCGAGGTGACCCCGAGCGTCGCCAATTTCCTGCTCATCCATTTCCCGGAGGCGAAGGGACGTTCCGCTAAGGACGCCGACGCGTTCCTCACCGCGCGCGAACTCATTCTGCGTCAAGTCAGCGGCTACAAGCTGCCGAATGCGCTGCGAATGAGTGTCGGCACCGAAGAAGCGAACCGGCTCGTGGTCGCCGCGCTGAAGGAATTTTTGGGCAAATGATGCCAATGACAATGGCGCGCAGAACCACCCAGACAAGGAATTCAGCGTGAGCCGGCCGGCGCCGTTATACAACCGCCTCGCTTTGATCGGCGTCGGCCTGATCGGCTCGTCGATTGCCCGCGCGGCGCGGGCGCAGGGAACGGTGCGCGAGATCGTGGCGACTGCCCGCTCCGCCGCGACGCGCCAGCGTGTCGCCGAGCTTGGCCTTGCCGATCAGGTCGTGGAAAGCAGCGCCGCCGCCGTCGCCGGCGCCGATCTCGTGATCGTATGCGTGCCGGTCGGCGCCTGCGGCGAAGTCGCCGCCGAGATCGGACCGCATCTGATGCGCGGCGCGACTGTTTCGGATGTCGGCTCGGTCAAGGGCGCGGTCGTGCGCGACATGGCTCCGCACCTGCCCGATGGCATTCATTTTGTCCCGGCGCATCCGGTGGCCGGCACGGAGAATTCCGGCCCCGATGCCGGCTTCGCGACATTGTTCGTGGGACGATGGTGCATCCTGACGCCGCCCGAAGGCGCCGATGCCGCCGCAGTCGAAAAGCTCGCGGCTTTCTGGAGCGCTTTGGGCGCCAACGTCGAGTCCATGCCGGCAGCGCATCACGACCTCGTGCTGGCGATCACCAGTCATCTGCCGCATCTCATCGCCTATACGATCGTCGGCACGGCCGACGAGCTTGCCGAAGTGACGCGCTCGGAAGTGCTGAAATTCTCCGCCGGCGGCTTTCGCGATTTCACCCGGATCGCCGCGTCTGACCCGATCATGTGGCGCGACGTGTTCCTCGCCAACAAGGACGCGGTATTGGAGATGCTCGGCACCTTCAACGAGGATTTGTCGCAACTCACGCGCGCCATTCGCCGCGGCGACGGCGACGCGCTGTTTGCCCATTTCACCCGCACGCGCGCGATCCGGCGCGGCATCGTTCAGATCGGGCAGGATTCGCCCGCTCCGGATTTCGGCCGGCC
>CAWKBE010000016.1:0-162372 GCA_963847785.1 uncultured Alphaproteobacteria bacterium
TCTGATGCCGCGGATGGCGCCGTTGAAATTGATCAATGGCACCGGGAGGTCGGGTGTCGCCAAGGCCATCGGCGCGACGGCGGTGCTGGCGGCGCCACGCACCTTCGCCGCGCCATCATCGGTGCTGCGATCAAGCCCGGGCGGTTGATTGCCGACGCGGCAACGACCTATCCGATATCCGACGTCGAGATCCTCAATGCAAGCGGCGCGAGCTTTCATCCCGCCTCGACCTGCGCCATCGGGGCTGCCGACAATCCGATGGCGGTCGTGGACCCGCCGGCGCCGCGTCTACGGCGTCGAAGGATTGCGCGTCGCCGATGCGTCGGTCATGCCGAACATTGTCAGCGCCAATACCAACATGCCGACGATCATGATCGGCGAGCGCGTCGCGGAATTCATCCGGTACACCGGACAATAAGCCGGAAAAAGAAAAGGGACGGTCGCGAGCGCCGTCCCCGTTCCGTCAGTTAGGGTAGAATCCGGAAAAATGGTCTCCGGATGTCGGCAAAGACCGGCTCCGCTACATCTGCGTGATGTCGCGGTCCTTGGTTTCGGGCAGGAAAATCAGCCCGACGACAAAACTCATCGCGGCGATGGCGATCGGGTACCACAGACCCGAATGTGGTGCCGGTCGCCGCCACGATGGCGAACACGGTCGCCGGCAGGAAGCCGCCGAACCAGCCGTTGCCGATGTGATAGGGGAGCGACAACCGCTGTAGCGGATCCGGGTCGGGAACAGCTCGACCAGCCAGGCGGCGATCGGCCCGTACACCATGGTGACGTAGACCACGAGGATCGCGAGCAGGACCACCGTCATCACGTAGTTGATGTCGTTCGGGTCGGCGTTCGGCCGGATAGCCGTGGGTCTTGATCGCCGCTGCGATCGCTTTGGCGGCGTCAGGGCGTCGGCCGCGATCGTCTGGTCGCCGATCTTCACGCTGGCGACCGTTCCCGCCGGGGCTGCGACGTTGTCGTAGTTCACCGACAGACCAACTAGCGCCGCCTTGATGATGTCGCACGGGGTGGTGAACTTCTCGGTGCCCGTCGCCTTGAACTGGAACGAGCACTTGGCTCGGATCGGCGGTCACCGTCACCGGCGCCGCCGACAGCGCATGCTCCAGCTTCGGATTGGCGAAGTGGGTGATGCCTTGGAAGATCGGGAAGTAGGTCACGACCGCGAGCGCGAAGCCGGCGAGCATGATCGGCTTTCGGCCGATCTTGTCCGACAGCCAGCCGAACAGGATGAAGCAGGGCGTGCCGATGACGAGCGCGATTGCGATCATGATCTGCGCGGTGACGCCGGGAACTTTGAGCGTCTGCGTCAGGAAGAACAGCGCGTAGAACTGGCCGCCGTACCAGACGACCGCTTCGCCGGCGGTGGCGCCGAACAAAGCGCGCGATCGCGATCTTGGCGTTGCTCCACTGGCCGAAGGCCTCCGTCAGCGGCCGCTTCGATTGCTTGCCCTCTTCGACCATGCGCTTGAACAGCGGCAATTCATTGAGCTTGAGCCGGATCCAGATCGAGACCGCGAGCAGCACTGCCGAAAGCAGGAACGGGATCCGCCAGCCCCAGTCGCCGAAGCCTCCTCGCCCATGGCGGTGCGGATGCCGAGGATCAGGAGCAGCGCGAGGAACAGGCCAAGCGTCGCCGTGGTCTGGATCCAGGAGGTGTAGTAGCCGCGCTTGTTGGCCGGCGCGTGCTCGGCGACGTAGGTCGCGGCGCCGCCGTATTCGCCGCCGAGCGCGAGGCCCTGCACCAGGCGCAGTGCAATGAGCAGCACCGGCGCCATGATGCCCCAGTGGCAAAGCCGGGCAGCACGCCGATGAAGAACGTGCCGACACCCATCAGGCGCATGGTGACCAGGAAGGTGTATTTGCGTCCGATCAGGTCGCCGAGCCGGCCGAAGATCAGCGCTCCGAACGGGCGCACCGCGAAGCCGGCGGCGAACGCGATCAGCGCGAGGATGAAGCCGACATTCGCCGGGACGTCGGAGAAGAAGTATTTCGCCAGGAACGCGTCGAGCGTGCCGTAGATGTAGAAGTCGTACCACTCGAACACCGTGCCGAGCGATGAGGCGAAGATGACGAGGCGTTGCTCGCTCGTCATGCCTCCGGATCGCGGTGCGTTGATCGCCATCGTCGTCATGGACGTGTCTCCCCAGGTCGTTTCGTTTATCATCGCGCGCATCGCGTCGATTAAGACGCCGGCGGCCCAGCAGATACGCTAATCGGCGGCGGTTGCTCTGTCTGTCCGCAGAGGTCTTAAACCGAAAGTCGAAGGTGGGCGGCTCGGCCGAACCGCTACCGGCCGGTTCGTAGCAGGCAGTTAATCTTACCGCGCAATTCACCATCGGTTTCCGCCCGTTTTAAACGAATTTTCCCGGACACCGCCGTTACGTTCCCCGCCACCAGACACGGGTTTCTCATGCGTATCGGCTATGCGGCCTTGCTCATCGCGGTGAGCGTCTCGCCTGCGCTCGCGCAGCTTGGGCCCGCCATTCCGGGCAGGCCGACGTTCCCGTGTTTGAGAACGGCGTCGATGTGTTGTGGCCGTGATCGAGGGCGAATTTGGCTTGGGGCAGCCGGGATTGGTGACGCCAACCGTGATCTACCGGTTGCTGCCCGTGGTTGTTCCCGACCAGCAGCCGGGCTACGGCCGCCTCGAGGTCGTGCCCGGTCCCAATCGGCCGCTGCCGCCGCCGGCCCAAAGCTATCGCCCCAGCTGGTCGAGCTCTTCGGCGCCGACGCCGGCTGACCTGCCGTCGCCGTATCCTCCGACTTACATCGCGCCGGTGATTGCACCATCGATCTATGGACCCGGTCCAAACCATCGCCCTTGGGGCAGAGGCGCAAAGCCCGGCTATTCCGGTCAGCCGTCCGGCGGTCATCCGCCAGGGAGGCCAATGCTTTAACCGGCCGCCAGGTCCGCCGCCCAATACGCCCCCACGAGGTCAGCCGCCCGGACCAGGTCCGGGCCATGACGACTGGTAGTCGTGTCCCGGACAGATCGTTCGCAGGCCTGTCCATATCCGCCTCCTGCTTGGGGCTGTTTGTGAGGAGGAAAGTCATGTCGTTCCATCGGACCATCTTGGTGACTTGCAGCGCGCTGTTTGTCACCGCTTTAACTTCCGCCACCTACGCTCAGTGCGGCGGCTGCGGCGGTTGGGGTTTTTCGGCGCCGGTCGCCTACGCTCCGCTCTATTGGGGCGGATGTGGCGGCTGCGGCGCAGTGGCCGTTCAGCCGGTCGTTGAGGTTCAACCCATCGCCGTTCAGCCGGTGGTCGAAGTTCAGCTCGTTCCGATCGCCGCGGCGCCGATCGCCGTCGGCTGCGGCGGCTGCGGCGGCTGCGGCGGTTGCAGCTCGACGTTTGGCTATCAGCCTGTCGTCGCCTCGCCGTATTATGTCGTGAACCAGGGACCGGCTTACACCGGTCCGGGTGTCATGGTTCCGTTCGGCACCTACGCCCCCGGTGCGGGTCTCTCCAACCCAGCCGCGTACCCGTATATCGGCGGCCCCGGCTACGGCTATGGCCCGCGTTATGGTTATGGCCCGAGTTACGGCTATGGCCGGCGCTACGGCTACGGCGCCCGTTACGGTTACGGCAACCCATATCGTCGGCCGTATGGCTGGCGCGGCTGAACGAAATCGCGGACAGCAAACTGCAAAAATCGCCGAAGGCCCGCCTGGTGCGGGCCTTCGTGCGTTTTAGTTTCCCAGATCATGGTTTAATTCGAGCGTGATCTTTTCCGAAAACCGGTTTAACTCCCCGGATCAAGTCCAGGGCACGCTTTTTTGGGATCATACCCTTCATGCGCCGATCGAGCGGCTGGCGACATAAAGCGCGAGCGCGGCCGCGTTCGACACGTTCAGACTTTTGATCGCGCCGGGAAGATCGAGCCGGGCGAGCCGATCGCAGGCGGCGCGCGTTCCTTGCCGCAAGCCTTTGCCTTCGGCGCCGAGCACCAACGCCAGCGGCGCCGCGAGCTGCATCGCCGACAGATCGTCGGGCGCGTCGCTGTCGAGACCGACGACCAGGAATCCCTGCTCTCTCATTTCGCCGATGGCGCGCGCCAGATTTTGCACGGTCACGATCGGCACCAATTCGAGCGCGCCCGAAGCGGACTTGGCGAGCACGCCGGTCGCTTCCGGGCTATGACGCGCGGTCGTGACGACGGCGCCGACGGCGAATGCCGCCGCGGTGCGCAGGATCGCTCCGACATTGTGCGGATCGGTGATCTGGTCGAGGATCAGCACGATGCAGGCCGCGGCCAGCTTCGAAAGCGCGGGCGACGGCAGGGGATCGGCTTCGGCGAGCAGGCCCTGGTGCACGGCGTCCGGCGAAAGCCGCGCCGCGATGACGTCGGGGCGCACCAATTCGGGCGCGACCGGCAGCGCAATGCCGCCATCGGCGAGGCGGCGCACCGCGTTCTCGGTCGCCAATAATCTGCGAATACGCCGCGCGGGATTGGCGAGCGCTGCCGTCACCGTATGCCAGCCATAGAGAACGACGCCGCCGTCGCCGCGCGGCGGCCGAAACTCGCGCGGCCTTCCGCGCGGACGGTCGCGGCGGAACGGGCGCTTTCGCCCGTCCTTCACGGCCGCGACACGACAAAGAGCAGAAAAGCGCCCATTGAACGCACCCATACCGCGCATCGGTCGGAGCGCCAAGCTGCAACGCGGCCTGTAATCTCCTCTTCGCGAAGGTTCGTTTGCGGATGTCTTGGTCGGGGATGAGTTGAAACCCCGCCCGGAGGCGAAGATGAAGACTGGTGGGGGAGGGAGAGATGAGCCAGATCAGATGAAGAAGGAGGTTGGGCGGGCAAGAGAGATGAAGGGAGAAGCGACATGAACGAGACCGACGAGAATGCCATCGAGCAGATGAAACTGGCTCTCGCATCCTGCGCCGGGCCAGTGACGCGATGTCCTCCCGGCAGGGCGCGAGCACCCGCCGAGGCGGTGGTGGTGAGAAGCGCCTCCGTACAGTGATTGAGAACACGCGGCTGCTCAACGAACTGCGCCAACGCACCACCGACCTCACGGAAGCACTAGAGCAGCAGACGGCCACGTCTGAGGTTCTTCAGGTTATCAGCAGCTCCCCCGGTGATCTTCAGCCGGTGTTTGACGCCATGCTGGCGAAAGCAGTTCGGATCTGCGACGCCAAGTTTGGAAATATCTATCGCTGGACGACGACTCCTTACACCTCGTTGCGTCGCATAATACACCGCGTGCCTTCGTCGAGCATCGCCGTTCACCGTCTCCTATGAGTTCGAGAAACCCTGTCAGTCGCATGTTGCGAACCAAAACTGCGGTTCATACCGCCGACGTTGCGACAGAGGAAGCCTACGTTGAACGCGATCCAGCGACTGTCGCAGCCGTCGAAATTGGGGGCATACGGACGGCTCTGGCTGTCCCATTGCTGAAAGAGAGCGAAGTGATTGGTGCGTTCGTACTGGCCCGCCAAGAAGTTCGTTCCTTCACTGATAAGCAGATCGCTCTGGTCACGAGCTTTGCTGCCCAAGCTGTCATTGCCATCGAAAATACACGGCTGCTCAACGAACTTCGTCAGCACACTGACGACTTCACCGAGTCGTTGGAGCAGCAGACGGCCACATCGGAGGTGTTGCAAGCTATCTCAAGCTCTCCCGGCGATCTTCAGCCGGTATTTGCAAGTATGTTGGAAAACGCCGTCCGCATCTGCGACGCCAAGTTCGGCAACATCTACCGTTGGGACGGGGACGCGTTGCATCTCGCTGCGGCGCATAATAGGATTTCTTCGCAGCCCATCCGAGTTGCACGGTAGCGCTGGAGGCGTGTGCCTAAATGGCGGATAAGCTGGAGTGTTGTTCACCTGCAAACGACGTTGACATCGGCGGGATGCGCTGAACGAAGTACGACAAATCCCGGGCCGAGATCGTCGATCTCCAGCAAGATGCGCGGCAGCAAGCGCAGCAGCGCATCCACGTCGGACGCGCAGTAATTCAAAATCCACTCGCGTTCTTCCGGTGTGAACGGCCAGCCCTGCATGACGCGATCGCGGGCGGCGTCCTTCTGCTTAGTGCCGATGGCGTCGAGCCGGTAGTAGCGCAAGGCGCCGATTAGTCCCTTGCCTTCCGGCGTCGGCAGGCCATTGGTCAGATTCCGGAACGCTGGACTGAGATCCAGCACTTTCGCCGGCAGCGGCCAGCCAAGCGCGAGATGGCAGGCGCACTCGGCGTTGGCGACGAAATTGACGAACAGCACGCCGGCGTCAGTACGGTACGGCGGTCGCTTGCCAAGCTCATCGCGCCACAGCCGGAGCGTCCGCCCGGAGCGCAACTCGTGCGCGACCAGGCAGACGACATCCGGGTGTTCGCCCGGCTCCGCGATGAACTCGAAGTCGTGCAGCCAGATTTCGGCGAAAGGCAACTCATTCGGAGTCACGTGACGCCCACTTCTTGAAAAGCGGATGCTCCACGCTGTCGAGGAGTTGGCCTTTGTCGCGAAACGCCAACTTGAAGATCTTAGCCGCCTTTAACTCCGGCCATTGCGGTTCGCCGAACCGCCCGGCCGTCGCGGCGAAAACCTTGTAACAACTATTCGTCCGGTCAGTGAAAAGCCGCACCCATTCGTCGAAGCTCTGGATGAGTCCGATCTCCTTGGTGCGATTATACTCGTTCTGCTCGCCGTCAGCGGTCGCCTGCCGCACCGGAATAATGCGGACGGCGCCGCCGGACGTGACCGTCAGATACAGCGCGTGGTCTGTCACCGTTATGCCGATGCTGTTGAGAGCCTCGACCATGTCGGGCGTGACGGCGAAGAATTGCCGCTCCATCCCCACTTCGAGATCGACCAACGGCACGATCGGACGAAACTCGGGGTGGGCACGGAAAAACTCATTCTTAGCCGGCGCCTTGCCGACCGAGACCGCGACGATTCCGGCCGAGCTAGCGCCTTTGACGCCGGGAAGATCACGCCGCAGGGCGCGGAACTCCGCTTCCTCGGCGTCCAGTTCTTCCTCGACCGCCGCCGTCGAGGCCGATTCCTCCACGATGGCGGAATCCTCCTGCTCGAGTTCCTCGACGGATTTGGGTTTATTGACCATAACGATTTCCTTGATCTGCGAACCACAGACAAAATCGCCGCGCGACCCGGCTCGCATGGGCTGGCGCGGCGCTTTAGGATTTCAGAAGGGGACTTTCCCGGTATCGAGTCCCGCTCCAGGATCTTCGGAATCGTCGTATCCCTCGGGCTCATCGCCCGAAGGCAGTCCTTGCGGCGTGTGCTCGATCGCCAGCATCTGGCTCGCCGGCGCAGGTGGTCGGATCGCCTTCATATTGGCGGGCGGATCGACCCAACGCACGATCTCGAACATCGGCGTCTCGACACGGCCGAATTCCGGATGCTGGTAGTGGTCGGCCGACAACGTGACGACCGGCAACTTGTGTGCCTCCTGCGGGTGGAATTCGCGGTTGTCGGCGAATGCTTCCTGCAGATTGGCGAGCGCGTCGCGGCCGCCGCCGCTAGTCGTAGAGTAGATGTACAGCGTGCCGTCGCCCGGATCTGTCAGCGGCAAATAGGACGTCATTTGCCACGGATCGGAATCCTTCTTCAGCCACTTGGTACGGTCGGTATGGCCAAGCTGGCTACGCTTCGGTGGCTGGTATCGGTCGCGCACGAAGCCGACGAAATAATCCACCGGCTTTTTGTCGATCCACAAGCACCAGCCGAACATTGCCTGATCGACGCGCGCGATCAGTTCGGCGTTGTTCATGGTGGCGTCGTCTTTGCCAGCCAACCATTGGCCCTTGCTGAACTTCAGCTTGGTGCCGTCAAAGCCGGTCCTGCTACGCAGAGCGCCGGCCATTTCTCTAAACGGGTCCATGAGCCCCATGAAACACTCCTGCTATTTTGGCGAATTGTTCGTGTTTGTCTGTTCGATGTTTTCTTTGGTGGCGCTCTCCTGTTTCTCTGGTGACGAAGTAGTGTCGGGTCGGATCACGATGCGCGCGCCGGGCCATTTCCGTCGGCATGCGGCGAGGAATTTTTGGATGCGCCTGAACTCGGCGGCGTCGGCGTAGCTGGCCCTGCTGGCGGCGTCCTGCTCGACGGTGGTGGGCCATTCGCGGCGGCCGGCATTGGTGCGGATGGTGGTCATCACACCGTCGTCTCCGGCGTCTTGACGCGGCGGTCGAGGAAAGGAGGGAGGACATCCAAATTGCGGACCGCCGGCTTCGAGAGATCAGTCAGCAGCGCCGCGAGTTTGGCCTTGAACTCAAGAAGCCATTCGACGGCTTCACTGGTCTCTTCGAAGGCCTCGGTCACAGTCTCGCGCGTTAGTCTAGGTTCGGTGGAATCTTTAGTCGCGTGGCCACATTGCAAGCACCCCAGATGGTGCAGAGGCTCTCCTTAAAACGTTCGACGCGGTTGCGGTCGATGATCTCGCGCCGGGTCGGGGGCGCTTTGCCGTCTCGACCTACGATCGTGTCAGGAGCGGAGGTCTCGGCGGTCTCCACCGCCGCGAACTCCGCGCGCTTGTGATCGGCGTCGGCGTCGCGATTTATCGGCGCAGTCCCAATTTCGCCGGATTCCGTGACCGACCCGTTGGTCACGGAATCCGGCAGGGGCTCCGCCGGCTTCGACTTCGCCAGTTCCTTCTTCTTGCGGCTTTTGGCCTTACGCTCGCGCTGTTCTTTCTTCAGTTCCTCGGCGGTCGTCTTGCCGCGCGCGATGCGGATGTAATCGTAGGCCCGCGATGGCTGGAGGACGACAAATCTATCGAGGAACGCATCGAAGGTCTCTTTCGAGGCATGCAGCGACTTCGCTTCCAGTAGGAGCTTGCCTAATTCAAGCGAGCGCGCATCACGCAGATCCTTCGCCTCCGTCGCCGCCTTCTCAGTGTCGGCAACGACCTCCTCGGCGGCATTGACGCGTGCGACGGCGTTGGTGAGCTTCTCCACTAATTCTGCCGGGACGTTGGTCCCATGCAACAGCGTGGAAGGTGCAGCTTGCGGTCGGTCGGATTTTTGCGCTATGGCGTGCGGATCGTGCTGCCCAAGCCGATCCGCGTCCGCCCGGGTCGCGCCATCATCAAGATGGACGCGGCCCGCGCGCTTTTGGCGTGCCATTTCTCACGCTGTCACGCACGGAATGAAGCGCTGCCGTAACGCCGATTTCGAGCCGACGATGAGCCGTCCCATGCGCGTTACCGGTATATTGCCTTGATCGATTTGGTGACGCGCTTGCCGCTCGCTGATGCCGAGAAAAGTGCCGATCTGCTCGGCGCCGTGAAGCAAGTCGTCAGCAAGCGAACCAACGGCGGCGTCATCTCTTCCGGGGGAACCCGCCCACCGGCCTGTGATCTCTGGATGAATGCTAGTCATGCTCTTTGAACTCCGACGATTAAATCCGTCGGAGAACTCAAGAGCACAAAGCAGTCCGGGTCTGAGTTACCTTAAGTCCTGGGGTTCCCGTAACTCAGCCAGCTCGGCCAGGTGCTGCCGGAGTTGGTCTGCGGTCATCGTCTCTTCAACGAGGCCACGTCCACGTCGAGCAGCCGCCCATCGCTTCGAGTCGTCCCGAGCATGCTGGCAGAGCGCATGGACCATCCACACGGAGATGCCCGCGGCCTCTGCCACTTCCTCTTCCGCAATCTCAGACGCCTTCCGGTGTGGAAAATCGTCACGGCCGGCGGCGGCGTCCCAGCTTCTTGGCATTTGTTGCTTTGCCCTCGCGAGTTCACCGCGATAGGCGGCCTCGATCAGGCGAGGGTATGTAGGCATCTTTCTGTGGAGCTTGCGCCATTCATCGGGCGTTGGGAGTGACCATAATTTTACCACGTCCGCCTTTCGCCAGTGCCGCCGCAGGCGAAGCGCCTGTGCCCGTTGCTTCCGGTCGTATTGGCGCCTCATGTTTTTGACGAAGTCGGGGACCACTTCCTGAACGTCACCACCGACACCATTCCGGCGCAGATCGCGCTGCATGCCGGCCAGGACGGCGAGCATCATCACCACGGCAATAGGGCTGAGCAGCGGCTCCGCTTTTCGGCGTTCCATGTCGTAACCATGTCGTATGGAGATTCCGGCGGTCAATGTCAGTCATTGAAAATACACAGGAATTATTACGACATATACGACATAGAAATGGCCGGAAACTCTCCGGCCATTTCTGCAGTTTCTCTTTTAATTTCAAAGTGGTGGGGGAGGTAGGACTCGAACCTACGAAGCGATAACGCAGCGGATTTACAGTCCGCCCCCTTTGCCGCTCGGGACACTCCCCCGCACGCCGCTCGGTTTTCGCGCGACGCGAGGAACGCAATCATCCGGCTAAAAAGGCGAGAATTGCGCGGGCGGTGTTTAGCATGTGGGGCCGACGCGGTGTCAACCGCGCACCGGGGCAGCGAAAAAGGGCCATGCAAGCGGCGCGGGGACGGTCAACAAAACCTCTCGAAATCGCCTGCAAATCAAAGCTTAATCACGTCTCCACAACGTCGAATAAACCCTATTTTTAGCGTGTTATTTAAGCTGATCTTAGACCCTGAAAGCTAGGGTGACGCTATACGACGGGAACAGGGCCCGTCGACGACAACGAAATAAATTCGGGAAAGGCGTCACTTATGAAAGCCGTCGTCAAGACGGTCGAGCCCGCCGAGCGTGAGGCGCGATTCGACCATATCCGGCCGCATTATCTGGAGGCGCTCACCTTGGTCGAGCGTCTGCATCGGCGTCTGCTCGACGTTATCAAGGACGAATTCGATCGCCGCGGCCGCGCCGACATCAATTCGGTGCAGGCTTTGCTTCTGTACAATATCGGCGACAAGGAGCTGACTGCCGGCGAGCTGCGCACGCGCGGCTACTATCTCGGCTCCAATGTCTCCTATAATCTCAAAAAGCTGGTCGAGATGGGCTTCCTCGATCACCAGCGCTCGCGCGTCGACCGGCGCTCGGTCCGCATCAAGCTCACCGACAAGGGCCGTGAGGTCCGCGACACCGTCGACTCACTCTATCAAAAGCATGTGCGTACGGTGGAGCAGGTCGGCGGCATCAATGCCGACGAGTTCAACGTGCTCAACAAGGCGCTGCACCGCCTCGAGCGCTTCTGGACCGACCAGATTCTCTATCGGCTCTAAATCGGGCCGAAGTTGCGAAAGCTCCGCTTTACTGGCGAAGCCTCAAGCCCCGGCGTCGATGCCGGGGTCTTTTTTTCGCCATCACCATCTCTTTTGGTTCACGCGAAGTGTCCCGTTTCCGAAGTTCGCAAGTGTTTGTCGAACCTCTGATGCGAACTTCGGAATCAAGGGACGCTAGCAAATTTATGATTTTAGTGTGGTTTTTGGATTTGAAGCTCCTATGCGTGTTTGCCGTTTGATCGTAGGAACTTCGAATCCACCAAACTAGCGCATGCCAATCGGGCTTTGGCCCAATTAGGCCTTCTTGCTGTGTTGGTGGATGGTTCATGGACGGGTCTCGAGATAAAGCGCGGACCAACCGGCGGTCCTTTTTGCGGCAGCTCGCCAGCGCGACGACGATGATTGCCGCCGGGATGTCGGCACATTCGGCATTGGCGGAAGATGCCGCGCTCGATGCGCTCATCGGCGAAACTCAGCGCGGGCAAGGCGGGCAGGGCTTTGACGATGCCTCCCGCACCATCCACATGCCGAAAGCGTCGGAGCCGACCGTTTCCACGGCGACGGCGCAGACCACCGAGCAGGCCGTCGAGCGCTACGTCGGCATCGTCGGGCGCGGCGGCTGGCCGCAGGTCCCGAGCGTCAGCATGTTGCAGCTGGGCGACCGGCACCCGAGCGTCACGCCGCTGCGCGCTCGCCTCGCCGCCTCTGGCGACATCGATCCGAACGCGGCTGGCACCGACGTTTATGATTCCTACGTCGAGGCCGCGGTGCGCCGCTTCCAGGCGCGCCACGGCATCACCATCGACGGCGTCGTCCGCACCGAGACGCTGGCCGCGCTCAACGTGCCGGCCCCAGTCCGGCTCGCGCAACTGAAGGTGAACGTGACGCGGCTGCAGGCGCTCGGTGCCAACCTCGGCCCGCGCTACGTGCTCGCCAACATTCCGGCGGCGCGCATCGAGGCGATCGACAGCGGCGTCGCCGTGTCGCGCCACACCGCCGTGGTCGGCAAGCCGGATCGGCCCTCGCCCGAGATCAACAGCAAGATCGTGCAGATCAACTTCAATCCCTATTGGACCGTTCCGCCCTCGATCGTGCAAAAGGACCTGATCCCGAAAATGCAGGATCAGCCGGATTATCTGACCAAGAACCACATTCGCATATTCGACGGCCGCCAGAGAGAGCTACAGCCATCGCAGATTAATTGGTACTCGGAAGACGCGACGCATTATTCGTTCAAACAGGATCCCGGCAGCCTCAACTCGCTGGGCTCGATCCGCATCAACTTTCCGAGCGCCTTCGGCGTGTACATGCACGACACGCCGTTGAAGAATTTTTTCGGCGACGATTTCCGCTTCCACTCGTCGGGCTGCATGCGCGTGCAGAATGTCCGTCAGCTGGTCGCCTGGCTGCTCGAGGGAACGCGCGGCTGGTCGCTGGAGGACATCGATCGCGTCATCAAATCCGGCGAACGCAAGGACGCGCAGCTGACCAAACCGGTGCCGTTGCACTGGGTCTATGTCACCGCCTGGTCGGGCGCCGATGGCGTCATGCAATTCCGCGACGACATTTACGGCAAGGACGGCCTGTCGGGAGCGCCGGCCGCGACCACGAATTTGTGACGGCGAGCGCGTCCCGACCGCGGCGGCGTAGACGCCTTAAATCCCCAAATGTAGCGGGCTTGTTGCCGGTACCGTCCAACGGCTTGCGTTGAAGTCCTTGCGCCGCTCCGCCGGTATGCTATCGGCGAGCGTCAGCCGTCCCCCGGACGGCATTCTCAGCGCGAAAACCAAGGCGGAGGCAATGTCGGTCCCTCACGGTGCTAGTTCTCATGGTGCAAGCCTCACGGAGGAGGGCTTCTTCTCCGCAATGTTGGCCCAAAGCGACCCGGAAGTCGCCGATGCGATCGGGCGCGAGCTAGGCCGCCAGCGCGACGAGATCGAGCTGATTGCATCGGAGAATATCGTTAGCCGCGCCGTCCTCGAGGCGCAAGGTTCGGTGCTCACCAACAAATACGCCGAGGGACTGCCTGGCAAGCGCTATTACGGCGGCTGCCAATTCGTCGACGTCGTCGAGCGGCTCGCGATCGAGCGCGTGACCAAGCTGTTCGGCTGCGCGTTCGCCAACGTGCAGCCGCATTCCGGCGCGTCCGCCAACGCCGAGGTATTCCTGGCGTTGATGCAGCCGGGCGACACCTTCATGGGGCTCAATCTCGCCGCTGGCGGCCATCTGACCCATGGCTCGCCGGTCAATCTGTCCGGCCGCTGGTTCAAGCCCGTTCCCTACGGCGTGCGCCGCGACGATCACCTGATCGACATGGACGAGGTCGAGCGATTGGCAAAAGAACACCGGCCCAAGATGATCATCACCGGCGGCTCGGCTTACCCGCGCATCATCGATTTCAGGCGCTTTCGTGCGATCGCGAACGAGGTCGGCGCCTATCTCATGGTAGATATGGCGCATTTCGCCGGCTTGGTGGCGGGCGGCGTGCATCCGAGCCCGTTCCCGCACGCCCATGTGGTAACGACGACGACGCACAAGACGCTGCGCGGTCCGCGCGGCGGCACCATCCTCGCCGACGACGAGGAGCTGGCGAAGAAGCTCAATTCCGCGGTGTTCCCCGGCATGCAGGGCGGGCCGCTGATGCACGTCATCGCCGCCAAGGCGGTGGCGTTCGGGGAGGCGCTGCGGCCCTCGTTCAGGTTTTACGCGAAGAATGTGGTCGAGAATGCCAAAGCGCTTGCGGAAACGCTGAAGTCCTGCGGCCTCGATATCATTTCCGGAGGCACCGACACGCACCTGATGCTGGTCGATCTGCGTAAGAAACGCCTGACCGGCAAGGTCGCCGAGTCGGCGCTCGGCCGCGCCCACATCACCTGCAACAAGAACGGCATTCCGTTCGATGCCGAAAAGCCGTCTGTCACTTCGGGCGTGCGGCTCGGCACGCCCGCCGGCACCACGCGCGGCTTCGGCATCGCCGAATTCCGGCAGGTCGGAGCGATGATCGCCGAGGTGCTCGATGCGCTCTCGGTAAGGGCCGCGGAAGAGGATGCACAGGCCGAGGCGAGCGTACGCGACAAGGTCAAGAGGTTGGTGAGCCGATTCCCGATCTACGAGGGGTCAAAGGGCTAAGCGATGCGCTGTCCGAGTTGTGGAAGCCTCGACACCCAGGTGAAGGACTCTCGGCCGACCGAGGATTCCTCCGTTATTCGCCGCCGCCGCGTTTGCCTGTCGTGCAATTTCCGTTTCACCACCTTCGAGCGGGTGCAGTTGCGCGAATTGATCGTCATCAAGCGCAATGGCCGGCGCGTGCCGTTCGACCGCGACAAGCTCTTGCGGTCGGTTCAGGTCGCCTTGCGCAAGCGTCCGGTCGAACCCGAACGCGTCGATCAGATGGTATCCAAGATCGTGCGCGAGCTGGAGAGCCTGGGCGAAAGCGAGATTTCGTCGGAGGCCATCGGCGAGACGGTGATGGCCTATCTGCGCGATCTCGACGATGTCGCTTACGTGCGCTTCGCTTCGGTCTATCGCAATTTCCGCGAGGCCAAGGATTTCGAGACCGCGCTCGCGGAGCTGTCGGGTGAAGAGGCTGCCGAAATCGCGCGCAGGTGAGTGTGTGTCGGTGAACGGCGAGTGGGGGCTGTGACGGACGATCGGCGGTTCATGGTCCTCGCTCTCACGCTCGGCCGCCGCGGGCTCGGGCGCACCTGGCCTAATCCCGCCGTCGGCGCAGTGATCGCAAAGGACGGCGTCATTGTCGGCCGCGGCTGGACCCGGGACGGCGGCCGCCCGCATGCGGAAGTCGAGGCGCTCCGCCGCGCCGGCGCGGCCGCGCGTGGCGCCACGCTTTATGTCACGCTGGAGCCCTGCTCGCATCACGGAAAATCCCCGCCGTGCGCCGATGCCATCGTCGCTGCGGGCGTCGCGCGCGTGGTCTCGGCGCTGGAGGACCCCAATCCGGAGGTTGCCGGCGCCGGCCATGAGCGGCTTCGCGCCGCCGGCATCGTCGTCGACGTGGGCCTGTGCGCGGACGAGGCGCGGCATGATCATTGCGGCCATATCCGGCGCATGCGCGACGGCCGCCCCCACGTCATGCTCAAGCTCGCAGTCTCGGCCGACGGCAAGGCCGGCGCGGCCGGCCGCAAGCCGCTGGCGATTACCGGCCCGGCGGCGCGCGACCGCGTTCATCTCCTGCGGGCCCGGAGCGACGCGATCATGGTCGGCATCGGCACCGCGCTTGCCGACGATCCGATGCTGACCTGCCGCTTGCCCGGTATGGCGATGAAGTATTCGCCGGTGCGGATCGTGCTCGACAGCGCGCTCCGCCTGCCACCGGGCTCGCAATTGGCGCGTACGACACGGGAAGCTCCGGTATGGGTCGTGACCGAGGAGCAAAGCCCGCGCGCTGCGGGAGATGCGTTGCACACAGAGGGAGTGGAGATTCTCCGCGCACCCGGCGGCGCCGGACGGCTCGACATTTCTGCCGCGCTCAAGCTGATCGCGGAGCGCGGCATCACCCGACTCATGGTGGAGGGTGGTCCGACGCTCGCGGCGGCCTTCCTGACCGCCGATCTCATTGACGAGGCCGTGCTGTTCCAGTCACCAAAGGTCGTGGGCGTCGATGGCATTGACGCCCTCGACGGCCTGCCGCTGACCGAGCTGACGCAATCGCCGCGCCTGCGGTGGGTCAGAAGCGACGCCATGGGCGGCGATTCGTGCGACCTATTCGAGCGGAGGTAAGGACTTGTTCACAGGTATTGTCAGCGATTTAGGCGAGGTTATTGAAG
This sequence comes from uncultured Alphaproteobacteria bacterium, assembly GCA_963847785.1. GTDB lineage: Bacteria > Pseudomonadota > Alphaproteobacteria > Rhizobiales > Xanthobacteraceae > BOG-931. The sequence goes on from CAWKBE010000016.1 coordinate 15,890, forward strand.
TCGATGAGCAGGCCGACGGGCTGCGCCGGCTAACCGTCGTGTGCAGCTACGATCCCGGCACGATCGAGATCGGCGCTTCGATCGCCTGCTCGGGTCCTTGCCTGACCGTGGTCGCGTGTGGGCGGCGCGGCGATCGCGGCTTCTTTGCCATGGATGTGGCCGCAGAGACGTTGCGCGTGACCACCGCCGGGACCTGGCGGTCGGGCACGAAACTCAATCTCGAACGCTCGCTGCGGCTCGGCGACGAACTCGGCGGGCACCTGGTCAGCGGCCATGTCGACGGCATTGCCGAACTCCAGTCGCGCGAGAACCTGCCGGACATGGCGCGGCTGTCGCTGCGCGCGCCGCACGCGCTGTCGCGATTCATCGCATCCAAGGGTTCGGTCGCGCTCGACGGCGTCTCGCTCACGGTCAACGAGGTCGCAGGCGACACGTTCTCAGTGCTCATCATTCCGCACACGCTCAAAGTCACCACCTTCGGTGGCCTGAGGGCGGGCGCGCGGCTCAATCTCGAAATCGACCAGATGGCGCGCTACGCCGCGCGGCTGCTGGAGGCCGCGCAACCGCATTGAGCGCGTGCTTGTTCGCACGCGTTTCGCTTGCTACCACCGCGCGCGAGCATGATCCCGAAAAAGCCTGCCCCGGACTTGATCCGGGGTGATCACCGGATTTCAGAAAAGATCATGCTCCAGTCAGCCGGAGTATTGCAATGGCCGGGCCGCGACGAGGCAAGCGCGAAGAGGACGGCGCCAAAGGCGCGCGCGTCCTCATCGTCGAAGCGCGTTATTATGACGACATCGCCGATTTGCTGCTAGCCGGCGCGATGAACGTGCTCAAGGCGGCCGGCGCCGAGGTCGAACGCGTCACGGTGCCCGGGTCACTCGAAATCCCCGCTGCCATCGCGATCGCGGTCGACGCCGCGCAAAACAAAAGGCGCCCCTATGACGGCGTCGTGGCGCTTGGCTGCGTCATCCGCGGCGACACTATCCACTTTGAGATCGTCTCGCAGCTTTCCGCTCAAGGCCTGATAGAGCTTTCGGTCGCGCGCGCGCTGCCGATCGGCAACGGTATTGTCACCGTTAACACCGTCACGCAGGCGATGGCCCGCGCCCGCGTCGAGGAACAGGACAAGGGCGGCGACGCCGCCTCGGCTGCGCTGGCGCTGATCCGCATAAAGCGTCAGCTCGGGGCGAAATGAGCATGGCGCGCGCCGCGGCAAGCAAACCCAAAAAGGCCAACAAGCGCGGCGCGGCGCGGCTTGCTGCGGTGCAGGCGCTTTATCAGATGGATCTTGCCGGCACGGGCTTAAACGACATCATGGCCGAGTTCGAGAGCCACTGGCTCGGCGGCGAGGTCGAGGGCGAGCAATACCGGCCCGCGGAAGCGGCGTTTTTTCGCGACATCGTCGGCGGCGTCGTACGCGAGCAGGGACGGCTCGATCCGCAGATCGACGCCGTACTGACGCGCGGCTGGCCGCTCAAGCGCGTCGAGGCCGTGCTGCGCGCGGTCATGCGCGCCGGCGCCTACGAGCTTGCGTGCCGGAGCGATGTGCCGGCGCAAGTCGTCATGTCGGAGTATGTCGACGTCGCTTCGGCTTTCGTCGATCGCGAGGAAACCGGCATGGTCAACGCCGCGCTCGATCAACTCGCGCGAGGTTTGCGTCCCGGCGAGTTCGGCGGCGCGGTCTAACCCCGCGCAAACGGCAGCGCCGACGGGCTGCGAAAGTTGGACGACGAATTCCAGGCGATCGTGTCGGCGGTCAAATGATAATCGGGCACGCGCTCGAGAAAGCGCCGCATCGCGACTTCGGTGACCAGCCGCGCCATCTGGCTGCCCAGGCAGAAATGCTTGCCGGAGCCGAATCCGAGATGTCCTAGCGGCCGGCGGTCGATATCGAAGCTGTCCGGGTCGGCGAATCTGCGGCCGTCGCGATTGCCGGAGCCGAAGGCGAGCACGACCTTGTCGCCGGCATTGATCGTCTTGCCGTGCAGCTGGATATCGCGCGTGGCGGTGCGCTTGAAGCGCTGAGCCGAGGTGTTGAAGCGAAGCAATTCCTCGATCGCCGGCGCGATCAGCGCCGGATCGGCAACGAGGCGCCGCCGCGCGGCGGCATAGTCGTGAAGGTTGAGCGCGAACATGCTCATGAAGCTGGACAGCAATTCCACGCCCGCCATGACGAAGGTCGCCGTGGTGAGCACGACTTCGCGCTCGGAAAGCCGCTCCCCGTCGATCTCGGCCTCGGCGAGGTGCGTGATCAGATCGTCGGTCGGATTAGCGCGCCGCGCGGCGACTTCCGCCGTCAGGAAATCGGTCAACTCCTTGAAAGCGGCGATGTGTTCCGGCGTGCGTCCCTTAGCCGCCTTGTCGGTGGAGATGGCGAAAATGACCTTGCGCCTGATCTCGGCGTGATCGCGGTCGGGCAGGCCCATGGTGCGGAACAACAAGCCGACGGTGATCTGGCTGGAAAAGTCGTTGATGAATTCGAACGTCCCCTGTTCGATGATGCGCTCGAGCGAGCGATCGGCGATCTCCAGGGTCGGCTCGACCATCCGGTCGAGATTGCGCTTGAGAAACGCCGCCTGGCTCAAGGCGCGCAGCCGATCATGGCGCGGCGGATCGGTGGTGCCGAGCGTCGCGCCGGCCCGCCCGGGAAGCTCGTCGATCATGTTGCCGGCCGAGGACGAGAATGTCTGCCAGTCGCGCGCCGCCTCGACGATGTCGTCGTAACGCGAGAGGATCCAGAGCTGCGCGCCGTCGCTCCAATAGCAGGGATATTTCTCGCGCAGCTCCGCATAAAGCGGAAACGGATCGGCATCGATCAGAGGCGAATAAATATCGAACGGCTCCATGGCATTTCCTCGGGGTCCCGACGCTGATAGATAGTTAGCATAACCAGTGCCCCGACGTGCCGCGCGATGTCGAACGCAGATGAATTGGCCGAGGAGCGCCTTATCGCGCGCTATTTCCGCCCGCTCGCCACGGTGCCGGGCGCGTTGCGCCTCGCCGACGACGCCGCCGTCATCGCGCCGCCGCCGGACAGCGATATCGTCGTCACGACCGACGGCGTCATCGCCGGCGTGCACTTTTTTCCCGACGATCCACCGGGAAGCATCGCGCGCAAGGCACTGCGCATGAACCTCTCCGATCTCGCCGCCAAAGGCGCGAAGCCGATGGGTTTTGTGATCTCGATCGCCCTGCCAGTGGGAACCGACGCTGCCTTCCTTGCCGCCTTCGCCGCCGAGCTTGGCGAGGATGCGGCGCGCTACGGCTGTCCGCTCTATGGCGGCGACACCGATCACACGCCCGGCCCGTTGTCGGTTTCGATTACCGCGTTCGGAACGGTGCCGCATGGCCGGATGGTGCAGCGCTCGACCGCCAAAGCCGGCGATCGCATCATCGTCACCGGAACAATCGGTGACGCGTCGCTCGGCGTGAAGCTGCGGCGCGATCACGGGCTCGCCAAAAGTTGGCGGCTAGACGAAGCCATGTCCGTGGAGCTCGAGCGGCGCTATCTGCTGCCGAAACCGCGAAATGCGCTCGCCGAAGCGGTGCTGCAGCACGCCACGGCGGCGATGGACGTTTCCGACGGACTGGCCGGCGATCTCGGAAAGCTCTGCCGCGCGTCCTCGGTGGCGGCCGAAATCGACGTTTCGCGCGTGCCGCTTTCGGCGGCCGCACGTGCGGCGCTCGCCGCCGATCCGGCCCTGATCGAGACCGTGCTCACCGGCGGCGACGACTATGAAATCGTTTTGACGCTGGCGCCGGAAAAATTCGCCGCATTGCGTAGCGCGGCGCAGGCTGTCGGCATTTCCGTCGCCGAGATCGGGGAGGTGAAAGCGGGCGACGGTGCCCGCTTCATGCACGCGGGCAAAACGCTCGCGTTTACGCAGCCGTCATATAGTCATTTTTAGCAAGGCATCATTACCGGGCCCGCGCCAACGGGGCCGGCCCGAAGTGGCGGCCCGATGACGGGCTCCGCGCCGAGACCCGGTAATCCATCTGGCTTTGCGTAGAAACAGGTGGATTGCCGGGTCAAGCCCGGCAATGACGACCGAATAAATTCTATTTCCGGCGCGAGATCGGCTGATACTCGCGCTGCGGCGAACCGGTATAAAGCTGGCGCGGGCGTCCGAGTTTCTGATGCGGATCCTCGATCATTTCCTTCCACTGCGCGATCCAGCCGACGGTGCGCGCAAGAGCGAACAGCACCGTGAACATGGCGGTGGGGAAGCCCATCGCGCGCAGCGTGATGCCGGAATAGAAATCGACATTCGGATAGAGCCGCTTCTCGATGAAGTATTCGTCGTGCAGCGCGATGCGTTCGAGCTCCCGGGCGACGTCGAATAGCGGATCGTCAACGCCGAGTTCTGCCAAGACCTCGTGGCAGGTCTTCTGCATGATTTTGGCGCGCGGGTCGTAGTTCTTGTAGACGCGATGGCCGAAGCCCATCAGGCGGAAGGAATCGTCGGGGTCCTTCGCGCGTTTGACGAATTCGGGGATGCGATCGACGGTGCCAATCTCGCCCAGCATTTTCAACGCGGCCTCGTTGGCGCCGCCGTGAGCGGGGCCCCACAGGCAGGCGATTCCGGCGGCGATGCAGGCAAACGGATTGGCGCCGGTCGAGCCGGCGAGCCGCACCGTCGACGTCGAGGCGTTCTGCTCGTGATCGGCGTGCAGCGTGAATATACGGTCCATGGCGCGGGCGACCACGGGATTGGCGTGGTATTCTTCGCAGGGCACCGCAAAGCACATGCGCAGGAAGTTCGACGCGTAATCCAGATCGTTCTTCGGATAGACGAACGGCTGGCCGATCGAATATTTGTACGCCATCGCCGCGAGCGTCGGCATTTTCGCGATCATGCGGATCGAAGCGATCATGCGCTGCGTCGGATCGGTGATGTCGGTGGAGTCGTGATAGAAGGCCGACAGCGCTCCGACACAGCCGACCATCACCGCCATCGGGTGAGCGTCGCGGCGGAAGCCCTGAAAAAACCGGCTCATCTGCTCGTGGACCATGGTGTGATGGACCACGCGGTCGTCGAAATTTTCCTTCTGCGCCGCGGTCGGCAGTTCGCCGTAAAGGAGCAGATAGCAGGTCTCGAGGAAATCGCCGTGCTCGGCCAGGTCTTCGATCGGATAGCCACGGTACAAGAGGATGCCCTTGTCGCCGTCGATATAGGTGATCTTGGATTCGCAGCTGCCGGTCGAGGTGAACCCGGGATCGTAGGTGAAGATGCCGGTCTGGCTGTAGAGTTTGCTGATGTCCATCACTTCGGGCCCGATCGTCCCTTCGTAGAGCGGAAACGACCAGCTCTTGTCGCCGAGTGTGAGCTTGCCCTTTTTGGTGTTGGTGGTGCCGGTCTTCGCATCCATGATCGCACCTCGATGTGTGACAGCCGCTACAGTGCGGTGCACGCGCCCTTGGGGCTAAAAGACTATGCAGCGCGCCTGTTCCGGCCTCGTTGGCGTAGCCCAACAGAGTGTGCACTGCAAGAAAATAGGCTGCGATCGAACGCGGCGCCAGCGCGTGCAAGGCCGCTGTCAGGGAACTGTTGCAGATGCGGAACGATCGGACCGCCTGTTTGCCCCACATCAGTCCGGGGGCGGCGTGACGCCTTCGAGCCGGACGTGGTCGGCGATGCGCGCGACGCTCTCGGCCTTGCCGAGCACGACCAGCACTTCGAAGATTCCGGGCGACGTCGTGCGGCCGGTGAGGGCGGCACGGAGCGGCTGCGCCACGGCGCTGAGCTTGGCGCCGCGGCGCTCGGCGAACGCCCGGACGGCCTGCTCCGTCGCCGCCGCTGTCCACAGTTCCATTCCGGCCAGTTCGGCGCCGACGTCGTGTAGCAAGGCCTTCGCCTCAGGTGTCAGCAAAGCGGCCGCCTTTTCATCTAAAGGAAGCGGCCGGTCGGCCAGTAAAAAATGTGCGCCGTCAATGAGATCGACGAGCGTCTTGGCGCGTTCCTTCAAGCTCGGCATCGACGCCAGAAGCTGCTCCCGCAGCCGCGGCGTCATCTTGGCGGCGATGGCTTCGCCGCCGGCGATGTGCGGCAAGAGTTGATCGACGGCTTGCAAGAGTGCCGCATCGGCGCTCGCGCGGATGTAGTGACCGTTGAGGCTTTCAAGCTTGGCGAAATCGAACCGCGCCGGCGAACGGCCGATCTGCGGCAGATCGAATGCCGCGATCATTTCCTCGGTGGAAAATATCTCCTGGTCGCCGTGGCTCCAGCCGAGCCGGACCAGGTAGTTGCGCAAGGCCGCCGGCAGGTAGCCCAAGGCGCGGTAGGCGTCGACGCCGAGCGCGCCGTGACGCTTGGATAGCTTCGAGCCGTCGGGGCCGTGGATCAGCGGAATGTGCGCCATCACCGGAGCCGGCCAGCCGAGCGCGTCGTAAATCTGTTTCTGCCGCGCGGCGTTGGTCAGATGATCGTCGCCGCGGATGATGTGGGTCACCGCCATATCGTGGTCGTCGACCACGACGGCGAGCATGTAGGTCGGCGTGCCGTCGGAGCGCAGCAGCACGAGATCGTCGAGATTCTCGTTCTGCCAGACGACGCGGCCCTGGACCTGATCCTCGATGACGGTTTCCCCGCTCAGCGGCGCCTTGAGGCGAATCGTCGGCTTGGCGTCCGCGGGCGCTTCGCTCGGCTCGCGGTCGCGCCACCGGCCGTCATAGAGCTTGGCGCGGCCTTCGCGCCTCGCCGCCTCCCGCATCTGCCCGAGCTCGTCCTGGCTGGCGTAACAGCGATAGGCGTGGCCTTCTGCGAGCAGCCGTTCCGCGACTTCCCGATGCCGCGCCGAGCGCGAGAACTGATAGATGACGTCGCCGTCGCAGGTGATTCCCAGCCAGCCGAGCCCGTCGAGAATGGCGTCGATGGCGGCTTGCGTGGAGCGCTCGCGGTCGGTGTCCTCGATTCGCAGCAGCATCTTGCCGCCGCGCCCGCGGGCATAAAGCCAATTGAACAGCGCTGTGCGCGCGCCGCCGATATGCAAAAAGCCGGTCGGCGAGGGCGCGAAACGGGTGACGACGGTCATTGTCGATCTTGCATCATCGCGGGCGAGGTTCGTGTAGCACAGCTAGAAGTGAAAGGAAGTTAAGGAGTTCGCGATTTTGCTTGCGGACTTGACCGCGCCAGCCAATTTGTCCACTCCGGGCGCGCGCCGCAGACGGCGCCGCGGCATTACGGAAGCGACCCGCTCATGACCACGACGGAAACGGCAATACGGGAAGCCGGTCAGGATTTCATCCGCGACATCGTCCGCGCCGATCTGGTCGTCGGCCGGCATCAGTCGATCGTTACCCGTTTTCCCCCGGAGCCGAACGGCTATCTGCATATCGGCCACGCCAAATCGATCTGCCTGAATTTCGGCGTGGCGGAGGAATTCGGCGGTCATTGCAATCTGCGCTTCGACGATACCAACCCGACCAAGGAAGAGCAGGAATATATCGACGCCATCGAGCGCGACGTGCGTTGGCTCGGCTTCGATTGGGGCACACATCTTTATCACGCGTCCGACTATTTCGAGCAGCTTTACGAATGGGCCGAGCACCTGATCCGCGCCGGCAAGGCCTATGTCGACGATCAGACCCAGGAGGAGATGCGATTGACGCGCGGCACGTTGACCGAGGCGGGAACCGAAAGTCCTTACCGCGGCCGCGGCGTCGAGGAAAATCTCGATCTGTTCCGCCGCATGCGCGCCGGCGAATTTCAAAACGGCGCCCGGGTGCTGCGCGCCAAGATTGACATGGCGTCCGGCAATATCAACCTGCGCGACCCAGTGCTCTATCGCATCCTTCACGCCGAACATCCGCGCACCGGCAAGGCGTGGTGCATTTACCCGAGCTACGATTTCGCCCACGGCCAGTCTGACGCCATCGAGGGCGTCACCCACTCGTTCTGCACGCTCGAATTCGAGGATCACCGGCCGCTCTACGATTGGTGTCTGCGGAACCTCCCGGTGCCCTCGCATCCACACCAATACGAGTTCGCGCGGCTCAATCTGACCTACACCGTGTTGTCGAAGCGCGTGCTCACCGAACTCGTGCGCGGCGGGCACGTGGGCGGCTGGGACGATCCGCGCATGCCGACGCTCGCGGGCTTGCGCCGCCGCGGCGTGCCGCCGGCCGCGATCCGCGATTTCGTCAAGCGCATCGGCGTTGCTAAGGCCAACAGCATCGTCGACGTCGGCATGCTGGAGTTTTCCGTCCGCGAGCATCTCAATAAAACGTCGCAGCGCCGCATGGCGGTGTTGCGGCCGCTGAAAGTGGTGATCGAGAATTACCCCGAAGGCAAAAGCGAGGACGTCGAGGCGGTTAATCATCCGGAAGACCCCAGCGCGGGCACGCGGCGCATCCGCTTTGGCGGCGAGCTCTTCATCGAGCGCGACGATTTCTTGGAGAACCCGCCGAAGAAGTTCTTTCGCCTGTCGCCCGGCACGGAAGTGCGGCTTCGCTATGCCTATTTCATCACCTGCCGCGAGGTCGTGAAGAATGCGGCCGGGGAGGTGATCGAACTGCGCTGCACCTACGATCCCGCGACCAAGGGCGGCAACGCGCCGGATGGACGCAAAGTGAAAGCGACGATGCATTGGGTTGCGGCGGCAGACTCCGCGCCTGCCGAAATCCGCCTCTACAATCCGCTGTTCACCCGCCCTGATCCCAATGCCGCCGACTTTGCCGCCGATCTCAATCCGCAATCGCTCGAAATCCTCGCCGACGCGCGCGTCGAGCCGGCGCTGGTGGCGCAAGACTTCGGCGACCCCGTGCAGTTCGAACGCCAGGGCTATTTCTGCCGCGACCGAAACTCCGAGGCCGGCCGGATTGTGTTCAACCGCACGGTCGGCTTGCGCGATACTTGGGCGAAGGTCGCCGCAAATGGCTGAGAACTTCGACGCAACGTCGCTCGCCACGTCGTTTGTCCGCCTGTAGCACGAGCGCAGGCTTTGGCGCGCGACGGGTGGGAAACGCGCGGCGGCGGACGAGGGCAACCCGCAAGGCGAGCGCGTGCCGTGGCCGATCGAGCGCGCTCAATTCGCGTGGGACACGGCTTGGGGCGGAATTTCGCCGCAGGCCGAATTTGCGGTGCCCGCGCGCGGATCGAGGCAACCGCATTGTCGAGCAGCCGGAGCGGGTGCGGCTCTCCGTTCGCCGTGGCATGGCGCCGCCGGCCGGCGCCTTCATCGAGACGAAGGCGCAGCTTAATCCGCCACGGCAGCCGCTGCGGCCCGGCAGCTACGACTTCGCCCGCGATCTCTATTTCCAGCGCATCGGCGCGTTGGGTTTCGTGCACGGCGCCATCAAGGTCGTCACACCGCCAGAAGCGGCGAGCCTACGCATGCGCGCCAGCGCCTTCATCTAGGGGTTCCGTGACGCCATCGATCAACGCAGCCGCTCAGTGTTGTCGGACGACGTCGGCGCACCAGCATCGGGCACGTGCTTTCGATCTCCGGCTATCACATGGCCGTCGTCGCCGGTGTCATGTTCTTCATCCTGCGCGCGTTGCTGACGCTGATCCGGGGACTTGCCGATCGCCAGCCGGTCAAGAAATGGGCGGCGTTCGCGGCTCTTTTGGTGACCGCGTTCTGTCTCCTTCTTTCCGGCGCCGAAGTGGCGACGCAAAGATCGTTCGTCATGTCGCCATCGTGCTCATCGCCTTGATGCTCGATCGGCCGGTGTTGACGCTGCGCTCGGTGACGATCGCCGCGTTGTTGGTTCTCTTGTTTGCGCCGGAAGCGGTTGTGCATCCGAGCTTCCAGATGTCGTTCGCGGCGACCTTGGCGCTCGGCGCGGCCTATGCGCACGGCTTACCATTGGCGCGAGCGCGAACTGATTCCTCGCTGCACGCGCGCGCCGCCTTGTGGGGCGTCAATGAGGTGATCGGGCTCGTGCCCGGCTCCCTCGTCGCCGGCCTTGCCACTACGCCCTTCGCCGCCTGCCACTTTCACCGGCTCGCGCCCTACGACGTGCTCGCCAGTCTCCCCGCCAGTCTGCTTCGACGGCGTTTTCTGGCGGCAAACAGGCTACGGCATCGAGTCGCTCTGGATCGCAAGCCTGCCGGGAGCGTTCGGCCGCGTGACTGGGATGGACGCGGTCGCTACTCAAGACTCCGCTGCGCTGGGGCGGCGCCGTGTTCGTTGCTCTTGCGATTGGGTTTGCGGCACGCACGCCGGTACCGGACATCCTCGGCGCCGCCGTCGGACCTGTTGGCTCGGCCCCGGAATGACCGCGACGATCAATACCGCCGAAACAGCCCGACCAACTTGCCCTGGATGCGCACGCGGTTGGGCGGAAGGATGCGGACCTCGTAGGCGGTGTTGGCGGGCTCGAGCGCGATCGAAGCGCCGCGTCGGCGGAAGCGCTTGAGGGTGGCTTCCTCATCGTCGATCAGGGCGACGACGATGTCTCCGGTATCGGCGGCATCGCTGCGTTTGATCAGCGCCACGTCACCGTCGAGAATTCCCGCCTCGATCATCGAATCGCCGCGGACTTCGAGGGCAAAATGCTCCCCCGTTGTCAGAAGATCGGCCGGCATGTTGATGGTGTGACTGCGGGTCTGGATCGCTTCGATCGGCGTGCCGGCGGCGATGCGGCCCATGACCGGAACGGCGACCGGACGCCCGCTTTCATCCTCCGAGGACGCGCGTACACGGCCGAGATTGCCTTCGATGACGCTCGGCGTGAAGCCTCGGCTGCGGCTCGCGGCCATGCCGTGGGCCACCGACTCAGGCAGCTTGATCACCTCGATTGCGCGCGCGCGGTTGGGCAGGCGGCGGATGAAACCCCGTTCCTCGAGCGCCGTAATCAAGCGATGGATGCCCGACTTGGAGCGCAGGTCGAGCGCGTCCTTCATCTCGTCGAAGGACGGTGGAACTCCCGCCTCCTTGAGGCGCTCATGGATAAAACGAAGGAGTTCAGCTTGCTTTCGCGTGAGCATCAGCGCTTCCCCATTTGGCCGCGTAAGCCGAAACAAATCATGAACGGACACTATCCGTTCCATATGTGTTCCGCAACCTTTTAATTTGAAGTGAAGAAAACGGGGGACGAGCCAAGCAAGCGCTTAACGCTCGAATTTAACGATCGCGCAACGGCTGCCAGCCTTGGTCGCCGGTTCGAAAGGCTCACGGATCACGAGACAATCGGCCTTCGCCAATGGCGCCATCATGGAACTATCCTGGATAGGAAAGGGCGTCGCCACCGGTCCCTGCGGGCTCCCCGCGAGCGTTGCGCGCAGATAATCGGCACGCTCGTCGTTCTCCGGCAGGTCGCAGCCAAGCAAAGCCGATTCGGCTGGGCGCGTGAGATCGCTACGCCCGGCAAGGCAGCGGATCAGCGGCACGAGGAACAGAAATCCGCAAACGAACGCCGAGACCGGATTGCCGGGAACGCCGAGCACGTGCGTGGCGCCGAGCCGGCCGTACATGAGCGGGCGGCCCGGCCGCAGCGCCAATCGCCAGAACGACAATGTCATGCCTTCGGCGGTAAACGCCTTCTGCACGAGATCGTAGTCGCCGACGGAAGCTCCCCCCGACGTGACGAGGACGTCGGGGCCCCCTTCGCGTGCGCGCCGGACGGCGGCAATGGTGTCGTCGAGCCGGTCGGCGACGATGCCGAGATCGGCCACGTCGGCGCCTTCGGCGCGGGCGAGCGCTCCGATGGCATAGTTGTTGGAGGACACGATCTGCCCGGGCGCCGGTTCCGTGCCCGGCGGCACCAGTTCGTCGCCGGTCGCGAACAGCGCGATTTTCGGGCGCCGGTGCACTGGGACGAGCGGATGATTCATGCCGGCGGCAAGCGCAAGGTCGCGCGCCGTGAGTCGGTGGCCGGCCGCGAGCAGCGCGTCGCCGGCCGTGAAGTCGAGCCCTCGCACGCGGATGTGGCGGCGCTTGGGCGACGGCTTTGCCACGGCCACGTGGTCGCCCTCGCGTTTGGTATGTTCCTGGATCACGATGGTATCGGCGCCGGCCGGCACGACGCCGCCGGTAAAAATGCGCGCCGCTTCGCCGGGGCCGACCCGTTGGGCAAACGGCTGCCCGGCCGCGATCTCGCCGATGATTTTCAAACGCGCGGGCGCGCTAGCGACGTCGGCTGCGCGCACGGCGTAGCCGTCCATCGCCGACACGTCGGCCGGCGGTTGGGTGCGCCGCGCTTTGAGCGGGTAGGCGAGGACGAGACCGGCGGCGTCCGACAGCGGCACTTCCTCGGCCTGCAACGGCGCGGCATGCTCGAGCACGCGGGCGAGCGCCTCAGCGATCGACAGCAACGCCGCCACGATTTTACGCCTCCTCGCGATAGTGGCCGCTGCGGCCGCCGCGTTTTTCGACCAGCCGGATGCCTTCGATGCGCATGCCGCGGTCGACCGCTTTCACCATGTCATAGACGGTGAGGCAGGCAACGGCGACGGCAGTCAGCGCTTCCATCTCGACGCCGGTTGGTCCCGCGACCTTCACCCGCGCCCGCACTTCGATGCCCGGCAGCTTCGCGTCGGGCGTCAGATCGAGCTCGACCTCGGCGATGGCCAGCGGATGGCATAGCGGAATCAGTTCGTGGGTGCGTTTCGCCGCCATGATGCCGGCGATGCGGGCGGCGGCAAGTACGTCGCCCTTTTTCGCATGACCCTTGCTCACGATGTCGAGCGTGGCCGCTTGCATCAGCACGCGCCCCGCGGCCACGGCTTGCCGCTCGGTCGCAGGCTTTGCCGAAACATCCACCATGCGGGCTTCGCCGCTCGCGCCGAGATGTGTGAGTTTTTTCCGTGGCGCCACGTTTCTTACCGGGCCGCCCCCTCCCCAAACCCTCCCCCGCTTGCGGGGGAGGGAAGGGTGGGGGAATTGCGCGCGAGCAGCGCGCGCGTCGCCGCTGCGACGTCGTTCTGCCGTATCAGGCTTTCGCCGACGAGGAACGTCGAGATTCCGACCTTGGCGAGCCGCGCCAGGTCGTCGGGTACGAAAATTCCGCTCTCGCCGACGAGGACGCAGCCGGACGGGATCGATCCGGCGAGCCGCTCGGACGTCGATAGCGTCGTTTCGAAGGTTTTCAGGTTCCGATTGTTGATGCCGATGAGCCGCGATTTGAGCCGCAGCGCCCGCTTGAGCTCGTCCTCGTCGTGGACCTCGACCAGGACATCCATGCCAAGCGCAAACGCCGCCGTCTCGAGCTGGGCGGCGGTGCCATCGTCGATGGCGGCCATGATGATGAGGATGCAGTCGGCGCCGGCGGCGCGCGCCTCCGTCACCTGATAAGGATCGTACATGAAATCCTTGCGCAGCACGGGCAATGCACACGCCGCGCGCACGGTCCGCAGGTGATCGAGCGAGCCCTGGAAGGAGGGCGCGTCGGTCAGCACCGACAGACAGGTCGCGCCGCCTGCGGCATAGGCCGCCGCCAGCGACGGCGGATCGAACTTTTCGCGGATCAGTCCCCGCGACGGGCTCGCCTTCTTGATCTCGGCGATCAGCGCATAGCCGCCGCTGGCAAGTCGCCGTTCGATCGCCGCCAGGAATCCGCACGGCGCCCGCGCGGCCTTGGCCTGGCGTTCGAGTGAATAGAGCGGGCGCTGGCGCTTTGCCGCCGCGATTTCCTCGCGCTTATAGGCGGCGATCTCGGCGAGAATGTCAGACATTGTTGGAAACCGCGATCAGGCGATCGAGCCGCCCTTCCGCTTCACCGGAATCGACCGAGTGAGCGGCGGCATGGAGCCCGTCCTTGAGATCTTTCGCCTTGCCGGCAATGACGAGGGCCCCGGCGGCGTTGAGCAACGCCACGTCGCGAAAGGCCGATTGCTTGCCCTCGAGAACGTCCAGCACCGCCTTCGCGTTCGTCTCGGCGTCGCCGCCGCGCAGCGCTTCGGGCTTGACCTTGCGCAAGCCGAGTTCCTCTGGCGAAATCTCGAACGTCTTCACGCGGCCGTCTTCGAGCGAAGCAACGCTGGTCGGTCCGGAGGTGGTGATCTCGTCGAGCCCGTCGGAGCCGTGCACCACCCAGGCGCGCTCGGCGCCGAGGTTTTTCAAGACCTGCGCCAGCGGCTGCGTCCATTGCTTCGAGAAGACGCCGACCATTTGCCGCCGCACGCCCGCCGGGTTCGACAGCGGGCCGAGCAGGTTGAAAATCGTGCGCGTGCCGAGCTCGGCGCGGGTCGCGCCGACATTCTTCATCGCCGGGTGATGCGCCGGCGCGAACATGAAGCCGATGCCGGCCTCGGCGATGCAGTGTCCGATCGCCTTCGGCGTAAGATTGATGTTCACGCCGAGCGCCATGAGCACGTCGGCTGCGCCCGAACGCGAGGACAAGGCGCGATTGCCGTGTTTGGCCACCAGCACGCCGGCGCCGGCGACGATGATCGCGGCGCAGGTGGAAATATTGAACGAGCCCGAGGCGTCGCCGCCAGTGCCGACCACGTCGACCGCGTCCGGCGGCGCGGTAACGCGCAGCATCTTGGCGCGCATCGTGGACACCGCGCCGGTGATTTCGTCGACGGTCTCGCCGCGCACGCGCAAAGCCATGAGCAAGCCGCCCATCTGCGAGGGCGTAGCCTCGCCGGACATCATCTGCTCGAACGCGATCGAGGCTTCCTCGCGCGTGAGCGCGGCGCCGGTCGCGGTTTTGGCAATGAGCCCCCTGAAAATGTCGGTCACGATCGCGCTCTCAATGGACGTTGGCGCGCAGCTTTTGCGGCGCTGGGGCTCGCCGTCCGCTTGATGCATTCCAGGACGCGGCGATGTCGAGAAAGTTCTTCAGCATCAGGTGGCCGTGATCGGAGGCGATGCTCTCCGGATGAAATTGCACACCATGCACCGGCAGGCGCCGGTGCGCGAGCCCCATTATCAGACCATCCTCGGTGTCGGCGGTTACGGCGAGATCATTCGGCAGGCTGCCGCGATCGACCACAAGCGAGTGGTAGCGCGTCGCCTCGAAGGGCGCATTGATGCCGCGGAAAATGCCGGTGCCATCGTGGCGAATTAGCGAAAGCTTGCCGTGCACTGGCGTTGGCCCCCGCACCACCATGCCGCCGAAGGCGTCGCCGATCGCCTGATGGCCGAGGCAGACGCCGAGGATCGGGATTTTGCCGGAAGCGGCTGCGATCAGATCGAGGCAGATGCCGGCCTCTCTCGGCGTGCGGGGGCCGGGCGAGAGCACAATGGCGTCGGGCTCGGTGGCAAGGACGGCGGCGCTGGTGATCTTGTCGTTGCGATGCACGCGCACCTCCGCCCCCAGGTCACCGAGATAGTGCACCAGGTTGAAGGTGAAGCTGTCATAGTTATCGATGAGGCAAATCACCGAGCAAGCTTTCGTTATTGCGGGCGTTATTGCGGGCCGCCGCGCACCGCTTACGCTTACCGCGATCGTGGAGGGGCCGCTAGACCCACTGCTCTGTCCGGGAGGCCCGTTGTGAGTGGCGGATCGGCGCCTACAGCCTGTTAATCATCGTGAATGATTGTCCCGATAGCACAACCATTTCTTGATCATCCACCGCTAAGGCGGCGACGAGGCATCGGCGCGGGACGAACCCTGTTCGCCGCCAAGCCGTGTGACCGTCATGCGAACACCGCGTCTTGCCCTGCTGGCGTGCCTCGTACTGGCCGCGTGCGATCACGATCCGACGTTCGACGCGTCCACCCCACCGCGTATCAAAAGAGTCTCGGCGAAATCACCGCGAAATTGAACGTCGACGATCGGCGAAGATTCGAGATCGCCTTGTTGACTTTGGCGCTCGGCAATATGGCGCAGAGCAACGTGCTGCAGTCGGCGAGCCATGATGCGCTCAACAATCTGGCAACCCTTGCCACCGTCGCAGATCCGCTACGCTATCTCGACAGGGTCCGGCCCGCAATCGGCGGTCGAAGCGCGTCGGAAGTGATACGCCGCGTTGCCTCCGATCTCGACAGCGAAATTTCGCGCAACGAGGCACGTTCGGCGGCCGAATACGAGTTGCTGACCGCCGTCGCAATCGATCATCCCAGATATTATTGGGATCGCCGCCGCAATCTGCCGACCATAGAATATTTTCGTTTTACAGTGAGAGCAAGAGCGTACTCTCCCGCATCTATGTAAGCGAGGTGCTGACCGTCGGCGGCCATGCCGGCAAATGGATGACGGGCGGCCTCAACTATAGGTTCGAACATGGATTGGCGCCCGGCGTCGAGGTCCCGATAGCGGTCGCATCAAGACTATTTATCACGCAGACCGCAAAGCAGCTCGAGAGCTTTTACGACGCCGACGTTACAGTGAGGGTGACTAACGCCGAGGACGCGGGCGGGCAAAAGATCATTTCCGTCGATATCGATATCCTGGAAGGCATGCGCATTAAGCGAGATTTTCTGCGCGGAAGCTGAAGCTTCAATGCACGAGGTTCACCGATCCGGTGAAACGATGCGCGCCTCGCGCCTGGCCGAACGGATTGCGCGTGTCCCGGAGGCAAGCGGCCTCGAAATACGGCCATGCGTTTTGCGAGCAGTCCCGCGCCAGCGGGCGTATATCGGCCCGATCGGCCCTTGATATCCGGCACCGAACCGCGGGCCTCGACCTGCCCGAAACGCTCAGCGTGGCGACGAACGCACCTGCAACAATCGCCGCCGCTGCGACGGCGTAAACGGATTTCAGCATGACACGCCGTTCTTGTTTCGCTTCGTGCCCGCATCTGCGCGGGGTCGCTTTCTGGCGTGGCGGCAGCTTCGCCGTTCCGGCCGCCGCATCCTTGAGGCGCATCACAATTTTGCTGCTTGCGTTATTGGTCTGAAAGCACTTTCAAGGTTTTCTAAGAATCATCGCTAATCGGCGAACGTTCGCAGAAGACTGGCCGGCCAATGGGCAGCCGGGGCCCTTTGTCCTTTCCGGCCGCGGTCGCGACCGTCTCGTCTTGCAGTCGGATTAAGCGCGGGCTAGACCCCCGCGCATGCCTCGCGTTGCGCTCTTTGCCGGGTCTTTCGACCCGATTACCAACGGCCATCTCGACGTGGTGCGGAGCGCCGTACGGCTCGCCGACCGGCTGGTCCTTGCCGTCGGGGTCCATCCCGGCAAGGCGCCGCTGTTCGCGGTCGAGGAACGCCTGGCGATGCTCGAGGAGATTTGCACCCCGCTCGGACGCGGCGCCCGCTGCGAGATCGCCTGCACCACATTCGGCGATCTCGTCGTTTCGGCGGCGCAGCGGGCAGGCGCGACGATCCTAATCCGTGGCCTACGCGATGTCGCGGACTTCGACTACGAAATGCAGATGGCGGGGATGAATGCGGCGATATCGCCAGGCTTGCAGACGGTGTTTCTGCCCGCTTCGCCCCAAGTGCGCCCGATCACGGCCACTTTGGTGCGCCAGATAGCCAGCATGGGCGGCGACGTTTCCGCCTTCGTGCCCGCCCAGGTTGCTGCGCGTCTTAAGAAGAAATTTGCGAAGGCCTGAACGGGCCCGATTCGGGAGGTGCCATGACTCGCTTTCTCGCTGTTGTGTTCGTGCTCGCCAGTGTTACGCAAAGCTGGAGCCAGGGTCTCATGAACCCTGCCGCATTGAAGGAGCAAGCTCCGCCGGTCTATCGGGCGACGTTCGACACCAGCAAAGGACCGTTCGTCATCGAGGTCCATCGCGATTGGGCGCCGAACGGCGCCGATCGCTTTTACAACCTCGTCAAGAACGGCTTTTACGACGACGCGCGTTTCTTCCGCGTGGTCGAAGGCTTCATGGTGCAATTCGGTATCAACGGTAACCCCAAGGTGTCCGCCGTGTGGAAGGAGGCGCGCATCAAGGACGATCCGGTGCGGATTAGCAACAAGCGGACTTTCGTAACGTTCGCGACCGCCGGTCCCAACACGCGCACTACCCAGGTGTTCATCAGTTTCGGCGACAACCACAATCTCGATAGCCAGGGGTTCTCGCCCTTCGGCCAGGTCGTGTCCGGCATGAAAGTCGTGGACTCGCTGTATAATGGTTACGGCGAAGGCGCGCCGCAGGGACTGGGGCCCGAGCAGGGCAAGCTGCAAGCCCAAGGCAACCAATATCTGGCGGAACGCTTTGGTCTTCTCGACTACATCAATAAGGCCACGATTGAATAATAGCTGTCGGACATAGACTAGAGCATGGGCCAACGAACCGAAGAGAGTTTGTATGTTGTCCACATCCCGTGAAACCTCTCCCAACATCGATCCGGAAAATGCACTCGTCATCGAGACCACGCGCGGGACAGTCGTCGTCGCGCTGCGAACCGATGTGGCGCCGGGTCATGCCGAACCGCATGAAGCTGCTGGCGCGCGAGCAGTTTTACGACGACGTGCCGTTCCATCGCGTCATCGACGGCTTCATGGCGCAGACCGGCGACGGGCAATACGGCAACGGCACCGGCGGTTCCAAGCACCCGAACCTGAAGGCCGAGTTTTCCGACGTGCCGTTCACACGCGGCATCGTCGGGATGGCGCGCTCCAGCAGCCCGCATTCGGCGAACAGCCAGTTCTTCATCATGTTCGACGACGGCGCATTCCTCAACGGCCAGTACACGGTGGTCGGCGAGGTCGTCGAGGGCATGGACGTCGTCGACAAGCTCAAACGCGGCGAACCGCCGAGCGATCCCGATCGCATCGTCAAGGTGCAGGTGGCGGCGGACGCCGAGTCGTGAAGTCGTCGTGAGGTCGCCGCGTGCTCTGTAAGCCATGCATTTCGCGCACGATCCGGCGGGGAGCGGCGTGAAAGACCGGCGATGAGCGCCGACGCGGCGGCGCAAGCGGCAATGCGCACTGACCTGTTCGATTTTGCGCTACCGGAAGACTGCATCGCGCTGCGGCCAGCCTCACCGCGCGATGCCGCGAGGCTGCTGGTGGTGCATGCGGGCGCGGCGGCGTTCGAAGACCGGACCGTGCGCGATCTGCCGGACTTGCTGCGTCCCGGCGACGCGCTCGTCGTCAACGACACCAAGGTGATCGCGGCTCGTCTCCATGGCCGCCGTATCGGCCGAGGCGATCGCGAACCGGCGATTGCGGCAACGCTGATCAAACGCCTCGACGGCTCGCGCTGGAACGCGCTGGTGAAACCGGGCAAGCGGCTTGCGGTCGGCGACGTCGTGCGCTTCGGCAGCGAAGGCCGGGTGTGCTTTCTCGATCAGCTTGACGCCACGGTAGAGGCCAAAGGAGGGAACGGCGAAATCACGCTCGCCTTCGCCTTCCACGGCGCTGCGCTCGACGCGGCGCTGGCCGAGCGCGGCGACATGCCGTTGCCACCCTATATCGCCGGCCGCCGCGCTGCCGACGCGCAGGACGGCATCGACTACCAGACCATATTCGCGCGCGAAGAAGGTTCCGTGGCGGCGCCGACCGCGGGGCTGCATTTCACCGAAACGCTCGTGCAGGCGTTGCGTGCGCGCGGTGTAGCGTTGCACCGGGTGACGCTGCATGTCGGCGCCGGTACGTTCCTGCCGGTCAAGGCCGAAGACACCTCCGGTCACCGCATGCAGCCGGAATGGGGCAGTGTCAGCGCCGAGACTACGGCGCCGCTCAATGCAACGCGGCGTGCGGGGGGACGGGTGGTTGCGGTCGGCTCGACCGCGTTGCGGCTTCTGGAAAGCGCCGCGGGCGACAATGGTGCGCTCGCGGCATTCTCCGGCGAAACGGCTTTGTTCATTACGCCCGGCTACCGCTTCCGCGCGGTTGACGCGATGCTGACCAATTTCCACCTGCCGCGCTCGACTTTGTTCATGCTGGTCTCGGCCTTTTGCGGGCTCGAGACGACGCGGCGGGCTTACGCGCACGCGATCGAGCGCGGTTTTCGGTTTTATTCGTACGGCGATGCATGCTTGTTGTTTCGCGCAACCTGAATTCCGAATGTCCGCGCCGTTCTCATTCTGCTTGACTGCGACCGCCGGAGCCGCGCGCGCCGGCGAAGTGGCGACCGCGCATGGCGTCGTGCACACGCCCGCTTTCATGCCGGTGGGCACGCAGGCATCCATCAAGGGCGTGCATCCCGACGACGTGCGCGCGTCGGGCGCCGAAATCCTGCTCGGCAACACCTATCACCTGATGCTGCGGCCTTCCGCCGAGCGCATAGCCGCGCATGGCGGGCTGCACAGCTTCATGCGCTGGCCGTATCCGATCCTCACCGATTCCGGCGGCTTCCAGGTGATGTCGCTTTCGCCGCTGCGCAAGATCACCGAAGGCGGCGTCACCTTCCGCTCCCACATCGACGGCGCGATGGTCGAACTGACGCCCGAGCGCGCCATGGAGGTGCAGATCCTGCTCGGCTCCGATATCGCCATGCAGCTCGACGAATGCGTGCGGCTGCCGGCCGAACGCAGCGAGATCGAGCGCGCCATGAATTTGTCGCTGCGTTGGGCCGAGCGCTGCAAGCGCGCGTTCGAAGGTGCGGCGCCGGGCGGCGCGCTGTTCGGCATCGTGCAGGGGGGCGACGACCCGGCGCTGCGGGCCGAGAGCGCGCGCGCTCTCGCCGCGATCGGCTTTCCCGGTTACGCCATCGGCGGCCTTGCCGTCGGCGAGACCCAGGAGGTGATGCTGAAAATCGTCGCCGAGACGGCGCCCGCGCTGCCGGCCGAGCGGCCGCGGTATCTCATGGGTGTCGGCACTCCCGGCGATCTTCTCGAAGCGGTCGCGCGCGGCATCGACATGTTCGATTGCGTGATGCCGACCCGCAACGGCCGTCATGGCCTCGCTTTCACCCGCTTCGGCCGCATCAATATCAAGAACGCGCATCACGCCGACGACCCGCGGCCGCTCGACGCCGAGGCCCGCTGCCCCGCGGCGCGCGACTTCTCGCGCGGCTATCTGCATCACCTGTTCCGCAGCGGCGAGGCGCTCGGCGGCACACTGCTGTCGATCGTCAATCTTTTTTACTATCAGGAACTGATGGCGGGGGCGCGGGGGGCAATCGCTGCCGGCCGCTTCGCCGACTATGTCGGCGCAACCAAGGAGCAATGGATCGCCAAACGCGATCTTCACAGCGAAGACATCTGAAAAAGAACCCGCCGACCGCATGTTACGCAAGGCCGGCGGGTCACTTCACTCGCGCTTTCTACCGACGCAACGAGCAAGCGCGACTACTAAGGCCGTGAAATTCAGGCGATCGCTGCGGCTCCGCGCAGATGCGGCGGCAATGCGCGGCGCTCACGAGCTTACGCAAACTGACGCAGACAGAGACGACGCAAACAGAAGGCTGAACGCAAACCAAAGACCATCGCCCTAAATTGGGCTAACGCAGCCACAACGCAATCGAGGTCACGAACTCGTGGGCACAGTCGTCGCACGACCAGGCGTGGCGGATGCGACCTCTGAGATTAAACGCGGATTCCTCGGCGATCAGCAGAACGCTGCCGCAGCGCGGGCATTTGGGTCGGCGGAACTCGTGGGCTACAGGCTCAGAGGTGTTGCAAGCGAACTGGATGCTCATCGTCGAACCTCCTCGACGTTTCCTTCACTGCACCCCGATCTGTCCCAATACTCCCTGATGTTGCGCGGCGTCTGTGGCGTCGCTGCGACGCGAATATGAAACTCTCGTGGCCCGACACCCTCGCGGTGCGACAATTTCCCCCACCGGAACAAGTGCGGCGGCGTGCAATTCTCCTAAAACTGCCGCGATCGTACAGGTTCCGCAATTCACTCCGCGGCTTGCGCGAGCACGTGCTGCCGGAATTTCGGCAGAACCTCCTGGGCAAGCAGCGCCATCGACTGCCGTTCCCAGGCCTCGTTGGGTCCGGTCCAGTCGACCCCGGTCATGAGCAGCGTGCCGAAGGGTCCGACCTCTTCGCGGAAGGCCACGAGCTTGTCGAGCATCGTTTTTGGCGAGCCGTAGAGCGCGCAGCCTTCGATGATCGCTTCGACAGTCGCCTCTTCGTCCGACATATCGGGCCGCGGTTTCATGACGACCAATATGCCCACTCTGTCGAGCACCGTGCGGACGTATTCAAACAAGTAGCGGTTCGCCGCCTCCTCGCCGAAGACGCGGTCGTAGGCTTCGGTCTCGGTCGGCGCCACCATGACGTTGCGCGCCACGCGCCACTGTTCGCCGGAAACGCGTTTGCCGGCCTCGGCGCGGGCTTTGCTGTAAATCGCCCAGTGCGACGCGACCGAATAAGTCGGAATGATATTGGCCGAGAGGATGCCCCAATCGTTGAGCGCCGCCGTGCGCGCGGACGATGAATGCGGGCTCGCGAGCGAGAGCGAAATCGGCGGGCCGCCGTGCTGGTAGGGCTTCGGCATGTAGCCGATGCCCAGTTCGAGGGACGACCGCATCTTGCAGCCGCACATTCCAGAATTCGCCGTCGATATTGTATGGCGGATCCTGCGACCAGATCTGCTGCATGATGCGGACCAATTCCACGACCATCCGGTTGCGCACCGCCACGTCGGTTTGGCGAAACAGCTCGAAGTCGGAAACGAGGCCGCCCGGCCCGACGCCGAGCATGAAACGGCCCCGGCTCATGTGATCAAATTGCGCCGTCTCGGCCGCAACCACGACCGGGTCGTGATGGGGCAGGCAGATGACGCCGGTACCGAATTGCAAATTCTTGGTGCGCGGAACGAGCCCGGCCATGAACATCATCGGCGAGGGGATTGGCTCGCTCGTCGCCGAGAAATGTTCGCCGAGCCAAAGTTCGGTAAAGCCGAGCTTGTCGGCGAGCAGGGATTTCTCGGTGTCCTCGGCAAGCGTTTCGGTGAACGAGCGGGCCGGCGGATGCACCGGCATCATGAAAAATCCAAGACGCATATTTCCCCCTACGATTCGGCGCGCATCGCCGTGCCGCGGCTTCTGCCACTGCTTGATTCCATTGTGCTGCCGGCGCAATCTGTCGTCAAAGGGAGGGATACATTATGAGCCTTGCCGAAGTGCGCCCAGCCGCCAAGCCGGGCAATATCCCGAGTGCTGCCGAATTGGTCGGGCGTGCGCGGAAACTGGCGCCGAAGCTGCGCGAGCGCGCGCTCAAGGCCGAGCTCGACCGCAACATTCCGCGCGAGTCGGTTGAGGAATATATCGACGCCGGGCTGATCCACGCGCTGCAACCGAAGCGGTGGGGCGGTTACGAGCACGACCATGAGGTCGCGTTCGATATCGCCATCGAGCTCGGCAAGTCGACCTGCGGTTCCTCCGCCTGGTGCCTGAATTATCTCGCCGATCATGCCTGCATACTCGCGCTCTTTCCGGAAGAGGCGCAGCACGACGTGTGGAGCGAGAACAAGGCGGCCTGCATTGCCACCTCGGCGGCGCCGACAGGCAAGATCACCGTTGTGCCCGGCGGATACCGGCTCGACGGTCGCTGGTCCTGGTGCAGCGGCTTGCGGCATTCGCATTGGATCATGATCGGCGGGCTTGCGTTCCGCGCCGGCGAAGATCATCCCGACATGCGGCTCTATCTGGTGCCGGTGTCGCAGCTGAAGACGGACGACACCTGGTTTTGCGCGGGACTGCGCGGCACCGGCTCGATCACCGCGGTGCTCGATGACGTGTTCGTGCCCGAGCATCGCAGCGTGTCGTTCTCGACGCTGCGCGACGCCTGCTCGCCCGGATCGAAGGTCAATCACAATTCGATCTACCGTACGCCATTCATCGCGGTGCATTCCTACGCGCTGCTGGGACCCGCGCTCGGCGTCGCCCGCGGCGGTTACGCCGATTTCGTGCAATGGACGCGGGAGCGGTACCTGACCTACACGCAGCTCAACATCGCCCAGCATGTCCCGGTGCAGCTCAAAGTCGCCGAAATCGCCGCCCAGATCGATGCCGCTGAGCTTCTGGCGCGGCGCTCGCTCGCGACCGCCCGCAAGGATTATACGGGCATGACGATGGAGACGCGGACGCTGTTGCGGCGCGACTTTACCTACGCCATGCGCATCCTGCGCGATGCGATGGATGCGCTGATCAAGATCGCCGGGTCGAGCGGCTTGATGGACAACAATACCGCGCAACGCTGCTGGCGCGACGTCCACGCCATCTCTTCGCACGTGGTGATGAACTGGGACGTGCCGGCGGAGAATTTCGGGCGCACCGAGTTCGGGCTGCCGCTGAATCCGGCCTATCCGATGTTCTAACCTATGGGTCCGGACGCAGTTCAGCGCGAAACGGTACGCGTGCTGTAGTGACAAAAAGACATCAAGGACGGACCGCGGTCATTTCCGGCGCCGCGTCCGGCATCGGCCAGGCGTCGGCGGTCCGGTTGGCGGAGCAGGGCGCCCGGATCGTCATCGCCGATCGCGACACAGCGGATCAGACGCTGCAACTGATTGCGGGTGTCGGCGGTAAGGCAACCGCGGTTGCCTGCGACGTGAGCAATCCGGCGAGCGTCGCCGAGCTGAAGGACGCGGTGGAGAAGAACGGCGGCCATTGCGACATTCTCGTTAACAACGCCGGTATCTATCCGGTGCAAACCTTCGACGAAATCACGTTCGAAGACTGGCGCCGCGTTCTTTCCGTCAACCTCGATTCCATGTTCCTGATGACGAAGGCGTTTGCCGACGGCATGCGGCAGCGGAAATGGGGGCGGGTCATCAACATCGCCTCCGATACCGTCAGTTTGCTCGTTCCCCACTTCGTCCATTACATCACCAGCAAAGCGGGCGTCATCGGCTTCACGCGCTCGTTCGCCACCGAGTTCGGCGAACACGGCGTCACCGCGAACGCCATTGCGCCGGGGCTGACGCGCACGCCGGGAACGCTGGCGCGCAGGGAAGTCGCCGGCGGATTGTCCACTCAAGGGTTGTTCGATCTGATGGCCAACATGCAGTCGATCAAGCGCAACGAGCAGGTCTCCGACCTTGTCGGCGCGGTGTCGTTCCTCGCCAGCGACGACGCGGGTTTCATCACTGGGCAGACGCTTTACGTCAACGGCGGGCTAACGCGCACGACGTGATGATCAGTTCCAGCGCCACACGCCGTAGGCGTGGCCATTCTGCATTTGCGGAGCGACGTAGTTCGGCTTGTGGCTGCCGATGGCGCCGAGCATGGCGATCCAGTTGAGCAATTCGCCGCCGACATTGCCGGCTTTGAGCAGCTGATGTTGGGTCGCCTCGGCGATGAGCTTCTCGATCTGCTGCTCTTCGAGATACTTGATGACCCGCAACGCCCAATCCGGATCGGGCACGCCGTCGGTGCGGCCCGGCGCCATGCGCGGGCCCGCGACTTCGAGAGAGAAACTGCCACTGCCCATGACGACGACTCGCAGCGGCGCCGGCCAAGAGGCGATGGCGCGCGCGACCGCCTGGCCCAACGCATGGCAGCGCTGCGCGGACGGCAGCGGCGGCACGTGGCCGCTGATGAAGAAGGGGATGACCGGAACGTTCATCTCCGGCGTGAGGAAGTGCAACGGCACGGCGATCGAGTGGTCGACGGAGTAATGCTGCGTCAGGGCGGCGTCGAAGCCGGCTTCGATGCTGGCCCGGCGGATATGCGCCGCCAGATCGACCACCGAGGGGATTTTATACAGCGGCATTTCCCGCGGCTCGTCGTTCGGACCGGTAAAGGCCTTGTCCACGCCGACGGCGAAAATCGGGAGGTTATCAAGGAAGAACGTATTCAGATGATCGGTGTCGAACATCACGATCACGTCCGGCCGCGCGGCGGCAAGATGCTCTTTTTGCGCCGCGAACAATTTGGCGGTTTCGCAGTTGGGGCCGTCGCGCTTGACGAAGAACGGAAAGACCGGGGTATGCGGCACGCCAAATCCGGCGACGATATCGGCCATCCCGTGAGCTCCTTGCTGCGCATTCACTTTCGCGCAGTTGGTGTGCCAGACTAAGCGGTGCAGCGGGAAGTCGCTAGACCATAATGCCGCTCGCCAAAGGGAGAATGACGTGCCGCGCAAGTCCGTCAAGAAACGCCTCGTTCAATCGCGCGCTGGGGCTGCCGCACCTCGCGGTGCGCGAAGGACCGCGCCGCCGCAACCGGCCGTGCCGACGGAGCACGATCGGTTCACTTACTCGGCAATCGTCGACCGGCCGCGCCTGACCTGGCCGAATGGCGCCCGCGTCGCCGTGTGGGTCATCCCGAATATCGAGCACTTTCTGTTCAATCGCCCGTCGACGCGGCTGACCAACCTGCCGGTTAATCCTGATGTCCTCAATTATTCGTGGCGCGACTACGGAGTGCGCGTCGGCGTCTGGCGGATGATGGAGGTGATGGAGAAATACGGCGTCAAGGGCACGGTCGCGCTGAACTCGGATGTTTGCGCGCGCTATCCGCGCATCATCGAAGAGGGAAAAAAACTCGGCTGGGAATGGATGGGACACGGCACCAACAACTCGACGCTGTTTCACGGCCAGTCGGAAGCCGAGGAGCGCGCGATCATCAAGGAAGTCGTCGGCACCATCGCCGAGGGCGTCGGCAAGACGCCGCGCGGCTGGCTCAGCCCGGCCTTGAGCGAGACCGTGCGGACGCTCGATATCCTAGCCGAGAACGGTATCGAGTATGTCGGCAACTGGGTCAACGACGACCAGCCTTATCCGATGCGGGTGAAGAAAGGATCGATGATCGCCATGCCTTATTCCGTGGAGATCAACGACATTCCGGCGCTGCTCGATCTGCATCAGAGCCCTGAAGTCTTCGGGCAGATGATCTGCGACCAGTTCGACGTGCTCTACGAGGACGGCGCCGAGACCGGCCGGGTGATGTCGATCTGTCTGCATCCTTTTCTGGTCGGCTATCCGCACCGCAGCAAATATTTCGCCAAGGCGCTTGCCCACATTACCTCGCGTTCGGAGGTATGGCTGACGACCGGGAGCGAGATCGTCGACTGGTATAAGAGCAGCTATCTCAAAAACTGAGATCAAGACGAAGGTTAAGCATGAGCGAAGATGAAACCACGAACTGGCGGACTATCCTCTTCGGGACGCGCGCGCCCGGCTGGTCGATCCTCATTCGTTTGCTGGTTGGCCTCGTGGTTTTCTTCCCCGAGGGGATTCAGAAGCTGACGTTCCCGGATATTCTGGGAGCGGGGCGCTTTGCCAATATCGGCATTCCCTATCCTGACTTTATGGGCCCGCTTGTCGGCGTCGTTGAAATGATCTGCGGCGCGCTGATCGTTCTCGGCCTTTTCACCCGGCTTGCGGCGGTTCCGCTAATCATAATCGTGATTGTCGCAATTGTGTCGACAAAAATCCCGATCCTGCTCGGGCATGCTTTCTGGATTTTTCATCTGCCCAAGCTGCCGCGCTACGGCTTCTGGAGCATGGCGCACGAGGCGCGCGCCGATTTCTGTATGCTGCTGGGATCGATCTACCTATTGATCGAAGGCGGGGGCGCATGGTCGTTGGATGCGCTGTTGAGCCGGGATCACGCGCGCTAGCCGAACCGCCCTGTTCCGCCGGCGAAAAGTACCCGACAAGACAATCCAGCCGACATACGAGAAAGTTCCCGGTGGGCGCGGTGGCTATAATCGTCGGACCATCAATGGAAAATCCTGGCCCGATACCAATCCGCTTTTTACCGTGCAGGAAGGCGAGCGATATCGCCTCGTGATGAATAAACAAGCGGCGATGGGCATCGTCCATAGCCACCGGCATACATTCGAGGTGACCAAAGTTGGGCAACACGTCGATCTCGGGATTGATAAAGGATACCTTGAGCACGCCGCGATGCACGACGGCCGAGATCGATTTCCTGGCCGACGATCCCGGCCCGACACTATGGATGAAGGCTTCGCCGGCTTGATCACCTATTCGTAAGGGCCTCCAATCGTCATCCGGGCACGGTCGAAGAGGCGGCATATGGATAGCGCGGGCAATGACAGAAACGATGCGAAGGATTTCGCTGCGCCCCAGGTAGCAGTGATGAAATCGCAAACAGGCTTGCCGTTGGAGGTGTTGCGCGTTTTCCTCAAGCTTGGCGTAAGCTCATTTGGTGGGCCGATCGCTCACATCGGCTATTTCCGCGAAGAGTTTGTGGTCCGCCGGAGCTGGCTCGACGAGCAAGCGTTCGTCGACCTCGTCGCGCTGTGCCAGTTCCTGCCCGGCCCTGCTTCCAGCCAGGTGGGATTCTCGATCGGACTGATGCGGGCTGGCTATGCTGGCGCGCTCGCGGCATGGACCGGCTTCACGCTGCCTTCGGCGATTATCCTGGTGCTGTTCGCCTACGGGGCCGGCGCGCTGAGCGGTCCCGCGGGAACGGGCGTGCTCCATGGCCTCAAGCTCGTCGCCGTCGCCATCGTCGCGCAGGCCGTGTGGGGGATGGCGCGCACGCTGTGTCCGGGCCGCGAGCGTGCCTCCATCGCAGTCCTGAGCGCCTTGATCATCTTGTTCAGCAGTTCGTCGCTGGCCCAGATCGGGACCATCCTGCTCGGAGGCATTCTCGGCCTGTGGCTTTGCCGCAATGCGCCGCCGATGGCGGAAGGCCACATCGCCATGCCGGTCTCGCGCCGCGCCGGACTCCTGGCCCTTGCGGCATTTTTTATTTTGCTGATTGGGCTGCCGGTTTTGCAGGCCCTAAATGGTTCGCCGAGCGTTGCGCTGTTCGACGCCTTCTATCGCTCGGGCGCGCTGGTCTTCGGCGGCGGCCACGTTGTGCTGCCGCTCTTGCGCGAGGCGTTCGTCGCGCCCGGCTGGGTCAGCGACGAAGCGTTTCTTGCCGGCTATGGCGCAGCGCAAGCGGTCCCGGGGCCGCTCTTCACCTTCGCAGCCTATCTCGGCGCTGTGGTCAAGCCGTCGCCGCATGGCGTCGCCGGCGCGGCACTGGGACTCTTCGGCATTTTCCTTCCCGGCATTCTCATTCTGCTCGGTGCGTTGCCGTTCTGGGATAGTTTTCGTACGCGCATCGAGGCTCAGTCCGTCATGCGCGGCGTCAATGCGGCGGTTGTCGGTCTGCTCGGTGCCGCGCTTTACAATCCGCTGTGGACGAGTTCGGTCAAAACGCCGGGCGATTTCGGCGTCGCGCTTGTCGGCTTCGTTCTCCTCAGCGTCTGGCGGGCGCCGCCGCTGGTGGTTGTGATCGTGAGCGCGCTCGAAGGAATTGCGCTTGCGCTCGCCGGGCGGTGATCCCGACGGTTGGCGGCGGGCGCCTCAAGCGACCGGTTGTCCGATCTCGTCGACCTTCACGGCGCGCATGCGCTCATTGTAGATCTCGACATTGAGGCCACAGACCTCGAAGCGGGCGAGATAGCCCATGAGGAAGCCGTTGACACCCATACGATAGAGACTGCCGACATCGCCGGCGATGAGCGCGCGCCGCTCGTCGTCGGTAAGGTCCAGCGGCGCCAGCGCCTTGGCTGGATCGGCCTTCATCCCCGCGCGAAAGGCATGGTCGCGCAAAACCTCGCGGCATAGATAGTTCACGGCGAAAATACTCATGGCGGCTCCGGAGCGAGTGGCATGCGTGGCGAGGATTTGAACCCCGGCCTCTCCCTGCTCAATTTCAGCATGAGAGCCGGAGGCTAACCACCTGATGACGTTAAAGCATAACGCGTGTTTCGTCGAAAGGGGCACCGCGGAGCGAGGCGACGGCGTTCCCGTACAAGCGCGGCCTGCCGAAATTATTCCGGCGCGCGTGGGCAGTCAGTATTGCAGACGGCCGGCAATCTGCGCTTCAATCGGCGGGAGGGTCGCCCGGGGCGTTGATCCGAAGGAGGGTACCATGACGATTCTACAACGGCGTGAAGTGATCTTCGGTCTTGCCGGCGCAGCTTGGGTGCATACCGTGCTCGGAAGGGCCGGCATGGCTTTCGCGGCCGACAAGATAAAACCCGGTCCGTCGAGCGCACTGATCGTGGTCGACGTGCAGAATTGCTTCCTGCCCGGTGGCAGCCTGGCGGTCAAAGACGGCGATCAAGTGATTCCGGTAATCAACCGCATCGCCAAGGATTTCGAGAACGTGGTGATGACGCAGGATTGGCACACCGCGCACCACATTTCGTTCGCGTCTAGCCACGAGGGGAAGAAGCCCTTCGAGGTAATCAAGCTTCCCTACGGCAATCAGGTGCTGTGGCCCGACCATTGCGTCCAGGGCACCGAAGGCGCGCATATCGCCAAGGGCATCGATATTCCGCACGCCGAACTGATCATCCGCAAAGGCTTCCACAACGACGTCGACAGCTACTCGGCCTTCCTCGAAGCCGACAAGGAGACCCGCACCGGTCTCGCGGGCTATTTCAAGGAACGCAAGATCGATACGGTCTTCGTGACTGGGCTCGCCACCGACTTCTGCGTCGCCTGGACGGCGATCGACGCCCGGAATGCCGGCCTCAACGTCTATGTTGTCGACGACGCCTGCCGCGGTATCGATATCAACGGATCGATCGCCAAGGCCTGGGAAGACATGACGGCGGCCGGCGTCAAGAAGATCGTATCGAGCGATCTCGCCTAAACCGTTTGCGGATGGCGAAAGAAAAACGGCGGCGGCGCTCAATCATGCACAGTGGATCGAGCGCCGCTTGCGCTATTGATTCTTGTCGCGGAAACGGTCCATCAACGGCTTATCCTGGCCGCCGTCGATTTCGATCATGGTGCCGTTCACCATTTGCATCAGCGGAGAAGCCAGCATCACCACCAGATTGGCGACCTCTTCGACTTCCGCGATGCGTCCCATGGGGATCGAGGCGGGCGCCAGCGTGTCGGCTTCTTCGTAGGGGATTTTCATGTCGCGGGACATGGCTTTGACCAGACCTGCCCAGCGTTCGGTGCGCACTGGGCCCGGGTTGACCGCGACGAAGCTAATGCCGTTCTTGCCGTATTGGCCGGCCAGCGAAAGCGTGAGATTTTGCCCGGCGGCGTTGGCGGCGCCCGGACAGATTTCCCAATAGGACGGCTTCACGCCGTCATTGCCGATCAAATTGACGACGCGTCCGCCGCCCTGCTTGACCATGATCGGCAGCGCATAACGCAGGCAACGCACATAGCCCATGAACTTGAGTTGAAGTCCCCTCTCCCAATCCTCCTCGGTCAAATGCTCGATCACACCGCCGGCCGCCGATCCGGCATTGTTGACCATGATGTCGATGCGTCCGAGCGCCTTGTGTCCCTCTTCGATGAAATTTTTCGCCTCGGCATCTTGACGCAGGTCGGCCGGGATCGGGACGATCTTGCGGTTGGTCGCGCGCGCAATTTCGCTGGCGGCGGCTTCCAGCGGCTCCTTGCGGCGTGCGCAGATTGCAACGTCCACGCCTTCCTTCGCCAAGGCCAGCGCGATGCCCTTGCCGATGCCTTCGCTGCCGCCGGTCACCAGCGCCGTCTTGCCTTGAAGCTTGAGGTCCATGCGTGCTTCTCCCTGAAAATCCGTAGAGCATGATCCCCAAAAGTGGAAGCCGGTTTTCGGAAAAGATCATGCGCCAATCGAACATCTAGTTTTTGCTTGCGCGCCGTAGCAGGCGCCTGAGCCGTTGCGGCGTGATCGGCAGCTCCCTGACCGCGTTGGGCCTGTCCAGCGCATCGTCGATCGCAGCCGCAATCGCCGCGCCGACCGCGTTGGCGCCACCTTCTCCGGCGCCTTTCAATCCCATCGGATTGAGCGGGCTCGGCGCATCTTCGGAAATGACGACGTCGATCGGCGGAATCTCGCGAATTGTGGGCATGAGATAGTCGGCAAGCGTTACCGACAACGGCTGGCCGCGTTCATCGTACAAAAACTCCTCGAACAGCGTACCGCCAATGCCCTGTGCGCAGCCGCCCGCGATCTGTCCTTCGATCAGCATGGGATTGACGGCTTTGCCGATATCGTAGGCGACAAGATAGCGCTCGATATCGACGGCGCCGGTGTCGCCATCGATGCGCGTCACGGCGATATGCACGCCGTAAGGATAGTTCATGTGATTGGTCCGGAACCAACCCTCCGCCGAAAGCCCGGGGGCGCCGCCGTGAAGCAAAGGCGAGCCGGGCGACAACGCGCGGGCGACGGCCCCAAGGCCGACGGACGGACCTGAAGCCCTGTCGCCGCGAACGACTTCGCCGTCCACTACATCGAGAACACCCGCGGGCGCTTGCAGCAATTCGGCAGCGACCTCGATCGCTTTGGCCCGCAGCGCGCTCGCGGCGATCCGCGTCGCCTCGCCGGTCATGACGGTAACACGGGAAGCGAACGCGCCCATTCCGAACTCGATCCTGTCCGTCTGCCCGTGGGTAACCCGGATTTTCCGGTAATCGACCCCAAGCGCGTCTGCACAAATTTGGGCGAGGGCGGTTTCCATGCCCTGGCCGACCGAAGCCGAACCCGAAACAACCTCCACCATGCCATCGCCATCGACGTTGATTCTGACCAGATCGGACGGTCCGAGGCCGCTTTTTTCCACGAAAAGCGCGAGACCCACCCCGACCAGCTCGCCCGCGGCCTTTCGCGCGGCGAGCCGCTCGCGCAGCAGCGGCCATTGGACAGCGGCCAGCGCCTTGTTGAGGAGACCCGCATAATCGCCGGAATCGAGAATAATTTCGGTGCCGAGCGTGTCGAGCGAACGCGCATAGGGCATTTCGTGTTTGGTAATCAGGTTGCGCCGCCGTATCTCGACGCGATCCAGATTGAGCTTGTCCGCGATCGCGTCCAATAGCCGCTCGCGCACGAAGGTGCTCTCGAATCGGCCGGGTGCGCGATAGGTCCCGCAGGGAGTCTTGTTGGTTAGGCGGATGTGCGCCTGCGCCCGATAGGCTGGAATGCGGTAGGGGCCCGGCAGCATCGCGGCGGCGAGATCGGGCACAGTTGCCGCGTGCGTCCGCATATAGGCGCCCTGATCGTAGAAAATCTCATCCTCGAGCGCGAGAATATGTCCCTCGCGATCGATTGCCGCGCGGACGTTATGGTCTTGCTCGCGCGAATGATTGGCAGCGATGAGATGCTCGCGGCGGTCCTCGATCCACTTTACCGGCCGCTGCATGCGTAACGCTGCGGCGCACACCAGCACGTCCTCCGGATAAATCTCGCCGCGAATCCCGAAGCCGCCGCCGACATGCCCTTCGTAAAGGTTCACCGAGGAGGGGGAGCGCCCCAGCATGCGCGCCAGCTGATCCCTGTTCCAGTGCAGCACCTTCGCCGCGCCGTAAAGCTCCAGCATGTCGCGCGCCGCGTCGTAGCGCGCGATGGCGCCGCGGGTTTCGAGCGGTACCCCGGAATGCCGGCCGATCGAAAGCTTCGCCGCGACGACCGTATGCGCCGTGCGGAAGGCCGCATCCACGTCGCCGTAGCCCTTGCGCACGATGGCGGGCTCGGTCGGGCGCCCCGGCTCGAATTCGCCGATCTCGGCGTCGGCGTGCAGAATAGCCGGCAATTCCTCGACGTCGAGCATGACCAGCTCGGCTGCGTCCTCGGCGAGATACGGATCGTCGGCGAAAATTGCGGCGACCGGTTCGCCGACATAGCGTACGAAGTCGCTTGCCAGGAGCCTTTGGCGGTACGGTGCGAGGCCTTCGATCCGCGTGAGCCGAAAATCGATCGGAGGAATGTCGGCGACGTCGGCGGCCGTCCATACCGCGTGCACGCCGGGCGTGGCGAGCGCCGCGTCGGCATCGATCGCCCGCAGGCGGCCGTGCGCGAAATCCGAACGCACGATTCGCATATGCAGCTGCCGCGGAAACGAAATGTCGGCGGCAAAACGGCCGCGGCCGGTCAGCAAAGGCTGGTCTTCCAGGCGGGTCAGCGATTGACCGACGTGTCTTCCCCTCGGCTTTGCGGTTAAAGGCGCCATCGATCCGCCGCTCGACTCCGCTCAGACGCTTCTGCGCCGCCGCAATTCGCCGGCGACCGCACGCACGGCTTTCACGATGTTCTGGTAGCCGGTACAGCGGCAAAGATTGGACGCGAGTACGTCGACGAGCTCGTCATCGCCGATGTCGGGCTCGCGCTCCAAAACGCCGGTGATCAGCATGAGAAAACCGGGCGTACAGAAGCCGCACTGCAGGCCGTGATGCTCCATGAAGGCGCGTTGCAGCGCGTTGAGCTCTTCTCCGTTGGCCAAGCCTTCGACGGTGCGGATTTCTTTGCCGTCCGCCTGGACCGCAAACATCAAACAGGAGCGCACAGGCGCGCCGTCGACCAGCACCGTGCAGGCGCCGCACACGCCATGCTCGCAGCCGATATGGGTGCCGGTCTGGCCGCAATCTTCGCGGATGGCGTCGACCAGCGTGCGGCGCGGTTCGACGCGAATGCAGTGCGCCTGCCCGTTGACCGTCAGCGTGATTTCGCTTCGCTCGCTCATGCGATCGTCTTTCTCGCCTGGCGCAACGCCGCGCGGATGCGCTGCGGCGTGGCCGGTATCTCGTTGATGGCGACGCCGAATGGCGTGAGCGCATCATTGATGGCGTTGAGAATTGCCGCGGGCGCGCCGATCGTTCCGCCTTCGCCGAGACCCTTGGAGCGCGTAATCGTCGCTTCGCTCAGCGTTTCGAGATGAAACAGCTCGATCGGCGGGATCTCACGGCTGGTGGGCGGCAGAAAGTCCGCGAGTGTCGCCGTCAGGATGTTGCCGGTGTCGTCGTAAACGATCTCTTCCAAGAGCGCGTTGCCGATCCCCTGCGCGACGCCGCCGAGAACCTGGCCGTCGACGATCATCGGATTGACCAGCCGGCCGGCATCCTCGGCCACCACGAACCTCTCGATGATCACGCGTCCCGTGTCCGGATCGACGTTGACGATGCAGGCATGACAGGCATTCGAGAACGTGCCGGGCGGATCGTAGGTTGCGGTTTCGGAAATTGCCGGATCGAGTTCGCCCTGAAAAAGATGGGCCTGGTGGTAGGCGGCGCGCGCCAGCATCTCGATCGGCAGCGCGCGGTCGGTTCCGACGACGCGCGCGGTTCCGTCCTCCAAAACGATATCGTCGGCGGCGGCTTCGAGGAGGCGGCTGGCGATTTTCTTGAGCTT
The DNA here is from genome assembly GCA_963847785.1 of uncultured Alphaproteobacteria bacterium. Classification (GTDB taxonomy): domain Bacteria; phylum Pseudomonadota; class Alphaproteobacteria; order Rhizobiales; family Xanthobacteraceae; genus BOG-931. The sequence goes on from CAWKBE010000016.1 coordinate 50,623, forward strand.
GGACTGCACCTTGCGCGCGGCCAACACGCTTGCGCCGCCGGCAATGACGAGCGAGCGGCTGGCGAAAGTGCCCCAGCCATAGGGCGTGCGGTCGGTGTCGCCGTGGACGACTTTGATTTTGTCGGGAGCAACGCCGAGTTCGTCGGCGACAAGCTGCGCGAGCGTCGTGCGCAGGCCTTGACCGTGCGGACTCGCACCGATCCGCAGTTCAAGATCGCCGGAAGGGTCCATCGCCAGCTCGACCGTTTCCCACCCGGGCGTAATGCCCATGCCGCGGGCGGCGAAGGCCGGGGTGCCGTAGCCCGTCCGTTCGGAAAACGTCGCAAAGCCGATGCCATGATAGCGTCCCTGCGATCTCGCGCATTGCTGACGCTTGCGGAATGCGGGCAGGTCGAGCTTTTCGCTCGCGATGTCGAGCGTCTGCCGATACGACGCTTCGTCGAAGACGAGGCCGGTTGCGGACGTGTAGGGAAATTTCTCGATCAGGTTGCGCCGACGGATTTCGACCGGCTCCAAGCCGAATTGCGCCGCGGCGGCGTCTACTAGCAGCTCCAGCGCCGTCGTGATCACCGGCCGCGATACGCCGCGATAGGGCGCCATCGGACAGGTGTTGGTCAGCACGCCGCGCGCGATGCAGGCATAAGCGCGAACATCGTATGGACCGGGAAGTTCGGCCATCGCCATCAGCGGCTCGACCGCGCAAGTCGTCGGATAGCAGGAATAAGCACCGACATTGGCGACGACCTCGGCGGACAGTGCGACAAACTTGGCATCGGCGTCGAACGCGCCCTCGAGGCGGATATACTGATCGCGGCTGTGGAACGAAGACATCAGGTTCTCGCGGCGATCTTCAGTCCAGGCAACCGCGCTTCGCAGTTTGCGAGCGAGCCAGACCAGCACGACATATTCGGGGACGAGCGACATTTTCTGCCCGAACCCGCCGCCGACATCCGGGGCGATGACGCGCAGCTCGCTTTCCGGCATTCCAATCAAATCAGCGATTGCGGTCCGCATCAGATGCGGCATCTGCGTGGCGCAGGTCAGCGTGACGCGGCCGGTAACCGGATCGAACGCGGCATGGCCCGCGCGCGTCTCCATCGGTGTGGCGTTCTGGCGTCGCGAGCGCACCTCCATCGTGACGGCGCGGTGCGCCGCTTTTCGCGCTGCGTTAAAACCCGGTGTTTCCATCTTGCCTTCGACGACGACGTTGCGTGCGGCCTCGGCGTGCACCTGCGGTGCGCCGTCGGCCAGCGCCGCGAGCGCGTCGATAACAGGCGCCGCTTCGCCGATCTCGATCGCCACGCTGTCCGCGACATCTTCGGCTTGCGCCTCGCTGGCGGCGACCACCGCGGCGATCGGTTCGCCGACAAATCGCACGAAACCCGAAGCCAGCACCGGCTGCGCCACGGGGATGTAGCCAAACTTGTGCAAAGCCGGGCTGATCGGCTTCACCGCGGCGAGGTCGGCGGCGGTGAATACGTTGGCGTTTTCGGGAATTGTAATGTTTTCGATGCGGCCCGCGGCGACAGAACTACGCACAAACCGGACCCGATGCGCCGCCGACAGGTCGGCGGTGAAACGGCCGCGGCCGGTCAGCAGGGCCGGATCCTCCACGCGGCGGAGGGAACGGCCCACCCACGCGAGGCCCGAGCCCTTGGTTGGCGCCGTCGGCACGCTCATGCGGCCGCCTGTTCCAGCGCACGGCGCGTTACCGCGCGCACCAGATCGAGCCGGAATTCGGCGTCCGCGTGCACATCTTCCAGCGGATCGACGGCGACGGCGGCAGCTTCGGCGGCGGCGCGAAACGTCTCGGCGCCAGGCTTTTGGCCTTTGAGGATGGATTCGGCTTCCGCCATCCTGCGCGGCCGGCCTTCCGCTCCCCCGAGGCCGAGGCGTGGCTCGACGATGAGGCCGTCCTGCAAGGCAAAGGTGGTCAACGCCATCGCGATCGCGTAATCGCCGGCGCGACGGCTGAATTCATAGAAGCCGAAGCGGGCCTTCGGTGCCAAGAGCGGGATGCGCGCCTCGAGCAGCAATTCATCCTCGGCGAGGGCGGTCATCATCATGCCCTCGAAGTAATCGTCGGCGGCGATGACGCGGCTGCCGCGGGAACTGACCGCGACGATTTCCGCCCCCAGCGTTACAGCGGTCAGACACCATTCGGACGCCGGGTCGGCATGGGCCAGGCTGCCGCAAAACGTTCCGCGCAACCGGATCGGGTAATGCGCGATGTTCGACACGACGGCGGCGAGCAGCGCGCCGGTGGGTCCGGGAACCACCGGACGATGAAAAGCCGCGTGACGCACGCAGGCCGCGATCGAGAGCTTGTCCGCGTCGACCGCCAGACGGTCGAGCCCGGCGACCGCGTTGATGTCGATCAGATGCGCGGGCCGGGCCATTCGAAACGCCATCATCGGCACAAGACTTTGACCGCCGGCGAGCACGCGGCCGTCGAGTGGGCTCAGCTCGGCCAGCTTCGCCACCACGTCGTCGATGGTTTTTGGCGCGTGATAGACAAACGGCGCGGCTTTCACCGGGTAGCTTCCATTTCGGCCTGAAAGTGGCGGTATGCTAAACGATCATAGGCTTTTGAAGTCAACGTGTTGCGGCTTATTTCGGGCGCTTTTTGAATGCGCGTAATCATTCCTGATATGCGAATTGGCTCTTGGTGCATTCGCAAGTACAGGGATATGCGGCTCTATTATCGCCCAGCGCACAATAATATGCTGACCGAACATGGTCCGACAGTTTGACATCGTGATCCGTCGCGCCCGTCTGTGGGGCAACGGCGCGGGGCTCGCGGAGATCGGCATCAGAGACGGCCGCATCGCCGCGTTCCCCGGACGCACGACGGCAACGCCGCGGCGGAAATCGACGCGCACGGCAATCTGGTTTCGGAGTCCTTCGTCAATCCTCACCTGCATCCGGCAAGACGTCGTCAAGCTCTATGACATCACCGTGGATGCGGCCGCGGCAATCAACTTCGATGGCTTTGCTTTGTCGACGGGGCGCGCCGGCGAACCTGGTGGTGCTCGACCAGCCGGATGAGGTCGAGGCGCTGTGGTTTCACGCCCCGCCGGCCCATGTGATCAGCAACGGCCGATCGGTCGATACGGCAAAGATGCGAGCGATCGTTGCTGCGGGCACGGGACCGGCGTGATATGGACCAATGACGACAACAGGACCGAAATCTGCGGATAGGAGAGAGGTCATGCGCGCTTACGCCATCGCAATTCTCGCCGGTGCGTTCTCTGTCTCGGCACTGGGGCCGGCGTCGGCGCAGCAGACGATCAAGATCGGCGAACTTAACAGCTACAAGAGCCAACCGGCCTTCCTCGACCCCTACAAGAAGGGCTGGGAGATGGCGGTCGAAGAGGTCAACGCCGCCGGCGGCGTTCTGGGAAAAAAGCTCGAAGTCGTGTCCCGCGACGACGGCGCCAATCCGGGCGATGCGGTGCGTGTGGCCGATGAACTCGCGACCGGCGACGGCCTCAACATTCTCTGCGGCACATTCCTGTCCAATGTCGGGCTCGCCGTCACCGAGTTCGCCGGCAAGAAAAAAGTCTTCTTTCTCGCCGCCGAGCCGCTGACCGACAAGATCACCTGGGCGAACGGCAACCGCTATACCTTCCGCTTGCGGCCTTCGACCTACATGCAGGTCGCGATGTTGCTGCCCGACGCGCTGGCCGCCAAGAAAAAGCGCTGGGCGCTGGTCTATCCGAACTTCGAATACGGGCAGTCCGCCGCCACCGCCTTCAAGGATATGATGAAGGCGCGTCAACCGGACGTCGAATTCGTCACCGAGCAGGCGTCGCCGCTCGGTAAGATCGACGCCGGCGCCGTGGCGCAGGCGATCGACGACGCCAAACCCGACGGTATTTTCAGCGCGCTGTTCGGCGGCGACCTGACCAAGTTCGTGCGCGAGGGCGGCACCCGCGGCACGTTCAAAGATCGTGTCGTGGTCGACCTGCTCGGCGGCGAGCCGGAATATCTCGATCCGCTTAAGGACGAGGCGCCGGTCGGCTGGATCGTCACCGGCTACCCCTGGAACGAAGTTAATACGCCGCAGAACAAGGCATTCGTCACCGCCTATCAAAAGCGGTATAATGATTATCCGCGGGTCGGTTCGATCGTCGGCTATCTGACGATCAAATCGCTTGCCGCCGGCATTGCCAAAGCCGGCTCGACCGACACCGAAAAACTCGTCGACGCCTTCGGCGGTCTCAAGGTGGACGGCCCCTTTGGACCGTTCGTCTATCGCGCCAGCGATCATCAGGCGACGCTCGGCGCTTTCGTCGGCAAGCTCGCGCTCAAGGACGGCCACGGCACCATGGTCGATTTCAATTATGTCGACGGCGCAAGCGTGCTTCCGCCCGACGCCGAGGTGAAGAAGCTGCGGCCGGCATCGGCGGATTAAGTGTCGTCGTTCCGCGGCGCCGCGCGAGCGGCGAAGCCGGAGTCCATAGCCGCCGTCTGATGTCTCGGCGCAACTTTTGCTATGCTGTGGTTATGGATTCCGGATCGAGCTTCGCTTGGCGGGAATGACGAGGTAGCGGTGACGCGCCCTTCTGCCTTTGACATCGTACTCGCATGAACTGGGAAGGCCTCGCGTTCCAGGCCCTCGACGGTCTGGCCTCGGCGTCCGGCCTGTTCTTCGTTGCCGCCGGACTCTCGTTGATCTTCGGCGTCACGCGCATCATCAACATCGCGCATGGCTCACTCTACATGCTGGGCACCTACATCGCCGTCACGCTGGTGACGGCGATCGGCGGCCCGCTTGGTTTCTGGGGCGGGATCGTCGCCAGCGCGATCATCGTCGGCATCATCGGCGCGGCGATCGAAATCCTGCTCCTGCGTCGGATCTACGCCGCGCCGGAACTGTTCCAGCTTCTCGCCACCTTCGCGCTTCTCCTCGTCATCAACGATGCCGCTTTGTGGTTGTGGGGGCCGGAGGATCTGCTCGGTCCGCGCGCGCCGGGCCTGCGTGGCGCGATCGAAGTCCTCGGACGGCAACTGCCGAGCTACGACGCCTTCCTGATCGTCGTCGCGCCGGTCGTGCTTGGCCTGCTCTATGTCGTATTCGCGCGCACGCGCTTCGGCCGGCTCGTCCGCGCCGCGACCGAAGATCGCGAGATGCTCGGCGCGCTCGGCGTCAACCAGGCGGTGCTGTTCACCGCCGTTTTTGCGCTCGGCGCCTTGCTGGCCGGCCTCGGCGGCGCGTTGCAACTCGCGCGCGAGCCCGCGAATCTCGGCATGGATCTGACAGTCATCACCGACGCGTTCGTCGTCGTGGTCATCGGCGGGATGGGCTCGATCATCGGATCGTATGTCGCCGCCGTCCTCATCGCCGAAGTCAAAGCGGTCTGCATCGGCGTCGGGCTGGTCACGCTTGGCGGGTTTTCCGTGAATTTTTCCAAGTTCACGCTGGTCGCCGAATTCCTGGTGATGGCGGTCGTGCTGATCGCGCGGCCGCAGGGCTTGCTCGGCCGTCCGCAGGTCGCGGTGCGCGGGACGGGCGCGCTGGAGGCGCCGATCCGGCCTGCCTCCCGCTCTCTCGTCATTCTGAGCGCTGTGGTTCTGCTCGTGCTGCTGTTATTGCCGCTGCTCGCGCGCTCATCCCCCTACGTGCTCGTGCTCGGCGTCGATGTGCTGATCGCGGTCCTGTTTGCCACCAGCCTGCATTTCATCATGGGTCCGGGCGGTATGCATTCGTTCGGCCACGCCGCCTATTTCGGCCTCGGCGCCTATGGCGCCGCGCTGGCGGTGAAATGGCTGGCGGCGCCGATGGGCATGGCGCTCGCAGCAGCGCCGGTTGCGTCCGCGTTGGGTGCGCTCTTGTTCGGCTGGTTCGCCGTGCGCCTGTCGGGTGTCTATCTCGCGATGCTGACGCTCGCCTTCGCGCAGATCGTCTGGTCGATTGTTTTCCAATGGCAGGAATTGACCGGCGGATCGAACGGGGTATTGGGCATTTGGCCCAGCGTGCTATTCGATCGGCTTTCAATGTTCTTTCTGCTCACGCTGGTCTTCGTCGCCGTCGGGGTTCTCCTATTGCGGCGTATTTTGTTTGCGCCGTTCGGTTACGCCATGCGCGCCGGCCGTGACTCGCCGTTGCGCGCGGAGGCGATCGGCATCGACGTGAAAAGGGTGCATTGGCTCGCCTTCGCCATTGCCGGTACCGTTTGCGGCGTTGCCGGGGGCATTTTCGCTTTCGCCAAGGGATCGATCTCGCCGGAGACGATCAGCATCGGCCGCTCCATCGACGGTCTGGTCATGGTGCTCCTCGGCGGCATTCAGACGCTCGCCGGTCCGATCGTCGGCGCGTCGGTTTTTGCCGTGCTGCAGGATTTCGTCATGCAGCAGACGGAATATTGGCACGCGCTGCTCGGCGGCATCATTCTTGTGCTGGTGTTGGCCTTTCCGTCCGGGCTCGTGGGTGCGTTCGTGCAGCTTGCCGCGCGCCGGCGTGCCGCATGACCGAGCTTGCGGTTGTGTCGCTGCGCAAGAATTTCGGCGCGGTACGCGCGGTCGATGGCGTGACCTTTACCGTCGGCGCTGGCGAATTCCTCGCTTTGATCGGCCCCAATGGGGCGGGAAAGTCGACCTGTTTCAATCTCATCAACGGCCAGCTTGCACCCGACGGCGGAAATTTGCGTTTCGACGGCCGCGACATCGCCGGGCTGCCGCCGCGCGAGATTTGCCGCCGCGGCATCGCCCGAACTTTTCAGATTGCCGCCACCTTCGGCTCGATGACGGTCGCCGAGAACGTACAAATGGCGCTCATCGCTCATGCCGGCGAGACCTATAAATTATGGCGCCCGGCGACGTCATACCATCGCGCGCGCGCGCTTGAACTTTTGGCGCAGGTCGGTATGGGCGAGGCCGCGGATCGGCCTTGCAGCGAGCTTGCTTACGGCGACGTCAAGCGCGTCGAGCTTGCGATTGCGCTGGCCAGCGATCCACGCTTTCTGCTGATGGACGAGCCGACCGCCGGCATGGCGCCGCGCGAGCGCAACGCGCTCATCGCCTTGGTCAAGAGGCTCGTCGTCGAGCGCGGCGTCTCGGTGCTTTTCACCGAACACTCCATGGACGTGGTCTTCGCCTTTGCCGACCGTATTGTGGTGATGGCACGCGGCCGCCTGATCGCCGACGGCCGCGCGGCGACGATCCGCGACGATCCGACGGTGCAGCAAGTGTATTTCGGCAGCGGGCGAACGCTCGAGCGGCGCGGGGTCGCCGGATGACGCCGCCTGCGCTCACGGTCGAGCACCTCAATGCCTGGTACGGCGCCGCGCAAGTTCTCTACGACGTCGCCTTTGCGGTCGGGCGCGGCGAGGTTGTCGCGCTAATGGGCCGGAACGGCGCCGGCAAATCGACGACCATGAAGGCGGTGATGGGGCTGATGTCCCGGCGAAGCGGAACGGTAAAGCTCAACGGACGCGACGTCGCGACGCTCAGGCCGTTCGAGATCGCGCGGCTTGGCGTCGGCTTTGTGCCCGAGGACCGGCGCATATTTTCCGATCTCACCGTCGAGGAAAATCTCGACGCCGGGCGGCAGCCTCCACGCGCCTTTGACGACAGCACGCCGGCGCCGGTATGGACGCCGCAAGCCTTGTTCAAGCTTTTCCCCAATCTCGCCGAGCTTCGCTACCGCCCCGGCGGCCGTATGAGCGGCGGCGAGCAGCAGATGTTGACGATAGCGCGCACGCTGATGGGCAACCCGCTTGTGGTCTTGCTCGACGAGCCATCGGAAGGCATCGCCCCGGTGATCGTGGAAGCAATCGCCGACACGATCCTCGATCTGAAAAAGCGCGGGCTGTCGATCCTGTTATCCGAACAGAATGTCCGGTTTGCGCAAATCGTTTCCGATCGCGCCTACATGCTGGAGAAAGGCCAGATCCGCTGGACCGGGACCATGGCCGAACTCGCCGAAGCCGGTGACATTCAGCGGGCCTATCTGACGCTTTGACGCGCCAAAATTGCGACGGGATGGTCCCCGTTCGCGGCCACTATTGTGGCGAATATTGAGCGTGTGGGCGCGGGCTGAAAAAGCAAACAGCCGCGCGCAACGCGGCTGTCTGCCATGTTGTGGTCGGGGCATGCCTCCCAAGCTCCCAAGCCGCAAGGCGCTCCGGCCACGGGCTCTCGGCGTCGCGACACGCGCCCGGGCGCGCATCCTTCATGCTCCCTCCCGCTTTCGAGGGTTGTGACGGGGGTCACAGGATGGCCGATTGGGACGGCGCGCACGGCGAGACTTGGGCGCTCTCTCGTGCCCTCCGCTGAGGCCGGAATCCTCAAAGGCGGCGCCGGTGCATTGCGGGAGTCTTGCAAGGCAGATGACCTCATCACTGACCATGAAATCGCAATCCTTTGCAGCATATTGGATGCCGCGAGTTTGAATGCGGATAAAAGTGCGAATGAATGTTGAGTTGATCGACGCCACGATCGTGGCCACCGCGGTCAAGAACATCGCGATCAAGCCCGGCTGTAGAGGTTATGTAGATCAAGCTAAAGTGAGCTGACTGCCATAATACTGATAAATCTACATGCCATTAGCTCACGCTAAACCGTGTGAGGTTCCGTTGACGATGATAACAAATCGCAGCTCCACCTTTGGTCTGAACTGCGTCCAATGCAGCAATGAGCTGATTGCGCCGGTAAGATCAGAATACTTTAGTGAAAGCCACGCTCGTCATGTTTGGCATTGCCCGAAGTGCAGCTGCTGCTTCGAATCCCGGGTGATGTTTTCGCACCACGTCAATGAAGAATAGCAGCGCACGGTACGATATTTTCCTGTCGATTGTCGGCGCGTCTTGCTCCGTCAATTTAATGTGAGTGGCGACAAAATCGAATTGCCACAAAACCGTTATTTCTCCGCGGTACCTCTACTCAATAACGGAGGGCATCATAATGACGATGGCATCCGATCGGCATTGCAAATTCGCGATGACGTGTGTCCAATGTAGCAACGAGCTGTTTTTTCCCGAACGGTGTGAGCATCGGGATGAAAGTCACTTCATTTATCTTTGGCGCTGCCCGAAATGTGATTGTTGTTTCGAGGTCATTTCGCCTGCCGACACCAAGTCGATAGAAAAAATCATGAGAAGCATAGAAGCTATCCTGACACGAGACGGCGTTCTTTCGTCGCGGTTGGCTGCACATTATACCGCCCCTGCTGACCATGCGTACGGCGATCGAGGCCATGATAAACGCGGCTTCTGCAGCGTACGTGAACGGCGAGTGCACAGTGAAATGCTGACAAAAATGCTGGACGCTGACCCATTTTATTGCTGATTTGCTGAGAATGGCCCTGTCTGCCCTTCACGAAACGTCTATATCGAGCCACGACAAGGGCCGACAGCGGCACACTAAACGGCGGCCGCCGGCAGCATTTGTTGCCGCGCGTATGCGGCGACGCGCAACCCCGCCCCACCAACAAGCATGAGTGCAAACGGCAAATAGCTCAGCGGATACTTACCAAGCCCATTCGCCTGCAGCGGGGCAAGAATAAAATCGGCGGCGAAGACGAGGGCAATATATTCGATCGCGGCCGTACGCAAAGTCCGCCATAGGCGTGGCCCGAGCATGTCGTGAAGCCGCGGTAAGGAAATGAGCGCGAGGAGATAGGTGCAGAATATCCCGACCCAGAAGAAAGCCATCCCGCCATTCGATCCGGGCGCGAGGTAAAAAATCCAAAGGACGAGGCTGACATGGACGACCTGTGCCGACGCGAAGGCGAGCCCGAAGTCGCGGCCGCGGCGCGCTAATCCGGCAAGGCGGGGTCCGAACAATCTTGCCATCGCACTTCCGGTATAGGCGAGCCAGAACAGGAGAAACGACCACCTGGCCGTTACCCGCAAGGCGATCACCGTACCCCGCTCTCCAGCACCAAAAATCGCGAGCACTGCTATTGCAGATACAAGGGCAATTAGGAAAGCCGCAGCCATCCACGACGTAGTAGTCGGCCTCCAGCCGATCCTACCGTTCCCGGATGCCGGTTTCTGCTGCGCGTAAGCCGACAAATTCATCCTCTCGGTTCCTCCCGCGCTCGATGGGGCTTCGACGCGCACTTTAAAGCTTGACTGCACGGCAGACTATTACAACATTTCACGTTATCCGACACTTGCGAGCAGATGCCTGAAGCTGATGCTGTTCACGCGACGCCACTAGGTCATCCAGGAACTGCAGATGTCTAAAGCACTATCCGTAGGGGCGGTGTTTCTGTTCCTTGTCCTAGTAGTGATAGGCCTCTGCGATCTATTTCGTGGCTTAAATGCGTCGGCCGCATTAATCGCGCTAATCTTTGTGGTCAGTGGTGTTTTCAACACCTGGGGCGCACTGAGCGAAGGGAGCCGGCGCAGATAGAGTCTCCACCGACGCGGCCGCCTTGCTATGTCCGTTTGTCGTAATCGGCAACCGGCTAGCAGCTTCCAGAGCAAATCTTTCGGCCAGCCGACGAAGCGCTGCCGCGGTTGATCCGGTTACTTGACGAGCTGAAGATACGCGGTCGCGTCACCCGGCACGGTCAACACCTCGGACAAGTCCGGCGGCACATCCGTACCAGCCGTGAGAAGCTTAAGCGGCGGGGCATGGAACCGTCCCTTCTAAGCCCACAATTGCGACGCATTGCGATCCAATTTTGCAGAGATATTCCCCAGGTCGGTAGTGGTGGAGGGGACTATGTTAGGCCAAATCCCAAGACCGTTCTCATCGGTTGCGCTGGTCGCCATGCTTCTCATATCGGCCGTCGGCGTCACCGCGCCGCTGACCACCGCACGGGCGGATGATTGTCTTACTGCGCCGAACTCTCCCGCTCCGCAGGGGAGCCACTGGTACTACCACTTGGATCGGGCAACACAGCGCAAGTGCTGGTACGTGCATGCACCCGGACAGCCGGCGCAACAAGCGACTACCGCTACAACTGGCCCAGCCACACCTATGCATTCAACGGCAGCTCCGTCCGGGGCACCCTCGCCGGATGTCAGCGCTCCACCCTCACCCCGTGTCCAAACATCTGCTGTTAAGCCAATCCCTGCGCCTGTCCGCGGCGGGACAACCGACAAAACCATCCAGCAAAGCGCGCAGGAAGAAAATAGCGCGTCAACTCCGGTAGTACCCGCGCCGCAAACAAGCACGTTGTCGGAGACTAGCCCCCAGGCCGCTGCACCGCCTGCCGTGACATGGCCCGATGCCGCGGTCGCGCTTGCTGCGGTCAAGGCGCCGGAACCCATCGCAGTCCCGACCGATGCCCCCGCGGACTCAGTGTACGACGATGCGGAGAGGACTGCCCGGCGCGCTGAGCCGACCAATAACGGCGGGATTCCGTTGATAATTTTTCCTGTTCTTGCCCTTGGGCTGGCGGGGGTCGGCATTCTGTCCCGCGTTGTTATAAAAAACGCCGCTGCACGTCGCACACGAATTATCACCGATCACCCTGAGCCCGACAGGGTCGAATATCAACACCAGCATGAGTGGCGCGGCGATCAACACCCGCACAGATCCGTCGTTAAGGGTCAGGAGCTCCATTCACTTGTTTTAGCCGTAAGTGATCCCCGCCCGTTGCGAAACGACGAGGTCGCTTTCCAAGTCACCCAGGAGCGCAGGGATAAGTTGGTGCAGTTTTGCCGAGATATTGAACGGATGCTGCAATCGCCTGCCAGCCCGCATGAGGAGGCACTACGAGCGCGGACAGCTGCATGAAGGGCGTCTGCTGCTGGTTTGCAGGCTCGTTCACCTTGCCTTCTGACCAAATCTTTCAAGGAGGGTTGTCAGCGCCTGCGTCCCACCTGATCTGGTTCTTGACCGAGCTGACGGTAGGAGCCGGGTTGTTGTAGGGTCGATGCCGCGCTTGAAGATCGCCGTATCATCGGACCGGTCAAAGAAGCGACATCAATTCACCGCAGGCCCGCAAGACGGCACCAACGGCAACGCCACGGCCTTCCTTTAAAAGTCAATGCGTGACTTTTAAACTGTGGCGGAATACCCACCCCCGCCAGGCCCGCCACCCGGCTCTACAAATGGCTCCTGGTCGCTTTTCCCGGAGGGGCAGGTAGGGCCCCCCCCCTAGAGCGGCCTGGCCATTTCCCCTCATTATCTGCGCCAAGACTGAAATAAGGTCCCTGGCTTTGTTTCGCCGAAAATATAATAATTTTAGAGACTTATTTGGTGAGCCCGGTTGGGATCGAACCAACGACCTACTGATTAAAAGTCAGTTGCTCTACCACTGAGCTACGGGCCCGCGCGCGCACTGCATACGCAAAAGCCCCGGCAGTTTCCAGTCCGCCAGCCGCCTTTTGGCATCACGCTTCATTTGACGCTTCACTTGCCGCGCCAGGATCGCCATTTGCTAGACTGAGTTTTTGCGCGCCGGGGCAGCGCCGAACGAGGACAAGTTCGATGCCGATCGTCAATCGGGTCGCCGACTTGCATGCCGAGATCGCCGTCTGGCGGCGGGATTTCCATGCCCATCCGGAGCTCCTCTACGACGTGCACCGCACCGCGGCCGCTGTTGCCGACAAGCTCAAAGACTTCGGCTGCGATGAGGTGGCGACCGGAATCGGCCGCACCGGCGTCGTCGGCGTCATCCGTGGCCGCAAGACGGGCCGGAAAGTGGTCGGGCTGCGCGCCGATATGGATGCGCTGCCGATCGAAGAGGCGACCAATCTGCCTTACAAATCGACCGTGCCGGGCAAGATGCACGCCTGCGGTCACGACGGCCACACCGCGATGCTGCTTGGCGCCGCCAAATATCTTGCGGATACCCGCAACTTCGCCGGCACCGCCGTGGTGATATTCCAGCCGGCGGAGGAGGGCGGCGCGGGGGCGCGCGCGATGCTGCGCGACGGCCTGCTCGATCGGTTCGGCATCGAGGAAGTTTACGGCATGCACAACTTTCCCGGCATGCCGGTCGGCGAGTTCGCCATACGCTCCGGCCCGGCAATGGCCTCGACCGACACGATTACCATCAACCTCGAGGGCAAAGGCGGGCATGCGGCCTGGCCGCATTTGGCTGTCGATACGGTCTTGGTCGGCGCCGAGATTGTCAACCAGTTGCAGTCGATCGTTGCGCGCAATGTCGATCCGATCGAGGCAGCGGTCATCTCGATCTGCGTGTTTCAGGCGGGCGATGCCATCAACGTCATCCCGCAGCGAGCGCGACTGGGCGGCACGGTGCGCTGCCTGTCTGCCAAGGTCCGCGAGCTGCTCAAAACGCGGGTGCGTGAAGTGGTGGAAGGGACGGCGCGGCTTTACGGCGCCAAAGTGGACCTCACCTACGCGGCGGGCTACCCCGTCTTGGTGAACGATGAAGGCCGGACCGCTTTCGCGGCCGCGGTCGCGGGCGAGATTGCCGGCAAGGACAAAGTCGACTGCAATTTCGCGCCGCTGATGGGCGCGGAAGACTTCGCCTACATGCTGCGGGAGCGGCCGGGCGCCTTCATCTATGTCGGTAATGGCGATAGCGCCGGGCTCCACCATCCGGCTTACGATTTCAACGACGAGGCGATCCCGGTCGGAACCTCGTACTGGGTGCGGCTCGCTGAGACGGCGCTCGCGGGATAGGGCGTTACTGCGCCGCCTCGGCGCGGTTCTCGGCCGGCAGTTTCGACGGCTCGGCGACGAACGGCTCGGCGACGACTTTGGATCGCGGCAGCAATTCGAGGAGGTGCGCCTCGACGCCGTGCCAATAGGCGAACGAGTTGAGCCTCGTATCCTCGATCAGTGCGATGGCGACCGCCGCCAGGAACGGCAGGCTCTGCACCACGAGGACGATCGCGAAGATGTTGATTTCGTGAACTTCCTTGTAGTTCGTCACCACGAGCGTCAGGGCGCCGACCATGAGAAGTCCGGCGATCACCGCCTCCCAGAAGGCCGGGAAATCGGGGCCCTTGCGGCTGTTGCCGCCCTTCGAGGTGCGCAGGAAGGGGAGGCGCTCCTTGAAGATGCCGATGCCGACGGCGCGCGCCACCGTCCATTGCACCGCCATGGCGGCGCAAACGGCGCCGAGCATTTGCCCGGGCGTTGCCCGCACCCGCAACCGATAGAGCGCGGCAAAATGCGCGATCGAGACCGCGAACGCCGCCAGGATCGGAATGGTTAGAATGCGATCCGGCACGGCAATATTGGCAAAAGCCACCACCGGCGCCCAGACGATGTTGAGCAGCGCAACGACGACGCCGATGCTTTCGGCGCCGAGCCAGTTGAGCCAGCCGAGGCCGTATTCGCGCTTTTGCTCGCGCGACAGGCCGTCCGACCAAGGCAGAAGCTCCTGCCAGTGTTTGCGCAAGATCTGCAGCCCGCCGAATGCCCAGCGGTGACGTTGCCGCTTATAGGCATCGAACGTATCGGGCAGGAGCCCGTAGCCATAGCGGCGGTTGGTATAGTGCGCGGTCCAGCCCTGTTCGAGCAGTGTCAGCCCGAGATCGGCATCCTCGACGATGGTCGCGCTCGACCATCCGCCCGCGGCCTCGATAGCGGCGCGCCGGATCAGGCACATCGTGCCGTGTACAATAATGGCGTTGAATTCGTTCCGCTGCACCATGCCGATGTCGAAGAAGCCGGCATATTCGGTGTTCATGGCGCGGTGCATGACCGAGCGGTCGCCGTCGCGGTGATCCTGCGGGGATTGCACGAGGCCGACATCCGGATCGGCGAAAAGCGGCACCAGATCCTTGAGCCAGTCCGGTTGCACGACATAATCGGCGTCGATCACGCCGACGATTTCCGCGTCTGCCGCGGTGTTTTCGAGCGCAAGGCGCAGCGCGCCGGCCTTGTAGCCAACGTGATTTTCGATCCTGACGAACTTGAAGCGCTCGCCGAGCTTAAGGCAGTGTTCCTCGATCGGGCGCCAGAACGCCGGATCGGGCGTGTTATTGATGACCACCACGCATTCGAGGTTGGAATAGTCGAGCTTGGCGAGGGCATCGAGCGTCGCGCGCAGCATGTCCGGCGGCTCGCAACAGGCCGGCACATGGATGGATACCTTTGGCGTGGGCGCGTCCGGGACTAGCGGCGGAGAAGCGGCGAGCCGTCGCGGCGGCCGGCCGAAGGCGATGGCGGCAATCTCGTCGATCCGCGCCAGCGCAATGACGACGAGCGGCACCAGGAGAACGATGCCAAGCCCGAGCGCAAAGGCGGCGCCGGGAACAAAATAATGTCCCTTCCAGAAGGCAACGATCGCCGCGAACCAGGCGCCGGCGACATTGGCCGCGGCGGCAAGCGTGACCGCTTGCGCCAGCGTTACCCCGCTGATCGCCAGGATCGGCAGTGACAGCAAGAGGCTGAGCAGGACGGCGAGACCGGCGCGCTTGATATAATCCGGATCGGTGATGGGCCCGGTCCAGGAGAACTTTGCCTGCCGCGAAGCATCGAACAGGCCCCAATAGGGTCCGACTCCGCCCTCCATCGTCTTCCACGGCTGATCGATCCCCTCGATAAGGTTGTAGTCGATCCCGTAGGCCTCCGCGCGGGCAACGAAATCGCGGATCACCTCGGCCTGCTCCATGCGGCCGGGGCTGGCATTGTGGAAGTTATAGCCGGCGCTCGGCCAGCCGAATTCGGCGATCACGATCCGCTTCCCCGGGTGTATACGGCGCAAATCGTCATAAATTCCGATCGTGCGGTCGACCGCCTGCGAGGCATCGAAGCCCGCCCAATAGGGCAGGATGTGCGCGGCGATGAAATCCACAGCCGACGCCAGCTCCGGATGATCGATCCAGGCGGTCCAGTTTTCTCCCGTTGTGACAGGGACGGGGCTCGACCGCTTCACCTGTTGTATGAGCTTGATAAGGTCTTCAACGCTAGTCTCGTTGCGCAGCATCGTCTCGTTGCCGACGACAATGGCGTTGACGTTGCTGTAGCGGCGGGCGAGGTCGAGCGCCGAGCGGATTTCCCGCTCATTGCGATCCTGGTTCTTGTCGATCCAGGCCCCGACGGTCACTTTCAGGCCGAACTCGGCTGCGATCGGCGCGACCAGCTCGCCGCCGCCGGTGGACGAATAGGTGCGGATGGCGCGGGTATAGGGGGCGATGGCCTTGAGGTCGGCCCGAATTTGCTCGACCGTCGGCCGCTCGCCGGAATCGGGATGGCTCGAATTGACAAAGGGTGCGTAGGAAATACTCGCGATCTGGCCAGTGAAATCGGGAGCCGTTTCCTTGGTCCGTAGCGAGGCCCACAAGCCGACATGCACGCACGCTACAAAAGCGAGCACGGCAGCGACGGTACGCATCGAATTTCAACCACGCGGGGCGAGGAGACAACAACCGAACCCCGTCCCCAAAGGCTCGGCAAGAAAGAGGCTACTTAAGCGGCAAAATCACAAGTAGCCACCAGAGGTGGCAAATTCAAGACAACGAATTTTGTCCTTTGATTTTTTCGCGCTCCGCCGAGCGGTGGGCGCGATCACTTGCTCGCTGCCGCCGGCGGATTTGCGGCGGCCGCGTTGGGGGCGGCGGCTGGGGCGGGGGCGGCGGCAGGAGGCAGCGACGGATTGATCCAGCAGGCCTGAACGCGAGCGTTCAAGGTGTCGGCGGCCTTCGGATCGATATTACTTCCATGCAGGATCAAGCAGCGGAACGACGCCTGGATGTGCGCACCCGGACAGCCGAACCGGTCGTAGAGATCGAGATGGCGGAACGCGGTGTCGAGGTCATCGCGCCAAAGCAGGCCGACGACGCGGCGGCCCAGCCACACACATTCCGGATTGCCGGCCGGACCGTTGATGGCGTGCTGGGCTTCGGCAAATTCATCGACTTTTTGAGTCTCTTTGGCAGCTTCTTGACCCGCCGGGGCTTTATCGGTGGGTTTGGCGTCGTTGTTTTGTGCCAAGGCCGAAGGGACCAAAGGACCTGAAACAGCCGCGAGAAGAAAGAGCGCCGCGCACAGTCCGCGGGTAAGGCTGAACGAACAATGGAACATGGTTCAACTTGAGTTGGTGGCCGACTTAAGCCGAGAACGGGCGTTTCTTGGGCCACCCGATTCGGCCAGCATTGCGGCGTGTTCCGGGCGCGGCCGGACACGAACATCACCCAAACCGCGCAGGTTTGTCCAGCGCAGAACGCCGTGCGGCGGTTCCAAGCTTGGCATCGCGCGGCCGCACGGTTAATGGCAGCGGGTGTCCCGCATGCAAGACCTCAACGCCCTCCGCCAAGCGATTGTGGCATTTGCGCTCACCGCCTTGGCCGTCGGTGCGGTGTGGTGGTGGCTGGGGACGCCTGTGCAATTGCCGCCGTCCCCGCTCGCTTCCGGGCAAAAGCTTTATTGCCTCTCCTATGCGCCGTTCCGCGGTTCGCAGAACCCGCTGGTCGAAGGCACCAGGGTGCCGCCCCAGCAGATCGACGATGATATGACGCTCATCGCCAAACGTACCGACTGCGTGCGAACTTATTCGGTCGATGACGGGCTCGATTACGTGTTGCAGAGCGCGCGACGGCACGGATTGAAAGTGATGCACGGCGTTTGGGTGTCCAGCGATCCAGAAAAAAACCGCCGCCAGATAGCCGCGACGATCGCCTATGCCAAGGCGTATCCGGACGTCATCCAAGCTGTGGTGGTGGGAAACGAAGTGCTGTTGCGCGGCGAAATGTCGGCGACAAGCCTCATCGCCCTTATCCGCGAGATCAAGGCGCAGGTGGCGATGCCGGTTACCTACGCCGACGTGTGGGAGTTTTGGCTGCGCTATCCGGACGTGCAGAACGCGGTCGACTTCGTCACCATTCACGTCCTGCCCTATTGGGAGGACTTTCCGATACCAGCCGCGCGTGCGGCCACGCATCTCGACGCGATCCGCAGGCAGGTCGCCGCCGCCTTCCCGAACAAAGAAATCGTCATCGGCGAGTTTGGCTGGCCGAGTGCCGGGCGGATGCGCGAGGACGCCCGGCCTTCGCCGTCCAATCAGGCGCGCGCCATCATCGATACTTTGGCGCTGGCGCAACGTGGGAACATCCGGGTCAATATCATCGAGGCTTTCGATCAGCCGTGGAAACGCGCACTCGAAGGCGCCGTCGGCGGTTACTGGGGCGTTATCGACCGGGCGACCGACGCGCCGAAATTCAACTTCGCCGGCGGCGCGGTGTCCGACCATCCGGATTGGCCGGCGCAGGCGCTGGCCGGGATTCTGCTCGCCGCGCTTAGCTTCGGCGGCGCCTTTGCGGCAGGGCGGGCAAAGGGATTTCTCGCTTACTTGTGGGTCAAAATCGCAGCGCTCGTTATTCTTCCCGCAATTCTGTTCGGCTGGACGCTCGAAGCGGCGATTGTGGAGAGCTTCAGCGCCGGAAGCTGGCTGCGCTCCATTGCATTTGCGGCGGCGGCTGCGGCCGCACCGATCGTTTCTGCGGTGGCCTGCGCCGCGGGGCGGCCTGCGCCGACTTTCGCCGCGCTCCTTGGCGGCTGCGGCAGGCACCATGACGCCCTGGACTGGACGCTCGGCGGCACGCGGATCGTCCTGATGCTGGTCGCCCTGGAGGCAGCGCTTGGGCTCGTGTTCGATCCGCGCTATCGCGACATCCCGTTCGCGCCGTTGACCGCGGCCGCGGCGCCGTTCCTGGTGCTGCTGTTTACGACGAAGCGCACCACCGGATCGCCGGCCGTGGCCGAAACCGTGGCTGCAGCCGCGCTCGTGATGTCGGCCGTTTACGTCGTTTTCAACGAGGGATTTTCCAACTGGCAGTCAGTCTGGTTTTGCGGCGGCTTGATCGGGCTTGCCTTCATCCTGGCAATGGCGCGGGACGCGCTAAGCTCAGAATAAGCACGCCGGCCGCCAGCACTGAGAGATCAGCATTGTGCAGCACCACCCCGAACGCCGCGGCCCCGAGCGATACGGCGAAGAGAAAGAGCGAAGGCCGCAGCAGATTGAGCAATGCCGCCGCTAACGCGATCCCGCCGAAAACCTCATAGGGGAACAAAGCGGTCGCCAGGCGTGACGTACGGCACAGCCAGGTATCGAGGCCGCTCTGGCAGGCAAGCGACACCGTGCTGTTCTCCATCACATGGTAGCGCAGATACATCGCCTCACCGAGGCAAAGGAAGCCGACGATCAGGAGCCAATTCGTCTGGCGGGCTGTCGGCAGGAAGAGCGCGCGGTGCATGGTGATGTCGGCCATCCGCCGACATCATAGTGCGCCGATCACTGCAGCGCGAGGCGGCTGCCGTCGAACATTGTCGGTTGGCAGGGAACGCGTAAAGCGCCGAGCGCGCTGCACAATTGTTCCGTCGCGTCGGCGTTCGAATACGGCCGGACCACGAGATGCTGTTCGGTGCGGTTGGTCCGCGGGTTTTCCCGCAAACTGACGAGCGGCTGCAGGCCTTCGAGCAGCTGCGGATGGGCCGCGTGAAGAACCGACCAGGAATGTGCAGCTCTCATGGAAACGGCGCTGCCGATATCGGCGCCGTAGGGCGGCGGTGAGCGGCAAGCCGTTCGGCAATGCGGTCGCGATCCTCGTTGAGGCCGCGGACGGCGGCGGCAAGCTGCCGCGCCGCCGTTTCGGCGTCGAACTGGCGTGTCGCCGCTTGGCTCGGCGGCGCGTTCAGGGCTGCAAGAGGCTTGCGCGGCGCGTGGCGCACCAACCTCCCTGCGGCCGCAGACGACGGCGACGAGCAGCGCCGCGACGGCCGCGCATCACCACGCCACCTGAGGCCGGAGCCGCTGCGTAGTTAGCGTCGTTTTCGCTGCGGCGGCCTTTGAAGTCGCGTTCGGCTGGCGTGCTCGACCGAGCATCCTGTTGCCGCTCCAGGGTTTTGCCAAGCGAATCAGTGGTAAAAATACCAGTTCCATCTATGGCACCTCGTATTGGCGGATGCCGCGATAACTTGTCGTAATTTGCCTCCTCCGCCGCATGCTCTATGAGAGCGCCGCGGAGGTCGCTGCTCGATGACATCTCCCCGAATGAAACCTCGAACTTGCCTTGCGATCGTGCTTGCGGCCGGCGAGGGCACGCGGATGCGCTCGGCATTGCCGAAAGTGTTGCATGCGATCGCCGGGCGCTCGCTCTTGGCGCACGTCCTCGCCGCAATCGCGGAAGCCAAAATAACGGCGACCGCAGTCGTCATCGGTCCGAAGCAGCATGCCGTCGCCGCCGAGGCGGAGCGGGTTCTGCCCGGCGCCGAGTGCTTCGTGCAAAAGGAGCGGCGTGGGACGGCACACGCGGTGCTGGCGGCGAAGTCCGCGATCGGGCGGCGACCGGATGACATTCTTGTTGTCTACGGCGATACGCCGCTGATCCGGGCGGCGACGCTGACGCGACTGCGCGCGCCACTGGCTGCGGGCGCGGCGATCGCCGTGCTGGCGTTCCAGCCGGCCGATCCGTCGGGCTATGGCAGGCTTGTCGTCCAAGGCGGCAAGCTCGTCGCCATCCGCGAGGACGCCGATGCCGGCGCGGGTGAAAAGGCGATCCGTCTCTGCAACGGCGGCATTGTGGCGCTCGCCGGTGCGCATGCGCTCGCCATCCTGGAACGGGTCGGCGACCGCAATCGCAAACACGAATTTTATTTGACCGATGCGGTCGAGATCGCGCGCAGAATGAAGCTTGACGCGGTAGCGGTCGAGGTCGAGGAGGACGATGTGCGCGGGATCAATACCAAAAGCCAGCTTGCCGAAGCCGAAGCCGTTGCGCAGCGGCGCCTACGCCAAGCCGCGCTCGACGCCGGCGTGACATTGGTGGCGCCTGAGACGGTGTTTCTCTGCACGGACACCAAATTCGGCAAGGACGTCGTGGTCGAACCTTATGTGGTGTTCGGAGAGAGGGTGACCATCGAGGATGGCGCCGTCATTCGCGCCTTCTCGCATCTCGTCGGCGTTCATATCGGGAAAAATGCGTCGGTCGGGCCGTTCGCGCGGCTGCGCCCGGGCACGCGGCTCGGCGCGGGCGCGCGCGTCGGCAATTTCGTCGAAGTCAAGGAAGCGACGATCGCGGCCGGCGCCAAGGCCAATCATCTGAGCTATATCGGCGATGCTTCGGTCGGGGCGGACGCCAATATCGGTGCCGGCACGATCACTTGTAACTACGACGGCAGCGCCAAGCACCGCACGGTGATCGGCAAGGAGGCGTTCATCGGCTCCAACTCGGCATTGGTCGCGCCGGTCGAAATCGGCGACGGAGCGTATGTCGGCTCCGGCTCGGTGATCACTAAAAACGTTCCGCCGGATGCGCTTGCCTTGGCGCGCGGGCGCCAGGTCGTTAAGGAGGGCGGGGCCGCGCGCTTGCGCTCGCCGAAATCGCCCGGCAAAAAAAAGACGCGGTCGCGCGATTGAGCCGATTTCGCGTTTCTGCCGCGCGGCAGCCCTGTTGCGAACCGCCACAGATTTAGCTTGCTGCAAGCGATTTCAACAAAACGGCGGCCGACGCGGTTAGGCTAAAGAAACTTCGAAGCCCGCAATCCGGGGGAAGGTCGTTCCATTGAGGACAAAGGTCGATGGATGAGCCGTGGCTATCCTTTTACTTGGCAGCCCAAGAGATTGAGGAGCAGCTTGGTCTGAGCCGTGGCGCTGCACAGGCGCAACTTCGAGAAGTGTGTGCGACGGGTGAAGTTCGATCGCAGAAGCAACCATACACAATAGTCAGTTTTCAGCCCGTAATGGAGGGACCATGTGAACGGATCAAGCCTAGCGAGTGGCAACTTGACGAGATCGATTTGATGATTGATGCGGCTGGATGTGCGTATTTTGTTGATGTGAGCGAAAGGGACTTTCTGTTTTGGCTTAAACAACAATCGATCAATCAGGCTCGAAAAAACAAAGGTCGAGCTTTGTGGTCCCGATCACGAGCACGGGAGAGGGATGGTGACGGGTAGAACCCCAAATTCGCAGCCGTCGCAGCTATCATCGCCAAGGCCGACCCGCCGGAGTGGATGGTGTTGACCTAGTGCGCTACAGCCGTCTTGTCGGCTACCGTAAAGCCACCAAGGATGACGCGACCGAAGACAGGAAAATGATTGAGGCTGCCCGGTACTTAGAGACATGGTTGCGCTTCGATCTACCGAGAAGCTTGTCCCGGACGAATTCGCTGAATTGCCCATTCCAGATTGCTGTGTTGAATGAGTTGCCGGACTTGATTCAATATCTCGAAAACAAACTTCTACCTCCACGTTGTGTTGGTTCTCGCCTGCCTTGGTCTGGCAAGTTACATTTCGTCTTTATCCGACAAAAATCTAAAGCCGCTCATTGGACAGCCGGCGTCTGCGATAATTGCGAAACCGGAACTTCCTACCGACGAGAAAACGATCGCCGGGCAGAAGGTATACATTTGGTCCACTTCCCATTCTATTGAAGGCGGAGCACGGCATTTTTGCCGAATTAAGAGTTCGGTCGATCAAAGCGAAATCATCAAGACTTACGATTGGGAAGGAAAGCGGCCGGAGTTTTTCTAAAAATCCCGCCGCTTGGCCTCCCGGCCCCCAAAATCGCCGATGCTGGCCCGCGCATTATCCCCCCGCAAATTTTTTGAGAAATTCCTCGACCGCTTGGTTTGACTGTTTCGCTTACGGGCGCCAAAATCCGTTTTGTTCGATCAAAACAAAGACTGATGCTGCCACAGAAAGTTGGCAGTCGCATATTTCAAAAAGGCTAGGAAGAGCCGTGGCAAAAGGCAAAGACTCTTCGAAAGAAAGCGGTGCGGTCAAACAGGCCATGACGCCCGCTTACTGGGCGATGGATTACTACTTCGACAACCTCAGGAAAGCGGTGTCGTCGATACCATCAGGCGGCACAGAATTCGGCGAAAAGCTCAAGCGCTACGCCGAGGAGAACATTGCGGCTACCCACGATCTGATTAAACGATTGACTGAAGCCAAAGATTTTGACGCCGTGGTTCGAATTCAGAATGAATTCATCCGCTCGCAGCTCAAGATTTTGGGTAAGCAGTCGGAAAGCCTCGGCGAGACATATACAAAGACAGGCGTTGACCCCAGAGAGAAATGATCGTTTTGATGGAGGCTTATGACGAACAGCGACAGCGTCCATTATCGATCGAAAGCCGCTCAAGGCAGATCGAATGTGGAACGTTCTCGCGACGCATCCTAGCGGACAGCAAGAGTACTTTGTTGGCGTCCACAGCCAAGCAGAGGCTCAAGAGGCGCCTCAGTCAAGGATGTGCAGCGTGGCTAAGAAAGAGAGGCGCCGGCTTTAAAATAGGGTACACTTTAAATAGGGGTACACTTTTTTCGGCACTGGCACTTCCATTCGGTTGCGGCCGACACGCGCCGAGCGAACCTCGGATGCAAACGTTCCAAATCCTCGCAGCTCCACCAGGTCGCCGCGAGCAATTGCTGAGACGATCTCGTCAAGGATGAGTTGACCACTTTCGCGGTCGTAAAGATGAGAATTTTTGGCGTGGAGCTGCTTTACAAGTTCTGACTTGATGATGTCATTGCCCCACTACGAAGAGGCGACCAACAATAAGAGTTCGGCCAAGGTCGCCCTGGCTCAACCCATCTCAAGTAAGGCTAAACCTTTAGGACAGTGGCGGCATCATCTCGGGGTGATCATTTCTTGCCAGCATCCGTTCTTGATAGCTCAGCATGACAAACCGGCCAGGAGAAATTGGGCGACTATCATCCTGTATAGACTGCGAGCGATCTGCAGCTTGTGCGCGTGGGTCTGCAAGGCCGGTCATCTGCGGGATGGATCAACGTAAAGGTGGAGCGATGGGCCGCCCATGTGCGTACTTAACTGCGATCACGCTAAGGGTGTGGCTGGAAAAACACAGGCCGGAACAATCTAGACGCGATCGAAAATTAGGCAGTACTGCCACAAAAAAGAACCCCGAGTCGTCTATGCACTCGGGGCTACTTAGTTTGTTGCCTCAACTTAAGTTCTTCTGGCTGGGCGGCGGGGGGCGTCGCGGGACGGGGCACTGCCCAGCCGCTCTTTTTGGCGCTGAGCCCCTGAATACGGAATGAACGGTCACTCCGTCGCGCGATCGCAGCCGCTACGACTTGGGAGGCTTCGGAATGTCCATCCAATGGCTCGGCACCAGCTCTTCCTCCCTGTTCAAATGCTCCGGCGCTACCTTCCATCGCTCGATCCATTTGTTCCACAGCCCAACGATGGGGCCGTAGCTATCGTCTAGTGGAACGCTGTTACATCGAGCCCATAGCAGCACTCGGCTCCCGGTCTTCGGTGCATTTTCGATAGGTTTCCAGCTTGTCATTGGCGTATCTTCGCTGGGCTTCCGTTGGGCGCAAACTCATGCGTCAGCGTAGTCAGCGCATCTTCCTCGGTCTGCCACAAGCCACACGACCAGCATTCAAAGGTGTACAGATCGGAAAATCCAAATAACCGTGAAGTTTTCCGGATCAGGCGCATCGACTGAGCGCAGCCGGGGCATCGGGGGGGCGTTGGTGCGGAATTGTTATCGCGTTCGGCACTCACGGCGAGACACTCGGTTGGGTACGACTGCAAGCGCAGGGTCAACAACTCGCAAATTGACTAGCGCATGCTTGTCAAAAGGCCAGCGGCGCTGAGTGGGGGCTGGATAAAGGCCGTAATCTTTCGGCGACGTGGCTAGGGAATTAACTTTTGCTAATGTGGGGTCACACTGCGGTGAACGGCAGCTTCGTTATGTTCGCCGCGATCCGCCGGGCCTCGTCCTTCGTAAGCAGCTTGGCCCCTGATCGTCGACCGGGCTCGTCCTCGAAGTAAACGTATGCGAGCGCCGCTCGGGGTTGTCCTTCACGATGAAGCAGGCAGCTGTTTCTTCGGCTGACCAAGGTGGCGGGGAAGAGGCGACTGGGCAGCTTTGCTAGTCCAATCCTTCAACGATCCGAACATCTCGCACGGAGCACCATCGCCGAGTGCCTTCAGCGCGCTTCTTGATAGGCAGGACTATCGTGTGCCGCAATGGCCTTCTCCAGGCTTGGAAATTGTCACCCGCTCCTTTAGCCCGTGCTCATAGGCCGTTGTGGCGTTGCCACGTGCCAGCAAGCGAGCGCCAAAGGGCGCGACTGCGGGGATTGCGAGTTTGCCGTAAGCAGCGAGTTTTTGGGGATCAGGTTTCGAGTGATAGCTGAATACCATGTATGCTTTCGGCATGAGAGCCCCCCGTTAATATTGTTAGACCAGAAAGGCCGCACATTTATGAGCTTCGACGGCAGTGTAGCTGCCAGGCCGTCACGGCTCCAGGGCGGCGGGAGGAGGGAGAGAGCGACTTGGCACTTAAGTTGGTTTATCCCTAGAAGGATCAGCAAATTTTCCGAATTCGGCATGATTTAGATTGATTGCCGTCGCAATTAGCTGCTCTAAGGAATTAGCGATTGGGCTCGTCTGTTCTTTCAGATGGGTTAGAGCTTCTAGAGCTTGATGAGCAATTACCAGCCGTTGAAACGGCTGGAATTTAAATATGGCTTTTTGAATTGCGTGGCTTGTTGCGGTGTCGATATAGCCAAATTGTCTGATCTTTGCATCAGTTAGTTGCACGACTTCTCTGGCTTTTTCAAAATCCAAGATTGTCTCCTCAAAGGAAGAATGTCTCACCCCGTCGACGATGCATGATCGATCATCGGAAGCGCGCTGTGAAATCGTGGCCGTTGCGGTGAACCTCCACGAGTTCTGACTGAACTAGCCTACCCCAGGCACGGCCTCAACAGCCAGCGGTGCGATCAGCCTTCGTTGGCCCTCAAGCCTTCGTTGCCCGTTCTTCTCTTAATTTTGATGCGGTTCCTTTTGGGGGAGTTGGCCTAGGCATGGGACAAATGGACCATCTTCGAAAATTCATGGAAGTGCTGCGCACGTTGGTGAGGCAACGGCTGAGCGCGGCTATCGAAGGTGAGCCTAAGCAAGGCGGCGATTGGAGAATGATGCGTGAGTACGTTCAGTTGTGTTGTGTCTTCGAGTGTCCGGTGCAAATTGAAGAATGGGAGAGCGGCAGTAATGCCTCACTAAGCTTATTGAAGCGTTACCTCGCCGATCTTAAGAGTGGCCATTTTGGTAATAAATCACCGTTATAGACATCCCGCCGGGGGATGGGTCTTTAGGGTCTTCTGAGCCTCGGCACCGGGCGGGAGGCCGTATTTCTTCCACGGACCTTCTTCCCGGTCTGACGACTATTAAGAACACCAACCAACAATCGCTTTAGTCTGGCTTGGCGCAAGGGCGCAATGATGATATTCCGCGACGGGAAGCTCTCAATCCTAGTTGGAGCATGTTGTCCCTTACGTTGTCACGGCGTTGTCGCCGTACCCGAAGCTCTTGTTTTTGTTACAAGTTTCGCTCTGGCATCTTTGACGGACTGAAACGTTTTTTATTTGGTATCTGCTGGTGTCGATTAGCCATTTGGCGGGTTCCGCACCGACGGCGGTCGAGGAGAGCATCCACACGGATGTGCGGCATTATCGGGATCATCGGCGGCGAACCGGTCGCGCCGCTTCTTATCGACGCGCTCAAGCGCCTCGAATACCGCGGCTATGACTCGGCGGGCGTCGCCACCCTCGAGCACGGCGTGCTAATGCGCCGCCGCGCCGAAGGCAAGCTCAAGAATCTGGAACAAAAGCTGGCGCGGGAGCCGCTCTCTGGAACGATCGGTATCGGCCACACGAGGTGGGCGACACACGGCCGGCCGAACGAAATCAATGCGCATCCGCACGCGACCGACGCGCTCGCGGTCGTGCATAACGGCATTATCGAGAATTTCAGCGAGTTGCGCCGCGAGCTGGAAGGCAAGGGCGCCAAGTTCGCGACGGAGACCGACACCGAGGTGATCGCGCATCTGGTCAGCGACGAGATCAAACAAGGCCGTTCGCCGGTCGAGGCGGTAAGCGCATCGCTCCCGCGGCTGCGCGGCGCCTTCGCGCTCGCCTTTCTGTTCTCCGGCGAGGAAAATTTGCTGATCGGCGCCCGCAAGGGCTCGCCGCTGGCGATCGGCTTCGGCGACGACGCCATGTATATCGGTTCCGATGCGATCGCGCTCGCCCCCTTCACCGATATTGTGAGCTATCTGGAGGACGGCGATTGCGCCGTCATTCATCGCGACAGCGCCGAGATTCACGACGCCAAAGGCCGGCTCGTTCATCGCGAAGTGCTCAAGTCGCAGGCTTCCGTGATGCTGATCGACAAAGGCAATCATCGCCATTTCATGGCCAAGGAAATTCACGAACAGCCGGAAGTCGTCGGTCATACGCTGGCGCACTATCTCGACATGGTCGCCGAACGCGTCGAGCTGCCGATGGCGCTGCCGTTCGATTTCCGCGCGCTCAAGCGCGTTTCGATCGCCGCGTGTGGCACGGCGTACTATGCCGGCATGATCGCCCGCTATTGGTTCGAGCGGTTGGCGCAGCTGCCGGTGGAAGTCGACATCGCATCCGAGTTCCGTTACCGCGAAGTGCCTCTTGATCCGGGCGCGCTCGCGATCTTCATTTCGCAATCGGGCGAGACCGCCGATACGCTCGCCTCGCTTCGGTACGCGCGCGAGCATGAGCAGCACGTCCTCTCCATCGTCAATGTGCTGACGTCGACGATTGCGCGCGAGAGCGACGTCGTCATGCCGACGCTCGCCGGACCGGAAATCGGCGTTGCCTCGACCAAGGCTTTCACCTGCCAATTGGCGGCATTGGCCGCGCTGGCCGTGGCGGCGGGACGCGCGCGCGGCGTGTTGTCCGCGAGCGACGAGAAGCGGCTCGTCCATGCGCTCATCGAAGTGCCCCGGCACCTGACGGAAGCGCTGGCGCTCGAGCCGCAAGTCGAGCAACTGGCGCGCGATCTTGCCAAGTGTCGCGACGTGCTTTATCTCGGCCGCGGCACCAGCTACCCGATCGCGCTGGAAGGCGCGCTCAAACTCAAGGAAATCTCCTACATCCACGCCGAGGGCTACGCCGCGGGCGAACTCAAGCACGGCCCGATCGCGCTCGTCGACGAAACCATGCCAGTGATCGTGATCGCGCCTTATGACCGCGTGTTCGACAAGACCGTTTCAAACATGCAGGAAGTCGCCGCCCGCGGCGGACGATTGATCCTGATAACCGACGCCAAGGGCGCAGCCGCAGCCGACGGGCAATCGCCGGTGACGCTGACGCTGCCGACGGTTCCGGCAGCGGTCGGGCCGCTGGTTTGTGCCGTACCGGTGCAACTTCTTGCCTATCACACGGCAGTCGCCTTGGGCACCGATGTCGACCAGCCGCGCAACTTGGCCAAGTCCGTGACGGTGGAGTAACCGCGGCAACGGGCCGTCGCGCCGGGGACCTCTGTGCGAACGCGCCGCGTCGCTATATAGATGCTGCCGTAAAGATGCGGCCGCGGAACCGGCCCACACGGCCAACTCGATGACGGACAATAATAACCAGCGCGCGGCGTATTCCGCAGGCGTAGCCAGGTCTTGGGCGGGCGTGGTCAGCCGTATCCGCAACTATTTCCTGACCGGACTTGTCGTCGCCGGACCGGGGGCGGTGACGCTGTGGCTGATCTGGTGGTTTGTCACCTGGGTCGACAATCTGGTGCGGCCGGTTATTCCGGTGGCCTATCGGCCCGAGACATACATACCGGTCAATATTCCCGGACTCGGTCTGATCATCGTCTTCGTGGCACTGACGCTGCTCGGCTTTCTCACCGCCAATCTCGTCGGCAGCAGGCTCGTCGGCTTCGGCGAAAGCCTGCTGAACCACATGCCGATCGTGCGGCCGATCTACCGCACCACCAAGCAGATTTTCCAAACGCTGTTCTCGGGCTCGGAATCGAGCTTCCGCCGCGTCGGGCTGGTCGAGTTC
Organism: uncultured Alphaproteobacteria bacterium; assembly: GCA_963847785.1. GTDB lineage: Bacteria > Pseudomonadota > Alphaproteobacteria > Rhizobiales > Xanthobacteraceae > BOG-931. The sequence continues at coordinate 79,303 of CAWKBE010000016.1, forward strand.
CCGGCGCCGGGCATGTGGTCGCTGGTGTTTCTCACGCAGCCGCCGAGTCCCATCATCGCCTCGCACCTGCCGCAGAAGGAGCACGTGTCGGCCTTCCTGCCATGCACGCCGAATCCGACCACCGGGTTTTTCTTCTATGTGCCCCGAGCCGACGTCATCGACCTCGACATCACCGTCGAACAGGCGATGTCGCTGTTGATCTCCGCCGGGATCATCCAACCGGGCGTCGAGGACCCGCAGAATAAACTCGCAGCGCTCGCCGAAACCGCCCGGTCGGCAACGGCGGCGCGAAAAGCGATACCGAGCCCGGCGAAATAAAAACCAAAATTCACAGAGCGGCCGTTTCCCCGCGTGCTATCATGGATGTACCGAAACGAGGGCATGCTAGGGGGCTCGCATGAATTTCGTGCAATCAATTTCGTCGGGATTTTCGAACTACGTGAATTTTTCCGATCGCGCAATTCGCTCCGAATATTGGTACTGGGTTCTTTTCATCATTCTTGGCGAAATCGTGACCTCGATCATCGACTACGCGATCGGGATTAACCTCACGACCGGTATTTTTGGTCTCGTCACATTGCTGCCGAGTCTCGCGGTCGCCGTGCGGCGGCTGCACGACATCGACCGCAGCGGCTGGTGGATCCTGCTGGCCCTGATACCGATCGTCGGCGCCATCGTGCTGATTATCTGGTACTGCACGAGAGGCACGGCTGGCGCCAACAGATTCGGCCCGGATCGATTGACGACAGTTGGCGTCTAGACATCAACAGCTTTGATCGCTCGCCGCGCGCAAGAAAATATAGTGAGTCAGTCTGGCGGTGCCGTACGGAGAGCGCGCGGTGGGTGCGGGTTATCGAGGCAGCAAGAGGAAACTATGAATTTCGACCAGGGCAATCGCTCCGGGCTTCGCCAAGTACGTGACCTTTGCGGGCCGCGCGAGCCGATCCGAGTATTGGCTCTAGGTGTTGTTCACCGTGATCGGCAGGTTTGCGACCGGAATTCTCGATACCGCGCTGTTTTCGTCGGCCGGCCCGATGAACTCGCCGCTCAACGGCGTCTTTAAACTCGTGAGTTTCCTGCCGACGCTTGCCGTGAACGTGCGGCGTCTGTACTACATCGACCGGACCGCCTGGCGGACCCTTATCGTATTCAGTCTTCGTCTTACTATACTTGGCGTGCAAGAAAGGCACTGCCGGTCCGAACAGGCTCGGGCCGGATCGTTTGGCGGCCTCGGCCGTGTAGATTCAGCCCGCGCCCAAAAGCTTGATCGCTTCATCGCGCGCGAACAGATAGAGCAGCTGGCGCAGCGCCGCCCCGCGCGGAGAATTGAGCTTCGGATCGCGGCTGAGCACGAGGGTGGCGTCCTCGCGCGCCGTGCCGAGGAGCTTGCCGTGGACTTCGAGGCGGGCCAGACGAAAGCCCGGCATGCCGCTTTGCCGCGTACCGAGCAGGTCGCCTTCGCCGCGCAATCTCAAATCCTCCTCGGCAATGCGAAAGCCGTCGTCGGTATCGCGCAGGATAGCAAGGCGGGCTTTCGCCGTTTCGCCGAGCGGGCCCTTGTAGAGCAGGAGGCATGTCGAGCGCTCGCTGCCGCGCCCGATGCGGCCGCGAAGCTGATGCAGCTGCGCCAGCCCGAAGCGCTCGGCATGTTCGATGACCATGACGCTGGCCTCGGGCACGTCGACGCCGACTTCGATCACCGTGGTCGCCACCAGGATGCGCGCTGAACCCTCGGCAAAGTGCGCCATCGCGCGGTCTTTTTCCGCACCGCGCATCTGGCCGTGAATGAGCGCGACCCTATCGCCGAAACGCTTTTTCAAGACCGCGTAACGCTCTTCGGCGGCGGCGAGATCGACGCTTTCGGATTCCGCGACCAGCGGGCACACCCAATAGACGCGGCGGCCGTCATCGAGCGCGCGTTCGACCGCGTCGACCACCTCGCTAAGCCGCTCCAGCGGCAAGGCTCGCGTGTCGATCTTCTGCCGGTCGGCGGGTTTTTCCCGCAGCTCCGAAACATCCATGTCGCCGAAATAGGTGAGCACCAGCGTGCGCGGGATCGGCGTTGCAGTGAGCACCAGGAGATCGACGGCCTCGCCCTTGCGCGCGAGCGCCAGCCGTTGATGTACGCCGAAACGGTGCTGTTCGTCGACCACGACCAGCGCCAGATCGCGAAATGCCACGTCGTCCTGGAACAAAGCGTGCGTGCCGACAATAAGGTCGATCTCGCCAGCCGCCAGCGCCGACAGGATCTCAGGGCGCTCGCGCCCGCGTTCGCGGCCGGTGAGGATGGCGAGGCGGATGCCGGCGGCTGCGGCCAAGGGCGCGATGGTAAAAAAATGCTGGCGCGCCAGAATTTCCGTCGGCGCCATGAAGGCCGCCTGGCGGCCGGCCTCGATCACGGTTGCGGCGGCAAGCAGTGCGACGAGCGTCTTGCCCGAGCCGACGTCGCCATGCAGGAGCCGCAGCATGCGGTTGGGTTGCGCCAGGTCCGCGACGATGTCGGCGACCGCGCGGTCCTGCGACGGCGTCAGCGCGTAGGGGAAGACGGCGACGATCTTGGCGCGCAAGCGTCCCTCGGCGGAACTGCCGCGGCCCGCTCGCTTGCGCAGATGGCCGCGCAGGAGCGCAAGCGCGAGCTGACCGGCGAGCAACTCATCATAAGCAAGCCGCGACCAGGCCGCGCTTTGCGGCTCGAGGTCCACCGGCGTCGTCGGATGATGGACACCGCGCAAGGCCGCGGCAAAGCTCGGAAAGGCATTGCGCTTGATCCATGCGGCGTCCTGCCATTCCGGCAGATCCGGCACCCGATGCAGCGCCAGCTCGATTGCCTTACCCATCTGGTTTGGATGCAAGCCCTCAGTGAGCGGATAGACCGGGTCGATCAGCGGCAGCTTGGCGAAACCGGCCGCATCCACGACGCGGTCGGGATGCACCATTTGCAAGTGGCCGTCATAAAGCGTCACGATCCCAGAAACGTAGCGGAGTTCGCCCACGGGAAGGAGCTTTTGCAGGTAGTCTTTGCGTGCACTGAAATAGGTGATGGTGAGCGTGTTGGTGTCGTCGCTGGTTTCGATGTTGTAAGGCGCGCGCGGGCGATTGAGGGGTGGCGGGCGATGTTTGTCCACGGTGACCGCGACGGTGGCGACCGTGCCCGGCTCGACGGCTGACAGTTTCGGCTGGTTGCGCCGGTCGACGAAACCCGTCGGCATGTGAAACAGCAGATCGACGACGCGCGGCGGCTCGCCTTCGCGCGCGATCAGGCGGGCAAACAGCTTCTCCAGCTTCGGCCCGATGCCCGGCAGGGCCGACAACGCCGCAAAGAGCGGATTGAGCACCGATGGACGCATCGCAATTTGTATCCGCCGCTGCCTTATCTGTTCCCTACCCCCTTGAGGATGACGGATAGCGAGGGGGATCGAGTGCTTATGACAAGCAGAATTTGTTCAAACCGTTCACCTCGCTCCCGGCTCGCTTGCACTCGCCGACCTCCCCCCTCAAGGGGGAGGTGAGAAGAGTGGTGAAAAGTATCTTGGGCCTGACATCTTCGGCATCGCCCTCTATATACGCCACGCCCGGCCGCGTCCGGGCTTTTGGCGTTGGACCGCTACGATGACCGAGCGATCGAGCGAAGGATTGGACGAGCGGCGCCGGAAGCTCCTGTTCCGAGCCTGGCGGCGCGGCGTGCGCGAAATGGATTTGATCGTCGGGCGCTTTGCCGACGCGCATATCGAGGCGTTCGACGACGCCGGGCTCGACGATTTCGAGCGGCTAATCGAGGCGCCCAATGCCGAGCTCTATTCGTGGGTCATCGGCGTCAAGACGGTTCCGCCGGCCTATGACACGGCCGTGCTCGGCGCGTTGCGCGCGTTTCACCTCAAGGGCGATCGAATGCGCGCCGGGGAGGGAGTGTGACGACGCAGGTGAGAACGCCGGCGCGGTCGCCGGCTCAGCATCTTGCTGCCGGCCGGCCGCTGTTGCTGGCCGGTATTGCCGACGGCGCCGAAGGTCTTGTGCTCGCCGACCTCGCGCGCGCGGTCGCTGCGGGGCCGGCGGCGCCCGCGATCAGCCTTGCCGTGATCTGCCGCGACGGTCAGCGAATGGCGGCGCTTTCGCGTTCGCTCGCATTCTTCGCGCCCAACATCGACGTGTTCGAGTTTCCGGCCTGGGATTGCCTGCCTTACGACCGGGCTTCGCCGCATGCGGCCATCGTGGCGCAACGGATGACGGCGCTGGCCCGCCTTGTCCGCGTCAAAAGCCGCGAACGGCCCGCGATTTTGCTCACCCCGGTCAATGCCATTCTCCAACGCGTGCCGCCGCGCGAGACGCTCTCCCGGCAGTCGCTTTCCGCCGCGCCGGGAAACCTCTTGGCGATGTCCGGCGTCGTTCAATGGCTCGAGCTCAACGGCTTTACCCGCGCCGGAACCGTGCGCGAGGCGGGCGACTACGCGGTGCGCGGCGGCATCGTCGATCTGTTCACCCCCGGCATGGGCGATCCGGTGCGGCTCGATTTCTTCGGCGATACGCTGGAATCGATCCGCAGTTTCGATCCGGAAACCCAGCGCACGAATGCGGAACTGCACGGGCTCGATCTGGTGCCGATGGCGGAATTCCAGCTCACCACCGAGACCATAAGGTTGTTCCGTACCGGTTATGTCGCGGCCTTCGGAGCGGCGACCCCCGACGACGTGTTGTACGAAGCTGTGAGCGAAGGCCGCCGAGCCGCAGGCGTCGAGCACTGGTTGCCGCTGTTTCACCGGCAGCTCGAGACGCTGTTCGACTATGTCGAGGCAACGCCGCTCGCGATCGAGCCGCTCGCGGAGGAAGCCGCGCACGAGCGGCTGGCGCAGATCGCCGATTATTATCAGGCGCGCAAGGATGCGCTCGATCAGCCCGGCCAAGGGGGAAGCGGCGCGCCGTACAAGCCGTTGCCGCCGGATCGACTTTATCTGGCCGAAGCCGAATGGCGCAAACGGCTCGACCGTTCGCCGCTCGCGCGGCTGTCGCCCTTTTCGACGCCGGACAGCGGCGCCGATGTGATCGAGATCGGCACGCACGCTGGCCATAACTTTGCCGCCGAGCGAAGCGAGCCCAATACCAACGTCTTCGACGCGGTGAGAAAGCACGTCGAAGGACTGCAAGCCGCCGGCAAGCGCGTCATCGTCGCCATGTGGAGCGCGGGCTCGCGCGAGCGCATGGAACACGTGCTCACCGAGCATGGGCTTTTTAATCTCGCGCCGGTCGCCGCGTGGCCGCAGGCGCTGGCCTTGCCGCGCCACCAGATCGGGCTTGCCGTGCTCGGCATCGATTCCGGCTTCGAGACCGCCGACTTAGCCCTCATCACCGAAGAAGACATTCTGGGCGAACGCCTGGTGCGCCCGAGCCGGCGATCGAAGCGGGCGGAGAATTTCATCGCCGAGGTGACGAGCCTCGCCGCCGGCGACGTCGTCGTCCATGTCGATCACGGTATTGGCCGCTTCGTCGGCCTGCGGGCGATCGAAGCGGCGGGCGCGCCGCACGACTGCCTGGAAATCCACTATGCCGGCGGCGACAAGCTGTTCCTGCCGGTGGAAAATATCGAGCTGCTGTCGCGCTATGGATCGGAACAGGCGGGCGTCGAGCTCGACCGGCTCGGTTCGACCGCCTGGCAGGCGCGCAAGTCGCGCATGAAGAACCGCATCCGCGAGATCGCCGGCGAATTGATCAAGGTCGCCGCCGAGCGGCAGTTGCGCGAAGCACCGCGCCTGGCCGTCGAGCCCGGTCTCTACGACGAATTCTCCGCCCGCTTTCCTTACGACGAGACCGACGACCAGCAGGCCGCGATCGGCGCCGTCCTCGCCGATCTTAATTCGGGCCGCCCAATGGATCGCCTGATCTGCGGCGACGTGGGTTTTGGCAAAACGGAGGTGGCTCTGCGCGCCGCCTTTGTCGCGGCCATGAACGGCAAGCAGGTCGTGGTCGTGGTGCCGACGACGCTCTTGGCGCGCCAGCATATGAAGACGTTTTCCGAGCGGCTCAAAGGCTACCCGATTAACGTCGCGCAAGCCTCGCGCCTCGTCTCCGCCACCGAGCTCGCCAAGACGAAGAAGGGCCTAGCCGACGGCGCCATCGACATCGGCGTCGGCACGCACGCGCTCCTTGGCAAGGCGATCAAGTTCAAGGACCTCGGCCTGATCGTCGTCGACGAGGAGCAGCATTTTGGCGTCGCCCACAAGGAAAAGCTTAAGCAGCTGCGCGCCGAAGTGCACGTGCTGACGCTCACCGCGACGCCGATCCCGCGCACGCTGCAACTGGCGCTGTCCGGCGTGCGCGAAATGTCGATCATCGCCACCCCGCCGGTCGATCGGCTGGCGGTGCGCACCTTCGTCGCGCCGTTCGATGCGATCGTGGTGCGCGAAGCGCTGCTACGCGAGCGTTATCGCGGCGGTCAGTGCTTCTATGTCTGTCCGCGCATCGAGGATCTCGCGGAGGCGAAGTCGTTCCTAGACAAGAACGTGCCCGAGGTCAGGTTCGCGGTGGCGCACGGGCAGATGCCGTCGGCGGTGCTGGAAGACGTCATGACCGCGTTCTACGACGGCAAATACGATGTGCTGCTCTCCACCTCGATCGTCGAATCCGGCCTCGACATTCCGACCGCCAATACGCTCATCGTACACCGCGCCGACATGTTTGGGCTGGCGCAGATCTATCAGCTCCGCGGCCGCGTCGGCCGCGCCAAGCTGCGCGCCTATGCGCTCCTGACGCTGCCGGCCAATCGCAAGATCACGCCGCAGGCCGAGCGCCGGCTCAAGCTACTGCAATCGCTGGATACGCTCGGCGCCGGCTTCCAGCTCGCCTCGCACGATCTCGACATCCGCGGCGCCGGCAATCTGCTCGGCGATGAGCAGTCCGGCCACATCAAGGAAGTGGGCTTCGAGCTCTATCAGCAAATGCTCGAAGAGGCGGTGCTCAGCCTCAAGGCCGGCATCAGCGCGCCGGTCGCCGACCGATGGTCGCCGCAGATCGCCATCGGCACGCCGGTGCTGATCCCGGAAGACTATGTCGCCGATCTGCCGGTGCGGCTCGCGCTCTACCGGCGGCTCTCGGAAATCGAGGACGATCGCGACATCGAATCGTTCGGCGCCGAGCTCGTCGACCGCTTCGGCCCGCTGCCGGAGGAGGTCGAGTATCTGCTCCAGGTGGTGGCGATCAAGGCGCTATGCCGGCGCGCCAATGTCGAGCGCATCGAGGTCGGGCCGAAGGGCGCGGTGCTCTCCTTCCGCGACAACATTTTCTCCAATCCGGAAGGCCTAATCGCCTATATCGCAAAGCACCCCGAGGGCTCCCGCATTCGCCCCGACATGAAAGTCGTGTTTTTCGACGAATGGGAGACCGCGCCCGCGCGGCTCAAAGGGGCCGCCGGAATTTTACGAAACCTCGTTACGATCGCCGCTAAGGCGGCGCGGGCGGCGTGAATGAAAATTCGCCTCTCCCCATTGGGGAGCTGCAGGAGCTTCTTCAAGGCTTTTCCGGACTGAAAGCGCGGGTGCAGATTCCTGGATCGATTTTCTGCGGTGCCATTACTTGTGCCGAATCGCGAGGATCACATCCGCGCCGCGGAGCTGAGGAATGTTTGCCGCCGCGCCGGTGTGCAGGTCGGCACTATCGATGCGCTTCTGGCCCAGCTTTTGCATTCGCCACCACCTGACGATGCTCTCGACCGACAGCGATTTTGAACGCATCGCTGCCCATTGTGCTTTGAAGCTGTGGAACGAAGCGGATTAAACCCGGCACGCCAGCGAATCAGCAGGTGGGGCTGAGTCATCCGTCGGCCGGCGCTTTCCGCGACCGTCTCTGGATGACGGATCATCTGTTGGCTTTGGTGGTCTCACCGCGGTAAATTCGGATATCATGATCTCATGCCCGCGTACATCGATCAGCCTTTTCCGCCAGCCGTTGTTCCGGCTGCTTGCGATCAATCTTGCCGTCGGCGTGACGGCGGCCGCGCTGATGCTTGGCGGGCTGCTCGCGCTCAATCCGCATGGGTTGCGCGATCTCATCGTGGCCGATCGCTCGCCGCTTGTCGCGTCGGGGCTGCTGCTCTTTGGATTGATCGTCACCTTCGGCAGCGTAGCCATGGGTACCGCGATCATGGCGATCGGGCGCGCCGACGACCGCGGCGGCAAGCCGAAATCGGATCCGCTGCTGGTGCATATCGGCGCGGGCCCAATTTGCCGGTTCAATTGTGTAGCCAAGACACGGTATGGGCGCGTCGCGGGCTGGCTTTCTGTTGCCCGTCACCATGAGGTGCGAGCGCAGCGAGCCTCGAAGGGCGACGGCCCGGAACGGTAATGGTCCTGAATTTGTTGAGCCTCGTTGCGATAGTTTCAGACTCCACGCTGAGGCGCTTGAGTACGGCGGACAGTCATTGTCACTCGCTGACACCATGGGACCGGGCCGCTGCCTCGGTGGCTAAGGGATGCGCCCTGACACTGTTGCGACGGACTGAAGAGGCCGCCAAGCCGTTACCAGATTCAGTCTCGTCGCATTGCCGCCGACGATGACTTCTACAGCTTGACCGGTGTCGATCCTATGATCGGTTTGTGCAAAATCTTTGTAGGAAACATTGCGGAAGGTATGGCAAATTTTGGAAGCATTAATTTTGCGGTTTATTTGCAAGTCATCGAGGGAAAGGAAAAGCCGCCGGTTCGGGTTTTGTTGAAGAATCTTCCGACTATTTTGAGGGTGATGCTCACGGCATCGTCGCGCATCCCAGCCTTAGTGATCCAAATCCTAGAGAATCCGCACGGCGATCTTAAAGGGCATCAAATAGGTCTTGGGCATATGCACCTCGGCCGGCGGTATAAGATTAAAAAGAAGCGTCCTCGCGCTTCAGCATCTGACCGAGGTAAAGCGCATCTTGTCCCAATTCGGTCAAACCCCGATCCTTGCGCGTGTCGATGCGGCTCTCGCGGAGCTGGGGCAGTGGCGCAAATAACTGCGATGCTGAACTCTAAATGTGCGTTCATGCTTTTGGCAGCTTGGTTGCTCGCATCTTGCACTTCGGCTCCAAGTCTCTATAGGGTCACCGAGCTGGTCCCCGGCATATCGACCCAAGCGGATGCCATAGCGAAGCTTGGACCGCCGACCGCCACATCGAAGATCGGAGAACAAACCGTCTTGCAGTGGGCTGACGCTAATTTGCCCATTCACTTGGCGATTTCATTCGGCATGGATGGCCGCATGATCCAGGTGGCGTCTGACGCTACGGGAGTGGATCAGCTTTCCGCAACGAGGCGGTAGGGATGTCCGGTCCAATAGATGGGGTAATCGGCCGGGTGTTGATAGCTAAGATTTTGGGTGCTGCGCTTCAGGCTGATGGTGAAACGAGGTCCGTGTGTACGGCCTCAGGCATCAGATGGAGAAGCGTAGATTGGCTTGAAGCCGGATGTCGCAATGGCTTTACAGCGCACTTGCCGAAGCGGGCTTGCCGGTGATCTGTGTTGAGACCCGGTACATTCGGGCGGTGTCATGTAGTGGACGAAGCACCGCACTGGTGTGGGCACTACTACCCGTGCATTTGCAGGCGGGCGTCGAAGGAGGATTTCTAGATAGTGTTTAAAGTGCAGGTCGGTCCGCCTCAAATTGCAATCCATCAGGCGGAAACCGTGCTGGTGACCGAACCCGACGGGCAGGTGAACTGGCCGAGCAAACGCGGGCTTTATTTTCGCGACACCAGGGTGATCAGCGCCTGGGCAATCTATGCCAATGGTGAATTGTGGGACCTCCTAAATGGCGGCGCCATTGCCCCTCATGCGTCGAGGATATTCCTGACCAACCGCGCCTTCCTGAGTGAGGACGGGCCAATTCCGCCGCGCACCCTGGGGCTAATGATCGGTCGCCAAATCGATGGCGGGCTGCACGAGGACATTGACGTCACGAACAACAGCCGGAATCCAGTGCGCTTTAACCTTGAGATCGCGATGCGCGCCGATTTCGCAGATATTTTCGAAGTTAAGAGTGATCAAATCGTGCGACGTGGCCGAATTACTACATCGTGGTTGGCTAAGCGGCAGACGCTGCAGTTCACTTATCGCAACAAAGATTTCTGCCGCGGAGCGACCATCCGCACAGGAGAAGGGGACGGCGAGCCGACGGTAAATGCGAACGGGAGGCTGAGCTTCGAAATCGCGCTGAAGGCTGGGCAAGCTTGGCATCGCTGTTTGACTTACGACCTGACGGACGGCGCGCAGCGGATGAGGGCGCCACGGCAGTGCACCGATTCCAGCGCGACGTCGGACCATGCACAAAAGATGGACACATGGCAGCGCAAGGTTCTTAAAATCAATGCCAGCAACGAGGAGTTTTATCGTTTTTATAATCAGGGCGTGCAGGACATGGCCGCCCTGCGGCTGCCTCGTCAGGGCACAGATCACATGGTGTTTGTGCCCGCCGCCGGTTTGCCGTGGTTCGTGGCACTATTTGGTCGCGATACTCTGATCGCGTCGTTGCAGACGATGATCGTTTATCCGGAATTCGCCGGAGGTGCCCTGGAGGTGCTCGGGCAGTATCAGGCGACCGAGCGTGACGACTATCGTGACGCCGATCCGGGCAAAATCTTGCACGAACTGCGCCGCGGGGAACTCGCGTATTTTAAGTTGATCCCGCACACTCCGTACTACGGGACCGCTGACGCGACGCCATTGTATCTGATAACGCTGCATGCGGCGTGGCGTGCCACTGGTGACCGTTCACTGATTGAGCGGCATCTGCAGACTGCCGAGGCCTGCCTGACCTGGATCGACAAATACGGTGATCGCGACGGCGACGGGTTCCAGGAATATCAGACGCGTTCAACCGCCGGTTACGAGAACATGGCGTGGAAGGATTCCGGGGATTCAGTGATGTATTCCGACGGCGACCTGGTGCGCGGACCAAAAGCATTGTGCGAATTGCAGGGCTACGTCTACGACGCGTGGCTCCGTATGGCCGAGATCTTTCAGGAACTCGATAACAAGCGGCGTGCAAACGCGCTTCGTAGGAAGGCGGCGATACTGTTCGAGAAATTCAACGAAGCATTCTGGGACGAGGAATCCGGCTTCTACGCATTCGCTTTAGATGGCAAAAAGAAAAAGGTGCTGTCGGTGGCGTCCAATGTCGGGCAGTGCCTGTGGTCTGGCATCATTGCACCTGAACGCGCCCGGACCGTAGTGAAACGGCTGATGCGCAAGGACATGTGGAGCGGCTGGGGCATCCGTACGCTGTCGGCGGATCATCCCTCATTCAACCCATATAACTATCAAACAGGGGCGGTCTGGCCGCACGACAACTCGCTGATCGCGCTGGGGATGCGGCGCTACGGTTATGCCGCCGAGGCCGCCGCGGTGGCGCGTGACATCAGTCGAGCGGCAAGCCATTTCCTGCTGAACCAGTTGCCGGAGCTCTATGGCGGGTTACAGCGCGATCCGACGAATTTCCCGGTGCAGTATCTGGGGGCCAACGTACCGCAGGCCTGGGCGGCCGGCACGCCGTTCATGTTGCTGCAGGCGATGCTGGGGCTTCAGCAGGACGCGCCACGCGGAAAGTTGTATGTCGATCCCGCGTTGCCAGACTGGCTGCCGGACGTGACGTTGACCGATCTTCGGCTGGGGCGGGAGCGGTTCAATATCCGCTTCTGGCGGGACGGCAAGGACACGGTCTTTAAGATGCTAGCGGGGAACCCCGACGCGGTGAAACGGATGAGCATCGCGTTGTCCGGGAGCGTGGTGGCACGGTGAGCACGTCCAGCACGTCGCCAGAGCGTTACAGCCCAGCGCAATGAGCGGGTTGCTGCGTGACGGGCCATTACATCCCGTCGTATTTGGACAGGCGACGGGCCCACGAGACCAGCCGCCACCAGCCCTCCCGTTGGAGCGAAGCCAAGTCGTTCGCACAGCGCGGCGTGACCGACCAAGCCAAGGCTGATAGCTGCAATCGCCGGCCCGAGGAAGCATATCGTGCGATATTTATCGCCGCAGCAGCTGTGATTTTACTGCTTCTTTTTGCTCTAGGCCGCATTCGATCGGCGGATATCCACTTTGGCCGCGGCTGCGGTGTTCCGGGCCATCGAGGGCCGAATGCGCCGCCGAGAGTCGCCAATCCATCGCATGTGAACCAACCTGATTATCCGTTCAGGCCTTGGAAGCGTATCCGTCCGAAATCGACCTGTGAGACCCGGACGTGTTAGGGACACCAGGCGTCGCTGCTACATCAGCGATTTGGGGCCCGCCTTCGCTGATTTCTTCGTGGCTTCGAAAGCGGTGACTTTCGGAAACCTCCTCAATGTTGTAAATACGCGAATATTGAATCTGGGCTCCGGCTGGAACCGCCGCCTTACAACGGGGTTAAATTAAGGGGATGTCTACCTAAAGCGGCAGACTATTTATTGGCCGACATGTGAAAACCGCGAGAAGCTGCTTATGCCGGCCAAATCCATCCGACACGTTGAAGCGCCAGGCTCGAAACCCAGAGACCGCGCGCTCGATCAACTTTCCATCAACACCATTCGTACACTCGCGATGGATGCGGTGCAGCAGGCCAAATCTGGGCATCCGGGTACGCCAATGGCTTTGGCGCCGTTGGTTTACACAATTTGGCAGGATTTTCTTCGATTTGACCCGGAGGATCCTATTTGGCCCAATCGGGACCGCTTCGTGTTGTCCAACGGCCACGCCTCGATGCTGCTTTACGCGATGCTTTATCTCACCGGCGTCAAAGCGGTTAACTCCAAATACGAGCGTCTCGGTGAGCTCGCGGTGTCGCTTGACGATATCAAGCGGTTTCGGCAGCTCGGCAGCAAATGTCCGGGTCATCCGGAATATCACCTAACCTCGGGCGTCGAAACGACCACCGGCCCTTTGGGTCAGGGTTGCGGCACCAGCGTAGGCATGGCGCTGGCTGGGCGGTGGTTAGCCAAGCACTTCAACCGGCCGGATTTCCCAATTTTCGACTATGACGTTTACGTCATTTGCGGTGACGGTGACATGATGGAGGGCGTATCGAACGAAGCGGCTTCGTTCGCTGGCCATCAGATGCTTGGCAATCTTTGCTGGTTCTACGACAGCAATCGCGTGACTATCGAAGGTCACACCGATCTGGCTTTCAGCGACGATGTCGCGGCGCGTTTCCTTTCCTACGGTTGGAACGTGCAGCGCGTCGGCGATGTTAACGATCAAGAGCGGCTGGCGCAGGCGATCGCGGTTTTTCGCCGGACTGAGGATGTGCCGACGCTGATCATCGTCGAGAGCCACATTGGCTACGGCGCGCCGCACAAACACGACACCAGCGCAGCCCACGGCGAACCACTCGGCGAAGAGGAGATACGTCTTGCCAAGCGGAGTTATGGCTGGCCCGAGGACGCCAAGTTTCTCGTGCCGGACGGTGTGCGCGAGAATTTCCGGGATGGCACGGGCAGGCGCGGTCAAAGCCTCCACAAAGCTTGGCTCGGCCAATTCAAGTCGTACCGAAAGAAGTTTCCGGATCTCGGTGATGAGTTCGAACGCATGCAACGACGCGAACTACCGACTGGATGGGACGCGAAGCTTCCGGCTTTCGCCGCCGACGCGAAGGGCGTGGCCACGCGCGACTCTTCCGGCAAGGTGCTCAACGCTATTGCATCGCATTACCCTTGGCTGATCGGCGGCTCCGCCGATTTAGCGCCGTCCACCAAGACGCGGCTCACCTTCGAGGGCGCCGGCGATCTGGAAGCCGATACGCCAGGCGGCCGCAATCTGCACTTCGGCATACGCGAGCACGCGATGGGCGCGATTCTTAATGGGCTCGCTTTGTCCAAAATTCGCAGCTTCGGATCGACCTTCCTTACCTTTTCAGACTACATGAAGCCGCCCATCCGTTTAGGCGCGCTGATGGAGCTTCCGATCGTTTACGTGTTCACGCATGATTCCATAGGCCTCGGGGAAGACGGTCCGACGCATCAACCCATCGAGCAGCTCATCATGCTGCGTAGCATTCCGGGTCTGATCACGCTGCGGCCTGCTGACGCTAATGAGGTTGTCGAGGCCTGGCGCGTCATCATGGGACTTAAGCATCAGCCCGCCTGTCTGGTCTTGACCCGCCAACCGCTTCCGACCCTCGACCGCAAGCACTTCGCGTCGGCTGCCGGCGTCGCGCGGGGAGCCTATGTTCTTGCTGATGCACAAAGTGGCAAGCCGACGGTGATCTTGATTGGCACTGGCAGCGAGGTCGCGCTTTGCGTTGGGGCCTACGACACGCTTAAGCAGGAAGGTGTTGCGGCGCGTGTCGTTAGCATGCCGTCTTGGGAGCTGTTCGAACAGCAAGATCAGGCCTATCGCGACACCGTGCTGCCGCCCGAAATCACCGCGCGCGTGTCGGTCGAGGAGGGTTCAGTGATCGGCTGGGATCGTTACGTCGGCATGGACGGCGCGACGATCGGAATGCACACCTTTGGCTCGTCGGCCCCGATTAAGGATCTGATGACGAAATTCGGCTTCACGCCGGAGAAGGTAGTCGCCGCCGCCAAGGACCAGGTTGCGAAGTCCAGGAGATAGCCGGCATGAACCCACTAAAGCAAATCGAAGCGTGTGGTCAGTCGCCTTGGCTAGACTACCTAAAGCGCAGCCTGATTGAGCAAGGCGAGGCCGCGATCGAGGAAGCGGTTCCGGCGGATGTGATCACGACTGCGCTTTACGCCCGCTTCCGATCGCGACAAGAGCACACCTTTAGCGAAAAAATACTCTCGGCGATGCGCTTCGGCTTCGGCGGGCATGTCGAGAGTCAAGAGCCGATCGACCCCGAACCAAAGCATGCGGATTCGCAGGGTCATTCGGCAACAAAACGCATCAGCATGTAGTCCTGTGCACGACGAACTCCCGATCCAAACGCCGCGGAAAACGCAGCTGATTTCGTGCCCTCCACGGCGCCAGGCCAAGCCTGCCGATCCCTGCGTAATGGTGATCTTTGGCGCTACTGGCGACCTGACCAAACGCCTCGTGGTCCCCGCACTCTATAATCTCTTACGGACTAAAGTGCTGCCGGACCAATTCGCATTGATCGGCGTTGCCCGCACTGACGGCACCACTGAAAGCTGGCGTGATCAGCTTCATGGCATGCTGACAAGTTTTGTCGGTAACATCGCCGCGGAATTCAACGTCGACCGTATCGACGAGGAGGTGTGGAAGCGGCTTGCGGAGAAGATGATTTATGTCCAGGGCGACCTGACTAAGCCCGAATTGTACGAAAGGCTTCGCGGCGTCCTCGACCAGCTTGAGAAGGCCCGTGGCACTTACGGCAACGCAATCTTCTATCTCGCGATAGCCGATCAACTCTTCGGCACGGTGGTGGAGCAGCTCGGCAAGGCGAAGCTCACCGTTCAGGACGAGGACCAGAATGGCAAGCCGCTATTTTGGCGTCGCGTGGTGATCGAGAAACCCTTCGGTCACAGTCTGGATTCGGCGCGCGAATTGAACGCCCGTATCCTCCGCACGCTACACGAGGACCAGATCTTCCGGATCGACCATTTTCTCGGGAAAGAAACGGTCCAAAACATCATGGCATTTCGCTTCGCCAACGGTCTTTTTGAACCGATCTGGAACCGCGACCGGATCGATCATGTGCAGATTACCGCGGCGGAGACCGTCGGCGTCGAGCAACGCGGCAATTTCTACGAGTTTACCGGCGCGCTACGCGATATGGTCCCCAATCACCTGTTTACATTGCTTTCGATGGTAGCAATGGAGCCCCCGACTGGTTTTGACGCCGCCGCTATCCGCTCAAAGAAGGCTGAGGTGCTCGCTGCAACCCCCGCCGTCGAACCGGCAGCGGCGATACGCGGTCAGTATGGCGCCGGCGAAGTGCTGGGCAAAAAGGCGAGGGCCTATCGGCAAGAGCCCAATGTGGCTCCGGATTCGAATGTCGAGACTTACGTCGCGATAAAGACCGAAATCGATAACTGGCGTTGGGCCGGAGTGCCCTTTTACTTGCGGACCGGCAAGTACTTGTCGCGACGGGTGACGGAGATAGCGATCCGCTTCAAGCAGGCGCCCTACGCAGCGTTCCGGGACACACCGGTTGATGCGCTGCGACCCAACTGGTTGGTGCTGCGCATTGCTCCGGACGAAGGGATCTCCCTGCAGTTCGAGGTCAAGCGCCGTGGCCCAGTGATGGACCTCGCCGCCGTCAAAATGGACTTTCATTACGATGACTGGTTCCCCAAAGAACCAAATGTTGGATACGAAACGCTGATCTATGACGTCATGATCGGCGATCCAACATTGTTCATGCGCGCCGATATGGTGGAGCAGACTTGGCGCATCGTGCAGCCGGTGCTCGATGCCTGGGACAAGGACGGGTCGGAAAATCTGCCGATCTACGCGGCGGGAAGCGCGGGACCAAGCGAAGCGGACTCGCTTTTGACGAGAGACGGCCGACGCTGGCGGAATGTCAATGACGATGAAGGTCGACTACGTCGTGAGTAGCGCACGGCCGTCACGGTTCAGATGTTCGGCCGTGATCTCGGATGTCGATGGTACTCTAGTTACCAACGAGAAGGTATTGACCGCGCCCACGCAAGCGGCCGTGGCCAAACTGCACGCTAATGGAATCGCTTTTTCGATTATCAGCAGCCGGCCACCGCGCGGCCTTTGCATGCTTTTCACGCCCCTTGGAATCAAGATACCCGTTGGTGGTTTCAATGGCGGGGTGGTCGCGACCCCCGATCTCGCGGTCCTGACAGAGCATCTCCTGCCGGCTAAGGTCGCTCGATGCGCGGTCGACATGCTCGATGCGTGCGGGGCGCAGGTGTGGATTTTTAGCGGGAAGGACTGGCTGCTCCGCCACCTCGATGGGCCCTATACCGGGTTGGAAGAACACACGGTGGGATTCGGTCCCACGGTGGTTGACGGGTTCGGCCGGGTTCTCGACACAGCGGCCAAGATCGTCGGCGTCAGTACGGATTTCGAGCTTCTCGCGCGGTGTGAGCGCGAGTTGCGGAACGTCTTTGATGATCAAGCGACCATCGCGCGTTCGCAGCCTTACTACCTCGACATCACCCACCCACTCGCCAACAAAGGCGCCGCGCTGTCAGAGATTTCAAAACTGATTGCCGTTCCATTGGCCGAGGTTGTTGCAATTGGTGATGGCGGCAACGACGTTGCGATGTTCGAGCGCAGTGGACTCAGCATTGCCATGGGCAACGCGAGCCCGGAAGTACAGCGGACAGCGGATTTCGTGACGGAAAGCAACAGCGAAGACGGGTTCGCGGCAGCGATTGAACGGTTCATACTCGGCACCAATCGCTCGGACGAGGCGCCTGGGTTGGCGAGAAGGGGAGATCGCCCATGACCCAGCATGCGCGCCCGGTGTCGAAAATCTCGCTCGTTCTGGCCGATGTTGACGGCACACTCGTGACTGCCGAGAAAGTGCTCACGACGCGCGCAGAGGCGGCCGTGAAGGCGATTCACACCGCGGGTATCGCCTTTGCGATTACCAGTGGCCGGCCGCCGCGCGGCATGGCGATGTTGATTGATCCGTTGGCCCTGCGTACCCCGGTTGCCGGTTTCAACGGCGGAATCTTCGTCAAGCCCGATATGACTATTATGGAAGCGCACGTGCTCGCCGCCGAAGTCGCCAGGCGCGCGCTCGAAGTCATTCTTCACCACGGCATGGATGTGTGGGTGTATAGCGGCAAGGACTGGTTCGTTCGGAATGTTAACGCCCCCCATGTCGCGCGCGAACAATGGACGGTCCAATTCGCCCCCACCGTCGTCGCAAATTTCGATAGTGTCCTCAACAGCGCGGTCAAAATCGTCGGCGTAAGCGACGATCTCGATCTGGTCGCACGCTGCGAGAAAGATACCCAGGACGCGCTCGGCGCAAAAGCATCGGCAGCTCGTTCGCAACCTTACTACCTCGACGTGACCCATCCGGATGCCAACAAAGGAACCGTCGTTACCACGTTGTCGAAGCTCCTCGCAATCCCGGCCGATGAGATCGCGACGATCGGAGACATGCCTAACGACGTGCTGATGTTCCGCAAAAGCGGCCTCAGCATCGCGATGGGAAATGCCAGCCTGGACGTGCAATCGCAGGCGGATTTAGTGACTGACTCCTATGACGATGAAGGCTTCGCCAAGGCGATGGAACGCTTCATTCTCCCGTACGTCAGTTCGACACTGACGGGCGCGTCATGAAGCCGATCGTCGTCGCCCCCTCAATTCTGTCCGCCGATCTGCTCCGACTTGGAGAGGAAATCCGGGCGGTCGATGAAGCCGGCGCCGATTGGATCCATATCGATGTCATGGATGGTCGATTTGTGCCGAACATCTCGTTCGGTCCTGCGGTCGTAAACGCGGTGCGTCGCTCGACAGCAAAGCCTCTCAATGTACACTTGATGATTGTCGAACCTGAGCGCTACCTTGCCGATTTTGCGAAGGCAGGCGCCGATCATCTCCTTGTCCAGGCCGAAACGTCATCAACAATTCATCTTCATCGAGCGCTTTCGCAGATTCGCGAACTCGGTAAGAAGGTTGGCGCGGTACTAAATCCAGCGAGTCCGGTAGCACTCGTCGAGCACGTGCTGCACCTCTGCGACATTATCCTGGTGATGACCGTCAATCCCGGATTTGGTGGACAGAAATTCCTACCCGAGATGCTGCCCAAAATCCGCGAGCTGCGCCAGCTTTGCGAGTCAAAGAAACTCGATCCGTGGATCGAAGTGGACGGTGGGGAGAACGGCGAAAATGCTGCATTGGCTATCGCCGCAGGCTCCGACGCAATCGTCGCCGGTTCCGCGATATTCGGCTCCGGCGATTACGCGGCCGCGATTGCCGGCATTCGAAACAGCGCGGCGAGTGTGAAGGCTGACGCACAATGACCGTCGCCAGGACAGAGAGCCGAACTTTCGAAAGTGCCGAGACGCTCGCGCGCGAAGTTGCTGATTGGCTTTGCCGTCTTGCGCAGACGAAAGAGGGTGCGTTTGGGGTATGCCTCTCAGGGGGCTCGACGCCGCGGCGTCTCTATGAGCGCCTCGCGGCGCCAGAAGTCGCGTCACGCTTCCCATGGGATCGTGCGCACTGGTTCTGGGGCGACGAACGGTTCGTGCCGCACGACCATCCCGATAGCAACTTTCGCATGGCGCGAGACGCATTTCTTTCTCGGGCACCCGTTCCTCGCGGCAATATTCATGCGGTGCAGACCGAGGGAATATCGCCGGAAGAAGCCGCCGTCGCTTACGAGGCAACGCTAAAGGGCTTCTACGGCGCCGACCAGCTCGCTCCGGAGCGACCACTTTTCGATGTTACGTTGCTAGGGATCGGAGATGACGGACACACTGCCTCGTTATTTCCTGGTCAGCCGGCACTGCGGGAGATGCGACGGTGGACGGTCGCCGTCATTGGAGTCAAATCCGAGCCACGCATCACGTTGACCTACCCGGCGCTCGACAGCAGCAGCGACCTCGCTTTCGTGGCGACGGGACAGGAAAAGCGTCGGGTCGTCGCCCGCGCTCGGGCCGGGGATCGGACACTTCCCAGCGGCGCCATTCGTCCGATTGGTCGCCTCCACTGGTTTACCGATCGCGCCGCGACCCCAGAATGAGCGATTTAATGTCCGCACAGGCCGTACCGACAAGATCCGCTTCAACACCAAGTCCCGCGGCGGTGATCGTCATGGGGGTTTCGGGATGCGGGAAATCAACCATCGGAGCACTCCTTGCCGCTCGCCTGCGATGGGAATTCGAAGATGCCGATTGGCTTCACCCGGCCGCGAACGTCGAGAAGATGCACAGCGGCATTCCGCTCACCGATGAGGACCGTTGGCCTTGGCTTGACGCGGTCGCCGCTTGGATTGACCTTTGCCGCCATTCACGCCGACACGGCGTTGTTGCATGCTCGGCGCTGAAACACCGCTATCGCGATATTCTGATCGGCGATCGCGCCGACGTCCGTTTGGTCTATCTGAAGGGGGATGAGGAGCTGATCGCGCGACGCATCGCTGCTCGCCACGAGCATTTCATGCCGAGAGGCTTGCTCCACAGCCAATTCGAGACGTTGGAGGAACCGGGACCGGGCGAAAATCCAGTTGTTGTCTCGATCGAGCCTCGGCCGGAGCAGATCGTCGCGCAAGTTTTGGCAGCGCTGAATATGAACAGCGTCAAAGACACTCAATCGATTGCATGACTTCAGACTTAGCATGGCATTTTTGCAAAAAAGTGGCTCATTGCGTCTAAACACCTTCATTCGCTGGGGAAAGCGATTGGCCGTCTGATCCGACAAGCCACAATCTTTGTAACGGTCGCACAAGTTTGTCATGCGTTTCTGATGTCGAAGCCGGGCGGCGCGTTTCGGTGTTTCAGATTGCGACTCTAGAGTTGTCGAATGCTGTGGGTGCAAATTGAAGCCACCGAAGCGCGTCTCTAATTCTTGCGGAGCAAATCTCGAATCACGTAGCGGTCGCTGTTGATCGAAGCATGAATTTCAATTCGGAACCTGAAATGGCACTGCCGATCGAAGACTACGCAATAATCGGAGATTGCAAAACGGCGGCTTTGGTCGGTCGCGACGGTTCCATTGATTGGTTGTGCTGGCCGCGCTTCGACTCGGGAGCGTGCTTCGCCGCTCTGCTCGGAACTTCCCAGAACGCCTAATATCCAAGTCTCGAGCGCTGAGTATCAGGCGGCGGTATCGCTCCGGCACGCTTATATTGGAAACCGAATTTCACACTGAGACTGGCTCTGCAAAGATTGTCGATTTCATGCCGCCCGCAGATGGTCCTAGTGAACTTGTTCGCATCGTCGTCGGGTTATTCGGGCGGGTGACATTTCAGACTGAACTCGTGGTGCGTTTTGATCACGTGGCAACGGTGCCGTGGGTTACCCGGATCGAAGACGGCGCAATTGATGTGATCACCGGCCGGGAGCGCCTAGTTTTGCGGACCTCGACTACTTTGTACGGAGAAGATCTCAAGACGGTCGGAGAGTTTACCGTTGATGCTGTCCAAACCGTTCCCTTAATCCTGTCGTACGGCCCGTCATTCGAAACCCCGCCCGCACCGATCGATCCAGTCGATGCGCGGCTCCAAAAGCCGACTACCGGCAACAATTCCGCCCGTTGGAGCGTAGGTCAAAGCCTTTAAGGCAATGCGCGACCGCTTAACCGCATCCGTCCACGAGTCAACGTCGGGACATCGATCGCTCTATTGGCGCCAGAAGGTTTCTGTACGTCCGCCGCGCCTTGTGACCCAAGCGATCCAAGAACGGTTTGAGCCAGCCATTGAAAAACTGATTTTGGGAATCCCGTCACACCTGCAATTTGCTGAAATCTGCCAAAGTAGTGCTAGGCTCAGGACTCATTGACCAGAGCCAAAAGAACGGTTGCTGCGATACAGATAGCAGACAAGAACGTGTGAGCGCATCGGTCGGAACCTATCGAATGTGACATCCATCATAATTCGATGCACTGTCGACAAGTTATCTACCGCCGCCGAGCAAGCCAGCCAGCACGCCTGCCGGCCGGGCATGATTTGAAGGGTAGCTTTCTCAACGCCACCACTTCGGTGCCGCCCAGGCCTGCCAGGCGCAGCATCCTGCCCATCTCGAATCGAGACTCTGACGGCGCAAACCTACGGACGGCCATTTCCCACCGACTGATTTGGCGGAGCTGGCTAACGGTAACGCTACCGCGCGATCTGCGTTGCAACTAGAAGGCGGCCTGTTAGTTGATGGTCGATAGGCCGACCAGCAGCCTAGTTACTACAGAGCGTGGCTCCTCCTTGGTCACACGAGTCCGAGAAGCATCGGCCCGCCCAAATTAATGAGTGGAAAATGAGAAATGGACGAAAGTCACCCGCAGCGCGTCGGCACAGGTCGGCGTCGCCGTTTGATGCTCAACCAAAGCGCTGGGTATCGACCGCGCCTGGAGACCAGCCAAAGAGCTTTCAAAACTTAAAAAAAGACTATGAGCGATACTTGGCGCTTGCCCGTGCCGAAGCTCAAAATGGCAATTCGATCGCGGCAGAGAATTATTATCAGCACGCCGAACACTATCTCCGGTCGATGTCCTCAGAGCCCAAAGAGACGTAGTAACAAGACCGCTAGATAAACCCACGCAGAGATTGGCGCGACATTGCGAAAATTTAAGCTTCTGGGGGCGTCCGTGGCCCGGCCATCAACAATTCGGTCGCGTCCGCGTTGCGAGAACGCTATCTGTCATTCCGGGGCGCGCCGAAAGGCGCGAGCACGGAATCCATACTCCCTGTCGCGGCAAAAAAAATCGCCGCGCCGGTTTTGACAGTTCAGTGGTCATGGATTCCGGGTTCGGCGCTTCGTGCCGACCCGGAATGACGCGCTACGCCCGCAACCTTGTGTGCCGGCCGGCGCTGCGCTCGATAGCGCTGGCGAGATATTCGGGCGACTGCGCGCCGGTGACGATGACGCTGCCGCCGAAGACGAAGCAAGGCACGCCGTCGATGCCGGCTTCCTTTGCCGCGTTGGCCTCGTTTTCGATGCGATCGACGTCGGCGTCGCTGGCGAGAAGCCGCCGCACCAGATCGCCGTCCATGCCGCAATCGATTGCCGCCTGGATCAGAGTCTTGGGGTCGGTCAAATCGGCGCCTTCGGAAAAGTAAAGCTCCATCAGCCGTTGCTTCATGTTCCCGGGATCGGTGGCGCTGCGCGACCACAGGATCAGGCGATGGCAGTCGAGGGTGTTGGGTTGAGGGCCGATGGCGTCCGACGCGTAGAGAAGGCCCTCCATCGCGGCCGCTGCGACGACGCGTTCGGCGATGATGGCATAGCGCTCCGCGGAGCCGAATTTGGTTTCGAGGTAGGTCTGCCGGCCGATGCCCTCGCGCGGAATCCACGGATTGAGGAAATACGGCCGCCAATTGATGGCGACCGGGATATCCGGCACCAGCGTGAGGGCGGTTTCGAGCCGGTGCTTGCCGATAAAGCACCACGGACACACGACGTCGGAAACGACGTCGATATGCAGGGCGGCCGGGCGGGTGGGCGACGCTGTCATAAGCAAACCTTAGCTTCGTTGTCGCTCGCTGGTTTAGACCATGATCCGATCTTATTGAATCGGATCATGGTCTAAATGGCCGATTGGGGCATGATCTTATCCGAAAACCGACGTCCACTTTTCGGGATCACACTGTGTTGCCGCGTAGCGGGAATTCGGTCTCGGATCATAGATGGTGCGCCCCTCGCCCGACGGCAACCTCGCCGACGATCCTGCCGATCAGGGACTCGACATTGTCGCTCGGCTTGAGCGTCGCCAGGGTTATGGCGGTCTCGATGCCGCTGCGTTTGCGGTCGGGCTCCAGCATCGTATGCTTCAGTATGGCCGCCAGCCGGCGCGCGATAACGTGCGCGGCGCGCAGATCGGTTTCGGTGAACACCGCGAAGATCGAATTGTCGGCCTCGCGGCAGGCGAAGTCGACCTGCCGCATCAGCCGGCTGAGCAGCCGCGCCGCGTCGAGACTGATGCGGCGATCGCTGCATTCGAACGAGAAGCGCGCGATCGACAATCCGACGCCGCGCTTTTCCGCGTCGTCCACCGCGCGGTTGAGATCGCGCCAGAACGCTTCATGGCCGAGCAGGCCAGTGTCGGGATCGATCATGCCCCTGGCGTCGAGCGACTTGAGCATGCGTTTGAGCCGCTCGCCGAATGCATGCAGCCGTACGAAGGGAAAAAAACGCTCGACCAGGCGCTCTGGGCCTTCGGCGATGCGGTCGAGATTAGGCAGAAGCGCGGAGAACTCTTCGACTATGTTGTGGTGGCCGCCGAGCACGGCGATGGGCAGGTCGCGAAAACGCGCGTCCTCGGAAAGCACGGTCAAGAGCGCCTCGACGACGCGCGGCCCGAATCCCTCGCCGATCACAATGCCGTCGATGTCGCGGGCATTGAGGGTTCGCGCCGCGCTTTCGACGCTGAGCGCGCCGGCGAGGCTGACGCGTTCGCCGACGGCTACGGCAAGCTGCGGATAGGAGCGACCGCGCCCGGCGACCAGCACGGTCGCCTGTTCAAGCGGGTCGGAATCCGGCAGGGCCGGGACAACCTCGCCCTGCGAGGCGAGCGTCTCCATGCGGCGCAAAATCGTGCCGTGCAGCGCGCGGATGCGCGATGCCCCGCCGAGCTTTTGCAAGAGCCGCGCCGGCGGCAGGCTCGGAGAAATTGTCAGGGCGTCCGGGATCGGAGCCCCAACATTCTCGCGCATGCGCGCGATGACCGGCGTGAAGACGCGATTGCCGCCGTCGAGCCGATCGGCGAGTGCGCGGGCAAATTCATCGGCGCGCTCGCGATCGCCGCACGGCTCGGCGAGGATCACGGCTTCGGGTTCGACCGAAGCCATGGCGGCGGCTGCATCTTGCCAATTCGTCTCGACGATCGGAAAGGCGCCCGCGGCACGTAAAGCTTCGACGATATCCGGCACCGGATTATCGGCAACAACGACAAACGGACCTTGCAGCGCCATGGCAGGGACGGACTTTTCAGATGCAGGCTGCAAGATGCCAAAGTGCTGTTAACGGCCCGTCAATACGGCCGCAGACAAACGGCCCTACGGTGCCGCCATCGTCGCGAAGGGCGGCGGCTCAGCTCCGGCCCGCGACCGCATCGGCGACGTTTTATTCGCTGCGGTCGCGAAAGGCCGCGACGACGAGCGGATTGACACCGACAATGTCGAGTGCCGCCTGGATCGTGTCGCGATCGGCAGCGTTGCCGATAAACCGTTAGCCGACGATCGGATCGGGCAACGCCGCGAGCGTTGCGGCGCCGTCGATGCGGTCGACGATTTCCTGAAGATCGTGGAGTGGAAAACGATAACCGCCGACGCCGACGATTGCGGCGGGAACTCCGGTGACCACGATTCCCTTGCTGACGGAATCAATCCGGCAGGTGTAGCCGCTGTCGACCAATCCCCGCGGCCCGATCTTGAAGTAAGGCAGGCCGGAGCCTTCGATCCCGGGCGGGAAGGAATGCCGCGGCACCATCGGCCCGCGCAAGGCCAGCGTACCGGCCTCGGTCCGGGTCATTTCGGCCACCACGATCCCACCGATATCTTCACGCGGCACGGTCACCGAACCGGCAGGCATCGGGTTCGGCTTGCCGCCGCCCCGGCGAGCGGGAGCCAAAGCGGCTTCGCCGAAAATCGCAACGTCGACCAGCGCGATGTCGGGCTCATGCCAGGCCGGGCTGTCCGCGAGCCGTTCCGGCGATCGCCACGCCGCGATGATCGACGACGGTCCGTCGACGGCGAACGCCCGGTTCGCGGCGAGACCGAAAGCGATGGGTGCGGGCAGGACGAGCGTGTCGCATCGTTGCGTCCGCGCTTGATGGGCGAGAATTGCCGCATCGAACGGGTGGTGCAGGACGAGCGTGCCGCCGCACAGCAGCCAAGGCAAAAGCGTCAGGCAGATGCCGGCGAACGAAGAGGGGACGATCGTCGAAAGGATGGTCGCATCCTGAGCAACCCTGCTTTCGAGAAGCACGGCAAGACCGCCGGCATACAGTTCGGCATGATTGCGCGCGACCGGCACCAGACCGCCTTCGGCGATGTCGAAAGTAATGGCGGCGACGTGTGCGGTGGCGTTGCCTTGCCGCGTGCCGTTCAGAGGCGCAAACGGCTCGAGCTTCTCGGCGGCAAATAAATCGTCGAACGACACGACCCCGTCGGGAAGGTGGTCGCCAAAACCGCACACGTAGCGGATGGAGAACACGTCCGCGGCCACAGTCAGGGCGAATTGGCCATGGTTGAACGTTCCGAGGCGGCCGCAGGTGATCAGCGCTTTGGCGCCGATGCGCGCCAGCGCGGCGACGGCTTCGGTGCGGCGGCTCAAGAGCGGCAGCGACGCCGCGATCATTCCCGCTCGCAACACGCCAAGCGTGGCGAGAATGCACTCGACGATGTTAGGCAACTGGATGCCGATGACGGCGTCGGTCGGCAGCCCCATCTGGCGCAGCCGCCCGGCAATGGCCGTGACCATGCGGTCGGCCTCGGCATAGCTGAGGCATCGCGGCGCGCCATCGGTGAGGATCTCCCGGTTCGCCGCATCCACGAGCGCGAGCGCGTCGGGGCGCCGCCGCGCATGATGGCGGAACACCTCGTCGATGGTGACGGGGTTCGGGCTCGACGCCGGCGGCGTCGCGGCGATGGCCGCATCGCCAAGGATCATTGCAGCGTCCGCTTGGCTTGATACCACCAGGTCTCCGGGAGGTAGCCGTAGAGCGGCGTCCGTGCCGGAGGCGCGATGAACGACCAGCGCGCCACCCATTGCTCCGGAAGATAAAAGAGCGGAACGACGTAGCATCCCGAAATTAGCAGACGATCGAGCGCGCGGACGGCGGCGACGAAGTCGGGGCGCTCGCGTGCGCGCAGCATGGCCGCGATCATGGCATCGACCGCGCTGCTGCGAACGCCCATATAGTTACGCGAGCCCTGCTCATCGGCCGCGGCCGAACCCCAATAGAAGCTTTGCTCGTTGCCGGGCGAAAGCGACTGTTCCCACCGGGACTGGATCATGTCGAAATCGAACGACAACTGGCGCTGATCGTACTGAACGGCGTCGACAAGACGCACATGCGCGTCGATGCCGGCACGGGCGAGGTTGCCGGAAAAGGCCAGCGCCAGGCGCTCATCGTCGCGGTTCGTCACCATGATCTCGAACGTAAACTGCCGCCCGCTGGTGCGCTCGCGCAACGTTGTTCCCTTGAGCTCAAAACCCGCGGCGTCGAGCAGGCCGAACGCTTCGTGCAGGCTCTTGCGGTCGCGGCCCGATCCGTCGCTGGCCGGCGGCGACCAGCTGCCATCAAGGACGTCGGCGCGCACCGTATTGGGAAACGGCGCAAGCAGCGCGCGCTCGCGCGCATCGGCCGAACGCCGGAAGGCCGACAGTTCGGAACCGTCGAAGAAACTCGCGCTCCGGCGATAAAGGTCGAAAAAGAAGTTGTGGTTGATCCATTCGGCGTCGAACAGGAGCGCGATCGCCTGGCGCACGCGGATGTCGGAAAAAATCTGACGCCGCGTGTTGAAGACAAAGTTGGAGCTTACCTTTGGCAGGCCGTTGGCAAAGGCCTCCTTAATGATGCGTCCGTCACGCACGGCCGGGATATTGTAGCCGGTTTGCCAGCGGCTCGGGTCGTTCTCGGTGCGCACGTCGAACAGGCCAGTCTTGAAGGCTTCGAAATAGGCGTTGGCGTCGCGATAATAGTCAAAGCGCAACTCCTCGAAATTCCACAAGCCCCGATTGATCGGAAGGTCACGGCCCCAGTAATTGGGATCGCGCTTAAGCGTGACCCTCTTGCCCAGATCGACGTCGGCGACGATGTAAGGTCCACTGCCGATGGGCTTCGCCAACGTCGTATCCTCGAAAGCGGCGACATCGATCGCGTGTTTGGGCAACACCGGCATCAGGCCGAGGATGAGCGGCAATTCGCGGTCGTTGCTGCCGCCGAGATCGAAACGGACGGTGTGCGGATCGAGCGCTTGGGCGCCGGCCACTTTGGAATAATAGGCGCGGTGATTGGGCCGACCGTGATCGCGCAGCAACTGCCAGGAAAAGAGGACGTCCGCCGCGGTCACCGGCGTTCCGTCGGAGAAGCGCGCCGCGGGATCGAGCGAGAATGTGACATAGCTGCGCGCGTCGTCGGTTTCGATCGTGCGCGCCAGCAGGCCGTACAGCGAAAAGGGCTCGTCGTAACCGCGCGCCATCAGGCTTTCGATTACATAGCCACGGGTCCCCAGCACGGCGAGACCTTTGACGATGAGCGGGTTGAGGCTGTCGAAGGTTCCGAGCACGCCCTGCACCAGCCGGCCACCCTTCGGGGCATCCGGATTGGCGTAGGGGGCTGCGGCAAAATCGCTCGCCATGGCTGGACTGCCATGCATCGCGATCGCGTGGGTGGCTTCCGCCGCCGCGGATGTCGCGTAGCCGAAAGCGACAACCGCGCAGCACAGGCCGCCTAAGGCCAAGGCAATTTGGGCGGCTGCGGTGGCGCAGGCGGCGGACAGGTTGGGCATGGCATCCATCGGCGCAACTTGGACTCGATTCGAGTGCTGGATGGATGAATGTAACAGAATGCCGGCTGGCGCTTTATCTCGCCGCAAAAGTGGGCTATCGGGGGTGTTCTCGCCGGCGCGCGGTGTCACGCTGTTGCCGCATTCAGCGTCGAATGACCGAGCAAGGGGCCTGCGCAGCGCGGCGTGCCGGTGAGTGCCAGAAATTGATACGCAAGCCGATTGGCGTCGGTTTGCGGCGGCAGCAGTTAAAGAGGGATTGCATCTTATGACCTTTTGTACCGCGCCGGCCTCGCCGAGGCCGACGAGCCGGACGCTCGCCGCTGTCCCCATGGCGCTGATCTTGACGTTGGCCGCCGTGCCGGTTGCCGATTCGCAAGCGTTTGCCCAACAGGATACGACCCCCCCAGCTGCGGCGGAGACCAAAGTCAAGCCCAAGAAACCCAAAACGCCCAAACCACCGGCCCCCGAAGCGCAGCAAGCCGCTCCGTCCGCTCAGCAACAACCGGCGCAGGCCCCGCCCGCACCGCCGGCTCAGCCCGGCCAGCCGGGCCAACCCGGCGATCAGGCGCAGAATGGCCAGCAGCAAATGCAGCTCATTTTCTCGCCCTGGACCAAATTCTGCCTGAAGGGGCAGCCCGGCCAGCCGCCGGATCCGAACGCCAAGGAGGTCTGCTTCACCGGTAAGGACGCCCGCGTCGAGTCGGGACAGCCCGTGGCCGCCGCGGTCATCATCGAGCCGCAGGGCGTGGACAAGAAGCTCCTGCGAGTCACGCTGCCGCTCGGCATGCAGCTTGCGCACGGGACGCGGGTTATTGTCGATCAGAACCAGCCGATGACCGCACCTTATGTGATCTGCTTCAACAACGGCTGCATGGCCGACTATGAGGCCAATGCGGATCTCATCGGGAAAATGAAGAAGGGGCAGGGTCTGGTCATCCAGGCCATCAACGCCACCGGACAGCCGATCAGCCTGGCAATGCCGCTCGCCGATTTCGCCAAAGCGTATGACGGCGCGCCGACCGATCCGAAGGTCTTCGAGGAGCAGCAGAAGAAGCTCCAGGAAGAGTTACAGCGCCGTGCCGACGAAGCCCGCAAGAAGCTGGAGGGCCAGCAGGGCGCGCCCACCTCGTCGGCCGCACCACCGCCTGGAAAATAAGGAGCTTTGACGTATCGGTGCTAGGCGGCGGCGTGCTAATTTAGGGCATACTTCAGTAATCGGTAGATCAGCAGGCGTGGGGGTTGTCGACTTTGCAGATGTCGCCCGCATCTGAGGGTACAACCGCTCCCGAAGGTTCAATCGGTGGCCGCTCGTCCCGCCAGGTATTTCTCGGGCGGGGAGCGCGGGGGCGCTTCACGCGCGATGCACGCCCGTTCTCGCTTCGCTGGCGGCGGCGCGTTGGTCACGCGTAATTCGTTTTCGGCGTGACTGCCGACAGGGCAGGCTAACGGACATACGCGTTTGCCGATCCGGCGAACGGCCTTGATCGCATCGGACAATACGGGTTTGAGCTCATGCCGCATGGTGTCGTAGTTCGTACCCGTTATCAGGCGCACGGAGAATCTGAGGCGCAAGAACGCTGCGGCAATGTCGGCGGCATCGTTGGGCGGATTGGGAATCTCGGGCACGCTTCGATAGACGCTGTTGCCGATGACAGGGGCGACCTTTGTTTGAGCGTTTGCCGAAGTTGAATAACTCAGAGCGCCAACCGCCACCATGGCGGCGGCATA
Source organism: uncultured Alphaproteobacteria bacterium (assembly GCA_963847785.1). Lineage (GTDB taxonomy): Bacteria > Pseudomonadota > Alphaproteobacteria > Rhizobiales > Xanthobacteraceae > BOG-931. Next base: position 109,039 of record CAWKBE010000016.1, read on the forward strand.
TCGTAGCGCCCGGGAACCAACAAGTGGCGGTGCGGCCTATCGATAATTAACCCAACATTAATGGCGCATCCCGGAACGGGGACGATAGCCGCCCTTGCCATCGTGCACGAAGACTTCGGCGACCTGCGGGTGCCGCACCGGTTCGCCGCTATTGTCCGGCAATAGATTTTGCTCGGAGACGTACGCGAGGTATTCGGTCTCGTCGTTCTCAGCAAACAAATGATAGAATGGTTGATCCTTGTGCGGGCGCACGTCCGCGGGGATCGATTCGTACCACTCTTCGGTGTTGCTGAAGATCGGATCGATGTCGAAGATGACGCCGCGAAACGGGAATAGCCGGTGCCGCACCACCTGGCCCATGTGATATTTGGCGTTGCGAATTTTGTTCATGGCCGTAGGCATTTGAGAATCCGATTCGAGCGCCGCGCGTCGCCGCCATGCCACGCCACGATTGTGGCGCGCCGCTGACAAGAATCTGAGTGTTGGTTCATAGAGCGATCCATGACCTAACTCATAATGTGATTCACGGCCCGCTTCTTGACACAATTTATAGCCGGTACCGGGCTAACATTTCCGGGTCCTTGGCCGCAACCATGTGGGCGAGGTCGACCAGGACTTTCGCTTGTTTCCAGGTGGCGTCGTCCTGCATCTTGCCGTCGATCATCACCGCGCCAGTCCCGTCGGGCATGGCGGCAACGATTTTCTGCGCAAAGGCGACCTCGGCCGGATCGGGCGAAAACACCCGCTTGGCGATCGGTATTTGGTTCGGATGCAGCGTCCAGGCGCCGGCGCAGCCCATGAGGAAACTGTTGCGGAATTGCACTTCGCAGGCCGCGGTGTCAGCAATATCCCCGAACGGTCCATAGAACGGTTTGATGCCAGCCGCGGCGCAGGCATCGACCATTTTGGCGGTGGTGTAATGCCAGAGGTCCTGCTGGTAGGCGGTGCGCGGGGCATCGGCGCCTGCACCGGGGGCAGGATCGGCCAGCACCTTGTATTCCGGATGCCCGCCGCCGACGCGCGTCGTTTTCATCGCTCGCGAAGCGGCCAAATCCGCCGGACCGAGACTGATGCCGTGCATGCGCGGCGAAGCGGTCGCGATCGCGGCCACGTTATCGACGCCCTCGGCGGTTTCCAGAATGGCGTGAATGAGGATCGGCTTTTGCACCACGTGCCGGGCTTCAAGCTGAGCGAGAAGCTGGTCGAGATAATGGATGTCCCACGGACCCTCGACCTTCGGCAACATGATGACATCGAGCTTTTGCCCGACGGCGGCGACGATCTCGCAAATATCGTCAAGTACCCACGGCGAATTGAGCGCATTGATGCGCGTCCACAATCCGGTGGCACCGAAGTCGCTCCCTTTGGCCATGGCGATGAAGCCCGCGCGCGCCGCTTGCTTGGCGTCGGCGGGGATAGCGTCTTCGAGATTGCCGAGCACGACATCGACCTGATGGATCAGTTCCGGCACGCGCGCACGCATTTTCTCGATGTGCGGTGGCACGAAATGGATCATGCGCTCAAGCCGTAGCGGCAGGTCGCGCATCGGCACCGGCGCGCCGATCGCCAGCGGTTTGAAGAAGTTGCGCGGCAGTTTCATGCGGTCGTCCCGATCGAAGTCGGCTGTTCGCCCCGGTCTGGGTTACGGACCGCCAACGCTAGGATGAACGGGAGGACCGCGCCAAGCCGTTTTTCGCGGCATTGTTGCCCAGGATGGACGGTATTCACAACATCTCGCCGCGCATTAGGCGGGGCTGTGAGGCGGCGGGAGCGACACCTTCGCGCAGCAAGGCCCGGCGCAACGGTCCGATGCGGTCGAGGAGAAAAAACGAGAGCCCACGAACGGCTTGGACCGGAAGGAAATCGGTGAGCAGGCTGCGGTTGAGTAGATCGATGGTGATCCTCCTGCTTGTCACGTCGGCCCGGCGCTGCGTGTCGTAGCTCGCGAGCACCCCGGTCGACCCGACATCAATACCTTGCCGGCGCGCATCGGCGACGATCTCGGCAAGCGTCGCGGCGTCGCGCAGGCCGAGATTGAGTCCCTGCGCGCCGATCGGCGGCACGACGTGCGCCGCTTCGCCGACCAGCGCGATACGGTCGCGGGCAAAGCAACGCGCCGTCTCGACGGCGAGCGGAAACAACCCGCAGCCTGCCTCAACCTGCATTTTTCCTAAAAGCGAATGCGCGCGCCGTTCGAGCACGACGGCAAGCTCTTTGTCTTCGGTCGCAAACAATTCGGCGGCGCGCGCTGGGCCGAGCACGCAGACGAGGCTCGAGCGCCGCCCGGGCAATGGGACGAGGGTGAATGGTCCGCTTTCGGTGTGAAACTCGGTCGACGTGTTTTCGTGGGGCCGCGCGTGGGTGAGATTTAACGTCAGCGCCGTCTGCGGATAGGCTCGCCGCGCGGTGTTGATGCCGGCCGCGGCGCGGCAAAGCGAACGCTGCCCGTCGGCGCCGACCGCGAGCCGTGCGTGCACGTTGCTTTCGGCGATTTCGATGCTGACGCCGGCGGGAGAGTTCGCGACGGCGAGAGCGGGACCGGGGAGATGCGAAATATTCAGCTGCGCTGCCCGCTCATACAACGCCGCGATGAGATGACGGTTCTCGATATTGTAACCGAAGGCTTCGAGGCCGATCTCGGCGGCGGCGAATACGACCTCCGGCGCGCGCACCAGCCGCCTGGTGTCGTCTACGATGCGGATGAATGCTAGCGGTGCGGCATGCGGCATACACGCATCCCACGCGCCGAGTGTTGCAAGCGCCGTCACCGACCCGGCCAGCAGCGCAGTGGTGCGATGGTCGTCCTCGGGGCGAGGCGCGATGAGGACCGTCTCGACGCCGGCCAAGGCAAGGGCGATGGCGCTGACAAGGCCCGCGGGTCCGCCTCCGATAACCGCTACCTCGGTTTTCATCGTGGCGCTCACCAACGCAACTCAGTGGTCACCAGAAGAATCGAAAGTTAAGGCCGCCGCGAATGAGGTTCTCGGTGAGAGCGACCGATATTTCGTCCACAGACGTTCCGCAGGGAACCTGCAGAAGCTTGATTGTCTTAGCAAACACGCATAGACCTCCAGTCTAGCTACGGCGTCCGAGGGGCACGAGGTAGGTTCCCGCCGCTTCCCAGGGGCTTCCCAGGAGGGGCTGAAAATCACAGCACAGCTGGCCGATGGGCTCAAGCTCAAGCCGAGCGAGGCGGACCGCATATGGTTTGACGATGCTGTTCCGGGCTTCGGTTTTGCGGGTTCGGTAGTCCGGTTCGCGTTGGTGGATTTACCAATACAAAATTGGCGGCAAGACCCGGCGCCCTCCTCATCGGCGAGGCAACGGCGATAAAGGTAGGACATGCGCGCGAAATAGCCGGTCAGCATCACGCCGCGGTAGAACTCGGCGCGACCCTGCGACCGAGAAGAAGATCAATCAAATTCAAGCCGGCAATGCGTTCGGCAAGCTGGTCGGGATATATCTCAACCTTCGCATCAAGGAACTTCGGCCGCGGAGCTATGTCGGAGTAAAGCGGCACCTGGAGGTAAATTCCAAACCGCTGCATGTCTTGCCACTAGAGGCGGTCAATCAGCGCACGATCGCCGGCAGACTTAATGCGGTTGCGGAAGAGAACAGCGCCGTCGTAGTGTATCGGGTCCGCGCCAGTTAGTCGGCGATGTTCAGCTGGGCGATGAAGGAGGGTCTTGCTGCAGCCAATCCGGTCGTGAACACGAACAAGCGGCAAGTCGCGCGATCGCGTTCTGACAGATGCCGAATTGGGAACCGTTTGGCTGGCGCTCGAGGACAACCAAATCGGCACACTCGTCAAGTTGCTGATACTGACGGGCCAGCGGAGGGGCGAGATTGTTGGCTTGCGCTGGGAAGAGATCGATTTCGACCGCGACCTTATCTGTTTACCGGGCGAGCGAACCAAGAACGGCAAGTCGCACGAAGTGCCGATGGCGACCACAGTGCGTTCGCTGTTGCAATCGAGGCCGTGGCGACGGCGGATTTGCCGGGTGGACGAAGCTAAAAAATAAACTTGATGCCAAGTTTGCCGCAGCGGGATCGCTTCCCCCTTGGCGGTTGCATGACCTGCGCCGGTCAGTGGCGACCGAATTGGCCAATCTCGGAATACAACCGCACATCATCGAGGCGGTGCTGAACCATGTCAGCGCCTCAAAGAGCGGCGTAGCCGGCATCTACAATGGTGCGATCGGACAATTCGGCTTCGCTACGTGGTCTTCGGTTGGCGCCAGGCAGTTTGAGAGGTAACTGATTAAGGCGCGAACCGATAGGGACTGCCCGACACGAGTTCGCCTCGGTAATTCGGTGGGTGGGAAACTGGATCGGGTAAGGTGTTCTGGCGGCACATCAGCTGGCAGGAAAATGTGAAGCTTTGGAATGACCTTGGCGGTTGGGCCGGCGCCAACGCGGCCGCACTCCGGCTTTGCTTCCGCATGACTGTTGCCGGGCTTCTCGCCTATGTGCTGGCGGAGTTGTTCACACTGCCGCGGGGCTATTGGGCCGTATTCTCAGCAATCATCATCATGCAAGCCAGCGTCGGTGGCTCCGTAAAAGCCACTATCGACCGCCTGATCGGCACAATCGGCGGTGCGGTCGCGGGCGGCGCTGTGGGCTATTTCGTGCCCCACGAAAGCGTCTTGTCTCTCGGCGTCGCACTCGTGATCGCGCTCGTGCCGCTGACGTTCGTGGCGGCGCTGCGGCCGAACTACCGGATCGCGCCGCTAACGGCCGTGATCGTGCTGTTGACATCGGGCGCGCAGCAACTCGGGCCGCTTGGATCGGCGTTCTATCGCATTCTAGAGATTACGCTTGGCAGCTTCGTCGGCCTCGGCGTCTCACTTGTGCTGTTGCCGGCGCGCGCGCATGGGCTAGTTATCAGCACCGCTGCCCGCTCGCTCGGCCTTCTCGCCGATCTGCTCGGCGATTGGCTCGCAGTGCTCGCCGGCGGTGGGGACCGTACGCGCATCACGGAGTTGCAGGATGATATTCGCGCAGGAATGGCGCGCCTCGAAATCGTTGCGGCCGAGGCCCACCAGGAGCGGCGAACCTATCTCACCCACGAATTCGACCCGGATCCATTAGTTCGCACCGTCTTTCGTTTGCGCAATGACGTTGTCATGATCGGGCGCACCGCAGCCGAGCCTTTGCCCGAGCGGATCGTTGACCGTCTGCGCGAGTCGCTCGAACAGGTCTCCCAGTCTGCACAACACTTTTTGCGCACGTGCGCCGACGCGCTACGCGAGCGCAAGAATCCACCCGCCCTTGATACAGTCGAGCAAGCGCTCGCAAAGTTCATCGCGACTACCGAGGAGCTACGACGCGAGGGTGCCGCTCGAGCATTACCCGCAGAGGGCGTCGGTCGCCTATTCGCCTTAGGATTTTCCCTCGAACAGCTACGCCACAATTTCGAGGATTTCCGTAACCGCGTCATCGAATGCGCACGCGCTCACAGCGGGGCTTGAAACGCGCATGAATTTTTTGGCTTCGTGATCGACGCATCCCCCCGGGTAAACGAGGAACCGGTCTGCGTTATCCGCGCTTGTCAGCGCGGCGGCTTGTGCCTCGGGCCGGCAATGGGTTCCGCTGATCCAGTTCAATCGCTGACACTGTGCTCGCCGCTCGCAACCTTGTTTGTTACAAGCGAAATCAGCACGGCCACTGCGGCGCTAGCTGCGTGCAACAACATGACGCCAACCCAAAGTGACAACCACGTACACCGGAAGATCAAGTTCGATTACCGTTGGACGAATTCGCGGCTTGAGCCTGAATTCTGGCAAGCGTTAGATTGGCTCAGCGGGTCACGGTATCGCTGTTTTTGGGCGATGGTCGCAGCAATCGCCGCGTGATGAAAAAGGATCTTAGCATGAGTACGACCGCACTCATTACAGGAGGCACGAGTGGTATTGGTCGCGCCGTAGCCAAAAAATTGGCTCGGTTGAGCGTTCACGTATTAGTCGTCGGCCGAAATGTGGAACGCGGTCAAAAGAGGATTGCGGAAATATGAGCAGCGCAAGGGTGTCCGCCGATGACCCGGAGGGTTTCACCAGCTTGCTGCCGTAACCAGACCGGCGTTCATCTGCCTCGCACGGCCATCCAGTCCAGGGTCGGCGCTTTTGTGCGTATCCGCCGAAGGTAGACGGGATGCGGCGGTTTCGACGATGGAGTTCTTAGGTTGGTCTTCGCAGCAGGACGCGGCCTTTCACGCGGAAGCGGCATTCGCGCACCCGCAGCGACAGGGTCGAGTTCGCGGGGTACCAGCATCGCGAATTTGCCGGGGTGACGAATGCGACCAGCGACGTGACCCGCCTCATCGCCGGCTCCCCAAAAAATGTCGGCGCGCGCCGGACCCAGAATGGCTGAGCCGGTATCTTGGGCGATCATCAGTCGATCAAGACCAGTCCGCTTCTCATTAGTGAGCGGCAGATTGGCCTCGATAAAAAACGGCGTGCCGTACACATGCAGCGAGTTGTCGACGGCAATCGACCTTCCTGGCGTTAGCGGTATGCCCTGCGCGCCGACGGGCTCCCGGTCATCGGACAACCCGACGATCCGGAAAAACACAAAGGATCGGTTTTGGCGTCGCACTTCCTCGGCGCTCTCCGGATTGGAGCGCATCCACTCACGGATGCGCTCCAGCGACATCTCCTCGCGCGGGATGATGTTGCGCTCGATGAGAATACGGCCAACCGCAACGTACGGGTATCCGTTATGGGCATCGTAGTTGATGCGCAGCATTGTTCCGTCCTCCAGGCGGATACGCGCTGACCCCTGGATCTGAATCGACAAAGCGTCGGTCGGATCTTTGATCCAGCAGATCTCCAGATGCTGGCCGTCAAGTGCACCGTCGAGGATCTCGCCGCGAGTGTAGTATGGCACCAGTTCGCCGCTGGTCGTCCGCCGTAACGACTGTCCCCTGTTAGGAAAGCCGGACCCGGTGCCGTTTGGTGGTGGCACCAGATCCCGCGGACGGCGGTAGATTGGGACTTTGAAGATTCCGGTTGGGACGCGCGATCCGTCCACAATCGGCTCGTAGTACCCGGTCAGAAATCCCGCGCTATCACCCAGCTTGGTTATGCGCAGAGGGCGGAAATTGTGTTCGAAGAAGGTCCGTGCCTGCCCTTCCGAGAGTTGACCGCCGGCAAGTGCCCGACGGCACACTTGCGCTAGGGCGAAATACATTGGGCGCGTCTCGCCCGCTGGCAGCATGGTCCGAAGCAGAGGTCGGCAGCTCGCCAGGAAAGTGGTGAAGGCTGCGGCGTGATCATCTGCTGCCCACCCGTCAAGTGCGTTCCACTCGATGGGCTCGAGCACCGAATTGGGCAGCTTCAGCGGTTCCGGTAGGGGCTTCGATACATTGTGTGGCTCGAACGAGTGAGCTGCAAGCTGGGATCTCACACGCTGCGCAGTGTGACCAGAGAGGCCGAGCAGAAGCGTGCTCACCGCTGCGGCGACAACCGCATATCCCAAACGGCGAAGCATAGGCATGCGCCACAATATATCGCAAACGGCGACGCATAGGGATGCGCCACCATGGTAGGATTACGATTCAGTCACAACCGATTTTCGGTAGCAACACCCAGCCTCGAGCAGGCGATGCGGAGCGACACGGCCGCCTTGGGAGAATTGGAAAAACCCGACCTCAAGCGAGTGGTTCGTTGGCGTTCGTTGTGATGATCGCAAAGGTCTTGGAATGACGGGCCCGCTAAGCAGGCAATTGTTGGGTTCGTAAAGACCACGACCGATACGTTCAGCGCAAAGTTCGTGTCCCCCTGAAGAGCATATCGCCACCTTCGATCAGGATGGGACCCTTTGGTGGCGATCGTCGCCCGGCAGTTAGAATTCTTTCGCCGGGGTTTGCTTCACCTCGCTCTGCCTTATCCCGCTCAGAGATACCCAGAACAGCATGAGGAACAACGGAATCGCAATCAACGAACACCACCATGCCAGGTGGAAATAGCCGGTCCGCCAATCGACCAAGTTAGCGAGGTGATTGATCTCTTCGGTATAATCGAGACTATGCGGCGCGTCGCACGCCACATAATGAAAGAACGGATAAGAGATTTCAGAAACAAGGAGACAAGCCACTGAGGCGACGAGCGCTAAGACAATTATAAAAACTGCAAGCCGACGCGCCATTCCGCGCCTATGAAAGGCACCACCTTTTTCCGCGGCGAAAGTGGTGGCGGCAACGATGATGCCGTCGAAGGCCAGCAACGCCAATCCTTTATTATCGAGGATAGTCAGAAGGTCATAGAAAGTCCTCACAACCTCCCGGGCGTTCGGTGGAATGAATTGCGTTCCGGCCGCGTAAATAAGCTCGATCTTTTGCAGCAAGTCGCAGGTCATATTGCGCTCCCGGTTAGCAGCCGAATCATGGTCAATGGCGGAAACCGAGTCGAGCGATACCAGGGTATCGACCCGCCCCGCAGACCAAAGTGCTGGTCCGCGACGTGGCGGTCACGGTGCTGGCGGTTGACGGCAAAGCGTCGAAGTCGGTGATTGATTGGCTGCTCTCGCATGACGAGATCGAGAAATGCGGCGACAGATATACAGAGGCTCGGCGACTGCACAACGGTGCGCGCGTTGAGCGGCGCAGAACCCTGTAATTCCTAGAGTGGTGCGGGGCAGCGACTGGCGACTGCCGCCCGGCGCCGAAGCCCCACTCTAGGCTTTTACCAGTTTGAGCCGGTCTGTGGCCGCCACGCAATATACAAATCGGCTAGTCTCGGCACCGATGGTCGCCGTATCGGCGTCGCCAGGTTTGGCGCGATTTGTTCTGCCGGAGTGGCCTAGCTTCGGGATAATAATGATTCGACAGCGAGCAAATCATGCCGGCAACAGCCAAGAACAAGAAACGTAGGCTATTCCACGCGAGTATGCAGGTGATGCGGCTAGAAGAATGGTGTGTCGAGGCGGGAAGCGCCGAGGAGGCGCAGGCGCTGCTTGCATCCGGAGCTGGACATCGGTGCACCCGGGGCGAAAAGCTTCACGTCGAATTTGATCGCCAACTCGACGAATAGATGCCGGCCATCCGGCATCAACGATTCGGCCAATCTGATCCTGCATAGAGCGAATACAGGGAAGGGTTAGTGGCACCGCACCCTTCGCAAGGTGGCACGACCGGGTGTACTCGATCCTCCCACGACGGCGGGGTGCGAATGTTCACAATGCACTTGTTGCCGTAAATGATGTGATAGCCCGGGGCGCAGAGCACTAGCTTATCGACGCAGCCATAGTCATCGCAAAGTCTAAATCGCCAGTCCTTCAGATGCTTGCCGGCAACAATGACGCGAAGCCGTTCTTGAGCCGGGGCTGGAACGATCGCGCTGGAAGCGATTATCGTGGCACCGATCAACCATGACAGAATGATGGAACGTTTATTTCGCATTGTCCTCTCCCATCAATCCGTGAGGCCGCACAGAATGGGGCATCTATTGGACGTTTAATGTAGTCTAACTTGTAGTTAATGCCTGCCCCCGCTCCATCTTGGCAAGCAACTCCGAAGACGATGAGCGAGAGGGCGACGCGCTGTGAAGCAGATCAAGTTTACCCCTTGGCCACTGTCGGCAACCCGCCTGCACAACGGTTCGTGGACATGACCGACACAGTTTATGACGGTCCCGTGCGCTACGACGAAAGCACCGGCGGCGCCCGCACGCTGAACGAGGAGCCGGCGCAGCGCGAACCTCCAAATGATGGGCATGCTTCTCCCGCTCGGTATCGAGAAGAGCAAGGAGTTCAAACCTGATGCCGCGACCGTGGCTGGGTTGAATTCGGCGCAGCACGGTGAATTGAATAAATATCAAAAAAAAGATAGCCTCAAAAAATGGGGCGAGGCGACCCCAGACCCGGAGCAGGACGACCACTCGGTGCGGTCGCGCGCGCATCAATTGCGATGTTCGCGAAAAAGCCTTTGGGGCTGGCGAAACCCTCTGGCTGGGGCTTTATGATGCGAACAGACAACCAAGTCCTCATTTATCTATTAACGGCGCTTCTCGTTAGTAGTTTGAGTACTGCGCGGGCAGAAGACAAGTGTCTTCTAAAGCCGGAGGCGCCGGCGCCCCAAGGTAGTCGCTGGTACTACCGCACAGACCCAACTTCGCAGAACAAATGCTGGCATCTACGAACTGAAGGGCAGACAGGTCAACAGCCCATCCAGCAGGAAAAGCCCGTCCGGCCGGACCAGCGAGGCAAGACCACGTCGCCAGCAGCCGCGGACTTTCCCCTGCCAAGATCAGCGCCCAAAGAAGCGAGGCAACAACACTCTACCGCTAAGCCGACCGGTCTAGCCGCGTCCCCGCTTTCAGACGGCATGGTCAACCCTGGAACTGCTCAAGGTGACGTCGAACTCCGAGGCGGTCTGGGTGACGACACTGCGGTCCCTCCGGCCCCTAGCGCCAAGACGAACGTATGGGACGACGCTCCAATAGGGAACGTAACGGGGTCCGCGTCTTCATCAAAGGCTTCTGACAACGCGCTGGCGCAGCCACGCGCTCAACTACCTGCTGCTGCCGACGATGAGGCCAGGGGCGAAGCCCCTCCGGACGAGAAACAACGGGTAGATCACCTAAAAGGGCAAATACCCGAAAACAAAAACAACAAGGCAGAGAACACCGCTGGCAACAGCAAGTCTGGCGCAAAGAGTTCACTCGCGGTGCTTTTTATCATCGTTGCCGCTTTCATCGTCTGCGGAATACTCATTTACTCACTACTAATAGTGAGATTTGCGCGGCGGCATGAAGCTGCTGCGACTGGTGGGCTTGGCTCCGTCCTTCCGACGCAAAGTGAGAAGACAGAGACGAACGACCACACCCAGAGCGCCCTCCAGGAACTTATTCAAATTTTGGGGCCTTATGAAGCTCCCCGGTTGGCTGCGATCCGCCAAGTGAGGAATTGACCTGCTCAATCATGGTCAGGCAGGTTGGTAGATCTGCCCCTAAAAACCGAAAAATGCACGCGACAATGGAGATTCGGATAAAATCGACTTCCGAACAAGGGCTTGGAGAAAACCTGCGATTTTGGCGATCGCGTAACTTCATATAACCTCCCATAAACGAGATCGTGCATGAAGCCGAGTTTTTGAACGACGGCTCGCACAATCACCAGCAACGTTCGGGCAGATTGAGCGCGGCAAGGCACGACGCGTGCCGTCGGTTGACTGGTGATCGCTAGCGACAATCAAACTTCAAGTTCTCGTCTATCCGTCGAAGGACTTCATGTGCGAAATGAGAAAGCGAGTCGTCGCGCGCTCCCATAATCACAATTCGATCGCCACCACGGGCCAACCTAACCAGAGCGTCGCCGCAGCTGCCACGGTCTGGGAAAGCGAAGGCACTGCAACCATGCCGTTCAATTTCGCAAATAATTTCGCGACTTCCAACACTGCGGTCGACAATACCGCCGAAATATACGGGCTCCGGCATGACCAGAACGTCCTCATCGTTCAGCCCGCGCACAAAGCAATCCACCAAGGCGTTTTTCATCAAACGAATCGGGCCGTAGCCGTGAGGTTGAAACATCAGCAAGAGGCGGCCGGGAAATGCGTGCAGGGTCTTGAGCGTAGCAGCAATCTTGTCGGGGTTATGGGCAAAGTCGTCGATCACGGTGATCTTGTTGGCAGTGCCCACGACCTCCAATCGTCGGCGGATGCCGCTGAACTCGCCCAGATAGGACGCGGCCTCCGCGAGGCCAACGTCATAAACCTTCGAGACGCACAATGCTGCAAGGGCATTGGAGACGTTGTGTAGCCCCGGAACTTTTAGCTCCACGGTGACGGTCTCACTGGTATCACGTGCCTTCACCTGGAACGCGATTCCGGTCGGCGCGGGTATCGGCGCTGAGGCGATAAGATCGGCTGCCGCCGAGCACAGACTGTAGGTCACCGCCTGTCCCGGCTTCAGATCCACAGCAAGCGCCGCAGTTTCCGCATTATCGAGGTTCAGTACCGCCGTTTGCGCTTTGGCGATGAAGCCCCGGAATAGGCTACGCAACTCGTCGAGCGACTTGTGGTCAAGCGAGATATTGTTCACGACCGCCACGTGTGGCGTGAAAAGTGCAATCGAGCCGTCGCTCTCGTCGACTTCGCTGACGAAAATATCGCCATCGCCGACCCGGGCGCTGGCAAGCGGCGAGCCCGGGTCGATGAAGTTCTTCATATCGGCGCCGTTCATAATCGTTGGGCTTTTTCCAGCGCGGTGCAGAATCCACCCGATCATGCCGACGGTAGTGGACTTGCCGCTCGTGCCGGCGACGCCGACGCCAAGGGGGGCGTGGTTGAAGAGTTGGGCGAGAAGTTTTGCGCGTGTCATGACGGCGGCGCCGACGCGACGCGCAGCCTGCACGTCGGGAACCGTCTCCTCGACTGCGGCGGAGGTGATCAGGATCTGACTGTCGCGGCGAATTCCGTTGCCATCTTGCGGATGGAGCAGTACGCCACGCGCGCGCAGGAAATCAAATCTTTCGCCGTTGCGTCCCTGGTCGAGCGCGCGGTCAGAACCTTCGACACGTCCGCCCCTCGCCTGGATGATCAATGCGAGGGGAGTCATGCCGCTACCGCCGATGCCACAGAAAAAGTAATCTCCATGTTGGGACATTGCCGTAATCTACAAGCATTGCCGATGAGGGACAACTCGATCGGGGCGCTCGCATGAGCAGGGAGAGATGCAAGATTGGCGTCGTCGCGCCGGCCTCACGCATGTCTCCAGAAGTCGCCACGAGTGTGCCCGCCTTGGCCGAGCGTCTCTATCCGGAACGCACGCCCGAGATCGTCTTCCACCCGCAGTGCTTCGCGTCGCAGGGACATTTCGCGGGCGATGACGAAGCGCGCGCGAAGGCCTTCCTCGACATCGCCAACGACGGAAGCTACGACGCGGTCTGGTTCGCGCGTGGCGGATACGGAGCGTGCCGCGTGGTCGAGTCGGTCATGTCCCGACTGATGCAGCCGTCTTGCCGCAAGGCCTATGTGGGCCACAGTGATGTTGGCATGCTGCTTGCCGCTTTGTACCGGGCCGGATTCACGGCCGTGGCACACGGCCCCGTCGCGCAGGACATCCTTCGGGGCGGGGGGGATGCAGCGGTTGCCAGGACACTCGCCTGGATTATTGATCGGGCGCCGGAGGCCCTCGAGCCAACCATCGATGGCGCGAAAAAGACCGCGGCGTTCAACATGACTGTGCTTAGCCACCTGCTCGGCACACCACTGGAACCCGACCTCGACGGACATGTGCTCATGTTGGAGGAAGTGGGGGAGGCGATGTACAGAATCGATCGATCGCTGTTTCATATCACCAGCAACGCTAACGTCCGACGCGTGTCAGGCATCATGCTCGGCCGTTGCAGCAACATCACACCGAATGAACCAGACTTTGGAATGAACGAAGAGGAAATCGCCCAGTACTGGTGCCGGAGGGCCGGGATTCCCTGGTTGGGACGCGCCGACATCGGGCATGACACCAATAACAAGATCGTACCCTTCGGTCCCTAGCTATGACGTTTGTCGCTGCCGGAAAAAAAATCCGAAAAAATCCGCGATGACAATCGACGAGCGCACAGCGCTAATCAATCAGCCGGGTAAAAAACTGGCGGAAACCCGCGAGGTTGAGGCTCCTTGGCTAAAGCTCCGGTTCCGCTGTATTATTTTAGAATTCCCAAATAAGCCGCTTTGACGAAGCAGCGTTGGCAGCTCGTTGAGGGGCGTCAAGGCCGGCATGTGTCGGCGTGCGAGTAAGTGCGGTCGACACGTCAAGCAGAGGCGACCAAACGGACCTGCATCTCACAAAATTTCACTGATCGGCGTGCGCGAGCGGCCCATTCCGATCGGAAGATAAACCAGCGAAAGTTTTGCAGGCGGTCCAGCAAACAGGCGTGCTGAGTTGTGGTTGAATATGAAAAAGGTGCTGCAGGATGGTCGCTTCGTCTTGCCGGACATCGATAGCCTGCAAGCTGATCTCATGTCCTGCGCCTACAAAATTCCAGTGGCCAGTTATTGATCGAGGCCAAGCAGGACATGCGCAAACGTGGCGTTCCTAGTCCTGATGAAGCCGACGCAGTCGCACTTTGCTTCTCAGAACCCGAAGGTAGCGGTTTTGTACGCGACGCAAACTTTCACGGCTAATTGTTGGTGCGCTACGGGGGTGCCTATGTCTAACCCCGATGAACTCAAGGTCAAGAAAATCACAGTCACCGTTGCCAAGCCTAGGTCAGCGAAATATCCACATGGGCGCGTCGCCTTCGGGCATTACGTCGTCATGACTGACGACACTGGCAGCCACGAGCTGATTGATATTGACGGACGCTGCAGGCAATCCCGCTGGCATCGAGACCGGAAAGAAATTCCGGCGCAAGTTGCAGCCTAACGAGAGCGAAGAGGGGGTTGCGAGCGTACTGACTCGTGAGCTTGTAAATGCGTTCGCCGAGAACGACGGGAGGGTCGATGGATTCGGGCCCGGCCCGGTGAATTATGGCCCAAAGCGTGGATGGATGTAGCTTCGTTCTAATTGGCGCGCAGTGTCGTTTCCCGCTGGGCCGAAACGGCGGTGTTTCTCAAGCCGCGGGGGGCCCGCGCTGGCTGGATGTATGCACGGCCGTTTTCTGGGAAGTCTTGAGTGTAACGAAGTTTACTAAGCTATTGAATTGGAAAGATATAATTTATACCGACTCGCACGATATTTTCGGTGAGAGCGACGGATGCCCCCGTGGCGCTTCCGCAGTTTGCCACCGTCGTGCAGGAAACCGCGCCAAAATCGACGAAGAGATATTCGGCCTTGGCACTCCAATTGCCCCAAAAGGCGTACTCTAGTCCGGTGCCAGCGGCCCAACCCACGCGCGTCGTGGAATCGAATGTCGTCAGCGGACTCAATCCGGTTTGCACAATGCCGAACGCCGCTCCTCCCGTCACGTAAAACAGGGTCCGGTCCGCCACATAACCCACGCGGGCGCGCGCGGTGCCGAGGAAGCTGTTTTTGGTCTCACACGCAGCACCCGCTCCCGCTGCGTTCACAGCGCAACCAGCCGTCCCGCCGTTGAGGGAAGACCAGTCCACATCGCCTTCGAGGCCAAACAGAACTTCACTGACCGGGTAGTTGAAGCCGACCGTGCCACCGAAAAGGAAACCGCCGGTGTTGAAGACGTTCGACCAGAAGCCGCCGAGCGTCCATTGGCTGCTTCCGACGCCATAGCCGCCGTTGATCCCCAGATACGCTCCGGCCCAATGAGCGGATGAAGCGTAGGCATTGCCGATGGGGGGCAAGCTCGGAGCACCGATTGTCGGCAGCGGCAGGTCGTCGGCGAGCGCCACATTGACGCCGAAGAGAGACCAGAGGACGAACGCCACCACGCCGAACGACTTCACTGCAAACTCCGATTTCCTGCACCCTCGGCTTTTTCAAACTATCCGATGGACTCCTGAAATACCATGTCGGGCAGTATCTTGGCGGTTTGACGGCGGTTGAGTAGGCAAGGGGCATACCCCGTTTATGGATCCAAAATCGTCGGACGCAGATTCACCGCCGCGCCTCGTGGCCGCTTTCGCCGTTCACGTTTTCACCGCCTCCGGAGCCGCGTGCGCGCTGCTCGCATTGATCGCGGCGGTCGGCGCGGAGTGGACGCGCATGTTCCTTTGGCTTGGTGTCGCCCTTATCGTCGACAGCGTCGACGGCACCTTCGCGCGCCGTTTGCGGGTGGCCGAGCTGCTGCCGCGCTGGTCGGGCGACACGCTCGATTTTGTAGTCGATTTCACGACCTACGTGTTAGTGCCGGCCTATGCCGTAGCCGCGGGCGGGCTGTTGCCGCCGCAGGTGGCGTTGGCGCTCGGTCTTATCGTCACGGTGACCGGGGCGCTCTATTTCGCCGATCGGCGCATGAAAACGACTGATAGCTATTTCCGCGGGTTTCCAGCGCTGTGGAACGTCGTCGCGTTTTATCTATTTTTGCTCAAGCCCGCGCCCTGGCTTGGCGCTGTGGCAATCGCCGTGCTCGCGGCGGCGACGTTCGCGCCGATTCATTTCGTTCATCCCGTTCGCGTAGCGCGATGGCGCGTCCTCAATCTCGCTGCATTGGTTCTATGGGCAGCGTTGGCGGTCTGGGCGCTGGCGCAAAATCTCGATCCACCCGTCTGGGCTAAGGCGATGCTGGCGGCGATCTCCGTCTATTTCGTGATCGTCGGCTTGTTGCGCGGCGCGGACTGATCCCTTGCGCCGCCCCGGTGACTACCTATGATCGCGGGCTCTCCGTGAAGGTGTCCTAGAGGAGTGAACAATGGTTGCTGTGGTGCGTGTGCATAAGGTGGGTGGGCCGGAGGTTTTGACCTACGAGGATATTTCGGTTCCCGCTCTCGGCCCCGGCCAGATCCGGGTGAAACAGCACGCCATCGGCGTCAATTTCGTCGACACTTATTTCCGTTCGGGTCTCTATCCCGCGCCCGGTGGCTTGCCGTTCGTCGCCGGCAATGAAGCCGCCGGCGAGGTTGTCGAAGTCGGATCCGGCGTCAGCGATTTCAGACCCGGCGACCGGGTGGCGTACGTCCAGGGGCCGGGCTGTTATGCGGCGGAGCGCCTGGTGCCCGCCGACCGCGTGGTGAAACTGCCGGACAAGATCACCTACGAGCAGGCCGCCGGCATGATGCTCAAAGGCATGACGGTTGAATACCTCGTGCGCCGCACTTTCAAGGTCGAGAAGGGCATGACTGTATTGATGCATGCGGCCGCAGGCGGCGTCGGCCTCATCCTCTGCCAATGGGCCAATCACCTCGGCGCCAACGTCATCGGCACCGTCGGATCGAAGGATAAGGCCGAGCTTGCGCGCGCGAACGGCTGCCATCACACGATCCTCTATCGCGACGAGGACTTCGTCGCTCGCGTGAAGGAGATCACGGGCGGCAAGCTTTGCGACGTGGTCTACGACGGCATCGGCAAGGAGACCTTTCCCGCCTCGCTCGATTGCATCCGCCCGCTCGGCATGTTCGTGAGCTTCGGCAGCGCGTCGGGCCCGATCGAAGCCTTCAACATCAACCTGTTGCAGTTCAAAGGCTCGTTGTTTGCCACGCGACCGACGCTCAACACTTACGCCGCCAAGAGGGAGGATTTGGTCGCCATCGCCAAGGGCGTGTTCGACGTCGTCGGCAGCGGCGCCGTCAAGATACCGGTCAACCAGAAATACCCGCTGCGCGACGCCGCCAAATCGCACCGCGATCTGGAAAGCCGCGCTACGACGGGCTCCTCCATCCTGATCCCGTGAGGGTTTGCGGCGTTCAATGAAGATTTGGGGATACTGGAGCACGCTCGGCTGGGCGTTCCTCGCCTTCGTCGCGGGTCAATTCGCCGCGCTTGCGATCCTGTTATGCTCGCGGCTGAGCGATTTGAATTCGGTCCTCACCAAGCCGTTCGACGGCACGATGGTCACGCTGTTCATCGTGCTGTCAAATCCGATCACCATCGCTGTGATTGCGCTCGCCGTGCGGATCGCACACGCGCAGCAAGCGGAATATCTGGCGCTGACCCTGCCGGCGGCGCGTGACGTATGGCTTGGGCTGATCTGCCTGCTCGGAGTGATCGCGATCGGGGATGCGGCGCTCTATTTCGGCGGCTATCCGCTGGTGACGCCGTTTCAGACGCAATCGTACACGACCGCAGCCGCGCAGGGATGGCTTGCGGCCTTATGGCTCGCCGCCGTCATCGTCGCTCCGGCGGGCGAGGAAATCTTGTTCCGCGGGTTTTTGTTTCGCGGCTGGGCACGGTCGCGCCGCACCGTTTGGCCGGCGATTGTCGTGATCTCGATTTTGTGGGCGGCGCTGCACGTCCAATACGATTGGACCGGAATTCTGCAGATTTTCATCATCGGGCTGTTCCTCGGCTGGATGCGCTGGCGCAGCGGATCGACGTTGCTGACATTCCTGCTGCACGGCCTGTTCAATCTGGAAGGCACGATGGAAACCGTCATGCAGATCAAGTTTTTCTCGTAAAACTTGGATTACGCCGGCGGCCGGCGCGGCAGGCCGATGACCGGCGCGGTGAAGCGCGCGAGTGATGAAACGATGTCGCCGAGCGGAACTTTGCTGTTGGGTGTTTCGCTGACGATGGTCGCGATCACGCTCATGTCGCGCCGGAACAGCGAATCGAGCGCCGTCAGCGTGTGGCTGATGGTGCCGCGGTAAGAGCCGGTGACCAGGATCAAGGGCAAGCGCAGCGCCATCATCACGTCGAGGATCGTGCGGTGTTCGTCGAGCGGCACCATGATGCCGCCGACACCTTCGATCAGCAGGATGTCACGCCGGTCGTCGACGGCGGCTTTGCAGTAGGCGATGACGGCGTCGACATCGATGCTGCGGCCTTCATGCTCCGCGGCCAGATCGGGAGAGAGCGCCGCGCGAAAGCGCCATGGCGAGATGCGCTCGATCGATTCCGGCGAAAACGGCAGGCCGAGCGCGGCGATGAGAGCTCCGGGATCGCTCGCCGCCGCCTGTGCCGGATCGTATCCGCTGACGACCGGCATGATGGCATCGACGTAGTGGCCGATCTGCCGCAGATGCCCGATGAGTGAGGCGACGACGGAGGTTTTTCCCACGTCGGGCCCGGTCGCGGTGATGAAGATTGCGGTCACGATTCAGCGCCTCACATGTCATGAAAGCGCCGAATGTCCGGTAATACCAGCGAAAACAAGGGATCGGCCGCGGGGCGGGGCGCCGATCAGTAGCCTACTGCCGTGCCGTGGAGGTCGTAAGCGTCCGTGCGTTCGATTTTCACGGTCGCGATTTCGCCGACGCGCAACGGCCGCCGGCTTCGGATAAAAACGGCGCCGTCGATCTCCGGCGCATCGCCTTTGCTGCGGCCCTTAGCGGTGCCCGGCGCCGATCCGGGCGCGTCGATGGCGTCGATGATCACGCGCTCACGGGCGCCGACCCTGCGTTTGAGGCGCTTCGCTGAAATCCCCTGCTGAAGTTCCATCAGCCTCTTCCAGCGTTCCTCCTTGAGCGGGTCGGGCACGGCGGCAGCGAGATCGTTCGCTGCGGCGCCGGTGACCGGCTCATAGCGGAAGCAGCCGACCCGATCGAGCTCCGCTTCGCTGAGCCAGTCGAGTAACTGCGAAAAATCCTCCTCGGTCTCGCCGGGAAACCCGACAATGAAGGTCGAACGGATGGTGAGGGCGGGACAGACGGCGCGCCATTGTTTGATGCGGGACAGCGTCTCTTCCTGCGCCGCCGGCCGCCGCATGCGTTTAAGCACTGCGGGACTTGCATGTTGGAAGGGCACATCGAGATAAGGGAGCACTTTGCCATCCGCCATCAGCGGAATGACATCGTCCACGTGCGGGTAGGGATAGACGTAGTGCAACCGCACCCACACGCCGAATTCGCCGAGTGCGCGCGCAAGATCGACGAATTTGGCCCGCACTTTTTGGCCTTTCCAGTCGTTCGCCGCGTATTTTAAATCCAGGCCATACGCCGACGTATCCTGCGATATGACTAGAAGTTCCTTGACCCCTGCTTCGACCAGCCGCTCGGCCTCGCGCAGTACGTCGGCGGCCGCGCGGGAGACCAGGTCGCCGCGCAGCCGCGGGATGATGCAGAACGTGCACCGATTGTTACAACCCTCTGAAATCTTGAGATAAGCGTAATGCCGCGGTGTGAGCTTAATGCCCTGAGGCGGGATTAGGTCGGTGTAAGGATCGTGCTGCGGTGGCACCGCCCGGTGCACCGCCTCCATCACGCTCTCGTACTGCTGCGGCCCGGTTATCGCGAGCACGTTCGGATGCGCTGCCGTGATCTTTTCTGGTTCCGCGCCCATGCAGCCGGTCACGACGACTTTGCCGTTTTCGGCAAGCGCCGCCCCGATGGCGGCAAGCGATTCCGCCTGCGCGCTGTCGAGAAAGCCGCAGGTGTTGACGATGGCAAGGTCGGCATCGGCATGATCGCGCGCGAGTTCGTAGCCTTCCGCACGCAGACGCGTGATGATGCGCTCGGAATCGACCAAGGCCTTTGGGCAACCGAGCGAGGTGAATGATATGCGGGGAGAGCGTTGCATCGATCGCATGGCGTTAGGCGACGCGGCGGCAAGCGTCAATCGTTCTTGATATCGCTGTGAGGACGGTGACCGCGTGGAACTTCCGGAACCGCCGCTCCTTCTCGTTACCAGCCGCCGGCTGGCGCGCCGGCCGCTGAAGGATGTCGTCGCGGCGGCGTTGGGTGCCGGCTGCCGATGGATCAGCTTGCGCGAGAAGGATTTGCCGCCAGAGGAGCAGATTTTGCTGGCGCGCTCCCTCTTACCGTTGGTGCATGGCAAAGGGGCGACGCTGATGGTGCATGGCGATGCTTCGCTCGCCGTCCGCGCCCAGGCCGATGGCGTGCACCTGCCTTCCGGCGGCGATCCGGCCGCCGCCCTTGCGCTGGTCGGTCCGGACAGGTTTGTCGGCGTCTCCATCCACACCGTGCCGGAGGCCGGAGCGATTAATCCCGCTTATGTTGATTATGTGTTGGCCGGTCCGGCTTTCGAGACCGCGAGCAAACCCGGCTATGGCCCCGAGATCGGCCGCAAAGGCCTTGCCGAAATGGCGCGTGCCGCGCCCGTGCCCGTGCTCGCCATCGGCGGTGTCAACGCCGCCCGGATCGGCGAACTTATTGCCGCCGGTGCCACCGGGGTCGCGGTGATGGGTGGCGTGATGCGTGCGGCCGATCCAGCACGGGAGGTCGCGGCGCTGATCGCTACGCTTCAGGGGGTGTTGGCAATGAGAGCCTGATTTCTTCAGCGCGCGCGATAGGTGCCGACCCCGTGATCGGGCACCCACACGCCCGAGGGAAGCTTCCCCGCCTGCCAGAACACATCAATCGGCATGCCACCGCGCGGATGGAAATATCCACCGATGCGCAGCCATTTCGGCTTCAGCAACGCCGCCAGTTTCTTGCCGATGGCGACCGTGGATTGCTCATGGAATGCGCCGACGTTGCGGAAGCTGTTGAGATAGAGCTTGAGCGATTTTGATTCCACCAGGAAGTCCCGGGGCACGTAGTCGATCACCAGCGTCGCGAAATCGGGCTGGCCCGTCATCGGGCACATCACGGTGAATTCCGGGAAGGTGAAGCGGGCGACGTAATTGGTGTCCGGATGCGGATTGCGCACGCGGTCGAGCACCGCTTCGCTTGGCGAAGTCGGGATCGGCGTCGGGTGACCCAGTTGGAGCCGCTTTTTCGCCATCGCCGAGTGCATGCCCCGCTTGGCGGAGCATGACAAGAGCCTTTTCGATCCTGTAAAAGCCGCGGCAGCGCACAATCCGGAAAGTGGATGCGGGGTTTCGGAGAGGATCGTGCGCGACCGTCAGAATTCATCCGGGAGCATTCATGACTGCCATCATCGACATCATCGGTCGGGAAATCCTCGACAGCCGCGGCAATCCGACCGTCGAGGTCGACGTTGTCCTGGCCGACGGCTCACGCGGACGTGCCGGAGTGCCGTCGGGCGCCTCGACCGGAACGCACGAGGCAGTCGAACTCCGCGACGGCGACAAGAAACGCTATCTCGGTAAGGGCGTTCGTACCGCGGTGGAGGCCGTGAACGGTGAAATCTTCGACGCCTTGGGCGGGATGGATGCCGAAGCACAGGTCAAGATCGACGAAGCGATGGTCGCGCTTGACGGCACGCCTAACAAGGGCAGGCTGGGCGCCAACGCCATCCTCGGTGTGTCGCTCGCCGTCGCCAAGGCGGCGGCGATGGCGAAGAAACTGCCGCTTTATCGCTATATCGGCGGCACCGCGGCCCGGCTTCTACCGGTGCCGATGATGAACATCGTCAACGGCGGGGTCCACGCCGATAATCCGATCGATTTCCAGGAATTCATGATCGTACCGCTGGGCGCGGCGTCGTTTGCCGAAGCCCTGCGCGCCGGGTCGGAAATTTTCCATACGTTACGGGTGGCGCTCAAGGCCGCCGGGCATAACACCAATGTCGGCGATGAGGGCGGCTTCGCGCCCAATCTGCCGTCGGCGGAAGCGGCACTCGATTTCGTCCTGTCGGCGATCGGGAAGGCCGGCTATCGCGCCGGCGAGGACGTCGCGCTCGCGCTCGATCCCGCCGCGAGCGAGTTTTTCAAAGGCGGCGCCTACCACTACGAAGGGGAGGGCAAGACACGCTCGGTCGATCAGCAGGTCGAGTATCTCGCCGAATTGGTGAGGCGCTATCCGATCGTGTCGATCGAAGACGGCATGGCGGAGGATGACTTCGCCGGCTGGACGATGCTGACGCAAAAAATCGGCGCGTGCTGTCAGCTCGTCGGCGACGACGTCTTCGTCACCGACGTCACGCGCTTGTCGGAGGGAATCAAGAACGGCATCGGTAATTCGATCCTGGTCAAAGTGAATCAGATAGGCACGCTGACCGAAACGCTGGCCACGGTCGAAATGGCGCACAAGGCCGGCTACACCGCGGTGATGTCGCATCGCTCCGGCGAGACCGAAGACTCTACGATCGCGGACCTTGCGGTCGCCTGCAACTGTGGTCAGATCAAGACCGGATCGCTGGCACGCTCCGACCGCACCGCAAAATACAATCAACTGCTGCGCATCGAGGAAGAGCTCGGCGCGCAAGCGGTCTATCCCGGGCGAGTGGCGTACAAGGCGCTCGGATAATCCATTCCGACCGGCGCAAGGCCCGCTTTTGCGCCTCGGAACGGAGATGCGGGCCTGCCGCTTGCTTGTCGGCCCGCGGCATTCAAGGGTATATGAACCAGATGGATCAGTCGCTTGATTTAAAGCCCGGCAACCGCAAGCTTGCGATTGAGCGCCTGCGCGATTTCGTCGCCGCGTCGGTGGATGCGGCGCCGGCTTTTGAGGCTCCATTTTATCATCTCGTGCTCGACCGCGTCTTTCCGGACGACGTCTACACCGCCATTGTCGCCAATATGCCGGAAACGTCGGACTATCGGCCGATGCACGGCCGCAGCAAGGGCCACGATCTCGCCGACGGCACGCATACGCGCGTCAAGATCGACCTGTTCCCGGAATATATCCGCCATATGCCGCCGCAGAACCGTGCCTTGTGGGATGTCGTCGGCCGCGCCCTTTGCTCGGGGACGGTGAAGGATGCGTTTATGCGGCGGCTCGCGCCGGCGCTCGAACGCCGTTTCGGCGATGGCTACGCCGAGATCGGCATGTTTCCCATTCCGGTGCTCACGCGCGATATTCCCGGGTACCTGATTACGCCGCACACCGACACCCACTGGAAGGGCATCACGGTGCAGCTCTATCTGCCGCGCGACCGCTCGACCGCGCATATCGGCACCATCTTCCACAACAAGCTTCCCGACGGTTCGATGCCGAAGGAGAAGCAGATGACGTTTGCGCCCAACAGCGGCTATGCTTTTGCGGTCGGCGACAACACCTGGCATTCGGCCGATCGCATCGGTCCCGAGGTGAGCACCCGGGACAGCATTCTACTGACCTACTTCGTCGACGCCGGGCCGCTTCGCTATGTGCGCAACCGCGCCAAGCGGGCCGGGAATTTTGCCCTCAGCGAGCTACGCAACCGCCTGCCATAGCCCTCCCAGCGAGTCCATTAATCGAGCCTTAAGCCGCCATCTCGCATCTTGGCCGGATGGTTACGCGGAAACGATTGCGCTCTATAATGACCGCGCTCGGCCTCTACGTGCTGGCGGCGCTTCTCATCGGCTATTTCGGCGTCAATGCGTTCAGCGGGAATCGCGGGTTGAAGGCCAAGCAGGACATCGACCAGCAGATCGCCTCGCTTTCGACCGAGCTTGCCCGGTTGCAAGTCGAGCGCGGCCAATGGCAGCGCCGCATCGCCTTACTCAAATCCGGCGGGATCGACCCCGACATGCTCGACGAACGCGCCCGCGCGCTGCTCGACTATGTGCACCCCCGCGATCTGACCTTGATGCTCGTCAAGTCGATAAGTGCCAGTGATACAAGGGGTTTTAAACCCTAAAGTGTCAAACTGATCCGGATTTGACACTTTATGTTGCCGGATCGTTCCTGCCGGCCTGTCGCGCCATCGCGTTCCTCGCCATGCGCGCCTGATCCACAGCCTTGGTGTACCGCTCTACCTCCTTGAGCGTGGCGTGTCCGGAGATGGCGGCGATCTCGTTCGCGCTGCATCCGGCTTCCGCCAGGCGGCGGCAGGCGGCTTTCCGCAGGCCATGGAAAGAGCATTCCGACGGTAGCCCGGCTGCGTCGCACCAAGCGCGGAATTGCTCGCTGAAGTCGTCGCCGCTATAGGGCTTCCCGCTCCTGGTGACGAGGAAGGTTAGATGATCGCTGGACGTCGCATCGATAATTGTGCGCAGATCGGAGTGCACTGGAATGAGCAACTCGGCGCCGGTCTTTTGTTGCCTCACGTGCAGCAAGCCGTCGCGGATATGCTGGCGGCCCATGCGGATACAATCGCCGCGGCGTTGCCCGCTATAGATACCTAGCGCCAACGCCAGCCGAGCTTTCGTGCCGATCGGGTGCGCGGCTTCATATCGCTGAAGCTCGCTCTCGCTCCAGGTGTGAATACCGTCGGTCCGGGGCAGTTTAACTTTGACGCCCTGCGTAGGATCGCTCTCACACAAGTTCGCTGAAACGGCGTATTGCATGACGTGGCGGATGGCTCCTAGCCAAGCGATCGCCACGGTAGGCTTTAGCTTGCTGAGCATCACGGTAATGAACTTTTGCGGCAACAGCGCGATCGGCTTGTCGCCGTGCTCGGCGCGGAATCTTTCCAAGATTTGCCGCCGCTTTGTCTGTGTCGTCGGCGCCAGTGACCCGAAGTACGTCGCGCTATCATAATAGCCGATCACCGCGGCGTTGACCGAGCCGGCCCTGGTGCGTGTGGCGCCGACCGGGGTGGGCGATTCGTGAAGCGCCGCACCGTATGCGGCCATGAACTCCGCAGAGCCGGGGAGGCCGGGAAGGCGGATGCGCTGGTATCCGCGGCGACGGAAATAGTAGAACGCAACGCCGGTCCCACGATCGACGAAGCCTTGGACATAACGCAGACGCAGACGAGCCATCATTCCCCTCCCTTAAGGCTACGCGCGGTCAGCTCGACGATCGCTTGATCCCAAGGATTGGCGTTGCTCGACGTCATCACGGCGGTAATGCTGCTCGCGGCGGTCACGCGGGCAATCTCGCCGCTGCTGAACTCGATCGACACGCCAGTGCCGGCCTTGACCGCGGCCCTCAAGATGCGTGTGACGTCGGTTTCGGTAAAACGGGCACGGCCTTTCGACATGTTACTGACCCGTGATGATCCGTCGGTTGCGCTTGTATCCCGATCCCAGATCGCGCAGTAGCGGCCGACATTCCGTCATCCACGTAGAATGCGTCATCCACGTAGCGAGGAAGCCCGTATCGCTCCTCTTGGGCGTTTTCAATTAGCGCAATCACGAAGCCACCGACGCCACCGACGTCGTCAGGAATGACCGGCGGCTCGGGGGCACGAGGGGCGAAGTGACTGATTAGACGGTCGACCTCTTCGCGCAGTGCCGCGCCGGTCACCAAGTCTTCATTCCACTTCTTGCCGGTACGACGTTCGACGCCATCCGCGCACCAATCCGATCGCAGCAATCAACGCCTCGATGTGAGGCTCGTATCTGAAATGGCGACGACACCAGGCCATCAAGGCAGCCCTAATCTGCAGCCGGGCGCTTCCTGCGGTGCTTCTTAGCAAGTCGGTCGATATCCGCGCCAAGCTTCAGTGGAAGGCGGATAAATACGTCCACCTTGCCTTTTGGATCGAGCGGCTTCCGGCCGCCGCCCGGTGCCCTTTTTCGTTTTCGCGTCTTCATCGGCACCATTGGCTTGGTTCCTTATTTATCTATCAAATTGATATCCCGCGTACTGGATTAATATTGAGCCGTCAAGAGCCGAAATGGTACTCCCAAACTATGAAACGGAATCAAGAGGCCCAAGCATGAGCACCAAGGACACAACGCCCTGGACGATGCCCATCCCGGAGTGCGGCCGGCGATATTTCAATCTTGGCAAGGCCGCGAGTCACCGCGCGGCAAAGGCCGGGATCATCCCGACCATGCAAGTCACCCCAAAGATCAAACGAGCACTGCCGCGCCTGTTGGAACAGCGGCTAACCCGCGAAGCCAAAGGAGACGACGCCGCTTAACGAAAACGCCGCCCCGTTTCGGGGGGCGGCGTTCAACAAAGGGCTGCAATCGGGTCGCGTGAGAGCACCGAAAGTAGCCCGTCCAACAACGCCGCGCAAGAGCGGCACCGAGGGCTACAAATGACACAGCTCGATTTCTTCGGCTCAACATCACCCAGCACATCGCCGATCGGACTAATCGTCCGCGCGCCGCACCGCCCGTGCAGTGATTGCGGTTCGATCGAAACAGTCATCGGCAGCAGCTCCGGCCCGCACAACGGCCGTTTAAACTGCGTCGTGTGTACAAAACACCGCGGCTGGCTCAGTCGGACGACGATCGATTTCGTCAACAGCATCATCACTCACGCCGGCAGGCCGGACCGCCCAATCCTAATCAGCCGAACCGATCACACCAATTCGCGCATCAGCGCGAATGACCGCGACAGCCGTCGCAACTCAACAGCCAAGGAGGCTGCAAATGGACTTTAATGAACTGTATCCCTCTAAATTTCTGAAAGCCTGCGATCTCACCGGACCAATGCCGGTCAAGATCGCAAGCGTGACCCGCGAGGCCATCAATGGCGAGCAGAAAGTCGTTATGGCGTTCGCCACAGGTGAGAAATCGCTCATCCTGAATAAGACCAACGGCCGGGCGGTTTCAAAGTTGTACGGCTCGGACACGAAGGGGTGGATCGGCAAGGAAATCACTCTCGTCGCGACGCAAGTCGATTTCAAGGGCGATCTCGTTGACGCTATCCGCATCCGCACGGCGCCGCAAAAGGTTGCCGCGCGGCCGACGGCCGCGGAAGAGCCGTTCGACGACGCCGTTCCGTTCTAACCCGGCAATGGGCCGCTCATTGAGTTGGGCGGCCCTTTCATTTGATCATTGAGCAAAAGAATGTCGACCACCAAGTTGCCGCGCACTCTCACCGGCGACCTCGCCGACCCGCCAAAAGCACTGGCGCCGCTGTGTTTGATGCCGAATTGGGTAGCGTGGCGCTGGCAGCGCAGCCGTGACGGCGAAAAGTGGACCAAGCCGCCGTTCCGCGCCGGCGACCCAAATGTTCACGCCGCCAACAACGATCCGTCGACCTGGGACACGCGCTCCGCGGCAGTCGCCGCGGTGGTCGGCGGCAAGGCGGACGGAGTCGGCTTCGTGCTCACCGGCACCGAGATCGGCGCCATCGATCTGGACAAATGCCGCGATCCGAAAACAGGAAAGATTGACCGCTGGGCTATGAAAATCCTGAAGGCGGCTCGCGGCAGCTACGTTGAAGTCACCGTTTCGGGAGAAGGATTCAGGATCGTCGGCATCGCAACGGGGCCGCATGTTCATCGCCAATTCCCCGTCGCCGGCCGTGACGGCGCCGGCATCGAAATCTACCGGCGCGCAACCCGCTACATCACCGTGAGCGGAGTCGAGATCGATCACTGTGCGGAACTCCCAAACATCGATCATTTGATCGATAACCTAGTCGTGCAATACGACGGCGCCAGCCTGAAACTTCCAGACAGCAATAGTCCGAGCGCTGGCGGCAATGGCGCCGATGACATTGACGGTTTAATCGAGCGCGGTGCGCCGAAAAGCCAGCGCAGCGAAGCCTTCGCGCGCGTTGTGTGGTCGTTGGCAGGGCAGGGGCTATCACAGCAAGAGATTGAAGAAACTCTCAAAAAGCATCCCGATGGCATCGCGCAAAAGTACATCAAGCGGCTCTCCGCTGAAGTCGAGCGCTGCTACCGGAAATGGGAACAGCAACAGTCCGGTGCCTCGACGTCATCATCACCGAGCTCGTCGAGCTGGGACGATCCGGATACATCCATTCTCGACGATCGCCGCGGCGATTTGCCTGACTTTCCGCTCGATGTCTTTTCTGTCGATTGGCAAGCATGGCTTGCGAATGCGGCGCACGGCGCCGGCACCACCGTTGACCATGTTGTCGTGCCGCTATTGGCGGTCGCTTCAAGCCTGATTGGTACCGCTCGCCTCATCAAGCCGTCGAAGTCGTGGCCGGAACCATTCACGATGTGGACTGCCGTCGTCGGATATAGCGGCACCGGCAAGACGCCAGGACTGGACGTCACCAAGCGAGCGCTGACAAAGATTGAGCGGGATCGTCGGGCGCGGATTAGTGAGCTCCGGCGCGTTCACGAAAGCAAGGCCGAACAGGCGCGCGCGGCTCACAAGCAATGGAAGGCGGCTGTCCAAGCAGCAGTGGAAGACAACAAGCCGGCGCCGCCGATGCCGGCCGACGCCGACATCCCCGCCGACTTCATCGAACCGCGGCTTTACGTCTCCAATTCCACGGTTGAGAAGATCGCGGTCCTATTGAAGGCGCGCCCGCGCGGAATGTTGATGATTATCGACGAGCTCGCCGCGCTGTTTCTCAATCTTGCCCGGTATTCCGGCGGCACCGATCGTGAGTTCTGGATCGAGGCTTGGAACGGGAAATATTACGTCGTCGAGCGCATGAGCCGTGAGACGGTCGCCATCAATCACCTCCTGGTTGGCATGACCGGAGGCTTTCAGCCGGACAAGCTCAACCGCAGCTTCGGCGCCGACGCCGACGGCATCTACACGCGGATGCTCTTCGCCTGGCCGACAGAACCGAAATTCCAGAAACTCACCGATGACGTGGATGAGGTCGAGCCGGAATTTTACAACACGTTAACGCGGCTGATTGACTTGCCGGCTGAGCAAAATGGCGAGCTCCTCATCAGTCCGATCGGACTCACCGCTGATGCGCGGAATGACTTTGAGGATTTTCGCAAGTACGTCCACGACGAAAGGAAGTCGCTTGACGGGCGCGATCGTGAGTGGTGGGCCAAGGCGCCGGCACACGTGCTGCGGCTGTGCGGCACTCTCGCTTATCTCGATTGGGCACGGCGCACCGCTGGTCAGCCGGTCATCGTCGACGAGCCGAACCAGATTGATGCCCGCTTCGTCAAAGCCGCTGTGAAGTTGATTAGGGAATATTTCTGGCCCCATGCCCGCGCGGCGCTGCGGCAGATCGGCTTTAGCGAACGTCATGCTAATGCCAGGCGAGTGCTGCGGTGGATCGGGGGCAACAGCAAGACCGAGATTTCACGGGAAGAAGTCCGCAGGGATGCCTTGGGGCAAAGACTGGATGCCGAAGAAACACAGAAGCTCATTGACGGCCTGGTCAAATCCGGCTGGCTCCGCGAGTCGCCGTCGGCATCTGGTCCACGGGGCGGCAAGCCCGCTCGACGCTGGGCCGTCAACCCAAAACTTTTTGCTCATGGATGGGCTGCGGAAACTGCGGAAACTGCGGAAACCCCATTATGACGCATTTTACGCAACCCAAGGATGTGCGTCACGCAACCGAAGATTGCCAAGATGGGGTTAGCGCAGTTTCCGCAGTTTCCGCAACCCACCCTAGACAGTGAATTGAGAAACGCATGACGCGCGGCAAAACCGTTTATCAGGCGAGCCCGATAAAACGCCATCGCGCCACCAAGGCCGGCAGCGGTTGAATCGCGTCTGCCCCCGGCAGGTGTAGAACCTTAGTCCGATTGCCGTGGCGGCACGCACCTTTGTGCGCACCGGCCACCCTCGGTCATACAGGAGACGACGGGGCGACAAACAGAATTCGGGATAGCCGTAGTTACAGATACAGCTGGCGTAACGGGCCCTGCTCTCAGTCCCCACATCAGCACTCGCAGTAGAGGGCGCCATACCAACCACGCTTAGGAGCATGATAGAGCCGATAAACGATCGCATTATGTGTCCTCCTAGATAGGAGCCCAAATATTCCACCCCATAATCCCGAAATGCGCCGGGGTGGCGCGCTGGGCAATCAAAGAGCCCCGGCCGCGGCCGGGGCCGGGCCAGTGTGGATACACCCTGGGATCGCCCCGCCGGCGACGATAGGGGCAATCAGTTACCGCACGGTTTAGCGGCGCGCGGGCGGCGTTCAAAAGCTGGGTCGCTTGTATGCGCGGAAAACGTGCAAGATTGGCGACGGCCGATAATCCAATGAGTTCACCGTCTCAGCCGAAAAACGGCAGATTGTGATGTAGATCACGTCCTCAACGCGCAGACGGCGTTACATCAAAAAATAAAAAGCCCTGGCAGGGAATGGGAGTTCCTCACGCCAGGGCAAGTCTTCACTCATTGCACGTGTCAGGCGTGCAAGGCACGGGAGTTCAGCCTGTGCAGGATCACAATGCTGCGACGCTAACTGTGTTCCCCCAAATAGGGGGCACTCATGCAAAAAACCTAACAAGCGGCTTGGGTCCTGAACCGCCTAAGCCCCAAGCGACGCGAGGGAGGCAGCGCTTGGGGTTCTTTTGAAGGGGCCAGGCTGGGGTTAGCCATTTCCCGCTGGCCCCCGTTCGGTCGGCGGTAATGGGGAGGAGTGGCGTACGTGAGTAACCTGCTGGAACGGGCCATCGACTGCGACGACGGCGATCTGGCCGCCAAGATCATTCAGGACGCGCTCGGCATCGAGTCGGACGACGTTGCCAACTACGTCTTTCCCCGGACTTGGCCGGCCGATCGCGAGCAGCGCGCTCGCATCATCGGCGAGTGGCTGCAGACCGAGGCACGCTTCTTGGCCTAATGCCCACCGCCCGCCGCTTCCCGCCGCCTTGGGCAATCGAGGAGATGAACGACGCCTGCTTTATTGTCCGTGACAAGAACGGACAGGGGCTCGGCTATTTTTATTTCGAGGAGGAGCCGGGCCGGCGCACGGCTGCCAGTATGCTCACCAAGGACGAGGCGCGGCGGCTGGCGGTCAACTTCGCCAAGCTGCCGGAGCTGCTTTGTAGGTAGAGGCAACGCCCCCCTATTTGAGGGGGTATCCAACGCAGCTAACGTCGCAGCATTGTCATCCTGGCACAGACTGAACTCCCTGCCTTGCGTGCCCGTGGCGATTATCACCTTTATAGCCTTTCTCGTTGGTGCGCTCCTTAGTCAGCGCTTTAGCGTTTGGAGCCTGCTGCCAATGACAATGCTAGCGCTCCTCTGCACCGCAGTGGTCGGCATGGCCGGAGGAGCGCGGCTGGTGTCCGTTCTCCTCGCGATGTTCCTTGTCTGGCCGGCCCTTCAGCTCGGTTATTTTGCTGGGATTTGCGCACAGGGCAGCTGGATATCGTTGCGAGCCAAGCTTGTTCCGCGTAGGTGGCCGCCATAGAAACGCGGCGGCTGGCGGTCAACTTCGCCAAGCTGCCGGAGCTGTTGCGGAAGGAGTAGCGCTATTTGCCGCGGGCAAAATGTGCGAAGCGCGAGTGAGTGATTTGCACTTATCTTTTGAGTGGTTTCCGTTCAGTGCGGCGGCGGTCAAAAGTTTGGGGGCGGGGCGCGGCTAGTTTCCTTAGAGCCAGCCCTATCTGTCGGCGGCGCTGTCTAACTGGGTTTAACCTGAGGGTACGATGGTTGTTGCGCACCCGCGATTTTTGCGCTGAACTCAGCTCGGCGACTATAGGGCCGACGTTGGGGCGCCTTGCAAAAGGGAGGTGTGTCGTGCGTTCAGCAATCCTGATTTTTCTTGCCATTCTGGGCTTTGCGACGACGCCGGCGCGCGCTCAAGGCACATGGCTTGAGACGAGATTGACTAGGGCGATTTGCAGCAGCAAGGCGACGCCCGCTGTCAACACTGATCGCCTGGCGAGGCGACTTAGTCTCACCGATCCCCAGAAAGCGGCGCTGAAGGACTTGGCCGACGCTTCTGCGTCTGCCGACGCCTCGGCGCAGACGTCGCTATGCGCTGACAAGCCAGATTTTTCTACGACGCCGGGCCGAATGGCTTTTGCCGAAAAGATGGCGGAGGCCAAGCTTGCCGGCCTAAAGGCAGTCGAGCCAAAACTTCAGGCCTTTTATGACAGCCTGGACGCGAAGCAGAAGAAAGCGTTCGACTCTGGCGGGCGCATCGGCGGCATATTCGACTGGTGGCGCGAGAGATAAGGCGCCATGAAACACCCGCATCCAAAGGATGATCTGCCGGGCCGCGACTGATTACCGCCCCTCGGGGTTCGCACGATTTGACAACCGTGCGTTGAGGCGCGGGCTTTTCCAACGGTCCGGGCGATTGATTGGTACGTGGGTAAAGTCGCGAGCCGTGAGCATGCGGCCAAGGCGAGCTTCGAGACATCCAATACACAGAAAGGTGGCGCGGTGCTTCCGCTCCGACATGCCCGCCTTCTCCCACACTGAATCGCGGACCATGTAGTATTCGGACTTTCCGGCGCCGCGCTTACGCCTGTCGTCGTTAGGTGCCGTGTCGAGTCCACAGTCAATGCAGAGAGCAGCCATTGGCCGAAACCCCATTAGAGTCGGTCCTTGAACGCGAGGCCAGCCAATCGCAGCCGGCGCGCGCGGGCCGCTACTGACGCGGCGACCGCAGACGCCGCCGAAGATGCTGCACCATGTGTTAGGACGTGTACTGATAAATCTAAATCCGGCTGAATGTCCGCTTCGGCTGCGAGGGTTGTCGTCGATGCGAGCATGTTCGACTGTGCGGCAATAACAATAACAGCGAGCAACCATACGCTCGTGGGTCAAATCGCCGCGTTGGCGGGTACCAGCTGCTCTGATGCCGTCAACAATCAGTGGGCAATGACGACGGTTCGACGGCAGCAATAAAAGGAAAAATTATAAATGAAATATTGAAAAAAATATCGGTTATTGCTTGGGACGCAACTAGCTCGTCTACGCCAAAGCCGGATATCGGCGCTTTGAGGGTTCAGCGCCAATCGTATAGCTGACGCTTGCCATCAATAGACGATATGAGCTTCAAACCATTCGATCACCAGCAGCAGCAACTGGAGGCTGGACCGTTTACGGCGCGGGCAGTTCGAATGTTGTAAAATATATAGAGAATAATTAAAAGTAGAGTATGTCCTTCAGCGGGCACTTGGTCGGCGAGACTTGAGTACGATTACATCGGCCTGAATGAAATTGAATAAAAAAGTATGAAAATAGTTTGTATGTGTTAAAGTATTGAATGTTGGGTTAAAATGAATTGAAAGATGGGTAATTCCACGATCTTTATGTTGATGCCTGCACTGTGGGCGGCGCATTAGCAAAACCGTGACTTTCGATCAATCACCTTCAATAACCGCAACATTCAGATGATTACCGCTGGCATCAACTACAAGTTCGGCGGCTGGTGACAGCAACTGCGGGGGACTGGCTAGGAGGGCATGATAGGCCCTCCTCGCCAACACACGCCGATGGACCATGCTGTGTCCGTACCGTAAGCGACTGAATTGCTGCGTCGCCACGAAATGACGCGATGGGCCAATCGCGTCATTTTGCGTTGCAGGAAAGCAGCGAGCCTCTTCGCCGTCGCGCTGCCCCACCGCCCGCGATTTCGTGCCTTGGCGCTTTTCGGACCCCGGCGTTACAACGCGTCCATAGTCTCGCCATTCGTAAGCGTCCGACCTGCACCGCTATAGCGATCGGCTGTGGCGCGTCGGAAGTTTACTCATTAATTGGCAAATTAGTGAGCGCGCGTGATGACGGCTACGGTTCTGGTTGGTCGCGAGCGGCGACGTCGGTGGACGACCTCGCGGTTTCGGATGCCCGCCGTCGTCCACGCGAACTCTTTGCGAATGCATAAATGTCTGTTTCGCCGGTTCGAAGAAATTCGAAAAAATCCAACCCACTGTATTTACATGTCTGGCAGATGCTCAACAAGACCAAGCTATTTTTGACGCTTCTTTCTGTAAAACTTCCCCGACTAATATCACGTAACCTGGCAAACGCCTTGATAGCGTGTTCCGCGTTATTGTTGTGCCAAGCGACGCCGTCGCGGCTCAAGAATGTGAAAAGTTTGTCTCGATTCAATTCAAATCGCTGTCTGCATTTTCTCGCTTGTTCGCTCTGGCAATCCAGTTGAGAAATCTTGCGGTAGAAGCGAGCAACTTCCACTTGGTGCTTCCCCAAAAAACGCTTTTTCAAGCCTCTGTGGTCTATCGTATCTACAATTGGCTTGAGCAAGGCTGCAAATTCCCTCACGATAAGTTTTAGTTCCTCATCATAAGGATGCTTAAGAACACTATCGTTAAGATCTCTCATTAAATGAATCAAACATTTCTGCTGGTCGCAGTTAAGTGCATCATACGCAGTGAAGAAATCGCTTACCAAGACACCTTTGAAGTCTTTCAACATTTCTTGAAGAAATGTGCCCTCGCGACTCTCTGCGTACAGATAGGCGACGTCATGCAAGTTAGTGAAGACCCAGACGTAGGCTTTGTAGCCTTTGATACTTACTTGTGTCTCATCCACATGCAGCAGACTTCCGGTTACGAGATGACGGAGGATGGCCTCGTATGTCGCCCTGTAGTACTTGGCCGCCGTCCTTTTGACGGTGATCAATGTTTCCAAAAGGATATCTAGCTTGAAGCAGCGGACCAGCATTTCTCGGACCGTC
This sequence comes from uncultured Alphaproteobacteria bacterium, assembly GCA_963847785.1. Taxonomy (GTDB): domain Bacteria; phylum Pseudomonadota; class Alphaproteobacteria; order Rhizobiales; family Xanthobacteraceae; genus BOG-931. The sequence goes on from CAWKBE010000016.1 coordinate 143,519, forward strand.
GGGAACGGAATACAAAGTCCAATGGTTTGATAAAGCACGTGGGCGACCAACGTGCGACCAAGGTGACTTTGCGGCCAAATCTCTCGGGGTTCACCGAATTTTCTACAGCAACGAGAGCACCAGTAATAATGAAATTGGCATCTAGTAACCCAACGTTTTACGGAAGACTTGCCGAAGAAAAGATCATAGAGCACCCTGGTACGAAGAGCAGGACGCTCTATCAATTCTTCACCGCAGGATGGACACAATGAAAGCTTGGGGTAAAGAATTGTTCTGGTGACGTGAAGGCGACTTCGTGGTCCGAGGTGGGCACGCCTCAATCGAGGCGCCTCGTGCTTAGGCGGCTTGTTCGACCTGACGGAAATTCTGTCTCGCTGATAGTTCCACCATGCTGCCAAATTAATTTCGTTGAACTCTTCAAATTGGCTCACGAACGGTCCCCACACCTTCCGTTGCTTCTTGAGCGTTTCGACATAAACAGTGTCTTCAGACGCCTGTCCGGTGCCGCTCCACGGATCCGTGGGTTGTAGTCGAAGGAGCGCTTGCGTGATAACTTCTGTTGCTTGACAATCCTCCGCATTGTAATCGATAAGTGACGTTTTGATCGAAGAATTGTGGGACGCCTCCCAGTCACAACGGCAAGCAATGGATTTAACGCCCGTTAATGAAGCATCCGACCATTTGAAACCGAGCCAAGTGGCAATGCTCTTTAGTCCGTTTGAGTATGTTGGAAAGTAAACTTGCCCATTTATTATTGACAGGAGGTTTATTGGAGCGTGGTTTCCGTTGTTCTCAAGGGTACTCTGAATCGAAAGACCGTAACGTTTGTCCATTTGCTTTAAGAAATCCGTCTCGAAGTTTCCGTAGTGGATTAACACTGGTTTCTCAATAGTCTTGAGTATGTCGAGAAATTGGAAGTAAATCTTCGACTCGTCTTCTGAGGCGTCAGCCCACAGACTATGCTGGACAACCGAGTCACCATTCCTGATTCGCAGACCAACGAGATAGTAAAAATCACGGTCAGGAACCCCTTCCACATCAAAAAAGACGGGTGTGCCTTCGATCTTTAGTTCCGGGCGGCCGGCTATATGGATTTTTTTCTCACGGATTGCCAGCGCCTTCAGTGAGGGGTGATACTTCTCCCGTCTATCGCGCAGCCTTTTGGGCCGACGACGCGGCAGAAATGCGAACGAGAGTTGTTTGACGGTGAAAGTGCCCTTGCTGTTGAGCTTTTTACGCTCCATCCCAGTCATGCCGGACAGCAGGCTAAGGTCGTCTTGCTGAGTAGCCTCCTTGTGACAACGGGTTTGGAATTCACACTCGACGCAATGACGGTTCAATATGAGGTCGGGTGGGCTAGGACTGGCCAACAACACAGCGATTTCTTCAATACGTTTCCGCACCTCGCTAGCTAAAGCCGAAGTTTTCACCTTCGATGTAGCATGTTCGTCGCCGTGGATGATTTTGCCAACTTTGATTTCGCGTTGCAGCGATTTCGAGAGCACGAAGGCATCGAACGCCAGCAACAATTTGTCGTCCTTGCTTAGCTTGTTGGTGAATATGAAACGAATAGGAATTAATTGAGTCGTCTGGCCTTTGCCCTCGGCGGGCACGAGTTCCACCGCATGGAGTTCGGATTCCAGAACGCATGAACCCATTTGTGCATTCGTTGCCAAACTGGTGGCTAAGCGCCATTTTGCGATCTTGACATTTTTCATTTCTGGTGAGAGCGCGACCTCGTTGTTCGGTGACGCGGCCACCAGCCGCGCTGTCTCGGTTGTGCGGTATGAGTAACTGTGCGTCCGTACCCATTCTGGATACGTGCCTCGATCGGCGAGTTCGCTGGTCGCTCGCAGCCGGCATTTCATTGAGCACTTCAGGTAGGCGTTAAATAGGTCGGAAGTGATTTTCATGAGCTATCGTCGCATCTTGGTGACGACCGGGGTCAGGCGGCGCTCGAGCTTGCGATCTAACGACCTCGATTCCGTCGTTGAACTTTACACCGAGGATGACTTTCGGCATCTGGTCGTGACCGCGAAGACGATGCCAACTCTTCTCGGCGGCTTGTGGGAGCCTGGCGAGAGCGGTCTTGTTCGAGAGGCGGCCGCACCGATGACTTTTCTGTCGGAAGAGGAACCGGCCTCTCGCCTGGAGAGCATGACAGGATATCAAATTGTCAGCGATCAGTCAGCGGGTAGGTCGGACAGTTTAGTTTGACCCGGTCGCGGTAGACCACGATTGCTCCTCGCTCCCCGCGGAAAAATCAGCTTTGCCGAAAATGTTGCATTACACCGAAGTCTCGCAGCGAATCGACACTGTGGGTCATTCACGACCGATGCATTCAGTACCCGTGCCGATCAATGTCCGTTGTTACTCCGATAGCGACATGATTGTTCGGCGCAGCGAAGTAAGGGTAGAGTCGAGATGTGGCGCGGTGGCTGTAGGTCGGACATATCTGTTTCCGCCTCTTTCGTCTGGCGGTGCCTTAGTGGTTCAACCATGGCTCCGTTTCCACATCCCGCTCATCGAACCGGACAAGCAGATTTCCCGCATCCGGCTCTCGGACAAGACTTCACGCTTTGGCTTTCGCGTGCAACGCCATCTGTAGTTTCCGAACACTCTTCGGAGTTGATAGGTTGCCCAATCTCCATGTCCTTCACCACGTATTGCGTCTGTCTTGAACTGAGGTCCCTTCCCTCCACCGGCATTACCCGGCTTCACTGGTACTACGAACCTCTCCGCCACCCCAGGGCGCCCGGCCTGTCCCTCGCGGGCGTCCGGTTGGTCATCGCTGACCGCGCCTAGGGGCTTCCCGTGTTTCGTACGCTTTCCTTGTGTGCATGCTGTCGCCACTACCCCGGCGCAGCGACTGGGCGTATTGCTTCGCTCACTTCACCCAGCCATGTCAGCCTTCCCCGATATGGCAGTCAGGTCGGCCTGCGCATTGTCCTTTTCGAGGTTTGTTCGGCGTTCACTCGCGTTACGGCCTGCACACTCGCGCTGTCACCGTATTTCGTGACACGCTATCCGAAGGCTTCAGCCACTTCGTTACCTCCATAGCTGCTCCGGTTGCTTCCGGCTGGAGCGGTTGCCGGGTGGGATTCGCACCCACTGGAAAGCGCCGCCTTTTCACGGCGCACGCCATAAACAGACTCATGCACCGCAGCAAACAATCCGATCATTCGATCACCTCGTCGGCGGTGGCGAGCAGCGATGAGGGCACGGTCAGGCCGAGCGCCTTAGCGGCCTTGAGGTTGATCACCAGCTCAAACTTGGTCGGCTGCTGGATCGGTAGATTGGCCGGCTTCTCGCCCTTAAGGATGCGATCGACGTACCCTGCGGCCTGGCGGAACTCTTCGGCGAAATCGTCACTATAGGCGATCAAACCACCTGATTCCACCAAAGAGCGACTGTAATAGATCGCCGGCACGCCGTAGCGGGCCGCCAACGCAATAATCAGGTCGCGATTCCGCCTGTTGAATATGTCCGGCATCACGATGAGGCTGCCACCCGGATTGCGCGCTTGCGCGGCAATAACCCCTTCGATCTCGTCCTTGGCGTGGACCGGGGCGGCACTCACCTCGACTGCAAAGGATGTTGCGGCGGCTTGAATGGAGGGCATGTAGATTTGGAGCGGCGAGGCTGTCGTCGGGTTGAACAGAAGCGCCGCACGCACAGTATGCGGTGCAATTTCCTTCAATAGTCCAACCCATTTACCGCCCAGTGCGGAATCGAGAGCCGTGAAGCCGGTGATGTTGCCGCCCGGATGCGCGAGGCTCGCAACGAAGCCACTGCCAATCGGATCTACTACGTTTGCGAACACGATCGGAATTGTATGCGTCTCGCGGGCAAGGGCGCTGATCACCGGCGTGGTTGTACCGAGGATCGCGTCGGGTCGCAGATCGACCAGCTCTTTTGCGAAGCTCTTTATCCTATCCGGATCAGCGGCGCCCCAGCGAAGTTCGATCCGAAGATTGCTGCCATCCGTCCACCCCAGCTTCGCGAGCGCACCCCGAAATGCCGCAAGGTAAGACTGCACAGCCGGGTCGCTCTCCGCATAGCCCATCAGCTCGCCGACCCGCCGAATGCGCTCGCCTTGCTGTGCGCGCGCCGCGAGCGGCCAAGTGGCCGCTGCACCGCTCAGAAGCGCAATGAAATTGCGCCACCTCACTCGATCACCTTGTCGGCGCGGATCAGGAACGCTTCCGGGATCGTGAGACCGAGCGCCTTGGCGGTCCGCAAATTCACGACCAGCTCGAACGTCACCGCTTGCTGGACGGGAAGGTCGGCGGGCTTTGCGCCTCTGAAGATCTTGTCGGCGTAGCTGGCGGCGCGTCGATAGAGGTCAGAGGGGTTCTCCCCGTAGCTCATGAGACAGCCGGCGTCGGCGAACTCGGGGACGGTGCCGACAGCCGGCAGCCCGCGCTGCGCTGCAAGCGCGCAGATCCGCTGCCCTGCGATCAGGTTGATAATCGAGTTTTCGAGCAAGAGAGCATTCGTGCCAGCCGGCAGTGCGGCGAATACCCGGTCGGTCTCATCCGGGTTGCGCAACGCGATGGGCTGCACCGTCATATCAACCGTACGTGCTAGGTCCTGCGTCTCCTTCAGCTTGGCCTCCCCGTAGGCTCCCGGCCGAGTGGCCGGATCATAGATGAACGCCACGTGGGAGGCTCCCGGAAGAACCCCCTTGAGCAGTTCAAGCGCCTTGGTGTGGTCAGCGATCAATGCGTTTCCAGTCACGTTCCCACCGGGGCGGGCCAAGCTGGCAACGATCCCCTTCTCGACGGGATCTTGAGCGGACCCGAAGACGATAGGGATTGTGCTTGTGGCTTGCATTGCAGCTTTTGTTGAGGGCGTTCCTTCCGTCACAATGATGATCACTCTTGCGCGGACAAGGTCCGCCGCAAGCTCAGGCAACCGCTCGTTTTTTCCCAGTGCAAACCGATACTCTACGATAAGGTTCTGTCCCTCGACATACCCGAGCTCGCGAAGTCCTTGAAGAAAGCCCTGGCTCAAGTGGTTCGGACCGTATTGGCCCGAGAGATAGCCGATCCGCCACACCTTCCCCGCCTGCTGCGCGCGAGCGGCGAGCGGCGCGAACCAAGGCGTGGCCGCGCCGCCGAGAAGCGTGATGAAGTCGCGCCGTCTCATGCGCACTCCAGGTTCAGACCAATAAATCATACCGGGTCAAACTAGCATTCTAGAGGGGCGCTGTCCGGCTTAAGGGCAGATCGTTACGCGGACAGGCTAATGTCCGACTTGGGTCATTAAGGTCGTCCCAATTCGTGGCTGCAGTGTCGCGATGACCGTAATCCTCTAAAAGCCGACATCGTTTCGCGGCCTTCGGGCTGGTGCATGTTCGTCCTCCTCGTAACAGAGGAGTAGGATCATGTCAGACAATGAAAATTGCGCACCGACTAACAAACTAACGCCTTGGAACAAGGGCAAACTGATCGGAGCCAGACCTCCCTTGCGTCCAAAGCACGTTTGGTCAATCAGAACTCGATTGCTGTTGGAGGGGCGAATACGTGACCTCGCCCTGTTTAACTTGGCCATCGACAGCAAGCTTCGCGGCTGTGACGTCGTGGCCGTAAGGGTCGAGGACGTTGCCCCAAACGGTTACACGATGGACCGGGCAACCGTCCGACAGAAGAAGACGGGACGACCAGTCAAGTTCGAGCTGACGGATCAGACCCGCCAAGCCATCGACGACTACTTGAAGGCGGCGGGTAAGAAGCCAGGCGACTTTCTATTCACCGGCCGGCGTGGCTTCGGCCAGTGCATGACCACACGGCAATACGCACGGCTCCTTGCGGGTTGGATCGCCAGCATCGGGCTCGACCCAAAGCTTTTTGGCACACATTCATTGCGACGAACCAAGGCAACCCTAATCTATCGTCGAACCGGCAACCTGCGGGCCGTGCAGCTCTTGCTGGGCCACACCAAAATTGGCGATTGTAATACATCACCGGCACGCCGTAGCGGACCGCCAGCGCAATGATCAGATCACGATTTGCCGTGGTGAATACGTCCGGCATCACGATGAGGCCGCCACCGGGATTGCGCGCTTGCCTGACGATCACGCCTTCGATCTCATCCTTGGCGTGAACCGGAGCGGCACTCGCCTCGATGGCAAAGGTTGATGCGGTGGCCTGAATTGAGGGCATGAATAACTGAATCGGCACAGATGTTGTTGGATTGAACAGCACCGCCATGCGCACGGTGCGCGGTGCGATCTCCTTCAATAGTCCCACCCATTTACCACCTATCGGGCCATCGTAACTGGCGAATCCGGTGATGTTGCCGCCCGGGTGCGCGAGGCTCCCAGCAAAGCCGAGGCCGATCGGATCGGCCACCAACTCGAACACGATCGGAATTGTCTGTGTCTCGCGGGCAAGGGCGACGATCACGGGCTGGGTCAAACCGAGGATCGCGTTCGGTCGCAGATTGACCAACTCTTTTGCTAACGTCCCTATCCTGTCCGCATCATCCGCGCCCCAGCGAAGTTCGATCCGAAGATTGTTGCCTTCCGTCCATCCCAGCTTCGCGAGCGCATCGCCGAACGTCGCGAGCCAAGGCTGCCCAACCGGATCGCTCTCCGCAAAGCCCGTAAGCACGCCGATCAGCCGCATCCGCTCAGGTTGCTGCGCGTTCGCGGCGAGCGGCCACGATGCCGCAGCACCACCCATCAACGTAATGAATTCCCGTCGCCTCATGGATCTTCCCAGGCTGGGAAGCTTGTAGCCTATCACACAGTTGGCGTTGAGGGCTGGATTGTGCGCCACAGCAATTCTGAAAGGCGGACGATCGAAATGGGTCACTTTCGACCCAGACGAAGCCATCAGCAGTCCCGCCATGTCGGCTATGCCCCCAAAAGCGGAAGCAAAATCAGGGTAATTGGGGATTTGCCGCGATGGGCCCTGTGGGATTGATGGCACCGTCCGGCTGCGGGCGCAGCTTACGGCGTGACACCCTTTTGCCGTTTTGTTTGCTCCGATTTTATTTGTATATTTTTTTGTGAGTGGGGGTGTTGGGTTTTCGGATAATTGGTTGTTCGCTGTTCGTTGGGGCCCCCTTTTGGTTTTGTATTTTTTGGTCGGAGGGGTGGGGAGAGAGAGGAAAGAAATCGGCAAGTACCGTCGCCATTAGCGGGGGAGGCCGGTTTCCACCGGACCCAACTAGCGAAAAAATGCTGGAGGAAACTTCCATCTGGTCGCCGCGGCCGCCGGCATAGGAACCAGGGAGATTCAAATAGCCGGGGAAGGTCCGAACCTCGACCATCCCGTCCGCCATTTGCAGACTCGTGGATTCGATTTGAGGCCGGGGCAGTCTCTGGGTAGCCCCGACATCGGTGGACTCACCAGCGACGCTCCTACGGGCTTACGCGGGCATCCGCCGTAGAGCCCCGAGGACGATCGGTGAGATGACCATCGGCGAGGTATGACCATCCAGAAAACCCCCATGAGACCGTGGTTGGAAACATCAATGATCTCAACGGGGCTGACAGCTCATAACTGCTATCCGCCTATCATGTGTTTGTCGGATGACTCGATGATAGCAGGCACCGATCCGGCCCACTGGTCGCATAACAGCCGGTTCGAGCAACCCGATGTGCCCAAGTTTCATTGGCATTGCACTGTTATCGAGGCGAGACTGTTCGCATATTGGAACAGAAAGCGACCAGGGGTGTAGAGCCTACGAGTGGCACCTATCTGGCACTTAAGCCCAAGCGCTCGCGCTTCTTCTGCCGCTCTCGCTGGCGATTTCTGTAGCTCTGCATCCATGCGCGGCCATTGGCGGTATTGGGATCGTGAGGACAAGTCTCGACCTCGGGGGAGAGCTTTGCGGCAAACTCCGCAACAATCTCGGCGGCCGCAAGCAAGCCCACACCGCGCAATTGATCGGCGGCATCCTCAAAAGGCTCCCGGTTGGAATTCGCGACGCCCGGCATCGCCAACAGTTGTCGCAAGACGCTTTCGCCGTCTCGCTTCCACAGGAAACCGCAGATCTCGGCTACGGTGTTGAAACAATCAAATGGGTTCGGGGGCTCGACCTCGTCAGGCAGCATCGGGAGCCTCGACGTATTCGAGCTCACTGCCGATGAGACGCTGACTCAACCGGAAGGCTTCCGCGAACGTCTTAGCCTCGCGCATCAGGTCGATATGCTCGACCGTAACGTTGAGACTGGCGTCGAGTTCACGCGGCAGAACACCGGCGACGAGTTTAACGAAAGCCGTGGGATCATCCGCGGCGACGCGCTTTAATGCGCTCACACCGCTTTCTTGCCATTCGGAATATAAATCCTGAATAAACTGCTCACCGAGCTTATTACGACTCCCCTTCGGTCTACCGCCTCCGATATTGCCCGTTACAAATCGGCCATTCTCCGCATCGCGAGCAATCTCGCGCGTCAACTCTGTTTGCTCGTTGTTCAAGTCGCTCATCGCGTTATCTCACTTCAGGCTGACGAAGCCTTATGCGCCCCCGACCGCGTTCCTCCGAGGCGCGACAGCAGGTCGAAGCGCAGCCGAAAGAGCTCCGGCGGCCGGGGGCGTGCGGGCCGGTCTGTGGCGCGACTGATAACGCCACGATCGACCTGCAAGGGGCGCTCCCTTAGCCTCCCGGCACGGAAGGAAAGCCAGCCAGGCTGAGCCCCTGGGAGAGCTCCGAGCCAAGGGAGCAACAGACAGCGGTACATCCGCGCTGCCTGATTCTGAAATGGTTGTGGCGGTCATCCCTGGACGACCTTTAGCGTCAGAATATTGCTTGAGCCGGCCGAGGAATAAATCCGCAATCCTGCCGGCGAAGCCAGAAATGCCCCCGTAATTCCGTCCGGCCATATGGTGCTGGACGTGAAAAGCTGCGGAGCGTCGGCCGTCGATGAGCCGAAACTCAAATAGGGAACCGAGCTGATCGAGCCCCAGACCGAGACCGCCGGCACATAGGCGGGGCCGCCAGCTGGCGGATAGACGGTCGAGTAGCCGGTTATCGTCAGATCGTCGTAACAGGCCTGCACCTGGAACGAGCCCGTCGCAAGGCTCGAATTCGTTGTCACCGACCATGCCACAGGTTTCCCTTGGCGATAATCTAGGATGACCGGCGCGCTGGGGCCGGGGACTCCAGATGTCGATAAGGACACTGAGGTAATCGCCATGACATCAAAGCCTTTCGATTGCTGAATATACTACACTATTCGCGGCGGCATTGCTACTGTCCGCAGGGTGGACCATAATTACTTATGCAATACCTTTGAACATGAGGAAAACAGCCGTGGCCGACAAGGATCGCTACCAGGAGAACCTCGCCAACGAAATCCACAACGCGGAACGCGCAGTCGCCGCTGCTGCCGCAAAGGGCGCATCGGCAACGCGAGTAAGCGATATTGGGAGGGCCGAGGAGAACCTCCTCAGGCTCCAGCAAGAATACGATCACTGTGTGAGCGGCCAGGGCGGACCGCCAATCAAGCTGCGCCGCTAGAGCCGAGAAGGTCCAGATATGTCGGAATCCGTCATCGCGGAGTCGCGTCCCACGCCGCAGCGTGCTGAGAAAACGTACAAGGCTGCGCGCAAAATGCAGCCCGGCCAGTTCCCTTTCAGAATAACCGTCTCGATGGCAGAGGATGAGGTAGTCGCGCTCGCCCGAGCCAAGACCATGTTTCGCGCATCCGAGGCTTTTTGCCTGCGTTTAGCCTGGGACAATTTTGCCAGGCAGAACGGCCTGCTCCCGCAATTAAATGGAGGACCAAATGGCTGATGACGAATTCGTGCGCCAGACCGCGGCGATTGCGATAAACGAAGCCGAGCACCAGTTGCGCGAAGCGCGACACGCTTACGAAAATGCCGCGGCTTACGGCGACGCTGAGACTGGAAGCCATGCGTTGAGCCAATATGCGGAAGCCAAGGCCCGCCTCGACGTCCTCCATTCAAACAACCGGCAACAGAATAATAATTCCACCGGCCAATTATCGGCGGCCACGAGGAACTTTTTATCCCGCCGCGTGGCGGGCGGCGACGAACTAACACCCGCTCGCTGGCAGGAATACCTTCGCGGGCACCACAGAGCCATTGCCGCCGGCTTTGAACCCGACACGACCGAATACTTTCATGCCGTCGCCGGCCACGTCGATTCGGCCGGTGATGGCAGGCAACCGCCGCTCGGTGAGCAAGAAGCCGCTCGCATTTCCGGAATCTCGGAAGCGGAATATGCCCAACACGCACAGACGCTCCGCTACCTAAAATCGCGCGGCATGTACAACGAGTGATCCCCCCAAACAAATAGGAGCAAGTGATGGCCAAACCTAAAAGCGAGGATAACATCTACGCCCCGTCAACCGCGGAAAGGGGAACCTATAGTAAAACTAATCCTCACGGCCCCTATCAAAGCAATTCGCGCCCTAGTCTCGGTGCCGGCAACGACGACGGAGCCAAACCAACGTATCGCGAAGGCTTTTCGACTAAGCGTGACTTGGCCGATTGGGCGGCTCGTGCAACTGCGAATAGTTTCCCGGCCTCGTTGCCGCCCGGCAACAAAGGTCTTGGCAGCCCAAAAAGTCACCGCGAAGACCGCGACGGAAGTACCGGCCCGCGGCAGCGTATCGGCTGGACTCCGGAGCGCGAGTAATCTGAAATGGCGAGCCTGAGACGGAAGCCTGCCAATGCTGCGGCGGTTGCTGACACGCCTCCGTCGTCTTTTTCGTCGTCGGAGATTCCCCTATCCGGAACCGCAACAGAGACGCCGAGCGACGGGGTGAAAATTCTGCGTGACGGCATGTCCGCGCTGAAACGCGCACAAGAACTTCACAGTGAGCCCGATGTCGCGACACTCGAAGATCGTCGCCGGCAATGGCTGGCATCCAACGAAGCCGCGCGATCCAACTACAGCCATCTCGGCGAGTTACACCGGCAAGCCCTAGCGTCTGGCCTAACTGACATGAGCCCCGGCTATCTGGATTTTATGAATCAACAGGTCGCTGCACTGGCGGCGCAGACGCCAACGGCAGGCGCACAGAACCGACTGGCAGCACGAGAAACCAGAGAACAGCCGCAACGCGACGAACCGGACCGCAGCGCCATCGTGAGCGCGCCAGTGTCCAGACAAGTGCCGTCCGGCTATGGCGGCTATCGGCCGAGCGGCCAAGTCCGATTGACACCCGACCAGCGTGAGGCCGCAAAAATCGCGGGCATAGATGAAAGAACCTATGCTGAGCAGTTAGAGCGGCTCCTTATAGCAAAATCCAACGGGGACTATTTGGGGCAGCCATGAGCAAGCCCATCCCCACTCCCGCCAGTTTCGCGGCCATTATCGCCGATTTAGGGGGTCGCGTCGTACCCGCCGATACATTCCAATTTGAAATTCCGCTGGCCGATGTAAAGGAAACCGTGCCCAAGCTCCACGCACTTGGTGTGTCCGTCAAAGTGATAAGCGAGAGAATCGACCGGAATCCGACGCGCGCCAGGTATGAGCCCCAGACTATCGCCCGGTTGGGCTTGTTTCACCGCACGGAGGATTGATTGCTCATCAAAGGCGAATGCCTCCGACACGTGACGACGATGAACTTTACGGTTCACGGCGAGCCGCACGAGTGGACGTTAAGCGTCACCGGCCCTGGAACCGTCACACTGGAACGCACTGCTTACGACACTTCGCCTTACGGCTTGCTGGACGAAATGCTGACTGAAGCCTTTCGCGAGTGTTACATCCGATACCCGGAAAGAAAACCGCCACCGCTGCCGAAACCATCCGCGCTGCGGCTGCTGAGACGCCAGCGAGCGAGCCGATGACGCGCCTTGAAGAAATCGCTTTGGACGTAGTTGGCATGATCAACGCCGGATTTGACCATCCCGAATTCAGTCGTGATGCTCCGTATCCATCCACTGACAGAAATGGGCGCATTGCTTACTGGCATGAGTTTGCGCCAGCCGACATTGTTGCCAGCATCAAGACCATGTACGGGCCCGAATGGGCTCGCTACGTCGCCGCGGCATCGGCGTTGACCATTCACTAGGACCGCGGCATGGGCGAGCGGACGATAAGGCCCCGGGTTTCGGACAGTAAGTGGGCCACGCAGCCGACTGATAAAGCGGCGGCCGCGGTCGCCAGGGCAAGGGCGCGGCAGGAGCTGGCCAGCGCCCTACACGAGTTCATCAAGGACAGCGGTGGCTTCATCGTTTCGGCTCCCGGCTCCGATCTACGCATCGAGGTTGTGCAGGGCTCACCTTTGCCGGCCAAGCTCGCGGCTCTCGGCTATGCGGTGCATCACTGCGGCACCGGCCAGCGCATTATGCCCGGCGGCCGGATCGAGGTCGTTGTAGAACGTGGCAGGCCGGTGACCCGCCGGAATACCGCTATCCTCCCCGTCGATATTATAGAAATCGTACTGCCAGGAGCATGACGATGAGCCTCAAGAGATGGGCCGATGAAGTTGTGAGACCCGCGGTGCCGGTCGCATTGCCGCGACTAGCCTTTCTCAATAGTACGCCGCTCGATGACGGCAAAGAGTTAGCCGTCGAGTTGGCTACCCAATTCAACGAAAAGCGGATTATTCGCCGCGGCGTCGACGCCTGGGCGGTAGTCAAAAAGGCGGAGTCGTTCGAGGGCTGGAAAGCCATCGGCGCTGCGTTGGCGATCGGCCGCAAGCATGCGCTCGAAACAAGTGGCGCTTCCGCGGCGATCGGGCGGAGATATAGCGCGGCTTTCTCGGCCTGGCTCGACCAAACGGGCTTCCCGCAAATGTCGAAGCCACTAAGAAGTTGGGCGCTCGACCTCAATCAGAACATCCTTGCTATTACAGAGTGGCGCGCATCCCTAAGCGATCGTGAACGGAAAAGGCTCACGAATCCGCAGAGCATCGTGCGCCGCTGGCGCAAGGATACTGCGCCGATACACAAGGCCGGCGGCGCCGGCTCTCCCCTTCGCACCGCAGCCGCGGCGTGGGGCCGGTTCGTCGTCTCTGTGAGAGCTCTCTCGCTGGATGATGCCCGGCCGTTATGGCGCGCCGTCTATGAAGAGGCCGCGCGATCGGGAGTGATTTGACACTCGCTTAAAAAGGTATTTAGCGCCAATAGGGGCGGTTAGGGCACTTTGACAGTCTAAGTGGCGGTAATTGCTGGTGCTGGGTACTCTGACCTTGATGCTCCACCCGCCCCGGCTTGCGGCCGGCGGCCGGACTTGAACTTACTGGCGCCCGTTCCGAAATATTTTTCTTGTCAACAGGTTGCGCGCCGGAACCGATCGCCGCACGCCGACTTCCGCCATACACTGATTTCCGGTATGGATGGAACTTGTGATGCTTCGAGGACGCTGATGGCCGTCGCGCAAACCAGAGAATCCGAACCGATCGCCGACGACCACCGTCCAGCCGCGCAAGCCGCGGCCCATGCCGGCCCCGGCGCGGAGTTTGACAGGGAAGAGGAATTCGTGGCGCTCCGGCAGATGCTGCTGATCCGGCGTTTCGAGGAAAAAGCCGGTCAGATGTACGGCATGGGGCTGATCGGCGGCTTCTGCCACCTCTATATCGGGCAGGAAGCCGTCGTCGTCGGCATGCAGATGGCCAAACGCGACGGCGATCAGATGATCACCGGCTATCGCGATCACGGTCATATGCTGGCCTGCGGGATGGACCCAAAAGGCGTGATGGCCGAGCTCACCGGCCGGCGCGGTGGATATTCCAAGGGCAAGGGCGGCTCGATGCACATGTTCTCCCGCGAGAAGAATTTCTACGGAGGACACGGCATCGTTGGCGCTTCGGTGCCGATCGGCACCGGGCTTGCGTTCGCCAACAAGTATCGCGACAGCGACGCGGTATGCCTGACCTATTTCGGCGACGGCGCGGCGAATCAGGGCCAAGTCTATGAAAGCTTCAACATGGCCGAGCTGTGGAAGCTGCCCGTGGTTTACGTCATCGAGAACAACCGCTACGCCATGGGCACCGCAGTAACGCGTTCCTCGGCGCAGACCGACTTCTCCAAGCGCGGGGTTTCCTTCAACATTCCGGGCGTGGAGGTGGACGGCATGGACGTGCGCGCGGTGCGCGCGGCCGGCGAGAAGGCGATCGCCTGGTGCCGCTCCGGCAAGGGCCCGACCATCGTCGAAATGATGACCTACCGCTATCGCGGACATTCGATGTCCGACCCGGCCAAATACCGGACTAAGGAAGAGGTCGACAAAGTGCGCACCGAACACGATCCGATCGAGCAGGTGCGCGCGCGGCTTCTCGCCAAGAAATGGGCGAGCGAAGACGAGCTGAAGAAAATCGACGCTTCCGTCCGCGCCATCGTCAATGAGGCAGCCGAGTTTGCGTCTAACGACGCCGAGCCCGACCCCGCCGAGCTTTACACGGACGTCTATCGGTGAAAATCCTTGCGCGCCCGCGTTCCGCTCGAGGCGCGCCGATCCACGAGTTAGCCCGCCATGCCGACCCAAGTCCTCATGCCTGCGCTCTCCCCGACCATGGAGAAAGGCAATCTCGCCAAATGGCTTAAGAAGGAGGGCGACACCGTCAAGTCCGGCGATGTCATTGCGGAGATCGAGACCGACAAAGCCACGATGGAAGTGGAAGCGGTCGACGAAGGAACGCTCGGGAAGATTTTGGTGCCGGAAGGCACCAATGACGTTGCGGTCAATACGCCGATCGCCATGATCCTCGCCGAGGGCGAGGACAAAGCCGCACTCAAGGGTAACGGCGGCGCGACGCCGCCCGCACGCCAGAAGAAAGCTTCGGAAACCGCGCCGCCGGCAGAAGGAGCCGAAGCGGCGCTGCCAGCCAGTACCGGCGCGGTCAAACCGCCGACCGCGGCCGCGATGCCCGATCCCGAGGTGCCCGAAGGCGCCGAAATGGTCACCATGACCATGCGCGAAGCGCTGCGCGACGCCATGGCCGAGGAAATGCGCCGCGATGCCGATGTATTCGTGATGGGGGAGGAAGTCGCCGAGTATCAAGGCGCCTACAAGGTGACGCAAGGCTTGCTGCAAGAGTTCGGCGCGCGCCGCGTCATCGACACGCCGATCACCGAGCACGCCATTGCCGGTCTCGGTGTCGGCGCCGCGCTCGCGGGGCTAAAACCCATCGTCGAGTTTATGACGTTCAACTTCGCCATGCAGGCCATGGACCATCTCATCAACTCGGCGGCGAAGACGCGCTACATGTCCGGCGGCCAGGTCGAAGTCGCTGCGGTCTTTCGCGGGCCAAACGGCGCCGCCGCGCGCGTGGGCGCGCAGCACAGCCAGGATTTCACCTCTTGGTATTCGCACATCCCCGGCCTCAAGGTGATCGCGCCCTCGACCGCGGCCGACGCCAAGGGCCTGCTCAAGGCCGCGATCCGCGATCCCAATCCCGTCATCTTCCTGGAAAACGAAATCCTCTATGGCGCATCCTCGCCCGTGCCGAAGCTCGACGACTATGTTTTGCCGATCGGGCGCGCACGCGTCGTCCGGGCCGGCAACGACGTGACGCTCGTCGCCTGGTCGATCGGCATGACCTACGCGATCAAGGCGGCCGACGCGCTCGCCAACGAGAATATCTCCGCCGAAGTGATCGATCTGCGCACCCTCAAACCGATGGATTTAACGACCATCGTGGAGTCGCTCAAGAAGACGGGCCGGCTCGTCACCGTCGAAGAAGGCTGGAAGCAATCCGGTGTCGGCGCCGAGATTGCCGCGCGCATGATGGAGGAGGCGTTCGACTATCTCGACGCGCCGGTTATGCGCGTCACCGGCAAGGACGTGCCGATGCCTTATGCCGCCAATCTGGAAAAGCTTGCTTTGCCGTCGGTCGTCGAAGTAGTCGAGGCGGCGAAGGCCGTCTGTTACCGCTGAACTCTTTTAGTGAAGTTGCGGCGCCAGAGAAAAAATGCCCATCAACATTTTCATGCCGGCGCTGTCGCCCACGATGGAGAAAGGCAACCTCGCCAAATGGCTCAAAAAGGAAGGCGATGCGGTCAAGACCGGCGAGGTGATCGCCGAGATCGAGACCGACAAGGCAACGATGGAATACGAAGCCGTCGACGACGGAGTGATGGCGAAGATCGTGGTGCCGGAAGGCACCAGCGATGTGCCGGTCAATCAGCTCATCGCCGTGCTGGCGCAAGAGGGCGAGGATCCGAAGACTGCGGCGGCCGCCGCCGCCGCGAAATTCGGGCCTGCTGCAAAGGCGCCCCCCTCACCCCAACCCTCTCTCACGAGGGGCGAGGCAGTTCCGCCGAGTCCGTCCCAGCGCACTTCTTCGACTTCTCCCCTGGCGGGAGAGGTCGCCCCGCGAAGCGGGGCGGGTGAGGGGGCGCGGACCGACGGCCGCGGCACGAACCGGATATTCTCCTCGCCGTTGGCGCGCCGCCTCGCCAAGGACGCCGGCATCGACATCGGCCGCATTGCCGGATCGGGTCCGCACGGCCGCGTGATTGCCCGCGACGTGGCAGCGGCGAAGGAAGGAAAGAGCCTGCGCACGCCGGGTCCGGCGCCCGCCGCGGCCGCTGCCTCGCTGGTGGCGCCGTCGATGTCGCATCAGCAAATTCGCGCGCTCTATGAAGATGGCAGCTACGAACTCGTCCCGCACGACGGCATGCGCCGCACCATCGCGCAGCGGCTCACCGCCTCGGTGCAGACCATTCCGCATTTCTATCTGACCATCGACTGCGATATCGGCAAGCTCGTCGCGGCACGCGAGGAGATCAACGCGACGGCGCCGAAGGACAAGAACGGCAAGCCGGCCTACAAGCTTTCGGTCAACGATTTCGTCATCAAGGCGCTGGCGCTTGCGTTGCAGCGCGTGCCGGACGCCAATGTGAGCTGGACCGACGCGGGCATGCTCAAACACAAGCATTCCGACGTCGGCGTGGCGGTGGCGCTGCCGGCCGGCCTGATCACGCCGATTATCCGCAACGCCGAAAACAAATCGCTCTCGGCGATCTCCAACGAAATGAAGGATCTCGCGGCGCGCGCGCGCGCAAGAAAGCTCAAGCCGCAGGAATACCAGGGCGGAACTTCGTCGGTATCCAACCTCGGCATGTACGGCATCAAGGATTTCACCGCGGTGATCAATCCGCCGCAATCGACCATCCTCGCGGTCGGCACCGGCGAGGAGCGCGCGGTTGTGCGTAACGGCAAGATCGAAGCGGCGCAGATCATGAGCGTGACCATGTCGTGCGATCACCGCTCGGTCGACGGCGCGCTTGGCGCACAACTGATCGGCGCGTTCAAGGCGCTGGTCGAAAATCCCGTGATGATGCTGGTGTAAGCTGACATGGCCGATACGAATTTCGACGTCATCATCGTCGGCTCCGGCCCCGGTGGCTATGTCTGCGCCATCCGCGCGGCGCAGCTCGGGTTCAAAACCGCGATTGTCGAGCGCGACTATCTGGGTGGCATCTGCCTCAACTGGGGCTGCATTCCGACCAAGGCGCTGCTGCGCTCGGCGGAGATTTTTCGTTATCTGCAGCACGCCAAGGATTACGGCTTGTCCGCGGGCGAGGTGAAGTATGATCCGTCGGCGGTGGTGATGCGCTCGCGCGCCGTGTCGAAGCGGCTCAACGACGGCGTCGGCTTCCTCATGAAGAAGAACAAGGTCAGCGTGATCTGGGGCGAGGCCGTCATCGATGCGCCCGGCAAAATCACCGTCAAGGCCGGCAAGAGCGAGGCGCCGAAGGGCGCGCTCGGTACCGGCGCGTATCAAGCTAAGCACATCATCGTCGCCACCGGCGCGCGGCCGCGCGTGCTCCCCGGACTGGAGCCCGACAAGAAGCATATTTGGACGTATTTCGAGGCCATGGTGCCCGACGCCATCCCGAAATCGTTGCTGGTCGTCGGCTCGGGTGCGATCGGTATCGAATTTGCCTCGTTCTATCGCACGCTCGGCGCCGAGGTGACCGTCGTCGAGGTGCTGCCGCAAATCCTGCCGGCGGAGGATGCCGAGATCGCCGCCTTCGCGCGCAAGAGCTTCGAGAAGCAGGGCATCAAGATCCTCACTGGCGCCAAGGTCACGAAGCTCGATAAGAAGCCCGATGGCGTCATCGCGACCATCGACGATGGCAAGGGCGGCACCCAGACGCTCGCCGTCGATCGCGTCATCTCGGCCGTCGGCGTCGTCGGCAATATCGAGAATCTCGGATTGGAGAAACTCGGCGTGAAGACCGAGCGCGGCGCCATCGTCACCGACGGCGCGTGCAAAACCAATGTGCCGGGGATTTACGCGATCGGCGACGTCGCCGGTCCCCCGCTGCTAGCGCATAAGGCCGAGCACGAAGGCATCATCTGCGTCGAAGCCATCAAGGGCCTGCATCCGCATCCGATGGACAAGCGCCTCATTCCCGGCTGCACCTATTGCACGCCGCAGATCGCGTCGGTGGGCTTAACCGAGCAGGCGGCGAAGGACAGGAGTTTTGACGTTCGCGTCGGCCGCTTTCCCTTCGTCGGCAATGGCAAGGCGATCGCGCTCGGTGAGGATCAGGGTCTGGTGAAAGTGATATTCGACAAGAAGACCGGTCTGCTTCTCGGCGCGCACATGGTCGGCGCGGAGGTCACAGAGCTCATCCAGGGTTACGTGATCGCGATGAATCTCGAGACCACGGAAGAAGAGCTCATGCACACCGTGTTCCCGCATCCGACGCTGTCGGAAATGATGAAGGAAGCGGTGCTCGACGCCTATGGCCGCGTGCTGAATATGTGATGCGCATCCGTCGGCCGATGCTTTCGCTACGGCGCGGTTGGTGATGCGTTGCGCCAAGTCTGATTGGGCGAAGTCTGATTGCGCCAAGTCTGATTGCTCCAAGTCTGATCGCGCCAAGTCTGATTGCTGCCGCCGTTGCAGGCCCATACGATCAGCCTGGTACCGTTGGCGGCCGATCCTCCCGCCACGTCAAGAC